>NWBN01000001.1 GCA_002633315.1 Bacteroidales bacterium Phil6
TGGAGACTGTAAAGAACCGCTAAAAGTGGTATATAAATTGCCGTTGGCAAATCTGATAAGACGCCCTGTGGCAGTTTTGAAGATACCTCTTGCACAGTTTTCATTGAGCATATATGTGGCGTTTGTTATGGGTGTCACATTGGTGGAAGTTCCTCCGTTGTAAGAATTATAACCGAAGTAAGCACTTGGATGAGTTATTGCGGCATTCTGAGAATAAGAGTCGCTGAAAAACTGTACATTGACATCACCCGGTAAGGCAGAAGGATCATAACCCGGCAGTATCACATAGAGTTTGTATGAGCCGTCGGATTGTTTTGTGGGTTTTCCTACGTAAATGGATTTTGTGGTGTTGTCATAGGTATAATCTCCGGTAAAACCTCCGGTAAAACCTCCGGTAAAACCTACGGTAAGTTTTGTGTTTGGTGCCGTATTCGGGAATGTCATATAAAAGTTGTCAACGGCATACGTGTTGGTTTGATCCACCATGGCGGTTACATCGTATGAGAAGACACAAATCTTGTTTTTAAGGACAAGATTCGCAGTATAGTTTCCATTGACATCTTTGAAACTTCCGGTTCCCATGGCATAGTGAAGTTTTGAGAGACCTGCCAATGTGCCGTCCTGGTTGGTGAAATCGAGGTCGTATTTGTTGGCGTATGTTCCATCGCTGTTTGTTATGTCACTTTCTTTGAAATCAGACCCGAGATAGTGGAAATCATAAGAGTATGAAGCGAAGTTTTCAGCAGTCTGACCACCCATAAGGGTTATCTGACCTGTAAAAGTAGCCACATTGGTGTTAACATTGTTGGTGATGGACAAAATGCCTGCAACACCTGTAGTGGTTCCTTCGGTATAACAAACCACGATCTTGTCGTTACCTGTCCATACTATGGTACCGTCGTCCGCAATACTTGTCTTGCTGCCTCCATTGTTGGGCACGTTAAGTGTCACGTCAATTTTCTCGCCTGAAGGTATGACGGGAAGCACCTCCTGGTTTTTCTTACATTGAGTGAACAACAGACCGAAAACGGCAAAAGCTGAAATTAACAATACACTTCTTTTCATAACACATCATTTTTTTTGTTAGCATTTCTTTTTTTTAATCACGACATAACCGAGTCCGGCAGCAGTCAACAGCAACAGACCTCCTCCCAAAGGGGCCGGAGTCATATCACTATTTAATGAATAAAGACCTATACCTCCATTGGTGGGAGATGAGATGTCGACACTTGTACCGTCTTTTCCTGTCCTGGTGTCGTCGGTCCAGTTGAAGAACGCGTCGGATTGTGCATGCACGCCGGGTGCGATGCAACATACAATTGCAAAGGCAATCAGCAATTTTTTCATTTTTTTCATTTTCTCAGTTTATTTGGTTATTTTTTGGTTTTCATTCAATTTCATGCAATATTAATTCTCGTCGTCGTTATCGAGAACATAAATCGTCTCGTTGCTTCTTTTCATCATGTATTTTTCGCGGGCAATCTTTTCAATGTAAGCGGAATCACTCTCCAATCTCTTGATGGTTTCGTTCTGTTCCCTGATTTTCTCCTCATAATTGCGGGCGGTGTTCCTCACATTTTCAAGTTCCCTGTAATTTTTTTTATGATAAGAAAAATTGTACTGGTCGAAAAATACCACTATTGCCGCAAACAACAGTGTGGCAATCAGATATTTGTTTCCCGGCCTTTTTAAAATGTCTTTTATTTTCATGACAACATATTACAAAATTCTTATCAAAACCCAAGACACCTCTGTTTTTTCAGAGTATGCACAAACATTAATCAAAATAACCTATCCAATAATTCTCTTATGCTTGCAATTTGCAAAAATAACATAAATTTTATTAATGGAGCAAAAAAAATGCATTTTTTTTAAAAAAAATTATTAACAATTGCATTAACTATTGAATACCAATTATATATGCAAAATTATTTTTAATTATAGTTATAAAAGGATTAAAGTTCTTTAGTTCTCGAGAAAGTTATTAGAGTATTTGGCAGTATTTGTGAAAGAAACTGTCATACGATGGAAATAACTGTCTTTTATCAAGAAGGAATGAAAAATGAAACAGTCAAAAAGTCGTTTCAGATTCCGAAATTGCTGTTTCGGTGATTTTTTAAATGTTTTATGAAAACAGGAAAGATAAATTTGCATCATAAAACTGAGAACTATGAGGATAATAATAATGGTAACAGTCTTGATGTTGGCATTAAGATGTGTCGGACAAGAAGAGCAAAAAGAAGCCGTTGTCAGGTTCACTTTTGAAGATTGCATCAACTATGCTTTTGGCAACAGTTATGAGAGGCAGTCGTTGGAGTTGACGCGGCAGTCGCAGGATTTGTCGTTGCAACAGTCCAAGAGAGACAGGTTGCCCTCGGTGAGTGCGCATGTCAGTGAAGGCTTTTCCAACAGCAATGACGGCAGTCTTTTTTCCGGCACTGCCGGCATTGATGCCTCCGTGTCGGTATATCAGGGAGGTAGTATCAAGAACAATATTGAGATACAGGAACTTGCCTTGGAACAGGCGGGTATGGAGTTGCAACAGTATGATGACAACCTGTCTATTCAGATATTGCAGGCATTTCTCACCATTCTGGGTAATGAAGAGTTGTTGAAATATCAGGAGGAGGTGTTGAACAGCAGCTATGAGATCATGAGGCAGGGCGCCGTGAAATTTGAGACAGGCGCCATGATAGAGAGCGATTATCTGCTTCTTGAGGCCCGGTATGCCACGGATACCAACAACGTGGTGGATACCCGTATTGCCATTGAAAACAGCTTGTTGAACCTGAAGATGTTGATGTCTATGGATGCCTCGACGCCGTTGGAGGTGATATTTCCCGACACGGCAGATATAGCGCAGCTGTCGGTGTTGCCTTCATTGGAAGAGGCATTGTCGGCTGCCGAGTCATATTCTCCCGAGTTGAAAATGGGACAATATGACATAGATATTGCCGGCATGAATGTGAAACTGTCCAAATCCGACATGTTGCCTTCTGTCAGTGTCGGCGCCGGTCTGAATACGGGACACAGTGGTTGGGGTAATATGGGGAATCAATTGGTTAATGAGCTGTCGGAGAGTGTCAGCTTGTCGCTCAGTATTCCAATATATAATAAAGGCAATACCCGGCTTAAAGTAAAACAAAGTGAAATAGAATTGCAACGTACACAGTTGTCTTTGGCAAACAGCCGTTTTATCTTGAGACAGACCGTGACAGAGGAGTATTACAATGTGTTGTCAACGTATAACAAATATAAGGTGTCAAAACTCTCGGCAGATGCATACCTGAAGTCTTTCGAGGCTTATAATTCGCAGTTTCTGTATGGCACCATCACCGCTTATGACTTGCTTTCTCAGCAACTCGGATATACAGAGGCTTTGAACAGTTATATACAGAACAAGTATTCTTTTATCTTGCAAAGGAAGATATTGGATATTTATATGGGAAAAAAGATAACATTTTGAAGTAAATATTATATTATGAAAAAACGAAGAAAATTAATTTGGGCTCTTGCAGCCGTTGCTGTCATTGTAATATCTGTAATTATACTGATGCATGATGATGAAGAACTTGTTGTCAGGACATATACGGTAGAGAATTATACTGTTATAAATACCGTCACTGCCACCGGAACGATACAGCCGGTGGAACAGGTTACGGTGGGAACTCAGGTGTCGGGTGAGATAGATAAGATTTTTGTGGATTATAACAGCGAAGTCAAAAAGGGACAGATACTTGCCGAGTTGGACAAGTCCAATCTTCAGGAGAATGTGCGTCAGGCTGAAGCATCGCTCAAAAGTGCTGAGAGCGAGTTGGAATATTCTTCCGGTAACTTCGAGAGAACCAAGCTGTTGTACGAGGCTAATGCCACGACGAAGGTGAACTATGAAGAGGCTCGCAACGACCTTGTAAAGGCGGAGACACAACTGCAGAATGCCAAGTCCAACCTCGACCAGGCAAAGGTGAATCTCGGCTATGCAGAGATATATTCTCCTATAGACGGCGTGGTGTTGTCGCGTGAAGTGGAGGAGGGCCAGACAGTGGCTGCTTCTTATAGCACTCCTACTCTTTTTACCATTGCCAATGACCTTACACAGATGAAAGTGGAGGCCGACGTCGATGAAGCTGACATAGGCCAGGTGAAAGAGGGGCAGAAAGTGGAGTTTACGGTGGATGCCTATATAAACGACGTTTTCCATGGCGAGGTGCAGCAGATAAGACTGGAACCTACTACCACTAACAATGTGGTGACATATACCGTAATAATAGAAGCTCCCAATCCTGATTACAAACTGCTTCCCGGCATGACGGCAAGCGTCACCATAGTGACGGAAGAACATTCCGGTTTGGCTGTGCCGGTAGAGGCATTGAATTTCACTCCTTCGCAAAAGGTGATGGAGTCGTTTGACAAAAATGATGCACGTGTCAAGAACTCTCATGCACCTGCAATGATGCCTGGAAAAAAGAATAGAGATTCGGAAATGGTATGGGTGTTGAATGAAGGCGTCATGACTCCGCGTTTTATCAGTACTGACATAAGTGACGGGGTTTACAAAATTGTGAGAAATGGCGTTGCAGAAGGTGATTCCATAGTGCTGTCGGCTAATTTTGTGACAAAAAAACAGAAAACTTCAAGGCAGGACTCCAATCCTTTCATGCCTACACCTCCCGGAAGAAAAAACAACAACGATAAAAACAAGAGTAAATAATGGCACATCCTATATTGAAAATAGATAATCTGAGGCGAACCTTCATGGTAGGCGGTGAAGAAGTTCATGCCTTGAAAGGGGTGTCTTTCGAGATATATCCCGGTGAGTTCGTGAGTATCATGGGCTCGAGCGGTAGCGGCAAATCTACCATGCTCAATATTCTGGGTTGTCTGGATACTCCTACTTCAGGAACGTACTACATAGACGGCATCTCGGTGAAAGACCGTTCTCGCAATGAACTTGCTGACATCAGAAACCACAAGATAGGCTTTGTGTTTCAGTCGTATAACCTCTTGCCGCGTACGTCTGCCATAGAAAATGTGGAGTTGCCTCTGTTGTACAACAACAAAATATCTGTCAGGGAACGTAGGGAACGTGCAATAGAAGCTCTCGAGCTGGTGGGACTGAAAGACCGTATGGAACACATGCCCAATCAGTTGTCAGGAGGACAACAGCAACGTGTGGCAATAGCACGCGCCATAGTCAACGACCCCGTGATATTGTTGGCTGACGAGGCGACGGGAAACTTAGATACAAGAACGTCGTTCGAGATAATGAGCCTGTTTCAGGAACTTAACGGCAAAGGTAAAACGATAGCTTTTGTAACTCATGAATCCGACATCGCCACTTTTACTTCACGCACTATTATGTTGCGCGACGGACATATTATTAGCGATGGTAAAGCCGAATACAGGTCGGCACGTAAGGCTCTCGAAGAGATGCCTCCTGATATTGACGAATAAAATGTTGAGAGATGAATATATTTAATCTGACAAAAATAGCTTATACCGCTTTGATGCGGAACAAGACAAGGGCATTGCTCACCATGTTGGGTATTGTGATTGGTATCTCGTCTGTCATTACCATGGTAGGAGTTGGCGAGAGTTCACAGGCGAGCATTAATAATCAGGTGTCGCAGATGGGAACCAATCTCATTATGGTGATGCGTGCAAGGATGAGAGAACGGGGCGTGTCAACAGGACGTGACAATGTGCAGTCGTTGAAGATAAAAGATGTGCAGCTTATTGAGGAAAAGGCTCATTATCTTTCGGCGGTAAGTCCTGTCTTCAATGCAAGTGCACAGATAATAAACGGCAATTACAACTGGTCCGGCACTATCATGGGGGGCAATACGGAACTTATGTCGATACGCAAATTCGAATTGGAAACAGGTGCCAACTTCACTGACGACGACATACGCAAATATTCCAAAGTGGCGTTGATAGGGCAGACCATAGTGGAAGAGTTGTTCGATGAAGGGACAGACCCCATAGGCAAGGTGATAAGGGTTGGCAACATGCCGGTGAAGGTAATAGGCACATTGAAAGCCAAAGGAGAGAATCAAATGGGAGAAGATCAGGATGATGTCTTGATAATGCCTTATACCACAGTGCAGAAACGTATGTTGGGCATTGATTACATACACATGATAATGGCTTCTGCCATGTCGGAATCCGTGGCTGATGAGGCTGTCAAAGAAATAGAAACCTTGTTGCGTGCCTCACACAAAATCAAGGATGGCGCAGACGATGACTTTGAGGTGCGTACACAGGCGGAGATGTTGGAGATGATGTCGTCCATAAGCGGCATGATGACTACTTTGTTGACTGCCATAGCTGCCATATCGCTGATAGTAGGAGGCATAGGAATCATGAATATCATGTATGTCACTGTTACAGAACGTACCAAGGAGATAGGTCTGAGGATGGCAATAGGTGCGCATAGCAGTAGCATTTTGATGCAGTTCTTATGCGAAAGCGTTATATTGAGCCTTATTGGCGGCCTTATTGGCATAGTTTTTGGACTGCTTATCTCATACGGTTTGTCTGTTTGGCAAGGATGGCCGTTTATTATAAGTACTCCGGCGGTGTTGTTGTCATTTTTGGTATGTGCTGCAACAGGTGTCTTCTTCGGATGGTACCCTGCCAAGAAAGCTTCTTCACTCGACCCTATTAATGCTTTGAGATATGAATAACAACAAATATTATGCAAGCATAAAGACCTTTTTGATATTGTCGGTGGCAATAGGTTTGTTAATACATATTGGTGTATTCCTGAGTTTGTATTTTAGTGATGAGTTCCTTATACAACATGGCAACTATTGGAGAAGACCTCCGATACATCTTGAAAAGATGTTGTTTAATCTGTTGTTGGTGATAATACTTGCATTTGTTGTTTATCTATACGATTTTCAGATATATACACGTCTCAACCTGAAAAAGGGATGGAAAATATTTTTGGAAGTGACAGGCTCGTTGATGATAACATTGTTGATGACCGCGATAATGCTTGTACTGTATGTTGTTTTTATTGATAAAAATGATGTCAGGCCAACTCATTTTTATGTCATGATGGTACGTAATGACTTTTTGCGCAATATCATAGTAACATTGATGGTGATATTGTCTTCTCATCTGATGCTTTCGGATTACAATAGGAAGAAGATGGAAATAGATAATGAGATATTAATATCGGAGAACCTGCGTTCACGTTATGAAGTGCTTAAAAATCAATTGAATCCGCATTTTATTTTCAACTCTCTCAATACTTTGCAGTCGCTTGTAAGGTTGGATACCGATAAAGCATCGGTATTTATCAAGGAATTGTCGGAGGTGCTGCGTTATACGCTACGTAATGAAGACTCTGTCACTTTGTCACAGGAGATAGATTTTTGCAAGTCATATTGCAATTTGTTGCAGATACGATTCGGTGAGAGCATAAAAATCAATTATAATAATATTGATGGCGATGTATTACAGTATATGATATTGCCGTTAAGTGTTCAGATATTGATAGAGAATGCGGTAAAACACAATATTATCAGTGACAAGACACCGTTGACTATTGATGTAACTGCTGATAAAGATGAATCTGTAGTTACAGTAAGTAATAAAATACAACCAAAAAAGGGTATGGAACCGGGAAACGGTATAGGTCTCGCCAATTTGTCGGAAAGACAGCGTTTGAAATGTGGAAGAGACATCGATATCAAGAAAATAGATGGACGTTTTGAGGTGAAAGTGGCATTGTTTAAACCGAAAATGATATGAAAATACTGATTATTGAAGATGAACATCTTGCAGCTGATGTACTTTGCAAGATAGTGAAAGAGATAGAACCTGATGTAGAAATCCTGACGGTGTTGCAGACTGTTGAAGATAGTGTGGAATGGTTCGAGACTCATGAGACACCGGACCTGGTGTTTTTGGATATCAATCTTGCTGACGGCTCTTCTTTTCTTATCTTTGAAAAAGTGGATATCAAATGTCCCATAATATTCACTACCGCATATAATGAATATGCACTTAAAGCTTTTAAAGTCAACAGTATAGATTATCTTCTGAAACCTATTAGTAAAGAAGATGTCTATAAGGCAATGACGAAATACCGTAATTTGACAGGTGAGAAGTATGAGCATTCTTCCGTAATAAATGAATTTGTTAAAAAATTCGCTATGGGAGAACGACATTACAAATCGTATTTTCTTGTTCCCAAACAGGATAAGCTCATACCTCTTGCCACTTCGGATATAGCATACATATTTATAGATGCCAAGACTATCAAGGCAGTGACATTTGATGAAAAAATATATTATCTAAGCGACAATCTTGACGAGTTGATGAAACAACTTAATCCGCAAAAGTTTTTTCGTGCCAACAGGCAATATATAGTGTCGCATGATGCCATAAAAGATGTTTCGGTATGGTTTGGAAATAAGGTGTCGTTGAATCTTAAAGTGCCGGTAAGCGAACGTATTATAGTAAGCAAGGCGAGAGTTACGGAATTTAAGGATTGGTATGCCGGTTGATGACAGTGACCTTTGTTTTCATGACGACATGATAACTTGGTGTTGAAGTTGGGATTTGGATGTAATTTTGAAATAATCGGTAATTCGTATTACTTTTTAAACATGTAAATTATAAAATGGCAGATGTTATTTGATGATAAAGATTGCATCAGCCAAACTCTTATAATGATTTCCTTTGAATGAGAAGTTTATCGTTTTCAAAATGTCACTGTTAAAATTGTTTAAATAATCTTTTATTTTAGGCTCTATTAAAGAGAATGCACGTTTCATTTTCCAAGACTGACTTATGTCTGTAGAATCTGCAAGAATTACAAAAAGTCTGTTTTCTGCACCGAAACGCATTTCTCCTTGATTGGCATATAACCATGTCATAAGTTCAATTGTATTTGCCTGTGATTCGTTAATAACTTCTTTACGTTTGTTATTCAATTCTTGAAGAATCTCAGTATTGCCGATCTCGGATAATTTTTCAGACAACGTATATATTTGTTGTGTTTCTGTTAATGTGTTGTCAGCAGTGATTCCGAGTTCCTTGGCTTTTTGTTTTAACCAGGTTAGTTCTTTTTTACCGAGTTTGGCTTTTATTTTTTCATCCATATATTGATTTGGAAAAAATGTAACTTTCAGATCGATAGGAATGTTGTCAATAAAAAAATTGATACTTTTTATTTCACCTACTGCAGAGATCACTCTTTCATGTTTCTTAAATAACGATTCAATCAAATATGACGTCCAATTGTTATACCAACTTGTTTGTATATAATTCCAGGCATTTTCAGCTATTTCGTTTTGTTTGCATAACAATTCATCATAATTACTGATAACTTTTACATATTTACTTATGAGATGTTTATCCAATGAGTTGTTTCGGTCTCCACCCCAAACATAATGACGTATCTTATATAAATCTTCTTTGAGAGTATCATTGTTTATTCCCATTGTATTATACCATTCATTGTCTTTTTCATTTAAGAAAGCATCAAGGCGTTGCATGGCATTCGGCATTGTTTCGAGTATTTCAAAGAGTTCAGCGTTTTGTTCTGCAATTTTGGAGGAAGAAAGAGTTATTTTATTCTCATTTAATAAAATGTTGTATTTGTTTGCCTCTACATATTGCTCTGACTTTGAGCCATAAGACAGCATTTTCGTTGTGATTGAATGCATACAGGTCTTGTGTTTTGAATGCTTTATTCCATTTTTCAAAATTTGTCATGATTGCAAGTGTTTATTTTGTTGTGCACACTAAAAGGATTTCACTGCTTCCGGCTACGCTGCCTTTTCCACCGCGACCCGTATTATATGTCTTTCTTTTTATCTTTACATTACGGTAAGGTTCTATCAACCCAATCATAGTATCAATGTCGGGATAACTGCGATCATTGTAACTTATCAGCCAATTGGGAATGTGATTAGCACGCTCGAACATTAATTTAAGACTTGAAACAGCTTCACTGTTTTTGTCAAATCCGCTGTATCTTTTGGGTTCATATCGTTTGGTTCCGTTTACAAACTGTTTGTCTTTCCAATATTCGACATAAGTCTCCAACAAATGGTAAAATGACTGATAGTCAGCATGACTGTTGCAATATGGAGGGTCAAAATATACCAAGTCTATGTCTTTCAACAGAGGCAATAGTTCGAGAATGTTTTTATTATAACTGATATTTTTTTGTTTGTTGTCGAAAATTGCAGCATTGTAGTCGGGAAGTAAATCCGTAAACAATTCTTTTAATGGTCTTATTAAACTGCGATTGCGTTTTACACGGGCAGGATCAGCAGCATACACCAATGCTTGAGTATGAGCAAAATGACCCATGGTAACTTTTCGTGTCATGCTTCTGCACATTATAGTCAATGCCAATGCTTGCTTATATTGATTGTTCAGTTTGTGGACATTGCTGCGAAAACTGTCGGCAAATACGGAATCTTCATGCCGGAAAAACAAACCGGAGTATAATTTGTCAATTAAATTGAACTCAGAAGGATTGCTGTTGTCTGAAAAAAGAATTTCAATATCATGTTTTTCAAGTATAAATCCAGGATTTTCTATCAGAGCCTTGCCAGTAAGATTGTTAAAACTCAAAAAATCATTGGTAATGACCTTTTTACCAAGTTGTTTGAGCATATATGCTATGGATTGTGAACCGGAGAAGGCGTCCAGCACGGTATTGACGTCATCCGGGATATATTGAGCAATCCATCCTCTGTGAATATATTTCGCTCCTAAATATTGAGGTTCTGGAAACTTGAAATCCAAATATTTTGTGTCCTTGAAAAGCATGATATTTATTTACTTGCAAAAGTACTCGATTTTATCGATTAAAATGATATTGTGTATAATTATTTTGTCTAATCTTATTTCTCGATAATATGAAATGATGTTTATGAAATAAGTCGAAATTCGTGGAATTGTCATAATTATATTGATGTACTTGAATTTTTCATGTAATACATTATGTTGGCAATAAATGAAAATATTTCTTGAGACATTCCATTATCATTTGAAACAGATTTCAATGATGTCGGAGACCCGGCAGCATTCTGTTTTTTGTTAAATACTATACCTCATTTTCATGAAAGATAGGTGATTGCCTGTGTTCCGGCATCGTCAGTTGTCAGAATAACAGATGTTATTGTGAAGATGCAATATTCTTATTCTATCGTATATTCACTTTCATTACTTTGTATTATCTTTGCTGCAAAAGAAATGTTATGAAAACCGCAAAGATATTTATTGCTTTTATAATGCTGTCAGTATTCATGACTAATATGGCGGCACAGGAAGGTGTGGAGAGGACTTTGTTGTTCTCGCCGGGAGACTATGGCTCGCGAAATTACAGGATTCCTGCCGTTATTACTGCATCCGACGGCAGCATTGTGTCATTTACCGACAGACGCAAGTTCAGTGAGGCTGACCTTCCTGAAGATATCGACATTGTCTGCAGATATAGTACGGATAATGGCAGGACGTGGAGCGAGCCTGTCGTTGTGGCGGAAGGGAAAGGCAGAGGCGCCGGCTATGGCGATTGTGCCGTGTCGCGTGCTGCAGATGACAATGTGTTGATAGCGGTTTTTGTCGGCGGCTGCGGCTTGTGGGAGTCAACGGCTGACAATCCGCAACGTTCTTATATGGTGCGAAGCTATGATAACGGCAGGACATGGAGCGAGCCGAGAGATATCACTCCTTATATCTTCGGAAAAGATTGTCCCGACCCGGTACGTCAGACATGGAGAGCCTCGTTCTTTGGCTCCGGCAACGGATTGGTGACACGAAACGGACGTGTCATGTTCGTCGCCGCCGTACGTGAAAATGATGAATATAAACTTAACAATTATGTCGTTTATTCAGACGATAATGGCGAGACCTGGCATTTGTCGCAGCGTGCTTCACAAGGCGGCGACGAGGCGAAAGTGACTGAACTCGCCGACGGATCTATACTGATGAGCATTAGACATTCAGGAAAACGATGGTACAATATATCGCATGACGGCGGTATTAGCTGGAATGATACCGTGTCTGAATGGGATGACTTGACGGGTCCTGCCTGTAACGGTGACATGATACGTTATTCTTTTGCCGACAGTAACGGCAAACGTGACATATTGCTGCATTCACTGCCCCAGGGCGATACACGACGCGATGTTTCGGTTTATTATAGTCTCGATGAAGGTTCGACATGGCATCTTGGCAAATGTGTGGTGCCTCGTTATTCGGCTTATTCTTCATTGTGTGTGCTCCCGGACGGTACGATTGGACTGTATGTTGAGGAAAAACAACATGATGAAGATGGCTATGAGATGGTGTTTTACCGTTTTGACCCGGACTGGCTGATGAATGGTAAACTTTCGGACTGAAACGGAATGATGTCGTCATGACATGGGATTGACATGCTGTGTCTCATTAAAACAAATTATTAAAAATCAATGTTGTGGTTTTGATGCTTACAAGGCTTTGAGGTCGGAAAGACTATTGTTACAATAAAAATGGACCAGGTTTTATTTTTGATATGGGATATATAAAATGTTGAAAAAACAGATAAATGTATCCTAAATGTATCCTTGATGTATCCTGAATGTATCCTTCTTTTATAAATCAAACAAACAGAATGTTGACCGAAAAAATGATATTGATACAAAAGATGTCTTAAAAGGCAGATGAAAATACATGGATTTCTTATTCATTATTGTCAGGTAAAAGTCTGAGAAATAAAAATCAATGTGGAATTTTCTTTTCATAAGTTTCAATGTTTGGTTTGTCTTTGTATTGGTGCTATATTAATTATTGTAAATCATTGCTGTAGGGATAAAATCTTTATATGAAATTTATTTATGGACAAATGTTATTTTTTAACGAATTGAAGAGACGCCATGGTATGACGTCTCTACTTTGTGTGATATTTATTTAAGAACAAATGTTATTTAGGAGTGAAAAACATTATGGATTTCATGGGAGTCCGACAAATTATTATAAATTAATTGATTATCAATATAAATATAACTCCTTTGATTGATTTATTGGTATATAAGCATGATTTTCAAAGTATTATAAATCAGGCTCAAAAAGTCCACCGGTTAATGATGTTAAATGTAACTATTTTTTCCTTTCTTTTTTATATTAATGATAATAAGATTATTGTTTTACAAGTTTCAATACAGATTTTCCCGAGACGGATTCAACACTCATGAAGTAAATTCCGGAATTGAGAGTGCTCATGTTTATCCCGGTGTTGCCGTGATAAGATTGTCGGTAAACCATACAGCCTGTTACATCGTAGATTGTTATAATATCATTGTCATGCAGTCCATCTATGGATAAGACATCGGAAACGGGGTTGGGCCATATTAAAGTTGAGTTCGATGAAAACTCCGGCATGTCTGAAACTTCATCGAATAGAGCAGTGATAAGGTAGTTGCGAGTAACGAAATGCCTGTAGTCTGGATCACAGGAGATAGTGTCGCCGTCTTGGTTAATCCAGCACACGAACTGGAAGCCGTTGGAAGGGGAGGCATTAAGTTGTGCACGGTCGCCGAAGAGATAATAGCCTGAACCGTTTACGAAGCCTGCGTCTGCAGGTTCGGCAACAAGTTCGACTGAAAATTCAGAATACACCGACTCGCGGCTGCGGTAAATCATATTATCAGCCCATTGACTATAAGCGTAGAGGTAACCATCCGGAGAAAGATATAAATTATGAATGGGAATAGATGTCATGTCTTCCAAAGGGTCAAACGATTTACCATCATCAGAGGAGCGAAATACACCTTGAGGAATGCCGAGATCACAATGGCGGACAGTGTAGAGGATATCGTTAGAATCGACAACAATGGAAGGAATACATTCAAAACAGTTGGGCAACAGTTCCCAAGTGGCGCCAAAATCCTCAGACTTATAGAGTGAATGGTCCCAGTCATAACTGCTGGCAAATATCACATTATGCGAGTTTTTTGCAAAAGATTCCATAAAATTGTCTTCTAATTCCACAAATTCCCAAGTATCTCCATTATCGATGGAGCGTAAAATGCCGCCCAGGTCCCACATCAAATAATCGGTGACACTTGCCAAAAGGATACCGTTTCCCACATCAATAAAATCTTTAACTTGGGTAGTACCGCCTTCAAGTTGGAAAGCATATTCCCATGAATAATTATTCCAGTCTTTATTTTTGTAAATACCCTCCCAACCACCAATAAACAAAGTGGTGTCTTCTGTACCCAGAATAGCCGTAATATTGTCTTTTCCTGGATTTGGTATCCCAATCCATCCGGTACTTCCTTCTTCCAAAACATACAAACCATGATAAGCACCTGAAGTAGCAAACAACCTTCCGTCGAAATTTTGGTATAAACGGTAAATATAAACACCGGAAAGTCCCAAAGAGTCCCAGGTTATACCTTCATCTTTTGATGTGAAAACTCCTTTTCTATCTCCCAATGCAACCACAATATTTCCTTGTTTATCCTCAGTAAGAGAACGAACCCCGGAATTAGGCAATGGAGGTTCAATGATAGTCCAGAAGTCATTGGCCGGATTGCTTTTTGTCAGGTTTTGAGCATAAGATATATTATAGCTAAAGAACATCAGAACAAAAAATATTGCTGATGGTACAAGCGTTTTTAAAAAATTTAAATATTTTCTTTTCATATTGTTATTATTTTATAGAGTTAAAATTCTTTTAATTAACAATCTTACCCTAGCTTTCAGGGTAAGATTGTTAATTATATTAGCACAATTTATGTTTTTTAAATTAAAGACAATGCTTAATTTTTTATTAATTTTTTGACAAGACTTGTACCATTTTTATCAATTACATTTACAAAATAAACACCGGAGTTAATATTATTTAAATCGACATGTATGGAAGAGTCATTAGTGTGAAGCATTAGAACACATTGACCCATTGCGTTGTAAATCTTGACAAGTTCTATTTTTTCACCTATTATCATTATTGTTTGGTCGAAAGGATTTGGAAAAATGCTTATATTGTTTTCATTTAACTTTTCTGAGTAATTATTTGATTCCTCATTAAGAGATTTATTGTTTTCGAACTTCAATTGGCTTAAAGCGTAATCGGTAAAAGTTGAATGAGCTTCGCGAGATTTTGGAATATATTGTTGCAAGTTTCCAGTTATGGATTTATTACCTTCTTCCTCAATCTTTAAGTATAGATAGCCTAAGTCTATTCTTGCAAAGATGCTATCATTGTATGGTGTGTTATCATCTGTTATTACATTTTCGTACCATGAAATTGCGGAGTTATAATTTTTTAGTTCTTCATCGCATTTATTAGCAAGGACATTTGCCATCTTCGATAAGTCTTCGTTACCTTGAATAGAATTATTTGTTAGATAATAAGACTGTAAGGAGGCGTAATCGTTGCCGGCAAGAGCCTCAATTTGGAATAGTTTTTTCATGGCATTTGATGCACTGACAGATGTAGGAAACATTTCAATTATTTCTTTGTAAGTAAGTTTAGCTGATGAAAATAAACCTTCAGTTTGCAATGAATCGGCTTCTTTCATCATTATGTCCGATTCATCATATTGCGAATAGCATTCTCCCCAATTCCATTTCGGCAAATAATCAAAATAAACAGCATTATTGCCGGTATTGTTGGTGGTAAAATGTTGTTCAATCTGCGAGTTGCTTAAATTTCCCCAGTTATTGTATTCCAAATCCAAACGAATCTGCAGTCCGCGATCTGTATAATCATCGTATTGCACAAACCATGCATTATTAGAATTTGTGATGTTGTTGTAACGAAACTCTTGTGGCATGCTTCCTCGGTGGATTTGTACTTCGCAATAGTTGTTATCGTGGATATATTGTGTTTGATTTGGGTTCAATGCTCCACAACTGCCATTAAAACTATTCACAATACTATTATTAAGTAATCTGACACCATATCCACAAGAGGTAATAACATTTCGAATAACATTAACCCGACCAGCCAATAATGTCAAACCTACTTCTGTACAACCTTTAATTTCATTTCTGTAAATCCTACTGTTGTTACTTAATGTCCCGCTATTATGAATTATAATACCATTAGTATAATGTTTTGTATTCATTAAACCAATTCCATTGATAATATTGTCCATAATTGTAACATAATTGTAACCATACACTTTAATCGCATATTCACATACTCCAATTATAGATGTGAAGTTACAATTAACCACAGAAATTTCAGGTATATATGCATAATCTTTTCCTTCTGTTGCTTCCACTTCTAACGAAGCGTTTATAAATGTGCAATTTGATAAATGAACAATTCGTCCATTATTTACTTTAATTTTTAATGTAGCTCCATTTTCTGCAATAAACTTAACATTATTGCCAATCTCAACATCACAATTAATTTCAATTTCACAATTGCCTTGTTTGGCGGTGATAACAGCATTATCACCAATTACTAGATTAGAATTTGAATAAAATACTAAATTACAATCGTAACTGTCAGTTCCATACATATCTAATCTGACACTATCGTTTAAAGTGAAAGTTCCGTCCTTTACAGTTACAGTTCTGCGTACTACACGGTCGGATGTTACAGTAAAATCGTTCTGAATCGGTTTTTCAAATGGCAGAAGATGATAGTTGATGCCCAATCTTGTATGACCATTATTCGCAATAAATACACTTTGATTTCCTTGATAAGGTAACTCAAAGGTTTCATTCCACCGATAGTCTATCAACGAATAATCAGAAATTATACCATTATAAAGCGATGAATTATCATCTTCTTCTACAACGAAGTACACTTTCCCGACTTCTCCATTATCAAGTTGGTTTTTAAAAAACTGTCCAAAATCCAAACCTAATTCGATAGGGTCGTTATTATTGGCGAGACCCTGCATAGCCAAATAATCGAATTGTGGCAATTTTGACCAATTAAAAGCTATATATGCCGAATCGGCATTAATTCCTGGTTGTGCTGCATCTGTGGAATAATCGGCGTAAAATGTTAAAGCACGCCTGTTTGGATGCTGAATATTCATTTTTAGCATAAGTTCGGGAGAATAACTTTCTGTTACAGTCAAGCAATAAATTTCATTATTGTAAATATCTCCTTCAGTATTTGCAACTAATCGATAGGGCATATAAACAAAGCCATCATTTTTGTATCCTGTTCCCCATGAGTTTGCAACTTTGAACGCGCCTCTCTCCCATTGTGCAACATTATTGCCTGGGTTAGTAAACTGTCCATCCCCATTAAAGTCAAACATTAAATCGTCATCATAACCAACAATAGTCAGTGCGTGAAGTCCATCATTTCCCCAACTTTTTACTATATGTATAGTATCGTCATTTTCAGTGAATATCGTATCATACTGAGCATTATATATATTAGCACAAAAAACAGCCACGCCTCCGGATGTATCTCCCTGGCAGTGATCGTTAATCCAATGTTTGATTTTATCAATTTTTATACTTGTAAGCATTAATTCCTTTTCGTAAGTTAGAATAACTTTGTTGGTTAAAGCATGATAATAATGTTCATATCCTGTTTCCCATACATTTATTCTGTCAGGGAAAGGTAGGGGCTTGTACATGCCGCCATATTCTTCTGAAGATGGTACACCACATTGGTTAATAATATCCCAACCATTTTGAGGCCATGTGCCACGATTAGAAAACTCCTCATTTAAAAAATTGTATGTGAAATGAGTTGGATACTGATTCGATTGTGTGTCAGAGGGTAAATTGCGTAAGCGGTTAACTTCATAAGTAAATGCATATCCAACACCTGCAGCTTGTCCGCAACAACCATCAGGTCCTTGATTGAAAATTGGCCTGAACCAGCTACGAATAGAATTATCCACTTTACTCGGTAATGTGGTTGCTTCGGATTCTGGACTTATTCTCAAAATAGGAATAGCAGCTAATTTTGCTTCTATTTCAGGTGTAACAACAAGTCCTCCTGCTATCCATGGTTCGCCATTCGGATCAGGATTGCAGTTGATCAATTCTTGAGCATTCAAACTCATAAACATGGCAAATAATACCATAAGGCTAAAAGATTTAGTAAAATTTTTCATATTTTTTCCTTTCTTTTTTATATTAATGATAATAAGATTATTGTTTTACAAGTTTCAATACAGATTTTCCCGAGACGGATTCAACACTCATGAAATAAATTCCGGAATTGAGAGTGCTCATGTTTATCCCGGTGTTGCCGTGATAAGATTGTCGGTAAACCATACAGCCTGTTACATCGTAAATTGTTATAATATCATTGTCATGCAGTCCATCTATGGATAAGACATCGGAAACGGGGTTGGGCCATATTAAAGTTGAGTTCGATGAAAACTCCGGCATGTCTGAAACTTCATCGAATAGAGCAGTGATAAGGTTGTTGCGAGTAACGAAATGCCTGTAGTCTGGATCACAGGAGATAGTGTCGCCGTCTTGGTTAATCCAGCACACGAACTGGAAGCCGTTGGAAGGGGAGGCATTAAGTTGTGCACGGTCGCCGAAGAGATAATAGCCTGAACCGTTTACGAAGCCTGCGTCTGCAGGTTCGGCAACAAGTTCGACTGAAAATTCAGAATACACCGACTCGCGGCTGCGGTATAATTTATTAAAATATCCATCCTTATAGTATGCAAAAAGATATCCGTCTTCCGACATTGATAATCTTTCTTCTCCAATTAAATTTATACCTTGATTTATATTATCTAAAACATAATTGTCGGATGCCGTCGTTCTATAGATTTCCTCTCCATTCTTATGACAGGAGACATAGATTACATCGTTTCCATCGATTAATGAAGAGTAAGAAATTATATTATCAATTAAAATGTTCCATGTCAATCCGGAGTCGAGGGAGATAAAAATTCCATTATCTGTAGCAGCATAAACATCATTTTCCGAGTTTTTGGACAAGACAATATGATCGGTATCACTTAAACCTACGTGTTCCCATGAGATTCCGTGATCTGTAGAACGAAGAATACCAATATGATATAAATCTCCGTTACTAATGGCAGCGAGAATCACACCGTTATCAAGTTCCAATAAACTTTCGACTTCTGCAAGCAGATAATTACTGAGATTATAAGTTTTTCTCCATATTCCATTATCAAACCTGAAAATGCCATTGGAATTACCGACTATCAGAGAGCCATCGGATGCTTGAATTATTGATTTGGCAGTATTATAGTCGTTCAGATACATGTTTGTCCAACTTATGCCGTCCCATTTTTGAATAATGCTGCCATTATACCATGGATCACAACCGGCAATAAGGTCTCCGTTGTCAGTAAGGCATAATAAAGAAATATAGCAGTGAATAGGTCCGATGGATTGCCAGGTTTTGCAAGTGTCGGTACTCATGACGACACCATGTTCCGTGCCGGCATAAACTGTATCAATTGTACGAGCGACAGGGCTTTGATAATTTTCGCCTGAGGTTTCTATTTCTATCCAGAAATCATCGGCGGGATTGCTTTTTGTCAGGTTTTGAGCATAAGATATTGTATAGTTAAAGAAGATCAGAACGAAAGTTATTGCTGATGATGCATGCATTTTGATTAAAGTAAAAAGTTTTCTTTTCATGGTTAGATATTTTTTTAATAACATTGCGACAAATATAATATAAAATTTGCAAAAAACAAATTTTTTAGAGAATATTTTCAATAATTTAAAATAAAATTTGCAATAAAGTTTTGCATATCGGTTTTGAAATCAAGCAAAATCTTGTATATATATTGCACAAATAGGAATAAACATGAATAATTATGGAGGCATTTATAAAAACGTCACCATAATTATAATCATCAACTAAGTTTCAAACGATATTATCTGCGTTTTTTCTTGTTTCTGTTGTTTTTGTCGTGTTCGGGGCGATAGCTTTTGTCGCCGTATTTGTCACGGTTTTTTCTTTCAGGACGGTCGTCGTCGAAGTTGCGGTTGCGTCGTTTGGAGCGACTCTCGCCACCCTCTTTTTTCTTGTTGCGTTTTTTAGCTTTAGGTTCTCCTGTCGTTATCTCAACTCTTATGCCTTCGCGGTTTTTGCGTTTGTCGGCAAAGCAGTCCACAATATATTGAGCCTCATCCTCATCGACAGCGACAAAGGAGAAGTTGTCTAACATCTCGATGCGACCGATGCGTATTTTGTTGGTGTTGGTGACATCGTTGATTTTGCCTATTATGCTGTTAGGTTTTATCTTGTCTTTTTTGCCGAGGCCGAAGAACAGTCTCACGAGTCCGCTGTCGTCGTATTCGTTTTTGTCCTTTTTGTCTTTTTTGTCTTTTTTCTTCTCTTTGGATTCCTCGACGTTAAGGTCTTTGGCATCTTTGTAATAGTCGAGAAAACGGTTGAAGTTGAGAGCCACCACTCTTGTAATCAATTCTTCTCTTGAGAGCCAGTCGAGTTTTCTGAATACTATGGGCAGATAGTCTTCTATATCGTCGCGCATGATGTCCACTTTCTCCAATCTGTCGATATGGTTGAACAGTTGTTTCTCACAAACCTGTTTGGCAGTAGGCAGCAGGGCTTTTTCTATTGTCTGACCGAGTTGTTTTTCAATAGCTTTTATTTTATGTTTCTCTTTGGTATGAATGAGACTGATGCAGATACCTGTCTTGTCGGCACGTCCGGTACGACCGCTACGGTGGATGTAGGTATCAGTATCGTCCGGCAAGTTGTAGTTGATGATATGGGTGAGGTTGTTGACATCGAGACCTCTTGCTGCCACGTCGGTGGCAACGAGTATCTGAAGATAACGTTGACGGAAATGGTTCATCACCATGTCGCGTTGAGCCTGAGAGAGGTCGCCGTGCAGCGAGGCGGCGTTGTATCCGTCGTGTATGAGGTTGTCGGCGACTTCCTGTGTCTCTATCTTGGTACGGCAGAACACTATCCCGTAAATTGAAGGGTAGTAGTCTATCAGACGTTTCAGGGCAAGGTATCTGTCGCTTGCCTTGATGAGATAATAGTTATGCCGCACGTTGGCAGTGCCGGAGTTGCGCTGACCTATCGATATTCTTACAGGGTCTTTCATGTAATGGTTGAGTATCTTTTCCACTTCCACAGGCATGGTGGCGGAGAAGAGTAAGATGTTCTTTTGTTCCGGCATATATTCCAAAATGGCATCCACATCTTCCTGGAAGCCCATGTCGAGCATCTCGTCTGCCTCATCGAGTACCATCCACTGCACCTCGCTGAAGTCTATCCTGTCGCGTCTTATCATGTCCTGCAGACGTCCCGGCGTCGCCACAATGATTTGGGGCTTCTTGGCAAGGTCTTTGAATTGTGCTTCTATGCTCGCACCTCCATAAACAGGAACTACCATTATTTCCGGTATATATTTGGCATAGTTCTTAAGATCTTTCGTTATCTGAAGACATAATTCCCGTGTAGGACATAATACCAATGCCTGGACGCTGCGTCTCTTGGGGTCTATGTTTTGCAATAATGGCAGACCGAAAGCTGCAGTTTTTCCGGTACCTGTCTGTGCCAATCCGACAAGGTCAGTGCGTTTGGACAATAATACCGGCAATGTTTCTCTTTGTATAGGCATGGGTTCCGTGAAACCAAGCTCTTCAATGGCCCGGAGTAATGACGGATTCAAATTAAAATCTTGAAATTGAGACATAGATACTCTTGTATTGTGGGTGCAAAGATATAATATTTTACAATAAGATCGACATTTGTTGCGTAGTTTAATTGCAATAATCCGACATGTCGAGATTTTATAATTTGAAAAATATGAATATTTTTATCATTAATATATGTTTTTTAAATATTTTTATGATTTATTTAGCATGATTACACAAATTTTCCTTGTATATTGTTCTGATAATAAATGTTTTAATAAATTCAACTTTTTGTGGAACCGATGAATTTTCCATGTATATGGAAAAGTTCCTTGTTATCAAGGAAAGCATTTCAAATACAACAGGATGTTTTAAAGTTTGCAGTATCAAACTTTCAAAAGCAACTTTTTGAGTCTTATAAAATAACTTTGCATCTGTTTTTTAACAGGCTTTTTATTATTTTTGCAAAAAAAATTATGGATAAGATATTGTTTATAGATACTGCACATCCTTATCTTTCTGAGCGTTTGACAGAACTTGGATTTCAGTGTGATTATTTTGACGGATACAAACTTGCCGATTATCAGAAGATTGCCGACCAATATGTAGGTTTTGTCATTCGCAGCAAGATACATCTTGATGACAAGATATTGCCTTTGGCAAAAAAGTTGAAATTCGTTGCCCGTGTTGGCGCCGGCATGGAAAATATCGACATGAAATTGTGTGATGAGTTGGGTATCAAATGTTTGAATGCACCTGAAGGTAACAGAGACGCTGTCGGAGAACATGCCATCGCCATGTTGCTCTCGCTTTTCGACCGCATCATAATAGTGGATGATGAGGTACGCCGCGGTATCTGGCTTCGTGCCGAGAACAGAGGTGTAGAGATAAAGGGAAAAACAGTGGGCATAATAGGTTACGGAAACAATGGCTCTAAATTTGCCGGGAAATTGTCCGGCTTCGAATGTAGAATACTTGCATACGACAAATACAAGACCGGCTTTGGCAATGATTATGTCGAGGAAAGCGATATGGATACCATCTTCCGTGAGGCTGACATTATCAGTTTTCATGTGCCTCTTACGGAAGAGACGAGATATCTCGTCAACAGAGAATATATAGCACGTTTTCAGAAACCTATTTACCTTATTAATGTGGCAAGAGGTCCTGTGGTGCAGACAGATGCACTCGTAGAGGCATTGGAGAATGGCAAGATTCTCGGAGCATGCTTGGATGTCCTTGAATATGAGAAGTTTTCTTTTGAAGACATACAGGCAGACACCTTGCCGCCTTCTTATCGTAAACTTATCAATATGCGCAATGTGGTGTTAAGTCCGCATATAGCCGGATGGACGCACGAGTCCAATATCCGCATGGCGATGGTGCTGATAGACAAGATTTGTGCGTTGTTCAATATAAAAAATGAATAATATCAACTGTTGACTGTTTTATAGTATCTTGTATAATAAAAGATATGGTGTCTCATATAAATAAAAAACGGGATGTGCAAGTAGCATCCCGTTTTTATCTGTTTAATAACTGTTAAATGTATAGTTTTACCAATTCAATATTTTGAAGAAGTCATAGTCTTCCGGATTAGGGACAAATTTTTTGGCTGCTTCATAGTCGTTTGGCGTGATATATTGCAGGCAATGGTTGAAGATGAGTTTGGCTTTTTCTCCATTCATGTTGACGAGACGAGGTTTCACCTTGCCGTTTTCATCTTCCACATCTTTAAGGAAGAGCGGTTTCACCTCACCTATGGGGTCGGCAGTCACCATTGCGCCTGTCACGCCCTGGTCGAACAGTTTCTTTACGCCGAAACCGAGAATGCTGCAATATAGCAAATCGAAAGCACAAGGGTCCACGCAACGTATTTCGTAACCTATCTCAACAGGGCGGCTTTTTATAGATAAACCTATCTGACGTAATCTTTGCTGAAGGAGCATGTTGAAAATATGTGCCTTGCTGACGTTGCCGAGTTCCGGATGTCCGTGCTCATCGTATGAGAAATTGACCCCGGAATTGTGTATCTCATCATTAGACATGAAATGGAACACTCCTTCGCTGACAATAGCCACGCCGTAGTTGACGCCTATCATCTTGCGTTTTATCATAGCGCTGATGATAAGACGCAGGATACGGTCGAATGTCACTTCGGTCTTGTTGAACATCTCCGGTATGATAATCATAGGATAATGACATGCGGCGCCCATTCCGAAAGCGAGATGTCCGGCTTCACGTCCCATGGCAGATACTACAAACCAGTTGCCGCTGGTACGTGCATCTTCATAAACAGTCTGTGAAATTTTTACTCCTGCCTCCTTGGCTGAATAATATCCGAAAGTGGGTGAGCCTTCAGGAAGAGGCAAGTCATTGTCTATGGTCTTCGGGACATGTATGTTGCGTACTTCTATATTGTTGGAAGTCAAAAACTTGGATATACGATTTGCTGTCGATGCAGTATCGTCGCCTCCTATGGTGACAAGGAGTTTGACGTTGTTTTTGACAAAGAAGTCAACATTGAACTCCTCATTTTTCGGTTTATATCTGCTCATTTGAAGAGCAGAGCCTCCCATCTTCATGATTTGATCGGCATAAAGAAAGTCGATATCCACAATCTTGGGATTGGCTTTGAAAAGATTTTTGTAGCCTTCATGAAGACCGATAACTCTGTAATTGTCACTTAGAAAAGCCTTGGCGACAGTGCTGATGACGGTATTAATACCCGGTGCAGGACCGCCTCCTGCAAGTATAACCACTGATGGTACCATAATTATTGTGTTTTAGTTATTCTCCAAACCTTGTGCAAAGGTATAAATTGTATTGATAGAAAATACATTTTGCGGTAAATATTTTTAAAGAAATTAAAATTCTCGTATCTTATTTTTTTCATATCTTTGCAAACTGAACTTTGACATGCATTAAATTTAAGAAGAAATCATGTATAGTTTCATTTCTGGTAATATAGTAGAAAAGAATCCTGCGTATGTAATCATTGATAATCATGGTATTGGATACATGATAAATATATCATTGAACACTTTTACCGCCATTGGCGAACAAGATAATGTAAAACTTTATGTGCATCTTGCCATACGCGAAGACGCTCATACGCTTTACGGTTTTTATACTGAACAGGAGAAAGCTCTGTTTCTTCAACTGACTTCGGTGTCGGGTATTGGGTGCAACACGGCACGGCTTATATTGTCTTCCATGACTGTGAATGAAGCCATCTGTGCTATCTCAGGCAACGACGCTAAAGCGATACAACGTGTCAAAGGCATAGGTGCTAAGACAGCTCAGCGTATTGTTGTTGACTTGCATGACAAAGTAGATAAACTGTCGTTGACTGATGATGAAAAATCACCTGTAACAAACAATACATTGAAAGAAGAATCGTTATCTGCATTAATGGTTTTAGGATTTAGTAGGGTAAATATCGAAAAAACCTTGGATAAACTTATACAGAAAATGCAAAATCCTACGGTTGAGGACCTCATCAAAGAGGCTCTCCGTTTATTATGATTGATTTAAACAGTATGACAAATAGAGAATTGAAAAGACATAGCCATTGTTTTATCTTATCATTGATAGGATGTTTTTTGTTGTTGGTTCAGAATATGTCGGCAGCGGAGTTTTTTGTCCCTGCCCCTCAACAGCCTGATACCATCAACTTAATTTATCCCATACCTCAAGATGATGGCAATCCGAATAATCAGAGCAGTTCCGGATTTTATTTTAATGATCCGCCTAACATCACTCGTCAGATAGAATACGACCCTGTTACGGGACAATATATCTTTACCAACAAGATTGGCGATTTTACTTATCGTGACCCATATACAATGAGTCAGGAGCAGTATTTCGAGTATTATCAAAAGAAAGCTCTTAAAGATTATTGGAAAGAACGTCGTGATGCTTCCATGGGCAATACCGACGGAAATCAGCTTATTCCTACTATCTATGTGGGAGGAAAGGTGTTTGACAAGATTTTCGGCAGCAATACCATCGATATCAAACTGCAAGGCTCCGCTGAAGTCACATTCGGTCTTAAAAACCAGAGAAGAAGAGACCCTTCTCTTACTATTAGCCAACAACGCACTACGAATTTCGACTTCGATGAGAATATTCAGCTTAGCGCTTCTGCCAATATTGGCGAGAAAATACAGTTTAGATTGAATTACAATACTGAAACGCAATTTTCTTTCGAGAATAAATTTACTTTGAAGTATGAAGGCGATGAAGATGATATTTTGCAGCTTCTCGAAGCAGGTAACGTAAGTATGCCTTTAAGAAGTACACTCATTACCGGTACACAGTCTCTTTTCGGCTTCAAAACTAAATTGAAATTCGGAAAGACAACGGTGACGGCCATAGCTTCATATCAGGAGAGTGAGACACAGAATATCTCGGTGAGCGGTGGCGCCATGACAAATGACTTTGAGTTCGAGTGTATTGATTATGAAGAAAACCGCCACTTCTTCCTTTCTCATTATTTCAGAGAGAATTATGAGGCTGCTCTGGCTTCTTTGCCGGTGGTGACGTCGGACATCAATATCACAAAACTGGAAGTATGGGTAACCAATACAAGCGCTACTTATGACGATAACCGTAATATCATAGCATTTACCGACTTGGGTGAAGGTGAAGCGGAATGGATCTATAATGATAAGAAGGTGAGACCATACAACACACCGGGTAAGCATTATCCTCATAATTCAGCCAACGACCTTGTCGCCAATATGGATACAGTACAGATAAGATCGTTGAATACTGTAACTTCCTACCTTACTACACAAGGTTTTACTTCTGGTAAAGACTTCGAGAAGATACAGAAAGCCCGTAAGTTGAATTCTTCTGAATATAGCTTTAATCCCAAACTGGGTTTTATCACACTTAATGTGGGACTTAATTCTAACCAGACAATAGCAGTAGCATATCAATATACTATCATAGGACAGGATGGAGTGTTTCAGGTCGGTGAGTTCTCAGACCAAGGTATATCTGATCCTAAAATGCTTATTGCCAAAATGTTAAAGAGTACTACCGTGGATACCAAGATGCCCATGTGGGATCTTATGATGAAGAATGTTTATAATATCAAGGCATATCAGATAAGTCAATCCGATTTTGTGCTTAATATTTTGTATCTTGGTAATGACAATGGTGTGGCGACTGGCTATTTTGCCGATGCACCTGATGATATCAAGGGTTTGTCCCTCATTAATCTTATGGGTGTCGATAGACTTAACAATCAGCAGAATCCAATTGACGGCGGTGATGGTGTTTTCGACTTTATCAATGGAGCAACAACTACGGGAGGAACCGTCAATGCTCAGACAGGACGTATTTATTTCCCGGTGTTGGAGCCTTTCGGAAGCCATATCAGGGAGAAGATTTTCCCGAACAACCCCGCGCTGGCTGACAAATATGCCTTTGATTCATTATATACTTTGACAAAAACATCGGCAGAACAATATACCGATAAGAATAAATTCAGGATAGAAGGCTCATATACTTCTTCTTCTGGTAGCGAAATAAGTCTCAACGCTCTTAATGTGGAACCGGGTTCTGTCACAGTGACAGCAGGAGGTGTGCCGCTTACCGAGAATGTGGACTATACCGTGGACTATACTCTTGGACGTGTAACAATACTCAACGAGGCTTTGCTCAATTCAGGTACTGCTATCAATATCTCTATGGAAAACAATACTGCCATATCTACTTTGAAGAAGACTTTCCTCGGAGCAAGAGTGGAACATGAAATAAATCCCAATTTCCTTATAGGAGGTACCATATTGCATCTCTCGGAACGTTCATATACCACAAAAGTAAATTATAACGATGAACCGATATCTAATACGATATATGGTTTTGATATCAATTATCAGACTGATTCACAGTGGCTTACTGATGTGATAGACAAATTGCCTCTTGTTGAGACAAAGCAGAAATCGAGAATCTCGGTATATGGAGAGTTCGCCCGTTTCATTCAAGGTGTCAACAGAGAAAGAGGACATGAAAGCACCTCATATATAGATGATTTTGAAGGTGCAAAATCTACGATAGACTTGCGACAGTGGAACCTGTGGCATCTGGCAAGTACTCCCCAGAATCAGTCTAACTTGTTCCCGGAATCATCTGTCATTGGATTGGATAACGGTAAGAACAGAGCTAAACTTGCGTGGTATATTATCGACCAGTCGGTGTTTTATGACCGCTACAGTACGTTGTTGCCTTCCAATATTACCAATGATGAACTTTCAGATCACAGAGTGCGTCAGGTGCTTGAAACAGAATTGTTCCCTAACAGAGATATACAAGCGGGTACATCTACTAATATGTCGGTTTTGAACCTTGCCTATTATCCTAAAGAACGTGGACCTTATAACTATGATACTGATAACATCAACGAAGATGGCAGTTTCTCCAATCCGGAGGACCGCTGGGGTGGTATCATGAGAGCTATAGAATCGTCGGATTTCAATGCTACCAATGTGGAGTATATAGAATTTTGGATGATGGACCCGTTCTATGAAGGACAGGACCAGACCAATACAGGTAAGTTGTATTTCAACCTCGGCGATGTGTCGGAGGATATTTTGCGCGATGGAAGAAAGAGTTATGAGAACGGCTTGCCTACTACAGCCATGGTGGTTAATGTGGATACCACAGCTTGGGGACGTGTTCCGTCATTGCAGGCTTTGGTGGAGGCTTTTGACTCTAATCCGGAGTCAAGACAATATCAGGATGTGGGTTATGATGGACTTTCGGATAGCGATGAACGTTCTTTCTTTGCTAATTTCCTCGAGGAATTGAGAAGTAAAGTCAGTGCAGAGGCTTATGCCAAAGTGTATGAAGACCCTTCTTCTGACAACTATCACCACTTCAGAGGCTCCGACTTCGATGTCGATAATGAATACGGCAGCATACTTGCCCGTTATAAGAAATATAACGGCAACGAGGGCAACTCTCCTTCAGAAGCACAATATACTGAAAGTTATACTACCAATAATACTACTTTGCCTGATGTAGAAGATATTAACGGTGATAACACTCTTAATGAATCGGAGAATTACTATCAATATGAGATAGACCTCGACCCTATGAAGATGATGACTTCCGGACAAAACCGTATTTCCGACATTCGTACAGCGACTGTCACCACTGCCAACGGTGAGAACAAGACAGTGAAGTGGTATCAGTTCCGTATCCCTATCCGTGAACCTGATAAAGTTGTTGGTAATATTGAGGGATATTCATCAATACGTTTCATGAGAATGTTTCTCAAAGGTTTCAAAGATGACATTGTGATACGTTTTGCCACGCTTGACCTTGTCAGAGGGGAATGGCGTACTTATACACAGTCTATCCAGGCTCCTGGAGAATATCAGCCCGGTGACCAGAGTAATTACACTATGTTTGAGATGTCGGCGGTTAACCTTGAAGAAAACGGAAGTCGTGAGCCGGTACCTTATGTGATACCTCCGGGAATAGAACAGGAGATATTTACCGGTACTACATCCACAATACGTCAAAATGAACAAGCCTTGCAGATCTCTGTAGAGAAACTCGTTGATGGTGATGCAAGAGGCGTTTATAAGACAACGGAATTCGATTTCAGATTTTATAAGAAATTGAAGATGTTTATTCACGGAGAAAAGATGAATGAGGACGATATGCTTGAAGATGGCGATCTGACTGTGTTCCTGCGTTTTGGTTCTGACCTTACTGATAACTATTATGAATATGAAGTGCCTTTAGTATTGACTCCTTGGCATACCGCTGTAACCAATGAGTATGCCATCTGGCCGGAAGCCAATAATATGGAGATAGTGTTCGATAGAATAACGGAGGCGAAGACTAACCGTAACCTTGCTATCAGTAATGGTAATACTGAGGTACGTACCAACAGACTTTATGTCGAGCCGGATGGACGCAATTATATCAAGGTGTTGGGTAATCCTACCATCAGTGAGGTTAGAGCAATGATGATAGGTGTAAGAAATCCCAAGAAAGACAACGAAGTGACAAGAGACCTCAGTGCTATAATATGGGTCAATGAGTTGAGACTTACCGACCTCAACAACGACGGCGGTTGGGCGGCGACAGGTCGTATAGAAGCAAGTTTAGCTGATATAGGTCGTGTAAGTGTGGCTGGTTCATATACATCTTCAGGCTTTGGTCCTTTGGAGTCGGATGTCACTACTGTTCCTATGGAGTCTTCTGCCTATTATAGCGTATCGACAGACCTCGACCTTGGCAAATTCATGAAACCGGAAAAAACAGGCATCACTGTACCTGTACATTTCGACCATAATCGT
The DNA here is from genome assembly GCA_002633315.1 of Bacteroidales bacterium Phil6. Taxonomy (GTDB): domain Bacteria; phylum Bacteroidota; class Bacteroidia; order Bacteroidales; family F082; genus Limimorpha; species Limimorpha avicola. The sequence goes on from NWBN01000001.1 coordinate 29,889, forward strand.
ACCATAGTGACACCTGAATACAATCCTCTCGACCCCGATGTGAAATTCAAAGATGCTTTGAGCTATCTCGATGATGCAGGTCGTGACTCTCTTAATGATGTGGCAAGAGATGTCATAACACAGACTAACTTTAATGTGACTAATTTGCGTAAAAATAGAGTTGGCGCTAAGAAACCTCACTTCTGGGATGTGGAGAATTTCAACGCTTCCTATGCTTATACAAGTCAGGAACAGACAAATCCCGACATGGAATATCAATTACAGAAGACTTATAGAGGTGGACTTGGATATTCATATTCTACTAATGCCAAGAATATTCAACCATTTGCCAAGGCTAAATGGGCATCATCGCCTTATTTGCAAATTATCAGAGACTTTAACTTCTATTATCTTCCTAAGAGTTTCTCTTTCAATACAGAGATGTATCGTCAATACCAGGCACAGAAATTACGTAACAAGAGTAGCGGACTTATAATAACAAGGCCTACTACGGCGAAAAATTGGGATTGGAACAGGACATACGATTTCCGTTATGATATAACAAAAGGATTGAATATTTCGTATAATGCCACTGCCAATGCTTATATTTATGAGCCTACCGGTAATCCGGACCGTGGTACAGATGAATGGTATGCCAATAGAGATACTGTCAACAGAGAGTTGCTCGGTTTTGGCTCCATGTCGTCATTCTCTCAGTCAGCAAAGGTCAGTTATACTATCCCTATTAATAAATTGCCTTTCCTCGATTGGTTGACATCGTCGGCTAATTATACAGGAAGCTACCGTTGGACCGCCTCGTCGCGTTATGTACAGGACTATTACGGTAACACTATGGAGAATGAAAATTCTTTACAGTTTAATGCTAATGCCGATTTGTCGAAATTGTACAATAAAGTGCCTTATTTCAAAAAAATCACTACCCCGCGTCGAAGCAATAACAACAGACCTTCGAGAATAAGAAGTGGTGAAGATGAGAATAAAGAGGTTGATACTCTTAATCAAAAACCGAAGACAAATTATGTCAAGATAGTTGGAGATAATTTGTTAAGATTAGTTTTGAGTGTCAAGAAGGTATCTTTCTCTTTCACACAAAACAGTGGTGTCTCTTTGCCCGGATATATGAATGAACCTGATTATTTCGGTCTTAGCAAAGGCACCATGGCTCCCGGTTTGGGATTTGTCTTGGGACAAAGCAGTGATATTCTTAATCAGTCAATAGAAAATGGTTGGTTAAGTGTTGATACTACATTCAATCAACCTTACAGTGAGCGTTTTGTGCAGTCGTATAATTATAGGATGGAATTAGAGCCTTTCAGTGACATTAAAATCGATATTTCCGGAAACCGTTCGTATTCTGAGAACTTCAGCCAATATTTCAGAGCTAATGAGATGGGTGTATTCAATTTCTATACGCCTACCAATGGTGGCAGTTTCAGTATTTCTTATCTCATGACTGCAACTTCATTCTCAAATGGTGATGATTTGTTTAACAATTTGCTAAATTACAGACAAGACATAGCAAGACGTCTTGCATATAGCAATGCAGCATGGATTGGTATGGGAGAGCCTATGGTCATGGATACTATAGGACATGGAGAGTTTCCTTATGGTTACGGTGCCAATTCCCAGGAAGTGTTGACGTATGCTTTCCTTGCGGCTTATGGAGGCAAAAATCCCGGTAATATTTCATTATCATTGTTTAAAAATATTGCATTGCCTAACTGGTCAATAAACTTTACAGGTCTTACCAAGATACCTGCCATTAGTAAAATCTTCAAGACTGTGAGTATTACGCATAGTTATAGGTCAACTTATTCTATCTCATCATGGGCTACCAATATAAACTATGACGCAAACAACAGTATGTCTGTATATGAAGGTACTTTTATGAGAATACCTGAATATGATATGGCACAGATTATGGTTACTGAACAATTTGCTCCGCTTATAGGTGTTACATTGGCATTCAAAAATAGTTTCAGCCCTTCGTTTGAATACAAAAAATCACGTACTGTTACTATGAGTTTCAGTAATAATCAGTTGACTGAGGTTGAGGGTAGAGAGATAGTGATAGGTATGGGATATACTTTTAAAGATTTGTCATTTATAGTGTCGTCTGTGGGAGGCGGCAACGCGCGCAGAACAAGTAATGATTTGACACTGAAACTTGATGTCGGTTTCAGACGAAACAAAACGACATTGCGTAGTATCGACGAGGCATATAGTCAGATCTCTGCAGGACAGGACAAAATAAATGTATATCTTACCGGAGATTATAATTTCAGTACGAGATTAGGTATGCAGTTGTTTTATAAGTATGATGTCACCAATCCATTTGTGGCAAATTCGTTTAAAACCTCAAATACCTATGCCGGTGTGACGTTAAGATTCAGTTTGGTACAATAAAAAAATACAAAAAGTTAAAAACAAAAGATAAAAGTTGTATTTTTGTGCACTAAAGTTTCAGTAAAATTAATATTGATAAAAATGAATATTCCATCAAATTTGAAGTACACCAAGGATCATGAATGGATCCGTTTGGAAGATGAAGTAGCTTACATTGGCATTACAGATTATGCACAACATGAATTAGGAGACATTGTTTTCGTTGATGTTGACACTTTGGATGAAGATTTGGAAGCAGAAGAGGTTTTCGGTACTATTGAAGCGGTAAAAACATCGTCAGAGATGTTTATGCCTGTCAGTGGTAAAGTGATAGAATTCAATGAAAAGCTTAATGACGCCTGGGAACTTGTGAATAATGACCCGTATGGTGATGGCTGGATCATTAAAATTGAAGTAAGAGATGCCGCCGAGATGGATAACTTACTTGATGCAAAGGCCTACGAACAACTTATAGGATAATAGTTGAAATATTTAAAAGGCATCTACCCCGGTTTACTCTATGCGGTCATAATAATGATTCTGGTAGGCTTGCCGGGGTCATATTTCCCGAATGTGCCGGTCCAATGGAAAATTGGACCGGATAAGATAGTTCATGCATTGATGTTTTCTGGACTTCCTTTTTCAATTTTGTGGGGTTATAGAGACAGATTTATCAAAGGAGATCTTGATTTCAGAATAAAATCGTGTGTCATTGTTTTGATGGTGGCAATAACTTATGGAGCTGTGACAGAGTTGTTGCAAAGTTATGTGTTTGTTGGCAGATACGGTTGTATCTTTGATTTTTTGGCAGACGTAATAGGTTGTATAATAGGAGTTTTTGTTTTTGTTTTGATTTATATAAAAAAAAATCAAAAAAAAAGTTTATGATTTGATAATTATTAGTATCTTCGCAAGGCGAAAAAATATAAGAAAATAATAAAAATATATAAGAGATGGAAGTTAAAAAATCACCCAAGGCAGATCTCGATTCAAAGAGATTGACTTTTGCATTGATAGGTTTAGTCGTGTCACTGTTTATCGTTTGGCGTGTTTTTGAAATAAAGAGTTACGACAAACGTACATTGGAGAATCTGCAGAGAACAGTGGAGATTATTGAGGAAGAAATGGTGGAAATCACCAAACAGGAAGCTCCCAAACCACAGCCTCCTGCGCCTAAACCGCAGGCAACTCAGATTCAGGTCGTGGAAGATGATGTTGAGGTAGAAGATGAAATTGATATCAACGCTGAGGTGTCTCAAGAAGAAATCATTGAGGAATATGTTTATGAGGCTCCTGAGATTGAAGAAGAAGAGATAGTGGAGGCTGAGATTTTTACTGTTGTTGAGCAAATGCCGGAATTTCCGGGTGGTGCTGCTGAAATGACCAAGTTTATACAAAAGAATATCAAATATCCTATGATGGCTCGTGAGAGCGATATTCAAGGAAGAGTGTACGTTAACTTTGTCGTGGAACCCGACGGCTCCGTTTCTAATGTTACCGTGATGCGTGGAATAGGTGGCGGATGCGACGAGGAGGCTATTCGTATAGTTAATATGATGCCTAAATGGAATCCCGGTAAACAACGTGGTGTTGCTGTGAGATGCTCGTTCACAGTGCCGATCGTATTTAGATTGCAATAACATTAATGTTTTAATGATAAGAAAAAGGGGCGTATTTCTTACACCTCTTTTTTTTGTCATTATAATATGAAACCGTCTTTCAGCGTTAATTTTTGTTAATAATGGCTGTTAAAAGAAAATATAATCTCAGATTCGGGCGAAAAAATTTGCCTGCCTTTATTCTTGAAAAAGATAATGTGGTGCGTATCATTGTCTTTACTACTATATATTCTTTGGTGTTCATAAATATTTTTCGTCCTTTTAATTCTGAGACTTGGATACCCGGCATCACAAGGTTCAATTACTTTTTGTATTCTTCCCTTATGGTTCTTATAGGCATGTTCCTCATATCTTTGAGTCGTGTCATTATGAATTTCTTTACAAAAAAGTTTCAGATCGGTTATCTCGAATATGCTATCTGGATATTTGCCGAAGTGGTACTGATATCAGCTATTTATGTCTTTATTGCATTTAAGGTCGGTTTTACTGACAATTATATAAGCGATTATAACGCTCCAATTACATTTTGGGAAGCTATGTTCAACATTTACAGAAAGGCAATAGCCAATACTATCTGGATGCTTCTTATCCCTTATGTCATTTCTTTCCTTTATCTTAGTAATGAAAATCTTGTCAAAATGTTGAAAGACCAGCCTTCCAAAGAACAGAATATTATTCATTTTAAAGATGAAAAAGGTGATATACGGTTTTCAGTTACTTCTGATAATGTTCTTTATGCAGAATCTGCTGATAATTACGTCATTATCCGTTATCTGAGTAATGGGAAAGTGTCAGATTTCTTCCTTCGTAATAATCTGAAAAAACTTGCTGAAGAAATGTCTGACACTCCTTTACAACGTTGCCATAGGTCATTTATGATTAATGTGGAACATGTTTCGACGATAAAAAAAGACAATGCTGATTATATAGTGGAGTTTGATACTAATAATATTAAGAATATTACAATATCCAAAACTTATCAGGAAAGCATAATGGAGGCTTTTACGAAGTTCTCACATCAGAAAAAACAGCAAATCATACCGAAATGAAAAGCCTGCGATTTACTCTTTTAATCCTGTTGTTCGCAATTTCTTTTGCGACTTCGGGACAAATCAATCATAAACATTATATTACTATGGGCAGAATTGATTTGTCGAAAGAGGATTTTAATGCCGCTATACAGAATCTTAATGTTGCAATACAGGCTAAACCCAATGATTTCGAGGCATATTTTCTCCGTGGTATTGCCAAGTTCAGCCTTAATGATTTTTCCGGTGCTGTCGATGACTTTTCCAAGACTATTGAGTTGCACCCATTGTATGTACGTGCTTATCATTATCGCGGCATATCCAATGACCATCTTGGCAATTATGCTGATGCTCAAAAGGATTTTGATAAAGCGATAAGTCTTGACCCCTATAGTACAGAACTGCATCTTGCTGCAGGAATGACAAAGATACATATCAATGACTATGAAGGTGCTATTGCTGCTTTCGATACGGCATTGATAATCAGTCCTAATAATACAGATGCTTATATAAGCCGTGGTATTACGAATGCTATTATGGAACGTTACGACGACGCTCTTATCGATATGAATAAAGCTGTAGAGAACGATTTCTTCAATGCTGAAGCTCTCATCAGACGCGGCATGATCCAGATTGAACGTAAAGAGTATTCAAAAGCAATGGACGACTTTAATAATGCTATTACTTTGGATGCCTCTAATCCTTTGATTTATTTTAACAGAGCTATAGTTTATCTTAATCTTGGCGATACATTGTCTGCACTTAGAGATTATGAAAAGGTCAACATGATTGACCAACGTAATGCACTTACTTATTTCAACAGAGCTATATTGTACAGTGTCATGGAGGAAAATGATATAGCTTTAGCATTGTATAACAAGGTGATAGAAATAAATCCTGACAATATCTACGGTTATTTCAATAGAGGCATTCTGAATTATATGATGAAAAATCTGGATGAAGCAGAAGATGACTTTACCAAGGTGATAGAATTGTTTCCGGACTATATAGATGCCTGGGTTAACAGGTCGGTTGTGCGTTATGAAAAAAATGATTTGCAAGGTGCTGAACAAGACCAGATTAAAGCTAAAGAGATAATGAATATGGTTAGTGAAGATGATACAAACATTGATTCTCTGTTTGCACATTATTCCGGTACTATTGGATATGACAGGATTATTCAGTTTGAATCGGATTTTGTCAATGGAGAACGTAAAGGCAAGTTGTCGCAATATTCCGATATTGATATCGCACCGGCAGATAATTATGTCGTCAGTGTTATTGATAATGAGACATATAAGAAGTCTTCACGTAAGGAATATTTTATAGATGCCACTTTGAGTCAATTAAGTGAAAATTGCGATTTTGATGGTAAAATTGTCATGATGCAATTTGATTTCTTCGATGACGACCATAATTCAATACTTAATGATTCAATTATTGGGTTAGTTGATAATGAAGATGTCAGACTGTTTTTAGAGGGTATCTCTAATTTTGAAATATTTAATTACAAACATGCTGAGACCGCATTTGAGTCATTAATAAATCATCAGTCTTTGGGTGTTTATGCCGGTATTAATCTCGCAGTACTTCAATATGCAAAGGCAAATCTGTTGTTTTCAGAACAAAATTATATAGAACCTATTGGAATTTCTCAAAAAAGAAATATCGACAATGTAACAGAATTTAGGAATATTCGTCCGGATTATACTGAGACGATGAATACGTTGCAGATACTTGTCAATAAGTATCCGGATAATCCTTTTGTATGGTATCTTTTGGGTAATGTTCATCTGCAGATGCAGGAGTTCAATAAAGCTATTGACGATTATACCATGGCGATAAAATATGAAAACAGTCTTGCCGAGGCATATTACAACAGAGCATTGACACTGTTATATATTGGAGAAAAAAATCTTGCAGCCGATGATTTGAGCAAAGCCGGAGAACTCGGTATTAAAGAGGCTTACGTGGTCATTAAAAGGTTTTTCTGATGTTCTCATTTTAAATATTTTTAATTGAAGAATAAAAAAAGATGTAAATTTACACGGTAAAATAGTTTAGAAGATGAAAAAGAAAATCATACTTATAATAATAGGAATCATATTGCTTGCCGGATTGGTGATAGCGGCAATATATCTTGTCCGTAAAGATAAAGTAAAATATTACGAACCGGAAAAGATTGATGCTGAAGTGTTTAATGAAGAAGAAAGCGAATATGACAGCGATTTGATGATAGGTCTTTGGCAGGACAGTACTGTTTATTACAGATATAATGATGATTTTACCGGTGTTACCTGGGATGTGGCAGATGACGTATATGAAAGTGAAGGAGTGGCATTTACCTGGGAGATTAGCGGTTCACTGATAATACACTTTTATAAAATGGAGATAGGAGGTGTGGTGCCTAAGATACATACAATAAGTGTATTGGATTTGCAACACTTGTCTTATCATGATGAGTATGGTGTTGAATACGATTTTGTCAAAATAGAATAAAGTTACGATTCATATTGTCGATTTTCGACAGCTTTCAAAAATCTATGGAATAACTTTGCGTGTTTCTTAAGAAAAGAATCAAGATGAATTCGGACAAGATAGCCTCAATACTGAAAACCATACCGGCAAATCCCGGCGTGTATCAATATTTTGATGAGAATGGGGAGGTGATATATGTTGGAAAGGCAAAGAATCTGAAACGCAGAGTATCAAGCTATTTCAATAAACATCAGACCGGCAAGGTACGTCTTCTCGTGAGTAGAATAGCCGATATTCGTTTTACTATTGTAGATAGCGAGTCGGAGGCTTTGCTTCTTGAGAATAATTTTATCAAACAATATAAGCCGCGTTATAATGTTTTGTTGAAAGATGACAAGACTTATCCATGGATATGTGTTAAGAATGAGAGATTCCCGCGTGTTTTCCTGACTCGTAATAAAGTGGAGAACGGCTCGTTGTATTTTGGCCCTTATCCTTCGGTGATGATGGTGCGCAACTTGCTTGAAGTGGTTCGTCATCTGTATCCTGTCAGGACATGCCAGCTTAAACTTACAGAGGAAAAGATAAGAAACGGCAGTTTCAGGCCTTGTTTGGAATACCATATAGGCAATTGCCTCGCTCCTTGTAATGGCAGTATTTGCGAAAAGGATTATAATACTATGATAATCAATATTAAAAGTATTTTAAGGGGTAATGTGAGCTGCGTGTTGAAAGATTTGAAAAATCAGATGATGTATCATGCTTCGTTAATGGAATTTGAAAAGGCCCAGATATTTAAAGATAAATACGACATGTTGAAAAATTATCATAGCAAGTCGTTGGTATGTAGCAATACTCCTTACGATGTGGAGGTGTTTTCCTTTGATGATGCTGAAAGCTATTTCTATGTTAATTATATGAAAGTTGTGGAAGGTGCTGTGGTTCAGTCTCATTCTTTTGAGATAAAGAGAAAGTTGGAGGAAACTGTCGAGGAATTGTTGTCATATTCTGTCATAGCCATTAGGGAACGTTTTGAAAGTAATACTGAAGAGGTAATAGTGCCTGTCCCTCTCGATATGGAAAATGACGACTTCCGTCTCGTGGTGCCTCATAAAGGGGAGAAAATGAATTTGTTGCAGTTGTCGCAACGTAATGTCAAACAGTACCGTGCCGATGTTGAGAAATTGAGGGCGTTGACAGACCCGGACCGCTACAATATACAGCTTCTCAACAAAATGAAAGAAGACCTTCGTATGAATGAACTTCCGGAGGTGATCGAATGTTTCGACAATTCCAACTTTCAAGGTGATTATCCCGTGGCGTCTATGGTGCAGTTTGTCAACGCCAAACCTAATAAAAAAGGTTATCGTCATTTCAACATCAAAACCGTGGAAGGTCCTGATGATTTTCATTCCATGGAAGAAATCATATACCGTCGTTACAAGAGATTGCTCGATGAGAAGAAACCTCTGCCTCAACTGATTATTGTCGATGGTGGCAAGGGACAACTTTCTGCTGCCTTGCGTTCGCTCGAGAAACTCGGTCTGAGAGGTAAGATAACGATAATCGGCATTGCCAAACGCCTCGAAGAGATATATTATCCCGGTGACAGCATACCTCTCTATATCGATAAACGTTCAGGGACTTTAAAAGTTATTCAGCATCTTAGAGATGAGGCACACCGTTTTGGCATTACATTCCACAGAAACAAGTTTGCCAAAGGTTTTATAAAATCTGAATTGGATGATATAAAAGGTATTGGAAAACAGACGATTGAGAAATTGTTATTACATTTTAAATCTGTCAAAGTAATAAAAGAAAGTAGTTTTGACGACCTTGCTGCTGTCATCGGAAAAGCCAAAGCCAAAATCGTTTTCGACACTTTTAATAGACGGAAAACCTCAGAAAGCTTATAATAATGTTTAAATATATTTATTCTTCTATGATAATTATTCTATCGTCCTCCGAATAATTTACCGGACTTTTGTCTTTCAAATATGAAATGTCTGCTTCCATGGTGAGGATGCCTGTTTCCTTGACATTGCCGCTGTGCCCGAATTTCATGGTGGAATACATGTAACTGTTCATGGAGACTTTATATATCTTGTCGTCTTGTATGGGACTGCCGTTGTTTAACGACACCTCTGCATCGTAAAACTTATCTTGTTTCCTTTCAGAGTCGTATTTCATTTTATATTTTATTCCTGACACACAAGTACAACCTTTGTCTGCATTGGAAGAGATGACGATGAAGTCTCTAACCTGTCTGCCTGTCATGTCGCATGTAACAATCTCGTTGTCAAAAGGGTCAAGGTCGAGTATTTGTTCTATCGAGATGTCGCCTTTCGGTATGTTGTTTATTCTGATACCGCCGTAGTTCTGAAAAGCAATGTCGGCATTTACCATCCATCTTTGGGCATCTGTCATAAATGCCCCTAATGTCAGTTCGCCTTTAATATCTTTTTCAGCCTTTCCGACGACTACTTTGAAACCTTCGTTGTTACAATATCTTTCAACCATTGATTTAACTTCTTCGTTCTCGTTGAGTGACGGCGTTATTTTGATGATTTCTCCGCATTTCGATGTCACTTCGCCGTCTTCGACAGTAAGTTTTATCAAGGTGCAGTATTTCAACTTGTAGGCAGATTGTGTTATCATAACATTGTTATATGTTGCAGGTTTCACAAGGTCATGCGAATGACCTCCAACGATGAGGTCGCAATATGGAAACTGTCGAGCCATGACAGTGTCATGCTCAAAACCGCAATGCGACAATATGACGAAAACATCGCATAAGGTATCCAGAAACTGATAATCTTTTATTGTTTCAAGAGCATCGCTGAAACTGATATCTATGAGATTTTTGGGATGTGCACTCGGGAATCCGTTGTTAGTAGTCTCGATAAGTCCAACAATGCCGATTTTAAGTCCTTGATTTTCAATTATGGTATATGCGGGGACATCCAAATCTTTTATTTTAGAGAAGTCTTTGTTGGCACAAACGACAGGGAAGTCGGTGTCGTTAATAAAATGGCGCAATCCTTCTATGTTGCCGTCGAATTCATGGTTACCGAGGCAACCGGCGTCAAAACCTACCTTGTTCATGAGTTCTATCATTGGCAGATTGGGCATGTCCGGATAATGATCGTTGTAGGCATAACCTGTCCTGTTGTCTCCGGCACTGAAAAGCAACATGTCGGGATATATGTTTCTCAAACTGTCAACAATGTAGGCGAAACGTGGGAAGTTGAACAAATTTGCATGCATGTCGTTGACTGTCAGTATGACAACTTCTTTGGTGTCTTTTTTGTTGCATGAACAAAATGTTATTAGAAGTATGAATGCAAGTATAATGGTGTTAAACAAACCTGTTTTTTTCATGATGTCATTGAATATTCGTTATGTAATATGAAATTTTTGCAAAGATAGGTATTTTTTAACATATAATTCATCAATGTGTTGCGGCTCTATTATAGTCATATTTTGTTTTTAAAAAGTGTCGCTTCTCTTTAAATTTTACAAAATCAATTTGTTATTATTGAAAACTTCTTCTACTGCATCTTCATATTCTTCAGTATGGGTGACTTTCTTTATCTTGCGCCATACTGTCTGCGGTTCCTCAAAACTGTACATCAAATATGACCATAACTCTTTCATTCTGCCTATCACTTTGGGACTGCCTCCACTGTGTTTCATTCTTTCCAAATATAAAGATATCATAAAACTATGCAACCTTGTATTTCTGTTTTTTTCGTTTTTTGTCTTGCCGCTGATATCCTCTGCAAGAAAAGGGTTGACAAGAATACCACGACCCAACATAAATGATTCAGTATCAGGGAGGCGTTCTCGTAAATTTTCATAATATTCAATACTGAAGATATCACCGTTGTATATTAGAGGTTTCCCAATCATTGAAGCTGCTCTTGCGAAGCTGTCGATGTCGGCAGTGCCGCCGTATAGTTGTTTTCCGGTACGCGGATGCAGAATAATCTCGCTAAATGGCAAGATGTTGAAAGTCTCGATGAAGTTGTAGATTTCATCGTTGTCTTTATATCCGAGACGACATTTGATGCTGAAGTCAATATCTATATTGTTGATGATGTCTTTTAGCATGGCTATGGTCTTGTCCGGTTCAGTCATCATGCCACAGCCGCGTCTCTTGTTGGCAACACGTGGAAAAGGACAGCCCATATTGAGATTTATCTCTTTATATCCCAATAACTTGCAATGTGCTGCGAATCGGATTGTTTCTTTGGCGTCATTGCTTAAAATCTGGGGTGTCAAGATGTTTATGTCGTTATGCTGAGGGTCAATTTCTTCGCCTCTCAGATTTTTGCTGTTGTCTTTTTGAATAGCAGTGAAGAAAGGAGTATAATATTTGTCTATGCCATTGAAATGTTTTGCAAAGACATTACGAAAAACACTGTCCGTGATACCTTGAAACGGTGCTAAACTTAATTTTGTCATTTTTTGCGTGTTACGATAAAAACGAGGCATACGGACAGCATTATTATTGTAATAAATACCGATGCTGTATAAAGATAATTGCCATATCTTACGTAGAAAGTCTGTTTGTCATTAGATTTCAGAGTGTTACGCAAGGCAGCAGGTTCCTCGTATTGTGTTTTCTCTATTATGTCACCTCTTTGGTTGATATAAGCCGAGATACCTGTATTGGCGGAACGTGCAATGCTGCGGCGTGTCTCAATGGCTCTCAGTTTCGACAATTCTAAATGTTGTCTGTGTCCCGGAGTGTTGCCCCACCAGCCGTCGTTGGTGATGACAAACAGTATGTCGGCACCTTCTCTTACAAAATCAATAACGTAGTTGCCGAAAGCCGACTCATAACATATTAATGCTGCTGCTTTAATGCCGTTATGTTCAAACACATGAGCATTATCTTCCCCTTTCAATGTTCCGGAGGTGCCTCCGAGATCTATGGCAAGTCTTTCCAATGGACGTAAGAACCACCACGACGGCATCTGTTCCACACCGGGTGTCAACCTGGATTTGTGATAATGGTCTATGGTGTCCTTTGTGACCATTAGGGCAGTGTTGTGAGCATAAATATAACTCTCTTCTTTCTGATTCAGATAAACAGCTCTTGCAGCGAAATCATCTTCCATGCCGGCAGGTACTATGGAGAAAGTGCTCGCTCCTATGATGTAGGCACATTCAGGATGTCTTTCGCTAAATGCTTTGAGTTTTTTTACAGATATGCTGTTGCCGGGAGCGTGAATCCAAAGAGCTTCCTGTATTGCAGATTCAGGACTCAACACAAATAACGTCTTTTCTGTGACGATGCTGTCTGCCAATGGTATGTTGCGTTCCATAATCTGTAAAGGCGATAAGGTAAACTCTTCGGTATATGGGTCTATGTTAGGTTGTATGACAACGACTTCAATATCCTCTCCTTCTTCTTTATAATTATTGTAAATTATCAGACTTGTGATAATGGGAATGGCAATTACTAAGATTACAGCCATTCCTTTTTTAATAAGACTTTTTTTATCTGTCTTATCAATAAAAGCAGCTTTAAATAATTTGTAGATGAGAATGTTGGAGACCAATACCCAAATAGTACCTCCTGCCGAACCGGTGTATTCGTACCATTGTACCCATGTATGTTGATGCGAGAAGACATTGCTGATGTTGAGCCATGGCCAGTTCAACTGCCAGTTTAAATGAAGATATTCGAAGGCAACGAAGAATACGGGTAACATGAAGTATCCTTTTTTGTTGCCATAAAGTTTTTTCTTGACAAAGTGATAAGCCCAAAATACTGTTGCCATAAAAGTGCTGTTCAGTATCAACATGGCTATTGCGCCGGCAGCAGTGCTGTTCCATACCCAATATGTAGTCAGAGTGTTCCATATAAAAAAGGCAAGAAACGATAGTAGAAAAATGTTGCCTTTTTTTTTGTTGTCCGGGTCTCCTGAAATATCCTGAAGATAGAGTAATGGGATGAAAGCTATGAAAATCAATGGAGTAAAACCTCTTGTCGGCCATGCGGCTGCCATCATCAGTCCACTTGCCATCGCGAGCGATATCTTGGTAAAAGCTTTCATCATTTTATCTTTAACAGTTGTATTATCTTGATACTGTCGTCTAAAAATACAATAGAGGCGTTGGCATTGCGTTCTATCTGTTCTATGCTTTTTTCCATAAGTGCAGCAATAGGTTGTGCGTTGTTCATATTAATAAAAGGAGAGAAATTTTTGACGAAGTTTTTCTCTTCATCGGGCAACATGACGCAATCACCCAAATTGTTGTTGAAAAGCAAGGTGTTATGAATTACTTTAAGTCCATATTCAAGGAATTCCTTTTGTTTTTCGCGTCCCAGTGGTTTTATGTCAACGGTGATGAAATCGATGAGAAGCGATATGGCTTCTTTGAAACAGTAACGCATCCATTTTTGGAAAGTTTGAAACAAGAACTTCTCATTGTCTTCATTTTTTAGATATTTGCATGCGAGATTGTAGTTCCCTTCAGACAATATGGCAGCGTTGCGAGCAGCATCTTCCGTACATTGATATTGTCTGATAAGAGACTGTCGTATCTCGTCGGTATTCAATTTATGGCATTTAATTATTGCTGTACGTGACAGTATTGTCGTCAATATCTGGCTGTCGTCTTCAGCTACGAGGATAAACAAAGTCTTTTCCGGCGGTTCTTCTATGATTTTCAATAATGTGTTTGCACTTTGGGCGTTGAATTTTTCCGGCATCCATATTATTGCAACCTTATAACCGTCTTCATAAGGTTTCATGTTGAGTTTGTTTATCAGTTTCTGAGCATCACGTACATTAATCAGTCCTTGTTTATTTTCCAACTCTACTGTTTCATACCAACCGGACAGGTCGGCATAACTGCCTGTGGTTATCAGATAGTCACGCCATTCAGGATAAAATAATTCCGAATCGGGATCTTTTTTTATTTTTTTGTTTGTTGCAGTAGGAAAGATGAAATGCAGATCGGGATGTGTCAGTTTGCTGTATTTAATACATGAAGGACAGATGCCGCAACTGTCATGTTCTGTTCTGTTTTTGCAGTTGATATATTGTGAATACGCCAATGCGAGTGCTAAAGTGCCGCTGCCTTCCGGTCCTAAAAACAGTTGTGCATGAGGAATCCTGTTCTCTCTAACACTTTGTATCAGTTTCTTTTTGATATCTTCCTGTCCTGTAATATCGGAAAACAGCATAGTAGTCTTTTTTTTAATTACACACAAAGGCGATAATTATCGCCTTTGTGTGTAATTTTGATTATTTATGTTTTATCTCTTGATCACTTTGGTAATGTTGACTCTGCCGTTTTTGTCAGCAGTACGCACAAGATACAATCCCGGAGTAAGGTTACTTACATCGATAACGTTGTTTCCGTTGTTTTGTGATGTTATCAGCATACCGAAAGCGTTGTATATCTCAATGACTTTAATGTCATTGCCTATTATCATGATTCTGTCATTGGCAGGGTTGGGATAAACTCTCGTTTGTTCTGATTCTGTGACTGTTGTCACATTTAATATTTGGCTGCTGCCGGGGAACAGCACGTCATCTATCCAGCAGCGGTCTCTTCCGGCTGCTCCATTAGGACTCTTGTCATAACGCCATTCAAGAATATGTTGTCCTGCGTCTATGGTGAATGATACATTCTGCCAGTCGTTATCTCCTGACCATAAATCCATCAACTGCCCATCGATGTAAAATACTAAGAAGTCTTTGTTTCTCTCAGTGTCAGTCTTGAAAAAGAAACTGATATCACCGGCAGCTTCTGTTTGTAAATCAATTATAAGAGAAGATATTTCGTCATCACCGATAGCTCCGGAGGCGGCGCTGTACCTGCCATCATGAGATTCCTCGTCGCTGATGACCCATGGAAGGTCATAATCGAACTGCCATTCCAAGAATGAGAAGTCTCCGCTTTCGAAAGTCTCTTTCAGAGCACCTATCGACAATCTCATTGCTTTGGTAACAGAATATTCTCCGGCAATAACTTCGATGTCTATGTTTAAAATTTCTCCATTAGGGGCGTTGTTGTCGATGATGAAGTCTATATATTCATTAAAAGTATCATTTTCTTCAAGTGTCCCAATCTGTATGTCATTGGTTTCGAATGATATCCATTCACTGTCGCAAGATGCTCTCAAAATGACGTCAGATGCTGCGCTCTTGCTGGTATTTTTACCTGAGACGGATATTCTTACTACTTCGGAAGGGTCCAGATAACCGTTCATGTCGCCTTGCTGTTCTGCGTATGTCGTCTCAGTGATTTTAAGTACCGGAGCGTACAATCTCATGTTGAAATGTTGTGTCCATCTGTTGTTGCCTGAAGAGCATGTTATTGTGAAATCGGCATAAGTGTTGTCCGGTACGTTGTTGGCAATGACTAAAGTAAAGGCATCGTTCATTTCTACTGATGATTCTGCATCAATATTGCCAATTTCTGCATTGTCATTGGTAATAGTGACATATTCGCAGTCTGTTGACAATGTCACACTGGTGTTGTCGGCATTAATAGTGCCGGCATTGTAGAAATTGATGTTCATGCTTATTGTCTCACCATATTCCGGTATGGCATTGTCGTCATTTAAGACAATATCCGAAGCATATACATAGGCAATGCCTTCCTGCAGTGTGTTTACTTCGAAGGTCTGAGGATAAGCATTTGGACCTGTCACAATGAGGCTGAGAGGTTCAGTTCCTTCAAGTGGCGAGAAGAAATCTAAAGTGGCATTGCCGTTTTCGTCTGTGATGCCGAAAGCTACGAGTTCATCACCGCGCATGAGGCTGCAACGGAAGTTGTTCTTATTGTCGCTGTTACAGTTTATTTTCACTGATGCCTCTGTAGAGCCAACAAGTATGGCTGTCGGATAATACACTTCCGGTGTGAAAGGCTCGTCTAACCAAGGACATACAGCCACATCGCCTAATATGTTGATAGCATAAATATTCCATCTTAAAGCACCATTGTCGCCCCAACCGGAGGATACGTATGGCGCTGTCATGATTTTCATTTCAACGAAAGCAGTTCCGATATAAGGAAGCCTGTCATTGTAATAAGAATCTACAAATTCACGGTGCAGATGTCGGGCAGGGCCGTCTCCGAAAGCCATATACCAACCGTAACGCGAGTTCCCCGTTGCAGCAACAAAACCTGTCGATATGTTTACGAGACGTTCCAACATGCAGGTGCTGGTGAAGTCTCCACATATACAGCCGTGTGAGTGAAAGAAATTATAATTATGATCCACACCGTTGAGTTTGGCAAAGGAGTTGTCGTCGGTACTGCTGACATACCAGCCTGCCACATAGTCGGTGTTGGCATGACCTACGTGATGGGTATATTGTCCGCCGACAGCATTTATTCTGTCCCTGAAATTTTTACCGCTCCAGTTGTTTTCATCGGCATAAACACGTTGAAAATCATAATCTTCCGGGATGCCAACAGTAGAATATCCATGGTCGTCGCAACTTCCTATCAAAGCCTCAAGGTCGTTGCTGCCGCAAAATATATCGTCAAGCCATTCTGCTCCCATTACCACAGTGCGAAATTCTCCTAATACCGGGTTGGATTGATATTCTAAAGTCTTGTGCATCATGTTGTTGAATTGTGTCTCATCATTGAAAGGCATACGGGCGACTGCCAACTCCGGCAAAAGGTCTGCTTCATCGATTTCTCCCCACAGGTTGTTGTCATTGTCGTTCCATGTGCCGTCAAGACAAACGAAATACATATCTGCCGGTATGTTTTCATCGACATTACTTTCGGATACATAACAATACAATCCGCGATAGGGGACAAGTTTGGAGTCGCCGCCGAGCAATACCATCAGGATGCCGTTGTTTTCGTATTCTGCCTTGATATATTCACGCATCTTCTCCGGGTCGTCACGTCCTGTGCTTGTTGACAGTATGTCTTCCAATGCCGTCACTCTCGTCCTCAGACCGCGTGCATTGTAAAACTCTTTGTATTCATCGAAATGCGACACCCATTCCTGTGGTGTTATGACAAGCAACTCATAACCGTTGGCTGTCTTGGCTCTCGTATTGTATGATTCTATTGCTTCGGGGTTGTCGGCAAGTCGCGATACTCTGGCGCGTACTTCCGGCGTGAGCCATAACATGGAACTTTTGTCATCCTTGGCAGCCGTGATAGATACTCTTACAGTAACTTTCTTGGCGTATGACACTTTGCCTGATGCAGCTATGTATCTCACAGGTGTGAAGCCGGCAAAGGCAAAAGAACAGCCATTGAGATACTGTGTGCTTAAATCGCCTTTTGCATTGTCAGGGTATTCTGTAGTCATTCTGTATGCTGCCTCATCTTTGGCAAAGACAAAAGGATCTTGCGATGATACAGGACGTACTTCCTGCCGCGGCAACAAGATGTATTCTCCTTCCAACTCTGTGAAGTCGGAAAAAATTATCTCCACGTCTTGTGCTGCACTGTTTTGTGGTAATAACAATGATACTGTTTTCCACGGCAATGATGGTTTCCCTACTTCTCCGGTTTGCCCGGTTTGGTCAAATGTTACTACATCGTAACCATTAACTTTCTCAATGACAGGCTCATTGAATGTATAGGTCTTCTCAATGACTTGTGCTGTCAGTGAAAATACCAACATACATAATAAAGCGGTAAATGAAATCTTTTTCATCTTTTTAAATTAAAAATACATTTTTATGACTGCCATGCTGTCACTTCTTCAAGCTGAAGTGCCGGCACATCCATTTTGTTTTTCTTTCTGATTCCGTTAAGTTTCTCTCTCAATGCTGATGGTTTCTCTTCTTTCATCATCTCGACAGAGGTATAACCATTCTTTATCAATACCTCAGCCCATATTTCAGGCACACCTGCTGCCATGAAGTCTTCTTTGGATGCTGTTTTTTTGATTTTCTCAGGACGCATTTGCGGGAATAGCAATACTTCCTGTATAGACTGTTGTTCAGTTAACAACATCACGAATCTGTCTATGCCTATGCCCATGCCCGATGTAGGAGGCATGCCGTATTCCAAAGCCCTCAGGAAGTCTTGGTCGATAAACATCGCCTCGTCGTCGCCTCGTTCCGATAGATGCATCTGCTCCTCGAACCTGGCTCGCTGGTCTATAGGGTCGTTGAGTTCCGTATAAGCATTGGCAAGTTCTTTGCCGTTGACCATCAGTTCAAAACGTTCTGTAAGTTCCGGATTGTCGCGGTGACGTTTGCATAAAGGAGACATCTCGACAGGATAGTCGGTGATGAAAGTAGGTTGTATATAGTTGCCTTCGCATTTGGCGCCGAAAATCTCGTCTATCAGCTTGCCTTTGCCCATGGCGTCGTTGACTTCAACATCGAGTTTCTTACATACTTCCCGCAATTGTATCTCATCCATTCCGTTGATGTCTATGCCGGTATTTTCTTTGATGGCATCTGTCATGGTGATGCGTTTGAAGGGACGTTTAAAGCTAATCTCCTTGTCGCCTACGGTGATGATATGAGTGCCTAATACTTCGGTGACACATCTTTCTATCATGGCTTCGGTAAAATCCATCATCCACAGATAATCCTTGTATGCCACGTAAATCTCAAGAGCAGTGAATTCGGGGTTGTGAGTGCGGTCCATGCCCTCGTTGCGGAAGTTGCGCGAGAACTCATAGACGCCGTCGAAACCTCCCACTATGAGACGTTTCAGGTATAGTTCGTTGGCGATGCGAAGATATAACGGTATGTCAAGAGTGTTGTGGTGTGTAATGAAAGGACGTGCAGCGGCTCCGCCCGGTATGGGCTGTAACACCGGCGTCTCTACCTCGAGATATCCGTTCTCATTGAAAAAGTTACGTATGCTGTTGATAATCTTCGTCCTTGTTATGAAAATGTTTTTGATGTTTTTGTTGACGACAAGGTCAACATATCTCATCCTGTATCTTAACTCCGGATCGCTGAAAGCATCGTATGTCACTCCGTCTTTCTCCTTGACGATAGGAAGAGGTCTCAATGACTTGCATAATACTGTCATCTCTTTGACATGGATGGAAATCTCCCCCATCTTGGTGCGGAAAACGAACCCTTTTACACCTATGAAATCTCCTATGTCCAAAAGTTTTTTGAAGACTATGTTATACATTGTCTTGTCTTCTCCCGGACATATCTCGTCACGGTTGATATACAACTGTATGCGTCCGTGTGCGTCCTGCAACTCGCCAAAAGAAGCTGAACCCATGATACGACGACTCATCAATCGACCTGCTATGCTGATGTTTTCAAATCTTGTAAGATCGTTGTCGTCAAATTGTTCCGCTATTTCTTTAGTGGTTACATTGACTTCATAAGCTGCCTGTGGATAAGGATTTATTCCTAATTTATATAACTCTGCCAAAGAGTTCCTTCTTACCTGTTCCTGTTCACTCAACATAAGATTCGTTTTTATGGTCTGCAAAAATAATAAAATTATGGGAATGATTGCTATTAATAATGATGATGTTTCGATTATTTTTTATGATGTGACGAAAAAATCATTACATGTCGTTTTTTATATGACAGAAATATTTTGTGTGAAATATGGCAAGTCCTATAATGGTTTTTACAATTTAAGAAAGTAACAAATCTGCATATTAAAAAGTTTACAATATGGAATTTATACTTAGATACAGTCGAATTTATGAAAAAATTGCTTTAAACAGACAATAAAAGTTTGTAAAATTTAGAAAAAAAGTTTGTAAAGCAAAATTATTATATTATTTATAATCAATATTTTATGTTGTAAAACAAGGTAAAAAAGTTTGTAATGACGTTTGTAATATGAAATTTTAACAATATTTAATGTGATTTTTAGTATTTAAAGTAGGTGAAAACAATATGATATACGAATAGAATTAAATGTGGAATGGTTGATAAGTTTTTTAATATCTTGTTTTCTTGACATGATGTAAAAATTTTTCTAAAATTGCAAAGACAAACAAATACCGAATCGTACATGAAAACTATTCTGAAATACATTCTGCAAAGTCTCCGCAATAAAAAGTGTGCTGCCGTTTGTGGAGACTTTGACAAACAAGAAATGAAGCAGAAAAGGCAACACAATGAAAACCAAAAACCGTTTTTTATTTTTGCCGTTGTGAAGATAATAAAAAACGCAACACCAAGAGATGTAAGTTTATTTTGTAAAATGATAATAATAACAATTATAATAGCTATAGAAATGGACAAGAAAGTAAAATTAAGTTTGAACAAGACTATGGTATCTCGTTTACAAAATAATGAACAAAACAGTATTTGGGGAGGAACTGCTCCGGCGACATGGTGGATTCTACGGAAGCCCCGGTTGTCCATCAATCTGTGATGAGATAGAAACATGTAAAACTCAAATGTCAGGATGCGTATAATGTAATCCTGCCGTTATTAAAAAAATCATCCTATGAAAAGAATAGTATTATTAATCTCTTTAATGATTTTGTTTTCAACAAATTCTGTATTTGCCCAGAACCGTACGACAATTTACGGAAATGTAGGAGTGGAGAATGCCAACATTCGGGTGTTGAACACACAATACGGGACGAGCAGCGACGTCAAAGGTAATTATTCGTTTTCAATAAAATCGGATAAAGATATAGAACTTCTGTATTCATGCATCGGCTATCAGGATACGACAATCATGGTTCGTCATAAAGAATTCAAAAAGGATTCTGTTAACATCAGTTTTGAGATGCGCCCTGTTTATTACATGCTTCCTGAAGTC
>NWBN01000002.1 GCA_002633315.1 Bacteroidales bacterium Phil6
CAACGATAATTTCATCGGCTTGTGCTGCAAATGGTGAGATGAACACCAATAGCAACAAAATTCCTAAAAACTTTCGCATTTTTAAAAATGATTAGTTAAACAATAATTTTTCAAAAAGTTCGCAAAGATACTTATTAAATTTTTTATGTGCAATATTTTTTATTCACTATTTTGTAAATTTTATGGATACAAATAGGATACATATAAGACAAAAATGGATACAAATAGGATACATTGAATAAATTATTGTTAATAATCAATAATATAATTTACAAATTAAAATTCAGAAAGAAAGGTAAAAAGGGACTCTTCCGTATTACTTATACCAAGAGTTTTACGCAATCTGTTTTTTGCTATTCGGGCACTGTTGGGTTCAATATTATTTATTTCAGCTATATCTTTCGTACTCATATTCAATCGTACCATGGCACACAGTCTTAACTCATTCTGTGTCAATTCGGGATACATCTTATACAGATTATTATAAAAATCCGGATGTATATATAAAAAATATTTGTCGAAATCTGTAAGTACATCATCACTGACAGTATCTTTCAATGATTTGACAATACGGGACATTATCTCCTTAGATATTTTATCTTTCAATTCAATATTTTTCATCTCTCCAACAACCTCATTAATAATCTTGTCTCTTTCCATTTTTTTCGATAACAATTCAGCTACTTCTTTATTCTTGAGTTCCAAAACCTTATTGATTTCAGCAAGTTCTTTAATCTTGATACCTATTATCCTGTTCTTTTTTGATATTATGACTATCAACAACACTATCAGCAACACTACAATAATCCAAAACAACACAACAGACATAATATATTGTGTCTTATAATCATACAAAAAATTAGACAGTGTACCACCAGTAGCATTGTATCTATCCGTTAACAACAGGCATGTTATAAAAGACAATAATGGCTTCATAATGATATAATATGAAATTCAACATATTTCATTTTACGGCAAAGATAAAAAAAAAGCGTTAACCATTTCATTAGTTAACGCTTAAAAGTAGTTAAAATAATTTAACCTACATGTATATTATCATTTACTAATTTCATAATCTTCTCATTATCAGAACCAAGCTCTTCACGAAGGTTAGCATCGTTAAAGTTTTTGAGATATTTTATAAGGTAATCTACTATATTATCAGAAAAGACTCCTTTTGCAGTATATATCTCTCGGTCTTTAGCGAGTTCTTCCGCAGCCTTGACACATGAATCCGGAAGTTGTTCTAGAGATTCCTGTAACTCTTTATTGCTACTGTCATGAATATTAACGCCGAGTCCGACATAGGTCTTTTCTGCAACCTTAAGAGCATCAGGACATTCAAGACCATAACGTGCCGCAGCACATAATGCCGCCATAAGGAGATACATATCTGCACAACCGTCAGAAGCACGCCATTCAAAAGTCTGTTTGTCACTGAAATCTTTATTGCTTTGTTTCTCAAGAGGATTACAATCAGCCACCATATCCTTGCCATTATTTATCCAACCAAGCGGTACACGAACAAGAGCACTTCTGTTGGAGAACGACCAACAAAGTGATGTAGGTGCTTCCTGATGAGGCACTAAACGAAGGAATGACAATGGGTTAGGATTACCAAAAGCAGGGAGTGAAGTACCTGCCATCATAAATCCGGCAATTGCCTTTCTGCATTCTTCCGTCAATTCTCCATTATTAACCATCATAGACTTACCATCTTTAGTAAATTTACAATGTACGTGCATGCCGCTACCAGCTTTACCGACAGTAATCTTTGGAGCAAATGTAAGAGTAACACCGTATTGATAAGCCAACTGACGCATAATCCATTTGGCTACAACAAGTTGATCTGCAGCATCTTCGATATTTGTAGGCAAAAATTCTATTTCATTTTGTTCATAGATCTTGCCATCCAGAGTAAAGTTACCAACCTCGGAGTGACCATATTTTATAAGACCTCCGGCCTGTGCAATAAGTCTCATCGCTTCAATACGGAAGTCGGTAAATTTGTTAAAAGGAGCACTTTCATGATATCCTTTTTGGTCTGGCACCTTATATACTTCCTCATCATCAGCTATCACATAATATTCCAATTCCCCCATTGTTTCCATTGTCATTCCTGTGGTTTCTTTGAATACTCTGTGAGCCTTACGTAAGATATATTCCGGAGAACTTTCAAAAGGTTCACCATCACGATTATAGAACGAGCACAAAATATCGAGCGTAGGTATTTCGGCAAAAGGATTACGGAAAGCAGTTCTATACTTAGGCACCACATATAGATCGCTTTTTCCTGCCTCAATAAAAGGGAACAAACTTGATCCGTCAACACGTTCTCCTGCCGACAATATGTTCTCAAGATGTGCTGCACTATGAATTACGAAATTCAAGGTCTTCAGTTTACCATCCCATCCACAATAATGAAAATTGATAAATTCTATCTCATTTTCTTCACAATAACGAATAATGTCTTGTCGAGTAAACTCAGCTGCCGGTTTTTGCAAGTACTGAACCAACAGATTGGGATTCATTTGAATATTTACATCCATGATTTATATTATTTAGTTCTTTTCATCATTTTCCGCACAAAGATAACACTTATTTCTTTGATACAAATGAAAACGTTAAATTTTTGTTCAAAAACGACTTAACTCTTCAAGTTATCAAAATATTTATCAAGTAATTGATTAGCACCAATATAAGCACTAATTTTTTTTGAAAGCACATTATGTTCCACATCCGGAAGCATATCTTTCACGGCAGAGTCCTGAAAAAAACGTTGTTTCAGAGTCAGTTCTATGGTATCGAGCATCATCTGAACCTCCTGGGCAGCTCTTTTTTTCAATAAATAGCCCGACTGACGTATTGCGTCAACATGATTTTGAACCATTTGCCACACCTCAATAATATTATAATGTGTCAACGCAGAACAAGTCATAACCTTGACATCCTGCCCCGACTCAGCGACAGGGAACAGATGTACGGCATTTTTAATCTCCGCCATTGCACGATTGGCACGTTGTATATTATCGCCGTCAGCCTTATTAACGACAATACCGTCAGCCATTTCCATGATGCCTCGTTTGATGCCTTGCAATTCATCTCCGGCACCACCTATTAATATAAGCAAAAAGAAATCCACCATAGAATACACTGCTGTTTCCGATTGTCCCACTCCCACTGTCTCGATAAAAACAGTATCGAAACCGGCAGCTTCGCATAATATTGCAGCTTCCCTTGTCTTACGTGCCACACCTCCCAAAGTACCGGCTGATGCTGAAGGCCGTATATAAACATTGGGTTGTTGAGACAACTCTTCCATACGAGTCTTGTCTCCCAAAATACTGCCTTTAGAACGCTGGCTGCTCGGGTCTATTGCAAGTACTGCA
The DNA here is from genome assembly GCA_002633315.1 of Bacteroidales bacterium Phil6. Classification (GTDB taxonomy): domain Bacteria; phylum Bacteroidota; class Bacteroidia; order Bacteroidales; family F082; genus Limimorpha; species Limimorpha avicola. The sequence continues at coordinate 3,390 of NWBN01000002.1, forward strand.
AGTCGTTTGCCCTGACGACTCAGCTCCATGCCCAAAGCCTCTATAAATGTACTCTTTCCAGCACCCGGAACACCGGTGATACCCAATCTTAAAGCATTTCCTGAATAAGGCAGACAAGCAGCAATAATATCCTGTGCCAAATTCTGGTGAGAAGGCAATGTACTTTCAATCAAGGTAATAGCTTTGCTAAGCATCACAACATCACCAGACAATATACCATCAACATAGTCTTTCACAGGCAGCAGTTGTTGTCTTTTCGATTTCAAGCGTTCCAACGCCATCGGATTGACTTGTATAGGTTGTTCAACACCTTCATTAACCTGAAGTGCAGAATCCCATTCATGTATTTGATTTTCGAAATGATCTTCTTTCATGTCGCAAAGATATATGTTTTAACCGAAGCTTTCGGTTTTTAACATGATTTATTTCATAAAAAGACAAAATTTTTCAAAAAGTATTGTTCGATTTAAAAAAAATAGTAACTTTGCAGCCGCAAAATGATGCTTCCTTAGCTCAGTTGGTAGAGCAATTGACTCTTAATCAATGGGTCCAGGGTTCGAATCCCTGAGGGAGTACGGTTTAGACCCTAATATATTGTGTTCCAATATATTGGGGTTTTTTATTTTGAAAATCAAACATGACATCAATAAAAAACATCCTATTCATTTAATGAATTTTAGTCTTATCAAGTATTAACCAAACATATTGCATGTTTATAAACAACCTCACAATTTCCATTTGAAACAATAATAAAAACAAATTTTCCATGAACTGTTTGCAACCGATACAAAAATCACTTTTTCATTCTTATACTGAAAAAGCAAATCCAATCATTCATAAACAATAATTTCTTTTTCTTTATTTCAAAATATATTTCAACATCTTTTTGGTTTCATATCATTACTTCATAAATAAAAAAACACATGAATTGTTTTCCATTTTCAATAATAAAAAATAAATTACCTTAAAAAATATATAAAATTTACATATAATAATTAAAATAAATCATAATAATACATATAAATTAGACAATTTAATGTAAAAAACATTACAACTATAAGTACGACGAAGAAGAAAAATCATAAAGACAAAGACTATTTACATAATTTTTATTGTATATTATTGATTATAAATATTCTAACCATATTAAAGCAAAGAAATCGAGCAAATATTTCACTTTTTTTGTCAGTAATTCAAATTTTTTTGTTTAATTTTGTATGTTAGTTTTATTGCCAACAAATTTGTCAAAAATGGAAAAAACGAAAGTATTGTTTATACATCAAGAAATCATGCCGTACCTGCAAAAGACCGACATGTCGTTAATTGGAAGAAATCTTCCGCAGGGCATACAGGAAAAGGGCAAGGAAATACGTATTTTCATGCCGCGTTTCGGCATTATCAACGAACGCAGGAATCAGTTGCATGAAGTCATACGTCTTTCCGGTATGAACATGATAATCAACGATACGGATCATCCGTTGATAATCAAAGTAGCTTCTATACAGAAAGCCAGAATGCAAATATATTTTATTGATAATGACGATTTGTTCAGCAACCGTAAATTTACCGTACTTGACAAAAACAACAACTATTTCGAAGACAACGATGACAGAACGATATTCTTTTCACGCGGTGTTATTGAAACAGTAAGGAAGCTGAATTGGTCACCGGATATTATTCATTGTCACGGATGGATTTCAAGTTTAGTCCCATTATACATCAAACGATCATATAAGGACAACCCGTTATTCAACGAGTCTAAAATAGTATATTCCATTTACGATGATGATTTCCCGGGAAAATTCAGTGACAACTATGATATAAAACTCAAAATGCCCGGAATAATGGTTAAAGACTTTAAATGGCTTAAATCGCCAACCTATGTAAATATCACAAAATCAGCCTTAGACTTTTCAGATGCCATCATTATAGCTAGTGAAAACATCAATCCCGAAATAGAAGAATATGCGAGATCGTTAAAAAAACCGCTGCTTGAATACCAACCGAAAGAAAATTACGTTGATGCTTACAATGAGTTTTACGATACATATCTGTGCAAAAAATGAAGAAAATAATGACTTTGAAAAATTTGATGTTTTTACTCTTGGTGATATGTTCTGTCAGTATCATCTCTTGTAAAAAAGTACCGGAACGGATAGGAAATACCATTCAACCTGAAAGCAGTTATATAAGAGTCTCATTTACAGGGACACAGGATATCTATGCCGAGACTCAGAGAGTAGATTCTCTAAGTACAAAGAGTGCCAATTACATGTTGCTCGGTGATATGTACGACCCTGTTTTCGGCAATTCCAACCTCGGTTTTTACACACAATTGTCGCTTACCACCAATGGTCATGAATGGGGCGAAAATCCCGTAGCTGATTCTGTAGTTCTTCAACTTACTTATTCCAACTATTATGGTGATACCACTCAACAGCAAATTGTAAGAGTTTATGAGGTGACTGAGGACATGCTCGATACCACATATTATTCCAACACAATATTAGAATGCGGGGATGAGATAGGTTATCACCAGTTCTTTCCGAGACCGAAGACTTTTTCCAACTTTGAATATGACACTATAAATACGGCAGTATTGCGTATTCCCATTGACACGATGGTAGCATATCGTTTTTTCCATGATGAAGAAGCCAACTTTACATCCAACACGGCATTTACCGATTATTTTAAAGGCATACATTTGAAATGTGACGATACCGGAGGTACAGGCTCTATATGTTATTTTAACATAACAAACAGTAATACTTACATGAGGGTGTACTACCATAACGACAGCGACACCTCATTTTACGATTTCGACGTCACTACATCTAACATAAGATACAACTATTTCGAACACGACTATGAAGCTGCTGTTTCACCTATAAGATTCAACGACAGTACAGACAACCGATATCTGTTTCTTCAGGGAGCAGCAGGAACAAGAGCATTCATTAAATTTCCGAACCTTGCACAATGGGCTGCAGATCTTAATACCAATGTCCTTGTCAATGAAGCCAAATTAGTTATGAAAAGTGCTCCTGCGGTTATAGACGGAGCCATAAACGATACAGCTACATTCCGACCTCCCACACAATTAGTGGTCGTAAAAGTTAATGCCGACGGAAGCTATTCAACTTTGCCGGATCAATATGTAGGCACCAACTACTATGGCGGTACATTCAAAAACGGAGAGGTATGGTTCAGAATATCTGAATACATACAAGACCTGATCCTTGCAGGACCTGATGCCGAGAACTACGGAATATATCTCTATGTCAATGCCGGTTCATATAATCCGAGTCGTTGGGTGCTCAACGGACCTGACTACGCCGATTCGACTTCAATGCTGAGATTAGACCTTATTTATTCTGAAATAGATGATTAAATTATTACATTATGAGAAAATTATTTTTAATATTTTGTATTTTAATAGGAATGACAACACAAGCACAAGAAAAAGAGACAATGGTATTGATAAAAACCAATTATGGCAATATCAAAGTTAAATTGTATAATGACACACCATTACATAGAGATAATTTCATCAAGCTGGTAAAAGAAGGCTGGTATGAAAATTCTCCGTTCCACCGTGTGATAAACAACTTTATGATACAGGGCGGCGGCAATGCCGATGGTAGAGAAAATAACGGATATACCATACCTGCAGAATTCAAAAGCAACCATTTCCATAAAAAAGGTGCTCTTGCCGCAGCAAGACTCGGAGACCAGGTAAACCCAAAGAAAGAATCAAGCGGTTGTCAGTTTTACATAGTGCAAGGTCAAGTTTATTCTCCTGAAATGTTGAACATGTTCTCACAAAGATATGGCAAGAAGTTTTCTGAAGAACAAATAAAGACATATACTACAACAGGAGGAACCCCACATTTGGATGGAGACTATACCGTATTTGGAGAAGTAGTAGAAGGTCTCGATGTTGTCGATAAGATAGCGGCAGTAAAGACAGGATACGGTGATGTGCCGGTAACTCCGGTTAAAATGACAATGGAAATTGTAGAACAATAATTTCGATTTACTAAATCAAAATTTATCATACGCACCTTTGAAATATAGTCGTATTTCAGAGGTGCTCTTTATATATTATGAGTATTTTTTAATATCCACCTGATTCTGTAGAGACACCGTAATATGACATTTTGCAATATGCAGACAAAATAATATTGTGTCTTTAAAAAATCATGTTATTTTGTAACAAAAAAGATGGTTTTTCGTCTTAGGTGTAAAGACATTTTCCGTAGCGCGCACGGTTGACCGTCTATAACAGATTAAATACATTTGTAATTTAAAAAGGAGAATAAAATGAAAAAGTATGTGTTATTACTTGCGGTGGTGTTTTGTTGCAGATTGGCTTATGCAGAAAACTTGGAAAAGTTTTTGAACAGTTTTTCAGATAAAACCGGTGTGGAAAAGGTAAAGATAGGTCCTCTGGTTATGAAAACATCCGGTATTTTTACAGAAACAATGGGGATTAGCAGCATTGAGATATTAGATTTGTCGGAGTGTCGCGATGATGTAAAGGAAAATTTCCGAAACGGTTTACGCACAATAAAAGATTCCAAATATGAGCCTTTGCTTGTCGTGAAAGACGATAATGAAATAGTTCGAATCCTGATACGGACAAAAAAAGATGTTATTCAGGAATTGGTGATCGCAACTTACGACGAAGAGGATCTGGTTTTGATACGCATAAAAGGCAAAATAAATCTTGAAGACGTAGAAAAAATAATAGAAGAGAATCGATAATGGATGTGGAAAACTTCAAACGCAAATTCTTGCCTTTGCATGCCAAATTATTCCGTATAGCCTTTATTATGGTGGAAAACAAAGAAGATGCAGAAGATATTTTACAAGATGTATATTTTAAACTTTGGACAAAACGGGATGAATTGGATGTTGTCAAAACTCCGGAAGCATTTTGCGTAACGCTGGTAAAGAATGCCTGTCTTGATTTCATACGCTCTGCCCGTCGGTCGTATGACGCCGTTGATGCAGGTATAATAGATGTCCTTATTGAAGACACTACGCCTGAACAGGAAACCGAGATTCACGATAAAGTTGTACGAGTGCAGGAACTGATAAATCGTTTACCTCAAAACCAACGGCAAATATTGCGTCTGCGAAGTATTGATGATTGTACGATGGAAGAAATTGAACAAATAACAGGATTGACCGCAGTGAACATACGTGTATTGCTCACACGGGCACGAAAAACATTACGTGAACAAATAAAACTATTGTATGGACAAGAATAATAGAAATATGGAAAACTTGGATGAGTTACTTGACAAAACGCTTGCGGCAGAACAAGAATTGCCGGAAGGCTTGTCTGAGCGTTTGGAAAAGCAAATCGACACATGGGCAAAGGCAGAGAGACAACAAAAACAATTGGTTACTCGTCGTTGGATATACTGGGTAAGCGGAATTGCCGCAACTATATTGCTGACTATAGGTATTTTCCGTTATGATGCTTATGAAAAAGAGCAAAAAACAAATGCCCGTGAGTTAGCCGATGCCACAATAACAGCCCAAAATGCCTTGCAACTCTTTTTCAGCAATTTTAATAAAGGTATTATGCAAATGGATAATGTAAACCGAAAGGTGGATAAAGTAAATGAATTATTAATCGAAAAATTAAATTATTGAATATGAAAAATTTTAGCACAACAAAATTAGTGATGGCAATATTGCTTTTTGTTTTTGGAACATTTGTTTGTCAGGCACAGGACAATTTTTTTGAAAAATACGAAGACATGGACGGTGTGACGGTTGTAAGCATTTCTCCGGAAATGTTACAAATAATGTGTTCTATGAAAACAGATGAAGATGGTTTGGATTTAGCAGAAATGGAAATCACAGGAATGCAGATTTTATCAACCGAACGTAAGGATATACGTGACCAGATGAAAACTGACTTTTCAAAAATGATAGATATGACGGATTATAAAGAAATAATGCGTATAAAAGATGATGAAAGTAATGTGGTTTTTTATATACTGCAGGAAGGAGATATAATAAATAAAATGATTATGCTGGCAGAGGAACAAGATGAATGCACTATTATCATTTTGTCTGGAAATTTTACAATGCAAGTAACAATGCAAGTAGCGAAAAGCATGACAGGTACAAATTGACATCGAGTTAAATGAATATGAAGACCGGGTCGGAAATGAATCCGGCTCAGCCTTTTCCCATAAAAAAATATGTAAAAATAATTTATCGAAATTGTTTCTTATTATCAGCAGGATAAAATACCATTGGTATCCTGAAGTCTTAAGATTCCCTCATAACACTTTGAAAATCAAGATTATATATACATAAATCGAGAAGATGGCTTGCAAATTTATGTATTGATAATGAATTATTTACAGCAATTATCGGTACAAATGATTTTTTATCCCAATTAATAAAAGAATTATTATAAACAAATTAAGACGCCATGATATGACGTCTATTCAAAATAAAATGCAAACGGTTATTTATTACTAAAAAACATTTTGTTGTGTAACAAAGTAATAAAGAAGCTTAAACGAACCTTATTTCAATTCGAGAATCTGTTTAGCTGCATCTTTAGTGTTCACATTGGTAATGATATTTTCCACAGTACCATCCGGAGCGAGGATAAAAGTAGTCCTGACAACACCGAAACAAGTTTTGCCACACATCTTTTTCTCACCCCAGACACCGAAATACTCGATAAGATTCTTATCCGGGTCTGAAATCAACGGGAAGTTAAGATTTTGTTTAGCAATAAAGTTTTGATGTGATTTTGCCGAGTCTTTGCTGACGCCCACCACGGCATAACCGGCATCTTTAAGGTCATCGAGTCCGTCGCGCAAGGAACATGCCTCGGCAGTACAGCCCGGAGTACTGTCTTTAGGATAAAAATACAATATTATTTTCTTCCCTCCGAAGTCACTAATTTTCACTTCTTTACCATTTTGGTCCAATCCCAAGACCTCAGGTGCTTTATCTCCGATTTTCAACATAAATTAGTTTTTTAAATTCTACATATAATAGATTATCTGTTTTACATATAATAACACCAATAAGTTTAAAAAATATAGTTAAATCCAATATAAAACTTCAATCCATTGCCATCATGTTCATTAAGAGCGTGCGCACATTCGGCCGACACCACAAAACTGCGGTTCATAATGACTTTCAAGCCGGCGCCCATTGAAGTGTGCAAAGACTCTCTTTCTCTGGTATATAACAGATTTTCAACAATTTCAGAAGAATTTTCATCTAAACCGACAAAAGCATTTTCTTGTTCATGAAGTCTATAATCCTTAATAACCATGCCGGCATCGAACAGGAGATTACAGCCGATAATCCAGTTTTGATTGATAAACTTAAACCTCAAAGCCCTATAACGCAGTTCTGTATTCAACCAACCCACACCTGCACCAATAACGCTATTACGATTGATGCCTCTTATCGAGGTGATGCCGCCAAGAACCTCTGTAATCATTTTTTTATAAAACATGGTATTCAGGTTAGAGACAGCATAAAACGGAATGTTTCCTGCAAGAACACTTTGTACACCAAGACGATAGGCAAAAGTCAGATGGTCATTATATACGGGAATATAATGTTGCAAAATCATGGTAAGAGTAAGATAACTGTAATTCTCTTTATCTATAATATCAGGAGCTGCTGTCAAAGTACCTTCTACATACAAGCCTTTGGCAGGGTCGCTTTCATTATCACGGGTATCATAAATCAAGCCAAGACGCAACTGTGTCACAGAACCTCCATCTTTCTCATTATCTTTTATCAAACCTGTCTTACAATACAATTCATACAAACTTATCTGGTTTTCAATTCCATTCAATCTCACCGTATCTATTTTAATATTATAAAACGCGATACCCGCAGCATAATACAGATTATCAACAAAACCTATGGGATATCTGAAACCGGTAACCACTCTGATTTGCCGACGGTAAAAATTATACAGAAAAGAAGAAACAGACGGGTCATCGACAATCTGAACAGGAGAGTCCTGATCCAAAGGATTGACATAAGACAGATAAGCATTATCAATAAAAGGAGCAGCATACCCGTTGAATCCATAGAACTCATACTTTTTGTCGGTGAGATATGCCACATCCAAAAACAGTTTCGATTTAGGAATAACATTGCCAAAGTCGCCATAAAACCTGAGAATACTGGAGCCTTTGGTATATGTCGATGCCTCGAAATTCATTTTAAAATCATACTTAGGGTAATTCTTGCCATTACCATAATTAAAGATATCCGTTGTGACACCATATTGGAATCCGAGGTCAGAGTCGAAACCGACAACAGGAAGAGGACCAAAGACCCAACCTGTCTTTATAATCTCGCCTTTCTCATTATATTTCTTTTCCTTTTTCTTCCCTTCGCGATTTTGAGCATAGCTTACTGTCAACAAAGACAAAGCAATAAAGAAAAACAATATTTTTTTCATAATTCAGACATTTTTATATTATTCATTCCCTTCACGAAGAGCCTTATTATAGCAACTCCTACAAAGAGGTTCATAAGTATCTGTTTCTCCGAGCATTACAAGTTTATCCACTTTCACTGTACGGTGAGAATACTGAGCAAGACCACCGCAGCGCATACAGATGGCATGTACCTTACTTACATCTTCTGCCACTGCCATGAGAGCGGGCATAGGTCCGAAAGGCTTACCGGTATAATCCATGTCAAGTCCGGCGACAATAACTCTAACGCCCTGGTTTGCAAGCGTCTGACACACATTGACAAGTTCATCGTCAAAAAACTGAGCCTCATCTATGCCAATAACATCAACATCATTGGAATAAAATAATATTTGTGAAGCACTTTCAACAACAATAGAATGCAAAGACGATTCATTATGCGAGACGACATCTTCGTCACTGTAACGGATATCGATACTCGGTTTGAAAGTCTCAACTTTCAATTTGGCAATACGGGCACGATTCAGCCTGCGAATCAACTCTTCGGTCTTGCCTGAAAACATCGACCCACACACCACTTCTATCCAACCTTGTGTCCTGTTACGATAATCTTTTTCAAGAAACATGATTACGTATCCGTTTTTTTTATAATTTTGTTCAGTCCACAAAATTAAAAAAATATTTCAATGAACAACACAAGCATGCAGGAAAATAATGGTTTGCCACAACTGAAATCTCTGCTCAGCCGCATGATGGCACAAGTTGACTTTATGATACGTAACGACAGACCTATCAGTCAGTTAGACATAGACGTCATGATGGAAAAGACAAGAGAGTTTTATGATGTCTTATGTTGTATAAACGGCAATAAATGGAATACTCCAGGAGCTGTTTGGTCGGTAAAAAAAGACAATGATGCTTCAACTATTAATGAACATGACAATGATGAAATCTCGCAAAACGAGAAAGAGGAAAGCCATTATTATTCTCTTGACGACATTGACGAAGATGAGTCGGTTGAAGACGAAAAAGAACCGGATGAGAAAGATAATGATATCATCTTCGAATGGAATGAAGAGAAGGAAGAACAAGAGGAAAACAACAACGTATCGTTGAAAACTGAAGAAGAAGCAGGGAATAATGATACGGAAGAGACGACTAATACAATGGTGGATGAGCTTGGGATGAAGGAAGAGAGCAAGAAGACGACAGAGGCGTGGGGCGAGGAAAACCAAAAAACAACAGAAAATCCCATCATCGAAGAGCATGAGATAAAAATAGAGATATCAACAGAAAATCCCGCTGTCGAGGCAACACAACATGTAACAATTGGCGATATCTTGGAAAAACAACCGGACAACAGCATTGCATCACAACTACAACGCAAGACCATCAATGACTTACGTACTGCAATAGGCATTAACGAGAGATTCCTGTTCCTTAACGACCTGTTCAAAGGAAGTATGGAGAAATACAACAAATCTCTAAGTGTCTTGAATGAGATCAACAATCTCGATGGAGCGATAATTTACATGCATGAGTTACAGGTTGAGCTGCAATGGGATGAAAACTCATTGGCATACAAGAAGTTAATGAATTTAGTGGAAAGAAGGTTTTAAAAGACTGACAAATGAAACTGTATCTTGTACCTACTCCTATCGGAAATCTTGAAGATATCACATTAAGAGCATTGCGCATCTTACGTGACGAGGTAGATACTATATTAGCCGAAGACACGAGGACAAGTGGCAATTTGCTGAAGCACTATAACATTAGCAAAAGGATGCAGGCATTTCATCTCAACAACGAGCATCAACAGGTAGGAGCACTTGCCGAACGCATAGCTGCAGGCGAGAGAATGGCACTTGTCACCGATGCCGGCACTCCTGCCATCTCAGATCCGGGCTTTCTTCTTGTACGCGAATGTCTGCGTCTCGGTGTCGAAGTAGAGTGCCTTCCCGGTGCTACGGCATTCGTGCCGGCTCTTGTCAACTCCGGTCTTGCAGCAGACCATTTTATTTTTGAAGGCTTCCTCCCACATAAAAAAGGAAGACAGACTAAAATAAACGAAATAGTAAAATACTCTTATACCACTATATTGTACGAATCGCCTTTCAGACTGTTGAAAACATTGCAGCAGCTTTCAGAAACGGCAGGACCGGACCGCCACGTCGCCGTGGCACGAGAACTTACCAAGATACATGAAGAAAATGTCAGAGGCACATTGTCAGAAGTCATAGAGTATTTTTCCAAAAAAGAAATAAAAGGTGAAATCGTCATCGTTCTTGAAGGAGCCAACCAATAAACAACGACTTTAATAATACCGAAAATACCAAGTATTGATTCTCAAAGTTTTTAGCTGTCATCTATTTCACTTTGTACGGTTATTTTCAATAATTTCATCGCTTTCACAGCGACAAAAGCAGAGTTTGAAAATTTATGTTTTAAACATTGAAAAGTCATAAACTACATTGTAAAAACAACAATTGATAATTGGCTGTCAACCTAATTTGAGAAACAAAACTTTTTTTAGCCAAAGACAAACCATAATTTAACCTGTTATTATTAATTCAACTCAATTTCATTAAACATTTTACGTTAATTTTGCAGTAAAAAACACATTGGTCATGAAATTTAAAATATTGTCATTATTTATTTTTATGTGCATAATAAGTACTTCCAACGCTCAATCTTATAATGATTTATGGAAAAAGATAGACAGTTGTCTTAATAACAATCTTCCAAAATCCGCTGAAAAATATTTAGATGAGATACAAAACATTGCATCAAAAGAAAACGACTATCATCAACTGTTGAAATGTATGCTGAAACGTTTTAAGGTTTTCGAACTGGATGATGAACAACCCATCATAACGTCCATCAACTATGCAAAAAACCACTCGAAATCATTAAATGCAATCTCCAAAGCGCTGTCAGATATCACCATTGCCGAGATGTACAACAGTTATCTCATGCGTAATCAATATATTATCGATGGCAACAAGACAACCGGCAATTCAGATGACATCAGATTTTGGGACAAAAAAACTTTTCATAAAGAGATATTGAAAGAATATGAAAATGCTTTGAAAGAATCCGATGTTTTGAAAACTACGAACATAGACTTTCTCGACGGCATTTTAGATACTGTCGTCAACAACACATTAGAGCCGACTCTGTACGACTATGTAATGCACAAATATATAAATTATTTAAAAAATAATATAAACAATGTTGACAATCAATATATTACCAACATATTAAAATCAAATGACATAACAACAGCACTTCTGGATAATAATGACAATGAAATAAATACCATAATACACAATTATCAGGAATTAATAACATTCAACCGCAGTAATGACCATTACGATGCTGCAATATTCAATGAAACAGAATGTTTGAATTTTCTTTATAACCTTCTCGATGAAAGTCATTCAGATGAACATCTTGCAGCATTACAATCTTTAACAGACCGTTATTACAAAAACAATATTGCTCCGATAATCAAAGAACAAATCAATATACTTATAAAACAAATCAACAGCAACTCAGAAAAATACGGTAATAATTACATTAAAATAATGTCATTATGTAAAGAATTAAAAGAAAAATATCCTGACAGTGAAGAAACAAAAGGTATAGATGATTTAATTGAAAACATAACAAGACCTGAACTTGGCATCGACATAGACAACATGTTGCTTCCCGGTAAAGATATAGCATTAGGATTGAACTACAGAAATATCGACAATATTCAATACAAGATTTATAAAATTAACGTAGAAGAATACTTCGAGATACCCAATCCTTCATTACTTGTCGAAAAATATAATTACTTCAATGACAGGAAACCATATAAAGAAGGTACTATAAATCTTTTTAAAGAAGATGATTTCCGCGAACATTCGACATTAGAGGCTCTTCCTCCACTTGAAACAGGATTTTACTATATTGTCTTCCTTCCCAATGGCAACTTCGACAAAAACAACATAAACAGTACTGTTCTGCAAGTCAGCAGATTAAGTTCTTATTTTTACAATGAAAATAATGGTACGGTTTTCCGTGTTGTTGACAGATTGACAGGCAAGGCAATACAAGATGTTGATATACAATTATATACACAAGAATACGACTATAAGAAAAAGTCTTATGAAAAAAAATATATCGGTAATACGAAAACCGACAAAGAAGGTATTTTCATAACTGACAAGAATTGTTATGTCATCATGTCATTAAAGGGAGACACTCTTATTTCAGAAAATTTGATTTACAATCGTCCCGAATATAAAAACAATCCTACGGAAAAGACTTATTTTTTCAGTGACAGGAGAGTGTTCAGACCCGGACAGACCATTAAATTCAAAGGAGTGATGATTAATAATAAAGGTTCTGAAAAAGAACTCATAACCGGACGAGAAACAACAGTTGCAATGATTGGAGCCAATGGCGAAGTGATAACACGACAATCATATATAACAGACAGTTACGGAGCTTTCAACGGCAGTTTTGTCATTCCGGACAACATCATGAACGGTATGTTTATCATCAACAATGAGAGCGGAAACCTTTCATTTACCGTAGCAGAATACAAAAGACCTACTTTTGAAGTGACTTTCAATGATTTAACAAGTCAATATTCCTTAAACGATGAAGTCAGTGTCGAAGGAAAAGTCATGACATATTCCGGTAGAGCCTGTGACGGCGTCAAAATATCATACACTGTTATCAGAGAGGTTATTTTACCATACAGATTTGGAAGAATAATGCCTTTACCGGAAGAAGAACAGATAGCATTCGGTGAGACAACGGCTGACAAAAATGGAACTTTCAAAATAGACTTCAAACTCCTTCCCCAGACAACGGCTCTACCTCAAATGATGCCACAATTCATATACAAGATTTATGTCAACGCCACCGACAAAGCCGGCGAGACACAATCGGCAATAACCCAAATATCAGCATCATACAGCAAAATAAGAATATTGTGTGACGTAAAAGAAAACATAGAAAAACACAATCTGAAAAATTATGAGATTGAGATTCTTAATAACGACGGAAAGAAAACAAATGCCACTCTTTATCGTAAGATTTACCATATAAAAGACGGAAACAAGATACGTATTGACAATAAATATGACAGAAAGACATTATGCGAAGAACAGCTTGACAAGATGTTTCCCTTATATGATTATTATCCTGACAAGGAAGAAGAAATTCTTGTATATGAAGATGTCATAAAAGTCGATGGAAGTATGGAAGCGTTGCCGGAAGCAATCGAAAACATGCAAGACGGACGTTATGTCATGAAATTGACTTCTGTAGAAGACAGTATAGCCACCATAAATGTTAACTTCATCCTTTACGACAAAGACAGCAGAAAGATGCCTTGTCATACTATTTTATGGGCAGAAAATGATGTAGTTACTGCGAAACCCGGACAGAAATTACAGTTTTTAACAGGTAGCTCATTTGAAAACAGTACTGTTTATTTAATGATACACCATGGTGAAGAATCGAGAATTAACAAAAGTGTCAAAGTCAGCAATTCAGTAGCGGCAATAGATTATGAAGTAACAGAAAAAGACCGTGGCGGTTTAAGATTCGATGCCATCATAATACGTCACAACGAATATCGCTGTTATACACACATCATTGCCGTGCCTTACGACAACCTTGATTTAGACATTCAAATAGATGTCAACAGAGAAGTTTTGCTGCCGGGTACTTTAGAAACTTGGAACATCAGTGTCAAAGACTTTCAAGGCAAAGGCGTAAGTGCATCAATATTAGCTGATATGTATGATGCTTCGTTGGACAAAATAGAGTCAAACAATTGGAACTTTAACATAAGACCATATTTACGCAATTTCAGCGGATTTAATTGTTCTCCATTTTTCAGGTCAACCATAAATCCTATATTCAGTAATTTATACATATATCCTTCATGGACTTCTCTCACATCCGGAATATCATTGACACCGTTCTCAAATTATTATCTCAGAACAGCACCTATGATGCTTTCAAAAACAACAATTGCAAAAAATAATCGTTTAAATGCTGATGAAACACAATCGGAATATGTCATCCCAAACAGTACCATGCCTGTCGAAGAAGAAAAGGCTTACAATGAAGTTTCAAATAATATAAGAGAAAATTTCGAAGAGACAGCATTTTTCTATCCTTCCATCATCAGTGATGCCGACGGTAATGCATCTATCAGTTTCACAATGCCGGATGCTTTGACACGGTGGAGACTCATGATGATGGCTTATACCAAAGATCTGAAATCTGGTATTATAAATCAATATTTTACCACCTCCAAACCTGTGACTATCAAAGCCAACATGCCACGTTTCTGTCGTCATGGCGACACTTTGAAGATATCTGCCATAGTTGCCAACAACAGTGAGGAAACCATCAAGCCATCAGTAAAACTTGATATTTACGATGCTTTGAATATGAAACCGTTATCATTATTGACGTCAGCATCTAATCCGGACATACCAGAGATAGAAGCAGGTGAGAGTCATGCAGCCGAATGGGAAATTGCAATTGATGACAAACACAGTCTCCTTGCTCTGCGTTTCATTGTCAGCACCGAAGGATTTTCCGATGCCGAACAGCATCTTTTGCCGGTACTTGACTCCAAAGTATTTCTCACTCAGACACTTCCCATTACCGTCATGCCTAACAGCCAAAGTACCATAAACCTTGAAAAAATGAAACGTCGCAAAGATGAACAAAACATCTCTGCCACATTGAATTTCAGTGCCAATCCGGTATGGTATGCAGTCCTAGCACTGCCTTATCTCCACAACATCAACGACCAATATACCGAATCTACATTTTACAAGTTATATACCAACAGCTTATCCGTATTCCTCGCAAGCAAGACACCAAATCTTGTCAATTATATCAAGACATGGAAGATAGAATCCCCTGAAACCCTGATGTCACAACTTGAGAAAGACAAAGAGCTTAAAAACATAATGTTACAAGAGACGCCATGGGTTATTGATGCTAAAAACGAGAGTGAACAACGTGCCCGCATCGCTGCCCTGTTCGACATCAACACCAACAGCAATGAGCTTAATGTCTCTATAAACAAACTGCTTGAAACACAAACGATTAATGGCGGTTGGGCTTGGATAGAAGGCATGCCGGAGAACAAATATGTCACCTCTTATATATTGTCAGGTCTCGGCAAAATGAAAAATATAGGTGTCATTGACAGTTTTAACGAAAACGACAAAAATAAAATAAATAAAATATGTGAAAACGCATGCAGATACCTGTATGACGAGTTGGTTTCCGCCTACAACAAACTCAGTGAAAAGGAGAAGAAAAACCTTCATGTAAGGGACAACACGCTGTCACAACTGTATGCCCTCAGTTTCTTTGACGACGGAACAGCTGACAAAAAAGCGAGGACAGTGAGAGACAATTACATCACTGCATTAAAGAAAGATTGGAAAGACCTTGACATAAAATCACAGGCACAAGCTGCCCTAATATTGTGGCGCAATGGAGACAAAAACACGGCACGGTTGATTGTCAAATCATTGAGCGAGCGTGCACAACATAATGAACTCGGCATGTATTGGCGTAACAGTAATACTTCGACACAGGCACAAATCATGGAGGCTTATAACGAGATCGGATATGATGCTGAAGAGATAGAACAGATGAAACTGTGGCTTCTGACACAGAAAAGGAGCAACATGTGGGAAAACAACCGATCAACAGTGGATGCCATATATGCATTGTTGATGAATGGTGAAGATATGTTCAACGATGGAAATGTAAGCCTGAGCGTGGACAATATGAAGATTGACGGCAGCGAGGGGGAAGCGGGGACAGGATTCATAACAAAAACTTGGACAGGTAACGAGATCGACAATTTAAACACGATAACTGTAAACAACGACAGTCCGCATATAGCGTGGGGTGGTATGTTCCGTCAATATCTGGTCCCTGCAGATAAAGTCAAAGCAGCAGACAATAGCCTCATTTTAAATCGCAAATATTATATAGAACGCAACTCTGTCAATGGAACACAGCTTATTCCTGCAGAACAAGAAACGGTGAAAGAAGGCGATATTCTCGTCGTTCAACTTACGGTCAAATGCAAACAAGACATGGAATTTGTAGTACTTAAAGACATGTATGCTGCCTGCTTTGAACCTGAAGAACAAATATCTTCTTATAAATACAACAATGGATTGTATTATTATTTCTCTCCTTCAGACAGCAATGTCACTATGTATTTCAACACATTACCCAAGGGTGAATATCAACTGTATTACAAGGTTTATATAACAAGAGAAGGTTATTTCAATGCAGGTTTTGCCGACATTCAGTGTCTCTATGCACCGGAATTCAGAGCCTATTCAAAAGGCGAAAACATAGTCGTAAAATAACAATCAGCAAAAGATGGACAAAAATAAAATTATCTTTCTTTATGACTGAATATTTAAAGAATTTTTAAATCAATAACGAATGATAAGAGGGCGACTCGGATTTCTGTCGTCCTCCATTTTTATGTTATTCATTTAATTTTATATTTCTGACAAAACGTGCAGGATTGCCTACGACTATGGCATTGTCTGGAACATCTTTAGTCACTATGGAACCGGCACCTACAATTGCATTCTCTCCAATAGTCACTCCAGGCAATATAATTGCACCACCGCCTATCCAAGCATTACGTCTTATCAATATGGGTGATGCCATTACATTATGCCTTGTTATCGGGTCTTCAGGATGATTCTCCGTCAGTACCTTTACACCAGGACCAATAAAAACATCGTCTTCAACGGTAATACCTCCTCTGTCAAGGAAAGTACAGCCAAAATTGATAAAAACACCCTTCCCTACTTTGGTAAATTTGCCAAAAGCAGTATAAAAAGGAGGAAACATACGTACAGAAGAGTCTAACTTAATACCCCATATCTGTTCAAGCAAATGACGTACTTCTTCGGCAGTATGAGGACCTGTGTTCAACTTGCTAACAAGAGAAAGTGTTTTCTCAAATTCATAATAAAGACTATGATAATCAGGGTCATCCTCGAATATCAAGTCACCACGTCTCATTCTTTCAATAATATCGCTCATAAATATGTTTTTTGCAAAAATAAACCCTGCCGGAGGTACATGATGTATATGCAATATGGAAAAAACAACCATTATTACAGATTTACATTATAAATAGTCAATAATTTAAGATATTCTCATAACAACTGAAGAAAAAACAAAATGAAAACAACTTATAAATATGTGAATTACAAAAATCATTCTGATATAACCATCTATAATATCTTAAAGAAATGGAATATCTGAAAAATAATGAAGTTGACGATGTCAAAAAAACGCTGTCGAGATTTCTATATTTTTTCGACAGCGTTTTTCATCATCTTATTTAATCAGCAAATCATTTACGAAACCAACGTTTCTTTTTATCGTGTTCATTATCATAATAACCGGAACCGGAGCCATATCCGTAACCGTAGCCATATCCATAACCATAACTGTAAGTACCATAACCATAACGATACCCATAATGGCCTTGGTAACGAATACCATTGATAACAACAGAAAGATTGACACCTCTGTTTTCAAGGTTATTGACAATTGCCTTAAAAGCATTTTTATTTGTTACTCCTTGTCTTACAACAAAAGTCGTTACATCAACACGTTTAGTCAACAAGATGGCGTCCGTTACCAAAGCAAGAGGCGCTGTATCTACAATGATATAGTCATATCTTTCTCTTAATTCTTTAAACAGTTGGTCTGTACGTTCTGAGGCAATAAGTTCGGCAGGATTAGGCGGTATAGGACCGGCAACAGCAATATCCAAACTTTGCAACTTACCGGAAGGCTGAATGATATCATCTAATGATGCTCTATTAGCAAGATATGATGATACACCAACCTTATTGCTCAAACCAAACTCTTGATATAGTCTTGGTTTTCTCAAATCTAACCCTATCAAAACAGTTTTCTTTCCATAAAGAGCATAAATCGAAGCCAAATTAATAGAAATGAATGTCTTACCCACGCCGGACATATCTCCGGTAACAAGAACTACATTTTTATCCTTACTCTTCACCATATACTCAAGATTTGTTCTCATTGCTCTAAATGTTTCTGATATTGGTGAATTGGGCTTATCAATAACAAAAGTCTCAGAAACAGCATCTACCACAGGAACCTGCCCGATAATAGGAGCATCAGTTGCATTCTCGACATCTTTTCTCTCCATAAGTTTCACATTGAAAAATTCTTTCAAAATGATAAAAAGAGCCGGAATCAAAAGTCCTAAAACCAAGCCGATAAGATAATTGATTTTTTTATTGGGAGATACTAATGTAGTCAATGCAACTCTTGAAAAATCAACTATTTCGCTGTCAGCAGTATTACTTGCCATAACGATCTGTGCTTCAGAACGTTTTTGCATGAGGAAATTATACAAATTATCATTATATGCAAATTTTCTCTCATATCCAAGTAATAAACGTTGTGAATTAGGAAGTTCCTTAACTTTAACTGAGGCCTCATTAACTTTGACATCTATTTCTTCCATTGTCATTTGAGCATTTGAAATCATATTATTAATATTTTCCAACAATGCCGTTTTTGTTTGAGTTATCTGTTCATCAATAGATTGAACAGCAGGGCTTTTTTCTGTAGAAGTAAGTAATTGTATTGATTTCTCAGCAGATAATTCTACAAGAGTACTAACTAATTTATTCAACAACGGGTCTTGAATACCCATGGCACTCGGAGCGATAAGTTTATCTACCTCATTGATATTATCTTCCACATATTTTTTAAGATTCATATAATATTTCAAGTTGAGGTCAACTTCTCCCCTCTGTTGTTCGAGTGCTTTAAGATGATTGAACAACTGTGTCGCTTGGGCGTCAAGATTCATAAAATCGTTACCTTTCTGGAAATTCTGCAAATCGAACTCTGCCTTACTTAAAGAGTCTTGAATACCCATCAATTGTTCATCAATAAACAAGATAGTATTTTCAGACACTCTGTTTTTAAGTTCGAGTTCTCTATTGACAAATCCTCTAAGCAACTGATTCAGATAATTTGTTATTTTCTGCGGATGATTGCCGCGAGCGACTACATTTACAACAGTTGCATTTTTAGTAGATGGAGTAACCGTGATATTTCCCATACTTTCAATAAGGGAGAGATAATCATTAATACGGAAACTCAAATCCACTTCACTTATTTCATCTATATTATAATTACCATTAAGAACTAATCTGAATTTATTGTATCCGTTATCAACAGTGTCACCAAAAAAAACTGTATCCACGAAATTTATCTCAGGTTGTTTTATCTTCATCACATATTCATCGGCAATAAAATTATAGTATTTCTGATTCTTACCTATGTTAGCCGTCAAGACATATCTTGAATTATCCAAGAATTTAACGCCATAATTTACACCAACTAACTGATATACATTATCGTCAAATTCCACTGTAAAAGGATTATCTTTATATAACTCAGTTTTGGCAACTCTGCCCTTTGAATAATAAGACACCTCGAAATCAAGATTTTTTATCGCCCTTTCTTTTAAAAGAAACGATTGAAGAATGGCAATTTGATTATCAACATTACCGGCATTTCTAAAACTCATGCCTGTTATCATGGCTGTAGGGTCTATACCAACAGTTTGTTCCTTAATATACAGATATGCCTGAGTCTGATACACACGACTTGCATATCTGTTATAAACATAACTAACAGCCAATCCAACACACCCGAATATAATAAACAAATACCAATAACTCAAAAATTTGATAATCCAATCTTTAAGATCTACGCTATCATTATCATTTTGGGCATACATTCCATTATTTTGTTTATTTATTTCTTCCATAACTACTTTTATTTAATTATTTAACATAAACAAAAATGAATGTCAAGCATGTCAAGAGAAGTGATGTTGCAGAAATGAGAGTAGAATACGGCATGCTCGTAAAACCGTATCTCTTTATCTTCAAAGGCTCGACATAAATCACATCGTTAGGTTTCAAATAATAATTAGGTGATGACAGCACATCCGCGTCATTTAGATTTATACGTTCTATTTGTGAACCGTCCGGTGTCTGATGTATTATTTTTATGTTTTTCTTATTTGCATAATCGGTAGCATTACCAGCCATTGCAATAGCTTGAAAAATATTTATGTCAGATTGATATACCTGATATTGACCCGGCCTATTCACCTCTCCGAGAACCGTAAGGTTAAAAACTCCCAACTTGACATATACAGTAGTTTCTTTAAGATATTCGCCAATAATATCTTGTATCTTGGCCTGAATTTCATCAACTGTCAGATCTTTAACGAATACTTTTCCTGCGAAAGGAAATTCAATATTGCCGTCATCGCTTACAGTATAAGCATTAAGATAAATGGCAGGATTACCACTTGAATACTGTGTTGAAGAAGTAGCTGCCATTGCCTGGTTGGTCCCTGTAAACAACTTTGCAAAGTTTTCATCAACACTTGCCACTCTGATAAAAAGATTATCTCCGGGTTGAACCTTATAATCAAAAGTTCTTTCATTTTGATAAACTATTGACATTCCCGTACTATCATTCAACATTTGTTCATGTTGCAGATACAGTATTTTATCTTGTGAGACACAAGATGTCATTAATGATGCTATTATCGCAAAAAGCAAAAGAAATAATGGGATATACTTTCTCATATTTAATTGTTTTTCTTATTTTCAATCTTTGTCTGATGTTTTAATTTTAAGGCTGATAATACCGCAAAGAGGATCTTTGGGATATTTGTTTTCTATTTTAAACTGATAATCCCCTTTTTCTCCAAAAGTCATTTTACTGATAAGTGGAAGGTTAAATGTATAATAACCATTTATCTTTTCAGATTTCCAGTTGCCTTCTTTATCTTTCAAATTAAAATTATAATCTCTTGAACGGGAACCTCCTTCCGGTGTTTTTATTGTCATATTGATTTTAAAAGAGCCATCATCTTGATGATTAGGATATTCACTTGGATAATCATCATTAACAACGACTTCAAGAATCACATCATAAATCACAGGAGCCTTTTTCACTTCATAGAAAGCAGTCAAATAATCAAACCTGCCCCATGTTTCACCTTGAAATTTAGTACTAATAATGATATCATCTTGTATTTTTGAACAAGACGACATTGTCATCATAACTAAAATTATTATCAATAATGATTTCACACAACGGACCATAGCTTTAAAATACAATTATACAATTTTTTGCAAAAGTATTACTTTTTCATCAATTAAACAAACAAATACCGATATTTTTTCTATTTTTGTGTCTTTATTTATGAAACTTTTGTAAAAGCATAAATTCATGCAAGATGATTAGAAAGAACCCCAACTATTCTTCACGTCAATATGTTGTTATAGGCATATTTTCTATTATAACAACAATTTTACTTGCAAGATTGTTTTACATACAGATTATCAGCGAAGACTACAAAAAAGACAACACTGTAAGGCACACCACTTTATATCCTTCAAGAGGCAGAATTATAGATCGTAACGGCAAGGTTCTGGTATATAACGATGCTATTTACGATTTAATGGTTGTTCCAAGAGCTGTTAAAAAAATCGACACCGTTTCTTTTTGTAACTTACTCAATATCGACAAGGATACATATATCAATGAGCTTAAAAAAGCAAGACGTTATTCTTCTTTCAAGCCTTCTGTTTTCATATCGCAATTGACAAAAGAAGAATACGGCAAAATAGCCGCTGTACTTTATAAATATCCCGGTTTTTACTTTCAGATACGTTCAATAAGAAGTTACAACTATCCAATTGCTGCTCACACTGTCGGAAACATTGGAGAGGTGAGCCGTCAGGACCTTGAAAATGACAGTTATTACAGCATTGGCGATTTCATTGGTAAATCCGGCATTGAAAGTTATTATGAAAAAGAATTGAGAGGAAAAAAAGGCGTACGGCTTATCGTCGTTGACGTTCATAATAGAGAGAAAGAGAGTTTCATGGATGGCAGATATGACACTCTACCTGTCGCCGGCAAAGACATTATCTTAGGTTTAGATGCTGATTTACAACAATATGGTGAATATCTTATGAATAATAAGAGCGGTTCTATCGTAGCTATTGAACCTTCTACCGGTGAGGTATTAGCTATGATATCCGCCCCTACATATAACCCGACAGACTTGGTTGGACGTAAAAGAAGCAACAGTTATCAGAGACTTCTTGATGACAGTTTGCGCCCATTGATAAACAGAGCTGTCAACGGCACTTATCCTCCGGGGTCCACCTTCAAAACCATCAACGCTTTGATAGGACTGCAAAGCAAAGCCGTCAACACCACAACAAAATATATATGCAACGGACCGGACAGTTCACCCATAAAATGTACTCATTATCATCATTCTCCCGTCGGACTTATCGACGGCTTGGAAAATTCGTGCAACCCGTATTTTTGGAATGTCTATCAAGATATGTTAAACTCATATCGTTTCAAGAATGTAAAACAAGGATATCAATTTTGGTACGATTTGGTACTTCAATTCGGGTTGGGTACATCTTTCAAAACCGATATCGCTTCCAACTCACCAGGAAATATTCCCGACACCAATTATTTCAACAAATTATACCGTGGTGTATGGAATGCCATGACGGTCAGATCATTAAGTATAGGACAAGGTGAATTGCTTGTCACTCCGCTGCAATTGGCAAATATGGCAGCTGCTATTGGCAACGAAGGGTTTTATTATCCGCCTCATTATATAAAAAGATTCGAAGACGGCAGCATGAACGACAGTATCTATCATAAAGTGACAATAGATATCGACAAGGCATATTTTAAAAATGTCAAAGAAGGCATGCGAAATGTTTTTGAAGGCAACAGAGGAACTGCGAGGTTTTATCGCATCGACAGCATCACTGTAGCCGGCAAGACCGGCACTGCAGAAAACCCTCATGGATTAGACCATTCCATAATAATGGCTTTCGCTCCTATTGACAACCCTCGTATTGCCATTGCCGTGATAGTTGAAAATGCAGGATTCGGTTCTTCTTGGGCAGCACCTATAGCAAGTCTTATGATAGAAAAATACATAAAAGGCTATGTGACAAGACCTGAAATAGAAGAAAGAGTTGTTAAATTTGAAGATATAAAATAATGGGCATAAAAAACATCATAGGGAAAATAGATTGGTTTCTGCTATTGCTGTACTTGGCATTACTTGCTGTAGGTCTTGTAAGTATCTATGCTGCCGCTTTCAATGAGAATCACACCGATATATACGACCTCACACAAAACTATGGCAAACAACTTTTATTCATAGGAATAAGTTTATTTACCGGATTCGTCATTTTATTGATCGATGCAAAATTTTTCAACACTTTTGCTTATTTGTTTTACGGATTGTCTATATTTTTACTGTTATTCGTATTAGTTTCAGGAACAACAATTGCAGGTTCAAAATCATGGATACAACTCGGGATTTTTTCTTTTCAGCCATCTGAACTTGCCAAATTCACCACTGCTTTGGCTGTAGCTCATTATCTCGGCAAAAATGACACTGACTTTTCAAAAATAAAAACAAAACTCATAGCTTCCGGATTAGTATTATTGCCAATGTCATTAGTACTTTTACAAGGAGATGCCGGATCTGCATTAGTTTTCCTTGTATTCCTATTGGTATTCTATAGAGAAGGAATGACAGGACTTATATTGATAACCGGACTTGTAGCAATAATATTATTCTTATTGACAATTTTCTTTTCCAAATGGTATGTCATTATCGGTGTTTCTGTTATCACAATAGCAGTATCTTTTATTATTGGCAATTTAAAGAAAAACATATTAAAAATAATAGGTGTTTACTCTTTAATAGTAATTTTTGTTTTAGGAGTAAATTTTGCATTCAATAATATATTGAAACCGCATCAAAGAAACCGTATCAATGTTATTTTAGGAATAGAGAAAGACACTAAAAATATAGGATACAATTTAAATCAGTCATTGACAGCCATTGGGTCAGGCGGATTGACCGGTAAAGGTTTTCTACAGGGAACCATGACGAGATACAAATATGTCCCCGAACAGCATACCGACTTCATATTTTGCACCATAGGAGAAGAGGGCGGATTTTTAGGAGTGACTGTTGTTCTCTTGTTATACTTGGCATTTTTCATCAGGATAATAGTATTGGCAGAACGACAAAGATCGGTATTCAGTAGAATATACGGATACGGAATAGTGTCAATTTTATTTTTTCATTTTACCGTCAATATTGCCATGACAATAGGATTAATGCCTGTAATAGGGATACCATTGCCATTTCTCAGCTATGGCGGTTCAAGTTTATTGATATTCAGCATTATGATATTTGTTTTCTTAAAACAAGATGCCAACAGAATGAACATTCTGTAATTATTTCATAATAATTAAAAATGATAAATCCCCGTCAATTGACTATCAGAGGATATAAAAAGTTGAAAATATCTTTTTTTATTGTGTAAGAATATACTATCTTGCAACATTAATACCGAGTGAGATATTCAATCCCAATGCGGTATTGACAAGAGAACTATCCAATTGAACGAGATTGGGTTTAGCTATAGCATCTTTAAGAGGTACCGAAATAAAGTTAGGATGACGATAAGACACCATATTGCCATATTCCTTATTAAGCACCATTTCAAAAGCCTTGACGCCAAATTGAGAAGCGAGGACGCGGTCGTATGCTATCGGGACGCCTCCACGTTGAAGATGTCCTAATGTCGTTTCACGCATATCATGTTTAAAACCAGCAGCTTTCATCTGGCGTATAAACTCCTGACCTATGCCTCCGAGTTTCACGTTCTCATAACCTATTTCATTGCTCACCTCGAAAATCTGCTGTCCATCCTTAGGTCTTGCACCCTCTGATATCACCACAACAGCGAATCCTCTGTCAAATTTGAAACGTTCTTCGAGACAAGCCTTTACAATCTCAATGTCATAAGGAAATTCCGGGATAAGACATACCTCTGCACCTCCTGCCACTGCCGCGTTAAGAGCTATCCATCCCGCATCGCGCCCCATGACTTCCAAAACAAAGACTCTATTATGACTTGCAGCGGTAGTGACAAGTTTATCGACAGCCTCTGTAGCAACCTGCACTGCAGTCTGAAAACCGAAAGTACTGTCAGTCATCGATAAGTCATTATCTATTGTCTTAGGAACACCTATTATATTAAGACCTTTCTCATAAAGACGCTGTGAGATACGTTGTGAGCCGTCGCCACCAATATTTATCACACAGTCGATACCCATATACTGCAGTTTACGTATCATCTCATCGGATCTGTCAACTACAGACCATGTACCGTCATTATTTTTCACCGGCCATGAGAATGGACCTCCTTTATTGGTGGTCTCCAAAATGGTACCTCCGCGAAAATGAATACCACGTACTGTTTCCGGAGTCAGTCTCACCACCTCGGTAGGTTCCCATAAAATGCCGTTAAAAGCCTGTATACTACCCAACACCTCCCAATCAGACTCTTGAGAAGCTCTTTTGACAATAGCCCTTATTACAGCATTAAGTCCGGGACAATCGCCACCACCTGTTAATACAAGTACTCGTTTCATAATATATCTTTTTTATGTTAACGATTACCAACGTTTATTGTTTCAAATCCAATTTAATTTGAAGTTCCTCCAACTGTTCTTCAGAAATAGGAGACGGAGATTCAGCCATCATATCGCGCCCCATATTGTTTTTTGGGAAAGCTATAAAATCGCGTATGCTGTCTTGTCCGCCGAACAAAGCACAAAGACGGTCGAAGCCGAAAGCCAATCCTGCATGCGGAGGTGCTCCATATTCAAAAGCATTCATGAGAAAACCAAACTGTTCCTTTGCTTTCTCCTCAGTAAATCCAAGAGTATGGAACATTTTACCTTGAAGATTACTGTCGTGGATACGGATGGACCCGCCGCCAACCTCTACACCATTAAGCACTATGTCATAGGCATTGGCTCTTATCTTACCCCATTGTGTCTCATCTTCTAAAAGATATTCATCTTCCGGCTTAGGCGCAGTAAACGGGTGATGCATGGCATAATAACGCTGTGTTTCTTCGTCCCATTCCAAAAGAGGAAAGTCCACAACCCAAAGAGGCTTGTAATTGTCGGGGTTCCTAAGCCCTAATTGATTGCCCATTTCAAGACGAAGAACATTGAGTTGTGTCCTTGTCTCCATTGCTTTACCTGAGAGTATCAAAAGCATATCGCCAGGTTTTGCCTCAAAACGGTCCAACCATATTTTAAGGTCATCGGAAGTATAAAACTTATCTACAGAAGATTTTACCGTTCCATCCTCATTATATTTTACATAAACAAGACCTTTTGCTCCTACCTGAGGACGTTTGACAAAATCAGTGAGAGCATCTATTTGTTTACGTGTATAACCGGCACAGCCTTGCGCATTGATACCGACCACCAATTCAGCATCATCGAAGACAGGAAAGTTTTTGCCTTTGACAAGATCCGTCAATTCGACAAATCTCATTCCAAAGCGTATGTCAGGTTTATCACTACCATAATATTTCATGGCATCATGCCAGGTGATACGAGGAAATTGTTCAAACTCAATGCCTTTTACCTCTTTGAAAAGATGTTTTACAAGACCTTCGAACATATTCAGAACATCGTCTTGTTCCACAAACGACATCTCACAATCTATTTGTGTAAACTCCGGTTGACGGTCAGCACGCAGGTCTTCATCACGGAAGCATCGCACTATCTGGAAATAACGGTCAAAACCAGCCACCATGAGAAGTTGTTTAAATTGTTGAGGCGACTGTGGAAGTGCATAAAACTCACCGGGATTCATTCTTGAAGGCACGACAAAATCCCTCGCCCCTTCCGGTGTCGATTTTATCAGACAAGGTGTCTCTATCTCCAAAAATCCATTGGAAGAGAGATAATTACGGGTCTGAATAGCCATGTTATGGCGAAGGATTATATTATTTTTCAATGGATTACGTCTCAAGTCAAGATAACGGTACTTCATACGCAATTCATCTCCCCCATCAGACTTGTCTTCTATAGTAAAAGGCGGTATTTTACTTACTGTTAAGATATTTATCATCTGTACTTTAATCTCAATATCACCTGTTGGCATATTGGGATTTTTACTCTCACGTTCTATTACCACACCTTTAACCTGAATGACATATTCACGTCCGAGACTACGTGCTTTCTCTATCACTTCCGAAGGTGTAACACCTTCCTGCATGAAAAGTTGTGTTATGCCATATCTATCTCTTAAATCTACCCATAACAAGGTTCCCTTGTCGCGGACACGTTGCACCCAACCGCTCAATGTCACTTCTTTACCGACATCGGCAAGTCTAAGTTCTCCGCATGTATGTGTTCTATACATAATTCAATATTATTTCCTGCAAAAATAACGTTTTTTTAAAAACAAGATAATAAAAGTTGATAATTTTTGAGGACTATGAGTATAGAGAAACCCGTTAAACACTTGTGTTCTCCAATACTTTATTTGGAGACATCTGCAAAGATATTCATCACACAGTTTTTACAGTCGAACTCTATTCTGAAACTGCCGACATCATTTTTCAATATTAAAGGTGTTGCAGGTTTTCCTGTCTCTCGACAACACATTCCGTTGGCATAACGAATACAATGTTTAGTAGTCATTACTTTCAACAGTGAAGAAGGCATTCGTTTTTCCACACCGTATTTAATATCTTTAACACCGTGATTCTCATAAAATTTTAGTGACTCATCATTTATAATGTTAGATAAATAGTCAACATGATCACAAGGATAAGGATAATCATTATCGTATGAATTTCTTAAAATCCTGTTTTCAATATGATTACCGACAAGATAACTTTTAACTGCATCAACAAGAACACGTTTCATATTACCAAGTACAGAAGCAGGTATAAAATACGTCTCGGACATGTCAAGGACAAATTCCTTAATGTTAAAAGGAGTATCTCCCCATTGTGTTGCCTTACGGCGTATATTATCTGTCGCAGCACTTTTATTGTCTGCAATTATCTTGTCTGTAGGGAAAGACATCGTAATATCATGTAAATCATCATCATAAAATCCGACACTCATAGAATAACCGTTGTCTGTATCGAAAAGTCGTAGTTTTATATCCATCTTGCGACAATTCTTAGACTGTTCCAAAGATTTCATCCGGACAGGATCTGAGTTTCTATATATATCCGTACCTTTAGTGACAGGTCTCATCTGATTAGGTATCACTGTTTTACCATCAACGGCATTGACAAGGAAACCTTGAATCTGACGGTCTTTATCTATAAAACACAAACCATCGCCATTATGAAGAGTCTTGGATGTCATAACCGTCAATGAGTTACGTCCCACATTCGTTACTTTACCAATATATTCTCCCATAGACTTGGGAGTATATGGAGAATCTATATCTTTTTGACGACCGTTCAAAAAATAGTCTGAAAAACCACGTGAAAAAGATTTTTCCAAAGAAGGAATGAATGTGAAAAAAGAGTTGCCTCTTGAACTACGTACATATTCCGAATCAGACTCCAAAACATCATCAATGGCTTTACGATAATATGCGGTGGTATTCTTGACATAATCTATATCTTTCAACCTGCCTTCTATCTTGAACGACGATATTCCGGCATCCATCAGAGACCTTATATTTTTACTGTTGTTAAGGTCTTTCAATGAAAGAAGATGTTTGTTTTTTATCAATAAAGAATCATTTTCATCAACAAGGTCCCATGAGAGACGACAAGGCTGAGCACAAGCTCCTCTGTTGGCACTACGGCCACCTATATAATAACTCAAATAACACTGACCACTGTAACAAACACATAATGCACCATGAACAAAAAATTCAAGAAGCACATTGGTATTGTCGCTAATTTCCTTTATTTCATTGATTGTCAATTCACGAGCCAAAACAACCTGAGAAAAACCCATTTTTTCAAGAAATTTTACTTTCTCAACAGTATTGTTATGACATTGTGTGCTTGCATGCAATGCTATTGGAGGCAAATCCATCTGCAACAATGCCATATCTTGAATTATCATCGCATCCACACCAATATTCCAACAATCGCAAACTATTTTGCGAGCCTGTTCCAACTCATTGTCAAACAAAAGAGTATTTAATGTTACATATACCTTGGCATCATACAATGCAGCATGTTTGCACAGTTTTTCAATATCGGCAATTGAATTGACAGCCTTTTCACGAGCTCCGAAAACCGGACCTCCTATATAAACGGCATCGGCTCCATGGTCGATAGCGGCTATACCTGTTTCTACATTCTTTGCCGGTGACAACAATTCTATTTTTTTCATAACTTGCTGCATTAAAACGGCAAATATCCGTAATTTTTCATTTCTGTCAAACCAAAACAACAATAATTTACTTTCTTCCAATATAAAATGACTCTATCTTTGTCTGTTAAACTTATTTTAATCCGTGTTAATAAATTTTATAACAAAGTGATAAAAAATTAACAGATTGAAAAGTGACAACATATCTTTACTGTTATTACAAATACACATCATAAAAATCTCTTCCTGCAAAATTGGTCATCATATCACGAAAACGGGTAAGTCGTATCTTAACAAGTAAAATTATTTTTGCATTATTGAAACCAATAATTACATATCATGAAAAAAATCGTAATTACATTGATGGCAGTAGCATTATCAGCTGTCATTATCATATTGATAATCATTAATAAAAACAATAATATGGAGACAATAACAATGACAGAAGAATGGGACAAGGTATTTCCCGAGAGCGATAAAGTTGAACATTCGAAAGTAACTTTCAAGAATCGTTACGGCATCACATTAGTCGCCGATATGTATATTCCCAAAGATGCAACAGGCAAATTGGCGGCTATCGCCGTGTGTGGTCCTTTTGGAGCTGTCAAGGAGCAGGTATCGGGACTTTATGCACAGACACTGGCAGAACGCGGATTTCTCACCATAGCCTTCGACCCGTCATTCACCGGTGAGAGCGGTGGAGAACCACGTTATGTGGCATCGCCAGACATCAACACCGAAGATTTCTGTGCAGCAATCGACTTTCTTTCGACATACGACAAAGCAGACAGTGAACGTATCGGCATCATAGGTATATGCGGATGGGGTGGATTTGCACTTAATGCTGCCGCCATTGACACCCGTATCAAAGCTGCTGTAACATCTACCATGTATGACATGAGCCGCGTAAATGCCAAGGGTTATTTTGACTCGGTAAATGAAGAACAGCGTTATGAGATGCGTAAACAACTTAACAATCAACGTACAGAAGATTATAGAAACGGATTCTTCAAACGTGCTGGCGGTGTCGTTGACCCGCTGCCGGATGATGCTCCGCAATTTGTGAAAGACTACCACCTATATTACAAAACACCACGCGGATATCATCAACGTTCGCTAAACTCCAACGACGGCTGGAATGTCACATCATCGCTGTCTTTCATGAATATGCCAATTCTTTCATATAGTGACGAGATACGCAGTGCGGTACTTATGTTACATGGCGAGAAAGCTCATTCACGCTATTTCAGTGAAGATGCCTTCAAGAAACTCAAAGGCGACAACAAAGAACTTATGATAATTCCTGATGCATCACACGTTGACCTTTATGACAACATCGACATCATTCCTTTTGACAAGATAGAAAACTTTTTCAATGTCTATCTGAAATAAGAACTTATCATCAATTTATGTGTTGCGCCCGCCATCTTGTAATATTAAACAGGTGGCGGGCGCAACAGTATCTTATTCCAAAATCGACACTTCATACACTGACAATGTCATTTTAATATTATCTTTGCAACAATTTTAACTAAAATTCACAATGATGAAAAAAGTATTTTTAGCAATAGCGACAATTCTAATGATGTGTTCAACATCAAAAGCACAATGGGTAAGCCCCGGTGACGGCAGTGTCTTCACCATGTCAACACTCGTCGAACAAAGCAACGGCGCAGTGACACAAGAAGAGAACAATTCTTTTACAGTGTCTCAGGATATCACCATCTCTGCCAACGACAAACTCGTCATTGACAATGAGGTGTCAGAAATAAACATTGGCGAAGTGCTTGTGACTATTGCCGGCTCTTTGCAATGCAATAACAACAACATCGTAAATGTAAAACCTGTTGATGGTTGTCATTACAGTCTTCGTTTTGAAAATGCCGCCGACAATATTTTGAATAAAATATCATTCACCGGAGGTGACGGCATACAAATCCTCGAAAGCGATATTGTCATCAGCGACTGCGAATTTTCCGGATTTAGTACCGGATATACCTCTTCCGCTATCAACATACACAAATGCGACCCTCTAATAGAGAATTGCTATTTCCACGACAACGAAGGAGCTGCCATAGGTTCCGGAGCCAATATCAACGGCTCTCCCGTTATCATAAACAATACATTCTACAACAACGTCACCGCCAATACCAACCACCCCCAAATCAATCTCGGACCAGGCGGCAATGACACTATCTTCATCATCAACAATATCATTGAAGGACTCAACAGCAACATGTCGGGCGGCATCTCCATAGCAGACCTTACCAACAGCGGGACTACCAAAGTACGCATGAGCGGCAACACCATTATTAACAACAGATACGGATATAATCAACAAGGTTTCAATATCTCATCTGTAATCGACAACAACATTTTCACAAACAACAATCTGGAAACCAACCCTCAACAGGGTGGCAGCGGCATCAGCATCTACGGCATGGATAACAACTGCAAAGCCAAGATACGCAACAACATCATCAGCGGTAACCTGTGGGGTATCACTTCCATATATTACAATGAGATAGACCTGGGCACCGAAAACGACCCGGGTAATAACATCTTCTACGATAATGGTAATAACGATACTCTTTATGCCTTGTATAACAACAGCTTCAGTGATATCACCGCCATTGGCAACTATTGGGGAGACAACGACCCGGATTTTGCTGCTTTGGTGATTATCGACAATGACGACAACTCTGGACTCGGGAAAGTCAACTATTTGCCAATCAAAGAACTATATCCAACATTTTTATCTTTCAATGTCATGAAAGACAGTAACAACGGATTGTCTCAGGATTATTACGGCGTAATTGACGAGGAAACACATACTGTGACTTTAAACCTTGTCAACGAAGCAATTTCAATGAGCAATGTCATCGTTGATTTTGAGATAAGTCTCGGTGTCACAAGTGACATAGAGTCCGGTACTGCCATGGATTTCTCAAATACCACCCAGACAATAATATTAAATACTCCTCACAACGAAAGTCAGGAATGGACAATAATACTCAACAATACTCTCGGTGTTGATGAATCTGTCACTAAATCTTTCAATATCTATCCCAATCCATCTAACGGGAAATTTATCATAGAAAATATTGATGAATCTTCAACGGTAAGTATCATTTCGTTGGAGGGCAAAGTATTACATGTATTCAAAAACAACGGTATGATAAATTGTGACTTACCTGCCGGACTGTACTTTATTAAAATAAATGACAACAAAAACGAAAAAATACATAAACTTATAGTTATCTGATTATAAAGACATTACCACTACAAAATATAAAAAGGATATCATTTCTAAAATGAAATGACATCCTTTTCATTTATAAATCTTTAATTCTACAATTAAGATATGCCAAACAGGAAGATACAACAACAAAACTTTTGACATTCAACAATTAATAATAATCATCAAAAAACATAACCTATAACTTTTACCTGAACAGTTTTTCAACATCTTGGACTGCATCCGGCAATGCCAATACCACCACTCTGTCATCCGGCTCTATCTGGAAATCACCAGTAGCGATATAACTATCTTCTCCCCTAATTATTCCACCTATTATAGCACCTTCCGGCATTTTAAGTCTGTTGATTGGTCTGTTTGTCACTGAGGAACCGTCGCGTACCACAAACTCCATCATATCGGCATCAATACCACTCAGGCATTTAAGAGAAGAGACATTGTCACCAAGAGTATAACGTACCATATAACTCGCAGCAATAAGCTTTTTGTTGATGATAGTATCAATACCGATATTCTGTGATATATCGATATAATCGATATTCTCGACAAGGGCAATTGTTTTCTTTACCCCAAAAGCCTTGGCCTGTAAGCAAGTCAGAATATTAGTTTCAGTATTCTCCGTAACAGCAATAAAAGCATCCATGTCCTTGATGCCTTCTTCCTCAAGAAGGTCAACATCGCGAGCATCAGCATTGACAACCAAAGAATCAGACAGATAATTCGTCAATTCGAGACATCGGTTTTTATCGAGTTCAAGGATTTTTATATTGGTATCTTTTTCAAGACGTTTAGCAGTGATTCGCCCCACTCTGCCACCACCTATAATCATTACGTTCTTTATATTAATCTTTTGTTTTCCACTAAGTTGAAGCAGGTCTTTGAAAGCATGAGGTTTTGACACCACATAAATCATGTCACCTTCTTTAAGAACATCCTCTGCATGTGGTATGAAGGTATTCTGACGTCTGTGTATGGCTACAGGACGAAAGTCGAGATGCTTATAGCGGTCTGCTATCTCTTCAAAGCTATGATTTATCACAATGGCAGAAGAATCGAGTTTAAGCATGTACATCTCAAGTTTGCCGCCTGCAAAATCGTATGCTTCTGTAGCTGCAGACTGTTTCAACAGAGTGATAATCTCTTGTGCTGCAATATCTTCAGGCGACACTATGCCGTCAATGCCGAGGTCCTGATAGATACGCCATGATTCCGTGCTGAGGTTCTCCATGGTGTTGACTCGTACAATTACTTTTTTGGCACCTAACTTCTTTGCGAGTATTCCGGTCAACAAATTGATATGCTCATCATGCAACACTGCTATTACAAGATCAGCTTTTTTGACATTTGCCTGCTGTAACACCTTTATAGAAGTAGAGTTACCGGCTATTGTCATAAGATCGGAATGCGACGCCATCATTTTCAACAACTCCTCATGAGGGTCAACTATGGTAATATTGTGATGACTGCGTTCCAAGGCTTCTGCAAGATGCATTCCCACTTCGCCATCTCCGGCTATTATTATGTCCATATATCAAATTTTACTTATGTTATAAATTCTTGAACGTAAATCTGTCCCAATCCTTAGATACAGTAAAATAATCTCTGAACGATTCCATGTCCTCTTTATCCAACACGGCACTAATAATTTCCTCTTTATCACCAGCCTTGACGACAGGACGACCTTTAGCATTAAGTATCATAGACTCCCCAATATATGGTATATCATTATGATCTACACCCACTCTGTTGACTCCAACGACATACGCCACATTTTCAATAGCTCTCGCTGTCAACAAGGTATTCCATACCAACGACTTCTGAGCCGGCCAATTGGCAGTAAACATGGCAATATCATACTCATAACTGCTGCCGTCGTATTTATTGCGATTCCAAACGGGAAACCTTAAATCATAACAGACAAAAGGTCTTATTTTCCATCCCTTCAATTCAAATGTGATAAGAGCATCGCCTTCATCGAGGTCCTTCTCTCCCCCCATTTTAAAAGTATGATGTTTATGATATTTCATGCATTTGCCGTCAGGAAACATTATGACAAAAGTGTTATAATGCATCTTTCCTTCTTTGGTTATAAAAGTACCAGCCATAACACAATGACAATCCGCAGATTTTTCGCGAAGCCAACAAAAAGTATCACCGTTTTCATCTTCTGCAAATATTTCAGCATCAGCAGGGAATCCCGTAGTAAAAGTCTCAGGCAACACTATCAAATCCGTCTCTTCTATACCACACAACAATTCATCAATATGTCTTCTGTTAGCCTCAGGATTCTGAGCCACAATATCAGTCTGTAAACACGTAATTCTTAATTTCATCTTAATTATGTTCAAAATCAACAAAAAACCTGTTTCACACATCATTTTATGATGTAAAAAAACGTGTAAAGATACAACTATTCTGAATTTTTTATAACTTTGCCATGAAAATTTGAAAAATTAAGATTGAAAACGACATGTTTTTTCCTTTTAACAAAAAGAAATTCCTGATGTAATACTACGTTGAAAACGTATCAGAGATGTAAATTTCTATTTCTATCAAGATAATCTCTAACAAGTCAAAAGGACAAATATATGCGAAATAGATACTTTAAAAATTAGGTATAACAATTAAAAATGAAAAGGATGAAAAAATATTTACTGTTTTTTGCCATTATATTTATTGTTTGTCAAGGAATAAAAGCACAGGAATTTCATTATGGCATCATTGCCGGCCCCACATTTAACAGAATGACTTTAGATACCGAATATCATATTAATCTTGATAAAGAAAGAAACCCTTTGTATCTTGGTTTCAAAATCGGTGTTTTCGGTGAAAACAAATTCAACATATTCGGCATGCAATATGAACTGTCATACGACCAACTCGGTTCACGTGTGCAATGGGATGAAGAAATACTCAATACTTCTATCATGCAAACAAAAGAATTTTTCTTCCAACGCATAAGTCTTGACATTTTGGGCAAGTTATATATCTTAAATGATTACTTATCAATAGATTTAGGCGTAGAACCCTCATATATAATCTCTGCCATGAAACATGAAGATATCACAATAGACAATCGCAGCGACAAAAACAAAACAACTCTCAAAAAAGGCGATGATTATTCTCCGTTCAATATTGCTGTTGGAGGCGGTATATGTACTTACATTAGTCAGAATATCACCTTGTCATTGAGATATATGTTGGAATTGACAAATACCTTGCAGAAAGAAACCATATCAATTACCGATACAGGCATTGTCAATAACACGATAAAGACATTATCGAAAAACAGAACATTTTACATAA
Source organism: Bacteroidales bacterium Phil6 (assembly GCA_002633315.1). GTDB lineage: Bacteria > Bacteroidota > Bacteroidia > Bacteroidales > F082 > Limimorpha > Limimorpha avicola. The sequence goes on from NWBN01000002.1 coordinate 39,798, forward strand.
TGTTGGGCTGGAGATTTTAAAAGACGAAATATAAAAAACATGCAGTGACGATTTGTCAATAAATCAAAAACGAGAAAAACACCGGTCTTTTCAATATTATGGTAATAATAACGAATGTTTTTCTGAATAAAAGCGCATATCGAAATGCCACTGCATGATTATAATTCAACACCTTATATTACAATCCGAGTTGCTTTACTGCGTAAGCATAAGCGCCCACTGCGACAGCCGATGAAGTACCGAGTCGAGTAATACCTACACCTATCTTCTTCATAGGATCATACCACACCTCTTTATTTGAGAACGGCACTCTTATCATCTTGCCTGTTTTAGCAGTAAACGCCACCATTTCGTTGGCATCTTGCAAATTATAAGCCTGAATCTCCATTCTTGAGAAAGTGTTGCCATTGAAATCGACAAAAGGTTCATTGAGTTTTTTCAATAAGGTAGGTATAAACACCGGCCAAGCTCCGGACAATCCTCCGCCTATCACCACTATACCATCCACCAAAGTCACGGCATTGGCTATGGCATCGGCAAGAACTATGGCAAACTCTTCCCAAGAGGCAAGAGCAGCAGCCTTATTGCCTTCTTTGCGTCCCATGGCTATCTCATATATGTCAAAAGGCTGAGGTGCATCTTCAAACACAAGCCCTGCCTCTTTGGCATAAACACGACGTACGGCACGTATAGTCACAGAATCCTCTATACTCGTATTGTAATACATGTAATTGCGCATTCTGTTTATCTCGCCGCCGGCAGAGTTGTCACCTCCGAGCAAGACCCCATCAATGACAATACCTGCTCCGAAACCTGTACCCAACGTAACTCCAAGAAGATTTTTATATCTCTTCGGATTGCCTTGTTGTTCCAACAACTTGTTTATCTCAGGCAAGATGCCGTCAAGAGCTTCTCCGTATGCAAACAAGTCTCCGTCATTGTTAATGAACACAGGACATTGAAACTCATTCTCAAGCATATCTTTCAATGCTACACCGCCACGAAAAAGCGGGAGATTTTCCAAATCGCCGATAATACCATTGGGATAATCTGCAGGACCCGGAAAACAGAAACTTATAGCCGTCGGTTTGCAGCCACACAACGTCTCCGTCTCATGAAATCCTGATATTATCTTACGTAACTGTTCTTCAAGTGTCACTGAAGCAGAAGGTATTGTAAATGACTTTATTATCTCACGCGAGTCTTGTACAGCTGAAAATTTAAACCCTGTGCCTCCGGCATCAAGGATGAAAATAGTATTTTTAGAGTTCATAACATTTATTTTTTATTCTTTTTATGTAAAAAGTACTCAGTCCAAAACATCCACATCAAGAATATGACAAAATAAAAGAAGGTCTTGAATAAATAGTCATGAGAGAAAGAAAAACTGTTAGGGAAAGGTATCATCAGCAATAAAATACCGGTTACCCTGACTACGTTAATCCATTCTATAATGACAAGTCCTAACGGGATATACCACAATTTGTGTTTCCATGGTCCTGGAAAAATCAACATCAAAAACAACCAATGCAGCCACTGCTTCAAACTTGTACACTCCGGCGCTACAGTAATAAACGAATATCTGCCTTCGTTGTTCATGGTACCTATTGTCCTGTCCATAGTTATTATGTCAAGACCAAAAACATTTTCCAAAACATTACAACTTTGGTCGAACAACAAAGATGATGCAGATTGAAACAAATCATCGACAAGAGACTTAACAGGCCAAAAGTTTATCGCTTGCCACCCAAGATATATGAAATGAAAACTGAATATCAAGACAATAAACAATCCCACATCAAAAAATGTCTGATACTTGGGATCGTCTCTAAACTTTCTTATATCTGAAATTTTAAAATTCTTTAACTTGAAATCACTCATCTGAAATCTCCTTTAACGTAGCCTGATAAGTAGTAAACACCCTTGCACGTGACACATAACCTAGATATTTACCATTTTGAATTACCGGGATATTATATTTATGGGATTCTTCGAATTTATGCACTATACTTTCCATACTTTCCTGAGGACTGATAGTATAACTCGGATAAACCATAAGATTTTCTATGGGAGTGTTATATAAAGAAGTGTCAAACATTATCGGACGAATGTCATCCAACAGAATATGACCTTCAAAATCTCCATTCTTATTCACGACAGGGAAAATATTTCTTGTAGATGAAGCTATTATAGGTATGAGATCTTTAAACGTCTGATTAGAATTGACAGTACTGAAATTATTTTCTATCAATCTATTTATTGTCATCATGTTCAAGATACTTATATCTTTGTTATGTGTCACCTTGACACCTTTTTCCACCACAGCATGAGTATATATGGAATCTTTAAAGAAAATTCTATTGACAGCATACGACAAGGCAGAAACTATCATAAGAGGTACCATAAGGGCGTATCCATTAGCAATCTCTGCTATTAGAAACACTCCTGTAAGAGGAGCATGCAACATACCGGCAATGACACCGCCCATACCGACAAGAGCAAAATTGGAAACATTAAGATTACCAATCCCAAGATAATTGACAGTCAAAGCAAACAATAATCCTAAAAATGCTCCGAGAAACAGAGCCGGGGCAAAAGTACCACCAACGCCTCCGGCGGCAAATGTGAAAGATGTGGCAAAAGCCTTAAGTAATATCAATACTGCCAATAAAACTATCACAACCCATTTAATATCTTTATAAGGTTCAAAAAAACTATTCTGAAACACCGGTGACACATCACCATGTAAAGCAGAGTTGATAGCTTCATAACCCTCTCCATACAGGGCAGGGAAAACAAAAATCAGAAGTCCAAGGCAAAGAGCACCAATAATAAAACGCACCCAAAGAGAATTAATCTTCTTAAATCTCTTATCAATATTAAAAGACACTCGCATGAAATAAGCAGAAACAAGCCCCGCCATTATTCCTAAACCTATATAATACAATGAGTTGGAAGGTATAAACAATTCTGTTGTGGTAACCGTATATTCAAAAGCTCTTCCAAGAATATAATATGATGTCAATATTGCCACGAAAGAAGATACTATTATAGGAACAAGTGCCATCATGGAAATATCTATCATAAATACTTCCATGGCAAAAATCACGCCCGTAATCGGAGCCTGAAAGATTGCTGCCAATGCTGCCGCGGCGCCCATGCCTATCAACACTATTATCTGTTTGTGATTTAACCTCAACAACTGCCCAATATTGGACCCTATGGACGCTCCCGTAGAAACAGACGGTCCCTCTAATCCCACAGAACCTCCGAAACCTACCGTCAACGAACTCGTGATTATCGAAGCATAAGTGTTATATGATTTTACTATACCTTTGTTACGTGAAATGGCATATAATATACCCGGTATTCCATGTCCTACATCACGCCGCAATATAAAACGTACAACGATAATAGTCAATAAAATACCTATGGCAGGCAAAATGATGAACAACAAATTCAGATTGTTGGAATACTCTAAAATACCGAAAAAGAAATCCCTGATGCCATGTGCCAACTTCTTGATGACAATGGCAGCAAGACCGGCTAAAAAACCAGTGGGCAGACTCAACAACAACATGAACTGCCTCTCGGAGATATGTGTCACTCTCCATTTGTTGAACTTGTTTATCGCTAATTTAATACGCGACTTTACCCGTAATTTCGTATTATTAATCTTTAAAATTCTGCCCAAAATTAAACATTATTTCTTAAAATCAAACCTTTTTTACCACTTTTATTAATGCTGAAACAATATCATACACATAATTATTTAACTTACAACAACTTATTTAACATTTCCTTTGTTCCTCCAACAATGCAAAAAATCATATTCTTTTTACATCTTTCAAATTTATGTTTTGAATTTTTTAAATATTTTTTTACATAATATATTTTAATAAAATATTGTCTCTCTCAAAAAATATCTTACCTTTGCAGCGTAATGTGAACAACATGCGAATTATAAGTTACAACGTAAACGGAATACGTGCTGCCATCGCCAAAGGTCTGTTGGAATGGATCACTTCCAACAGCCCGGATGTCATCTGTCTTCAAGAAATTAAAGCAACTCCAGATCAAATACCTTTGTTGGAAATAGAGACTCTTGGATATCACCACTTCTGGTTTCCTGCACAAAAAAAAGGTTACAGCGGGGTGGCTGTCTTGTCAAAAATACAACCTGACAACGTCGTTTATGGCATGAATAACAAATTATACGACGATGAAGGCAGATTTTTGCGTGCTGACTTCGGCAATATTAGCGTGGTGAGCGTATATCATCCTTCCGGAACAAGCGGAGACGAACGTCAAAATTTTAAAATGCAATGGCTTTCCTTCTTTAGAGATTATGTCAATGCCCTGAGAAAAGAGCGTCCTAATCTCATAATATCCGGCGATTATAATATTTGCCATGAAGCTATTGATATCCATGACCCTGTCCGTAATGCCAAATCTTCCGGTTTTCTCCCGGAAGAAAGACAGTGGTTTTCCGACTTCCTCAACGACGGCTATATCGATAGTTTCAGAACTTTATGTAAAGAGGGAGGACATTATAGCTGGTGGAGTTTCAGAGGCAACGCTCGTAATAACAATAAAGGCTGGAGAATTGATTACCATATACTTACAGATAATATTAGAGATAAACTTATCAATGCGGCAATATATCCTGATGCCAAATATTCGGATCATTGCCCTGTTATGGTAGAAATTAAATAATTACTGATATGGATGTAAATAGACATTTTAGCGATTACCTCGACCCTTCTTTAATACAAACAGACAACGGCTTTTTCCTGAGTTGGAAGTTGTTGTTCGCTTTCGTATTTTTGATGGTGATAGCTTTCTTTATCTGGTATCTTTCATCAAGCAAAAGAAGAAGACATCTCTATTTTTATTTCAGTTATTTTATTTATAAAATAGGATTTAGACCTTTTATATCTCGTAAACAAATTAGTAGAGTACATGTCAATGAGGACTATACTCCTTTGGTAGAGCTTATCCCTCACCCAAGAATCATTTATAATGACGAGACTATGGAAAAACCTTATCTCTTACGGAAAAGTGTTGCCAAAAGATTATTTTCTGTAGCTGATAATTTGCCCGACGGTCTCTCTTTGAAAGTTTACAGCACTTTCCGGTCTAAAGAAAAACAAAATAAATTGTGGAAAGAAACAGTAAATGAGATAAGAAAAGAAAATCCCAACCTCGGCACAGCTGAGATTATCAACATGGCTCAATATAAAACCAACGACCCTAAACATACTATGGGAGGGCATGAGACCGGTGCTGCTGTTGACGTTACCTTATGTACAAGTAATGGCGAAGATTTGGATTTCGGTACATCTTATCATGAACGCAACAGTTTAACAAAAACTTTCAGCAAAAACATTAAAAAAGAACAACTTGATAATCGTAAATTGCTGATTAAACTGATGGCAAAAGAAGGATTTACCAATTTCCCGGGAGAATGGTGGCATTTCTCATACGGTGATCGTGTATGGTCGGCTTATAAAGGAAAACGCAATGGAGCCATCTTCGACACTGCCGAAAAGGAACTCGACGACGTCTATTCCTTCGTTGTAAAAACAATATATTTTAGCAATGAACACTAAGATCGCCTTTCTATGGAGATAGCAGCATTAGTATCAGGCGGCGTGGATAGCTCCGTGATAGTGCCTCTTCTTAAAGAACAGGGTTATAACCCTTATATTTTCTATATCAAAATAGGTATTGAAGGTCGAGAAGACATTACCGACTGCCCTTCAGAAGAAGATATGGAGATAACAACCTTTATTGCAAAGAAATATGGCTGTTCATTCGACGTCGTCGATTTACAAAAAGAGTATTTCGACAATGTGGCGCGATATACCATGGAATCAGTTAAAAAAGGCTTGACTCCCAATCCGGATGTCATGTGTAACAGAATGATAAAATTCGGTGCTTTTAACGACAAGATGGGCTTTCAATTCGACCGTATCGCTACAGGACATTATGCTTGCTCATGGGAAGACGAAAACGGAGTGTCTTGGCTCGGTACTGCAACAGACACCTTGAAAGACCAAACCGATTTTCTCTCACGATTGACTTATCCCCAACTTTGTAAGGCTATGTTTCCAATAGGAAAATATTTGAAATCAGAAGTGCGCAAAATGGCAGCCGAGATGAAATTGCCAAGCGCAGAACGTCACGACAGTCAGGGATTATGTTTCCTCGGAAAAATCAACTATAACGACTATATCAGAGAATATGTAGGTGAGAAAGAAGGCGACATCATTGAGTTAGAAAGTGGCAAACTGCTCGGTCATCATAAGGGTTTCTGGTTCCATACAATAGGACAGCGCCGTGGACTCGGATTAGGAGGCGGTCCATGGTTCGTGGTGAAAAAAGATACTGACAACAATATAATATATGTTTCTCAGGGTTATGACCCGGCAGCTCAATATACTGACATCATTCAATTGACTGACGTCATGACAATGAATCCTTCCATTGTCTTTATCGACGGACAAAAAATACGTTTCAAAATAAGACATCAACCGGAGTTTAACACAGGTGTCTTGAAAATCAATAACAATATCATCACCATAATCTCTGACATTAAAATATCCGGTGTGGCAGCCGGACAATTCGGGACTATCTATCATGAAAAAGAATCGGTAGTTTTGGGAAGTGGCGTTATTTGCTGACTTTTTTTATCTTTATTCTCTTCTGTTACACTTTATTGTATAATTTTGCATCACAAAACACATTCTTTATAGCATTTTCATAACGACTCAAACATTAAAACGTCAAAATAATAAGTTATATGTTACAACAAATCAATTTTGTAGAGATTGTCAGTGCTTTTGTGGTATTGTTCGCCATCATAGACATCACCGGATCAATACCGATATTTCTTAACTTTCAGAAACAGAACAAGAAAATTAAAGCAGGACAGGCTTGTCTTGTTTCTTTGGCCTTGTTCATAGCATTTTTCTTTGCCGGCAACGGGTTGTTAAGACTTTTCAATGTTGATGTGGAATCTTTTGCTGTAGCCGGAGCCTTCGTGATATTCATATTAGCTTTGGAAATGATATTGGGAGTAGAAATAATAAAAACGGAAAATGCCGGCTCAGGTGTCTCCATCGTCCCCATAGCATTCCCGCTTATCGCCGGTCCGGGCGCTTTGACCGCATTGTTGTCACTCCGTGCAGAATATGCTGTTATAAACATTATGATAGGTCTATTGATAAACATTATTTTCGCTTTCGTAGTATTGTCTTCTATCAATAAAATAGAAAAAATATTAGGTAAAGAAATAATATTCATCATCCGTAAATTCTTCGGTGTCATATTGTTGGCCATTGCCGTGAAACTTTTTGCAAGCAATCTTGCCATCGTAATACAAAACTTGTCATGACATTGAAAATTGTTTTTATTCAATTAATATAAACCGAATCTTATACTTAATGTAACGGTCCTCGGCAAAGAAGGACCGTAGATATATGCCGGATCTCTGAATTCGCTTACATCAAAATCTTTTTGATAGGAATTGAAAATATTTCTGATTCCCAGCGCTGTTTCAATATTAATGTCATTAATTATAAAATTATAACTGACTTTGGCACCGGCATCAAAGAAAGGATCAGAAATTCTCAACTCCCCATCCGGATTCTCCGTCCCATAATACGGAACTATCATCTTGCCAATATAATTACCTGTTAATGAAACACACAGATATTTAGCAACATCCCAATCAAAAGTGAAATATCCATAATTGTCAGGTGTTCTGAAAAAACGTCTTTCATTGAACTCATCTTGCGGCTTACCGTATTTGCTCGATTGTGCAGTAAAACCTGAAATAAATGTCATGTTATTCAAAGGATTCATCTTGATTTCCAAATTAACGCCTTTTACTACAGCATTTCCTTTGGAATTGATTCTGGTATAAATAACAGTGCCATTTTCATCCGGTTCACTGTATTCATTGGAAAAAGCATCCCTAAGTGTAGTGTGAAATGCCTCAACAAGTATTCCTGTATTGACTTTACCAATATGAATGTTCAAATCTCCTGATAACATGAAACTGTGACTTGTTTCCTGCTTTAGATCCGGAGAGTTGACATGTATGACTTTACGTGACCCTGATGTTTCTATATGCAAATCTTCATCGAATATCTGCGGTGCTCTGTAACCCTGTGAATAACTTGCTCTTAATTGTAAACAACGTAACATATCATACATTATACTCAATCTTGGACTTAACACATCCCCGGTTTTGCTGCCATTACCTTCTTTAGTAAAATCTTTCACTTCGTAATGGTCGTACCTTAATCCGCCAGCTATCTTGAATTTATTGAGATTTACCTCATATTGTGCAAATGCCCCTGTCGTTATTAAAGCCTGATTCGATACTATTGAGTTTTCTGTATGGTTGATTATCAAAGTACTATCCTCTGAATTTATTTCATAATTTTCCAAGTCAGGATAACCGAGTTTTTTGTCGATAAGAAAACTGCAAGTGTTGTCCACTCCTACCGTGAGCGAAGAAATGTCAAACAACGACATGTAATACTGTATCCCGGCATTAACAGTATTGTCTATCGTATTTCCATAATCTTTCAATGATTTACCGGCTCCATAATATGAATCTCTGTCGAGAAATTGTCCTGAAACATAAAATGACAACATGTCATTGGAACGAATAAACCTGTCGTATGTTATTCCTGCAACTTTAAGGTCATGCGAAACGCTCTCAGCAATATCTCTCTCATGCAATGGATAATCCTGTTTGTTGCCACCGTTGCGATTTTCATTGATGACAAAAAAATCTATAGCCAACTTATCTCTATGACTGAAACGATGATATGCACGTCCGCCGAAAGTCAGATTCTTAAGTGGAGCAATCTCCGAATATCCGTCGCCATTAGCATCAAACATCTGTCTGTCACGAGTAAAACCATAAAGCGAAAGCCCTGATTGAAAACTGTACGATACCAATGAAGTGTTGAAATTTATGGAATAATCCAAAGCACTTCCGGAATATCCTGTTCCTATCATAGATAAGGACGATCCTCCTTCAAACGTATTGGTTTTAGGATCTTTAAGCAAGATGTTGACTGTACCTGCTATTGCATTGCCACCATAAAGTGCCGAACCTCCTCCTCTTACGACTTCCACTCTCTCTATCATGTTTGCAGGAATAAGTTCTAATCCATAAACTCCTGCCAAATTGCTGAAAACAGGACGACTGTTGATAAGTATCTGAGAATAAGGACCATCCAAACCATTCATCCTTACCTGAGAAAATCCGCAGTTTTGACAGTTGTTTTCAAGTCTTAACCCGGGCGTATAATTTAACCCTTCACTTAATGTGACAGACTGTGTGGTCTCAAACAATTTGGGTGTCAAGGTATTTACAATTACTGGTACCTCTGCACGCTTCTGCTCGGTTCGTGTCGCTGTTACAACAACCTCCTCCAAACCAAAATAATCTTTTTTCAATGAGAAATTTACAATCTTAGTCTCGTTTTCAGCAATTTCTACCTCTATCTCCATATCTTTGTATCCAATATAACCGGCTTTTATTACATGTTTGCCTTCCTCTATATTAATAAGTCTATAATGTCCCGTTTCATCAGTGACTACTCCGACAGTAGTACCTTTGATTTGTACAGTGGCGTATGGAAGATGCTCACCGCTTATTGCATCTACAACATGTCCCACAATATTGGCATCCGTCAGGCTGTTTTGTGCAAAAACCGTATTGACTAATAATATTATTAATATCATTAACAATAATTTAACTTTACATTTAGGATAATTACCAACTATGAAAATCGGGTTTATTACTATTCTTTTTGTGGTAATGGTATTTCTCATGACAAATAATTAAAATTTTTGCAAAATTATAATTTGACTCAACTGCAGGAAATACCATAATATAGTGAATTTCAACATTACAATAGCTTATTATGGCTATTTTGGTTTTAAAAACAAAAAGTATGTAACATCACTATTTTTTGACCAACAAAATTACATTGTCGTTGTTTCTTTCATAAAAATGTGTGGGAGAATTGTTTACAAGAACGATGGTTGTGGCGACCATTAAACAGGTAAGCAATACCCCACACTTGAATTTATGATTACGAGAACCATTTCAAATGAAGACATATCACCTGACTCTGTTTAAGAAAACTACCACATTTTCGTTCTTAGGCAGGCTATTATTAAATCACGATCTTCTTTTCAACCGCAAAGATAAAAATATTTTATATGTCTTGCCGGGGTATTGCATGTTTTTTTATGTCTTTTGGATTTTTTGCGTACAAAAAGTGTGGAGCTATTTGCCTATCTACAAGAGGTCCTGACAAAACCCTGCACAAACAGACAATGCCCCACACTCGAATTTATGATTAATACAATCATTCAAAACAAGTGAATTGCGTAAGTCTCGTCCTTGTGCAAATGAAAATTTGTCAGGTTTCCTTGTAAGGACCAAGCAAACACATATTTTACCCATAAGGACGCAACATTCGGCGTCCTTTAAACATTGCAAAAATAATAATGTTTTTCTTAATACGCATCATAGGGGCATTGTTTTTTTGTTTAATTATCGCAAAATTACAAATAAATCAATAAATTCAAAGTTAATTTTTCATTACACTATCATAATTTTTATTAATATTTAAAACAATGGTTTTTAACATATATATGATGAATATTTGATAATTGTTCCTTTTTGACATGTTAATTTAGTTTTTGTACTCCAAAAACAAAGTTATTAATTATATTTTGATAATAAACAATATAAAATTTTTGCAAGATGATTTTCTATTTTAAATTATAAAAATAAAAAGATGTGCCATGATTTTGACACATCTTTTGCAAATATTATGAAAGTTTATTATTAAAATTGCGGCAATTCCATTGATGGAAGACTTTCAAGTTCTTCATAATAAATCTCTTTTACAGGTTCCACATAACCTCGTTTGTAATATTCTGCAGGTTTCAGCAATTTACCGAAAACGAAATCCTGTATCATGACAAATTCATTGTCAGGAATTATCAAAGCATATTTATGGTCCGGATCTTCATCCCAATCTTCTTCTATAAGACCAAAAATTTCGGCATTGATTTTCATGGTATAAGTCTGTACTGATATCTCTTTGCCGTCTTTCGTTTTCAAAGTAAGTCGTTCTTGATATGGCGACTTGATGATGGAATCACGACGTTCCGGTGCAACATCGCTAAGAAATGATTCAAAACGTACATCATTGAACGAAGTCAACAAATTCAAAACTTTAAGTGTATCGTATTCTATATTGGAACCATCAGCAAGACTTTTCATTGTGTATTGATAACGGTCGTTTTCTTCAAGAATAAAACTTTTTTCCGGTCTTTTGTTGAATTCCAACTTAAGTGATGCTATGTCATTAATTTTATGATTAAATATCTGATGAGTCTTCCAATCTTGAGGATTTGCAGAAAAGCGAGCACTGATAATACCTCTAAAACCGTGTAGATGGACTATGTAAGCTTTGTCGGCTCCTTCTTTGAGAACATAAGTGCCGTTATTGTCCTGTGTAACATCCCCTATATAAAATGTCTTTGTACATTTCTCATGAGGAAATAACTTTACCTTGTTAAAGAAATTGATTCGCGGGACTATCTGATATATCTCTACCTTGGTGTTAGTACCAGCCATTCTGGTTATTACGTTGTCACTGTTGGACAGTGCCACAGGCATTCTGATTCTCAATCTGTTGATGGTATATAATATCTCATTTATCTGGCGTTGTTGGGCAGGAAACTCATTATTTACAGTCCAATATTCCGGATGTCTCTCCAACAAAACCTGATGACCGCTTTTATCGGCGAAAAACATCTTTGTCACCGAAGCAGTATCCATTACCACGAAATCGGCAGCATCGCCGCGCAATGTGGTAAGATAACTCTTATTCCATACCAAAATACCGGCAACTACAATTAAAACTATAGCAACTACAATAGATAAAGTGTTCTTTTTCTTCATTTTAACAATTTTAGTTATTTTGTATATTTCCTTTTTCTCACAAAAGCAAAAACAAGTCCGAAAATTATCACAATGACACTCGGCACAACAACATTTAGTATCTGCCATAACATCGCATTATTATTGACTTTGTTCATATCGAGCAGACGTATTTTCAGTTCTCGAGAACGTATGCTGATAAGTCCTTCGCCGTCAACAAGATAACTAATGGCATTCTCAATAAAGTCTTTATTACCGTATGTCACTTGTGTATATTGATCGAATCCCAATGGAAGTGGATACCCTTGTGGAATATGAAACTGATTGCGAATGATATCGCCATCAGCTACTACAATCATACTTGTTGGCTCGCTTTCTTCTTTAAAACCTATCTCTTCGGATTCGACTATGGCTGATGCCATTCTGTTTGCATATAACGACTCAAAACGTCCCTTGAGAAGATAAGCCACCATCTGACCTTTTTGAGAAAACATCCTTTGGTCTGCCGGTTGTTTTAAAATACTCAGAGTGATAAACACAGGTGCTCCAGATATTTTTGTATAATCCGATGTCCTTAACAGTGGTATTTTCTGAATGCCTGGACTCGATGTAGTGGCTTCCATAGAACTTATAAAATCAGCTTTTAGCAAATTTATATTGTTAACGATAGGATTCTTTGATGCTGCGTTGAGGAGAGGGAAATAATACCATCTGTAGTATTCTATCTGTGCCTGTCCACCCATCTGTCCTGTTCTTAAAGCTATGGCAGCACAATTATAGTCCAAAAGCAAATTTTTATTTAACTTGACGCCATATTTAAACAACTGGTCATCGAGATTGAGGTCAAGGACAGTACCCATTGTAGATTCCGAGTTCATCAAACTGTCCATGGTAGCAGAGATAGGATCGATGAGCCATAACACTTTACCGCCATACATCACATATTGGTCTATGATAAATTTGTCTTTCTCCGAAAAAGGCCGGGCAGGTTTTGCTATAACAATAGCATCATAGATAGGTTCTACCACGGTAGTGCTATCAGCTTTCTTGGTACGACGGGTCAAAGCACTTATCTGTTCATCAATGGTGACACGTTTTACCGAATACTTTTTCGACAAGGTTCTTGTAATGTCAAAAACCTCGTCTTCGTTGAGCTCTCCGTGACCTTCAATAAATGCTATTGAAGGTTTGTTCTGTGTTGAAATATCTTTTATTGCGCTGATGAACTTGTATTCTAAATTTTGAATAGAATTGTTAAGTACTGCTTCCGAAGACTTCCCAAGTTGGGTATCAAGTAAATCAATAGGCATTTCTTTCTCACGATAACTTAACAGAACACAAGGCCAAATAACAATTTGTTGTGAACCATCTTTGGTTTGTATAGACAATTCTGTAGGATTCAAACCACTTTGATATAACAACTTGTAAGTCTCGCTACGTTCTGCGGCATCATTGCTTTCCGACGGGTTGATAAATTCATAATCTATGAATTTGCTATAAGCCCTGAACTCATCGAGCATCTCTTTTGTCTCCTTACGCAGTTTTTTAAATCCGGCAGGAAAGTCTCCTTCCAAATACACACGGAAATACACATAATCATCGAGATTGCGCAATATGTCTTTTGAAGTCTCCGACAAGGTATAACGTTTCTCGCTTGTAAGGTCAAAACGAGTATAAACCACAGAACTTATGACATTGACTACTATTATCAACACTAATAATACCAATATTGATATTATATCATTTCTTTTGACATTTTTTCTTTTACTGTCCATATTCCCCTCCTACCATTTACGTATTGACAAAGTAAGTTTTGTCAAACTCAAAAACAACACAATGACACTGAGAAAATATATAAGGTCACGAGTATCGATGACGCCCCTGCTCATAGAACTGTAGTGATTTGCCATTCCAAGTTGCTGAATGAAAAGGTCAACCTTGCCGAAAAGAGCCATGGAATAAATCAAATCAAAACCGAGATAAAGGAATCCGCATAAAAACACAGACAAGATAAAAGCAAGTATTTGATTGTTTGTCACAGAACTGCAGAACAATCCTATCGATACAAAAGTGGCACTTAAGAAAAACAATCCAATATAAGATCCCCAAAAACCACCGTTATCGACATTACCAACAGGCAGACTTAATTGATATACAGATATATAATATATCAATGTCGGTAAAAGAGCCATTATCACGAGAACCACACCCGCAAAATATTTACCTGTTACTATCTGCCAGTCCGACAACGGCTTGGTAAGAAGCATTTCTATGGTACCGGTACGTCGTTCCTCCGCAAAACTGCGCATTGTAACGGCAGGTACCAAAAACAGAAACACCCATGGGGCAAGTATAAACAAACTGTCGAGATTGGCATAGCCAAACGTCATAACATTAAAATCACTTTGGAACACCCATAAAAACAAACCGGTTATGAGTAAAAACACAACAACAACCATTATTCCTATCAAGGAGCCTAAAAAATTGCTGATTTCTTTCTTAAACAGTGCATACATACATTGTTCACCTATTAATTATCTTACAAAGATACGATTTTTTATTTAATTTATTGTGATATCATAAAAAAAGCTCTTTTGTCATTCTATATCAAAAGCTTTCCATGGCATGACATCAGGTAATGGAGCCTTGACGCACAACTCTGTTTTCAATGTAGGGTGCTCAAATACAACTTTATAAGCATGAAGACCTATAGACCCATCCGGATTGGAACGTGGAAACCCATATTTCAGGTCTCCTTTTATAGGACATCCGATATGAGCAAGTTGCACCCTTATCTGATGATGCCGACCGGTCATGAGGTCTATTTCCAACAGATAATAATTATCACAATCAGCCACCACACGATAACGCAGTTGTGCCAACTTAGCCCCTTTGGTGCCCGGCTTTACTATATAAGATTTGTTTTGCTGTTCGTTTTTTATCATATAATCCGACAGTTCATCTTCTGCTTTGGGCGGACAATTTTTCACCAACGCATAATAAGTCTTATGAAAATCTCTGTTCTTCACTTTCTCCGTCATTCTGCCAAGAGCCTTACTTGTACGGGCGAATACCACAACACCGCTGACCGGACGGTCCACTCTATGTACCAAACCGGCAAATACCTCTCCTGGTTTGTGATATTTCTCTTTGATATAAGCTTTTACCTTATCAAGAAGACATATATCGCCTGTTTTGTCCCCTTGTACTATCTCCGACGATAACTTATTTACAATCAGCAGATGATTGTCTTCATACAAAATACGGTCTTTGATATCCATGACAAATCCGTAAATTAATATTGTTCCTTTTCATTTGGGAAAGTAACATCCTTAACATCTCTTATGTAGGAATGTACGGAATCCTTGATGATATTGTATAGATTATTATATCTACGCAAAAAACGAGGAGTGAAATCGGTATTTATTCCCAACATATCGTGAAGCACCAACACTTGTCCGTCGCAACCGGAGCCTGCGCCTATGCCAATGGTTGGTATCTTCAATGATGCCGTCACCTCCGATGCAAGTTGTGCCGGAATCTTTTCAAACACTATGCTGAAACAACCTTTTTCCTGTAATAACAAGGCGTCTTCACGCAGTTTTTGAGCCTCGTCAACATCTTTGGCTCGTACCACGTAAGTACCGAACTTGTTGATACTTTGAGGAGTAAGTCCAAGATGCCCCATCACAGGTATGCCTGCGCTTACAATACGTTCCACCGACTCTATGATTTCGCGACCTCCTTCCATCTTAACCGCATTGGCGCCGGATTCTTTCATGATACGTATTGCAGAATTCAATGCTTCTTTGGAATTGCCCTGATAAGTACCGAAAGGCAAGTCAACAACGACAAAGGCACGAGACACTGCTCGTACCACCGATGAAGCATGATATATCATCTCGTTAAGAGTGATGGGTAAAGTAGTCTTATACCCGGCCATGACATTGGAAGCACTGTCACCGACCAAAATAACATCAATATTGGACTCATCGAGTATCTTGGCCATAGAATAATCATAGGCAGTAAGAACAGCTATCTTCTCTCCCTTGTTCTTCATCTCCTGAAGCACATGGGTTGTAATAAGCGATACATTATGCGATAAATACATCTTCAGTTTATTTAATTACGCCACAAAAATATAAAAAATTCATTCAATGTCACTTTTTTTGTACCAAGAATCATAATAATGATGTATCTTTGCACGTTTTGATATTCATAATTGAACGTAAAGATGAAGAGGTTACATATCATATTTTTATTTTTTGTGACTGCCTTGATTTTTCAATCTTGCAGTACAGATGTCGATTTATTCGCTGATGGTGAAGAATATACCATAGTTTATGCCATGCTGAACCCGAGTTTGGATACCAACTATGTCAAAATAACCAAATCATTCACCGGCAATGCCAATGAAAATGCTCTCAATTACGACCTTAGCAATTACGATTATAAACTTGATGTACGTTTGGTTAATAAACGTCATAACGACACCATAATACTCGACACTGTTTCCGTTTATAAACCATACGACCCTAATACTCCATTTTACAGCGACTGTCAACAACTTTATTACTATACGACACATAAATTACAGGATGGAGATACATATCAATTGATTATAAAGAAAAGAGATGGTAGCATTATTTCTTCAGAAGTAAAAATAATAAGTGAATTTGTTTTTGCTTCATATATCAATAATACCATATCATTCGAATCTAACGTATCCAATCAATCCAATCAGATACGTTGGAGATATAATGATATCAATAATGCCACATACGCAACTTATTATGAGGTAATAGGTTATTTTCATTATAAACAGGTGAATCCTGGTAGTACCGATACCTTGGATTATTCCATGACATGGAACATGGGAAACGGAACATACCAAGAATTAATCACAGATATATATCTGCATACCACTCATATACCTTCAGATTTTTATAATCAACTCAACTCAGATGTAAATATTATCAACAACAGTCCTCAAGGCGTAAAACGTTATTTTGGCAGTTTTGAAGTTGTCATTACTGCCGTTGGCGAAGAATTATACGATTACATGTTAGCAAACAACAGCAGTAGTGCAATACAGGATACACCTGAATATTCCAACATAGAAAACGGCATAGGTCTTATGTCGTCTCGTTTCATTCTTTCAAAGAATTTTACCATTAATCCTTTGACAAGAAGGAATCTTGCAGATAATTATCCTGAATGGGGATTTGTTTATGAACCATGATAAAGACATGTTTTTCTGTCGTTTTGTCATTGTTTTTTAAAGTTTGTCAGTAAAAAACAAGCAGTTTGTCAGTAATAAAGACAACGTTTAATATGATATAAGTCATTAAGAATCACCAAAATAGTGGTTCTTTTTGATTTTATTGACCAAATATTTGCCAAGAATTTCATTTTGGCACAAAGATTGACAAAATGATGACAAAAAAGAACAACAAATAATAAATAGGAGACAAAAACATGTCAAAAATTATCGGTATAGACTTAGGAACAACAAATTCATGTGTTGCCGTGATGGAAGGCAATGAACCGGTTGTCATTCCGAACAGTGAAGGACACCGTACCACACCATCAGTAGTGGCATTCACAGACAATGGTGAACGTAAAGTGGGTGAACCTGCCAAACGTCAGGCTATCACCAACCCGTTAAGAACAATATATTCCATCAAACGTTTTATGGGCGAGACTTACGACAAGGTCCAAAGCGAGATTGGAAGAGTACCTTATAAAGTAATAAAAGGACCCAACAACACTCCGCGTATAGACATAGATGGAAAGACATATACACCACAGGAAATTTCGGCAATGATACTTCAAAAAATGAAGAAGACAGCCGAAGATTACTTGGGACAGACAGTATCGGAAGCTGTCATCACAGTGCCGGCTTATTTCAGCGACTCACAACGTCAGGCTACTAAAGAAGCCGGTGAGATAGCTGGTCTTAAAGTCCGTCGTATCATAAACGAACCTACTGCAGCAGCTTTGGCTTACGGTCTCGACAAGAAGAAAAACGATGTCAAAGTAGCTGTTTATGACCTCGGAGGCGGAACATTCGATATCTCTATCCTTGAATTGGGAGACGGAGTATTCGAAGTGAAGTCCACCAACGGTAATACTCACCTCGGTGGTGACGACTTCGATGAGAAGATTATCAACTGGCTGGCAGAAGAATTTATGAAAGAAGAAGGTTTAGACCTCCGCAAAGACCCCATGTCATTGCAACGTCTGAAAGAAGCTGCAGAGAAAGCCAAGATAGAATTGTCTTCATCGACCGAAACTGAGATCAACCTGCCGTACATCACAGCTACCGCAACAGGTCCTAAACACCTTGTACGTAAGTTGTCACGTGCTAAGTTCGAGCAGTTGTGCGACGACCTTATCCGTGCTACCATAGAGCCTTGCCGTAAAGCATTGCAAGATGCCGGAATGAGCACAAGCGACATTGACGATGTCATCCTGGTGGGCGGTTCTACACGTATCCCTGCTATTCAAAACATAGTCAGAGACTTCTTTGGCAAAGAACCTTCAAAAGGTGTCAACCCGGACGAGGTGGTGGCTATTGGTGCTTCAATACAAGGTGGCGTGTTGACTGGTGAAGTCAAAGACGTGCTGTTGCTTGATGTCACCCCGTTGTCACTCGGTATAGAGACATTAGGCGGCGTGATGACAAAACTGATAGAGGCCAATACCACTATCCCGACCAAGAAATCAGAGGTGTTCTCTACAGCTGTGGATAACCAACCTTCTGTTGAGATACATGTGTTGCAAGGTGAAAGACCTATGGCAAATCAAAATAAGACCATAGGAAGATTCCACCTCGACAGCATACCTCCGGCGCCACGTGGAGTGCCTCAGATAGAGGTTACTTTCGACATTGACTCCAACGGTATCTTGAACGTATCGGCAAAAGACAAGGCTACAGGAAAATCACAAAGCATACGTATCGAGGCTTCTTCAGGCTTGAGTGAAGAGGAAATCAAGAGAATGAAAGCCGAAGCGGAAGCCAATGCCGAAGCTGACAAGAAAGAACGTGAGAAAATAGATAAACTGAATGCTGCCGACGCCATGATATTCCAAACGGAAAAACAGATGAAGGAATATGGCGACAAACTGCCTGCCGACAAGAAAGCCGAGATAGAAAATATTTTGGGCAAGCTCAAGACTGCACATCAGGCGCAGGATATAGCAGGTGTTGATGCTGCAATGGCTGAGATGAACGCTATATGGCAAAAGGCAAGCGAAGAGATGTACAAGAACGCCGGCGGTCCTCAGGGCGGCGCACAAAGCGGTCCTCAGGGCAGTTACCAGAACCCTAACAGCGGTCAAAGCGGTAACAGTGACGACGATGTAACAGATGTTGACTTTGAGGAAGTCAAGTAAGTTTAAAAATTATTATAGATAACAGCGTGTGGCTCTGTAAGTTACACGCTGTTTTTTTATTTCCAGATTTCAATCTAACACTTTGTGTTATCATGATAAAATATCATTTGTGTATTAAATAAGGATACATTTAGGATACATTTGCCTGTTTTTTCAACATTTCATACATCTATCAACAAAATCAGGATATTATTCTTTCCATTTCTTACAGAATTTTTTCCATCTTTTCATTCCTGCAGGGATGCATTTAGCTTCGCAGAACTGCATTATAACCTGACTGATGAAAAGCTGCTTCAGACCATAAAAATTATATGTACCTTAAAATCGATGAAACGGCACTATTTAGGAAATTTCTCTTTCTTCAAGACACCCCATCACCAATAGCAAGCCCTACAACTGTTTCATAAAGACTTGCAGTCTCTACCTATTGGTTTACAGGTATAAAATAAGACTGTCGATGAAAATCCGAACCTCCTTCTGCTCCCATATTAACACCTTTAGTATCTGTAATTACAAGACACTCCGTGATATTGCCAATAGTTGCAGTGTTGCTGATGCTGATATAACCGTTAGCAACAATATAGTTGCCAAGGGGTTCATCACATTTTTCTATTTTATCAAGAACATGTTCCGGCAGTTCAATGAGGTATTCACCATACTGGCTGTCTTTTGATTTGAAAATATCATAATTTTCTTCTGATACTATAACCTCCCCATTATGAATAATGCTGATTTTGTCTTCGTAACTAAAAACAAAAACCACATTATCATCCGGATAATGAGAAGTATTCACCATTCCAATAACGCCTCCTACGGATGAATTATACCACTGCCATGAACCATATACCGATTCGACATTTTCCAACTTAACTTTTTTACATGAACCTAATGTAATTAAGATAACTGTTATTATTAATAATCTTAAAAGTTTCATAATAAGTGTTTTTTAGAAATTACAATTCGTGATTTACAATTATTTTCGTGTTTTTTGTTACTTCACCATTCTTATGAGATATAATCCATAAAAAATTTATGTTGCATATAACCTATATTCTTCTATTATTAAGTATTAACAATTTGTGCTTATTACCGTCTCCGCATGAAGTACTACGGAGACTTACTTAATGAGTTTCAAGATGTTGTTTCATGGCTTAAGATTTTTTCGCTTCAAAATTAAATATGTTTTTTCTTTTATCCAAAAAAATGTCATGTTTTTTACATGTTTTTACTCTATTTTTTATCAGATTGATTAACAATATGTTATATAATGTTTAAAATAAAATGTCATGTTTCTTTATTTGTAGGGATACTATATTGTGGTTTTTCTAACATAACAAATATGTATCCCTGTTTGTAAAGGCGTCATAATGCTACATTCTTATCATGACAATTTGATTTCAAATCTGTTAATTGTCATCAATATGAGTTTACATTACATCATTCTGTTTTTTTATTTTTCAAATACATTTCCTCATATTCGGCTTTCGCCTTCAGCAACTCGGAGTAATCGCCTAAATGACTTGTTTCATAAACAATCTCTTTTTTCGGAGATATTAGATAATAATAACCCTGAAATGGCAAGTTGATATGTTGTTTTATTCCTTTGGCAGAATATATGATGTCTTTGGAGTCGTCCTTTTCCGCCAACTTGCCCAACTGTTCCATATTGTTGGATTCGTAATTGATTGCCAAAATTCTGATGTCATTATTTTCCAATACTCTATATCCTAAAGAATCCTTCTCATGCTTGTAATTTTCCATGTTTTTCAGACATGGACCGCATGAAAATCTCCAGAAATTAAGGAGAATCCAACTGTCGTATTCTTTTATTGTCGTGGTATCACAATTTATATTCACCAAAGGATAGTCGAGTATTTCCGTATTTATCTCTTTATTTTTTGAGTAATAATTAGGATTGGAATTATAATGGTAATTAAAATGTTTATATCGTTGACTGTCAAGTTTGAATATAGAATCTATGTAATTCTGCTTGTCGGAAAAATCGAAATTGTCCATTTTATAGAATCTTTCATAAAATGTTGAATCATCGGAATATATACATGTATAATATACACTGTCAAGTAAACCGCTACTGTCATTGACAAAAGAATGCACATTTTCATGCCTAAGACCTTTTAAAGACTCATTTGACGATTTGTAATTTGTAAAAGAGCGTCCTTCAATGCTTATTTTTTCTTTGGCATATTGTCCTTGAGGTGCAGTAGGGACGTATATCTCTGTCCTAAGTTTGTTCTGCATGGGTAATATATAATATCCGATATATTTGAAATATGAATAAAGTTCTTGTTGTATTCCAAAACAATGATACAAATCTGTAAATATATGAAAGTTTTTATAAACTGTTATGTCGTTATTCCCTTCATTTACAATTTCTATATTGTCTTTTGTCATCTTAAAAAAAATGTCGCCATATTCTGTTGTTTCATTTGCAAAAACAATCGGATCTTTCTTGTTGTAATACAATATTACTTCAAATTTTCTTTCCCATAAGTACACACTGTCTCCATAAGTTTCCAAATGCACATTGAAACTAAGCCATTCGTATTTATCTGATAATTCCTGAGCGCGGGATATGTATGATTTTATTTTATCCGAGGTCTGGCATGTCGCAAAAGATAATGTGATAAATAACAATGCCATACATAAAAATATTCTTTTCATAATGTATATGGCTTAAATTTTTTTCGCTTCAAAGTTAATTATGCTTTTTAATTTATCCAAAAAAAAGTCATGTTTCTTTATTTGTAGGGATGCTATATTGTGGTTTTTCAAACATAACAAATCTGCATCCCTGTTTGTAAAGACGTCATAATGCTACATTCTTATCATGACAATTTGATTTCAAATCTGTTAATTGTCATCAATATGAGTTTACATTACATCATTCTGTTTTTTAATTATTTAACTGTGATTTAGAGATGCTATTGATTGAAGAAATATTGACATAAAATAACAATTGCAACAATAGTAATCAGTGCACCACCAATAAGAGAAACCATCAGAATAAGCTTATTTTTACCATTCAATTCTTCCACTTTTTTTTGCATGCCGGTTCTTTTGCCTATATAATCTCCTATCGTTACCAATACCATCACTACCCCCAATGAAATTATAATGTCTAATCTAAAACCCAGTATAAAATACACCATCAAGTTGATTATTACAAAAACTATTAGTGAAGCTATAATATTCTTTTTCATTTCATTATATTTAAATTAACAAATGTAATATGTTTTTATTATCCATGTTCCGTTTTTCAATCAGGTTGCCGTTTTCTGCGCTTTACCTTATCTGTCATCGTCTCCACAACCGGCAGCGCATTTGTTTATTGTGAAGAGTAAGTTTTATGAATTTTGACATTATTTTCATAATTTTTATGTTTAAATTAATGCAAATATAAAACATTTATAATGAAAAATCAAGTTTTTTTGAATATTCTATAATTTTTTTAAAATAAGGTGCTACTTAGCAATCAATTTGAGAAATTACATTCCAAGCAAAAAAGCAGAACTTCTTTAATTAGATATCCTGCCTTTTTATAAGTTGTTAAGATACTGTCCCAAAAAGTGTGTAAAATTCAAAGTTTAATATTTTTGTAGTTAGAAATTTTTAAAAAAACAAAACATGAATTTTACACAGGAGCAAAGATACGAAATTATTGAAAAGATAATCAAAGAAAGAAAAGGAATAGAAGAAATATTGAAAATGAGTCTTGAGATACTGATGAAGGCGGAAAGGGAAGGACATAATCTCACAAGCAAAGACATGAGTAATGGATACAGGTATCGAAAGACGTATGGACGAGGCAGGATGTTGGAGTTGAAAGTTCCACGGACACGAAACGGCAACTTTTATCCTGTAATATTAGGTTTACTTAGAGACCGGGAGGAAGAAGCCAAGCAGATAGCATTTAAATTATATGGAGCCGGATTAACGACGGAGCAGGTGGGAGAATTATTCGGAGAAATATATGGAGAGAGTTACAGCAAGAGTCAGGTGAGCCGAATGTTTGAATATGCGAGAGAAGAAGTATCAGCTGGGATGATAAAAATGATACGAAAGCAGCAGGAATGGAAAGATGGAAAGAGTTCTGTAAGAAATGGAAAGAATATTATCCTGTTTTTGGTAATAAGATGAACAATGAGAGGAATGTTTATTATTTCACATATTTGGAATATAATTATAAAATAAGAAGTATGATATACACGACCAATTGGATAGAGAGACTAAACAGGGATTATAAAAGGACAACGAAAATGAGAGGGGCGTTACCTGATCCGGAATCAACGATATTGTTGTCGGGACATGTGGCGATGACGAGAAGAAGTTATGAATACAGATACCATTGTTCAAGATGGAAGATAAGAAATTCAGATGGGAGGAATAAAAAGTTATTGTCATAGCAGCCCGCTTCGGCAAGCCTTTGCGATCTGCTCTGACAATTATTTGACAAATTATATATTTGCAGTCTAAATATGAATCTCAATTACACACTTTTTGAAACACTACCGTTTTCAATTAACGACATCAAGAATGATTACCTGTAAATAAATAATCCTTATAACGTTTTCTTACATCAATATCAAGATAAATTCTCCATATCACAAAGAAAGAACCAAATCTGCCAACAATACTGCTGTTTCCGGTTCATCTTTTGGTGCATCTTTAGGTTTCCATGCCACAATAAAACGAGCAGATGCAGAACGCACCTCATAGCCTTTTTCTTTCCATTCCAACAATGTTGTCTGCATGTTTGAAGACAATTTGGCCACCTCTTTTCCTGTTCCGGGCTCATACAAGATAAAGTTTTCATAATACAAGGCATCTCCTCCTCTTAAAGACAGTACTTCCTGTTTAAGATTTTTGAAATATCCCAAATTGACATCCTTATGGGTAAGTTGCAATACAATTTCTTCAGGCATGGAATATTTTTTCGAGTCAACAAAATAATTATCCACGCTCAAATTATCGAAACAATTACTATTGGTATGAATAAACAGTCTGTTTTTAGCACGTGTCATGCCAACATAAAAACGACGCATCAGTTCATCATCTTTTGAATGATTATCTGAAACAAGCATATATACATCGTCAAATTCAAGACCTTTTGCCTTATGAATAGTAGAAACCACCACGTCAGTATTTGAGATATCACAGAAATCTTCCACAGACGACTCAAATACAAAATCCCTAAAGTCACTAATGTATTTGGTTTTATTAGTCTGTTCAAACAGTTCCGTACAACGGTTCAGATACGACAAGTTTTGACTTTTCCCATATAAAGTTGATGTAGCTTGTTTGGCTGCGTCCCATAGTTCGTCAGGAATCAAAGGTGTGGTGAGTCTTTTATCGATATATTTCAGAAAATACCTCACTTCTACCATATTCCAGAAACGAAAGCCGTCCATGGACTGTATCAATTTACATTTAATGCCTTGTTTTCTTAATAGAGCCACAATAATAACCGCTTCATCATTTCTTTGAGTCAGTATGCAGGATGAACCATTATCCTTATGACGTATCATATTCTCGATAAGTGGCTGATACATATATAATGACCTGTGGCGTATCACTTCGACATAGCCTTTTTCCCTTCTCATGGAGATAATAGGCGTTTTTTTCATTCTTTTACTGATAGTCTTAGTAAACTCATTGGCGAAATTCACTATATGACGTGCACTTCGGTAATTCTCTGTCATCTCAAAACAACGGCTTCCCGAAATCCGTAGCATTTGATACATGTGTTGGGAATCAGCTCCGCGGAATTCATAAATATTCTGGTCATCATCTCCGACAAGAATGACGCGCATTTCTTCATTTTTAGTCATCATCGCCATCACAAGAGCATACTCTTCAGCACTTATATCCTGAGCCTCGTCTATTACCAAAACCGTCTTTCCTATTCTATTAGGTTCAACCTCTCCCTGTTCTATCATCTTAGCAGCTCTATCCACTACATTATCGACATCTTCAAGATTGCCTACACGACCTAAAAGATCAAAACTGTATGAGTGAAAAGTTTTTATTTCAACATAATATGCTGCATTCCCCATCAATTTCACCAAACGTTGTTTGAATTCCGTAGCTGCCGCACGTGAAAATGTCAGCATCAAAAGTTGTTCGTGTTTGACATCTTCCAACAACAAAATAGATGCGAGCTTGTGAACCAACACACGTGTCTTTCCGCTACCTGGACCGGCAGCTACAACAATACAACGAGAATCCTTGTCGGAAACAATTTCCTTCTGACGTTCAGACAACTGACCGAACAACTGTTTGTATTTCTCCGGTGTCAGATTGCGTTGTATCTCCTTTATCCTTTCACCTTTGAAATACTTGGCTATAAACTTCTTATAGTCCATCTGAAAATAATCCTGTACGTATTGCAACGCTGCATTATAATTACGCACCATCAGATTGGCATATTCCCCTACAATATGTACTTGTTGGATTTTCTGTTTGTAAAACTCATTCAACATTTTGTAGTCTTCCAACTTATATCTCAACTTACTATCCTTTATTCTTCGTATATCCATGGCATTATAAAGAACCAGGAATCTACCTTCAAGTTTAAGAGCGCCTATCTTAGACAGATACAAAAGAGCTTCTTCCACATCCTCAATCTGAAAGTCATAGGGTTCATTGAAAATAGAATGAGATGCAGCCTTGACATGATTCAGAAGTTCCAATATAGAAAACTGTATCATTCTTTTCTCCTTATCCTCATTAGAAGCAGTATTCTCCATTCCAAAGAGCCATTTTATGGTTAAACGGCTTATTTCTAATCGTCTCTCAAAACGATTTATAGTCGATTTCATATCTGAACGGAGAGTGATTTCCATATTATGGAGCGGATCTTCTTTTTTACGTATATAACCTTTTATAGTAAGAAAATAAAGCAGGGTACGAATATCTTTCTCTTTAGAAGTATTGATACCATCGTTTATTACATTATCATTCAATTGTTTACAAGAGATGCGCAAAGATTCGTCAGGGATATGGCTGAGTATATATTTCTCCAATTTGGCAAAACGCTCAAGCAAAGCCCTTGACTTTCGTTCCGAGTCGCCGACATCCATGATATAGGCGGAAATATCCTTGCTATCTGCCAAAATACCTTCCTGACGCATACGTTCCACAACAGAAATGACCACACTTTTATTAAGTCCGAGAACATCCGCCAAATAGTCGATCCTCGACTCTGCCTCTGAATCCTGTGATTTTGTAATATATTTTTTAGATATTAGTGATTTGATAATCCTTGAAACATTTTCTATCTCCTCTTCGGCAAAAAGCACCGATTCCGAAATGCGTTTCATGGCTTCATTCATATTCTTTACCGTAATACCGGTGGCATATACATGAGGTATATTGTTTCCCCTTTCTATGAAACCGCTTTGTTCCAAAGCAGATAAAGCAGTCCTTACACGAGTCTCAATGTCAGATACGGTATCATCCCAACCTGCCTGACGAGCTATTTCCAAAGCAGAACAACAAACTCTATTACGTTGTTTTGTAAGATCTTTTATAGCTTTCCAAACCTGTTGTATCTCGCTTATGCTGAGTTTTGTCTGGTTTAACAGTATGAAATGTTTGTCCAAATCACTATCACAATAAAGCACATAACAAAGAGCATCGATATGAGGGTCGCGTCCGGCTCTGCCAGCCTCCTGCACATAATTCTCCAATGAATCGGAAATATCATAATGCACCACGAGACCGACATTTTTCTTATCTACTCCCATACCAAAAGCCGAAGTTGCCACTATTATGCGCACATCATCATTCATGAAACTATCCTGATTGACAATTTTTTCATCAGAATCCATCTTGCCATTGTAAGGTAAAGCTTTATAACCGTCACGAGTCAGTTTGGCTGCAAGTTCTATTGTACGTCTGGTACGAGAAACATAAACGATAGTCGGACAATCGGACTCTGCAATCAATCCTCTCAGTATAGAATATTTCTCATCATCAGTATCAGCATGTATGACAGAATAATGCAGATTGGTTCTGGATGCCGTAGAAGCAAACAACTCTAAATCCAATTTCAAAGTATTTTTGAAATAGTCCCTGATATCCTGTATCACTTTCTGTTTGGCCGTTGCTGTGAAACAAGACACGGGTATGGGTTTTCTACAACCCTTTTTTTGCTGATATTCCTTAATAAACTTGCCGATATACAGATAATCCACCCTGAAATCATGTCCCCATGAAGAAAAACAGTGTGCTTCGTCTATCACGAATCTCACAACATGACGTGTCATCAGAATCCTTTCTATGGTCTTAGAGCGGAGCATTTCAGGAGCGATATACAACAATGAGACTTCACCTTCGATAACCCTATTAATTGCCAAAGCTCTTGTAATAGGATCCAAAAGGCCGTTAATGGTTACGGCATCAGTAATACCTCTGTCAGCGAGGTTATCCACCTGGTCTTTCATCAATGATTGCAAAGGAGAAATTACCACTGTAAGTCCATGCACAGAACGACCCTCCATCAGTGCCGGCAACTGAAAGGTAAGCGATTTACCGCCTCCGGTAGGAAATATCGCTATCAACGATTTGCCTTCCACGGCAGCTTTAGCAGCTTTTTCCTGTAACGGCTCTCCTTCATAAGTACGAAACTCCTCGTATCCAAAAAATGACTTCAGGTTATTTAACACATTCATCCGGGTACTGCAATAAGCACAATCTTTATGACAAGGAGTTTGTCGCAGAAGTTTTATCACAAACTCAACTTCAGGATAATTACGCAACACCCATCCGGGAGTTATGGAACGATGATCAGTGGTATCGACAAGAGCCAATGCGTATGCCAATTCGCATGGATATTGTTTTATGATCCAATCCATATCGGCATGTTCACAAATTTTTCCTTTATAAAGTTCAAATATAACTTGAGACAATCCATCATGGATATAATCAGCACCAACCATGCTGAGAAATCCTTCAAATTCCTCCTGTCCTTGTAATAATGAGGCAAACAAATTGCGTTTTCTTTCCGGAAGAGAATTCCAGCGTGCAATCTCATCCAACAACAAATCCTTGGCTTTCACACAATCATTCACAGGATTATTAATATCGTCGCTGATCAACTTATCGTCTTTTACAAGTCTGTGATATGGACGATCAGGAAACATCAAAGGCGACATATAAAGCGTATCGACCAAAAGCCAACGGCATTTTCTGTCAGCGAACAAATACTTGGCATCATGATGAATGATATTATGTCCACAGATAAAGTCAATATCATCAAGAAAATCAAATAATTTCTCTTTTGATGCCTTATGATAGACGGCTCCGTCATAACGGATGGCACCTATATCATGTATTTTTTTATCATTAAATCCTATCTCTAAATCAATAATAGCATAATGCGAAGCATCATACGACACAGATGATACCTTCCTACTGAAATTCTTTTTTATATCTTCAATATTTCTGATGCCGATCAGTCTGTTCCATATTGACATACTCCCTAAATTAACGTTTTAAAATATTTCGTTCATTAAAAATATATTGCACCGTTTATTAAGTACAATAGTCTTTATTATTTCAGTATTTCGAATCACTTTGATTATAATTCATTCTAAAAACAAGTAATTATCATCAATATCGACAAAGGCCGAAATCATTTATGTTCAAAAATATTTTTGAATTCAACACCTGAGTCCATATACAATACAACCCTATATTTTCCGCAAAAATACAAATATTAAAACAATATTCGCTACATATATCTAATTATTTCGATTTTAAGTGTGTTTTTGTTCTTCTCATAAAACATACTCATATTAAATCATCAGTATTAAAAGACTTCCAAAAAAAATTTTAACAAATTACTTCCGAATATCATGTTGTTATTTGAATTATTAGTCTTTCATGAAACTTTTTTTTCAGTAATCACACTGCATATTCTCCACAAGCAAGGATACATTCAGGATACATACAAGTGATTTCAGGATACATTCAGGATACATTTGTCTGTTTTTTTCAACATTTCATACATTTCATTCTTAAAATAAAAAAAAAGTTAAAATACAACTGTAAGTACTGAAATTCTATTATTTGTCGAGATTCAAAAACATAGTTTCAAGAAGAAGTGGGAAGCAATGAAACGATACAAAACCGTCATTTATAAATACCATTCACATTATTAAAATAAAGATTGACAAAAACATCCCGGAATTTTTCTATCCTTTTCCAACATTGAGCTAAATAATGAAAAAAATATTGTAAAAACAAAATCTTCTACAAATCCAAATAAATATAGGCTGTAACATTATCTGAAACAGCCTATACAGAAGATTATATTGTCTAAAAATTATAACGGTATTTGTTCTCTATATAAATAGAAATTTCTTAATAACGCTTTCTTATTCCGAATTGTCAATCTTCAAAAAGATATTGTATTTTAGAATTATCTCTTGGTTTGGCATCCGGAGACTCATCAGGATAGCCGAATCCAATAGCCATAAGCAATTCATATCCGTCAGAGAATCCAAGTTTATCAACATAAGGTTTAGCCACATCCGTTTTCATGAAACGTATAGGTCCCATCTGTATGCAGCTACCAATGCCGTATGCCCAGGCGGTGTTAACCATATTGCCGGCAAGAAGACCGCAATCCACCTGCGAGCACATACCAGAATCCGTTGCTATGAATACTACTGTAGGGGCATTACGAAAGATATTGCGGAAACCGGGCTCATTGAAAGGATTATGAGGACTATTCGGGTCCATATTTTCTTTCTGCAAATCAGAGATACCTTTAAGATATTCTTCATTGCTAACCACTCTTATCTCCCATGGCTGTTTGTTCATTCCATTAGGAGCGTTAATGCCACAATTCAATATCACATCCATAATCTCTTTAGGCACAGGAGTTTCCTTATATGCA
The DNA here is from genome assembly GCA_002633315.1 of Bacteroidales bacterium Phil6. Classification (GTDB taxonomy): domain Bacteria; phylum Bacteroidota; class Bacteroidia; order Bacteroidales; family F082; genus Limimorpha; species Limimorpha avicola. The sequence goes on from NWBN01000002.1 coordinate 70,112, forward strand.
CGTATGCTTCGACGAGCCAGCATATTATCGACTACAACTTGTTTCTCATCGACTACGGTGGCAGAATCGGTTTTGGTGCAACAACTCGTGACGAGTCCGACAAGACTCATCATTAAAATCAACATCGATACCTTTTTCATATAAAAACTTATTTCTTAAATTCGTCAAAATATATGTCATGAAGTTCGTGATCACTATATTTGAAAATATCTTTATAACTAAGGTTTTTATTTACCATAAGCCATTCGAAGAACTCATCAATAAACGAATCTATTCCAGATGCATGTGCTTTAACATAAAAAAGACTCAATTTCTTCTGAGCCTTGAGATCATCATAATTCTCTCTTTTTTTTAAAAGTTCTATTAAGTCCATCTTAAAAACGTGTTTTTTTATTTCAATTACGCAAATTTACGACTTTTTGAAAAAATTGTCAAGAGCGCAAAAGAAATATTTTCTACATTTTTACAGTCTATTGTTAATCATGATGATATGATTCACCTTTTATTATAGTAAAAGCCCTGTATAATTGTTCCACAAAAACGAGGCGTACCATTTGATGAGAGAAGGTCATCTCCGACAAACTGATTTTATGTTTTGCTTTATCGTAAACATCATCCGAGAAGCCGTAAGGACCTCCAATCACGAATACAACACGTTTATAATTAGCATTTGCAAGACGTTCCACCCATTGTGAAAATGCCCGCGAAGTAAAAGTCTTTCCCTTTTCATCAAGGAGAATGACTTCATCACCTGGAGTGAGTTGTGAAAGGATCATTATTCCCTCCTGTCTCTTCTGTTCCTGTACAGTAAGTGTTTTCCTGTTTTTCAAATCAGGTATGACTTTCATCTCGAATGAAACATAATGTTCCAACCTTCCCACATATTTCATTATGCCGGTTTCCAAATATTCATCATCAGTCTTACCTATCACCAATAACATTATCTTCATGATGCAAAAATAAAAATTTATCATCATAATAATCCTCATCTTACCAAAATGTAAAACTACATTTCTTAAAAGTTATTTAGATTTCTCAAAAAAAACAGAATACACAATTATCATAACAAGATATTTTATATCTTTGAATGATTTTTTAAAACTCTGCATAATAATGGATATCAGCATATTTCTCAATCCGGTAAACAAAGATCTTTTAGACAGCAACACTTTATACTTAGCAAAACAAATCGGCAACAGTATAGATTTCTACAACAACGACGACATAAATATAGAAGATTATGACATTGCCATCATAGGAATCAATGAAGATCGCAACTCGGTTGACAATGCCGGCTGCAAAGATGCCCCGGATGTAATCAGACAGGCTCTGTATCCATTGTATAATCACTGGAAAAATGTCAAAATCATAGATTTAGGAAATATAAAAACCGGGTTTAACATAGAAGACACTTATTATGCAATAAATCAAGTGTTTTTGACTCTTCTAAAAAATCATGTCATTCCTATAGTATTAGGAGGAAGTCAAGATTTGACATTTCCACTCTATCAGGCATACGAAAATACCGGTAAATTAGTCAATATAACCGCTATCGACTCTTGTTTCGACATCGGGCATGACAAAGAAGCGCTTAATTCCAAATCATACCTCAGTTATATTGTATTGCATCAGCCCAACTATCTGTTTAACTTCACCAACATTGGATATCAGACATATTTCAATGACGATGATGTTATTACACTGATAAAGAAACTATACTTTGATTCATGTCGATTAGGCAATGCTCATAATAACATTTCGTTGACAGAACCATTATTAAGAAATGCCGATATTGTTAGCATTGACATATCTGCTTTTAAGGCTTCCGATGCACCCGGTGTCAAAAGATGCTCTCCTAACGGTTTTCTCGGTGAAGAGGGCTGTCAAATGACACGATATGCAGGTTTAAGCAACAAATTATCATCTATAGGCTTCTTTGAATATAATCCAAACTATGATATCAACAATATGACTGCCAAAATGATATCGCAAATGATATGGTATTTCATAGAAGGTTTTTCTAACCGTATTGACGATATACCGACACCGGAAAGCGAAGATTTTATAAAATATATAGTACAAATAGAAGAGCAGGAAGAAATGGTGTTTTTATGCCATAAACTTACTGAAAAATGGTGGATAGACTTGTCTTTCAAGAGCAAAGACAATGAAATGTGTCAACGTCATCATTACATTCCATGTTCAAAGCAGGATTATGACCAGGCAATGCATAACGAAGTACCGGACCGGTGGTGGCAATACTATCAAAAACTTATGTGAAAACAACAGTGTTTTTCAATAAAATTTAAGATTATGGCAATATGTTTAAAACTTTGTCATAATTTTTTATCAGGATTATTTTCGAGAAAAGAAGCCCAACTGTTATATGACTTCTTACCTCTTGGAATTTTCACCTTGTGAGTATCGACATCGCCAAAATCATGTTGAAAGCTATGACACACAGCTGCTGCGATAGCGTCGGTGGCATCGAGATAATCAGGAATCTCAGCAAATCTTACTATTTTTTGCAACATGAGGTAAACCTGTTCTTTAGATGCAGCTCCATTGCCGGTTATGGACTGTTTTATCTTTCTTGGCGAATATTCAAAAATGGGAATGCCTCTGTATAAAGCCGCCGCCATTGCAACGCCCTGAGCTCTTCCAAGTTTCAGCATAGACTGCACATTTTTTCCATAAAACGGCGCTTCAATGGCTAATTCGTCAGGATGATATTCATCTATTATCTCCAACACCCTTTCAAAAATCCTTTTTAATTTAAGCGCTTGATTATCAAACATATTGAGTTTTAACACACCCATACGTATCATATCGAGGTCCTTATTCTTCTGTAAAATAAGACCATAACCCATAATCATCGTTCCGGGATCGATTCCCAATATTATTTTTTCTGTACTCAATATTTTGTATTTTTGTAGTGAAAAATCAAAAAATTAAAAGCTATGCAGATTTCAACAATCCATAAAGCAAAATTAATAAAATTTGCAGAAACTTTGATAAAAATTATCATAGTACTGTTGGGTTGTTGGTTTTTATATAAAAAAATCATCTGTAACCCCAATATTGCAGACCTTAAAGATACCATTACTGAATCTTTTACCGGAAGAAGAGAGATTATTATCATGATATTTTCATTGGCAATAATGCCGTTTAATTTACTTTTGGAAGCTTTTAAATGGAAAACTTTGATAAAACCATTAGAGAATCTTTCGATAAAACGTTCATATCAAGCCATTTTCACCGGTATTACGGCAGGAATGTTCTTTCCAAACAGAACAGGTGATTTTCTCGGAAGAATATTCACTCTTGAACAAAGCAACAGAATCAAAGCCGCCATGCTGTCTTTTGTAGGTAACATAGCGCAATCAGTTGCCACAATATCATTCGGCTGTATTGCTTTGATATTTTTTATACCTTCAAACTACAAAATCATTTCAATAATACTGACAGTCGCAATAATTGTTTTATTGTTGCTAATATTTTATAACATTCACATATTAAGATATTTACAATTTTTAGTACCAAAAAAATACAAAGACAAGACAGAAGAATACATGAATGTATTCGTAAACTACAACCGTAAGGAGTTATCAATAATACTTGCGTTGTCAATAATACGGTACATATTGTATTGTTCACAATTTGTATTATTGTCATGGGCTTTTAACATTCCGCTTTCGTATTTCAATATCATGATACCTGTATCATTAACATATCTTGCCATGATGATGGTACCATTCATCTCCATGATGGAAATAGCAGTAAGAGGGTCAGTCTGTATCATGGTTTTCGACAGATGGTTTGAAATTCTCGGCATTAGCACTACATACAGCATGATGGCATTTTCCGCAAGTACCATGCTATGGATTATCAATATCGCAATACCTGCTGTAACAGGTCTGTTTCTAATAAACAAACTTAAATTTTTCAGAAAGTCATGAACATTGAAATGATACATATCATATTGATTGTCATCATGGTTACTGCTGCATTATACATGATATGCATTTTTGCTTTCACTTATGGAATTATCACATTAAAAGAAACATACGAAAGATGCTCCATACATGACATCAAGGTTTCCATACTTGTGGCAGCCAAAAATGAAGAAAACGTCATCATCACATTGCTGAAATCATTTATAAATCAAACATACAGTAAAGACATGTTTGAAATAATACTTATAGATGACCATTCAACAGACAATACGCACAAATTGGCAGAAGATTTCATAATAGAACATAACAAACTGAATATCAAACTATTGACAGCAACCGGACAAGGCAAGAAAGCTGCTATTTCACAAGCCTTACACTCTGCGAGCAACGACCTGATAATGGTTACAGATGCCGACTGTGACCTGCCTGAAACATGGATTGAAAGTTTTGTCGCAAGATATAAACATCAGGATGTAAAAATGATTTTGGGACCTGTTTTGCTATCACCGGCAAACAACATTTTCGAAAAGTTACAAGTTATTGAACATCTGAGTCTTATTGCAAGCACAGCCGGCTCGGCATCTATCAAGATGCCGGTAATGTGCAATGGAGCCAACATGGCATACGAACGCAAAGCCGCAATAGAAGTTGAGAAATATCGTCATGACATGAATATTGTTTCCGGTGACGACATGTTTCTTTTAGAACAGTTTTTACGACATTACGGCAGTAATTCGGTTTGTTTTTTACTTGACAAAGCTGCTGTGGTAAAGACAAAAACAAGTCCTACGATAAGCCTTTTTCTAAAACAACGACGCAGATGGGTTTCTAAGACAAAGGCATACACCAATATTAAAATCATTGTCACTGCATTGACGGTATTTTTGTTCAATCTCGGAATAGTATCCCTGTCAATAATGGCAATCATTACTCCTCTTTTATGGCTCAACTTCGTGATGTTTGTCTTACTGAAATTTCTTATCGACTTTCCCATATTAAGGTATATATCAAATTTCATGAATCAACGAAGTCTGATATTTTGGGTGTTGCCGTTGGAATTTATTTATCCTTATTATGTGGTAATCACTGCTATCAGTGGTCTGATATTAAAAACACGATGGAAATAAGGTTCTTCACAGCAAAATATCATGATTCAAAATCTGAAAAATCATTAAAAGTGTTTATGACGCAACACTGATGTCTCAATTGTCAGATTTCAATAATGTCATTAACATCTTATTCAACACTATGAAAAATATTATATTAATCCCTCATATTCAAACATTTTTTCATAAAAACCAGCTTTTTTATCCAATGACAGATAATAAGCCCGAGATGTTGAAGGCATGCGCCAAAAACGCAATTTTCTTTGACAAATCGAAACTTCTGACCAAGAACCTGTTGAAGGTTCATTACATTTATACGAATCCGCCACCACATCTGTCGCTTTCTGTCCGGTGGTAACGACAGCAGTACAATACGGCAGCTGTTCTATCAGAGCTGCAATATCGGTTTTTTCCACCACCTCAAGAAATTTGTCAGAGGCATTGTCTTTTAAACGTCTTACTTTGCAAGCAGTATCAAAAATGGCAATGCCTTTCTCGCGGCAAAAATCCATGATAGAAATTCTATCAAACCTTTTTTCAACAGAGCCATCAATATTTTTAACGACAAAATGATTTTTATTCCGATAAAACACATATCCCATGATACGCCACATATCGTTAATCCAATTCGGATAAAACCACTCCATACACCATTTCTCATGTTTGGGAGGAAAACTTCCCAACATAAGAATACGGGCATTATGGGGAAGAAAAGGCTGTAAAGGATGCTGTTCTATTGGTAAAACATTATTCATAACATTAGAATATTGACAATATATTTGTTATAATTAAAAATCATCTGCATTTACAAACACACACATATTTTAAACAGACATTACAAATACATGAAGTTTTATTGTAAGATATTAATACATTTTTTGATGAATGTCATTTCATTACATAAAAAAAGGCACGTTGCAGCGTGCCTTTTACAAATATGAATAAAATTATTAATCTTCATCTTTTTTACTTTCCTCGTAAGCTTTCAGCAACTTATTCTGAACATCAGTAGGAACCTGTGCATATTCAGCATATTTCATTGTAAAGGTTCCGCGTCCTGAAGTGATAGAACTCAATGAAGTCGAATATTTGTCCATCTCTGCCAACGGCACTTTGGCACGAATAATTTGATAATGATGGTCAGAATCCATTCCCATGATGATGGCGCGACGACCCTGAAGGTCTGTCATACAAGCACCCATCATATCTTCAGGCATACGTACGGCGAGGTCATAAATAGGCTCCATAATCTTAGGACCGGCATTCTTGAAAGCAGCACTGAAAGCCATACGACCGGCAATCTTGAATGCCATTTCGTTTGAATCGACCGGGTGCATCTTGCCATCATAAACATAGACGACAATATCACGTGCATACGAACCTGTAAGAGGACCTTCTTCGAGACGTTCGTTGATACCTTTAAGAATAGCAGGCATGAAACGGGCATCGATAGAACCACCTACTATACAGTTACAGAAGATAAGTTTACCGCCCCATGGCAAGTCATATTCTTCTTTTCCACGCACCTGAAGTTCAGCAGGATCAGTATATCCCTCATAATAAGGCTGAAGCATGAGATGAACTTCACCAAACTGTCCGGAACCACCCGACTGTTTCTTATGACGATAATCGGCTTTGGCAGTTTTAGTAATAGTCTCACGATATGGAATCTTAGGTGAAGTAAATTCGACAGCAATTTTATGAACGTTGTCTAAATACCACTTTAAAATATTAAGGTGATATTCACCCTGGCATTGGAGAATATTTTGACGCAACTCGCGTGACATGCCTGATAAGATTGTAGGATCCGTTTTGTGGAAGTCTGCCAAAATGCCGCCAAGTTTCTCATCTTCCTGTGAATTAACTGCTTTAACAGCAATGGAGAAAACAGGAGTAGGAAATACTATAGCCGGGAATGCTGTATCTGCAATCTTGGGGTCAACAAGACTGTCACAAGTACGGACATCTTTCAACTTAATAGTAGAAATTATATCACCGGCACAAACTTTCTCGATTCTTTCACGGTTTTTACCGTTGAAAACGAGAAGTTGTGAAATACGTTCCTTGTTACCTGTACGAGGATTGACAAGGTCCTGTGATTCAGCAATAGTACCGCCATAAACACGGGCCATAGCGACATCGCCGAGATTCTGTTCGTTAGTAATCTTAAAGAAGAACATCGCTGCCGGTTCATCAACACTGTTATGAAATTCTTTGCCATTAGTAGCGACCATAGCAGGGGTATCTGCCGGAGAAGGACAAGCATTGACAATAAATTCAAGAAGACGTGTCACACCTATTCCGTTTTTAGCAGCGCCACAGATAATCGGGAAAATGTCACGATGAACGATACCGAGACGAATACCTTTTTCCATATCCTCTTCACTGAGAGTTCCTTCCTCAAAATATTTTTCCATAAGAGACTCTTCACCCTCAGCGGCATGTTCTATAAGGTTGTTATGAAGTTCTTCTGCCTTGCTCATTTCAGAAGCAGGAATATCTTGAATTTCGGGTGCTCCGTTACCATTTTTGAAAACCAACATCTTCATCATGATAAGGTCGATAACAGAATTAAATCCCTCACCTGTGTTGACAGGGTATTGAATAGGAGTGACTTTATCGCCGAAATAATCTCTCAACTGATGAACGGAATCGTCAAAGTTAGCATTGTTATGGTCAAGTTGATTCATGAAGAACACCACAGGTTTGTTTGTAGTAATTGCATGACGCCATGCATTTTCTGATGTTGCCTCAACACCTGCCTGAGAATTAACCGTAAATACTGCTGTGTCTGCTGCCGACAAACAAGCTACTATATCACCAGAAAAGTCACTGAAACCAGGTGTATCTAAAATATTGATCTTTTTGTTATTGAAAAGCGTGTACATTAAACTTGCATGTACCGAAATACCGCGTTCCATTTCAATCGGGCGGTAGTCAGACACTGTATTTTTGTCCTCGGTAGCACCTTTTCTGTTGATGATTTTGCCTTCGAATACCATGTTCTCGGCAAGAGTAGTTTTTCCGGATTTAGCAGCTCCGATGAGAGCAATGTTCCGAATCTCGTCTGTCTGGAATATCTTCATAGATTTTATATTTGTATTTCTAAATTATCAATTTGGGTGCAAAATTACATATTTCAATGCAATAATCCCAATATTTTCTAAAAATAAACAGAATAATTTTAAACTTTCCGACTTTTTTCTTAAATTTGAGGATATTGAGCCTTGATACTGTTCCAACGGGAGTCATCCATTTTAGCACCTATGACCTGTATAATATTCTCAGCCAAGATATTGCCAAGTTTTCCACATTCTTTCAATGACATGCCATTAATAAGGCCTGCAAGGAACCCCGCTGCATACATGTCACCGGCACCAGTAGTATCAACAACACTAACCTTATGACAATCAATATGAACTATCTCATCACCTCTTTTTATCAACGAACCTCTCTTGCCGATTTTAACGACTGCAATATCGACATATTGAGAAAGGAACTCCAATGATTCTTCCGGAGACTTCATTGTAAGACTTTTTGCCTCTTCCTCATTGGCAAAAACAATGTCAATCTCAGGTAACATCTGCAATAACAACTCACGATTACTTTCAACAACATTATAACTTGCCAAGTCGAGAACGACTTTACAACCAGCTTCTTTGGCAAGTTTGACAGCTTTAACGAACAAGGAAGTATTAGCAATAAGATAACCTTCTATGTAGCAATAATCCCAACCCTTAAACTGTTCCAAATTGAGATGACTGTCTGTCAATTCCACTGCAGCGCCAAGATATGTGGCAAAAGTACGTTCTGCATCGGCAGATACTATAGCACGTGAAGTACCTGAAGGAGTATCACTATGAAATACAACAGGTTTGACGCCGACCGACATCATGGCGTCTTCAAAAAATGACCCAATCTTATCATTTCCTGTATAACAAATAAAACCAGTTGGAACACCCAACTTTGCCAATCCATGAATAGTATTGGCAGAAGAACCACCGGGCGCCATTGAACTTTCAAAACTTTCAAGAGAGTCCCCTATCCTATCTGACATCTCTCTATCAACAAGTTGCATAGAACCTTTTGGAAGATTCAATTCTTTCAAAATATTATCATCATTAATTTTGGTTAAAATATCTACCAAAGCATTGCCAATGCCAATAACCGATTTTTTCATCTTTAATTTTTTGTTAGAGATTGCAAAAATAACAATTTTTGGAATTATTTTTAAAATCTCTGTTTACAAAGTCAAAAAACAGCTTGAATCAGTCATCTAAAAGACTAAAACAACACGAAAAAAATATAGAAACACGATTAGAATATCTTGAAAAAGAAAGTCAAATTAAAAAAGATGAAAGAAAGAAAAAGGCGGTCATGAGATTTAACACATTATTTTTCAAATATTTATCATTTCAGTAAAAGAAAAAAATAAAATTTATCAAAAAAACATTGTCGAAAATAAAAAAAGATGTATCTTTGCAACCGCAAACACAAAAGAAAAGTGTTTCAAACGCCTCCTTAGCTCAGTTGGTTAGAGCATCTGACTGTTAATCAGGGGGTCTCAGGTTCAAGTCCTGAAGGGGGCGCGGAGATTACAAGAGTGTAATTTAATTTTTTATGTTTCATGTTATTATTTAAAGAATGGTCGCTGCCAGGTGACCGTTCTTTATTTTTATTCCTTTGTTCATTATCTTGTAAAAAAACGTCAGCAACGTTTTTGAGATTCCCAAAATTCGTTCCATAATCAATAATGAGAAACAGACAATTTTTGATTCTGAACCATATTATAGGTTTTAGTTCTTCATCAAAAAACAAAAACTGTACACCTCAAATATCATTCTCCATTTACATAAAATATCGAATGATACAAACATTTACCAGAATGTTCAAAACATAAATCTTTATTTTATAAAAAACAACAGATTCTGTTTTTAATGAGAAAAGAAAGTCATAAATAATATTTTGAGGTCCAAAAGCAACGACCAATTGCGATAATATTCCATATTGATTTTTACCTTATCGGGATATATTACTTCATCATTATACTTGACAGGGTCTTCCTGTCGAGACAGCAACTCTTCCTCATGACGATATTTAAGACTTGCAGGACCTGTCAATCCCGGTTTCATCAAGAGAATGACACGTTCACCCCCTTGCAGGGTATCGGCATACCCCGGAACATCGGGACGAGGACCAACAAGACTCATCTGTCCCACAAACACATTGAAAAGTTCAGACAAAGCATCTATTTTCTTATCGCGCAACCATCTTCCAAAAGGAGTAACACGAGGGTCAAGAGAAGTAGTAACATAAACCTCTTCACCAATATTCTCCATTGTCCTGATCTTACATATCTTGAAAGGCTTTCCATATTGCCCTATGCGTACCTGCCAAAAAAAGAAAGACCCATCAGGCATTTTTATTTTATGTATGATGAAAATCACCAACATGAAAGGACTAATAAACAGCATTCCAATCAATGCCACTATCCTGTCAAATACCCATTTTATCGCCAAAGACAATTTTCTCATCATATCAATAAGGATTAACATTTCTTGTACGAAACGATTCTTTAACTTTTCTTACATAAAGTTTTTTAACATCATCAGGCAAAGCACACCTGTTCATATAACATCTGGTTGCATCAGGATTCTTTGCCAATGCTGTGGCAAGACACCATGCCAATCCCATTTTTACATAATAAGGAGCATTTATTCTGTTCTGCACGCCATATTCCGACACAATACTGTTCAAATCTATATTATCGAACCGGGAAAACACCATCTGAATATCATCATTCAAAAGATAACACATAGACATCACTATGGCAAATCTGACTTCAAACTCACGGTGCGACACAAAACAATTATTTAAAAAACTCATCATCAAAACATAATCAGAGGACTGTTTGTTTTTAAGTACCTTGGAAAACCATTTGGCACTACTGCAAAAAACGTCACATACGGCCCAATTGTCAATAACAGGCACAAAATCTTCAAGCAAAGTCAATCTTTGAGCAACCGAACATTTAACATAATTCAACAACAATCCCCACACCACAATTTCTTCATGATAGAGTTTTTCTTTTTTCTCTGCAGATTTGAAAGATTCCAACAAAAACAAAGCATCATCCCGTTTTGCAAGTTGTTTTGCCAACTCTTTCATGTCAGGAATATGGACACCCATGATCCTTCTTCCCGGCAAAGCATTAATGATATTAATATGACCTTTCCTATATCTTTCATCTTCCTTAAAACGTTCAGGAACAAGCGGAAACAATAAACTCTCAATCATAACGAATCAATTTTACTTTCAAACATACTTTTCTGTTGCCTGTTATACTCTTCCAATCTTAAAACAGCCTTAACATTAACAAAAGGAATAACGTTTCTAAAAGGATACAATATCTTTACTATAATCCCAAACCACCATTTATAGTAAACGTCAAGTCTGCAATAAGCCTTTCTAAACTTAAATTTATCAATAAGATAAGATTGTATATTAGAATGTTCGGAAACAGAACGGGAGCCGTCGGAAACACAAGAAAATCCTTTTTGTTGAAGATAATAATCTATCATCACATAAAAAAGACCGTAAAATGCACTGTATTCTGCTGTTTTATAATCATGCAAAATGTATGTAGCATCAAAATCACAAAACATTCCATACTTTCTGTTGACACTTAACCCGACAAGATTATCATCATCATTAAACACACCCCAAAAATCATAATTCTCGCTGTTACAATGTTTAATCCACGAGATAAAACCGGATTTCGTCAAACTCCTGTCTTTAACCTTATAATGTTTATAAGAATCTTCTATTATATCATAACCATATTTCAAGATACATTCCTTATCAACGATTTTAAAACACAATTTTCGTTTGGCACGATTAATACAATTTTTTGTAGATTTTCCAAATTCGCTCCATCCGGCAAAAGAATCCTTTATCACATACCAAAATGAAGTAGTCACATTGCAGTCGAAATCATAAGTATTTCGCACCATAAAGCCGCCATTAGCGAGCATTATAGAATATTGTTGTTCAGTCAGTTTTGTCTCTTTATCAGGAGAACTGCCAAAGATCCATGCATGACGGTACAAATGATATTTATCGACTAAAGAATTATGTGACATAGCAATTAAAAGTCGTAATATTTTCTGTCAAGACTTGTTCTAATACCCACGCTAAATATAAAATCATTTACATTTTCTTTTTCTACAGAATGATAACGATGAGTAATCTCAGCAAACACATTCATGTTATACGAAGGATTGACAAGCCATGAGAATACAAAATTATTCATAACGAGAATATTTTTCTCTCCTGTCAGCATATAATGTCCATATCTACCCTCTTCACCATTTATCCAAGCATAATCTCTGTAATCCAAATAAATATTATGTCCGTAATTCAATGTATCTACATCATCGCCCCACTGTCCATAATTCATTTTATACTGTAGGTAAAATCTCTTGTAATTATATTGGGCTCTCAGGACCAACTCACAAAGATTTGCGCCCCAAGGATGTGCAAGCGGCTGATTATGATGAGCATAATTATCTTCTCCTGTATAATGAGAATACATATATGGTCTCACAAGATTAAATTCCCCCTGTAAAAACAGATTCTTCACACCGAAACAATTGTAACTCTTCACACCGAACTGATAAGCCTGTTTATTGGCATAATAACCTGTACCGGCGACAAATTCATGCACTGTCATCTCATCGAGGACAAACTGACCATACAATGTAGTATGTTTTCCAAGAATAAAACTCATATTAAGACCCATCAGAGCATTATCAGGAGAAGCTCCGGCGTAATAATCCGTTGAACGAAGGAAGATAATAGGATTGATGTATTGAAAATCAAACCCTCTACGTATTCCATCATCATTTTGTCCTCTACATACCATGGCATCGAAAACACCTATATTAAGACGTTTTGTCACGGCATAGTCCAAAAAATGAATAATAGTAAACTTACGGGCATAGGTGTTGTCGGACAACAGGGTAAATCTATCTGTCATTTGTGAATAAAGACATGTATATTGTATATTCCAGACATTAGCAGTAAGTTTTAAATATGGATAAGAGAAAGCATTATCCGAAAGTATCAGAGAACGATAGCCGTCACCAATAAAATTCTTTCCATAGCCGAGTGTGGCATTAAGCCAATACACTGGGCGCAAAGAAATGTATGCCGAAGCATTGGTAAAATCAAAGCCTGTTTCTTTAAAACGTTTAGTATAACCCTGTCCGGGAATCACTTTATTTTCAACACAATAAGCATCAATATAATCCGGGAACACAGCCTGATTTTCTCTTACATTACTATAGAAAGCAAAGTTTTTGCCTATTGTGCCTTTTACTTCAGCACCTCTTGTATTTACCCATATAGACTTATCATTGTCTTTGCCAATTTCAAAATCAATAATCGGATTCACCGCCAAATAAAAATCATCTCCTTTTACTCTGATAAAATCTTTATTAATAAAGGAATCCCAAATCATTTTTTTCCATTTCTTATTAAAATCAACATTCCAATATTGTGATTCATTAAGACTGTCAATATCGATAATGCCATTAAACTGATATTCGGACCAAGACTTCATGGCAGTATGAAAACGATATGAAGAATTATAAGCAGCACTTTGCAAAGACATTTCATAATCATCATTAAGAGGCACGAGCAACTCTTGGGCATCAACATGAGAAAACAAAATACCCAACAATACAACAATAAATACTTTTTTCATAACTCTATCATTTGATTCATTATATTTTTTATTTATCCAAATTCAAAACATCTTCTGGAGCAAAAGGGGTATAAGGGCCATCCTTAACCTCGAAAATTACCGTACCGGATTCAAGAACATCAATAGTATGCCATTGATTTTTGGGAACGTGTATCCCAAACACTTCTTTTTTATTGTCGATAATACCACTCTCGACAAGATCTCCATTGTCATTATAAAACTTATATTCAAAAGAACCCCTCAATAATATGTAAGTCTCATCCGTATGAGGATGTCTATGTATCGGCAGAACTGTACCGGGTTCCAAAGCATTAAAAAGTCTTTGAGCCTTGGCATCCAACGACTCATGCAGATTGTAATTCATTCTTAATCGCGGAGATTCTTTAGCCTGCTCCGTCACTTTATCTAACAATTCTTTGGTGATTAACATAACTTATTATTTTGACAAAATGTAACATGAAAAAACAACAAATGAAACAATAAAAAGAAAATTATGCCCAATTGTCTTTCAAAGATAGACTCAAAAACAGCATTAAACAAAATTATGAACATAAAAGATAGATACACTATATCATATTTTTTTCTTTTTATCATCAAAACAAGAGGCAACACAAAAAAAGAAAGCATAAGAAGCAAACCTATAATGCCTACACTAATTAAAGTATCAAAATATTGATTATGTGAATTTGCTTCATTTTTAATTGCTGAATTAACAATTTTATATTTTATTAAATTAGCTTCCACTGTTTGAGGCTGACAACCGTAATCTTCAGCAATAATAATAGCTTCTTCATTTAAACTGTCAAAAGATGATGTTGAAAACATATTAGATATACTATCAAGACACTTAATCTTAAGTGTATCAAAATTTTCAATATCCGGATTAACAGGTTCTATTTTATTCAACAATTCATCTTTGTAATCATAATAACCATTGACAAGAGCATCTAATCTGTCTCCTGTACCTGTCCCAAAAGCATAACATGTTCCAATGACAGATTTGGCAATTTGATATAACACCACTCTGGTATCTGTTTTATTTTCATTTGTCAATTTATGAAACGTATCGACAAACCTGTTAAAGCTGTTTTTAAAAACAAAACATGAAGCAACAATAAACACGCTGATTGACAAAAAAACACACAATGCGATTTTCTTTTTTTTCAACACAAATACTACCCATATTATCAAAGCGATAAACAACAGCGTCATACAAAGAATTCCGGCCCTTGAGTTCTGGAAAAAAATACTAATTACAAGAATAACAGAACATATAATATCGACAAGTTTTGTCTTTGCAGATTCTACAGTAAAAATCTCTACAAAAAGAAACACTATTGCAAGACAAATATACATAGATGTATATGTATGATGAGAATCAAATATCTTTGCCTTAGCAACTACATAGGAATACATTGTCTTTTCATAAAATATATGATTAAAAGAAGCTATGGAAAAATCAACAAGAAAAACAACTACGAGAGAAAATGTCAGCACATAAAGCAAATAACGCAATCTGTCTTTTGTAATAAAAGACAAATCAGAGAATAAAAAATAAAGAGGCAAAAGCAAAAAAAACAGTTTCTTGCCAATTTGTTCCCAAGCAGAAGAAACATCTGATGAATAAAATACTCCTATAAGATATACTAACCAAGTGGCTGCAAAAACAAGATATGCAAAAGTGTATTCAAATTGTCGTTTATTAAATTCAAATTTTTGAATAAACACAATTTTTAAAAATCCGAACAACAGCAATAACATCACCATATATGATGCAACTCTCCAATAAAACGGAATCACTATCACCAACAATGTCAAAAGCGATAATTCTATTTTCTGTATTACATCGAGATCTTTAAAATATTTCATCATCAAATAATTGCAAATCATATTAAATGTATTCAATTCAAAATATAAATCAATACATTTATTTTCAAAGATATTTTTACATTACATCATTTTGAAAACAATCATCATCTAAATCTCGGCAAAGATAAGATTAATTCGGGAAACACCGAATTGAAAACAACTTTTTAATTCATTTACAAATTTACAATGCAACTAAAACATAGCAATGTTTATCGAAACACCACATAAAGATTTATATTTACAACAAATCAAGAAAAAAACAAAAGATTTCATACCAATCATTTATCCAAAGAAGCGAAAACAGAATTGTTTGATTTAAATTCAGGAACTATATCTTTCATTTTAGCAACGATTTTAAAATCATCGCTTGTAAGCAACATTTCATAAAGTTCTTTCAATTTAGAATCCACATTTTCTTTAGGATACTGACGCACTTTGGCACGCATAATTTTTGGATGTTGAGTTGGAACAGTATTCTCTTTAGTAGCGAGAAGTTCTTCATAAAGTTTCTCACCGGGACGTAATCCTGTAATTTTAATCTCTACATTTTGAAGACCTGAAAGTTTTATCATTTTGCTTGCCATATCATAAATCTTCACCGGTTCACCCATGTCGAACACAAAAATATCATCATCTTCGCCTATTGCACCAGCTTCCAATACAAGGCTACAAGCTTCCGGTATCGTCATAAAATAACGAATAATGTTTTTATCTGTCACAGTAAGAGGACCACCTTTTGCCAACTGTTTCTTAAACAAAGGTATAACAGAGCCATTGGAGCCCAACACATTGCCAAAGCGAGTAGTGACAAATTTAATGCCTTCTGCCTGACGGCTTTGAGTATAAATCTCAGCTATACGTTTTGTGGCACCCATGACATTAGTAGGATTAACAGCTTTATCAGTTGAAACCATCACAAATTTTTCAACACCGCATCTAATAGCCAAATCTGCAACTATTTTTGTGCCAAAAACATTGACAAAAACCGCTTCATACGGAAAATCCTCCATAAGAGGTACATGTTTATATGCAGCAGCATGGTATAATACCTGTGGATGAAACTTCTCGAACACTTCTGTCATCTTAACCTCATCTTTGACATTACCAACAATAAATTCCATAGGAATACAGAGAGATTTATAAGGCTCATTGTTTTTCAGTTCAAACTGCAAATCATATATTGGGGATTCAGCCTGGTCGAGTAGAACAAGACGTTTAGGATGATATTGCAACACCTGTCTGCATATCTCGCTTCCAATAGAACCTGCCGCACCGGTCACCATGACCACTTTACCCTGTATTTCGTTGGAAACATTCTCTTTACCAAGAACGATAGGTTCTCTTTCAAGAAGATCCTCTATTTTAATATCCTCAATCTGATTGACTTTCAGTTCACCATTTATCCAGTTATTAATATGAGGAACCGATTTCACTTTCAAATTAAGGTCGAGTCCTAAATTGATAAGACGCTGTCTATCATTAACATTAAGACTCGGCATTGCCATAATCATGGTACTGATATTATTTTTTTCAAGGAACTCCCTATTTAAAACAGCAGACGGTTTTTTTATAGGTATTCCATTAATAGTTTTACCTATTTTAGCTGAAGAATCATCTATAAAAGATTTAATCAAATATTGATGTGATGTATCCTGATATAAAGCATTAAATGTTATCAATCCGGCATCGCCTGCACCATAGATGACGGCATTAATTATATTAGGGTGTTGTCTGAAATACTCATTATATATTCTACGTATAATCAAACGGGAGAATGCCATGACTATCAACACCATTAAAGTTATAAAAAACGATTCAAAATATGATGGAAACAAAAAATTATAATTAGGCAGAAGTTTATATAATATCATCTTGCAAACAAAAAGCACGATGAAAGCACTGCAACAAGTCCATGCCAACCTTGTGATATCATTAAAACCGGTATATCTTATCAACCCTTTAAATGAACCGGTAAGAATAAAACAGACAGCAAATACAATGAGAACACTTACAAGATGTATCAAAACGACTTCATAATCCCGACTTAAATAAGACAATTGGTTATAATATTTAATAAAAACCATTAAAATATAAGAAAATACCACAAGTAATAAATCAAATATTAGAACCCACCACTTAGGAAATGAACCCGACACATGTTTCCCAAACAAAGTTCTCGCAATCTCCATAAATAATCTCTTCATAAGTAATATTTTGTGCAAATATATATATTTTTTTAATTTATCAAATAATTTTTTAAAAATTTATATCTATTTCTTCAAATTGTCTTCTCAATTTATTATTAAAAGTCCATCTTATATCAGAACACCATCTTCTAAGATATTCACAATAATCAAAAAAGAAAGGATAACTAAACTCGAAAAACAACAAAGAAATCATTGCAAGTTCCCAAGGGACAACACAAAAGAGTACCGGAATGGCAACAAGCATCATAACAGTATGTACGACCAATTCCACGCCGAAATTCACTGTATTACGAAAAGCAGCATCGCCTAATCTGTTGAGAATAAAATATGCCACTATCCATATTGGAGAACTTGCAACGGCAGCAGCAACAAATATTGGCAGCCCAAGTAATAAAATAAAAGTTTTCAACAACATACTAAACAAAGGCAATTTCCTTGATACTGAATATACCGATATATTAGAAGCTTTACGTTTTGCTGTAAAATCGAGTATTTTTTCAAATATCTTCTTTGCTTTCTCCGGTTCTTTATCTCTAAACTTAACAATATTTTCAACCACCTTATTATTATTATCACGTCGTTTTGCCAAAGAAGAAGGAAGGCGATGAGCTTTAATCTTTACAATTTCCCAAATAGCATCATAATCCTCATCATCAGGAAGAAATGTTATCAATTTAGACATTCGTTCTGACAAAACATCACGCAGGTTATTCATTATAACAGCCTCATTTTCTGTTTCATTACGTTTTACAAACTCCGTTACATTAATAGGTTCTCCAAAACTCAACAAGACATTGGAACGATACCGAAAATAATCTCCATAATCTATACCTGTTGGAATAATAAAAACCTGTTTTTTGTCGCCAAATCGTTTATTTGCCTCCAAAGCAATATGAAAAATACCCTTGCTCAGCTTACGTAAAGAATGTTTCGTTCTATGTGTTGCTTCTGGGAAAAGATACAACTGCACCTCATCATGAATAACATCGACAGCTTGATCAATAATATCGTTGTTGTTATCCCTCACTGAACTGATACCGTCACGTATTCTATAAATTGGCAAAATCCTCAACCAGCGTAATATTTTAGCTATGGTTGGATTTTTGAATATATCGGCTCTGGCAATAAACACCTTTTTCTTGTGATCTTTGGCAAGTAAAACCAAAGCATCGGTAAGAGCGTTACAATGATTCGAACCATAAACCTTAGCACCCTTTTCCAAAAGGTTTTCTTTTCCAACGACCTGATATTTTCTAAAACCTCTTTTTATATGATAATCAACATAATATCGCAAAAAAGAGTATAATTTATTATCATCTTGAATCTTTCCCATTTAACATTACTTTGAATTTACAAAGTTATAAATTAATTTTCTACAAAAACAATTATTAGTTATTTTTGCACCTAATTCTTAAAACATGTAAATATGACAAAAGTTAGAAGAATCGTTTTGATGATTGCTGTTATAGTTTTCTTAATATTTTCCACACTATATATCATCGGTCATTATGGTGGAGAATCATATCAAGATAAAAACGATTATGTTATGCCAACTGATGCCATTGCATCAAATTTTTCTGATTATCACGATATTATAAAAAAAGATGTTGCTCTTTTTTCCATTGTCGATAATAAAAACCAAGAAATCGGCATGATAGTGTTCACCTCTCCTATCTCTGATGACATAATCGGATTTTACAGAAGCATTCCAATGACTATTTTAATGGATAAAGACCAAAAAATCGTTAAAGTCATCATCAACAAGAACGATGAAACTCCATCATACATGCAAAAATTGGAAAACAAAGAGTTCACTAATGCATTTATTGGATTGACATCACACGAAATAATTGACAAACAGATAGATGCAGTCAGTGGAGCCACTATTTCTTCCAATGCCATCACCAATTCCATAAAGAAAAGAATGACATATCTTGAAGAACAGCTCAATCCAGAACCTGTAATAGATGCCAATTTCATCATAGCAGCCATAGGCTTATTATGTATTGTAATCATTATATGCACAAAGAAAAAACAATAAATGTTTAAATTTTAATCTCATAAATTGTCAATAAAATAGTAACATTGACATGCTGTATTATCAACTTTGATTATCAATGTCATATCATTATTGTCAATTACCGGCACAAGCTGTTGTGGCGACACTTATACAAATGTTTGAGATTTCACGTAAAGTCGTTCCTGCTGCAATCAAGGTAGCACCTGTTGTCAATACGTCATCTATCAACAACAGATGTTTACCATACAACGATTCAGCATTTCTCACCCCAAAAACGTCTTTCACATTTTTCCAGCGTTCCTCTTTATTTTTCTTCGTTTGTGTTTCTGTATATGTCTTGCGGAAAAGTACATTATCAATTATTGGAATACCGGTTATTTTTTCAACCCCCTGAGCAATGACAAAACTTTGATTATAACCTCGTTTAAATTCTTTTTTTCTATGTAACGGAACAGGAACAAGACAATCGATATCAGTGAAAAATGGAGATTTTGAAATACTTTTTCCAAGTTCTTCACCAAGAAAGAAGCCGGCTTCTTTACATCCATTGTATTTCAAACCGTGAACAAGGTTCTGTATTCTTCCACTTTTAGAAAAGAAAAACTCTGCCGTGACAGCATTGAAATCAACAAGTCCATAAAACATTTGTACCAATGGATTATTTTCCGACATTTCATAACCGGTTTTAGGAAGAAGATATCGGCATGTCATGCACACAGTGTCTTCATTGTGCATCAAACTGTTGCCACATGCTTCACAAACACGTGGATAAAACAAATCGATAATACTATTAAAAAAAGTTTTCATAATTCATGGATTTTGGCAATTATAATAAATTCAAAAAACATACCAAAACACAGAACCTAAAACATTTTTAAGATTTATTAAGAAATATAAAAGAAAACAAAATTTATCAATGTTAAAATATGACAAAACAAAATAATTAATATATCTATTGAACAATTTCAAGTAATAAGATGTTAAGTGTACGGTTTTGGTTATACATTTCAATTTTCTCAGATGGAATAAGTGCCATGGTTCCCCGCCAGGCACTTATCATTTTAAATCAAAAATCCTTATCATTTATAGCTTTGACAAGTCTTTCATACCAGTAGGCACCGAATCTTCTGATGAGAGGATTTTTCAAAAAAACATACAAAGGAATTCCTTCTTTTTCTCCTTTTTTCTTAGCCGGAACACAAACACTCCACTCATGGTACACAATATGAATAAAGCCATCTTTTTCCATCAGTCTTATAGGATATAAATGGCAACTTATTGGCTTTTGAAAATCCGTCTTACCTTCCAAAAAAGCCTTTTCAATGGCACACAATGCCGTTCCATTTTCATGAAAATAGACGAAAGCACATTCTTCATCATTTACAAGAGGGGTCACCATATTTCCAAAATCGTCATAATCATAGACATCATTATTTTCAATCGCCATAATGCCTTCTTTTCTCATATACGGTTTTATTGCCTCTATATTTTCTTCTATCATGCCCACCTCAAGAGGTTCCAATGGCGCTCCGGCATCACCGGCAACACAGCATTCACCTTTACAACGAAGAAGATTACAACAAAAACGCGCCTCAAGAAACTTGTCGGTTACCACGACATTATCTAAAATCATCATATTATAATATTTTAAATATAACAATATTTTATCTTAACAAAATAATAAAATAAAACAACAAACATGAACAAAAACTCCAAATAACTATTATTCCCAAACAGGACATCATTATAACCTTATTATGACAATAAAATTTTCGAATAACAAAAGACATAACCGGAATAGAAAACAAAGGCAAAACAAACAAAAACAACCATAGCGGATATTTCTTTCTCATATTTATTATCTTACGTGCTTTTTCTATTCTTTTAACTCTATTTTTTTTTGAGATATTACTATTCAATTTCATAATGAAATCAAACAGATAAAAGAAAACACAATACCCGATCAATCCGCCGATGGCAACAGCAAGAAACGTCATGCCGAAAGACATATCAGCAGCGAAGCCTACAGGAGGAGATACCAATGTCTTTATCATGGCAAGCAGCATTACGCTAAAAAATTTTGCCGATTCCATTTCATATATTTTTTAAGGTGCAAAGATAGTGAATGACAAAAAAAAGAGAATATTTTTAATTAAAAAGTTTCTTTTTTGAAAAGAATTAGTATCTTTGCACAATGAAAAAGCCACCTTAGCTCAGTTGGTAGAGCAACGCATTCGTAATGCGTAGGTCTGCGGTTCGAGTCCGCAATGTGGCTCAAGATATTATAAATCAGAATATTTTATCCTAATCAACCAATCATTTTGATTGGTATTTTTTATATTCCACAACACTTTTATATCTTAATTGTCACTTTCAAGTTATAGTAAGAATCTTTCTATTTCAAGAAAAAATTCCCAAAAATAAAATTTAAAAATCTTTTCCTTTTGGTATCTCCACTTTAAATGTAGTACCGATGCCGACCTCACTTTTAAATCCTATTTTCCCTCCCATTGATTCTATTATGTCAAAAGCTATGGAAAGTCCCAAACCCATTCCGCTCGATTTAGTTGTAAAATTAGGCAAAAATATCTTTTTTTGTTCTTCGGGTTTGATTCCACAACCATTGTCAATAATCCAGATTCTATATTTGTTTCCGACATCCTCAATCTTTACTACAATACTACCATTTTCCATTTTGTCAATTGCCTGAATGGCATTTTTTATTATATTGCCAAAAACCCTGCCCAAATTGTTTCTGTCGGCGTAAATCATATATTTACCCTCATGGTCAAATTGCAAAACAATATTTTTAGCAAGTTGATTATCATAAAGATAAATTAAATTATCCAACATCTCTCTCAGATCAAATTCCTCAGGAGTATTTTGCGGCAGTTTAGCATAGTTGGAAAATGCCGTTGCGATACTTGTTAGAGTATCGATCTGTTCAAGAATAGAACTCATAGTATCATTAAACTTTCGTTCTATATCCTTATCATTACGTTTCCATGCCATCTGCAAATATTGTACACTGAGTTTCATAGGAGTAAGAGGATTTTTAATTTCATGAGCCACCTGTCGTGCCATATCGCGCCATGCGCTTTCCCGTTCGACACGCATCAGTTGTCCCGCACTCTCTTCCAACTCTTTCAATAAGTTATTATACTGATTTATCAAATCCCCGATCTCATCGTTACTATGCCATTCAATAGGTTCATTTTCACCACGAAAATGTAATCTTTTCATATTTTCCTGTATGGTAACCAAAGGTTTAAAAGTATTACGAGTAATGACAATTACGACAATTACCGAGATACCAAGCAAAACAAAGATTATATTAATATATGTGACAATAAAATTAGCCATACTCGCGTGACTCTCGTCATTATAATCATAATAAGGAATATTCAAGACAGCAACCAAATTGCCATTGGAATCGAAAATAGGATTATACTCCGATTGATAATCAACATTACCTATATATTCATTATGTGAATAAAAGAAAAACTTTTTGTTGATGATTCTGTGATAGGCATTTTTGTTTATCTTACGAGTAGAAACAGTGTTAAACAGTTCCGGTTGTGTGGTATTTATAAGATAACCATCTGTATCATAAAGGTTTATATCAATGAAATATACTTCTTTAAAACGACGCACAACATCCGGATCGGACAAATCGATACCTTCATCAACATCTTTCTGTAAAGTTTTCAAAATACTTTTAGTTCTTTCATAACGATTTCTGGATGTCTTTCTGGCTAAACCGTCTTTTATAAAAATAAAAGAAGTGAAGCCGACAACAAGAAATGATATCGTCAAAGTCATAAGCATCATCAATTGCATTTTGGAATGGAAACTCTTTCTGTAACGCACATATTTTTTTCCATATTCCAACCGTTTCATCAGATAATATGTCAACAATAGAGCAATGAAAATATAAGAAAACGGAGCTATTATCTCGATCCAACGCGCTGTTTCAACAGTTACAATAACAGTCTTATTATCAATATCGGTTAAAAGATGCTTGTAATGATTAGTCTTTACATATTCATGTTCTTTATATCTGAATTCACTGAAATTACTTGGATAATTGTAATGTCCGTATTTATAATTCAAGATGCCATCGGTATAGGTACAGAAAGAATAATTACTAAGGTCAGGTACTACAATATTTTTATATGAAGTAAGAAACTCCGCTATCTTAATGGAATTCATAATATATTCCTTATAAAACTCTATAAACATCACCATATTGACAGTATCGCCAACGATATATTCAAAAGTAGTCAAATAATAAGTATCAGTAGAAGGATCATCGATAATGACCGTATTGTCATTAACATAACGTGTATAATTATTATCAATAATATTATCAAAATATTCGAAGCATTTTATTCCGATAGTATCCTCAGCATCGGTAAGCAAATATGTATTAGGACGACATACAGTAAGCAATTTATAATAATTATCAGTAATATCGTCATTAAAATAATATTCTGCAAGATAATGGGATATACTGTCCTCTGTTGGGAAATTATTATTTCTATTCCATTGAGCAATAGTATCATCTGCATTTATAGCGGCACAAATCTCATTGATTTTTTTCTCAAATTCTGTATCAGATTCATCTCCTACAATCAAAGCAAATCTGTTCATCTCCCGAATTTCCTTTTCTTCATTGGAATTATAAAGAAAATGTGTCAAAAGAACTGAAACACAAGTGATTATAATCAAAGTGTTAACAAAAGTCTTTTTATTTTGCTTGATATTCTTATAAGAGAGTATTACAAATAACAATAATCCTATTGAAAATGTCAGACAACAAAATGGGAAATCCAAAAGATAATAATAAACTATGTGAATGATAACAGCAGAAAGGAAATAACATAAACCCATCAGCCACATCGAAGAAGAGCGATTACAACAACTGCCCATTATAGCTTCCAGAAGTACAACGACAGAACTTGTAAGAACAGTGATAAGGATAAGAAAAATGTAACTGTAAATATTGATATTATAGATTCTCAAAAAAGACAATGGAATAACAGAGTTTTGTATGATTACAAAAAGGACATACATAAACAAGTAATAAACAAGAGCAAAACTTATGGTCCCCAATATCATTGAACGACGAGAGACAGTGATTTTCCTTTTGACGACAATTTTGACAAAAACCCAAATATTTGCAATAATAAGAAAGACCAACTCGGAAAGTTTCCCAAGACTAATATCATCAAAAAACTCAGATTTAATACAAATATCAGAATAGAGTGGGGAAGTGGAAATAAATAAAAACGACCTTAAAAAACCGAAAAGTAAAAATGCCAATACACTCAAAAAAAGAAAGACAAGGTATTTACCACTAAACCAACGACAATTTCGCAACAAAAAATAACAATGTCTGTAAAGAAAAAACTGTACAAGCAACATCAAAACGAAAAGCACCAATGAAGAAAACAAATCGACAATAGGATCAAGTTTCATTGTTGGAGTTATCACACCATCATTATACTCGAAATCTATGGAATAATTGCCATTTATATTAGTAGGTACAAAACAATTTTTAGAATTATGAAGAAAATTATTACGATAGAGCAGGGTAGCGGCGACAAAACGGGAAGTGTCATTTTCCGTTTGAGATACATAAAACAAGTAATTGTTGTTTTGAATAAGAGAATGTTCTTCGAAAGGAAGATTTTCAACGAACTTAGGATCAAGAATATTGCTATTCCAAAAGGCGAGGGTGTCATTTTCAAAGATATAGACTGCAGGAAGATTCAATTTCTTCTCATCAAACGGGAAACACAGTCTCAGATTCATTCCAGAAGTATCATTTTGCCACTTATTTACAGTTTGACTTTGAATTCGTTGTACCTCGGCAAGAGACTTAATCACTTTTTTTTCAGCAACACTGTAACTGTTTTCGTAACGTATCAAAGAATCTATTGCAACAAAAAGCAAAACAGTAAACAAAAGCCAGATAAAATTGCGTAATTTTTTTGTATTTCCCATATCCTCAAATTAACAAAGTTAAAGGTGCGATGCTATTTAATTACAAATATACGAAAACAAGAATACATCATTGTAATAAAAACGCGCAAAAAAACTTTTATGAATAAAAACCATTCAAAAATCAAGCCAATTTAAGACATTTTTTCAACAATTTTGACATCAACATTCATCATGAAAGAAAAATGTCTTAAAACAGCTGTAAACCGCCTTAAAACAAATATATGTTAAAAGGACCTAAAATTAGAAAATAAAAACGAAAAACAGTTAATATGTTGATATTCAATTATTTATCTTTAACAAAACAATAGACCAAACTTGAGTATTGCATTGATTTCGAAGCATTTACATTAGATTTCAATCCATTCCAAATTCCTTTCAGGAAAGGCATAAATGAACCACAATATTTTTCACTAAGAACAGAAACATAAAAACTGTCCCATTTGAGAGGTTTTATATCAGTAAGACTAAAAACAGTATCTTGAAAAATATTAATAACAGACTCTTTAGAGAAATGATACAAATGGCGCGGCACATCGTAAGCAGCCCATTTATCAAGATAATGCATAGCATCGAATGATTTATAGTTAGGCAAAGCAATGATGAGACGTCCCCCATGTTTAACTATTCGCTGCAAATGAAAAATCTCGGATTTCAGATCTCTTACATGTTCCAAAACATGCCACATGGTAACAACATCGAAAGAGTCATCAGGTAGGGTAGGAAGAGCATCGGGAGAATCTATTTTAAGATGCAGTTTATTGCTTGCAACTGACTTTGCATCCATATCAGGTTCTATGCCAGAAATTTTCCAACCACGATTTGCAGCATAAAAAAGAAAATCGCCGACTCCGCAACCAATATCAAGTAAAGAACCATTAGCCATATCAGCGACAGCAATATTATATTTATTAACTACATTGCGTTGTTTCACTATATTATAAATCCATGGCAACAGACCCTTTTTATTTTCATTATGGCTCAGATAATTTTCCGACTTGTAATAATTGCCAATAGCATCAGCGGAAGGAACCGGAGAAGTAAAGAGCAATTTACATTCATCGCAATACAAAATCATGAAATTCTCTTCAGTAAGAAAATAATCTTTCAATTCGAGGAACAATTTCAAATTCTCAGAGCCACACCATGGACATTTTTCGTTCATTTCTATTTATATTTTAATGATTTACAAAAATTATTCACGTGGAACATATTTCATCTTCCAAGGAAAACAGCAAGTACAGAGATATCAGCAGGGGAGACGCCGCTAATACGGCTTGCCTGACCCAAAGTCTGCGGTTTATGTTTTGTCAATTTCTCTCGAGCCTCCATTGTCAAAGACTGAAGAGAATAGTAATCAAAATCAGGACTCAGTTTAACATCCTCGAGTCGGTTAAGTTTATCAGCCACTTCTCTTTCTTTTTCAATATATCCCTCATATTTTACCAAAATCTCAGCTTCTTCAATAATCTCGCGTCCAAAAGCCGAACTTAAATCACAAATATTATCAAGTTTATCGACAAAAGGAATCATTTCGAGAAGATTGATTTGTGGACGAGTAAGTATTTGAGCCAAGCGCATTTTTTTATCTATAGGAGATGTTTCTTTTTCTAGGAGCAAACCATTTATCTGTTCCGGCAATACATTAGTATTTTTCAAGAACGAAACCATCTCATTCACTTTAGAATACTTATCAAGAAATCTTTCATAACGTTGATGTGTAGCCAGACCTATTTTATATCCTTTTTCTGTCAGACGCATATCTGCATTATCCTGTCTCAGCAAAATACGGTATTCAGCTCTGCTTGTGAACATACGATACGGTTCATCCACGCTTTTCGTTATCAAATCATCGACAAGTACTCCAATATATGCCTCATCTCTACGTAAAACAAAAGGCTCTTCATCGTGTAACAGTTTATGAGCATTTATGCCGGCCATCAAGCCCTGGGCAGCAGCCTCCTCATATCCTGTAGTACCATTAATTTGACCTGCAAAAAACAAGCCGTGAATCTTATGAGTTTCGAGGCTATGATACAATTGGTTTGGAGGGAAGTAGTCATATTCTATTGCATAACCCGGACGAAATATCTTTGCATTCTCGAAGCCCTCGATATTACGCAAAGCCTTATATTGCACCTCTTCAGGCAAAGACGAGCTAAACCCATTAAGATAATACTCTATTGTAGTTCTGCCTTCAGGTTCCACAAACAGTTGATGAAAATCTTTACCGGAGAAACGTTCTATTTTATCCTCTATACTCGGGCAATAACGAGGGCCTTTACCCTTGATACGGCCGGTAAAAAGGGGAGATTTCTCGAATCCTGTTTTAAGAATATCATGAACTTTCTGTGAAGTATATGCGATATAGCAACTTCTTTGTTCCTTAGGAGTATCCAAATCAAGGAAAGAAAAATGTCCTATTATGTCATCGCCTTTCTGTTCCGCAAGTTTGGAAAAGTCAATACTTCTACCATCGATTCTCACCGGGGTACCTGTTTTCATACGTTGAGACTCGAAGCCGAGAGACATCAATTGTTCTGTCAAGCCACGGCTTGCGTTTTCTCCTATTCTTCCACCAGAGAATGTTTTCTCTCCAATGTGTATGGTACCATTAAGGAAAGTACCATTAGTAAGTACGACACATTTGGCATACACGTCACCGCCCATGGAAGTATGAACGCCTCTGACCACATCACCCGACACTATCAAAGCATCCACATGGTCTTGCCAGAAGTCGAGGTTTGGAGTATTCTCCAGTACATGTCGCCACAAAGCCGAGAACTCAGCCTTATCACTTTGAACTCTCGGGCTCCACACCGCAGGACCTTTGGATTTATTCAGCATACGGAATTGTATCATAGTCTTATCAGCCACAACACCCATTTGTCCGCCCAAGGCATCGATCTCTCTAACAATTTGTCCCTTTGCGATACCGCCAACAGCAGGGTTACAAGACATGGCAGCCATAAAGTTCATATTCATAGTCACCAACAAAGTCTTATTGCCAAGATTCGCAGCAGCGGCTGCAGCTTCACAACCTGCATGTCCTGCACCTACAACAATTATATCATACTGTTCAAAAAGCATGGTTTCACGTGAAAAATTTTTGTAATTACCTTATTATCAAATATTTACATTGTTTATCGAACAATTTCTATACATCAAAATCCATATAAATTTCTCATTTTAAGACAGAAATCTTCCTGTTGTCTCATCATAATTGCATCTTCATCGGTTTTATCTTTAAATCCAATAAGATGCAACACTCCATGGGCCATGACACGATTCAACTCATCTTCATACCTTAAACCCAACGCCAACGCATTTTCCTTAACTCTATCTATGCTGATATATAACTCACCGGAAAGAACAGCATCATTATCATTGAACTGGAATGTGATAATGTCAGTATAAAAATCATGTCGCAAAACTTCAACATTCATCTTATAAAGATACTCGTCACTGCAAAACAAATAATACAACTCACCGACAACCTTACCATAAGAACCGACAAAACCATTTATCCATCTCTTAAGCACCTCCGGATTCATCACCGGCACATCAACATCCACACCTTGAAAACTTATCATATCAATTATTCTGATTACTGTTCTTTCTGAAAAAATATTCGTTAATCTTGTCTTTATAAAATGGTTGAAATTCAATAGGATTCATTTTCAGAAACTCCTGTTGTTTCATCATCTTCTCCTTATAATCCAACTCATCGACAGTACGTCTTTCCAACTTACCCTTAAATTCGTCAGACTTTCTTTTCTCATCTTTTTCTCTTTCCTGCTGAGCATTCTCAGCCTTCAACATACGCGACATAATATCTCTGTTACGCTCCAAACTCTGATTTGTTATTTTTTTGTTGACAATATCTTCCTCCAATTTTTCCATTTCCTTTATAATCTCATTTATTCCATCGTCACCGAGAACACCATTTTTCTTCATCTCTTCCAACATTTGGCGCATACCTTCACGTATCATTTCCTGTTGGGCAGCCAATCGGGCAAGCTGTTCACTCATTGAGGAAGGCATAGGTTGTCCATTCTGTTCACCCTTCATCTGCTCCCTCAGCTGCTCCAAACTTTTACCTATCTGTTCCTGCAAATCTTTCATATTCTTAATATTCTGATCAGAAGAATTAGGTTGACTACCAGACTGTTTAGGTTGACTGCAGGAAGAAGAGGAACCGCCCATGGCACTCTCCATATCTTCCAAAGACTCGGCAAGCATCAAGGCAAGATTATTCATTGACATCATGGCAGTTTGCTGTTTTTGCACAGCAATATTATAATTAAAGCTACGCATATCTTTCATTGAAGCACCCAATTGTTGATTTATAATATCCAACTCATTGAACACAAAATTCTTAACCTCCGGCTGACGCATTGCCAGCTTACGCAAAGAATCCTCAACCATAACAAAATTATCAGAAATCTCTTTCTGTCTGCTTATCTTCTCTGTAATAGTAGGATCGTCAGGCTTCATCATACCGATGGAAAGCAAAAGTTCTTCTTCAGAATGAGAAGAACGGACAACATTTTCGAGCAAAATACGAACAAGATGAGCATCTTCTCCCTTACGTTCCATACTCGAACTACCCAAATTCATCTGCATGGAATCAGCCATCTCCTGCATCTTTTGACCGGCATTTTTCTTTTGTTCAGACGATTTGTTCTGATCACCATTATTTTCAGACTCTTCAGCAGAATCAAGGTCTTCATTTATATCTTCAATCATCTCTTCATCCTTATTAATATCAAAAGGATTAGGTAATTGCTTATTGTTTTTCATGATGGAATCCAACTGTTTTTGTAATTCATCAAACTCTTTCTTTGCATCAGAAGCTGACAGAGAATCTGCATTTTCATCTCCTTCATTCATCAATTTATCTGCAAGTTCCTTCAGATCCTCAATAAAATCATTTATGTCTTTTTCAACCTTAAGCTGTTCGAGCAAAGAGAGATTACGGTCCAACATATCTTTCAATTCCTTGCTGTTTTTCTTAAGTTCTTTCATCATCTCCTGCATTTTGTCACGAGGCATTTCATTAAGCAATTCCTCTATTTCCTCCATCAATTGTTTCATTTCATCAGGAATGACTTCTTCAAACAGTTTATTAATCTGCTCCTGTTTCTCGAGTAACTCTTGAGATGTAAGCTCATTATCTTTCAAAAAATCAGATAATTTCTTCTGTTCTTCCTTGACATTCTCCCATTCTTCCTGCAACTGTTCTTGTTTTTCAAGAAGTTCCTTCATTTTCTCCTTATCACTCCAATTCAACTCTTTTTTTGAAACAAGGTCTTTAAGCATGTCTTCTATTTCTTTTTGCAAAGACTCCAGTTCTTCAGATTTTTGTTTCATCTTATCCATAACCTGCTCTTCAGAAGCATTTGCAACAGAATCGAGCAAAGCAAGAGATGGGAGAGAAAGCATGAAAACCTCAGAGCGACGAGATTTCGGACCATTAATGCCATCATTATCCCAAACCTCGAAATAGGCATCTATCTCATCACCGGGAAATACCGTAACAGTATCCAAATCAACACTATAATAAAACGAAGTACGCAACTCACGTTTATCGACAGGAATAGAAACTTTAAAAGACTGTTCCGGCTTATTCTCTACATCGAAATGAAATTCAAGACGAGAAAAGCCATAATCATCAGCTATAAGACCTGAATAATAATGTTCTTTGGTAAATTCCTCATGAAATTCCTGCACCTGAATTTCAGGAAAAGCATCAGGTATGACATCAACAGCGAAAGGTACAGGAGAAGAATCATTATTCCAATCATTAAAAACAGAGACATAGAATTTGCCGGACTTCACAGCCTTGAAAGAATAGGAAAACATTCCATCGGAAAAAGGTATATCCAAAACGAGAGAATCGCGGATAACAACAAGAGAATCAACATCACGGGTATGAAAAAACATCTCTACATCAGTACCAAGAGGCACCATGAAACGAGTCTTGCCGGCCACAGTGTCATTACGGCGCTTAATATATTTTGGATAATGAAATGCAGTTTCATAATACAGCAACACCGGGTTTGGACGAACCACTATCTCGATTTCAGGACTAGTAAACTCCCCACCTTCAATATAAAACCGTTCAGAATGATTGACATTTTTAAACACATAACAAAACTCATTGACAGAAAGGCGGTTCATAAGTCTAACACCGGCATCGCTTTTAACATAAAACGACTCAGGTATTTTTTCACCTTCTACTGTTATGCTATATTCAACATCATCACCTTGAAGAGCTTCAATATCGAGAGAAGGCAATGATACACTATAAGGAAGAGGCTTATGATATTCAGTAGAATAATTAAACACTCTTTCAACAGGCTTGCGAGAAAAATCCGGAACAAAAACAACAAGAACGACAAGGACGATGAATGCCAAGGCAAACATTTTCAAATATTTGTAATTATCCTTCAGATTGACGGCATCCGTAAAACGCACCGCACTCATGTTTTTTATTCGCTGTTCTATGGTAGCGACAAGCAATTCATTATCTGCATTATCTTTAAGATTATCAGAAAGTTGCAATGTGTTGAGCAATTTATCTCTGATGTCGGGAAAAAACTTGCCGATAAGGACAGCTGCCTGTTTGTCAGTCATCTTTTTTCTGTATCTCACAAGATTCACAAGAGGAACAAAGAAATACAAGATAAGAACAAATAGCGAACTTAAGACAAAAAACAGAAAAAGAATAAAACGGCCCTTGCGAGGAAGCCATGATAAAAACTCTACTCCATTGACAAACAGAAATATAGCTATAAGAAGCACAGCCCCAATAATCAAACCCTGAATCAACCTGTTGAGGTAAAACTTCTTGACAAAAGCCTCTATCTTGCTGACAATATCCATAAAAAACCTTTAAACCATACAAAATTCAAAAAAGAATAATTTGCAAAGATACGAAAGAAATTACAAAAAGAGAAAAATAAATACATGGTTTAAAAAAGGGTAGAGTCAACAAATATTATTCTTTTCATACAGAAACCTTATTACTTTTAAAACATCAATTTATAAAACATTCAGATAATAAGAAATAAAAAGTTATAGAAACCAACCACTTGATTTTTCAAATCATTTATAACACACTACTTAAATATAGATAATATCGAAGAGTATTTTTGCGACATCTGCAATACCGAGCATTGAGATTTATCAGATGATTACGTTTCAGACCTATGTCCATGAGGATTAAGCGACGACCGATGATTGCGACCGAAGATATAATAATAAATTAAAGAAAGCACACCTGTCACAGCGATAAGCAGGAACATATAATCATAACCCAAATGCTTCACCAAGACACCGGCTACAAAACCTCCCAAGGCTATGCCGAAATCGAAAGCGACAAAAAAAGTAGAACTTGCAGCACCACGGCGTTCCGGAGCAACGGCATGCATTGCCATAGTCTGCAACGACGGCTGTATAGCACCGAAACTGTATCCAAGCAACAAAGCAGACAAGACATAACAAGGTATATTATGTGCCAAAACCAAAAGCAATATGCCGGCAACAATAGCGACATTACCGGTATAAACCATAGGAGCCTCACCATATTTATCGACAGCTCGACCTAACAAGATGCGAGTAAGCACAGTAGCGACAGCGATACAAATAAAATAAATTCCACCACTCGGCAAATGGTTCGCAGTAGCATAAATTGCCACATAAACCTCCACCACACCATAAGCCATCATGAAGAAAAACTGTGTGACAGACGCCGGAATCGACATTCGTTCAAATAACTCATTAAAATGTAACGGTTCGGTAGAGAGTTTATATTTCTTGTCTTTTATACTGACACCGACAAGCAATGCTATCAAGGCAGACAAGGCAGCGGCGGCAAACAAAGGACGGAAGCCCCAAATATTCATCAATGCCAAACCGAGGGCAGGGGCTGCAGCAGTGGAAATTGCCATAGACAACCCGTACATTCCCAGTCCTTCACCCATACGACTGTGCGGAATGATGTCGGCGACCCATGTAGATGAGGCATTGCTCGAAGCAGCATGAAACGCACCATGCAAGGTACGCAGCAAAATCGCCATGGCGATACCGGCAGAAACAAAATAACCCATAGGTATCAACGTCATGCCTGTCAACCCCAATATTAAAATGGCACAACGTCCTTTGGTATCAACCAACCAGCCTACGAAAGGACGAGAAACAATGGAAGCAATACTGAACAAGGCAGTGGCTATGCCTATGGCAACAGCATCACCTCCTAAATATGTGACAAAAAACGGAAATGTGGGCAATAACGCATGAAAATTAACGAAAATGAAAAAATTTACCAAGCAAATCTTTACAAAAGAGCCGGTCCATAACTTAGGTTGAACAATGTTTGAAATCATAATATCACTGTTTTTAACTTGTTTGTTCAAATAAAAAAAGCCCATCGACGAAAATCAACTAGACTTACGTGATGGACACTACATGTTGGTTATAAACACTGCAAAAATACAAAAAAATCACTTTTTATCGGTCACCAGAAAAAGTAAAAAATTTTTCAACAAACATCACAAATAATGTAATTTTTGATTTTATTATATTGATTTACAATATTTTTATAAAAATATCATCTTAAAATAACTTAAACGAACTGTGTTATTATATATGAAATGTCGTATATTCATCCGTCAAATGGAAACTTTAAAATATAGCAAATTTGAAAAAGGAAAATCCGGGAAAGCACCGCCTGGGCTCAGAAAAGTTACAATGATTCTTTGGGAGTACAAAACAGCGATAATACTTTTTTTGAAGGAAGGATGCAATTCCATAATTTTCATTTCATGAACTTGTAAAACTAAAAAGATTACGAAAGCATAAAATCGCAAAGCTCACAATAAAGTAATATGCAAGAAATTATTTGCCAATTCAAAAACAGAATTCAGATATAATGGAACTTACAACTGAACCCTGTTCCCATTTATACAATATTTCGAACAATGCCGAATGGCGAAGTTGATAAAAAAAGTTGAGTTGAAATGACCAAGTCTTGTCCGAATTATTTGTCCAAATCAGAATGTTTTTTTGAGTATTTTTTGAATATCAATGCGATATAAATATCCAAGATTGAACCAGAAATATAGAACTGAGCTTTGACCGAATCTAAATTATCAGCAGGAAACAATAAAAACGTAATCGTCACATATATTTTTACTTACGAACCACTTACAAACTCAACAAAAAAATGTGGAAATGCACATTTTAAACTATTTAAAGATATACACTACAAAATCGTTAATTCTGTCAGTAATCTTACTTGAAAACTCAATAAATCCTTGTTTCTCACTTCACTTCTCATAATCAAAAAAAAATTGAACAATAACTGAAATGTACTATCTTTGCAAAAAGTTTATACAATGAAAGAAGTTCGAGTACGTTTTGCACCAAGTCCGACAGGACCATTACATATAGGTGGTGTCAGGACAGCATTATACAATTATCTGTTTGCGAAAAAAAGCGGCGGTAAGATGATACTCCGCATAGAAGATACCGACCAAACACGTTTTGTGCCCGGTGCCGAGGAATATATCATAAAATCTTTGGACTGGTGCGGAATAAAATTCGATGAAAGCGATATCGTCGGCGGAGATTACGGTCCTTACAAACAGAGCAACAGAAAAGCCCTTTACAAACAATACAGCGATGAATTGCTCGCAAAAGGTCATGCCTACATAGCTTTCGATACTCCTGAGGAATTAGACCGTTACAGAACAGAGGCTGAAAGCAATAAAAAGACTTTCATTTACAACGCGGAAAGCCGCAAAACTTTGCGTAACAGTCTTAACATGAGTAAAGATGAAGTGGATAATCTCATCAATTCTGGGATTCCTTATACAGTACGTTTCATGATGCCGGAGAATTATGAAGTGGAAATGCACGACATCATCAGAGGAGATATCAAAGTCAACACCAAGACTTTGGATGACAAAGTGTTATTCAAATCCGACGGCATGCCCACATATCATCTTGCCAATATTGTCGATGACCATCTTATGAAGATAAGCCATGTCATCAGAGGAGAAGAGTGGTTGCCTTCCATGCCTTTGCATGTACTGTTATACAAGGCTTTTGGCTGGGAAGCGCCGGAATTTGCACATCTTCCTTTGTTGCTGAAACCTGACGGTAATGGCAAACTCAGCAAACGCGACGGCGACAGATTGGGATTTCCTGTTTTCCCATTGCGTTGGGAAGACCCTAAAACCGGAGAAATATCGTCCGGATACAAACAATCCGGCTATTATCCCGAGGCATTTATCAATATGTTGGCATTGCTCGGCTGGAATCCGGGAACAGAACAGGAAATTTTCAGCATGGACGAACTGATTGAGGCTTTCTCACTCGAACATTGCAATAAATCAGGTGCACGATTCAATGTGGAAAAAACCAAATGGTTCAATCATGAATATCTCATGCGCAAATCGAGCGAAGAGGTGGGAGCAGAGTATGCCGAATGGCTTAAAACCGAAAAAGACATTGTCGCTGACCAACTCTATGTCAATGAAGTAACTGCCTTGGTAAAAGACAGAGTCAACTTTGTAAAAGAACTCTGGGACCAAAGTTTCTTCTTCTTCGAAGAGCCTGTGACATACGATGAGGTGACAGTGAAAAAACGGTGGAAAGAAAATTCGCCGGAACTGATGAGAATGGCAGCAGAGGTAATAAATAATATTGAAGACTTCAGTTCTAACAATATAGAAGAGACCCTCAACAACTGGATAAACTCCAATGAATTGGGCATGGGACCCGTAATGAACGGATTGCGTCTTATGCTTGTGGGAGCCGGCAAAGGTCCTCATATCCATGAGATAATTCACCTCCTTGGCAAGGAAACGACATTAAAACGTATAGATAAAGGTATCAAAGTTTTGGCAAAATAAATATCATGGCAATCATATCGATAGAAAATATGGAGTTCTATGCCTATCACGGCTGCTTTGAAGAAGAACAAAAGACAGGTACACGTTTTCAGGTGGATCTTAACATGGAAGTTGATACTTCTTTATCTGAAATTTCAGACAATCTTAATGACACAGTTGATTATCTTGCTGTTTATCAATCTGTTAAAGACGAGATGATGAAACCTTCCAAACTACTCGAACATGTGGCAAGAAGAATATTGAACAGAGTTTGCCGGGATTTTACAAATGTAAAATATGCCTGGGTTAAAGTTAAGAAAATGAATCCTCCTTTGGGTGGAAAAATAGAATATGTATCAATAGAATTAGAATCGGAATAAAATAAACTTATCTACATTTATTTTAGAAAAAGCAAGCCAAAAATCCATGTTTTAGCTTGCTTTTTTTATAACAATATACAACATAAAAAAGACATTGTTTATCAATATTATACTTAAAATCACAACATAAAGTCTTATTTGCACAGAAATACAATAATCTATCAATAATAAACATATTTTAAAAATAACATAAAGAAAATTTTAAA
Source organism: Bacteroidales bacterium Phil6 (assembly GCA_002633315.1). GTDB lineage: Bacteria > Bacteroidota > Bacteroidia > Bacteroidales > F082 > Limimorpha > Limimorpha avicola. The sequence goes on from NWBN01000002.1 coordinate 107,530, forward strand.
GAAAAATAAAACTTTATTTCGAGGACATTGTTTTTCAGACAAAAAAGCAAAGTCATGAAAAAACCACTCAGATTTATTTTAATTGCATGCATAACAGGCATGTTCATTACATCCTGTAAAGAAAACAAACAACCCTATTACAGTGCAACAATGACTGCGTATTTCGGTACCGACCTTAAAGGCATTACAAGTTTTAATTCTCAGATTATGATGGATACCTTTAACACGGCAGCATTGTTAAATCCAGCCAATAATGCAGACTATTGGTATTACCGTTATGGAATAAGCGATGTTGAAGTCACCGGAGTGACAATGAAAATTACAAGCAACAACGCAGACTTCGATGTAGTTAACGGAACATTGAGTTTTTATGAAATCGGATTGGATACTGTTGTAGTCAACAAAAGCAAAGATTTCCCAATCACACAATGGACCATGAACAATACTGATTTCAAACTCGGACAAACAGTTATTTTTAAAAATTCTGATAATCAATATGAAAACATCGCAGACCTGTTGTATGACTTCGAACCATTCGGAATTGCATTTGAAGGAACGACAAGCAACAGTAACATACAATTCACTTGTCAATTCTTAATAACAGCAAAAGTTTGGATCTATTATTGATATGCATAAAGTAAAGACCGGACAAGGTAACATTCCGCTAATCAGTTTAATAGCGATATGGTCAATCTCATTGGTTGTCAATCTGCCGGGATTGGCCATTTCGCCACTATTAGCAAGTCTTGAGAAGATTTTCCCGAAAGCCGGAACATTAGAAGTTCAATTATTGACAATATTGCCAAACTTTTTCATTATACCTTTTATTTTATTATCAGGAAAGTTATCAGTTTACAAAAACAAGGAATTATTAGTATTTACAGGATTATTATTATATTTGATTTGTGGAATAATATATCTTTTTGCACAAAGTATAACAACACTAATCATTCTCAGTTGTCTGCTCGGCATAGCATGCGGAATAGTAATACCTCTGGCGGCAGGACTTATCACCGACACATTCACTGGAGTTTACCGAACAAAACAACTCGGAATAAAATCAGGAATAGCCAACTTGTCTTTAGTAGCTGCCACCCTTTTAGTAGGTTGGCTTGGAAAAATAGACTGGCATCTGCCTTTTGCTGTATATATGATTCCCGTCATACCTCTTATTCTAACGCCATTCCTGAAACACAGAACAGCAGAATCCAAAACGATTATTGCTAATATCATAAAAAACAGCGAAAATATCAACGGAAATATTGCAAATCCATTAAACAACAGAATCCAGAAAAAATTGTTATGGGAACAGATAATAATTTATTTTCTGTTGACATTCAGTGCAATAACAATTACGTACTATCTTCCTTTCCTGATGCAGGACGATAAAATGAATACTACTCAAGTAGGTATTGCAACATCTGTGTTTTTTCTTTTCATCACCATTCCGGGATTTAGTCTGACTTTCCTCGTCAAAATATTTGGAAAAAGTATAAAACCAATCAGTATATCCATAATAATAATAGGATTGTTATTAATTGCAACTTTCAACAATTTATTCATTTATATTATCGCTTCAGCACTGACAGGACTGGGTTATGGAATAATGCAACCAATGATTTATGATGCAACATCAGTGTTGGCCACAAAAAAGAACTTACAAACTTTGTATCTGTCTTATATCTTTACAGCTAATTATATTGCAGTGGCAACAGCTCCTTTTATAATAGACTTTTTTAAATCACTTCTGCATAATGACAATAATGTCTTTCCTTTCATTTTCAATGCAATTGTCATGTTCATATTATTAACTGTTCAAATAATTAAACTTACAAAAAAACATACAAAACAAATAAAAAATATTTAACATTTCCATTTTTGATTTATTCAATCCTCAGGACTTGCATAATGAAAATTAAACAAATCTTTTGATTTCAAAACACTTTTTTGTTTTATCTTTGCAGAAGTATCTATCTATAATTAGAAATAAAGTCAAAGATAATGTCATGCAAAAGATATCGGTAACAATTATCACATTCAACGAAGAAAAAAAAATTCGGCAGTGCATAAATTCTGTCAAGACTTTTGCAGATGAGATAATTGTTGTTGATTCAAACTCCACCGATTCTACGGAAACTATTTGTAAAGAACTGGGAGTCAATTTTATAAAACAAAATTGGCTCGGTTATTCCGAACAAAAAAACTTTGCCAACAAATTGGCAAACAATGATTGGATTTTTTCCATAGATGCTGATGAAATGGTTTCTGAAAAACTTTCCAATTCAATATTAAAGTTGAAGAATGAAGATACTGATATCAATACTATATTCACAATGAACAGGTTGACAAATTACTGCGGGAAATGGATGTATCATTGCGGAATGTATCCCGATAGAAAAACGAGATTATGGAACAGAACAATAGGAAAGTGGGAAGGATCCATACACGAAACATTGAAATTCAGTTGTAAGACAAAAAATGTTTTGCTAAATGGCGACTTGCTACATTATTCTTTCGATACTCCTGATGATTTTGAACATCAACTCTTTAAATTTGCTGAGATGAGAGGACATTATTATCATGAAAAAGGTCATAAAAATGCCTTTTTGTTGTCTGTTTTGTCCCCATTTCATATCTTTTTTCGCAATTATATTCTGAAACTCGGTTTCTTGGATGGCAAAACCGGGTGGTATATTTGCATGACAACAGCAAAAGCCACCAATTTTAAATATAAAGTACTTAATAATCTTAACAAATCAAAAGAAACATTAATTTAATAGATTTTAACAAAAGAAAACAAATATTAACTTAAATTATTTATTATGAAGACCATAGATCAAATCAATTACAAAGACAAAAGAGTCGTGATGAGAGTGGATTTCAATGTTCCTTTGGATGAAAACTTCAACATCACCGACGACACTCGCATGAGAGCTGCTATTCCTACAATACGCAAAGTGTTGAATGACGGAGGTATGGTAATCTTAATGTCACATCTCGGACGTCCTAAGAAAAATCCTGACCCGAAATATTCTCAAAAACATATCCTGAAACATCTGGAAGAACTACTCGGAAAACCTGTAGCCTTTGCCGATGATTGCCAAAAAGCAGCAGAACAAGTAAAAAACATGAAACCAGGTGATGTCTTACTACTTGAGAATCTGCGTTTTTATGCAGAAGAAGAAGGCAAACCACGTGACATTGAAAAAGACGATCCTAATTACGAAACTGCAAAAAAAGCACTGAAAGAAAGCCAGAAAGAGTTCACAAAAACTTTAGCTTCATACGGAGACTATTATATAAATGACGCTTTCGGCACAGCTCACCGCAAACATGCTTCTACAGCACTTATAGCTGAATATTTCGACAGCGACCACAAATCTTACGGATACCTCATGTCTAATGAAGTAGCTGCCATTGACAAAGTTCTCAAAGACATAAAACGTCCTTTCACAGCCATTATGGGAGGCTCCAAAGTATCAACAAAAATCGATATCATCGAAAACCTGCTTACCAAAGTTGACAACCTCATCCTATGCGGCGGCATGACTTACACTTTCAAAAAAGCTTTGGGAGGCAACATAGGCAATTCTATATGCGAACTCGACAAATTGGACCTCGCTCTCGATATTTTGGCTAAAGCCAAAGACAAGGGCGTGAAACTTTATCTCGCCGTCGATGCTGTAGCAGGAGACTCTTTCTCAAACGATGCCCGTACTCAAATTGTTGACCCAATGAATATACCGGAAGGATGGGAAGGTATGGACATTGGTCCCAAGACAAGGGAATTGTTCGCTGAAGTGATAGAAAATTCCAAAACCATATTGTGGAACGGTCCTTGCGGAGTGTTTGAATTCGACAACTTCGCCAATGGTTCGCGCGCTATCGCTGAAGCAATAGTCAAAGCTACAGAAAATGGTGCTTTTTCTCTAATTGGTGGAGGCGACTCCGTGGCTTGTATCAACAAATTCGGTCTCGCCGACAAGGTGTCTTACGTGTCAACAGGCGGCGGCGCTCTGTTAGAAGCTATCGAAGGCAAAGAACTTCCCGGCATCGCTGCTATCAACAAATGATAATTAATTAAAATGTGTCACCATATATAAATATGACACTTTTTTTAACATTATAATTTTTAACATTATGCAAAAAAGTATTAAGATCTACAAACTCGGATTGGATGAGTTGAAAACTTATCTTTTCATTTTACTGTTTGTAACAGGTAATATCGTTTTGCCTCAACTTTGTCATCTTATTCCTGACGGCGGAAAAATATTCCTTCCAATATATTTTTTCACATTGATAGGTGCATACAAATACGGCATTAAAGTAGGCCTTATTACTGCCGTACTTTCACCTGTCATCAACAGTCTTTTGTTCGGCATGCCTGCCGCTGCAGCATTGTCTGGAATAATGATAAAATCCATGTTTCTCGCCATTGCAGCTTCATGGATAGCCGAGAAAAACAATAAATTGTCATTATGGACTATTCTTTTGGTAGTACTGTCTTACCAGATTTTCGGAACTGTTGCCGAATGGTGTTTCTCAGGCTCCCTGATGTCAGCTACACAAGACTTCAGATTAGGTGTCCCCGGAATGTTGATTCAATGGATAGCCGGTTATGCAGTATTGAGGTGGTGTTCTGAAAAATAAATCTTTTCACAATTACATAATGGAGGTGTGTCTTATTTCTACAATATGATATGCCTCCTTTTAAAAATAATAATGACAATGTTAAAAGATATTAACAAATTGAAGAATATTCTTTCAGAGGACAATTATACCATTGTCATACAGTCAGAATCAGGAGAAATATTGACATCCAACGACAGAGGTGTAAAAACTCTGATGAAAATTATCGACAATAATTCTTCTTTTTTAAAGAATGCCATACTTGCAGACAAAGTGATTGGAAAAGCCGCTGCCCTGTTGATGGTCTTTGGTGGTGTAAAAGAAGTATTTGCATTAGTAATCAGCACTCCTGCATTTGATATTCTTAAAAAATATAACATTACAGTATCTTTTGAAGTGTTGACAGACAGGATAAAAAACAGAAAAGGAGATGGATTATGCCCAATGGAAAGTCTTTGTCTTAATATAGACAATCCTGAAACAGCATACGAAAAATTAAAAGAAAAATTAAATAGTTTATAACCGTTATTTTTCCAATCCGTTAAGTTTTTTCCAATATTGAGAAAAAGAATTTTCAGCAAAAACAGGTATCTCTCTTTTGACTCCCCACGTCTTACCAAGCAGCAGCCTCAATTCCTTATTTTTCATTTTATAACCTCCTTTATCCATGTTTTTCCTGTTTTTCAATCTATTGGATATAAAATAATATAACAGACCGTCTTTAGTAAAAATACTCTCTTTTTTTGTAAATTTCAACCTGTTGCAGAATATCAAATCACGAAGGGAAATATTTATAGGACATACATCCTCACATTGTCCGCAAGAAGTACATAAGTTACAATAATGAGAATAATCTTCCGATTTATTAATTAATGGTATCAATACAGTGCCGACAGGACCGTAATTGGAATTTTCATAAAGACTTTTGGAAATTATGTTAGTTATTGGACAAACCTTTTGACATGCACCGCAATGTAAACATGTCAATACTGTCTTCTGTTTTTCTTCAGCAAAAACTTCCGACCTTCCGTTATCAAGCAATACCAAATACAATTTATGCTTTTTACCATAATCTGAATTATTATTTATTATGGAGATCATTGAAGAACAATTATCTATGGCATCATCATAAATCTTGGACAATGGAAGCAACACACTTAAATCGTTCCATGAAGGTATTACTTTTTCTATTCCGGCAATTATAATATGAACATTAGCCTGACTCAACGATTCAATAATGTAACCTTCATTTTCACCAATAACAACACTTCCATTATCAGAAACAAGAAAATCAGCACCGGTAATTATTGTATCCGAAACAGAAATTTTATCTTTCAAAATATCTGAAATATATTTCAATAATAATGGAGCATCATCAGCAAAATCTTTCTTGAATTTCTTAGATAAAATCTGAGATACATCATCGGAAGTCTTATTATCGTAATTGATTAAATTCAAGTCAACACGATCAGCTGCCAATTTCAAAAGATATTCATTAATATCTATATCCTCAACATTAAAACCTTTATCAATCAAAACATTATACAAATCTATTTCATTAATGACATAATCCTTTGATTTCACTATATTTTTTAAATCATTTTCATTCAAAATATTTACAATAGACTCTACAGCTTCATCAGCATTACAAGCCCATACGACCTTACCACCGTTTTTAATAAAATTGGTTTCAAAATCCACCAACAACTTGTCATAATTTTTAAAAGCTTTGTTTCTGATGTTGAAAGCACGAGATCTTTCCAATTCATAATCTGAATATCTTTCCTTTCCGGCTGAAAGATATTGTCTGTAATAAAGATACTCATCCATCATCTTTTGATAATGAACACTATCTGAAGCCATTTTCTCAGATTCTTTGGCAAAATCAAAGCTTTTATCAACCATAATCAGAATTTTTCTATTTTTTCAATTCTTCTTATATGTCTTCCTCCCTCAAAATCCGTATTCAAAAAAACCCGGACAATATCCCAGGCCATTTCATTACTAATAAATCGACCTGGCAACGACAGAATATTGGCATCGTTATGTTGGCGGGCTAACTTGCCGAGTTCTACATTCCAACACAAAGCTGCACGTACATGAGGATGTTTATTGGCAGACATTTGTGCTCCATTACCACTTCCACATATTATTATTCCTAAAGGATATTTTCCATTTTGTATGTCGGTAGCCAAAGGATGTATCATATCCGGATAATCTACACTCTCTTCTGAATAACAACCATAGTCCTTTACTTCATAACCGCTTTCTTTCAGTCTTTCAATTAAATATGATTTCATTGTAAAACCACCATGATCGCTCGCTATAGGAATTATTCTTTTCATACTACAAATGTTGATAAATTTTTACAAAGGTAAAAATATTTTTTGTTTTATCACTTCCTTTTATTCTAATTTATAATTATTTACAAATTACAGTTTTTTAACATTAATTTTATCTACTTGCTAATCAAATGACAAAAAGATATTAACATGCATGCTGTTGATAAAGATTGAAAACTTTTTTGTCAACATTCATAACACATATCCATGATGTTGATAACTATAAATCGAAAGATTTTATAAACTGTTATCTACATAGAAATCAACAGTAAAATTATATATAATATTTTGATAATCACATATTTAAATATTTATCAACATTAACTTATTCATTCATTTTTTTATTTATTAATTTAATCGGAAATAAAATATAAGTAATCAAATCCTTTGGAGCAGATAAAAATCTTTTTCTTGTTCATAAAATTAATTCGTTCGACAAATTCTAAATGTAATATGCTTTTTTAAATTAATTTCTTTCAAAATATAGTATCTTTGTAATGGTTTTGATACGTAATAGAAGATTGTAAAAGTTTGATTATGTTGAAGAAAAAGATATTGTTTGTTTGTCTTGGCAATATTTGCCGTTCTCCTGCTGCCGAAGAAGTCATGCGTTCTTTTGTCGAAAAAGAAGGTTTGTCTTCATTATTCTATATAGACAGTGCAGGATTAACGTCTTTTCATCGAGGTGAAATGCCGGACAGACGTATGAGGGATCATGCGTCAATACGTGGCTATAGTCTCACTCATTTATCGAGACCTTTAATAATTGAGGATTTTTATAATTTCGACATGATTCTCGGAATGGATAAACAGAATATGAAAAGTCTTTATAAAATGGCTCCGGAGACATCTGTTGAGAATAAGATTTATCGTTTGACAGATTTTTGTGTCAAATATAAAGCAGATGATATTCCGGATCCTTATTATGGAGGTCCGGAAGGCTTCGATTATGTGATGGATTTGTTGGAAGATACTTGCAACGGTCTTATCAATTATTTAAAAAATGATTTATTGTCTTGATTATCAAAATATTTTGAATTTATGAAAGAAGTTTTGGATTTTTTGAATGAATTGGCAGAAAATAACAACAGAAACTGGTTTCAAAATAATAAAAACCGTTATCTGAAAGTTCAAAACAAAATCAATGACTTTGCATTGCAACTGATTCAAGGCATTTCTGAATTTGATGACAGTATAAAAAATATAGGAGTTAAAGATGCTACTTACAGAATTTATCGTGATATCAGATTTTCTCACGACAAAAGACCTTATAAAACACATATAGGTATTTTTGTATGTCCTCGCGGTAAAAATTCCGGTTTGTCGGGTTACTATTTTCATGTTGAATCGGATTATTCTGATTTTTTAAGTCGTAGCGGATTATTCGTCGGTTTATATAATCCTGAAAGTTGGATGATGCAAAGTATTCGCGAAGATATTGTTTCTGACGGTGAAACTTTTCATAATTCCGTTCTTGCTGCGGCAAATTTTACTCTTGATACGTCTCAGAAATATGTCAAAATGCCTAAAGGATTTTCAGAAAATGATAAATATGCCGATTATATTAGATTGAAGTCATTGTCTCTTTGGGAGCCTGTTGATAAAGATATTTTGTTTTCTGACGGTCTTTTAGATTGGGTGTTGAAAGAATTTAAGACGACTTATTCATTCAATACTTTTATTAATAGAGCCATACTTTTTGCTATGGAAAACGGCGAATATTGATGTGCTGTTCATTGTTTTTTATGAAAAAGTGAAGTAATGGATAAAAAAATTCTTTCAGAGAATTGAATGTTTTGAATATATCCATGTAAACTGGAAAAGAACATTTTGAATATTACTGTCCGACAAAAATCTATGTAGTGACATCATATTATGGCGTCTCTAATACGTTTTTGTCTTAAATAAAAGCTCAAATTATTCCATGTAACTATTTTAAGCGGACAGCAAAGAATATTTTTACATTTTTTTGATAACTTTATGCAGCAGATTTTATGTTTGTCCGTTTATGAAAGTGTAAAAGGTTGAAAGATGAGTTTTGAAGACTTGATAGTGAAGTATAAAAACGGTAACAAAAAGGCAATTATTCAATTGTACAGGTTAGTGAGCAAACCGGTTTTTAATACATGTCTGCGTATGCTGTCCAATGTACAGGATGCCGAAGAAACAATGCAGGATGCAGTGTTGAAGGCTTTTGACAGAATAAATTCTTTTAACGGCAATGCTGATGATTTTATAGCCTTTGTCAAAAAAATAGCCATAAACCGTTGTATAGACAACTATCGTAGAAATAAAAATACTCCGTTCTTTACAGAGTTGAATGATAATGTCGATAATATTCAAGATGATGATTCCGAATTTTACGACGACTGTTCTTTGGAAATGTTAATGTCAAACATAAACAAACTTCCTTCGGGATATAAAATGGTTCTTAATCTCCATCTTATTGAAGATATTGATTTTGAAGATATTGCAATAATGATGAATTTGAAATCTTCCACAGTGCGCTCTCAGTATGTAAGAGCAAAATGTAAATTGTGTGAAATGCTTAAAAAAGAAATGAATTATGAAAATAGAGGATAAAATAAAAAATAACAGAAATTCTTTAGACTTTTTCGACTTGCCGAAAGGTCATGAAAAAAGATTTTCCGAAAAGTTAAAATCTAATGATGAAAACCATAATGTCAATATATTTAAGATATTTTTAATAACTGTGTCGTCCGCTGCCGCAATATTGATAATGTTCTTTCTTGTAAACAATTTGATATTGAACAAAGAAAAAATAGAGGAAACTGTCGATGAAGATTATCTTGCGTTGCAGACAATGCGCTCCGTTTATGACGAAAAGTTGGAATCAGCTGTTTTCCGCCTCGAAGAGATACTTGAAAATGTTGATGACAGTACCCGTAATGAGATAAATCTTGTCATTGATGAATTACTCAGTACTTCCGATGAACTCGCGGCAATAGCTCCAATGCCTTTTGAAAAACAAATGGCTATCACTTCACATGTTTATGACTCAAAATTGAGAGTCGTTAATTTGATATCAGATAAATTGGAAAATATCGATAAAAATGAATAATATGAAAAAAATTGCTTTATTTTTTATGCTGCTGTTATTGTCAGTGAATGATAACATGCTCTTTTCAAAAACCTTTGACAACAGTTTGAATAACGATACTGTCGTTGTCAATATGGGTGAATTTAATTATAAATGTGATAGTTTTGATTTGGATTCGTTGATGCAATCTATTAATGATTATAATGAACATTTAAATTATTATATGGATTCTCTTTCTGAAAAACTTGAAAATATGACGTTCGAAAAAAATAGAATCCATTATTATAATGATTCATTGAAAATGAATTTAGAGTCTTGTTTTAAAGGTTTTGAAAAGACATTCGAAAATTTGGATGAGGTATTTGAAATGTGTAGTCCCATATTGAAAAAGATGGTTACGGCTTGTTTTGCTGAATTGGGCAATTTGTCGGAAGAATTTGATTATAGCATGGAAGAATTTGATAATTATGGAAAAAAATGGATATGGAAGAAAGATACTGTATATTCCAATAAAATTGAAAAGTCTTTTGATGTTTCTAAAACTTCACGTTTTATTTTTGATGGTAAATTTTCAAATTTGAATATCAAGACATGGAATGAAGATAAAATAGAAATTGATGTCAGAATGATAGTTTTATCTGATTCTAAGATTGATAAATCTAAATTTGACGATGTTTTTCATGTAAATATATATAAAAAGAATAAGGATGTATATCTTTATGCAAGTATGAAAAACAACAGAAACAATCGTAATTATAACAATGAAACGGTGATTTTCGTTTGTGACGTAAAAATGCCTGAATATATGAGTATGGATGTTACTTCTTATTATGCTGATGTTAAACTGCAGAATGTTCATAAACCTTCCTCTTTTAATATTAATTATGGTTCTTTGAGTGGTTTGGATTCTTATGATAAAATAGATTTGAAATTGAAATACGGTAATTGCAAGTTCGACAATATAAGCGATTTGGATGCAGCGATCTATTATTCAGATTGTAACTTTATGAATTGTAGTAGTTACAATGGTACGGTTTATTATTCGGATATTAAATTCCAGGATGTGAATAATATGGATATGTCATTGTATTACAGTGATTTAGTAACCGGAAATATTGGTTCATTAATCATTTCCGCCAATTATTCCGATGTTGTAATGAATGATATTCTGAACTCGTGTAATGCTAATTTGTCGTACAGTGATATGATTGTAAAAAAAATAACAACAAATTGTACCGAATGCAAAATAAAAGGTGTTTTTTCAGAAATAAAAGTTTTTAATGAAAAAGATGGGAAGACTATTAAATATGATGAAATGTTTATTAATACATCCTTATAATATTAGCAGAATATCACTTTCTTTTCATACCTTTTATGATGTAAGCCTGTTTATTCAGGCTTTTTTTGTAAAAAAATTTTCACATTTCTCTTGACATGTAAAAAATTTTTGTAATTTTGCAGTGTAATAGAGTGCTATTACAGTATGATTTTAAAAGTACAGTTGATAGAAAAAGGATAAGTATATTGATAATCATTAAATGACTTTTTTTAAAAAATTTTAAAAAATTAATAGAATATACAGGTAAATGGAATAAATTTGGACTCTTGAAAAAATGTTTTGCAAATAAACAATTATTTTATAAATAAACGTTAAAAAATATAGTTTTAGACAATATAATTATGAAACGAGCAGCATTCTTATTTGTCGTTATATTATTGAATATTAATATGATGGCGCAAAATTACGTATCCGGGACATTAATTGACAGCACCAATAATGAAAAATTGATGTTTGTAAATGTAGGTTTGTTGAGAGTCAGTGATTCAGTATTCGTCAGTGGTACATCGTCTAATGAGAACGGTTATTTTGAGATGACCAATGTAAAAAATGGCGAATATGATTTTTTTGTTTCTTCCATTGGATATGAGACATTGAAACGCCGATTGAAAGTAGAAGGCAATGTAGATTTGGGAATAATAAAAATAAAACCCGGTGTGACAATGTTGGAAGAAGTCGTAATAACCGAGAAAAAGCCTCTTTTTGCCAATGAAGGGGAAAAGGTATTGTATAATGTGAAAGAAGACCCGACAGTACAGATTGGTACATTGTCCGATGCTTTGCAAAATACTCCCGGTGTTGAAGTCGATGTAGAAGGTAACGTTTCTCTGCGTGGTGTTTCGTCTGTAGAGATTTGGATAAACGACCAGCCTGCTCGTCTCGATTCGGAGAGTTTGAAGACGTATTTACAGCAGATGCCTGCCTCAGCTGTGGAGAAGATAGAGGTGATATCCAATCCTTCTGCCCGTTATGCTTCGAAGAGCGACGGCGGTATAATAAATATCGTCACAAATTCCAAGATACAAAATAATCAGTTTCTCAGCTTCGGTACCAATTTCTCTACTCGTCCTCATATCATCCCATGGGTGTCATACGTATGGTCCAACGATAAGATATCGTACAATATTTATGCTAATTTCAATTATGGCAATTATGAGAACATTATTAATGACGAAGGTTTTTATTTTGCCGATTCTCCTACAGGTTCGGGTCTCGATACCGTTACTATTCAAAAAACCAATAATAAAAGCTCGAATTTGAATTTGGGCGGCGGTCTTTATTTTAATATGGATTATAATATAGACACTATGAATAATCTGTCGTTTTGGACAAGTTTCTGGCCTACCAAAGGTTCCGGTTCGACAGATGGAGACTATTATCGTAAACAGTTCTTCCCTGATCCTTTTGAAACCTCATATTCTACTAAAAGTTCTTATGATGCTTCTTACAAATTCTTATATTTGGGTGCTTATTATCTTCATAAATTCAATAATGAAGGTCATAATATTTCATTTACTGTCAGTGGAGGAACAGGCAATTACGGTACTTTTACAGAAAATGAACGTAATTATGTTTTGCCTTATAATTATCTGTCCAAGATAAACACCGACTCCAAATACAATAATTTTAATTATTCTTTTGATGTGGATTATAATATACCGTATTCAAAAAATGGAGAGATATCTGTTGGTGCTGCCTATTCAAGAGATAATGAAAATGATGTTATGAAATATGATACTTTGTCGGGAGATTCATTCATAAATGATATTTGGCGTTCTTATGATGGCAATTACATATCCGATGAGATGGATGTTTATGTCACAGTTCAACATAAATTCGGCAATTTTGTAATAAAGCCGGGTTTAAGAATGGAGTATGCAAATTTGACAAATAAAATTGAGAGTTATAGCGATTTCAAAAATAACAAGGAATATTTGAATTGGAGACCTACATTACATCTTTCTTATAGGACAAAATCAATGCATAATTTCAGCTTGAGTTATTCTCGGCGTATTAGTAATCCTAATATTCAGAATCTTACGGATTATATTGGTTATGATGAGACAAGTATGAATATTGGAAATATGGATTTGGTTCCGACTACAACGAACAGTATAGAAGGAAGTTGGAACAAATATTGGGATAAGTTCGGTTCGGTAGGATTGTCGGGTTATTACAGATTCTCCAACAATTCTATAGATAATGTGTCGGATGTGATGTATGATGGAAATGTATTTGGATATTATGTTAATTATTCTCAGCCTGTAAATGTTGGAGAATCGAGAATGTATGGATTAGAAGCCAATGTGACATACCGACCCAATGCCATGTTCAATATGCGATTGTATGCCAATTTGTATGACTCATATTATAAGACAGTATATAAAGATGATGTTGTTTCCGACGAGATGTTGTCCTACAGTTTGAGATTGAACTTATGGACAAAATTGTGGAACAAACTCGAAGTCCATGCGTCAGGTTTTTATCGTTCACCTACACAAGGGCTTTATTCAGAAAGGAAATCGACATATATGATAAATTGCGGATTGAGAGCCGATTTTTTCAAACGCAAACTGTCGGCTTTTCTCAACGTCTCCGATATTTTCAATTGGAACAAATATGATACTGATGTCACGAATCCTTATTATCACTACACATCATCTTACAAGTGGAATTCACGTTCTGTTTCAGTAGGTGTGGTATTGCGTTTCGGTAAGATGGAGCTTGAAAACAGAGTTCTTCAGGGTGAGTCGCAAGGTGGTGGCAGTACCGGTGGTGCCGGAGGAATGAGATAATAATGTTATGTTTATCATGTATAATCCACCGTGTTTTCAACTTTCACGGTGGATTTCTTGTTTGTATGCTCGGCATGAGTA
>NWBN01000003.1 GCA_002633315.1 Bacteroidales bacterium Phil6
GCATATAGAGCATCATAAGAAGGTATGTCGGTTGTACCGGGAGTTGCTTGAGGAAGTGGAAGGGATTAAGTTGCATGAAAATCCTGATGAGAGATATGATAGCAATTATTGGTTGAGTACGATAACGATGGAAGAGGGGGTGAGAGTGAAGGGAGAGGAGAGAGCATACTGGGAGAAGGTGGAAGGAGCAGTGGGAGGAGCGGCCGGAGTGGTGCATGAAGGAGGAGGGCTACATACGGAATGTGAGCCAAACAGGAACGTGGAGGCGATGAGGATGGCGTTGGATGAGGCAGGGATAGAGTCGAGGCCGTTGTGGAAGCCAATGCACAGACAACCGGTATATGCCAAGATGCCGTCGTACGTAAACGGAGTGAGTGAGGAGTTGTTCCGCAAAGGGTTGTGTCTGCCGAGCGGACCGTATGTGAGAGAAGAGGATGTGAGATACATAGTGGAAAACATCAAGGCGAATATAATAAGGTAGAAGATAGATAGTATGATAGAAAACAGCCGCACCGGCATGGGTTATAATGGCCATGCCGGTGCGGCTGTCTTTTTATTCAGAACAACAAATTTTATTTTGAGATGTTTCGATGTATTGTATTGTATATTAAAGTGATATCTTTTGAGATATTTTAATTTTTTAAAATAAAGAAAAAAATAAATATAACTTAAAATAGAAGAGTAAAGAAAAATAATTGCAAAATAAATGTAAAATAATCAAAAAACATTTGGAAGTATAAAAATAGTAATTATCTTTGTCGTGATGAAGGCAAGTGATGAAAGAGGAAAAGGACGAGAAGGTGGCAATTTTAAAGGCGAAAAATATATCTGCATAATATAAGATATGAGGAAATGTTAAAATATGTGGAGAAGCCTTGCATGTACTAGAAAATTGCAGCCACCAAAGTCCGTGCAAGTGTTATCTCCACGTTTTTATATAAAAAAATTATTACCTGATAATCTTAATATTGGATAATTATTGATATATTCTCATCAACAAGTTGTATATGGTAAAACTCAGGTGTATTTTATTCGAATTTTCAAGTCGATTTTGTAACAGTACCATTTTTTCAAGTCGATGTATATAATATTTCATCAATAAAAAGGATACATTTAGGATACATATCTATGATTTTAGGATACATTTAGGATACATTTACCTGTTTTTTTCAACATTTCTTACATTTTATTCTTAAAATAAAAAACGGATATATTACTACAGTGATCACATTGTTTTTAAAAGTTGTCGAATTAAAAAAACTCTGTATCCGGTAAAATATTTCCTTTTGCTCGTGTATTGTATTTTAGTTATGTGACTGATTCATAAACTTCCTGATTTTCTTTCTACAGCAAAGAAAAATTATTTACTGATATATATATTTATTACGAATGATGATAGTTTAAAATATGATATTTTGTATTGAAAGTCTTAAAATTGTTTCTCAATATAAACTATATGATGAAATTTTTTAATATACAGATGTTTTTGTTTCTTTAAAGGTATAAACATTTATAATTCAGATATATATAAAATTTTATGTACAGATATTTTTTAAAAACGTAGATTTTGAATGTTAAAATTTTGTACAGATATTTTTTTCGATTGATTATTTCGATATAAACAAGATTAAGTAACATGAATATGTACAGACTTTTTCAGATATGTTAAAATATAATTATGTATTATTCAGATATATATCAAATTTCATGTACAGACTTTTTTGATGTTATATATATTTAAATTTTTGTTAAAATTTTTTTAACTTTCAAATTGTTTTATAAAAATATTTGCATTTATTTCTTATATATTATAAAATATTTAATGATAATGTTAAATAAGTGTGGGTTTTATATCGTTGTCGTTATATAGTTTTAGAGAAAAATTGTGAAATTACATTTTTGGATTTATTCCTATTGTTTATTTTCTTTGACAGTTTTTATTTTTGGAATGATTTTTAAGGTAATCTAAGCCATATCTTCTTAAAAATCATTATCGATATTGACTGATAAGATAAAAACAGTATATTTGCAGTTTGCAATATCATACGTTTTTTGTCATGAAGTCGTTACGCATGACATGCGTATGTATCATTAAGGTTTTAAATAGTACAGTTATGAAAGGCATAGTGTTAGCCGGCGGTTCCGGCACTCGGTTATATCCCATCACCAAGGGAGTCAGCAAGCAGTTGCTTCCCATTTATGACAAGCCTATGATATATTATCCTATCTCGGTTTTGATGTTGGCAGGGATAAGGGATATTCTCATCATCTCAACGCCTTACGATTTGCCGGGATTCCGGAGATTGCTCGGCGACGGTTCCGATTACGGTGTGCGTTTTCAGTATGCGGAGCAGCCTTCTCCGGATGGCTTGGCACAGGCTTTTCTCATAGGAGAAGACTTTGTGGGCGATGATAGCGTATGTCTCGTCCTCGGAGACAATATCTTTTATGGCAATGGATTCACTGCCATGCTTCATGAGGCTGTACGTGCTGCGGAACAGGATGACAAGGCTACCATATTCGGTTATTGGGTGGCTGACCCTCAGCGTTACGGAGTGGCGGAGTTCGACAACGATGGTAATGTTTTGTCTATCATAGAGAAACCTCAACATCCCAAGTCTAACTATGCTGTCATAGGTCTGTATTTTTATCCCAATAAGGTAATAGATGTGGCGAAGACTGTCAAACCTTCAGCTCGAGGCGAGTTGGAGATAACTTCCGTCAACCAGAGATTCCTTCAAGACCAACAGCTCAAGGTACAGTTGCTCGGTCGTGGCTTCGCCTGGCTCGACACCGGCACTCATGACTCACTCTCCGAGGCTTCTACTTTCGTGGAGGTGATAGAGAAACGTACTGGTCTTAAGATAGCCTGTCTCGAAGACATAGCTTTCAAAAAGGGTTGGATTAATAGAGAGAGACTGCTGTCTGTCGCCTCGTTGATGAGTAAAAACGAATACGGCATGTATCTCCTTAAAACATTGGAAGAGTCTAATAATTAATATTACGTGTTATGGAATACAGAAGAAATATAATGGTAACAGGCGGGGCCGGCTTCATTGGCTCTCATCTTGTACGTCATCTTGTCACAAAATATCCTGATTATCGAATTGTTAATGTAGATAAACTGACATACGCCGGCAATCTCGCTAATCTTAAGGATATTGAAGACAAATCTAATAATGTTTTCGTTAAGGCTGACATTTGCGATGCCGATGCCATCAGCTCTGTCTTCAGAAGATATGCCATAGACGGAGTGATACATCTTGCCGCTGAGAGTCATGTTGACAGAAGTATCAAAGACCCTTTCGTCTTTGCCAAGACCAATGTGCTCGGCACTCTCAACATGTTGTATTCTGCACGCATGTATTGGGAAAGTCTGCCCGAACGTTATGAAAACAAACTGTTTTATCACATATCGACTGATGAGGTTTATGGCGCACTTGCTTTCGACGGCACTTTGTTTACCGAACAAACCAAATATCAGCCTCACAGCCCGTATTCTGCATCTAAAGCCGCGTCGGATCATTTTGTCAGGGCTTTTCATGATACTTACAATATGCCTACTATAGTGACGAACTGTTCCAACAATTATGGTCCTTATCAGTTTCCTGAAAAATTGATACCGTTGTTTGTCAATAATATACGTCATGGGAAACCTTTACCTGTCTATGGTAAGGGGGAAAATGTGCGTGACTGGCTCTTTGTGGAAGACCATGTCAGTGCCATTGATTTGATATTCCATAATGGCAGGGTTGCTGAGACTTATAATATAGGTGGTTTTAATGAATGGAAAAATATAGACCTCGTGAGACTTATCGTCAAGACGGTGGACAGACTGCTCGGCAATAAACCAGGGACATCGGACCATCTGATTACTTTTGTCACAGACCGTGCCGGTCATGACTTGCGTTATGCTATCGACGCTTCCAAACTTAAAAATGAACTCGGCTGGACTCCCTCTCTTCAGTTTGAAGAGGGACTCGAAAAGACTGTGCAATGGTATCTTGACAATGAGGAGTGGATGAATAATGTGACAACAGGCGAATATGAACGTTATTACGAGGAGATGTATTCCGGAAGATAATAATACATTATAAAGCTATGGGAAAAGTTGAACTGCTGAAATATGAGAGTCTGTACAGAAATTTCATTGATGAAGAATTCCGTGTGAAAGGCGAAAGCGAGTGTTTTTTTCGTGATAATCATGTGAAAAAACCTGAACATGGCTGGAGACATCTTAATCCGGACGAAGTGGATTGTCTCCTTGAAAACGGCAATACTGCCACTGACTGGTCTGAGGTCATGGTGACAGATGTCTTTGATCCTAAATTCATCAGAAACAACAGTTTCTACGGCTTGGTCAGGATAGGTGCCGTTGATGAAGGTGCGCTTCAGTATGACGGTCTTCGCCTTCCTGTTGGTATCACGGGGAGTAACATCATTTCTTGCGACATTGGCGATTTTGTCGCTATCCACAATGTTCATCTTGTTTCTCATTATATTATAGGTGACAAATGTATTTTGTTCAATATTAATGAAATGACTGCTTCTGCCTGTTGCAGGTTCGGCAATGGCATAGTGAAAGATGGTGAAAATGAAGACAGCAGGGTTTGGCTCGAAGTCATGAACGAAGGCGGTGGCAGGAAGATATTGCCTTTCGACGGCATGATAACGGCTGATGCTTATTTGTGGGCTAAATATGCTGATGACAAGTCGTTGCAGGACAGACTGTTGGAGATAACACAGAACTCTTTCGACAAACGTCGCGGCTATTATGGAATGATAGGTGAGTCGTGTGTCATGAAAAATACTTCTATGGTGAGAGATGTGAAGATTGGCTCGTACTGCTATGTCAGAGGTGCAAGCAGGATAGATAATGCCACCATCAACTCTTCTTTGGAAGAGCCTTCTGTTATTGGAGAGAACTCCATACTCGTCAACGGCATAGTAGGATATGGCAGTAATGTGTTGTATGGCGTGACTGCCAATAATTTTGTCATCGGCGACAACTGCAATTTGAAATACGGGGCACGTGTCGTCAATACCGTGGTGGGTGACAACTCTACCATATCATGTTGCGAGGTGCTGAACAACTTGATATTTCCGGCACATGAACAGCATCATAACAATTCGTTCCTCATAGCTTCCTGTGTCATGGGTCAGAGCAACATTGCGGCAGGCGCCACATTGGGGTCCAACCATAACAGCAGGGCTGCCGACGGCGAGATATTGGCAAAACGCGGATTCTGGCCGGGCTTGTGTACAAGTGTGAAGCATTCTTCTTCTTTCGCTTCTTTTACTCTTCTGTCTAAGTCGGACTATCCTTACGAGATGAATATTACTTTGCCATTTAGCTTGGTTAACAATAACTTGGCAAAAGATGAGCTTGAGATAATGCCTGCCTATTGGTGGATGTACAATACTTATGCCATGGCGCGCAATACTTCAAAATACCGGAAACGTGACAAACGTAAACGTAAGATACAGAATATTGAGTTTGATACTTATGCACCTGATAGCATGAACGAGGTCGCTGCTGCACGTGAATTGTTGAGATTGTGGACGGCTAAAGCTTATATCAAAACAAATGGTATAGATATCGGTAGTTATGATGATAAGGCATTGCATGACCTTGGAAAGAGACTTCTCGACGATGAGATGGATACGGTGAAAGGTCTTGTAATTTTCGCTGATAATGTGGAGAAAAGCAATCGTAAAGTCCGTATATTGAAAGCTTATGAGGCTTATAATGCCTATGGTGACATGATAATTTATTATGCAGCGAAAAATATAGTGTATTGTTTGAAGATGAATCGTATCTCGGTTGCCGATTTATTCGAAGATTTGAAACGGAGATCTCAGGAGGAATGGTTGAATATTGGCGGACAACTGATGTCTTCCAAGGATGTTGATAACCTTAGAGATGATATTAAAAATGGGATACTGAAAAGTTGGGATGATATTCATGACCGTTATGACATGTTATGGCGGCATTATCCTGTCGAGAAACTTTATCATGCCTGTCTGTTGTTGTCGTTGGAGATGGAGCGTCCTGTAGAAGATTGTATTGTGGAAGTGTTGGACAGGGCTGTCGATATACAATGTGATATATGCGAGCAGGTGTATCTGTCACGTAAGAAAGATTATGATAATGAGATACGTAATGCCACTTTTCGTGATGAGGAAGAGAGAGATGCTGTCAACGGCAGATTGGAAGACAACAGTTTTATAATACAGATAAAGACCGAGACAGAGAAGTTTATTAATGATGTTGAAGAAGTAAAACGCATATTGTTATGAAAGATTATTTTGTCCATGAGTCGTCGTATGTTGATGATGATGTAGAGATAGGAGAAGGCAGCAAGATATGGCATTTCTGTCATATTCAGAGCGGCTGCCGCATTGGCAGGAACTGTTCTTTTGGACAGAATGTCAACATTGGCAACAATGTCAGGATAGGGAATGGAGTGCGTGTACAGAATAACGTCTCTATTTATGAAGGTGTGGAATTGGAAGATAATGTCTTTTGCGGACCGAGTTGTGTATTCACCAATGTGACTGCTCCGCGTGCCAAGTTTCCCGTACATGGTGTATATGCCAAAACGGTGATACACGAAGGTGCATCATTGGGTGCCAACTGTACCGTGGTTTGCGGTCATAATGTAGGACGCAATGCTCTCATCGCTGCCGGCGCCGTGGTGACGAAAGACGTTCCCGACTACGCTCTCATGGCAGGCGTTCCGGCTCGTCGCATAGGCTGGGTGTGCGAATGCGGCAATCGTCTCGATGACACACTGTCATGTCAATGCGGCAGATCTTATATGTTGAAGGATAACGGTCTTGTTCCGGTGAAATGAGACACCTGTTATATGATATTTGAATAATATTTTTTTATTATACTATTTTAAAAAGATAAATAAAAATAACAATAATTTATAAATGATAAAGACGGGATGATTTATGTTGAAATGATGATGTCATTCTGAAAAAATCTCGTTTTTTCATGTTTTTAAGACTAAAAAAATAATATGTTCGTTTAATGACAAACAGTTGTAATATGAAAAACTTTGCTATTATCGGCGTTGGTGGTTATATAGCGCCACGTCATCTGAAAGCCATAAAAGATACAGGTAACAATGTCGTTTCAGCCTACGATAGGAGTGACAGCGTGGGGGTGATAGACTCTTATTTCCCTGCTGCTTCTTTTTTTACAGAACAAGAACTCTTCGACCGTCATAATACACTCCTTAAAGAACGTGGTACTAATATAGATTATATCTCAGTTTGTACTCCGAATTATCTGCATGATGCACATATTCGTTATGGTTTGCGTCTCGGTGCCGATGTGATATGCGAGAAACCTTTGGTGTTGAATCCATGGAATATCGATGCCTTGGAGAAGATCGAGAAAGAAACCGGGAGAAAGGCTTATACCATCTTGCAGCTGAGATTGCATGATTCTATTATTGCTCTTAAAAAGAAAGTCGAAGAGGGCCCGAAGGACAAGATTTACGATGTTGACCTTACTTATATCACTTCGCGCGGCAATTGGTATTATGCCTCATGGAAAGGTAATGAGAACAAAAGCGGGGGCATTGCTACCAATATAGGTATCCATTTTTATGACATGCTGTCGTGGATCTTCGGTCCGGTAAAAGAGAATATTGTACATCTGTATTCTCATGACAGAGTGGCGGGTTTTTTGGCATTTGAGAAGGCTCGTGTACGTTATTTCTTGAGTATCAACGCCGATACTTTGCCTCCTCAAGCTGTCGCCGAAGGCAAAAGGACATTCCGCAGCATCATGATAGACGGTGAGGAATTCGAGTTCAGTCAAGGATTCACGGAATTGCATACCAAGAGTTATGAGATGGTCCTTAAAGGCGAGGGATTCCGTATCTCTGAGGCTCACAACTGTATCGACATAGTATATACAATACGCAACAGCCGGCCTGAAGGTCTTAAAGGTGACTATCATCCATTGGCAAAACTGCCACTGTGCAGACATCCTTTCGGCTGGAAATGATGTGTTGATATTGTTATATGACATTCTGTTCCTTGAATGTCGTTTTTTTAAATTTATTAGTAATGATATGTTGGCAATCGATTTACGGTTGCCTTTTTTTGTGCCTTTTTATGCTTTTTATTGATGATAGGAATCGTATTGTCTTATTATTGTAAATATTTGTAAAAATAAATATTGATTTTTATAACAAAGATTGTAATAAATTCGTTATTTTTGAAAAATTTTTGTGATGAATATTGCGATAGTAGGTACCGGTTATGTGGGTCTTGTGTCGGGGACATGTTTCTCCGACATGGGTATCAATGTTTATTGTGTTGATATTGATAATGATAAGATTGAGAAGTTGAAGCGTGGGGAGGTGCCAATCTATGAACCCGGTCTCGATGAGTTGGTGGAGAAAAACGTCAAAGCCGGGCGTCTTCGTTTTACTACTGATTTGTCTTCCATACTCGATGATGTCGAGGTGGTGTTCAGTGCTGTGGGCACTCCGCCTGATGAAGACGGCAGCGCTGACCTCAGTTATGTCGTCAATGTTGCTGAGACGGTAGGTCGTTGCATGAACCGTTATATTGTTTTTGTCACTAAAAGTACTGTTCCCGTAGGTACATATAAAATTGTCAAGGAGACCATCTCTAAGGAGTTGTCCCGTCGTGGCGTTGTCATACCTTTCGATGTGGCAAGCAATCCTGAGTTCCTCAAAGAGGGTGCTGCCGTTAACGACTTCATGCACCCTGACAGAGTGGTGATAGGAGTGGAAAGCGATAGGGCCAAGATGCTGATGGCTCGTCTTTACAAACCTTTCATGCTTGTCAACGACAGACTTATATTTACCGATATACCGTCTGCCGAGATGATAAAATATGCAGCTAATTCCATGCTCGCTACGAGGATAAGTTTCATGAACGACATTGCCAACCTCTGCGAACTTGTCGGCGCTGATGTCAATATGGTGCGTAAAGGCATTGGAAGCGATACCAGAATAGGTGCCAAGTTCCTTTATCCTGGCTGCGGCTACGGAGGCAGCTGCTTTCCTAAGGATGTGAAGGCTTTGATAAAGACTGCAGAACAGAATGGATATGATATGCGTGTACTTAAAGCTGTGGAAGAGGTCAACGATGACCAGAAAAAAGTCCTGTTCCGTAAATTGTATAAACATTATCATGGCGATCTTAAGGATAAAACCATAGCATTGTGGGGTTTGTCGTTTAAACCGGAAACCGACGATATGAGGGAGTCGTCTTCTCTCGTCATTATCGACATGTTGATAAATGCCGGCTGTAAGGTTCGTGTCTATGACCCTGTCGCTATGAACGAATGTAAGAGACGGTTGGGCGACAAGGTGACGTATTGTTTGGACAAATATGACGCCGCTGTCGATGCTGACGCACTCATCCTTGTCACAGAATGGAAAGAGTTCAGAATAACAAGTTGGGATGTCCTTCGCAAAAATATGAGAAATTGTGTCATATTCGACGGAAGAAATATTTTCGACCGTAACGAGATAAGAGATGCCGGCTTCGTTTATTACGGCATAGGTGTTAATAATGAAAATGTTTGACATGCAAGATAAAAAGATATGTGTTATAGGCTTGGGGTATGTGGGATTACCTTTGGCGCGATTGTTCTCTACCAAGTATTGTACTGTCGGATTCGACAAGAACAAAAGACGTGTAGATGCCCTTATGGCAGGTCATGATGATACTTTGGAATTGTCTGACGAGTTGTTACAGGATGCTTTGAATAAAGGCTTTAGATGTACTGCCGATATTGAGGATATCAGAGATTGCAATATTTATATTGTTGCTGTGCCGACTCCTGTGGATGAAAACAACCGTCCGGACCTCACTCCTCTTGTAAAGGCGAGCGAGACAGTAGGAACCGTCATCTCTAAGGATGATATTGTCATTTATGAATCAACGGTATATCCCGGTATGACGGAAGAAGACTGTATCCCGGTGGTGGAGAAGGTGTCAGGCTTGCGTTATAACGTGGATTTCTTTGCCGGTTATTCTCCGGAGAGAATAAACCCGGGTGATAAGGAACATACGGTGGAGAAAATAAAGAAGGTGACTTCCGGCAGTACTCCACAAGTGGCGGATATTGTCGATGAACTGTATAACTCCGTGCTTGTCAATGGCACTCACCGTGCTCCTTCTATAAGAGTGGCTGAGGCGTCCAAAATAATAGAGAACACACAGCGCGATGTCAATATAGCTTTCATGAATGAGCTTGCCAAGATATTTAATGCCATGGATATTGATACTCACGACGTCATAGAAGCTGCATCGTCCAAATGGAACTTCATCAAACTTACTCCCGGTCTTGTTGGAGGGCATTGTATAGGTGTTGACCCTTATTATCTTATTCAGAAAGCACAGGTGTGCGGCATCTTTCCTCGTATCATGTCATCTGCTCGCCGCCTCAACGACGGCATGGGTGCCTATGTGGCAAACCGGACTATTCATTTTATGAATAAAAAGGGTGTCATGGTGAAAAATTCCGACATACTGATTCTCGGATTTACATTTAAAGAGAATTGTCCCGACATTAGAAATACCAAAGTAATTGATATTTACAATACATTTAAAGAATATACCGATAATGTCACTGTCTGCGACTGTCACGCTGATGCTTGTAAGGTTAAAGAAGAATATGATGTTGACATAGTGAAGGATATTCCCGATAATCGTTATGATGCCATTATCTTGGCAGTGGCTCATGCTGAGTTCCTGAAACTCGATGTCAGGGCTTTTGCAAAAGACAATGCAGTGATATATGACGTAAAAGGTTGTTTGGACAGAAATATTATTGATGCAAGATTATGATTTAATACTATAGAGATATGAAGATACTTGTTACAGGAGGAACCGGATATATTGGTTCTCATACTGTTGTGGAACTGCAACAGAAAGGCTTCGACGTCGTCATTGTCGATGCGTTGTTCAACTCACGTATCCAGGCTTTGGATGCCATAGAGTCTGTTACCGGCATTCGTCCGGAGTTCGAGTCGTTCGACCTCGCAGATAAGGCTAAGACAGATGATTTTTTCAGTCGTCATCCCGACATCAAAGGCGTCATTCATTTCGCTGCTCACAAGGCAGTGGGAGAATCAGTGGATGAACCGATAAAATATTATCGAAACAACCTGCTCTCTCTGATGAATATTTTGGAAGCGATGAAACAGTATGGAGTGCCTAATATTGTCTTTTCTTCTTCATGTACTGTTTACGGACAACCGGACCCGGAGAATCTTCCTGTCTCCGAGAAGGCTCCAATCAAGAAGGCTGAAAGTCCTTACGGCAATACCAAACAAATAGCGGAAGAGATAATACAGGACTCTATAAATGCCTATAAGACATTGAATGGTATAGCGTTGCGTTATTTCAACCCTGTCGGGGCACATGAGTCTGCCAAACTCGGAGAACTGCCTCTCGGCGTGCCTAACAATCTGATGCCTTATATCACTCAGACTGCATACGGCATACGTCCGGTGTTACGTGTCTTCGGTGATGATTATGACACTCCCGATGGCACTCCCATACGCGACTATATTCACATCATGGACCTCGCACAAGCCCATGTGGTGGCGGTGCAGAGAATGATAGATGGCAAGATGAAGTCTCAGTTTGAGGTGTTTAACCTCGGAACAGGCAACGGTTATTCTGTCCTCGAAGCTATTCGTTCTTTCGAGAAGACGTCCGGTAGGAAATTGAACTATGAGATAACAGGACGTCGCGCCGGTGATATAGTGAAGGTGTGGGCTGACCCTTCATTCTCCAATAAAGAACTCGGATGGAAGGCTTCTCGTGGCATTGACGAGATGACATTGTCGGCATGGAAATGGGAACTCGCCTATAGAGAGGGTAAGACGGCTTTTCCCATAGAGGATTGACATGATTCATGTCATGATGTCGGATTAGACGGGTCGTTTTGATGATGAGATATAGTTTTTATTAAATAAAAATCAATGATATGAATAATAATCATCTTATAATAATGGCAGGCGGTGTCGGCAGCCGTTTTTGGCCAATGAGTACTGCGGAGATGCCTAAACAGTTTATCGATGTGCTCGGCATAGGAAAATCCATGATACAGATGACGGTAGAACGTTTCGACGGCGTCATTCCTCAAGAAAACGTCTGGGTTGTCACTTCACAAAGATATAAGAATATTGTCATGGAACAACTCCCGATGGTCCCTGAGACACAGATACTTCTGGAGCCTTGTATGCGCAATACCGCTCCTTGTATAGAATATGTGAGTCGTAAGATATATGCACGTTATCCTGATGCCAATTTAGTGTTTTCTCCTGCTGACCATATAGTGATGGATGTGCCTGAGTTTAAGAGAGTCATCTCAGAATCTCTTCGTTTTGCCTCAAACCGTGCTGCCATACTCACCCTCGGCATGATGCCGTCGCGTCCCGAGACCGGCTATGGCTATATCAAGGCTCGCGACAATGAGAATGGCACAATTAAAAAAGTTGAGGCTTTCAAGGAGAAACCTGACATTAATACCGCCAAGGCATATCTTCATGATGGCGGTTATTATTGGAATGCCGGCATCTTCGTCTGGAATGTTAAAATGGTTGTCGATACCATTGCTTCTCTCGTTCCTGACCTTCACGCTGTCTTCGACAGGATAACTCCTTCTTTCTATACTGATAATGAGCAGGATATGGTGAATGAGTATTTCCCGACATGTCCCAATATCTCCATAGATTATGCTGTAATGGAAAAAGCTGACGAGGTGTATGTATATCCGGCAAGTTTCGGTTGGAGTGACCTCGGTACCTGGGGCAGCCTTTATACTCATCTACCTCTCGATGATTCAAACAATGCCGTAGTTGGGCAGGAAGTCAAGATGGTTGACTGCAACAACTGTGTAGTCCATACCCCTATGGAGAAAAAAGTGGTGATACAGGGATTGAACGGTTATATTGTTGCCGAAAGCCGTAACACATTGTTGATATGCCGTAAAGAAGATGAACAACTTATAAAAGAATGGCAAAAATAACGTGTTTATGATGAAAGTATAAGCTACAAGTGGGGCAATTATGCCTCACTTGTTTTTTATTATTGAAAATATTTGTTCTTCAATATTGAATAATTTAAAATATTATAATTATGAAATAATGGTAAATGAATGTTTTATTAAAGGAAGTGAAAGAAGATTCTATATTCAAAGAAAGATATGCGATGTGAAAAACAATAACTTTCAAATCAAGAGGGCTTTGTCATTTTTACAACGTATGACATCAGACGTACTTGCCTTGTATGGCGATAATGGCTGTCCTTATGCGGTACCAATGAGTTATGTTTATGATGACGACAAGTTGTTTTCCCATTCTTTGGTGGTAAACAGGTGATTGAACTAATCTATGGCAGATGATGTTTTCTATTTGTTGCCGGCGATGAACATGTTATGGAGTGTTTTTGCTTTCTTTATATGAATTATCCATAAATTTCAGAAATATATAAACGTTTTTATGATTTTATTTTAATTTTGCAACATAAAACACAACTGCAATGAATAATCAGGAAGATTTAAAAGAAGAAAAGAAGTCGCTTAATTTTATTGAAGCGATGGTAGAGGAAGATTTGAGAAAAGGTAAGAATGACGGCAGGGTACAGACACGTTTTCCCCCTGAACCTAATGGTTATCTTCATATTGGTCACGCCAAAGCTATCTGCTTGGACTTCGGTATTGCGGCAAAGCATGGAGGAGTGTGTAACCTCCGTTTTGACGACACCAATCCTACCAAGGAAGACCTCGAATATGTCGATGCTATCAAGGAAGACATACAATGGCTCGGCTTTCAGTGGGGTAATGAGTATTATGCTTCTGATTATTTCAGTCAGTTGTGGGATTTTGCCGTGCGTCTCGTTAAAGAAGGCAAGGCTTATGTCGATGAACAGAGTTCTGAAGTAATAGCATCGCAGAAAGGTACTCCTACACAGCCTGGTATCAACAGTCCGTACAGAGACAGACCTGTTGAAGAGTCTTTGGCGTTGTTGTACAAGATGAACAGCGGTGAGATAGAAGAAGGCAAGATGGTTCTTCGTGCCAAGATAGACATGGCAAATCCCAATATGCACTTCCGTGACCCTATCATCTATCGCGTGGTGAAGACTCCTCATCATCGTACAGGTAACAAATGGTATGCTTATCCCATGTATGACTTCGCCCATGGTCAAAGTGACTATTTCGAAGGTGTCACACATTCTTTGTGTACTCTCGAGTTTGTGGTGCATCGTCCTTTGTACGATTATTTCATCGATGAACTGAAAGAAGGTAAGGACCTTGACGACCACCGTCCGCGTCAGACTGAGTTCAATAAGTTGAATCTCAACTACACCCTTATGAGTAAACGTAATCTTCTCATCTTGGTGAAAGAAGGTCTTGTTGATGGATGGGATGACCCCCGCATGCCTACCTTGTGCGGATTTCGCCGTCGTGGCTATACTCCTGAGGCTATACGTAACTTCATTGATAAGATAGGTTATACTACTTATGATGCCTTGAATGACTTCGCCTTGTTGGAAAGCGCCATACGTGAAGACCTTAACGCTCGTGCTACAAGGGTGTCGGCGGTGATAAACCCGGTGAAACTGATAATAACCAACTATCCGGAAGGACAGACAGAGGTGATGCATGCCGTCAATAATCCGGAAGACGAGAACTCCGGTTCTCATGATATTGTTTTCAGCAGAGAACTGTGGGTGGAACGTGATGACTTTATGGAAATTGCTCCTAAGAAATATTTCAGAATGACACCGGGACAGGAGGTGAGGCTGAAAAATGCTTATATAGTGAAATGTTTGGGATGTAAGAAAGATGATAATGGTTGCATAACGGAGATTTATGCAGAATATGACCCAATGACGCGTAGCGGTATGCCGGAAAGTAATCGTAAAGTCAAAGGGACATTGCATTGGGTGAGTTGTGACCATTGCATAAAAGCTGAGGTGCGTTTGTATGACAGACTCTGGAATGTGGAGAATCCTCGTGACACACTCGCCGAGATACAAGAGAATCAAAATTGTTCCCCATTGGAGGCTATGAAACAGATGATAAATCCCGACTCCCTGGAGATAAGAGAAAACTGTTATGTCGAGAGCTATCTTGCCGATGTGAAACCATTACAGCATTTCCAATTCCAGAGAATAGGCTACTTTACTGTTGACAAGGACAGCACACCGGAACATCTTATATTTAACAGAACGGTAGGACTGAAGGACAATTGGTCTAAAAACATGTGATCTATTAAAGACGTCATATAAACGTATTGAAGATTTTAAATTCAGTGTGTTAATAGTGGTTGCCTGATTTTGTTAGACAGCCATTATATTTTGTTAAATAATATTGTTATTCGATAACATTTTTGTATCGTATTACTGTACAAAACTGTTTTTATGAAAAAAATGTGTTTCAGCAAAACAAAATTTATCATCATAAGACATGATAAGTTTTGTGATAAATCAAGATATAGAAGTACAATAATTTAAAATATAAGGTATTTTTTTGTTTTTATTGTCGTTTTCAATATTTTTTATCGATAATATGTTGTAACTTCGCAACATAAAAATGTATCTATATGAATGTAAAAACCAATTTAGATTATTTGAAAGGTTTTGTCTCTGACAATCAGATGAAAGAATACAGTGACAAGGTGGAATCTGTATTTGATGTCATTTATGGCAAGACAGGAGCCGGTAATGATTTTCTCGGGTGGGTGACTTTGCCCGGAGAAATTGACACCGTGATGCTTGAAGATATCAAGGCGAAGGCAGAGGACTTGCGTCGCAAATCGGATGTCTTTGTCGTTGTCGGCATAGGCGGCTCTTATCTTGGCGCGCGTGCCGTTATCGAAGCTCTCGGCTCTCATTTCGCTCAGCTTATAGGTGAGGAGAAGACTCAAATCGTTTATGCAGGTAATAATATGAGTGAGGATTATCTCGCTGACTTGTTGCATCTTCTCGATAAAAAAGAATACTCCATGACAGTAATATCCAAGTCCGGCACTACTACAGAGCCTGCCGTGGCTTTTCGTATCCTGAAAAATCATATAGAGAAGAAATACGGCAAGAAAGAGGCCCGGTCGCGTATCGTCGCTGTTACCGACAGAGCCAAAGGCGCTTTGAAAACTTTGTCCGACAAAGAGGGTTATAAGACATACGTGGTACCTGATGATGTTGGTGGTCGCTATTCAGTACTTACTCCTGTAGGACTACTCCCTATTGCTGTCGCCGGCATCGACATTGCAAAACTTGTTGAGGGTGCACGCATTATGCAGAACTATTGTCTCGCCAATAAAAATGCTGACAATGAAATAGCAAGATATGCTGTGGCTCGCCAGGTCCTGTACCATACCGGCAAGACAACGGAGTTGCTCGTCAATTATGAACCTCGTCTTCTTTATTTCTCGGAATGGTGGAAACAGCTGTATGGCGAAAGCGAAGGTAAGGACAATAAAGGCATATTCCCCGCTTCGGTGTCTTTTACTACCGATTTGCATTCTATGGGACAATATATTCAGGAAGGACTGCGCAATATCTTTGAGACTGTCATCTCTGTTGAAAATTCTGACAATGAGATACTTATCCCTGAAGATGATGAGGATCTCGACTCCATGAACTATATTGCCGGCAAGCGTCTGTCTTTTGTCAACCATACAGCAGAGAAGGCTACTATTTTGGCTCATGTCGATGGCGGAGTGCCCAACATTAGGTTGGAGATACCGCGCATCTCGCCGGAGGTGATGGGTGAGTTGATTTATTTCTTCGAGATGGCATGTGCCATAAGTGGATATATGCTCGGTGTGAATCCTTTCAATCAACCCGGTGTGGAGGCTTACAAGAAAAACATGTTCGCCCTTCTCGGAAAAAAAGGTTATGAAGACAGAGCTGCAGAGTTAAGAAAGAAAGATAATAAATAAAAATACAGACTTTTGAATAACAACTATAAAGATATAGAAATTATGGCACCGGCAGGGTCTTACGAAGCCTTGTCGGCTGCCATTCAGGCAGGCGCCGGTTCGGTTTATTTCGGTATTGGACACCTTAACATGCGTTCTAAATCGAGCAAGAATTTTACTCTCGATGACCTTAAAATGATATCGGATATTTGCAGAGATAACGGCGTCAAGAGTTATGTCACTGTCAATACTGTGGTTTACGACTCTGAGATGGAAGAGATGCATGGACTTTTGGATGCTGTGAAAGAAAACGGCATTTCGGCTGTAATAGCCTCCGACCGGAGTGTGATACAGTATGCTCGGCAGATTGGCGTTGAAGTGCATATATCTACGCAGTGTAATGTTACTAATGTGGAGGCTGTCAGATATTATTCTCAGTTTGCCGATGTCATGGTGACAGCTCGCGAATTGAATTTGGACCAGGTGCGTTATATCACACGGCAGATTGAGGAACAGCAGATAAAAGGACCTCATGGAGAGCTTGTGCGTATCGAGGTGTTCTGTCATGGCGCCTTGTGTATGGCAGTATCCGGCAAATGTTATCTCAGTCTCGACAATTTCGGTTCTTCCGCCAACAGAGGCGCCTGTGTACAGCCTTGTCGTAGAGCTTATCAGGTGACAGACAGAGATAATGAGATAACACTCGCTATCGACAATGAATATATCATGTCGCCAAAGGACCTGTGTACCTTGCCTTTTCTCGACAGAGTGCTCGATGCAGGCGTCAAAGTGTTGAAAATTGAAGGTCGCGGTCGTTCTCCGGAATATACCAAAGTGACAGTATCGGTATATCGTGAGGCTGTCGATGCTCTCGCTAACGGCACTTTTGATAAAACGTTCATAGATAACGGAATGACACGTTTACGCTCGGTATATAACAGAGACTTTTGGGATGGTTATTATCTCGGACGCAAAATGGGGGAATGGACCCGACGTTATGGCTCCCAAGCTACTAAAACGAAAATATACGTTGGCATAGTGACTAATTATTTTGCTAAGATAGGTGTCGCTGAGGTCAAAATGGAGACCAACGAACTCAGTGTAAATGACGATATTATGATTATAGGTCCTACTACCGGGGTTTATGAAGATGTCGTACGCGAGATCAGAGTTGACCTTGAACCTGTAAAAACTGCAGAAAAAGGCGTTCTTTGTTCCTTGCCGGTGAAAACCCTCGTCCGTCGTGGCGACAAAGTGTATAAAATAGTGTCTTCTGATTCTTTATTGTAAAACTTCTTAAATGCAACAGTTTAATTTTCATACACATAGCTGTTATTCCGATGGCAAGTCATCACCGGAGGAATTGGTAAATGAGGCTCTGCGTCTTAATCTGAAGGCTCTTGGCATATCAGACCATTCTCCTGTGCCTTTCAAAAATGCTTTCGCCATAAAAAATGAGATGACTGACAATTATGTGGCTCTGCTGAAATCTTTAAAAGTGAAATACAAAGACAGAATACATCTTTATTCTTCCATGGAAATGGAATATTTGCCCGGTGTAAAGGTGAATTTTGATGATTATAAGAGACAGCACGGGCTGGACTATCTTATCGGCTCCGTACATCTTATCGGTGATGACTTCGATAATCTTTGGTTTATCGATGGCCCTGATCCAAAGTCTTATGATGATGGATTGAACCGTTTGTTCGGCGGTGACATCAGAAAGGGAGTGAAGGCGTTTTTTGAGCAGAATAACAAGATGATAACAACGGAGTCTTTCGATATTATAGGGCATTTCGATAAAATCAAGATGCACAACAGAAACCGTTATTTTACCGAAGATGAAACCTGGTATCGCAATCTTGTCATGGAGACTTTGCATCTGATAAAACAGAAAGACCTTATTGTGGAAATCAACACACGTGGCATTTATAAGGGACGTTATAACGGTTTTTATCCTTCAGAATGGCTGTTCAAAAAGATGAAAGAACTTGAAATACCTGTAATAATAAGTTCGGATGCACATCATTTTTCCGAGATAGTATCCTGTTTTGATGAAGCGGAAAATGCCTTGAAAGCGGCAGGCTACAAGGAAGTGATGTGCCATGACGGTAATGCCTGGAATGCCGTGGCGTTGTAATCCATGCATCTCCCCATTCGATGTCTTACGGATTTCTTTGTGTTATCTTTATTATTTTTGGTGTGACATTTTTAAACTGAGGCATTGTCATGCCTATGGATGCGTTGATATATGTAGGGTCGCATACATAATATTTCTTGCCGGCGTAATTGAAGGCATCGCCATCTATATCGGCGTCATTGCCGAAATATACGGCTGTTGATATATGTCCTTCATACTGCAACCCTATGACTTGCGCATTGGTATATGTAGTCACCAACCATGAGAACAGAGCGGAACGGTCTTCACAGTCGCTGTAAGGATACCCTATTACCTCTTCAGGGTAGAAATATTTCTCATATCCGAACTGTTCTTCGTCAGTCTTGTAATCAAATCCTGTCTGCACCATGTTGAGCAGTATTTCTATGAACTGTACAGGATTGTAAAGTCTTTTCAGTTCCTCTAAACCTTTGTTCAGCGACTGTTGTGCTTCAATAGACAATGGAGAGACAAAATAGATTGGAAATATTGTCATTGGGACATCGTCGAGATAGGCAAGATGGGCGCTGTTGTAAGGTATGTCTATGCTTTTGTTGACTTTTTTGATGTCAATTTTACGCATACGGTCGCATTCTCCCATGTTGAGGATATTGTAGAAATCGAGGCTCATTTGTTTCTTTGACACGTCCTGTTCGCAGAAGTCGTATGAATAAACGCTTTCATCGGCATTGCCGCCACCGTAAACGGCATAGTATTTCACTTTGTTTTTTCCGTCTTTGCTTTCGTCGAAACGGAAAAATATATAGGAATAGACTTCTTTCTTATTGTCCAAGGCAAGAAGCAGTGTCAGTTTGCCGGTGTCTTTGCCGCGTGCGATACGTGTTTTAAAATCGCCTTCGTTGCGCAGCATGTAAAAACAAAACAGCACTCTGTCTTCTATATTGTCTGGAAACAAGACTTCCGACAAAGAACGTAATAGGCAGAAATAACCCCACTCGTTAAGTCCGAAGTTGTTGACAATATTTGCAAGTTCCTGCCACAATGCCCGGCTTTCTTCCTGATATTTGGCTATATCTGTTATGTATTCCGATATTTCTTTCTCGTCAGTGCCTTTTGCATGAATCATCAATTCCGGACTGACGGGAATATCGACGAGTCTTCCGTAAAAGTTGAGTCTCGCCACGTCGTTTTCAAGTTTTCCATTGATATGGCTGTATGATGCCGACGGGCGCGACAGTTCTTGTATTCCGTTATTATCCAACCGTTTACGTACCAAATAACTGTTATCCTCCTCGTCGTTGTATTCTGTAGCTGTTGCATGTGTTATCTTGGGCAAATCTATGGAAGAAGCAAATTCGATGGACGATTGCGCATCTGTAAGAACTTTTTCTTTTGCACTTGGCATGTTTTTCAACTTCGGCATCGTCATGCTCAACTGATGGGCTTTGAAGTCTTCGAACAACTTCCATTCATTGGCAATAAATTCTGCAAACTCTGCAGTGCGCTCCTCTATGAAATTTTTATATTCTTTTTGTATTTGTTGCAGTTCGTTTTTACTTTCATCTACCATCTGTTTCATGGCTCTGTTGACGGAATCCATATATCTTTGATAGTCATCCTGTGCGTGAAGGGTCGATAAAGAGATGATAAACAATACAAACAATGATATTCTTTTCATAATTGTGAATTTGTTCCTGCAAAGTTAACAATAAATTATGCCAATATGATAAAAATTGGAAAAAATAATAAAATATATATATCTAATAACATATATGATACATAAAAATGCCTTTTCATATTGAAAAATAATAAAAACGAGAGTGTCAGCTCAAAGGCGACACTCTCGTTTCAAGAATTGATAAAATATTTACAAAAAAATTATAATACCTTAATTAATTAGGATCGAATTCAGTATGAACAAGACGTACCGGATAACCTTCGCCTTCTACATCTGAAGGATTGACGGATTCTATGTTGCCGGTTGAAGCATTTAACATGTTGAGAGTGCTGTTGCTGTTGCCGTCAGCAATCCAATAGTATGAAGGAGAATTGTTCCATGATGTGCTTCCATATTCGCTCGGATTGGAGTTGTATCC
>NWBN01000004.1 GCA_002633315.1 Bacteroidales bacterium Phil6
TTCCACATTTAACGGATTCTCTATGAAATTACCATTCCCGTCATTATATAATATGTCAACATAATTCGGATACAACAGGAGAGTTCTTCTTGCCGTTGCTATGTCCTTATATCCGTCTCCGTTAAAATCTGCTATATGAATACGTCTCTCTCCTTCTTTATAATACTTCAATTGCACATAATGATAGTCTTCCGGGTCGGTGAATTGGAAATCTCCGAGATTATACAGTATCCTGACACCTGACACTTCATTCGCTATCAATCCGGTTTCTTCGTAGTAATATTCGATATTAAACACCCAATCGGGCAATCCGTCATTGTTCATGTCTTCCATCTTAAGATCATTGTTTCCGCCTACGTATTGACACAATACAGACTCTTCCATTGGATACAACGGCTCAAATTCTTCATTCCCCTGATTTACACATACTCCCAAAAGCATTAAACCCATACCCGGTCCGGGTGGCGTTATTACCGTAGCTATGTCTTTTAATCCGTCCCCGTCAAAATCCACTATTCGGGTATATGTGTACCACACTTCAGGAAGACAGCGTTCCCTGAAATCTCTCCCTGTGGAATAATATATAAACATATCTCCTTTGCCTCCCGTTGTTACTACCACATCATCCTTCCCGTCATTGTTCAAATCCCCTATTTCTATATCATTTACACAACTATTAGGATATGTGCGGTAAACAGGTTTTGAGAATCTCCTGTTCCCGTAATTGTACAACACTCCCCATTGCTGCGTTGAACTCATATAGTTTATTCGCACAAAAATATCAGTAAGACCGTCCCCGTCTGCATCGCCAAAACTTATTTCACTCACAGCAACATCGGATATGAAAAGATCATAATCTTCATAATAGTCGAAATTTCCTTCGCCGTCGTTATACCATATTCTTAAATAACGACTAAGATCTTTACAATCACAAAACAATGTTACCAAATCCGGATACTCATCCTCATCTATCCTCTCCGCAAATATGCTATATTGGGTCCCAACATACGTCTTTGTCGTATCGCTTATCTCATAACTGTTGTCTCCCTCATTCTTTAATATCGTAAACGTAATATTGTCATGATCACAAACGGTTTTATATCCTAATATTATATCCATATCCCCGTCCAAATCCAAGTCACATGCATTTATCGACTCTGCTGCGGGTGGTATCTCATAAACTGTCTGTGCCATCCCTCTTATCGTAAAAAGGGATATCATGGCTGTCAATAACAGGTAAAATTTGTTCATACTCATTTCTTTTATTTTTTATACATTTTGTTATTTCTATTTAATCTTCTGTCTTATAATCAATTTTATGGAATGTCATGGTCAGAATAATCATTCCTGCGGACAATAGAACAGTCTTTCCTCTGTTCAACTTTTTATTTGCCTCTTGATGATGTTTCTCTTATGAACATCTTCGGTTACTGTCTCCGCAAACGGCAACTCTTTTTGCGGAGACTTTATCCAATGTATTTGTGTTTCATGACTCTATGTTTTATATTCTGATTACATTACTCTTTTCTCCTCTCTGTTTCGTTGTCATACTCATTGCCTCCAAAAATTTTGTGTATAACTTTTGTTGCCATGCTCTCTTTATGTCTTGCTTCCTTTTTTACTGATTTCATTTCCTTAACCCTTTTTACGTTCCATTTACGCAAATTTAATGAATATAATATTAAAAAAACAGGATTAAAAAAGCCTTACAAACTTTTTTCAGGACAGTT
>NWBN01000005.1 GCA_002633315.1 Bacteroidales bacterium Phil6
TTTAGCGGTTCTTTACAGTCTCCAAGCAATATTCAAACCAACATCTATACGTCACAGGTGGATGCCTGTTTGAATTATAATGGCGCTGTGGCTTCCAATCTGCGTTTCGACGATTATGCTTTCGGTGCCACAGGTGTCGGCGGTGCCCCGTCTCCTTTGAACCTTTACAATTATCAGTCAGGTACTCCATGGTATTATACCGGAGGCACTTCTCTGACAGGTGATTACGATTATGGCGTGATGTTAAGCAGCAGCACCTACACAACAAGTTTCGCAACAATGACTACAGACGACTATAGCGCTTTCAACAACACAAATTACAACATAGGAAGTGTTCTTTATAATATATCATCAAAACCAGTCAATAACACCTATATTCTTTATATAGTAAACAACAAAAACATCAATCCGACTTCATTGTCACCGGATTCCATCCAGAAGTATGAAGACATGTACAATGCCATATTCATGTTATGTGCAGGATACAACTCCAATCCGAGCGAACATGGAAGCACATCATGGAACAATTCTCCTTCATACTATTGGATTGCTGACGGCAACAGCAACAGCACCCTCAACATGTTAAATGCTTCAACCGGCAACATAGAATCCGTCAATCCTTCAGATGTAGAAGGCGAAGGTTATCCAGTACGTCTTGTTCATACTGAATTCGATCCTAATTAATTAAGGTATTATAATTTTTTGTAAATATTAAAATCGTTTCCAAGGGGCACCTCAAATCAAACATGGAGGTGTCCTTTGTTTTTTAGTCTTCATGAATCATCCAACATACTCTCACTTCATCAAAAAACCTATATAAACTGCAACGGATAACCACAAACAGACATGACAAGTCAGACTTACAGCCTTACTTACTGAAAGTCATCTCAAAGTTTTCATTAATTATCTTTTATTCTATCCCTCATCCATCAAATCGTCTTTCTTATTTTCCCGTCTCATAAAAAAACATACCTTATTATTAATAACTGACAAAAAACCGACAAAGACACCAAGTAAATCGTCAGTAAATATTCATTGAGTTTCATTGAGTTATTTTTTATTTCTTTAAAATGACATCATCACAAATACATTATCATTTTCCTCAAAAACATCTCAATTAATTTTTTTAAACATTTTCAAAAGACCATAGAACAATTATTTGTTTGAGATGTTATTTCCTGCTGAGACAGTTTCGCTTTACCGGCATCTGCCATTTTAAAGTATCAAAAAACAAGAATTGCAAAATGCCGAAAAGTTGTCATCATTTTTATTAACAAATTAAAAAACAAGACTATAAAAACTTGAAAAGATATTTAATGCGAAACTATATTATGAAAAAACTACGAGGCAATTAATGTCTCGTAGCAATTATGAATACAATTAAACGAAAATATTATTGTAAGTCAACAAATTTAATTAATCATCAAATCAACAGGAAAATGAAAAAATTAAAAAAAATGAAAAAAATGAAAAGATTCGTCATTGCCGTAGCAATTGCATGTTGCATTGCGCCGACAATACATGCACAATCAGACCAGTTTTTCAACTGGAGCGATGATGCGAGGACGGGAAGAGACGGGACAAGTATAGACATCACGTCTCCCAACAACGGAGGTTTTGGTATTCAATCATTGAACCAGGATCCGCCCACCACACCTTTGGGAGGAGGTCTGTTGCTGTTGACTGTTGCCGGACTCGGTTATGTCGTAATTAAAAGAAGTGCTAACAAAAAAAATGATGTGTTATGAAAAGAAGTGTATTGTTAATTTCAGCTTTTGCCGTTTTCGGTCTGTTGTTCACTCAATGTAAGAAAAATACGGAAGTGCTTCCTGTTGTTCCCACAGGTGAAAAAATCAATGTGTCGCTCAATATTCCAAACAATGGTGGTGGTAAGACAAGTATTTCGGACAACGGCACCATAGTATGGACAGGTAACGACAAGATCGTGGTTTGTTATACCGAAGGAACCACTACAGGTGTTGCAGGCATTTTGTCCATCACCAACAATGTTAACACCAATGTGGCTACTTTTACAGGTCAGATAACCCTTATGGGTGATCAGACTGCTGAAAACCTCGCTTCATACTCTTATGATTTCCACTATCTCGGCACTAATTTCAGTGAAAGTGCCATAACAAACAGCACCGGTTCGTATAATACATCATATACGCTCGACTTTACCAACCAGGACGGCACATTGGCAAGTCTTCCGGAACTTCAATATGCCATGGGAACCGGCAATTTCAAAAATGTCAATGGAAACTGGACTGCAAATCTCAACTTGCTCAACAGAGTCTGCCTTTTCTCATACGATGTAACCGACATGGTGGACCAAACCAACACGTATGCCGTTGACAACTTTTACATGACATTCACCGGTTCGGTTGTGCCAAACACAAAACTTACCGTAGGTTTTACCGGAGGTTATACCTATGACAACACCACAAAATCCATTTACGTAGGAAAACCCACAAAACAATCCGACGGCACATACAAACTCTATGTGATACTGCCGGGTTATGATCCTTCTGCTTTGCCGGGTGATGTCAATGTACAGTTTTTCAGCGACTCTTATTCTCAGAATGCCGCAATAACTCATCCAAGTGCTTACTTCGGCTATAATTCTTACAACGGAGGAACTTCCACCAATGTGACATCCATAACAAACGCCACATATATGCTCAATGAAAACTGTGCAAGAGGTATCTTCAAAACTGCCACAGGGCGTCTTATCAGATTTGCCAACGGCAATTTATATACCACCTTTAGCGGTTCTTTACAGTCTCCA
>NWBN01000006.1 GCA_002633315.1 Bacteroidales bacterium Phil6
ATACACCGTTTCTACTCCTTTTTTCTACCTTCCACCTTTCCACCTTTTTTCCGCCTCCTCTTTTTACCACCTCCTGTTTCTTATTTTATACCTTATTAATAAAGTACAAAATTTTCACCAAGATATTTCGTAATATCCCTCAGATTTCACATTGATCACTCATTTCAACATAATGAAGTCTTATAATTTTTTCGGTTCTATGACATTCATTTTACGTTCCAATTCTACAGCATTTTCCAGATTATCCATCAATTCTTTTTTATCCACCAAATATATTTTTGGTTTTTGAACTTTTGGAAATCTATTGAAATAAGAATTGAATGAAGCATACCATGTATATTTTTTCAATTGAAACAACTCCGGCAATGTACTCCAAATATCAAATATTCTTGACTTTGCCGTTACGGTAACACCACATCTTCCATCTTGAAGTTCAGAGACACATAAATAATGCAATCTCATACGCGTATCGCCATCAAAAATTTCCTTACTGTAAGTCGTTGAAATCTTAACATTACGATTAAATTTATCATTTATCTCCTTCATTTTTTGAGTAAAGACCCGGCCATGTTTGGAATTATCCCTTATTTTTTTGTAAAATATATAATAATGTATCATCTCATGAATGATAATATCTTCCAAATCCTTTTCCGGCAGATCAAAACGCTTGCTGATACGAATCTGCAAATCGCAAATACTCCAATTACCTGAAGCATCTCTACTTTTTTTACAGACAAAAAGGCCGCCATAACTCACAGAATCTGTTATAACAAAAGATATTGAAGGCAACATCCCATCGAATAACAAGATGTTAAACTCATCAAATTTCATTTTCACATATTGAATAGTTGGTCTCATTATATTTTCATTACAAAAAAAGGCCGACCTGAGTCAGCCTTCTTAATAAAAACGTTATGATTATTTTACAACATTAGGCAATTCAAGACCATAGCCTTTTTTCTTATCTTCAATTTTGAGCCAAATACCGAGCAAAAACGCCAGCACGCCAAAAGATGAAAATATCACCATACATGTTGTATAGTTATAAAGATATTCCGGTTGTGTGTATAACACATCAGCATTAAGTGCACCATCGGATATCATTTTGGCTGCTGCAGAACGAGCGTCAGCGATGCCTGGATTTGAAGAGTTAAGTACATTACCAATAATTTTAGGCACAAAACAAAGACCTATATTCTGTATCCAGAAGATAAGAGAATAGGCACTACCAAGGATTTTAGGTTCGATGACTTTAGGAACACTTGGCCACAATGCAGCAGGTACGAGTGAGAATGACACTCCGAGTACTACTATTATCAAGAAAGCGAACCATTGTTTTGGATAAACAGGCAATATAAATGCGAATGTAAGATGACAAACAATCATAATCAAAGCACCATACATAAGCATAGAGCCGCCCTTACCTTTATAGTCAATAAATGAACCGAGGAAAGGTGTCAGCACCATAGCAAGGATGGGGAACCATCTGAAAAGATTAGCTGCAGTTTGTGTAGGGATTTGCAAAGTACATTCCAAATAGTTGGTCGCATACCTTTGGAACGGGAATATCGCCGAATAATAAAGGACACAAAGAAGGGCTATAATCCAGAACATCTTACTTGAGAATATAGCACCAATATCGCTCACTTTGAACTCATCAGACGGAGCATCATCTCTCATTGCGCCAAGTTGTTTATCAAACTTGGAATCCATCACCGAAAAAACGATGAAGTTAATCAAACCTATAAGAAGCAAAACCGTACAGAAAGCCACAGGAGCCACAACCGAACCACCTTTTGCGAGGAAAGGAGACAATGACAACACTGCAAACACGCCAAGACGGGCAATAGCCATCTCAACCCCCATAGCGAGAGCCATTTCCTTACCTTTAAACCATTTTGCAATAGCCTTGGATACTGTAATACCAGCCATCTCGCAGCCACAACCGAAGATCATAAAACCCAATGATGCCATTTTTGCGCTACCCGGGAGAGCCGTCCACCATGAGTCGAGCCATGCGTTAAAACCGGTGCCTTGGAACCATTCTGTAATACCAATGTATTTGATACATGCACCGGCAACCATCAAAGATGCAGACAAAGTACCGGTAAAACGCACTCCACATTTGTCGAGGATTATACCGGCAAGAATCAAGAAACCGCATACGTTAAGAAAATACTCCGAAGCGGCATAGGTGCCGAATGTATTCGGCGACCAACCTCTCTTGGATTCTATCAACGTCTGCAAAGGGGACATCACATCAACGAACATATAAGCGAAAAACATCATCAATGCGATGAGAATCAAAGCTGCCCATCTTGCGACAAAACTGTCATTCATGAGCTTTTGCATTTTTTCTACCATACTTTTATTAGTTAAAGTTATTAATTTTTTATTTCTCAG
This sequence comes from Bacteroidales bacterium Phil6, assembly GCA_002633315.1. Taxonomy (GTDB): domain Bacteria; phylum Bacteroidota; class Bacteroidia; order Bacteroidales; family F082; genus Limimorpha; species Limimorpha avicola. The sequence continues at coordinate 2,404 of NWBN01000006.1, forward strand.
GTCTTTGTATTATCTCTTTTTGATATTTGTTTATGACATTTTTAGTAAAATCGGCTATTGTCTGAGCATTAATGCTCTTGACAATTTCCTCATAATTCTCGATAATATTAATTTTATCATTTTCGTAATTCATTATAGCCTGATCCCAGAAATTGTTATCTTCAAGGAGTTCTGCTCTTTTCTTCAGTTTATTTTCCAAAACTTTTGAAAGGTCTTCCTGCAAAGGTCCGTTATTGGCGATGTTTTCAAGTTCAGACTTAGCGATATCCACTAATTTTGCATATACATCATCATTAGTATCGAAAGCAATCAAAAGATAGAAACTGTCGTCAGGACGGTTTATCACAGTACCTTGTACACCAACGCCGTAAGTACCTCCTTCTTCTTCACGAATAGATCTTGTATAAACTATGTCTAAGATATCTGAAAGCACACTCATATAAACCATATTCTCAAAGTTATACTCCATCTCTCCATTATAGACGAGATAAACTGTAGTTTTGGGATTCTCCATCTGTTTCTTATAATGGATAACCTTATCCTTAGGAGTAAATCCAAGACCCACGTCTTGCCAAGTCTCTTTACGTTTCATTTTCTTCAATGAACCCAAATACTGTTCCACAAGAGGTTTAAATGTCTCAACATCCAAATTGCCTACAAAGGTAAACACGAAGTTATTGGGGTCTGCGAAGCGGTCTTTATAGATTTCCATAGCCTTAGCATAATCAATATTATCATAATCCTCCATTTTAAGTCTTGTGGCGAACGGATTATTGTCGTACAACAGAGAAGTAAGAGAGTCAGAGAAAGTCACCATTGGATTAAGTTCAAGATTTTTCAACAATGACTTTGAACGTTGAATATAGGAGTTGAAAGCCTCTTCATCAGCACGTGGCTGTGTAAAATACAGATATACAAGTTGCATCATTGTCTCCAAATCCTTAGGAGTACATGTTCCGCTAAATCCTTCAGAATAATAATTTATTTCGGGAGTCACAGAGACAGTCTTTCCGGCAAGTACTTTTGGAAGGTCAACAGCGCTGAAATTGCCAACACCACCAAGATCTATAATATCGGACACCTCTTTCAATGTAGTATAATCATCATCCTTTACTGCTGAAATACCGCCGACACTATAAGCAGACATCACTATTTCAGCATCTTTAAAATTGGTCTGTTTATAAATAACCTTAACGCCATTATTTAGTATCAATGCAGTAGCACCGAACTCAGGCATCTCAATTTCTTTTTTTATCTTGCCTGGTTTCGGCATATTCTCTACCATAGGACCATCATAAACCTCTTCAAAATAGGGTTCGACAGCTTTGTTGAAAGCTTCATTATACATATTCAGGAATTCTTCCTTAGTTGGTATCACTTCACCTTCTTTTTCAGGAGCAACCAATGTCAAAACGAGATTATTCTCAGGAATAAATTCTTTGACGATCATATTAATAACCTCCAAAGGCATATTGGGAACTATCTGTTGCATAATAGCATATTCCTGTTCAATCCCCATCATAGGTTCATTTTCCAAGAAATTGTTAAGACACTGATTTACATAAACTCTATTTTCTGTATTGTTTCTTTCTTCGTACCTGCGTTCCAACTTTTCAAGATAGTCCGCCTTGGATCTCTCATATTCTGATGCTGTAAATCCGTATTGACACAAACGGTTGCTTTCTTCGACAATGGCTGTAAGAGCCTCATCTATTCCATCGCTATCCTTAGGCATGGCAAAAAGATTCCAAGCATCTTTAGTAGGAGAGACATAAAAATCACCATAATATCCATAAGCATAAACAAAAGGAGGGTTAGCCTTTTGTATTATCTCATTGATACGATTATTGAACATGTCTCCAATCAATGAAATCATATAGTCAAACACCAAATAGTTGGCATCATTTTTCAATGAATCAGGGAAAGCATCATGTTTATACATAACCTGAATCTGATAATTTGTCAACTCCGGGTCAGTGCATATAGACACCAATGGTTCGACATTATCTTCTATATAAAAGAACGGACGTTCAGCCGGATTGACAGGAGCCTTGATATCGGAGAACATCTCGACAATACGATTTTCCATAGCATCGACGTCAATATCACCTACAACAATAATGCCCTGTAAATCCGGACGATACCATTTATGATAATAATCTCTCAAAGTCTGATATTCAAAATTAGCCACCACTTCCGGAAGACCTCCCGGGAGACGATTGGCATAAGGACTGTTAGGATAAATATCTTCGAGCATCTTTTCCATAGTACGTTGCTGGGCATTATCAGTAGTACGCAATTCTTCGAGTATGACGCCACGTTCTTTATCTATCTCACTTTCATCCAAAGAAATAAAACTCGACCAGTCATGTAAAATAAGAAGGCAAGTATCCATGAGACCCGGATTTGTTGTCGGGACATTGGTCACCATATACACTGTCTGGTCTATGCCGGTACCTGCATTAAGATTCTCGCCAAACTTCACTCCATTGTCTTGGAGATAATCTCTCAACGTCTGGCCGGGCAGATTCTCTGTTCCATTAAAAGCCATGTGTTCAAGGAAGTGGGCTAAACCACGCTGGTTTTCTTCTTCAAGGACAGAACCGACCTTTTGAGCGATATAGAAATCTGCTCTTTGTGAAGGTTTCTCATTGTGACGCAGATAATACGTCAGTCCATTGTCAAGGACTCCAAATCTAACATTGGGGTCTCTTTGAAGCGGCATGACTTGCTGTGCATACATATTGGCAGCAAAACATGTCATCAAAACAAATAAAAACAACTTTTTCATATTGATAAATTTTAATATAAATGAATAATATATTTTTCTTCAAAATAAGGTTCCTCGAACCATCTTGAGACAGGAAATTTCTTTCTTTTCCAATTTTTCGGAACATCTTTAAGTTCGGCATCGACATTACCGCCTTTAAGATACAACACGCCACCGGCCTCAATATCGTTGGTTATTCTCAATTTATTGTTAACCCATTTCATAAAACTCGGGAGGTCAGTTACAGCTCGACTTACAATAACATCGAATTTATCTTTTATTTTTTCTGCTCTTTCCTGTACTGCGATAACATTATCAATATCGAGACGTTGAGCCACATCCTGCACCACCTTTATCTTTTTACCTATGCTGTCAACAAGAAGAAAAGAAGTTTGAGGAAACATGATAGCCAAAGGAATACCGGGGAATCCACCTCCAGTTCCCACATCCATGACCTTCATTCCAGGCAACAAGTCAAAATATTTCGCTATAGCCAACGAATGTAATACATGATGTTCATAAAAGGCATCCATGTCTTTACGCGATATAAGGTTTATTTTGCTGTTCCAATCTTCATATATAGGTGCAAGTTGTTCATATTTCAACATTTGCGTCTCAGTCAACTCCGGAAAATATCGCTTTATCATCAGATAATCCATAGGCCATACATCTTGATATTAATTGCAAAAATAGAAAAAATTTCACGTATTGATACATCAAATAATGAAATATTTATTTACGATATGCGTTAATTTGTTATTTTTACACGATTTTTATCAGTAATGAAGGTGCAGTTTAAAATAACATTTTGTATATTGTTGTTAACCACTCATTTTTGTCTTATAGGACAAAACAGAGAGAAGGCTGTACTCGATTACATAGAAAAATATAAAGATTTTGCCATGTTGGAGATGCAGGAATACAAAATACCGGCATCCATCACGTTGGCGCAAGGCATTTTGGAATCAGGACGAGGCACAAGCGAACTTGCACGTAAAGGAAACAACCATTTCGGAATAAAATGCCACAACGACTGGAAAGGTAAAAGAATGTATAAAACCGATGATGCACCCAACGAATGTTTCAGGGTATATAACAATGCCTCTGAATCCTATCGCGACCATTCCAAATTTCTCGCTCAAGGCACACGTTATGCTTTCCTCTTCGAACTTAAAATCACCGACTACAAAGGTTGGGCAAAAGGTCTAAAAAAAGCAGGTTACGCCACATTCCCGGCATACGCCAATGTCTTGATAAATCTCATAGAAAATTATAACTTGACTCAATATGACCAGATGGTGATAAAAGGAAAATTCGATTCGAAAAAAGTCAAGGAAAATATAAAAAATAACACAAAAAACAAATCCAACAATGTTTCTACCCAAAGTAAGGTAAAAACAAAAGTAAAAAAAGAAAACAAGTTCTCCTCACCTCCTTCTGAATTTGAAATTGTCGGCAAGACTTCAGACGGCAGATACATACGTAGCAACAACAACGTAAAATTCATTTACGGCAAAGAAGGAGAAGACGTTTTTTATGTAGCGGAAATGTTAGGCATATATGACTATCAAATCATTAAATATAACGACCTTGGCAAACGGAAAGTATTGAAGGACAATGAGATGATATATATAGAAAGAAAGAAAAACAAAGCTGCAAAAGGATACTATTCACATACCATCAAACAGGGAGAGACATTATCCCATGTGTCGAGAACATACGCCATTAAATTAAATAAATTATTTAAAATGAATAATTTAGATGAAAATTCAATATTGAGCATTGGACAAGAGATAAGATTAAGATAATATTTATTACAAATAGTGTCACATCATTTTCTACACACAGAAATTAAATGTTAGTGACATTATTTCAGAGCGATGTTTTCTATAAGTAAAAAAACATTATCTTTGCATTTTCTTTGGTCCCGTAGTCTAATGGATAGAATTAAGGATTCCGGTTCCTTCGGTCCGGGTTCGAGTCCCGGCGGGATCACAAAATGTTGCGCATCAAAATAAAAATTTGACGCGCAACATTTATCATAAAATATAAAGTTAAATATTTATCGTCGTATTAATCAAAGTTTTACGATAAAATTACTCATTTGATTTTATAGTTACATCAATAGCACCGACACCGAATTTCAACACTGAAGCCATTTTGTTTGACGTATTGTGATAATTCTTCAACTCCTCCACTATAGCATTTTTCAAAACGCCGTTACCAACGCCATGAATAAACGTCACCTTATCATAATCATTGGCGATAGCACTCTCCAACATCTGTTTGAAATAATTAATCTGCACCCTGAAAATATCATTACTCGACATGCCGAGAATGTTATCGACAAGTTCGCCGATATGAAGGTCCACCACTGCCTCGCCGGGTGCTGTCTGATGTTTGTCTATTGCAGCCTTTGTTTTTTTCAGTTCTTGTGGCACCACAGTAATATCTTTACCCTCTTTAAGTCTTGCGACGAAATCGTCCTCAGAACCTTTCAACGCAACAAGGGTAGAGAGACATATCATTACTGTTTTCTCCCCCAAAACGCCGGATTCCACATAACTGCCTTCCTTAAAGAATCTGTTTACCCTGAACGAGAAAGGTGCATGTAAGGGATGATACACAAAATCGATATCATCCTGACACAATACCATCTGAACGAGACCATTACACCAATATTCTATATCATCACGTGATATAGTCTCTATCAAAACTTTGGAAAAAGGCTCAATACTTCCGTAATCCACGTTGGATAATTTACCTTTTTCCTTGATATTGAATGAATAGAGCACATCTGCAGGAGTATTGTTTACAATAAAGATATCGAGTACACCAGTCAATATCCATTGTTGATCCTGAGGGACAAAAGCGAGATACAAACCCTCTTCCTCAGCATTCCTGCCATGACGACGGATAGCAGTCCTGCGTGCAGAATCCGACATCTCCGTCTCAACAATCTGCTTTTCCTGAATTTCTTTCTGTGTTTTATCGACATTTTCCTGCCGATAATCCGGTTGCGAACGATAATCCAAAACAAGTTCACTCATAAGACACGGAATGTTAAAACCATCTTCTATAGACACCTCTGCCATTCTTGTATCTATAATCTTAGTAATAACACCTCCTCCTTTATCATTCAGAAAGTTAACCTTATCTCCAACCTTAAATTTTTCCATATAAGCATATTTTTTGCAAAATTACATATTTTCAGGAAACGGTATTACTAAACATCGACATTAATGAGATTTTCCATTGATTCGACTCAACATTTCACAATTGCAATTCTCGCCATAAAGCTATATCTTTGCATCGCTAATGACAATAACATGTACAGCGAAAGAAGAAGATATAACAGTTACAACTCTTATTTTGAGAATATTTTTGGAGGAAGGGCACAGAAAATCAGCATAGATGCCGGTTTTAACTGCCCCAACCGTGATGGTAAAACAAGTACAGAAGGTTGTTCTTTTTGTCGTAACGATGCTTTCAACCCTTCTTATTGCAACAAAACAAAGCCGATAGTACAACAAATTGAAGAGGGTATTGAGTTCCATAAAAAAAGATATCGTCGTGCCAAAGCGTATCTTGCTTATTTTCAACCATACAGCAATACATACAAGTCTGTTGACGAACTGTTTAATATATATAATGAAGCATTATTCCATGAGAGTATTGCCGGAATAGTGATAGGCACACGTCCCGATTGCATAGATGATGAAAAACTCACCATGCTATCTGAAATACAAAAACATCATTATGTCATGATAGAATACGGCATAGAGTCGGTTTATGATACCACATTGAAACGTATCAACAGAGGTCACGACTATGCTGTCACTCAAAAAACAATAGAAAAAACACACCGTTATGGCATTCCATGCGGAGGACATCTAATATTCGGATTACCGGGAGAGACAAGAGAGATGATGCTCGATACCGCTAATATCATATCATCGTTACCTCTCACAACGATAAAATTCCATCAGCTGCAAATCTTCAAAGACACTCCACTTGCCTTGGAATATATCAATAATCCAGATGATTTTCAACTATTTACAATTGATGAATATATCGAGTTCATCATAAGTTTTGTCGAACGGTTAAATCCGGATTTTATAATAGAAAGATTTGCCGGGGAAGTACCGCCTCGTTATCTTGTCACTACTCCTTGGATAAACCTGCGTTATGACAGAGTGCTGTCATTAATAGAAAATGCCATGACAACACGGAACACATTTCAGGGAAGACTATACGAACCAACGAAACAATGACATTATGTATATAAAATCCAACACTCTTTTCAAAGACTCATGTCCGGAGTCCATTTTTGACAGAATAAAAAGGCCTTTCATCATTGCCGATCATCTTTTAACCCCTGACAATATGGGTTCCATGATACGATTGTCAGATAACATTGGGGCTTCGGAAATATGTTTCTTAGGCACCTGTCCAACCAATCACATCAGCAGAGTACGCAAGACAGCAGCAAGCAGCAAAGATAACATCAGATGGTACTTCACTGAAGAAAACGATTTAAAAAAGATTATACCGGACGGAAAGAAAATAGTTGCCATAGAAACTGCAGACAATGCCCAAAATCTATACGAATGTGAATTGCCTGAGGATGTAGCCTTTGTTGCCGGCAATGAGAGTCACGGCATTAGAGAAGAGATACTGGAACAATGCGACATGGTGGTTTATATTCCCGTACCAGGTCCCACCCGCTCGCTCAACGTTAGTCATGCAACAGCAGTGGTTTTATTTGAATGGCAAAGACAAATGCTTACTAAATTAAAAGATGACATTCTTAACACCACAAAATAACAATAACTGTAATTCTTAGCTCTATTTATTCATGAAAACTAAACTCATATACATAAAAATCAAGTATTGGGTTTATATTTTTATACTGATAATCAACATATTTACAATAATTTAATATATTCAAATTAAGTTCAATATATATGTAGAGACGCCATAATATGGCGTCTCTACAATATGTTCATAAAATAACATTAGTGTCTCAAGTAATTATATCTATATAAATATTCCACAGAAAGACTTTTAGCGAACAACAATATAAAAAAATAAGGCTGATGTTATGTCAGCCTTATTTTTTAATTTACAAAAATTATCATTATTCTGAAACGACTACTCTTTGTACAGAACTATTACCTTCATTATTTACAATATTGAAGAAATAAACGCCGGCGCCATATTGACTCATGTTGATTTCATTAGAAGCATTGTCCATTCTAACAACATTAACCAATTGACCTACAGAATTGTAAATAGCCACGCAGTTGATATTATCACCTTCTATCTTAACAACAGACATTGTCGGATTAGGATAGATATTATATTGGTTAGCTGCATTTTCATCAACTGCGACACCATTGATATTCATTGTCACAGGGATAATGATTTCCGGATTGTCAGTATCATTGGTCTTGATATATACATTTGCATTGTAAGTACCAATTTCCATAGCTATTGAGTTCAAACTCAATGTAACAGTTTCCTGTTGACCTGCCGAAATAGAACCAGCTCTCTTATCCATTGATGCCCATGTACCAGGAACCACTGAACCTTGGCAAGTTACACGAATATTATGGTTGCCATAGGTACTTGAAGCACCTTCATTAAGTGATGACCAAGCACCATTATTTATACGATACATATCACCATAAGGAACAGGTGTCATGCCGTCCATTGAGATAGGATAACCACCTGGAGCCTGCTGATATTCAACAGTAGCCCATACGTCATAACCTGTCAACGGTATAGGTGTATCGAAAGTAACAGTATTCCAGTCACCTTCAATAATCTGAGCTGCCGGAAGAACTTTCTCTGCAAGAAGTTCACCAGGACTATCATATAATCCTTGTTCATAAATACGGAAAGTAAGATCTCCGGTAAAACCAATAGTCTGAGTATTTTCAGTAACCATTGCATAATATTGCATACTTACGATATCCATACCCATTACAGCACCTGCATACGATGAAGCAGAGAACATAGCACCTACCTCAATCAAAGGATCATTTGATGTAAAGCCAACACCTGATTGAGGGTCTCCATCATAATGAATAACCTGTTGCGATGAACCGCCGGCACCTGCACCATAGTCAACCCATGCAACCCAGTCACCGATACTTGTACCTTCATTAGTAATGTTGAATTCAGTTGTTATATATTCATCAGGTTCAATGTCCATTGCTATTTCATCAACATCAACGTCCATTATCGGGAATGTATCTCCGCCCACATTTGTGAATGTGACATTGTCAACATAGTATGTTGAAGTTGCAGCATCCTCAGGAGGGAAGAAATTCATTGCATCGAGTTTACGTCCGACTTGAGCTTCGCCGAAGCTGTCCCAACTCCATACCCAAGTATGAATCTCTTCATCATTGATTTTGAAAGTTGCCTGGTCATTATCGGTATCGACAAGTACTTCTATATGCATCCATTCATCATAGACACATGTAAAAGTTGCAGCTGAATTAGCAGCAGCATGAATCATACCTTGTCCCGGAGCAGGTGTAGAATTCTGACCATCATTTGTCAAGTGGAAATAAATCTGAGCTCCCCACGTACTGTTAGTACCGTTAAAATTGTGTAACAAATTGAAATAGGCATTCTTGCCCTCCGGAACATACAGATCGAATTCTATTGAATAAGAACCTGTTTCTTTTCCACCGAACAATACGACTTGGTCATTTCCATATTCCAATTTAAGAGAGTTACTGCCGGAACCGGCTTGTTCATTGCTAATAACACCATCTTCTGCAGAACCCGGGTTCATCGACCATGTTGTCCAAGGCTCGCCATAGGTTTCAGCTACTTTATCTCCTGATTGTGCATCGTCAAAGTTAAAGCTGAACTCCTGTGCAAATACGTTGCTGCATAAAAAAATGGCAGCAAACATCATTGAGAGTAAACTTACTTTTTTCATAAGATTAAAAAATTAATTACTACAAATATTAACTGCTTGCAAATTTATACTTTTTTTTTAATCCATGTATCATTTTGTACATTTTTTTTATATTTTTTACACCTTATTATTAATGCGGGCATTTACAACGTTTTTTGATTTTGAAGATTTAAAGTCTTCACAATAATTTTTAATTTTGCATTAAAAATATTTAGCAATGGCTATCAAGCATATATTTTTCGATTTGGACAACACCTTATGGGATTTCGACTGCAGTTCCATGATAACCTTTCGACAACTTTACAATGAGTTCAAACTCAAAGAATCCAATATTCCCAATGCAGAACAATTTCATCATGTTTATATGGGATACAATGACGACTTATGGGATTTATACCGTAAAGGTCTTATTGACAAGTCATTTCTAAAAACGGAAAGATTTCGTTTGCCACTTGCCGATTTCGGCATTAATGACATCCGTCTTTCCCACGACATGGGAGAATATTATACCACATACGCTCCACACAATGTTGCCCTCGTAAACGGCGCAATAGATGTTCTCGACCATCTAAAACAACATTACCATATTCATCTTATCACCAACGGCTTTGCAGATGTACAAAAGATAAAGATACACGATTCCGGTATTGAAGACTACATTGACAGCATGACAGTATCGGAAGAAATAAACATCAAAAAGCCGGATACAAGACTTTTTCATCATGCTCTCAACAAGGTATCCGCAAAAACAAATGAAAGCATTATGATCGGTGATGACTTGAAAATAGACATATTACCTGCCAAATCGATAGGGATGTCTCAGATTTATTTCAACAAAAAACATTTGCTGCATGATGAAGACGTCGATTATGAGATAGACGATCTATTATCCATAAACAATATTCTGTAATTATCATTTAAGATATGCGAGCACCGACATTTGCCCTCTGACGACATCATAAAGTTTTACATTTATCTCTGCATCCAAAGGCAAGAAGAAATCCACCCTACTGCCAAAACGTATCATACCGAACTCTTTCCCCACCTCGGCAACAGTTCCCACCTTGGCATGCCATACAATACGACGTGCCATGACACCTGCAATCTGACGGAACAGCACTTCCCGCCCCTTATCGTCTTTGACAACAAAAGTATTACGTTCGTTAAACTCAGAAGACTTAGGATTGATGGCGAACATCTTCTTTCCCGGATGATAACGATGATAAGTAACTACACCATCCATAGGAAACCAATTCACATGCACATCATAAGCAGACATGAAAACCGACACCTGTATTCTTTTATCATGAAAGTACTCATTCTCATCTGTCTCTTCTATCACCACGACGGTACCATCGGCAGCCGACACTACGGCATTATCCTCTTTGGTGACAATTCTTTTCGTAGGCACTCTGAAAAACAACACTGTCCAAATCACAAACCCGGTAAAAACAGCTGTCAACAGCAGATTCAGCCATAAAAAAGGAGAACACAACCAATTTATCAGCAATATTGCAAACACAGCCAACAATATGACGGTAAAAATAATACCATAACCCTTTTTATGAATATACATAATATTACATTATTATCATTAAATAAACAAACAAGAATGGTACAGCCATAAAAGTAGCATCGAATCTATCCAATATACCTCCATGACCCGGTATTAAACTGCCTGAATCCTTAACACCCGCCTCGCGTTTGAGCATCGATTCGCACAAATCACCCAAACTGCCGAACACAACAACAACAACTGCCATGCCAATCATCACAATATCATGCAATAATTCCAAAAAATACCTATTGACAAAATAAGCCGCCGCCACAGTAAACAACAATCCTCCGACACTGCCTTCTATCGTCTTCTTGGGCGATATACGGGGAAACAACTTGTGTCTTCCAATCATAATACCTGTCAGATACGCAAAAATATCATTGATCCATATCAATGAAAAAACAACGATTATCAGGATGTTATTATCGACAACGTCAACTATGCCATTATGCAGAAACATCAACAATCCTGAAGGCAATGCGACAAACAAGACAGAAGCCCAATTGTTGCTTGCTATATTAATAAATTTATCCTTTGCAGAAAACAAAGCAATAATAAATGTAACGAGCAGCAACACTATAGCAAATACTGCATATTTAAAAGATATAATATGCCAAGCCATCGCAGTCATGAAAAGATACGACACAAAAGCCAATGTTACTGAAGACATTTTGCATACTGAAGATTCACCATGAGGCAACAACCCTGTCATCTCCAATGACCCCTTAATGACAACAAAAGCCATAACAATAAAAAATGCCCAAGCATGCAACAACACACTCCCTAACACTATTATTACAAAAACAGCTCCGAATACAGTCCTTTTACAAAGCTCGTTCATCATGCTAATTTTGTGCAAAGTAACAAAAAAAAAATCAATTTATGAAATTCAAACCATCACATTATCAAAATTTCAATGCCACACCAATGCCACAGCCATCAGAAAACGGTATAACTGTAAGATTATCAATATTCTTTAATTTATTATTAAATTCAGCCACTCCTATTCCAATAAAATAGCCCAAGGCAGCGCCAAATAACACATCCGATGTCCAGTGTTTCATGGCTACAAGACGTTGACACGACACTAATGTTGCCAAGGAATAAGCTGTCACACCAACCCACACCTTATTATTATATATACCTGACACTGTCGCTGCCACGGCAAAAGCTCTCGCTGCATGTCCCGACACAAAAGAAGTACTCGACAAATCTGAAAAAGGACCATTCCATTGCATAGAGCCTACGCCTTCATCCGGACGAGCCCTACATGAAAGCACCTTAACACCGGCGACAGCCACCTCAGTGAATATCAACGTCTGTATGACTGCCAAAGATGCTGTCCTCAACCGACAATCTTTGTTAATGGCACTGATGGCATACATGCCAAAAGCTAATGGAAACAACACATACTCTTCTCCCAATATTCCAAAACCTCCAGAAATCGTCTGAAAATTTTCACTGCAACTTGATTTGATGATATCGTTTATCTCATCATCAAAGGCAAACGACAATCCTGTTGCTGTCAAAACACCGGCTGTAACAACCCAGTCTTTCCAATCATAACGTGCCGGCTGAGATACCACCGACAAGCCACAATGCCATGAATCTTTAAGATACTTCTTGCTTAACAGCACATCGCATTTCTGCGCCATAACGATACAAGGCAACAAAACTGACATCAACAGTAATATCGATTTTCTCATGACGACTTTCTTATCCGATTATATCATCTTTTTTCTCCAATGACTTAGCCTCGTCCCAATCCTCTTCCATCTCATCGAGAGTCATGTCAAGAAGAGAACGACCATGTTCACGAGCCTTGTCTTCAATATAAGTAAAACGGTTTTTAAACTTCTTATTGGCACGTTCGAGAGCATCTTCGGGATTGACATGAATAAATCTTGCATAATTGACAAGAGCGAACATCAAGTCGCCGAATTCTTCTTCTATCTTGTCTTTCTCAGAATCATTATCCACCTCATATACAAGCTCTTGCATCTCTTCTTTCACCTTAGCCCATACATCAGTGGCATTATTCCAGTCGAATCCCACACCGGCAGCCTTCTCCTGCATACGATAAGCCTTTAACAAAGACGGCAACCCGTTAGGCACGCCGGCAAGTACACTCTTCGTTCCCTCTTTCTGCAATTTTATCTTCTCCCAGTTATTAGAAACATCATCAGCATTTTTAACTATCACATCTCCAAAAATATGCGGATGTCTTATGATAAGTTTTTCGCATATACCATTCAACACATCAGAAATGTCGAACAATTGTCTTTCCTCTGCTATCTTGGAATAAAACACTATATGCATTATCAAATCCCCGAGTTCCTTTTTCACATCATCATAATCCGAAGCTATAATTGCTTCGCTCAACTCGAAAGTCTCCTCTATGGTAAGATGTCTAAGGCTGTCTATTGTTTGTTTCTTGTCCCAAGGACAGCCTTTGCGCAACTCGTCCATTATTTCAAGCAGTCTCTTGAATGAATCCAACTTTTTATCCATATCACTTATTTTATCATGCAAAATTACATTATTTACATCTTTAATCATAAAAAAAATCATACATTTGTAAAATGAAAAACATTGTACAAACAAATAAAAAAGTACTCATTCTGTCACTACTATCGATACTTATCTGTAGCACACAAGTATCTGTAGCACAAGAAGGCAGCAAAAAATACAACAACTTTCAAATAGAGTTGCGTACAAATTACGGATTTTTCATTCATCATCATCTGGAGATGACAAGATTTCCAGCTCGTTTTCCTTCATTCGAGCTAAGTTTTCAGCAAGCCACATACGGGAAAAAAGATTGGCAGGCATATTTCAACTATCCAATCATAGGTATTACAGCATATTATTCAAGTTTAGGAAACACCGATGTCATAGGACAGGCTGTAGCTTTATATCCATTCATTAATTTTCCGTTTAACAAAAGCAAAATCAACACCGTCAGTTTCCGTTTCGGTGTAGGATTAGGATATCTCACAAAAAAATACGACAGACACGAAAATTTCCAAAACACCTCCATAGGTTCCCATTTCAACGCTGCCATATCTTTAAGTTTGGAATACCGCCGACGCATAGCCAAACGTTACGACATAGCAGCATTCATCGGACTTACACATTTTTCCAACGGGTCCTCTCGCTGTCCGAACAATGGCATCAACATGGCACAATGCGGATTGTCGGCTGCTTGTTTTATCAATGAACCACAAGAATATATTCCAAAAAGATTATCTGACAATAAACAATATAAAAAATGGAATCTCAAAACAATGTCTTATTATATCGGATTTTCATACAGTTTCAAAGATATTGACGAATGTATAGGCTATGACAAAACATTCTCTGTATATAATCTTTATGTCAATATTTTCAAACAAATCAGCAGACTTAACAAAATAGGTGTTGGATTAGATGTGGCATACGATACTTCAGACAAAACTGCACTTCTTTACGATGGAATATCGTATTCTAATGATTTCCAATTAATTAAAACAGGCATAAATATTGCATACGAATTAATGATGGACAACACCTCCTTTGTCATTAACATGGGTTACCATATTACAGGAAAAGAGATGGACGGAGGAAGGATATATCAAAAACTCAGTCTCAAACAAAATATTTCCAAACATCTGTTTGCATGTATAGGTCTTACGACGCACTTTGCAAGGGCAGATTACATAGGTTTTGGTTTGGGATTTAAAATCAACTGATCATGAAGCAAATAACAATAATATCATTTATCCTTATCATTCTGTTACAATTTACATCATGTAAACGTGTTCCATTGTCAACAGGCGAGATGACAACAGAAGTCAGACAGCTCGAACATTTTTCCAAATTAAAATTATTCAATAATGTAAATGTCACAATAATGCCTTGCGATACATTCATGATAGAAATCTCAGCAGGTAAGAATTTGCTTAAAAACATTACATCAGAAGTCAACAACGACACTCTCATAATAAAAAACAACAACTTGTGTAATTGGTTAAGGGACTATGATTCTCCTGTCAATGCCACAATTTATCTAAAAAAAATATATTATATTCATTATGAATCAGTTGGAGATTTAAAATGCAATGAATCTCTAATAGACTACAACAATAATTTTTATCTTTTTGTCGATGAAGGAAGTGGCAATATTGATCTTGAATTGTATTATAAAGACGTAACATTGTTCGTCGACGATGGCAGTTGTGTCATCAATATCGACGGATATGCAGACAACGCATATATCACGAACAAGACTTTCGGCATACTGGATGCCGGAGATTTACAGGCAAGATATGTCAACGTTTTATCAAACAGTCCCAACGAGACATATATTCACTGTATCAATACATTGACAGCCCGGATAATGAGTATAGGAAATATTTACTATCGCGGTACACCTGATAACATTTCCGTAAACAAATCTTTCAATGCAAAAGGAGAACTTATACCTTATTAATATAGGTTAATATAGAAATATTTTTAAATGAGATTCAACGATTCAGTTTAATATCATCATTAAACATAAAAATGGCAGATTGTCAAATTCAAGAATCTGACAATCTGCCATTTCAAATAATAACAAACAATAGTTATATCACAGTATCAATAAGCTTTAGCAAAAAGTACTCTTCTCTTCGAGGGATTACCCGAGTAGATACATTTACCATCTTCAAGGTCATCATCAAGAGGGATACAGCGCAAAGTAGCCTTTGTTTCCTCTTTGATTTTCAATTCCGTTTCAGTAGTACCATCCCAATGAGCATAAGCGAAGCCACCATTTTCTATGACAGTTTTGAATTCGTCCCAAGTATCGACTCTGAAAGTATTGGATTGACGGAACTCAAGAGCCTTTTTAAAGAGGTTATTTTGAATATCGTCGAGCAAGTCGAAAATATGATTTTCCATATTCTCTTCCGAGACGACATTTTTCTCCATTGTATCACGACGAGCGAGCTCCACTGTAGCATTTTCCACATCACGAGGTCCGGCAGCGAGACGTACAGGAACGCCTTTCATTTCCCATTCAGCAAATTTGAATCCTGGTTTCTGAGTATCACGGTCATCGAATTTAACACGAAGACCTTTATTTTCAAGACGTTGTTTCATAGTTTGACAATAGTCAAGCACCTGTTGTTTCTGGTCATCGGTTTTATATATAGGAACAATAACGACCTCTATCGGAGCTATTTTAGGAGGTAACACCAAGCCATTGTCATCAGAATGAGCCATGATAAGAGCACCCATCAGACGAGTAGATACGCCCCAAGAAGTTGCCCATACATGTTCCAATTTGTTTTCTTTATTCAAGAATTTGACATCGAAAGCCTTAGCAAAATTCTGTCCGAGGAAATGAGATGTACCAGCCTGCAAAGCCTTGCCATCCTGCATCATGGCTTCAATACAGAAAGTCTCCACTGCGCCGGCAAAACGCTCATTGGCGGATTTGATACCACGTATCACCGGAAGAGCGAGATAATTCTCGGCAAAATCAGCATAAACGTCAAGCATTTTTCTTGCCTCAGCCATAGCTTCCTCTTTAGTTGCATGAGCAGTATGCCCCTCCTGCCACAAGAACTCTGCAGTACGAAGGAACAGTCGAGTACGCATCTCCCAACGTACCACATTAGCCCATTGATTCACAAGAATAGGAAGATCTCTATAACTCTTAATCCAATTACGATAAGTATCCCAGATAATAGTCTCGGAAGTAGGTCTCACTATCAATTCCTCTTCAAGTTTAGCCTCAGGATCCACAACAACACCGGGACCGTCTGGATTTTTCTTAAGACGATAATGTGTCACCACCGCACATTCTTTAGCAAAACCCTCAACATGAGAAGCCTCTCTGCTGAAAAAACTTTTAGGGATGAATAAAGGGAAATAGGCATTGACATGACCGGTAGCCTTAAACATCTTGTCAAGAGCATCGTGCATGAACTCCCATATCGCATAACCATAAGGCTTGATAACCATACAACCTCTGACGGCAGAATTTTCGGCAAGCTCGGCTTTAGTTACCAAATCATTATACCATTGCGAGTAATTTTCTTTTCTTGTAGTTATTTCTTTTGCCATGATATTTTTTGGTATAAAATTTGTATTATTTTGCTTGCAAAATTACTATTTTTTTACTAATTTTACAACTTTCAAAATGTAATACGATGAAAAGAAAAGTTTTTTTAATAATTGCGAGCGTCATTCTACTAACTGCCTGTTCTACAAGCAATAATGTAATATACGATGATGCTTATTATTCACCTTATGACAAAACATCCGGTGACAATAACACTTTGGTTACGTCAACTAACGGCACTTTTAACACTTCTGCCATAAACAGCAACGAGGCATACGACTATCAATCTTACTACACAGAAGACAATAATGGTGCTAATATCAAACCGGATCCTGTTTATGAAAAGACAGAATCTATTACTGACAGCACAGGTGTCGTTTACTCCACTACTGAGATTTATTATGATGAAGACTATGCCGACAGAATAAGAAAATTCGGCACACAGGCTTCATCAAATACCAGCTATTACGATGATGACTATTGCGATTACTATTGTGGTGGTTCGACAAACATCTACATAGGCACACCTTATTGGGGCTACTATCCATATTATTATTACGGATATCCATACTATGGTTTTTATTCTTCATGGTGGGCATGGAACTTTTATTATGACTGGTATTGGCCATATTACGGTTTCTATTATCCTTATTATCCGCATTACTGGTATTCATGGCCTGTTGCCAACAATCATCCGCACTACGGAGGAGGATACAACGGAGGTTATTCCGGAGGTGGACTGCATGTCACCAACAGAACAGGTTACCCCAACTCATTGGGAAGTCTCGCCCGTAGCAGCGAGCGCCTGTCTTCAAGAACAAACAGACCTACAACGGTTGGCAACACTCGCCAAAGCAGCGTTAACAGTGCAAGACCTTCGACAAGTGCTTCGAGACCTTCTTCCATAAGTGCTTCGAGGCCTTCTTCCGTCAGCAGCTCAAGACCGACAAGAATCAGCAACGTCGAGAGTGCAAGACCATCAGCAAGCGAAAGAGTTTCCAATGCACAAAACAGATACAATAGAAGCTCAAGCAGCATTTCTTCATCAATAGAACGCAAGTCTTATACTCCGGCGAGCAGCAATCGTCAGGTACGTTCGAGTTCAGAATATGTTCGTCCTTCGAATAATTTCAACAATAACCGCTCATCAGTACGTTCCTCAACATCAACACCTTCAAACAACAGCAGCATAAGGTCCAACACAACAACAAGAAATTACAATAGCGGTATAAGAAATTCATCCACTTCAACTATTAGAAGCAGTTCAACACGCAGTACATCAAGTGGAATATCAAGCGGCTCCCGTTCAAGCGGAAGTATTTCAAGCGGAAGTATTTCAAGCGGCCGTTCGGGCGGAAGCATTGGCGGTGGCAGAAGATAACATTTATTATTTTAAGCTATGAAAAGACTTTTGATTTTAGCAATATTGACAGCACCTCTGTTTTTACATGCACAAGGAGTGCTTGACATTTACAATATATCTACATCCAACTACCAGGGAACAGCAAAGAGTATGGCAATGGGAAATGCCATGGGTGCCGTAGGACAAGATTTCTCATCAATAGCCATCAACCCTGCCGGCGTGGCATTGTTCAGGAAACCGACTTTCACCATAACCCCAAGTTTATACAACACTTATACCAAGACAGAAATAAATGGCTCTGATTCATGGGATTCAAAATCCAAGATAAGTTTCAACAACATAGGTTATGTCTCAACCTTGTCAGCAAGAAATCATTCTTCATATTCTGACGTATGGGCTTTTGGTATGAACCGTGTCAACAACTTCAACAACAGAGTTTATACATCTTTTTATAACGGATACAACTCATTGGTTGACCCTTTTATCAACGAACTTATTGATTATCATATCACCAACGCCGATGAATTGAGTCAGTTCTCGCCCGGTTATATCTATCCATTATGGCAGACATATCTTTTGGATTTCACTTCTGACGGTATTACATCGCCAATTCCTGCCGGAGGACTCACTCAAATCAGAGATGTCAACACTTGGGGCGGCACCAATGAATGGAATCTTACATACGGTGCCAACATCAACGATAAAGTATATTTTGGTCTGTCATTGAACATGCCATACCTGTACAGTAAAAGAGCATCCAGTTATGGAGAGATTAACGAAAACGATACCCCGGACAACGATTTCAGAGAATGGTATCAGGATGAATCAGTATCTACGACAGGATGGGGAGTCAATTTCAAAGCCGGTGTGATTGTTTATCCATTAAGATGGCTGCGCGTCGGTTTTGCATTCCACAGCCCGAGTATATACAATATCAGCGAAAGCTGGAGGACTGAGACTACATCGTATTTTAACAATGGACAATATTACGAACAATACAATTACAATACTCCAACAAATACCTACTCATATATAATGAAGACACCGGAACGCTATAATTTCAGTGCTGCATTTATATTCGGCAATTTCGGTATGATAACAGCCGACTATGAACTCGTCAATTACAAGAATATGCATGTAATGAACAGTAATGATTATGACTACAGTTATCTAAACAATGCAATAGACAACAACATGGCATTGACCGGCAATTTCAGGATAGGTACAGAATGGAGATTTCAAAACTGGTGTGTAAGAGGCGGTTATTCGTATAATGGAAGTCCTTACGGATTGTCGTCAAATGTTTTATCATATAACTCATATTCGTTAGGTTTCGGTTATACTTACAGATTATTCACCATTGATGCAGCGTACATAATAGCAGGCAAATACAATGAATATTACCTTTATTCACCATTTACCTCCTATAGCATTATTGACGAACAAGGGAATCCTCTTCCTGCCAATGTAAAAGAAAGCACTGTGATTAATAATTTTGTAGTAACTATGCGGTTCAGATTATTCTGACAATTAAATATCTGTCAAAAAAATACAAAAACCGGGTTACATTGCATAATCCGGTTTTTTGTTATTAAAATTTTCATTGCCATTTGGCAATACAATGTCATATCTACTATTCAAAATCAGTTGTTTTGACTATTATATTGGTCGATAATATCTTCGTCAACAAGGATACGTCCACAATATTCACAAACGATAATCTTCTTATGCATTCTGATATCAAGTTGATGTTGTGGAGGTATTTTGTTAAAACAACCACCGCAAGCATCTCTCTCAATATGTACAACAGCCAAACCGTTACGGGCACTTTTTCTGATACGCTTGTAAGCGACAAGAAGCCTGTCTTCTATAAGTTGTTCACTTTTCTTTGACAACTCAACCAAGTCTTCCTCCTCTTTTTCTGTTTCAGCAATAATAGATTTCAACTCACTTTGTTTAAGTTCGAGGTCGTTACTACGTTCATTCAATCTAACACGAGTCTCTTCGAGAGCCAATTTGATATCATTAGTCTTAACACTGCATTCTTTAGCTTTTTTTTCAGCGAGTTGTATGTTACATGATTGAAATTCTATCTCTTTAGACAAAGAATCGTACTCTCTGTTATTACGAACATTATTCTGCTGTTCCTCATACTTCTTGATAAGTTCGGCAGCTTCTTTCATTTCTATCTTGTAATTAGAGATACTCGTTGCCAATCTCTGCAATTCATTATTATAATTTTCAATACGAGTTTGCAATCCGACTATTTCATCTTCAAGGTCCTGCACTTCCAAAGGCAACTCACCTCTCACAATGCGTATCTTGTCAATTTTTGAATCTATCTGTTGCAAAGTATATAATGCAACCAATTTTCTCTCAACGGTAATTTCGATTTGTTCTTCGTTCTCGTTAACCTTATTTTCTAAATTCTCTGCCATATATAGTGATAATTTGAATTATACGAAATAATTTATAGAGTTGGTATTAACCTCTGAAATCATGACTGCAAAGTTACTATTTTTTTTGATAATACAATCTGCAATTATCTCTTTTGCAAATTGTTCTGTCTCAAAATGCCCTGCATCAATAAGCAAGATACTGCCATCAGCATCGAAAAAGTCATGATATTTAACATCTGCAGTGACATAAACATCTGCATTACAGCACTTTGCATCAGGAAGCATAAAGAATCCCGACCCACCGCACAAAGCTACTTTTTTTACAGGTTTATTGAGAAAAGCCGAATGACGAAGTACAGTAGCATTAAGTTTTTCTTTCACCATGGCAAGAAAATCTTTTTCTTCCATTGCTTCACTTAATAAACCGACCATACCACCACCTGCATTATCATTTCTATCACATACAGGCGACATATCACATCTGAAATCTGCAGAAGAAAAATGTTTTAACGCCGACATTATCAAAACGGCAGTCTCCTCTGAAACCACCACTTCCAAAGTCTTATTCATATAATATTCATTATCAGCATTATAAGAAAACACTTGTCCTTTCGGCTCATCACTTACATGATTATCTTCAAGTATCTTCTTCATATCTTCAAATATGTTATCCTTACAATGAACTGTCACTTTAAACATTTTGCCTGTCACCGGTTTTAAAATATGCAGATCTCTCAATCCCAACTTCATGGCAAGCATATAACTGACTCCGAGACTGCTGTTGTCTATATTGGTATGCATAGCCGCAATAGCAATATCGTTTTTAATAGCTTTAATAACAATTCTACCTGTAGATGAAGAAGAATTGATACGTTTCAACCCATTAAAGATAAAAGGATGATGGCTAATAATAAAATGACATGACTTGCTTATTGCCTCATCGACAACATCTTCGGTGACGTCCAAAGCCACCAACACCTTATCAACCATAAGATTAGGATCTCCTAAAATCAAACCGGAATTATCATAGGACTCCTGTCTGCTCAAAGGAGCAACATCAAATACACATTTCAATAACTCTGAAACTCGTTTCATATAATTTTTTTTGCTAATATAGTATTTTTCCACAAATAACACAACAATTATTTTTTTATTGCATTAAACAATAAAAAACACTTGTTTACGTTGAAGGGGTACAATGAAAAAACTGTTATTACCGATCTCATGGATATATTCCGTCGTATTATTCATAAGGCATAAACTTTATGACTGGAAGATTTTACACTCAGAAGGTTGCGACAAACCATCGATATGCGTAGGCAATTTATCATTGGGCGGTACCGGGAAAACACCGCATATAGAATATCTCATAGAACTTTTATCTCCGACAAAACGTCTATCGGTACTAAGCAGAGGGTACGGAAGGAAAAGCAAAGGCCTGGTGATTGCCAAAGAAAGCATGACATACAAAGACATGGGCGATGAACCATTCCAATATTTCACAAAATACGACAATATTACTGTTGCTGTTGACGAAAATCGCGTCGAAGGATGCAAATATCTGATAAACAATACCGATACCGAAGTTATACTTTTGGACGATGCCTATCAGCATCGTAAAATAATTCCCGGTCTTAATATCTTATTAACAGAATTCTATAACATTTATCCCAAAGATTATTTATTGCCTGCCGGCAAACTCAGAGACATACGATATGCTGCAAAACGGGCTGACATCATTGTCATCACTAAATCTCCCAAGATACTCTCGCCTTTCATACAGAAAGACATCTTTAATAAGATAAAACCTTTACCTCATCAAAAGATTTTATATTCTTATATCGATTTTTTGTCATTCAAACCGTTAAACAGTGCCGCTGCAGGTATAGCATTACAGAACATCAAGAGTGTTTTGCTGTTCTGCGGCATTGCCAATCCCGTTCCTTTGGAAGAATATATCAAAGAAAATTACAATACTCTGAGTACCATTTATTTTAAAGACCACCACGATTTCAGTGAGTCTGATATAGACAATATCATAACAAATTATAACGATATGATAGGAAAGAACAAAATCATCATTACAACGGAAAAAGACGCCATGCGATTGATAAATTCTTCCTATCTTTGCAAATTCGAGAAGACACCATTATTCACTGTACCAATAAAAGTGTCTTTTCACAAGAATGACAAACAAGTTTTTGACAATGAAATTTTGAGTTATGTTAGAAGAAATACTTAAAACCATAGATTATATACAAACCCAAACCGATTTAAAGCCGGAAGCAGGTATTGTTTTAGGGTCAGGCTTAGGAGGATTGACAAAAGAAATAGAAATAACATGTGAGATACCATATTCAGATATACCCAATTTTCCGGTATCTACAGTAGCCGGTCACAAAGGCAGCCTGTTGTTCGGTACTCTCAACGGACGTACCATCGTTGCCATGCAAGGCAGATTTCATCATTATGAAGGCTACCGCACATCTGAAGTCACATTTCCTATTAGAGTACTGAAGTATTTGGGTATCAAACTGTTGATACTTTCCAATGCGAGCGGTGGCATGAATCCAGATTTCAAAGTCGGCGACATAATGTTCATCACCGACCATATCAACCTGCTGCCCAACCCTCTCATCGGCGCCAATGACGACAGGATTGGCAAACGTTTCCCTGAGATGAGCGAGGCATATAACAAAAATGTGTTACGACTTGCCGACAATATTGCCAATGAACTCGGCATTGAGGTTCAGCATGGTGTATATGTGGGAGATAGCGGTCCTTCGTATGAGACACCGGCAGAATACCACTACTATCGCACCATAGGAGGCGACTGCGTCGGTATGTCAACTACACCGGAAGTAATTGTGGCTCGCCATTGCGGACTACCGGTATTTGCCTTGTCAATAATAACTGACCTTGGCGGCAAAAATCTGGAATGCAAAGTGACTCATGAAGAGGTACTTATGGCTGCATCCAATGCTGAACCAAAGATGACAGACATAATAAAAGAAATATTAAAACGCTTAGATACCATAGAGTTTTAGCGGCAACATGACAGACAAGAAGATATACTTCGTCACAGACTTTCATCTCGGCATTCCCACGTTAGAAGACAGTCACAGAAGGGAACTCATGCTGATTGACTTTCTCAACGAAATAAAAGACAGCACCGAGAAACTGTTTCTGCTGGGTGATCTCTTCGATTTCTGGTTTGAATATAAAACGGTGATACCGCGAGGATATGTACGTTTGCTCGGCAAACTCGCAGAGTTTGTTGACAGTGGCATAGAAGTACATCTCTTTGCCGGCAATCATGACTTATGGACTTTCAACTATCTACAGAATGAAGTCGGGATATTATTGCACCGCGAGCCATCATGTATGATGCTGAAAGACAAGAAATTTTTTCTTGTCCACGGTGACGGGTGCGGTCCCGGCGACAAAGGATACAAGTTCCTGAAACGAATATTTTCCTGCAAGTTAAACCAGTTTTTGTTCAAATTGATACATCCCGACTTAGGTATCGGCTTGGCGTTGCGATGGTCGCACAATCACAGAGTAAAAAAACTTCACAAAGAGTCGGTAAGTGACTATTATGCTGACATAGAGAATACGAGATTATACAAATACGCCTTAGAAGAGAGTAAAAAAGATCCTGAGATAGACTTTTTTATTTTCGGGCATCAGCACAAGCCGATGCAATATAAAACAGGAAATCACGCTGTCACCACCGTTGTAGGCAATTGGCTGCGTGATTTCACATACGCTGAATTTGACGGAGAGACCGTCAAACTGTTAAAATACGAAAGTCATCAATTAAACAGCATGATAAGTTCAGCAAGACGGGAAGAATAACCCATCTCATTATCATACCAAGCCACCACTTTCACGAGTCTGTCACCGAGCACGGCAGTAAGTCCTGCATCGAAGATAGCTGAATGAGTATTGCCAATAATGTCAACAGAGACGATAGGGTCTTCTGTATATTGCAGTATGCCTTTCATAGGACCCTCTGCTGCCACTTTGAAGGCGGCATTAATATCTTCTATAGTAGCATCATGCCGTAAAGTACAAGTCAAATCCGTCAAAGAGCCGTCTGCCACGGGGACACGAATGCCGGCGCCGCCGAGTTTGCCTTCAAGATGAGGGAAGATACGTGTGGCTGCTTTGGCAGCGCCTGTCGTCGTCGGCACTATGGAACAAGCTGCGGCACGACCACGACGCCAGTCTTTATGTGGTCCGTCAATAATGTTCTGATCTTTGGTATATGAATGTACCGTAGTTATAAATCCACATTCTATACCCCACCTCTCATCGAGAATCTTGATAAGAGGCGCAACATTGTTTGTAGTACAGGAAGCATTGGAGATAATTACATCCTCACGATGTATCACTTCGTCATTGACACCAAGTACCACGAAAGGAATCTTGTCATTGACGCCTTTGGCAGGTGCCGAGATGATAACTTTCCGCGCACCGGATTCCTTAACATGCTTTATCGCCAATTCAGGATCGACAAAAAGTCCGGTAGATTCTATCACGATATCGATATTCATCTCTTTCCATGGCAATTTACCCGGGTCTTTCTCATTAAGGACCTTTATACGTTGGCCGTTGACAATAAGGAAATTATCTTCACAAGTAACAGTGCCGGGAAAAACACCGTGCACAGAATCATATTTCAGAAGATGCGCCAAATTAGGCACATCAGCCATGTCATTAACAGCAACGACTTCTATCTCAGGATGTTTCAACATTTGGGTAAAGCTAACCCTGCCTATACGTCCAAAACCATTGATAGCAACTCTTATTCTTTTCATATCCAATATTTTATAAAACCATAATTCTAAAAACAAAGATTTACAAAAGTACAACAAAGTTTTAAAATTTATTCTCATAACCACTTCAAATAAACAAAAAACAAGACAAAATATGCAAATGAATTGCAAAGTTGAAATAGTTATGTATTTTTACATTTATTTGAATAAAAATATGTAAATTTACACCAAAATTTACAAACATGAATGAAATAAAGAATTACATCAAAGAGAACGAGAAACGTTTTTTGGAAGAATTATTCGGACTGATACGCATACCGTCCATCAGTTCAGAGTCGTCTCACAAGCCTGACATGATAAAAGCCGCAGAATATTGGAGAGACAGCATTCTGGCTGCAGGAGCCGACAAAGCCGAAGTAATGCCTACAGAAGGCAATCCCATCGTTTATGGAGAGAAAATCATAGACAAGAATCTCCCTACAGTACTTGTTTATGGTCATTACGACGTCATGCCGGTTGACCCTATCGAGTTATGGAACACCGATCCATTTGAACCGGTGATAAAAGACGGCAAAATATGGGCAAGAGGTGCCGATGACGACAAGGGACAGGCTTTCATGCATGCCAAAGCTTTCGAGACAATGGTAAAGACCGGCACCCTGACATGTAATGTAAAGTTCATGCTTGAAGGTGAAGAAGAGATTGGCTCAGGCAGTCTGTCAAAATGGATAGAAGATAACAAAGACTTGGTAAAAGCCGACGTAATACTCGTATCGGACACCAGCATGATAGCATCCGACGTGCCATCCATCACCACAGGATTAAGAGGTTTGGCATATTGGGAAGTAGAAGTCACAGGACCCAATGCAGACCTGCATTCCGGACTTTTCGGAGGGTCCGTTGCCAACCCGTTGAACACTTTATGCGAGATGGTTGCCGGTGTCATGGACAAGAACAACCACATCAACATACCGGGATTCTATGATGACGTGGTAGAAGCTTCGGCTAAAGAACGCGAGTTGCTCAACATGGCGCCATATAATGAAGATGAATACAAAGAGAGTTTAGGCGTCAAGGCATTACGCGGAGAAGAAGGATATACTAAGATTGAACGTGTGGGAATACGCCCAACATTCGACTTATGCGGAATATGGGGAGGTTATACGGGTGAAGGCTCCAAAACGGTGTTGCCATCCAAGGCTTATGCCAAGATCTCATGCCGTCTTGTGCCAAACCAGGACCATGAGAAGATAGGCAAACTGTTCAAAGAATATTTCGAGAGCATTGCACCGGATTATGTCACTGTAAAAGTCACCACATTGCATGGTGGCGAGGCATACGGCTGTCCCATAGAAGTGCCGGCATACAAAGCAGCAGAACAGGCATTTCTCGACACATACGGCAAGTTGCCCATCCCAATGCGCAGCGGCGGCAGCATACCTATCATCTCTCGTTTCGAGAAAGTTTTGGGAATAAAATCCATACTGATGGGCTTCGGACTCGGCTCCGACGCCATCCACTCCCCCAACGAAAACTACCGCATCGACCATTTCTTCAAGGGAATAGAGACGATAATAGCATTCTATCAACATTATGCCAAAATGTAATCGACAGATATTGTCAATTTATCTTCAATGATATTCAAAAATCAAGGCTGATTCCATATCCGGATTTCAGCCTTTTTAATTTATCAATCATTTGGCAAATAAATCATACGTGATTTTTATCCTGTATAAATGATATGGTATTAAGAGATAAAATGATAATGCAAATTCATAAAACACAAGTACATACTCTTGCATCAACATCGTATTAAACAAAGATTTGTCATTGAAAGCAAATCATCATGCCAAAATAATCAATAAAATAACATTCTCTAAGTTGAAGAAATTCGGGTTGTATTATTTTTAAAGGAAGCATATCCTTCGATTTCTTCCTTGATTTTTTTAGTAACATAAGAAAATATGGCAATATCATCAGTAAAACCAATCAAAGGAGTAAAATCACTTAAAAAATCCAAAGGAGTAACAATATATATTATCGATGCAATTGAAAGTGTCAATTTCACCATGCTGAACATCTTGTATTTACCGGTTACACAATCTTTGACATAGGTAATTACTAATTTCAGACTATCGCTGACCTTGGAAAATTCCTTTTTGTTAAAATACGACTTTACCTTCTCAAGAAGATCAATCATACCTTCCTTATCATTAATTAATTCATTAGCCTTTTTCAGCCAAATATTATCTTCTTGAAATTTTTGAGCATAGTTAATTACATTATCAAAAACTTTCATCTCATTAATAATCATTTCTTAATTGCAAATTTATCATCTAAAGACATATATTATTTGGTTCTTTTTAGTCCTTTTCAATATCTCAAAGATACAGTCTATTATCATAAAGAAAGTCAATGTCAATATTTTCGACAATCGCAATATACTTGTTATGACAATTAATCAGATAATGAACCAATAAAGTATAACCACGGTTAAAGAGATATTTATTAAGCAGCAAAAATATGGACACAATGGTTACAGATTGTATTTATTATCACATCATATAGCAATAGTATTACAGTAATAATATTTTTCAGTCAATTTTTATAAATAAATTTGCAGTTAATCAAATTCTTCATATATTTGCCATATAATTACACATAATAATTTTGCCTATGAAATATTGACAATGATTTGATACATATACTTTAAAATAGAGAAAGCGTTTTTAACATTATTCTTTCTATCTATAAGTTTGGCGACCATTAGTTCCGATATGAATAAATGTAAAAAATGCTCATGTATAATGCGTGGGCTTTTTGGTTATTCATCGGAACAGGTTACGCCAAACACCTTAGATAGAAGAATTCCTAAAAGTACCGCGCTTTTTTGTATATGTAGTTTACCGAACAAGGTACTTACGGAGTAACCTGAAAAGCCGTATAAATGAGTAGGGAGAAAGTAATATGAGAAGACGTTTATATTATCACATAAAATTTAAGATTCGAATATAAATATCTTCATAACAAATCAATAACTAACTTATGAAAAAACATTTATTATCACTGATATTATGTTATCTCTTAACATTTACAATATCGTCACTCTGTGCACAAAACAGCACATTAATTCCAACCACAGCAATCAGTAATATGCCAATAATAACAATAAAAGACATGAATCTTGGTCGGAATGATTATGTAATATTAAAATCAATCTCAGCATCTGCAGTTGTTAATTCTAACAATAAAAGATCGCAAAGAAGCATATATGAAGAAAACAACGAATTTAAATTAGTTTATGATATTATAAAAATTGACGGGAAACGTTATTTGGAATATGAATCTTGTGAAGGAATAATACGTTTAGGTTATCTTGGTTCTACCAATATTTATAATTCCGACTCTGATTATCTTCCTGCAGAAGAAATTGTCAGACGATTAGCATTGTACAGATTAATAAATTTAGCAAAAGAATATGGTGCTGATGCACTATTTGAACCAACAATAACAACAACAGCAACTTCTTCGGGAAAAACTCTAATATATAACACCGAGGCTACAGCAAAACTTATTAAAATCATAAATAACTAACAACATGAAAAAACAATTTTATTTATCAGTATTATTATGCGCATTCTTTTTTATAGGATGTGTGTCTTACAAACCAGTTCCGATACAAGAACCCCAATCTTATACTTTGGTTTTAAATCTCAACGAATTACCACCATCTGATTTATTTATAAATTTAGATTATGGTATTAGACTTAACATATTAGATAAACGAGCAAACAATGATATTTTGAATAAATATGACGCAAATATTAATGTTCCAAAACCTAATGTAAGTACATATCCAGATATTGTATCATTTGTTTCTGAAAGTATGAAACAGTACATGCAAACAATGGGATTTGTTTTAGATTCTGATATTAATACTGACTATCTACTTCAAATTGAAATTACGCAATATCAATTAAGCTATCTCTCCGGTATGGGATGGATGGGAACAGTTTGTTTTGATATGAAAATATTCGACAACAATAAAACTCCGATATATCCGAATACAGCTATCACAGGAAGAACTTCTGTTAAAGCAAACATTGATGATATTATCAATGCCTCCAATGCATTAAATAATGCTTATTTGAATGCTTTGAAAGATATTGATTGGAATAGAGTTGCTTATTTTCTAAAAAGAGCGTATTCTCCAGAAGATGAAAAAAACAAACAAGTAACAGGTAGTGGCAATACATCTTTAGAGCACACTATTATACGTTGGTATGTCGATTCTGCGCCCAAAGGTGCTGACGTCTTTTGGAGAGTTGTTTCTTCAACTCCAGATGTAAAAAATACCAATCAGCTATATTTAGGTTCAACTCCTTATGAAAGTACTGAATCTTTTGACAAAGGTCTGACATTTAATAATTCAGGAGATGTTCAGATCGAAATTTCTTGTGAAAAAGCCGGATATGCTCCTCAAAAGAAAAGATTTAATTTACGACAGGCAATAGAACAAAAAGAAATTTCCACCAAATTTAATTTAATTGAAGAATAAATCTATTCAATTAAGTGACTATTCTAAATAAACGTCACAAATTATTGGACAAAAATAAAAATTTTTCAAGGATCTGTCTAACAATAAATGAAATATACCCCAAAAGTTCTTTGTCTAACTTTTGGGGTATATTTCAAAAAAATAGACAGTTTCTATTATTACATTCATCAATTATTCATTGATATTTCTCACAAAAGTACCGTCTTGGAAATTTTTTATACCTTGTTGCAGGAATGCCACGAAAGCATCCTTGTCAAGGTTATATGCTCTCGGCTCTACGAGCAGTTCGCCATCATGTCCCATAAGGCAGTAATAAGGCTGTGCATTGGTGTTGAATTTCGATATCTGGAAGTCGGCATATTTACGACCTATGGTCTTTTTCTCCTTACCGTCAGAACCGATGACCCATTCCTCTTCAGGCAATCTCGTCTTGTCATCAACATACAAAGCGACAACGACATAATCATTTCGCAATATATCGAGTACTCTCGGATCGCTCCATACATTAGCTTCCATTTCGCGACAATTGACACAGCCGTGACCTGTAAAGTCAACATAGATGGGTTTATTCTGTGCTTTGGCACATGCCAAAGCCTGTTCATAATCGAAATAGCCTTTCAAACCATGAGGCAAATGGAAAATATCAGAATATTTAGGTTCTTCGCAAAGCACTGCAGATGATGTAGCCGAAGATGACGAGACACCTTGCATCACTACGCCCTGTCTCATAGCATTATCGATATACTCCAAAACCTTATCTCTATTCTCTTCGTTGATACGTTTCAAATCAAAGTCCATAGTCTGTTGCGGCGGCAAATAACCAGACAAAGCCTTAAGTGGAGCACCCCACATACCTGGAATCATATATACTACGAAAGTAAACACAATTATGCTCAATATCAGACGACCAATACCAATAGATTGTACTTCATCGTCATGTTTAAATCTGAGTTTGCCGAGAAGATAAAATCCCAACATAGAGAAACAGACTATCCATATTGCGAGATATACCTCTCTGTCGAGGAGTCCCCAGTGATATGTCTGATCGGCGACACTGAGAAACTTGAATCCGAGAGCGACCTCGATAAAACCGAGCACTACTTTTACGGAGTTAAGCCATCCTCCGCTCTTAGGCAGGTTTTTCAACATCGAAGGGAACAAGGCAAACAAGGCAAACGGCAATGCAAATGCCATTGAAAATGCCAACATGGTAACTATTGGAGTCCAGAACTCGCCTGATGTGGATTTAATCAACACCGTACCTACTATAGGTCCTGTACATGCGAATGACACCAATACAAGAGTAAGTGCCATAAAGAACACTCCGGCAAGACCTTTCTTATCGGACTTGCTGTCGCTACTATTGACGAGTTTGCTCGGTAACACTATCTCGAAAGCACCAAAGAATGATGCAGCAAAAATCATAAATACAAGGAAGAAAATAATATTAGGCAGCCAGTGTGTAGAAAGCCAGTTGAAGATATCTGCTGTAACGCTATCACCACCAAACAGCCATGTTATCATGATTATCAAGGCAATAGGTACAGTATAGAGCAATACTATAAATACGAAATACATAATAGCCCTGAAACGACCCACCACCGGGTTGTCACTGCCTTTGAGGAAGAATGACACTGTCATTGGCACCATAGGGAAGACACAAGGTGTCAAAAGGGCAGCAAAACCCCAGATAATAGCCTCTATTATCAGGAGCCACAAGCTGTCACCGGACTTCTCTTCACCGGCAACATCCACGACCTGCTGCGTATCACCAAGAACTACTGAAAACTCATTAACCTCGGGAGGGATACATGTGCCATCATTACAACACATAAACTCCACTTCACCTGTCAAAGTGACAGATGCATCGCCATTCAATTTGACTTTTTGAGTAAAAACAGCATTTTTCTCAAAATACGAGAGACGAATATTAAAAGTCGGGTCGTCATGTTCAATAGCATTATCACTTTCCTTGACATCACCAACAAGTTGATAAGCGGGATTCTCTTCAAATGTAAATGTTGTCGGCACCGGACCTCCATCCGGAATATTTTGTGAATAAAGATGCCATCCATCTTCAATATCAGCCTTCATAACAACATTATACTCATTATTTCCGAGAGACTCTGCCGTACACGACCATGTCACCGGATTATAAATCTGAGCATGCACTACAAAAGGCATAAAAAATGCCATCAAAGTCAAAAAACGCAAAACATATTTATTCATAATTCTAATAAATTAATTTTACAAAATTTTTTGCAAAGATGCAAAAAATCAACCAATCTGCAATACTATCTTAAAAATAAATTTGGTATCTCCAACAATTTTGAACTTATCATTTATTCTGAAACCTACAACCCATAATATATTTTCATCATTATCGACAAGAAGCCATGTATTTCTTTTCTGATAAGGTGTAAAAGCGTTATCATTAAAGAAATCACTCAAAAGTTTGGAACCGCGCATACCCAAAGGAAAGAACCTATCCCCTTCCCGCCAATGCCTCAGCTTCAGAGGAAACGACAGTTTATTGTAGTCCAATTGTGCAATATCTGATTTATCTTTAACAATAATAAAACCATTATTTTTTTCATAAACAGAAAATGAAAGATGCAAAGGTGATAAAATCTCCTTACAGTCTTTATCGATAACATATTCTTCACTACTGTCATAAGATGATTTAAAAATCTCCACAGTATCCGAAGTAACATCAAGTTGATAATCAGATGAATAGAATACAGTTTTTGAATGTTCTTCAATAGATTTCATCACAGAATCGCATTGAAAACCACTAAAACCAAAACGTCTTATCCATTCAAAAAGCAATTGTTTACCTGTCTCGTCTTCAAGAAAATCCTTAATTTTTATACTATGAAAATCAGAAGAAACATATTCCATGGATGACAATTTTTCATGAAGCATTTTTCTATATAAATCATTTTCTGAAGACAGACAATTTATAGAAAACAGTATTTTTTGCCTGTAATTCTCTTTTATCCCGTCAAGTGTCGGCAACAGAACATGGCGTATTTTGTTTCTCAGGAACACAGTTTCGTCATTGGTATGGTCATCGCGCCACGACAAGTTATTTTGAAGAGCATAATCTCTTATCATGTTTCTATTTGTCCAAAGAAGCGGACGTATATAAATACCGTTAATAGGCTTCATGGATTTCAAGCCCTGAATGCCGGAACCTCTCAATAAATTAATAAAAAATGTCTCTATATTGTCATCACCATGATGAGCAATAGCGACTTTATGGAAACCGTGACATTGTGCCATATCTGCGAACCACGAATAACGCAGTTCACGGGCAGCCATCTCAACAGATATGGCATTATCACGGGCATAACTCTTAGTATCAAAATGTTTTACATACAGTGAGACGCCTCTTTCCGAAGCGAACGCTTTAACAAACTGTTCATCGCCGTCTGACTCCTCATCTCTCAAATGGAAATTACAATGTCCTAAGGTGACGTCATAACCGGCACGCAACAGCAAGTCCGTCAATACTATGGAATCCACTCCCCCGCTCAAAGCGACAAAGATACGCTCTCCATTGCCAACAAGATGATTATCATTTATATAGTTAACAAAAGCATCTAACATGACAATACATCAAAAGAAAACATATACCAATGCGAAACCTAAGATAAGACCGACAACACCAAACAAAAGATACCATATCAGTTTACCTGACAGGAAGCCGTCGATTTTCGGTTCTTCAACTTTTTTTTCAGGCAACACGTCCCCAACCAAAACAACAACTTTATTATCTGTCAAAACAACATCAGGTTCTTCAAACAACATCTCAGACACGACAGCCTCTTTAGCTTTAGAGTCGAAAGAATACTTGAACAACTTATTATCTTCCGTCAAAAGACAAATATAAGAAAACTCCTCCTTAGGTTTTTCAATAAACAGACGAACTCTTTTGCCGAGATATATTTTAGGCAGGATCTCCTTGTCGTCAAGAGTGATGAATGCATCGATTACAACATGGGCATCACGCAAAGAATAAGTAAAATACATCACCAACAGACTTACAGCCAATGAACTTATACATTCATCGAGGACGACAGCTATTGTATTGTTTTCCAACTCATACAAGGCAAATGACACTGACTCGTTAAAAGAAGTAGGATATAACTTAATCCACTCTTTCACACAATACTTCACATCAGACATTGAAGAATTGCGAACATACACTACATCAAAAGCATTCATTTTCTTTTATGTTTTCTTTTAGCCACAGAAAAACCAAAACCTCCGAGTTTCTCACCAAGACGGTAATATTTACCATGAGAATATGCAATCAAATCTGCTTGATTCAGTTGAAACAGACCGGTAGAACTATCATAAAAGCGTACATCGCCATTGACGGCAACCACTTCGGCAATAAACATATCATGAGAGCCGAGTTCTTTTATTTCCACCACTTTACATTCTATATTAAGAGGTGACTCCGCTATCATAGGAGCTTTCAGCATAGTAGCAGGTTCCGGCGTCAGGTGCATTTCTTTAAATTTATTGACATCACGTCCCGACTTGACGCCACACCAATCAACAGCATTAAGTAATGGTTCTGTACTAAGGTTTATCACAAACTCCATATTTTTTTTAATCAAATCATAAGAATGACGGTCTTTTCGCAATGACACATAACACATCGGAGGGTTGGAACATATAGTCCCTGTCCATGCCACGGTAACTATATTATAATTCTCCGGAACATCGCCGCAACTCACCATAACGACCGGCAAAGGATACAGCATCGTGCCGGGCTTAAACGACATTTTCATAATGTTCTATTTTATAACATCAAAACAATCAATATATTAGAATTGATTCACCTGATATATTGGAAAAAACATATTTTTTCATTCACAAAGTTAAACAAAAGAATGAAAAACAGATAAAAAAACTTCCGAAAAATGACACTAAAAGTGTAATAATCCGGAAGTATTAAATTATCAATATATTATATGACTTATTCTATATCCCACGTACTACCGCTGTTAAGCAAGTCGTCAACAGTATGAATATTTGATTTTGAAGTCTCTCTGTCGATAATCTCATCGAGGCAGTCGTTATAAGTGGGAGCCACCACATCGCGTATGACGCCAATCGCAACAGGGAACTCCGGAGGCATCATGTGTGCCAACATCATGTGGATACCTGTCGATTTCTCAGTCTTGTCGTGGACGAGAATATCGGCTTCAGTGATACCATTTTCTCCTATTTTAACGACCTCGAGTCTATTACCTCTGAGGACTATACCTTTATCGCGGTTTTTACCGAAGATAAGAGGTTTGCCGTGTTCGCATTTCACCTGCATATCGTCACGTACATCCTTACCGGTAATATTGTCATGGACGCCATTGGCAAAAATCATACAATTCTGCAATATTTCGACCACTGACAAGCCGTCATGTTTATAAGCCTCAAAGCAGATGCCTGTCAATTCGGTAGTATTGTTGTCAACAGCTCTTGCGAAGAAGTTGCCGCGTGCACCTATAACGAGTTCGCCTACATTAAACGGGTCTTCGTAAGTACCTTGCGGACTTGTCTTGGTAACTGTACCGCGGAAAGTACATGGTGAAAACTGACCTTTTGTCAAGCCATAGATTCTATTATTGAACAACAAGAGGTTAATATCGATATTACGGCGTACTGCATGAATAAAATGATTACCGCCAATGGCAGTACAGTCGCCATCGCCTGTCACCATCCATACAGACAACTTAGGATTAGCGATTTTAATACCTGTTGCTATAGCAGCGGCACGACCATGTATGCTATGGAAGCCATAAGTATTCATATAGTACGGAAAACGTGAAGAGCAACCAATACCCGACACCACGACTATATCCTCTTTTTTCTTTCCCAACTTAGGGAAGACGTCTTCAACGGCCTTAAGAATGGCATGGTCGCCACAACCGGGGCACCATTTAACTATTTGATCGCTTACAAAATCTTCTTTAGTAAGATTAACAACCTGATTTTCGTTTTTTAAGTTTTCCATAGTCAATTATTTTAAAAGGTCATTAAACTCTTTTTCCAACTCGGCTGTCAGGAATGGCAAGCCTTGTACCTTGTTATATTGGTGATACGGGAATTGAGGATAATTCATTCTCAGATAGTTGGCAAACTGTCCTCTATTCATCTCGCACACGACGATTTTCTTATGTCCCGACAACACTTGTTCAGTATTTTTGGGAAGAGGACAAATATGGCGGAAGTGAGCATGAGCCACTGATTTACCTTCTTCTATCATCTTCTCCACCACCGACAAGATGACGCCGTATGTCCCGCCCCAACTTACGACAAGGAGGTCGGCATTAGGATCACCAAGTATCTCCTGGTCATCTATATAGTTAGCTACTCGTTTCACTTTCTCTTCACGAAGACGAGTCATAAGTTCATGATTTTGAGGGTCGTGTGAAACATTACCCTTAATATTCTCCTTTTCGAGACCGCCGATACGATGACGAAGGCCTTCTGTTCCGGGTATTGCCCATTCACGGCACAATTTCTCCTCATCACGGCGATAAGGTTTATAATCAGGGTCATTAGCTTTTGCTATAGGTGGCACGATGGCAGGCAGGTCAGCGACGGCAGGGATACGGAATATCTCGGAGCCATTGCCGAGAGAACCATCCGACAACATAATGACGGGAGTCATGTGTTCCATTGCCAATTTTGCAGCTTCGTATGCCGTATAGAAACAGTCAACAGAACTCTTGGCTGCAATAACAATAAGAGGGGCGTCGCCATTACGTCCGTACAATGCTTGCATAAGGTCACTCTGTTCTGCCTTGGTAGGAAGACCTGTTGACGGACCGCCACGTTGTACATCTATGATGACGAGCGGAAGTTCTGTCATAACGGCGAGACCGAGAGCCTCTGATTTAAGAGACAAACCCGGACCTGATGTAGTAGTAACAGCCATACAACCGGCAAATGAAGCACCTATGGATGAAGTGATGCCGGCAATCTCGTCTTCTGCCTGGAAAGCTTTGACTTTCAAATTCTTATATTTAGTAAGTTCTACTAAAATATCAGTAGCAGGGGTAATAGGATAAGAACCGATAAACAGTTGACGTCCGGATCTTTGACTTGCAGCCATAAGGCCCCATGCTGTAGCAACATTACCTGTGATGTCACGATATTTTCCTTTTTCGAGTTTGGCAGGTTCTATACGGTAAGTATTGGCGAACACCTCCAAAGTGTCAGCCCAGCTGTAACCGGCTGCCAAAACCGTTTTATTTGCTTCAATAAGTTGGTCCTTTCCCTTGAACTTATTCTCAAAATACGGATACACACGTGTTATATCTCTGTTAAACAGATACATAACAATACCGAGTGCAAACATATTCTTTGATTTCAACATTGCCTTGTTATCCATTCCAAAATCTTTCAAAGCCTCTTTTGTCAATGAAGAGATTGGGGCTTTGATGACCTTATACTGACTTAGGCTACCATCTGTAGTAGGATCTGATTGATATCCGGCTTTCTCAAGTGCCTTGTCAGTAATTGAATCAGCATCGATGATGATAGTAGTGCCCGGCTTAAGCCATCTCATGTTAGCTTTTATTGAAGCAGGGTTCATCGACACCAACACATCGCACAAGTCACCGGTAGTATGAACCGGTTTATGTCCAAAGTGAATTTGAAATCCTGACACACCGGAAACAGTACCTTGTGGAGGACGTATCTCGGCCGGATAATCCGGGAAGGTAGCAAAATCGTTACCGGCAAATGCAGTGGAATCTGAGAAAAGATTACCTGTCAATTGCATTCCGTCTCCGGAATCACCGGCAAAACGAACGACAACTTGTTCAAGTTCTACAACCTTTGTCTTGTTTGTCATAAGAAATTGAATTTAATTTATAAATCATTAACTTTTATCCATATTTTGCTGCAAAGGTAAATATTAATTTCGTTATAAAAACAAAACTTTAAAAAGATTTTTTTAATTTTTATCAAACCATCTAAAAAAGTTTTTTTTATTTTCAAAATCGCTTTTTTATAGGTCTATAAATCGTTTTTTTTAAAAACACAACCATAAAATCGGGAATTTGCGCAATAAATAATTTATTCTTGTATTAACGTTTATCTCATTACATTTAGACAATGACTTCGAGTCGATGAAGTAACGATGTAATAAGCATTTTTTTAGATAAAAAGACAATTAAAGACAAAATGGCATAATCACTATTTATAACACATCAAAAGAGCAAAATATATAAATGATTGATTATCATAACACAATAATACACAACAAAGCATCGTTATTTAGAATAAATAAAAATTACATATTTTTGATTAAAATAGCATTCAACTTTATATCTTTGCACAATAATTCAAAATTAAAAAAATATGGCTTACAAAATTTTAGACAACTGCGTAGCATGCGGTACATGTATCGACGAATGCCCTGTAGGAGCTATATCCGAAGGCAACATCTATGTTATTGACGCTGATTCTTGTGTTGGTTGCGGCACTTGCGCCAGTGTATGTCCTAACGATGCTATCGTCGAAGACTAAGAATTTATTTTAAAAGCGTTAAAGGGAAAAAGCTCGTGAATACGAGCTTTTTTTATTACAACAACCGGAATAAACAAATCAGATTGCATTTTCTATATTGTGTTTCATCTGTTGCAACACTTTTACAAAGACGGCTAATTCATTATCATCTATATTTTTCACGACCTGATTCATCATATTAATTGCGACTTCTGTCGTTGTATCTTTAAGCATAATACCATCTTTCGAAAGGACTATATTGTTAATTCTTCTGTCTTCTTTATCTACTGCGCGAAACACGAAACCTTTCCTTTCGAGTGAATCTATGAATTTAGTTACAGAATTCTTGTCTTTTTGAATTATGTCGGCTATTGCCTGTTGTGACAAGGTACCTTCGTCCCAAAGAATATCCATGACAAGATATTGTTCAGGTGTCATATTGATGGTATTTTTGTTCAACTCATCACCAAAATACTTTTTTATTTTAGAATTAAGTATATTGATGTAAACAGCCACCTCTTTTATTAACAACATATTATACAATTTTAGTTTTACATATCATCATACATATAATAAAGTAAAAGGATTTACCAGATGACTAAAAAAAATCATTTCATTGGGCTATCCTTTTCCTTAGCGAAATATCTATATTCACCCACATCGGCAATTCGAGGAAAGAAAGTTCTCACCCACACTGTAGTTTTACCAAGAGGCGTAAGTAGCATTTGTTTTTTACGATGTTTCAATCCGAAGGCGAGGCGTTCAGCCACCTTGTCAGCGGACATTGCTTTCTCTTCATCAAGTGGAGTCATACCTTGAGGAGTGCCATCAGCGGTAAGAGCAACATTACGTATATTAGAAGCTGTAAAACCGGGAGCAAAAATCATAACATGCAAGTCATCATAAAGATGCTCCATACGTAATGTCTCGAGGAAACCTCTTATGGCGAATTTTGAAGCAGAATAGCCAGTTCTGGCAGGAAGTCCCACAAAACCGGCAGTTGAGATAATACCAACAACACTACCTTTTGCTTCCAACAGATATGGCAATGCGTACTTAGTACAATAAACCGTACCATAAAAATTGGTATCCATCAAACATCTAATTACCGACAAATCAAGTTCTTTGAACAATGCACGCATTGACAATCCGGCATTATTGATGAGTATATCTATTTTCCCAAAACGTTCTACAGTTCTATCAATCAGATTTTTACAGTCTTCTTCTTTGCTAACATCAGTTTTTACACATAAAGATTCACAACATGAGGGTAAAGATTCCGCCATTTCAAGCAGTTTATCGTATGAACGTGCTGCAAGTACAAGTTTTGCCCCTTTTGTTGCAAAATACTTAGCAGAAGCCAATCCGATTCCCGAACTGGCTCCTGTAATTATTATTACTTTCCCCTTAAAATATTCCTTCATCACTATTTTCGATTACCATATAGCCATATCCGGAATCTCATCACAATCATACATTCCTTTGTCAAGTTTTTCCTTAACTTCAGCAAAAGCCTTAAGAGTATAATTCACATCATCAAGAGTATGAACTGCCGTAGGTATAATTCTAAATATTATCATTCCTTTGGGAATAACCGGATAAGTAACAATAGAACAGAAAATCTTATAATTTGTTCTAAGGTCCGTAGCTATTTGGGTAGCCTGATATTCATTACCGGGCAAGAATATAGGAGTTACGCAAGCCTCAGCAGGACCGATTTGGAATCCAAGATTGCGGAAACCATTCTGCAAGGCGCGTGTCACAGTCCATAATTTACTTCTAAGTTCATCACCCTCAGCACTTCTGATTATTTCAAGACGTTTAAGACAACCTTCAACAATAGGCATTGGCAACGACTTGGCGTACATCTGAGAACGCATGTTATAACGAAGATAATCAATAACATATTTAGGACCGGCGACAAAACCACCTATAATAGCCATTGATTTGGCATAAGCTCCAATATAAAGGTCTATTTCGTCCATCACTCCAAAATGTTCAGAAGTACCACGTCCGTTAGGACCCATAACGCCAAAGCCATGAGCATCATCGATAAGTATTCTGAAATTATATTTCTTCTTCAACTCCACTATTTGGTCAAGAATGCCGAGAGCACCGGTCATTCCGAACACGCCTTCAGTAATAAGCAGTATACCGCCACCTGTCTTTTCCACTATTTTGGAAGCTTTTTGAAGAGCCTTATCACAACTTTCAATATCATTATGTTTAAAATGGAAAGACTGTCCTAAATGGAGACGTTTTCCATCGATAAGACAAGCATGGGCCTCGC
Source organism: Bacteroidales bacterium Phil6 (assembly GCA_002633315.1). Lineage (GTDB taxonomy): Bacteria > Bacteroidota > Bacteroidia > Bacteroidales > F082 > Limimorpha > Limimorpha avicola. The sequence continues at coordinate 43,683 of NWBN01000006.1, forward strand.
TATCAAAAACTATGACATCATGCCTTGTAGTAAGAGCGTCTATAGTAGAAACTATGCCCTGGTAGCCGAAATTAAACTGATAGGCAGCCTCTTTCTTCTCGAAATCGGCAAGTTCCTGTTCCAACCGTTCATGAAGGCGAGTATTGCCACTCATCATTCTGGCACCCATAGGATATGCCAATCCCCAACGAGCAGCAGCTTCGGCATCTACTCTTCTCACTTCAGGGTGATTTGCCAATCCGAGATAATTGTTCAGACTCCAACACAACACGTCAACGCCATTAAAACGCATTCTTGGTCCCAATTCCCCTTCCAAACGAGGAAATGTAAAATATCCATGTGCACGATCCTTATATTGACCTATAGGACCGCCTGAATCCTTAGCTATTCTTTCAAATATTTCCATCTTACAAATTATTAATCTTTATCATGCAAAATTAGTAAAAATATTTACTAATTTGAATAAAAAAAATAATCTTTTTCATTTATATTTTGGAAAAATATTTTTTCTAAATTTGTGCATCATAAACGACGCATCAAAATGATTGATTTACGCGGTAAAAATGCGATAGTCACCGGAGCAAGTTCCGGAATAGGCGCTGCAATTGCCCGACAACTTGCAAGAGAAAAATGCAATGTATTCCTCACCGGATTAGGGGCATCACAACTTGAGAACACTTTACAGTATTGTAAAAGTCAAGGTGTTGCTGCTTATTGCAAAGAATGTAACTTTTCAGATTTCAACTCCATAGACCTCCTTGTTGACGACATCAAGGCGAAAGATTTTTCCATTGATATTTTTGTATTAAATGCCGGCATCTCTCAAAGAGAAAAAGGACTGGAGACATCTTTTGAGACTGACAGATCCATCATGCAGATCAATTACTGGAGTTCGGTATATATCATCAAAAAATTCAGGGAACACATCCTCAATGCCAAACATATCAATATCTCAGTCACCACATCGCTTGCGGGACTATTCGGATTTCCGTTAAGGACATCTTATTGCGCATCGAAACATGCTCTGTTCGGATTTTTCGAGTCATTAGACTTAGAATACCCCAACATAGCAGTAACATTTCTCATTCCCGGAAGGATAAACACCGAGATAAGCAAGAGTGCTCTCATGGGCGACGGCAAGCGCTATGAGAAGATGGATCCCGGACAATCCAAAGGTCTCGATGTTGACAAAGCGGCGAAAAAAGCCGTCAATGCCATACGCAAAGAAAAACACAGAAAACTAATCGGCAAAGGCGAACTGTTAATGGCTCATATTAACAGATATATACCTTGTCTGTATTATAAACTCGCAAAAATAATTTCTCCCACCTAAAATATTACAGAGAATATGGAACAAAAAGAAAAAATCATTTGTGGAATACAACAAGTTGGTATAGGCGTCACCGATGTATCCGAGTCATGGCGTTGGTACAACAAATTATTAGGATTTGACTTAAAAGTTTTTGATGATGAAGGTGTTGCAGAACTCATGTTGCCATATACAGGAGGAAAGCCGCAGCCGAGAAGAGCCATTTTGGCTTTAAACCCGATGGGTGGCGGAGGACTTGAAATATGGCAACCAAAAGGCAGAGAAATTCGTTATCCTGATGATGAAGTACGTCTCGGCGACTATGGAATATGTGTATGTAAACTGAAAACCAACAATATAGAAAAGGCTTACGAAACAGCACAAAAAAACGGCATCAAACTGTTGAGTACAATAACAAACTCTCCATTCGGACAAAAACACTTCTTTATTAAGGATAAAGACAACAACGTTTTTGAATTTGAAAGTACCGATTTTGTTTTTATCAAAGCCGGGATGCCGTCTGGCGGAGTCAATGGTGTCACCATAGGAGTATCCGACATGGACAAGTCAATAGAATTTTATAAAAATTTATTGGATTACGACATTGTTGTTGGTGATTACACCGGTATTTTCGATGATATGGGAGAGGTATGCGGAGCGAACAACAAGATGCGCCGTGTATTGTTAAGACGGTCAAAGACCATAGGACCATTATGCGAAGTATTGGGAGACTCGCAAATAGAGTTGATACAAAACTTCGATATCGAGCCACGCAAAATATTCGCAAACAGATATTGGGGTGACATAGGATATATTCATGTATGTTTCGACATACGCAACATGGACATGCTAAAAAAGAAAGCCGAAGAGATGGGACATCCATTTGTATGCGACAGTGGTGATAAATTCGATATGGGTGAAGCCAACGGGCATTTCTCATACGTAGAAGACCCCGACGGGACACTGATAGAATTCGTTGAGACACATAAGATTCCAATTATCAAGAAATTAGGCATCAGTATAAACCTCAATGACAGAGACAATACAAAACCGCTCCCAAGGTTCATAACACAAGCCTTCAGGTTCATGAGAGTATCAAGTGACAAGATATGACATAAGATACATTTTTTCAACGAACAAAAATAAAAAACGCCGGAAGTTGATTCCGACGTTTTTTATTATCACCATATAAGGTTAATCAGAGTCCTAATTTACTTTTCACATCCGGTGTAATATCGATAGCATCGTCACCTATGTAAACCACCGCGCCCACTGATTTGTCAAGAACGTAAGTAAAACCTTTCTCCTTACCAACGGTATTAACAGCATTTTGAATTTTCTCGATAACAGGAGTCAGAAGTTCTATTCTTTTTTCTTCAAAAGACACCTCGGCATTATTTTGGAACTCTTGGATTCTGCCTTGAAGGTCTAATATTTCTTTTTCTTTTGATTGACGAACAAGATTGGACATTGTATTAACATTAGCCTCATAATCTTTCATCTTATTCTGATATTCAGTAGCCATAGCCTGCAACTCAGCCTGTAATTCACCATAATAAACCTGTAAATCTTGTTCAACTTTTGTTCTTTCAGGCATAACAGACATCACGTCCGCTGAATCCACATAACCAATTTTCATATTCTGAGCACTAAGGCAAAGATTAAAACCCAATGCTAAAACAAAGAAGAATAATACTTTAATTTTTTTCATTTTTAATTATTTTACAATTGTTACTAACAACTAATACCGTGCAAAGGTACATAAATTTCGTTAACAACGAAATTTTTATCAATTATTTTTTATCTCCGGTATTACCACCACCGCCGAAACCGGAGGATTTCTTACGGTCTTCGCGGCGTACGGTCTGCATAACATTGCCAATTTCATCGAGGACATCATCGCTAATATCATTTTTCTCGTTGCAATACAACATTGTAGTACCTGAAGCCTTATCAAACACAAAGGCATAATTTTTGACCAAAGCTATCTGATTTATAGCATTATACACTTTTTCCTGAATAGGTTGAATAAGTTCCATTCGTTTAGTAAACAGCATACCGTCAGGACCAAAATACTGCATTTGCAAAGCCTTTGCCTCTTGTTCCTTAGCCACGATAGCCTCTTCTTTTCTTCTTTTCTGGTCTTCAGAAAGCAGCACCGATTCAGTCTGATATTCCTTATACATTTCTTCCACTTCGGCGCGTATAGCCTGAATTTCACGTTCCCATTCAAGCGACATATTGTTAATTTCTTCCTGAGCATCGGAATATTCAGGAATATTCTGAAGTATGTAATCAGAATCCACATACGCCAATCTCTGATTTTGCTGAGCATTCAGAGAAAAAGTGCCGGCCATTACAACGAAAGCCAACATCAATAATAATTTTCTTGTTTTCATATTTTTTTATTTATATTTGTTTTAATCCAACGAACCTCCAATAGAGAAGTGGAACTGACTGCCGGCTGCATCTTTTATGCCATAAACATCGTCGAAGCCATATCCCCAGTCGAGTCCCAGCATACCGAACATAGGCAAATATATTCTGATACCAAGACCGGCAGAACGATAAACATCGAAAGGATTAAAATTCTCGAAGCCAAGCCAACAATTACCTGCCTCAACGAACCCAAGTGCGTAAATAGTAGCTGTCGGGTTAAGTGACAACGGATAACGCAATTCCAGGGTATATTTGGTAAATATATTACCTCCTATATTCTCGTTAGAGTAGTAGTAAGGTGTAAGAGTCTCATTACCATAGCCGCGCATACCGATAATCTCACGACCGTCGAGGTTTGAATAACTTGTAAGACCGTCACCACCAAGGTAGAAACGCTGGAATGGTGTCACACCTATTTTCGGATTGTAGTAACCCAAATATCCAAAACGCAGACGAGTCATCAGCACGAGTTTATCATACAACTCAGTATAAACAGCAGCTTTGAATTTCCATTTATGGAACTCAACCCAGCGGTACATGTGGTCTTCTCTCTCGCTTTTGTCAGGAAACTCCTTTTCATAATCTCTGCCGCTTATCAGAGAATAAGGCGGTGTCAATTCAAGAGACAACACAAATTCAGAACCATAACGCGGATATATGGGTTGACTCACAGAATTACGTCCTATAGTAATGTTATAACCAATGACATTAAAATGACCGGACCCTGTACCGAAGTCGAATATTGTGGTATAATTATCCAAATCATAGCGCATTAAATTGATACCATTATACATTGTAAAATAGTCGTCAGGCCATTCCAAACGTTTGCCAAGACCGAAAGAAACGCCTGTCGTTTTGAAACTTGCAAAATACTCATTAGATTTCGAATATCCATTAGTATAAGTAGAGTGGTAAATTGAAGCCGTAAACGAGTTGGGTTTCTTGCCGCCGAGCCATGGTTCAGTAAATGAGGCGCCATAATAAATATAAGAAGTACCATAAGTCTGGATACGGAAAGACAATTTCTGGCCGTCTCCGCTCGGGAGAGGAGTCCACGCATCTTTATTAAATATCTTTTTCAATGAAAAATTATTGAGTGTCAATCCCAAGGACAAAATAAGTCTGCTATATCCCCAACCGGCAGACAATTCTATTTGGTCGGTAGATGCCTCCTCAACTATATATTCTATATCCACAGTACCGTCAGAAGGGTCCGGTTGAATGTCAGGATTCAATGTCTCAGCATTAAAATACTGCAAAGTAGCAAGCTCACGTGTTGTTCTTATGACATCGCTTCTACTGAACAATTGACCCGGTTTTGTATATAATTCACGTATCACCACATGGTCGTTGGTTTTTGTATTACCTTTCACCGATACTCTTTTTATACGAGCCTGATCTCCTTCATGAACTCTTATCTCCAAGTCAATGGAATCATTCTCTGCTCCCACCTCTACAGCGTCAACCTGGAAAAACAGATAACCGTCATCCATGTACAATGAAGTAATATCATACCCGCCTTCATTATAATTAAGATTAGTCTCGAGTAATTCCCTGTTATATATGTCGCCTTTACGTACACCAAGTACTCTGTTCAAGGTAGTAGTATCATATTTGGTATTGCCTACCCATGTAACATCGCCGAAATAATAAACATCACCTTCTTCAATATTCAAAGCTATACCTATATTTTTATCATCGATAACATAAACCGAGTCGGAAACTATTTTTGCGTCTCTATAGCCCTTATAATTATATTTATCTATAACTTTTTGTTTATCAGCCTCATAATTTGATTCATTAAACTTAGAAGATTTAAAGATACGAGGACGATAATTATCTGCGAAATAGTCTGTTATCTCAGCCATTGCAGCTTTAGGTCTGAATGTAATGAAATACCATGCAGAGTTGACTACGGCAGGACCGAGAGGTCTCAGCGGGTCGAATTTACCTTTCAGTTTGGTATCCTTCATAGCGGAACGAATTTGTGAATCTGTCATAAACTCATTGCCATCAATAACTATTTCCCCAATACGGACTTTTGATTTCTTATCCACATCAATGACAAGATTCACATAATTATCACGTGTAGTATCCGGTTCAGCCAAAATATTGACCTCAGCATTAAAATAACCTTTCTCATAAAAATAGTCTTCTATTATTCTGCGTGTTTTGACATAAGTATGTTCTGTTGCCACATCGCCGCGAGTGAGGTTGATTTTATTTCTAAGTTCTTCAGCTTCAGACCTTTTAACGCCATCGAAAGAAAATTTGGATATACGTGGCCGTTCTTTAAGGTCAATATTAATAAATATTTTGTTACCAATTATATCAGTGCAAGTTATAACCACATCCTCGAACAGACCTTGTTCCCAAAGTTTACGTATAGCACTCGAGATATCATCGCCTGGGGCCGTAATAGTAGAACCAATTTGCAGGCCTGATATCATAATCAAGACGTTAGGGTCGATATATTTGACACCGGTAACGGTAACACCCGCCAATTCGTAATCACGCGGCACACTAAAATCCATATCAGATAAACCGCCACCGACCGATATCTGAGCATTAGAAATGTATGCCGAAGTCAGCAAAGACAAAGAAAATAAAAGCGATATCAGCAGTTTTTTATAAAGAGTCATTGTCTCACTTATTAATTTGTTCACTTGTTTTCCCAAAACGGCGTTCTCGACTTTGATAATTCACTATTGCTTCGTAAAGATCCTCTTTACCAAAGTCAGGCCAATATTTACTTGTAAAATACAATTCCGAGTATGCGAGTTCCCACAGCAGAAAGTTACTGATGCGTAATTCGCCGCTTGTACGAATCAAAAGTTCAGGGTCAGGCATATCTGCTGTTGACAAAGTCTTAGCAATACAAGACTCATCGATTTGTTCCGGTGCAACAATACCTGAGTTTACATCAGCGGCTATTTTTCTCATGGCATTCACTATATCCCAACGTCCTGAATAGCTAAGGCACAATGTCAAAGTCATTCTGTCATTACCGTAAGTAGAGTGCATCACATCCATCAAAGCATCATAATTATATTTTGGCAAACGATGGAGGTCTCCTATGGCATTAAGTCTTATATTATTATCAGTCAATGTTTTAAGTTCAGATTTTATTGTAGTTGACAAAAGTTGCATCAAAGCATCGACTTCCCAGGAAGAGCGGTTCCAATTCTCAGTAGAAAAGGTATAAAGTGTAAGATATTCAATGCCTATTTCTGCAGCAGCCTCCGTCACTTCTCTCACTGCATCTACACCTTTTTGATGACCGAAAATACGCATTTTACCCTGTTCCTTAGCCCATCGTCCATTACCATCCATAATAATAGCGATATGCTTCGGCAAACGGGCAAAATCCAACTTATCTTTCTGACTTGTCATTTATCAATAATATCTAAAATACTTACTATCGACACCTACGTTACATTTTCTGTTTTTAGGAAGATTGAATTTATAAACCACCGAAGCATTCAGATAGGAAAACCAATCATTATCAAAAGAGTTTCCTCTCTGCATACCTGACAAATAATTATCTGTAGGGTCGGTATAATTATAACCATCAACCACGACATCCGTTTCGGGATACAACCCGTGGACATCATCAATATAATCAGTAAATGTCTTATTTATTCTCCATTCCAATGCCAAACCTATTCTTTTGCCTATGCTGTATTTTACGCCTATTCCGAAAGGAATGGCAAAACTCACGTTCGAATATTCCACTCCTTCAGTCCACAGTCCCATTGAATGCAAGTCCGTACCATTGGCGGGAGTATTATTGAAGAAAAATGTCGAGAACCCGCCAAAAATATAAGGAGAGACATAACTGCGACGGCTTCCTGTCCAATAATCGAAGAAATTGAACTCAGCCACTAAAGAAATATCATGAATTTTAGCTTTAAAATCAAGACCTCTTTCCGGACGATATTGAATCACGGCATCAGAAGAGGCAAGACTTATATTGGAATACGACAAACGAAAAGCCCAGCGTGAACTGCTGTAATAACGAGTCAAAACACCCCATGCAAACTGACTATCGGAAAAATGTTTGTTAGGATTTATATCTCCGATATAATAGGACAAACCACCAGAGACGCCAACTTCTATTATCTGACCTTTTGCTTCAAAAGGATTTAACGACAGTCCCATTATCATGAGAAATACCATCAAAACACCAAAATTTCTCATTCTCTTCATAACGAATAATTTAATTCCTTTTGATAGACAATAATTTACAAAATTCATTCATTAACCGACAAATTTACATATTTTTTTGATAATCTTGAAGAAAAAGTCTAATTTCTCACATCATTCCCCCAAAGCAACTTGTTTCGCATAGCGGTAAAAAAGTCTTTTTGCTGCATTTTCACCATATTGAAACAAAAATCCGTTTTTCTGACTTCAAGTTCCAATGATTTATCAACCAATATTTTACGTGAGTCAAGTCCTAAAGAGAAGGCATTACAACGACCATCAACTTTAATTCTTATAACACTTTTATCGGGTATAACGACAGGACGCACACTTAAATTGTGTGGTGAGACCGGAGTTATAACAAAACTTTTTGTGTCAGGTGCCATGATAGGTCCTCCAGCACTCATGGAATAAGCAGTAGAGCCGGTAGGTGTCGCCAGAATCAGGCCGTCTGCCCAATAAGTATTCACGAGAAGGTCATCGACATAAACTGTAACAACGATGAGACCTCCTATCTCACTACGCAAGACACTTATCTCATTAAGAGCATAATTGACATCGCAGGAAGGGAAAGAATCTCCAACCACCTGCAGCATAAAACGGCTGTCTATCATATAATTCCCTTTAAGTATATTTCTCACCGCCTCTTCTGCCTCATTGGCAGAAACACTCGACAAGAAACCAAGACGTCCCATATTGATACCGAAAACAGGTATTTCCGAATCACGTACCAAAGGCAAAGAATCGAGTACAGTGCCATCACCACCGAAAGAAAACAACATATCAACCTTGCCTACAAGTTGAGAATATGAGTCAAACATCTCATAATCAACATCGGATACTGATGCAATCAATGATGAAAAAGGTCCATAAACCAATAATTCCACATTTGATTCTTTCAAAAATTTAAGCATGCGAGACATTAAAAGGCTATATTCACTGTCAAATGATTTTCCGTATAATGCTATTCTCATAATCAAATTTTAATGGTTATTCAATTATTATATAGGTGCAACAAGATGCAAAAACAAGCCTGACTCGCCAAGTCCGTTGATGCCATATTCCACACGCAAGACCTTGTCGTAATACGTAACAAAATCTATGCCAACGCCGGTACCGTACAACAAACTGTTCTGCAATACCGACGTAGGGTCATTTTGCATATTCCATGTATAAGCCATATCAAAGAAAACATTAAAATACAATGCAAAATGTATCTTTCCAAATTTCTCATTTTTTATCAGTGGGAGATAGGCGACAGTAGGATTGAGTATTGCTATTTTCAAATTATTTTTAATCAGTGCGAAGTTCATCGCATTGACGACATAGCGTTCATAAGAACGGACAAAATCATTTTTATAACCCAGACCATCTGTAAGAAAATATGGCACATCATTGGTATTTCCAATTCTTGTCGTAATATTGGATGCCCAATAAAGTCTGCCATAAATCTTTGTATAAAAGTCAAAAGTGACTTTCCCGTAAAATATATTGAGTTCTTCATTATCGAAAGAAGGTCCGAATTTGGTAAAATCCAGTTCCAAATAATGTCCGTCAAGAGGGTAATTGTTATCGTCTCTATAATCATGTTTCATGACGACCGACATTGACAAATACTGTATATCAGACACTTCAAATGAATAATCCGGATTCAGCGACATGATACTATCACTAAACCTGTCATTATTGTATTGCAATTTCAGGAACAATCTGTCGCGGTAGCCGAAACGATAATATGGTTGCAAATAAGCATAATACGATTGACGTGTAAATCCATTTTCTTCCTTAAAATAAACCACCTTATCGTATTCAGTTTTCAAAGCCACCTCTTTATCTCTCTTGAATCCCCCACTCATCATCAAGCCGAAGCATTGTCTTTCAGTAATATATGGTATATCATAAGTAATGCTGAACTGTTGGTTGTAACCGCCGATAAGAGTAAAATCGAGTTCGTGCATAAGTCCCCACATATTATAATAAACAAGGTCGAAACCATAACTCAGACGTGCGAAATTCTTAGTTTCATACCATGAATTAAGATTACGGTCTGCGTATGCAATATAAGGAATAGGCCAAAAATACCAACGTTCTACAACATTTATAATCAACACCTTACAATTATCACAATTTTTATCATCTTCCAACCTAAAGTCAACGAAGTTAAACAAGTCGGTATTAAGAACATTTTCACGGCAATAGCGCAATGTTTCATTTAATGTTGCCATGCTTACAGTATCTCCCGGAGAAAAAGTCAGTTCTCTGAAAATAATGGAAGGCTTTGTGACTTTATTACCAATTATGTCGATATCAGAGATAATGACATAATCTTCCTCTTGAGCGTATGAAAACAAAGACAAAGCCAATCCCAATATCAACAACAATTTTTTCATATATCGAGGAACTTCATAAAAGACTCAAAACGTTCTCTTAAATCGTCATTACCCACATTATCAAATGAGCCTGATACGTTATAATCAAATCTTCTGAGTGTCTGAATGACAGCAGAAGCATCTATAAGATTTATCTTTATGCAAATAGTTATTCGAGAAGATTCTGTTTTATTGCAAAGCATGAGACTCAATATTTTGGCATTATTTTCTTCCATAAGTCGGGCTATCTCTCCAAGAGAATAGTCATTGACTCCCATTTCAATCATTATCAAAGCGCCGGGCTCTGAAACAGAAAGCACATCCGCCATATAATCTATCAGACCACTAAATGTAATGACACCCAAATAATTATCTAAACGGTCGATGACAGGCAACAATGGCAAATGATACATCTTAAACATTTTAAGTACGTCGAAGACATGTTGATTATCATAAACAAAAGGAGCAACATTAAGTTTCATATCTCCTATTTTGCCATCTAAATTATCATAACGATAAATATCATTGTCCGACAAGAGAGTTATCAGTTTACGGTCATCAACGACAGGGATGCAAGATATGCGCAAATCATTCATACAGTCGAGAGCATTGCGGCATGAATCATTTACTGAAAGAGGCATTACATCATTCGACAACAGGTCAGCAGCAGTCATAATCAATCATCCATCATATTACAATAGTCATTATAACGCCATTTTGCTATAACATGTTGTTCGACGGCATCTTTTATAGCACAATGAGGCTCATGCAGGTGGGTACAATTACTGAATCTACAGTTATGCATCAAGGCACGCATTTCGGGAAAACGCTGGGCGAGAGTATTTTTCTCCAAGTCGAACAAACCGAATTCTTTAATGCCGGGAGTATCAATGATAAAGCCACCGAAACACAGAGGGAACATTTGTGCGTATGTAGTAGTATGTTTTCCTTTCTCATGCACATCGGATATCTCTCCAACTTTAAGATTCAATGCAGGGTCGAGTCTGTTCGACAATGCCGACTTGCCCACCCCGGAATGTCCGGAAAAAAGACTCACTTTATCTTTCATAATATCCTGTAGTCTATCACATTGAAAACCGGTGAGGGCAGACACCATAAACGACTCATAGCCAATAGATTTATATACACTTATCAACTCTTCCGCCATCGCTGTCTGTTCTTCATCATACAAGTCGCATTTGTTAAACACTATGACAGAAGGTATATGATAAGCCTCTGCCGTAACAAGGAAACGGTCGATAAAACCTGTAGAAGTCTTTGGCTGAGCCACAGTAGCTATCAAGACAGCCTGGTCTATATTGGCAGCTATTATATGTGATTCTTTTGACAGATTCACCGACTTGCGTACAATGACATTGTTACGTTTCAGCACTTTGTCGATGACGCAGGTATCTTTATCACGTTCTTTTTCAAAATTGACCTTATCACCCACTGCAACAGGATTAGTAGAACGCAGGCCGTCGAGACGCATCTTGCCTCTCAGACGACAACTCCACACAGTGCCATTGTCGTCCTGTACCTCATACCAACTGCCTGTTGATTTAATAACTCTTCCTATGGGCATAATTATTTTTGTGCAAAGGTAATATTTTTTATCAAATATGACATAAAACACAGAAAAACAAATAATATTATGGAAAATATCGTTAAAAACCAATATGACATCATACTATCAATTTTTACGATAACGTTTTCCCGGCAAGGCAGATAGCACACCGTCGAACTCGAGTGACAGCAGCACCGACGCCAATTTCGGCAAAGACATATTTGTTTCAGTAATTATTTTATCGATATGCACCACCTCATCCGGGCCAAAGGCATTCAACACAAGTTGTTCATCAGAATTAAACTCTCGAAACAAGCGCATTTGTTTGTTGGGCATCTCAACATCAGTATCCCATCGCATCACATAACGTATATCTGCCACATCAAGTATAAGGTTAGCTTTATTATTTTTTATCAAATGGTTACACCCCTCGCTAAACAAGTCGCCGGCTCTGCCGGGAAAGGCAAATACATCTCTATCATAAGAATCAGCTATGTCTGCAGTTATCAAGGCACCGCCTTTAAGAGCACTTTCCACGACTACAAGGCAATCTATCATGCCTGCTACTATCCTATTTCTCTGAGGAAAATTCTCTTTCTCCGGAAGTGTTCCATACAGATATTCTGTCAAAAGACCACCATTCTGCAACATGGATTGCGCAAGTTTACGGTTTCCATTAGGATAAATCATTTGCAAGCCATGGCCGAGGACACCTACCGTAGGAATATTAAATTTAATTGCCGAACGATGAGCAATAGTATCAATACCATAGGCGAGTCCACTAACAATCAGCACATTATCAGCTGTCAGTTGTTCCACTGTTTTTTCTGTCATTGCCCTGCCATAGTCCGAGGCATTTCTCGTTCCCACAATACCTACCACACGACATGCATTAAGATTTGCCACACCTTTATAATAAAGCATCACGGGACTGTCATTGCAATGTTGCAATCTCTTTGGGTAATCAGGGTCGAGATAAAACAGAGGTTTTATATTCATTTTCTCTAAATATTTAATCTCTTTCTCTGCACGCGACAACACCTTTTGTGATATAATGGCAGCAATACTTTTGGCATTGAGACCGGCTACAGCTTCAAGATTGCGTTTTTTCTCCTTAAAGACAGCTTCAGCTCCACCGCAATACGCTATCAGTTTTTTCCCACCTATATTGCCTATTCCTGGTACAAGAGTAATGCCTATCTTATATAACAAATCGTTCGTCATGAAGCAAAAATACACATAATATCACATTATATATCAATTATTTATGTTAATTTTTATTTACATTTAAAGATAAAATTCATAATTAAAATGTTAAAATGACATAAAAAAAATGATATTTTTTTCTTTAAAAATAAAAATGTAAAAAAATATTAAGGATGCACGCAAAATCGCAAACATTAAAAAGCATGTTGAAAAGATTTTTCAACAACAGAAGCATAAACATGAACATCACAAAAATTATATATATATTTGCAAAAACAAAATTTTGGGAAAGAGAATATTAGTCAGTCCGTTAAACTGGGGATTAGGACATGCGACACGATGTCTTCCTATCATAAGATCCCTTGTAAATCAGGGCAACAAAGTAATTATTGCTGCTGACGGAGGAGCATTGTCATTTTTACAGAAGGCAATGCCGGAATTGGAGTTCATCAAACTTCCGGGATTCAATGCCACATACAGCAAAAGGAACTCACAGGCATTAAAGATAGCGATTTCAACACCAAGAGCATTAAGGGATTTCAGCAACGAGCATCAACAACTCGACACCATAGTAAAAGATTACAACATAGAAGCCATAATATCGGACAACAGATTCGGCTGTTGGAACAAAAATGTAAAATCTGTTTTTATAACGCACCAATTGCACATCAGCATACCGAAATTATGGAGATGGACTGCTCCTATTGTAAACAGCATCAATTACAGTTACATAAAACATTATGATGAGTTATGGATTCCTGATGCCGAGGGAAACAACAACCTTGCAGGAACCTTGTCGCATCCTGCCAATCTGCCGATAAAAACATCATACATAGGATACCTAAGCAGATTTTATGCCGACAGCTTGCCAAACAACGAAAAAGACACAGACTATCTCGTGATACTATCAGGACCGGAGCCGCAACGCACCATACTCGAAAAGATTATCATAAAACAGGCTTACACAATAAAAGAAAAAATAGTAATCCTGCGTGCCATGCCCGACTGTCTCAACATGATAAAGGATTTACCGGACAATGTAACCACATTCAATCATGTCGATGACGAAATGTTCGTCAATCTTGTCAGTTCAGCACGCAACATCATCTGCCGTGGAGGTTATTCTTCTCTCATGGATCTCATACGTCTAAACCGAAGTGCATTTCTAATTCCTACGCCGGGACAAACCGAACAAGAATATCTGTCACAATACCTGTTCAATAAAGGATTGTTCGGTTATTGCAGACAAAAAGACTTCAAATTCAAAAATGTTGCAATTCCACAAACAGACTTGCGCAGCATTTACCATGACGATAGCGACAACTTAAATACATTTTTAGAACAATGGTGCAAGACGATATGACTGTGTATGTCTATTACCGTCATGATATTTTGAAATATTGATTGTTTCCTGTTTCTGTCATTAAACTTTATCTGTCCCATTGTTTATACAAACTTTCAAAAATCACATCCGCATGATTTACGACAAAACACAAGTATCATTTATTAAGTATGAAATAATAATATCAAAATATTTTATATATTTGCAAAAAATACAACGATATGACGACTAATTTTATCATCTGGAATGTTGACCCGATAAGTTTTGTTATTCCTGAATGGTTTCCTTTGATTGGCGGAAGACCTATTGCCTGGTATGGTATTATATGGGCTGCAGTATTTGTCATAGGTTTTTTCATAATGAAGATAATTTACCGCAAGGAAAAAATACAAGCCGATTATTTGGACAAGTTATTTGTATATATGATCATTTCATCTATCATAGGAGCACGTTTAGGACATTGTTTATTTTATGACCCGGCATATTATTTTTCCAATCCAATAAAGTTTTTGGCTGTATGGGAAGGAGGATTAGCAAGTCATGGAGGAGCCATAGGCATTCTAATCGGATTATATTTATACTCTAAGAAAACGAAATTGCCATATATATGGATTTTAGACCGTATCGTCATACCTGTAGCATTGGCAGGAGCCTTGATACGTTTTGGGAATCTGTTAAATTCCGAAATTTACGGCACACCTACCGATATGCCATGGGGTTTTAAATTCGTAAGAGACTATCCTATCGGAACGCCCTTAGAAAACATTCCTGCATGTCATCCTACACAAATATATGAGTCATTATTCTGCATCTTCACCTTTGCATATCTTTTGTTCGCCTATTTCAAACAAGACATGGGCAAAAGATATCCGGGACTGATGTTCAGCATTTTCCTCATCGTTATTTTCGGTTCCCGCATCATCATAGAGTTCATCAAAAATCCTCAGGTCGAGGCTGAATTACAGATGACATTCGACATTGGACAATGGTTAAGTTTTCCCTTTATATTAATAGGTGTAATAATGATGGTGATGAGTTTAAAAGGGAAATTCAGGCCCAAATCATAAAATTCATTTACGAAACGAACGGAGAACATGAGTGCCGTCATACAATGACAGCGACTCAAAAAATCTATTTCTGACGAGATGAGTCGCTATCATTATGCATTATCAATATCTTCTGTCAAACTTATTACCGAAGTCTGAACATCCGTTATTTTTAGAGAATTTAAGAGGCAGACCTATACTTATCATGGCTTCAATGCCTCTATTATATCTGTGACCTGTGACATTATAAGCATTTACATTACCTGAGATTGCGCTATCATCTTTTTCCATTGATGAGTAAGTATCGATAAAACCACAGTTATATGCGGCTTCAATTTTCCACACCAAGGAAAATCTTTGGAAATCCATATTAAACCGTAATCCCACACCTGCGACTACCCCCATGGTAAAAGTTTTCATATTAGC
Source organism: Bacteroidales bacterium Phil6 (assembly GCA_002633315.1). Classification (GTDB taxonomy): domain Bacteria; phylum Bacteroidota; class Bacteroidia; order Bacteroidales; family F082; genus Limimorpha; species Limimorpha avicola. Next base: position 59,593 of record NWBN01000006.1, read on the forward strand.
TTTACCAATCTCGACAGACACAGACTCCTCCTCAAGTACAGTTCCATTTTGCATTTTATTCAACGAGATATTGCCGCCGAGCAGGAAACCGGCATCAGGAGCAGCGAAGATATATGGATTGAACCAGTCTGATATAACAAAACGATATATTACAGGTATTCTAAAATCTATATAGAAAGACTCTATGTTATAATTGGTTATCACATCAGTAATATTCTGTTCCTGTTCTTCTCTTGCCACAAAAGATTTATCGGTTCCTCTGCCGACCAACATTAATTCCGGAGCTAAAGAAAGTCCTCCCATAACAGGTATTTCGACAAAAACGCCTCCGATAGGTCGAAAATTTTTATTTTCATCTAGATCATTAAGAGCCTTATCAGTAAAAACCATATTTGCCATATTCAACCCTCCTTTAAGACCTATCATGACAGCTTTCGACCTGTCCTTGTCACCTTTTTTTTGGAATTTGTTAAACACCAACCCATCTTGAGCCATCAAATTACCCACAAGACAAACAAAACAAACAGCAAGTAAAAATATCTTTTTCATTTTCTAATCAATTTAGTGTAAAACATTATTCTTCATTGACATTAATCCTCGGTGCGATGCCGTCACCACTGGATTTAAAAATTTTCTTACTATTTCTATAATTGTCAAAATAGGCTTGATATGCATCCGGAGAGTAGCTGATAATATCATTGACATATTCAAAAACATGAATATTTTCTATTCCAATCTCAGTAATCCTGCCAACAATCACAATCAATGATGAGAACTGAGCTGTCAAAGATTGTACATATTCGCCGAAATACATGGTATTACTAAAATAGACATCACAAAGTCCATACATAGTAATATTCTCGCCATCACCTCTTACATAAATGGTATCGGAAGAATACGAACTTATCACATGACGGTCAAACTCCTGTCCCCATTCATCTACAACATGGAACAAACTGTCGAATTCCATTTCGAACGACACAACTCCATTATGTTGGTCTTTCAAATTTATATTGTAAAATGCACTTGAAACACCAACCAAATCAATTGTAGAATAGACATACTCACACGGATCAATCCTAAAGTCACCTTCAACCTTGGCAGGATACCAACCTCCCATTGTTATCACCTGTGCATTGTTAACATAACCTCTGAGGTCATTATTTATAAAAGACATTACATCAGGAGGAGCGATTTCTTCAATATCCTTGAAATAGGACTCATCTCCCATCGGAATCAATGTTGTACTATCATTCTTGGTACAACTCGACAAACCGATAAAAAACAAAACTGCATAGAGCAAATAAAATCTGAAATTCATAAAAACACGATTTTTGATCCAAATTCCAATTATCTATGAATCAATAATTTAACAAAACAAACATCACCCTTTTCATTAAAACACGGCTTGGTTTTCATCAAAAGTCGTAAGATAAAATAAAGGACTTGCTAAAATAAGACTTTTTTAGATATATACAACATTTTCTTATTATTTTTTAACATTTGCATTTTTTGTAAAAAGCGCAAATATTAGTTATCCACAAAAAACATATCACATCATACCATTAAAAAAGTAAATTATAGGAAACAACAAACTGAAGCAAAACAAAAAAGCCCGCAACTGTTATAGATGCGGGCAAAGTACTAAAAACAATCCTCTACAACCAAATAGATAGAAAGGATATATCTGATTAGCAAATGATTATGTACGAATATAAAAATATGTATATAATTGATAATCAATTATATCACTAACGGGGGGGGGTAATATTTACTACCCTAAAATTAAAAATATCAAGAATAACTATATTCCCTACACTTTTTAATATCATATTCAGTAACTTGGCAGTGCAAAGATACAAAAATAATATAACAACAATCATTTTTTTAAAAAATTTTTAAAAAAATGTTAGAATATGAAAAAGCATCGGGAAAAGAAGAAAAATTCCTTTACCGATGCTTGATATTTTCAAGAATAAAAGGCTACGATCAGACAAAATGCTGTTTCAACATTTCCATGGCTTTATCGAGACCTGAAACATTTTTGCCGCCAGCAGTAGCAAGATTTTTCTGACCTCCACCACCGCCCTGTATCTCTTTTGCCACCTCGCGTATCATGACAGTAGCATCGAAAGAGGCATCTACAAGACTTTGCGGCAACAGCAGACAGATAGCAGGTTTGTTATCAGTCACGCCACCGAGTATTGCGACAGCATCATTATCGATATCTTTCAAAGCAGCTGCCATATTTTTCAACTGGTTCACATCAGCATCCACTTTTGTTACAACTATCTTACGTCCATTACACACCTCAGCATGGCGATAAGCTGTTTTCATCTCGGAAACAGCCATATTCATCATCAAAGCGTCAACACGTTTTTGAAGCATCTGATTATTTGACGACAATGTTTCGACAGCCTTGACGACATCACCTGAAGACTTAACCACTGCCTTTATCTTGTCAACAGTATCTATGAAAGAATCCAAATATCTCAACACCTCTTCTCCGGTAACAGCTTCTATACGTCTCACACCCGCAGCTATTGCGCTCTCGGTCAGTATCTTAAAAGCACCTATACAACCTGTTGCCGGCACATGGGTACCTCCGCACAACTCACAAGAATAAGAAGGATCGAATGACACCACGCGAACCTTGTCGCCATATTTCTCGCCGAACAATGCCATAGCGCCCATATTTTTAGCTTCTTCCAATGGCACGTCAACAGCGGTAACATTTTTTATATTCTCTCTTATCTTCTCATTCACCAAAGACTCCACTTTCTTTATCTCTTCGTCAGTCATCTTGGCGAAATGGCTGAAATCGAAACGCAATCTTTCATCATCGACGAGCGAGCCTTTCTGTTCGACATGAGACCCCAGCACCATACGAAGAGCTGCATGCATAAGATGCGTTGCAGAATGATTAGCCTCTATCTTGCGACGACGTTCAACATCTACCGATGCTGTAAAAGGCAATTCAGGATTCTGAGGCAATTTGTCAGTTATATGAATGATAAGGTCATTTTCCTTAACAGTATTCACAACATTAATCATCTCATCATCAGACGACAGTATTCCTTTATCACCCACCTGGCCGCCCATCTCGGCATAAAATGGTGTCTTATCGAGCACTATCTCATAATGTTTCTTATTTTTTGCCGTCACCTCCCGGAATCGCAATATTTTCGACACTGCCTGTGTAGTATCGTAGCCCACGAATGACGATTCCATGTCAAACAGCACCACCCAGTCGCCGGAAGTTTTTTCTGCTGCCTTACGGGAACGATTTTTCTGTTCTTCGAGTTTAAGGGAGAATGACTCCATATCAACAGACAAGCCTTTTTCCTCAGCCATAAGATTAGTCAAATCGACCGGGAAACCGTATGTGTCGAACAACTCAAAAGCAAAAGCTCCGTCAATAGTTTTCAAGGAAACATTCTGCTCCACATAAGACTCAAACCGGCGAATACCTTGCGACAATGTTCTGAGGAAAGAAGATTCTTCTTCGTGCATCACCTTTGACACCAAAGTCTGCTGACTGACAAGTTCAGGATATTGTTCTCCCATTTCATTCACGAGAACAGGCAAGAGTTTGTACATGAAAGGTTCAGTAAAACCGAGGAAAGTATAACCATAACGAACGGCACGGCGCAATATGCGACGAATGACATAACCGGCGCCATTGTTAGATGGCAGCTGACCGTCAGACAAGGCGAAAGACACAGCCCTAAGATGGTCTGCCACGACGCGCATGGCGATATCTTTCTGTTCGTCATCGCCGTACCTGACGCCTGCCATCTCAGCAATAGTCTGAATGACAGGCTGGAAGATATCAGTATCGTAATTCGACTTTTTATTTTGCATCACGCGGACCAATCGCTCAAAGCCCATACCTGTATCCACATGTTTTTCAGGTAGATTTACCAATGAGCCATTGGCGAGACGGTTAAACTGAATGAAAACAAGATTCCATATCTCAATAACCTCGGGATTATCCTTGTTGACGAGGTCTTTACCATTGACAGCGTTGCGGTCTTCATCGCTTCTAATATCTATATGTATCTCAGAACAAGGGCCACAAGGTCCGGTATCACCCATCTCCCAAAAGTTATCTTTTTTTGAACCATAGATAATCCTCGACTCGTCAATATGTTTTTTCCAGAATGTGAAAGCTTCATTATCAGGATCCAATCCATCTTTAGGGTCACCACCGAACACAGTTACATACAGACGTTCCTTGTCTATTTTCAACACCTCGGTAAGGAACTCCCACGCCCATGCTATGGCTTCTTCCTTAAAATAATCGCCAAACGACCAATTGCCCATCATTTCGAACATGGTATGATGATAAGTATCGCGACCAACCTCTTCCAGATCATTATGTTTACCGGAGACGCGCAAGCATTTCTGTATATCGGCAACTCTCGGTGCTTTAGGACTCTTATTTCCAAGGAATACATCCTTAAACTGATTCATTCCTGCATTAGTAAACATCAAGGTCGGGTCGTTTTTCACCACTATAGGTGCTGATGGAACCACAACATGATTTTTAGATTTAAAGAAGTCTAAAAAACATTTACGAATCTCATTTGCTTTCATTATAAATCAATTTTTGATTATTTCTGTAAAAATAATTTGCAAATTTAGACAAAAATTATTATTTTTGTCGCTTAAAATTAAAAATAGAGATTTTTCATTAAAAAAGATACAATGAAGAAGAAATACACATACAATCCCATAACGGAAAAGTATGAAGAATATAAGACAACCTGGAAAACGCGTTTACTGATAATTTTCATCTTATCACTTGTTGCCGGAGCTTTAGGATATACTGCTTCTACCATGGTATATTACACCTTTGGCACACCTGAAGAGCGTGTATTGAACAGAGAATTGGAATATATGCGTCTGCAATATAAAATCATGTCCGACAAGTTGGACAACATGGAACTGCTTGTCAAGGAGATGCAGACCCATGATGACAACATATACCGTTCCATTTTCGGTGTCGAGCCAATACCGACATCTGTAAGAGAAGCAGGTCGTGGCGGAACCAACCGTTATGAGGCTCTTGAGGGTTATTCTCATTCCGAAGAAATTATCGAAATAGCTGAAAAGATAGACAAATTCTCCAGTCAGTTATATGTTCAGTCCAAGTCTTTCGACGAGATTTACGAAATTGCGAAGACAAAAGAAGACATGATGAAACATGTGCCTGCCATAATGCCCGTAAAAAGAACCACCATTTACGGCATATCTTCGCATTTCGGATACAGGACAGACCCATTTTATAAAGTAAACAAGATGCACAGCGGCATAGATTTCAGCGGTCCTAAGGGAAGTCCCATTTATGCCACCGGCGACGGCGTGGTAGAAAAAACAGTGAAATCCAAAACAGGTTATGGCAACAATATCATTATTAACCACGGATACGGATACAAGACACGTTATGCCCACCTCAACAGCATCAATGTAAAAAAAGGAGATAAAATAAAAAGAGGTCAAAAGATAGGCACCTTGGGTAATACCGGGAAATCATCCGGTCCTCACCTGCATTATGAGGTGATAAAAAACAACGTGCCGGTGAACCCTATCAACTTCTTTTACAATGACCTTACTCCGGAGATGTACGACAAGGTAATAGAGTTGTCAAAGACACCGCATCAAAGCATGGATTGACATGGAGATAAAAAAACTTTATTACAGAATAGGCGAAGTCGCCGAGATGTTCGGAGTCAACACCTCCCTGATACGTTATTGGGAGAGTGAGTTTCCCGTGCTGAGACCGAGAAAAAGCACCAAAGGGAATCGTCTGTTTACAGAACGCGACATACGTTATCTTCAAGTCATTTACGACCTCGTGAAAGTAAAAGGCATGACGATACAGGGTGCAAAAAACACCATGAAAAACAAATTCGACAAACTCGAAGAACGTGCCGCCATATTGTTGACATTAAAGAAAAACCGTGAATTTTTAATGTCTCTCGACAAAGAATTGGAAGATAAAATCAAAAGTCTTTCCGAGAAACAATAAATCAGATGCCATATCGTCCGTTATCAAAAATAACGATGCCCCGACAAATAATTGCAAACATAATCGTTTATGCCGTCTTCCAGTGAAGTAAAATCTTTGTCATAACCGGCATTTCTCAGTTTCTGCATGTTGGCCTCAGTAAAATACTGATATTTGTCTCTGATATCCAAAGGGGTATCAATAAATTTTATCTTGACTTCTTTTCCCATTGCCTTAAAGGTATTTGTTGCAAGGTCTAAGAAAGAACGAGCCTTGCCGGTACCGAGATTGTAAAGTCCGCTTGCTGGTCTGTTTTCAATAAGAAAAAGTATCACTGAGGCGATATCCTTAACATAAACAAAGTCACGCAACTGCTGTCCGTCGGCGTAGTCAGGTCGGTGCGAACGGAACAGTTTCACCTCTCCGCTATCTGTTATCTGGTTGAAAGAGTGCATTATGACAGAAGCCATTCTGCCTTTGTGATATTCGTTAGGTCCATAAACATTAAAGAATTTAAGACCTGCCCAGAACGGAGGCATTTTATCCTGCCGAAGGATCCATTTGTCTGTCTCATTCTTTGAACGTCCGTAAGGATTAAGAGGCTGCAATCTATCGACCACATCATGGTTATCGTCATAGCCGAGTTCTCCGCCTCCGTAAGTAGCAGCCGACGAAGCGTAAATCAACGGTATCCCATACTGAGAACAGATGGTCCACATCTTCTGAGTATAGTTGACATTAAGAGTAAGGAAAACATTCCAGTCGAACTCCGTGGTATCTGTCCTTGCTCCGAGATGTATTATGAAATCGACATTTTTACCGTTATCTTCCAACCATTCAAAAAAGACCTCTCTTCCAACAAGTTGACGGTAACGTTTATTCTTATAATTTTCTATTTTATTCATTTTAGAGAAGTCATCGACCAACACTATATCATCTCTTCCATACATGTTGAGACTTCCTGCCACCACACTGCCGATAAAGCCGGCTGCTCCTGTTATTACTATCATAATATATTATTTTTCATCATTACGCGATGCCACATAGCGGCGCCATCTGTCAAGGACCGTCTTCATATCGTCGGGCAATTCCGAGTCGAACATCATCCGTTTACCGGAAGAAGGATGTACAAAGCCTATCATCTTGGCATGGAGGCAATGCCGTGGTATCTCGGCAAAACAATTATCAACAAACTGACGATATTTGGAAAACGTAGTACCTTTCAATATAATATTACCGCCATACATGGCATCATTAAACAAAGGATGTCCCATATACTGGAAATGCACACGTATCTGGTGAGTACGACCTGTCTCGAGACGGCATTCCACGAGTGACACATAACGAAACCGTTCCAACACCTTGTAATGTGTAATTGCGGTCTTGCCCTGAGAGCCGTCAGGAAATACCGTCATTGCCACACGGTCTTTAATATTACGGCCGATATTGCCTTCAATAATGCCTTCATCCTCGTCGAAGTCACCCCACACCACTGCCTGATAGCGTCTTTGTGTAGAATGGTCGAAAAACTGTTTAGCCAACACCGTCTGTGCCATTTCATTTTTTGCGACCACCATCAAACCGGTGGTATCTTTGTCTATTCTGTGCACCAGATAGCCGAATCCGTTTTCCACTTGGGAGCTGTTTTCCTTAAAATGAAAGGCAAGAGCATTAAGCAAAGTCCCGTTGAAATTGCCATGACCCGGATGCACCACAAGCCCTGCCTGTTTATTGACAACTATGACATCATCATCTTCATATACCACATCGAGCGGTATGTCCTCCGGATATATCACGACTTCACGAGGAGGATACGACAACACTACCGACACCACGTCATCAGGTTTTACCCTGTAATTCTGTTTCACCGGTTTGTCATTGACGAGTATGCTGCCGGCCTTTGCCGCCTGCTGAACCCTGTTGCGCGAGATATTTTCCAATCTGCCCTGCAAGAACTTGTCCACACGCATCAAAGTCTGTCCTTTATCGACAACTATACGATAATGTTCAAACAACTCGGTATTCTCCTCTTCAGAGCTGTCACTATATACACCTGTAAAATCTTCCGTCATAAACCTGTCAATGCGATATCACAAACCTGGAAGTCCTGAAACTCCCATCTTTCATCATAACTCTAATAAAATAAATGCCATTATTCAACATATCGACATTCAACATATCAGAATATCGAGACATCATCAACTCTCTACCCATGACATCGAAAACCTTGACTGCCACTGCCTCAGAAGCATCCACACCACCAATATGCAAGGTGCCGTCCGCCGGATTGGGATATAGTGTCAAAACATCAAGTTTACTTTCATTTTCCGGGACACCTATATAATACGACTTACCCAAAACGGGACGTATCATAACGGAACCTTGGAAAGAACTGTTCTTCCAGCCTTCTCCGGTATCATAAAAGTTATACTGACTGTTATCTACAGAAGTATCGAAGCCTATGTTGATACTCCTGTCGTTCTGTTGCATGATGCCAACATAAAACAGATTGTTTACCATTACTGTTTTATCAAAAGGGAAATATCCGAATCTATAGATAATACTGTCAGACCATTGAGGACGTTGATTTTCCAGGCGGTAAATCTCCGTACCAGGTTTACCGTTATTATCGCCCCACACCACAATATCGAAAAACTCATAATTGGAATTATTGAAAGTCCTGTTGAAAAGCATCTGTACTCCACAGAGGGTATCCGGAGTAGATACCTTATATTGCACAGCGAAACAAGCATCCTCCGGCACGACACCGTAGCCTTTCTCCGGAATACCGTCATCATAAGCATAATAGTTATAAAACCCCTGATGACGCACCAAAGAATCCGACTCGACCATATTGCCGTATTCATCGACGACTTCTATATAATGACGTATCACAAAAGAAGTTGTATCGGCTGTATTCTCGAAATCATATACAAAGTTGGAAAGATAAGCATCCACAGTATCTATTCCCATGCTGTTATACGGTTGCAACACAAAAGGACTCATCTCATAATCATAACTCCAGTCATCGTTGACCGACTGCACATTACATCTATACTGCACCTGATGAGCGAGACTGTCGGTATTGGAGAGATACAGTCTTGCCTCATTATCGACGGCAGCGATGAAATTATTCTTGTATTGTTTGTACGGCATAGCCTGATAACGTTTCAACAAAGAGGGGGAATATTGTGAAAATCCCACTTTTGGATAATACCTGTTTTTTTGTCCTCTGTTTTTATCGAGATAAACATAATCGACGTTCCACTGGTCCATATTGCTTCTGTCGTTAGGATACATGGTAGAAGGCAGAGTGCCATAGTTGAAAAACAGAACATAAAAACTGCCTGAGAAAAACGCCTCGTCGGTAACCGGTATCATCACCTGTTTAAAAGAGTTTCCATTATTTTGAAGCATGAAAGTGTCGAGCGACATTCCCGGAGTGCTCCACACCCGTTTCCATTCTATTCTCTCATAAAACACCGTATCGCAAGGCATCAATATCATGTCGTTTTGGACGAGCACTGAATTTGCAATTGCATAAAGTTCCGGATTACATGGCGAATTATAATGATAAACCGTATCGCCCGGGTAGATGGTATCCTGTCCCATAGCCTCGAGCATGCCTCCGGATATCTGGATATACATAGAGTCCACATAGAAGTCCTGAACGCCATAGCCAAACTGAAGCACGAGAGAGTCGTCAGTTTCCGGTGCATCGCCATAGCCCTGCGGCTGATAATAAAAACTGAAATACACCGAATCGGCAGGAGTCAAAGCTCTCCATATCCCGTTATCCATCACGGAATCAAGACGAATGCGAACCGACATGAGCGAATCGGCAATAAAGGGATTGGAACTGCCGTTGGAATAAACCTTGCCAAACTCATCGAGTAAGTCGAAAGTTGCAGCCTGATAGTTTACCGGATATTTCGGGAACCCATGATTTACAAGGACTTTCTTGTTTTGCCATTTATTACGGTCCGGATATGTCTTCGTATTTGAGAAATCATCGAAGAATGGCAGTGTGAGAGCTTCATCGGAACGTTTCACATCGTCAAGTTCGCCGGCAGGAATATTCCCATAAGAGAAATCCGTAACATATTCCTGTGCAACACACATCGTTCCAAAAAACAATGTCAACGATACTATAAAAAAGAATCTGTTAAAACTCATATTCGGAATCATATTCATATTCATTATTATCTTCTTCATAATTGATATTATTCACCGGTCGTACAAACTCAAGCTCCATATCCTGTGCACGTTCTATGGAATCGAATGAGAAGCGTCTATTTGTCAAAATAAAATTAAAGCTGTCGATAACCATCTGTATTTCAAACACAGGCGCCTTATTTTTTTCCATTGCACTGACCATGGAGTCTTTCTTGGCACGTTCGCCAAGATATGAAGCAAAGTCGAACACATTCTCAGAACGATAATACACATTGACAGGTGAGCCGAGTTCAACATAAACATCCTTGTTATAAGAAGGTTCCATGGCAGAAACACGCATAAGACTGTCCGGAGCATTATCCACATTTATTTCATTGCCTAAGTTGAGAGAAGCATTATGAAGTGCAGATAAGACCTGAGATTTCGACATTCCTACAAGGTCCGGTATATTGGTAAGTCGCTCACCTGTTCCGTATCCGACTTCGAGAGTAACGGCAGTGCCCTTCTGTACCATAACATCCGGTTCTATGACCTCATCATCAATATATTGATTCACCACGGCATTTCTCGCAAAATAATCCACAAATACGAGTTTGTCAACCACAAGTCCGTTGGAGTTAAGTGTCACCATAGCCTGACGAAGAGACAAATTGCGCAGATTAGGCATTTTCACCATTTCAGGGGATATGCAAGTCCTCACATAATATATGTTACGACCTTTTTTCACTTTCGAGTCCGGTTTAGGGTCTTGCTGATATACGGCGCCTTCAGGAAAGTCCTTGACATATACGGTATCCATGAGAATAAAGGTGTAATCTTCACCATAACGTTGTTCCATCTCGCGATAATCCATTCCAATGAAGTTAGGCACTCCGTATTCTTCGCCATGCCGGGTAAACTTATCCAACACCCCAAAAGCCAACTCAAAAATGCCGATAATAGCTAATATAATGATTATCAAATGAATATAAAACGCCTTATCTCTCAAAAACCCGAAAAACTTCATTATTAAATTTTTTATTATCTATTATAACGTTGATTTTATTATTTTTGGTGCGACAAAGATAATTATTTTTCGTTGAATTCTTATAATCGACATCATGAAAAAAATAGCAATAGTTTGTGGCGGGTATTCAGGAGAATATGAAATCTCCATCAACAGTGCAAAAGTGGTAAAAGAACATCTCGACCCGAACAAATACGAATCTTATATCATTGTAATACAGAGAGACAGCTGGTATTATTTAGACGGAGGAGTCAAGGTGTGCGAAGTTGACAGGAACGATTTTTCCATCATGTCCGGAGGCAAAAAAATCATTTTCGATGCCGTTTTCAATGCCATTCACGGCATACCAGGAGAAGACGGCGAACTATTGGGATATTTCGACATGCTGAAGATTCCATATACGTCGTCAGGATTCACCACCTCGGCAGTGACATTCCACAAAGAGTTTTGCAAGACGCTCGCCGGCGCTTACGGTGCCAACATCTCCCCTTCTGTTACGCTAAGAAAAGACGACAGATACGACGTCAACGAGATAGTTGACACATTAGGGCTTCCCGTTTTCGTCAAACCGGTATGCAATGGTTCAAGTGTTGGCGTCAGCAAAGTCAACACCATGGAACAGTTCGACGATGCGATAAGACATGCCTTCTCTGCCGGTGATGAAATCATGATTGAGAAATATGTCAAAGGAAGAGAACTTGCATGCTCGGTGATGGAAGTAAAAGGCAAAATGATAGTGTTTCCCTTGACAGAAATAATAAGCAAGAACGAATTCTTCGATTACGAAGCCAAATATACTGCCGGCAAAGCCGATGAGATAACACCTGCAGCCATAGACGAAGAGACTGAGATAGAGGTAAAAGCCACCTCCGCCATGCTGTACAAAAAGTTGGAATGCAAGGGATTCGCCCGTTTCGATTACATACTAAGCGATGAAGAGCTGACTTTCATCGAAGTCAACATAGTACCTGGCATGTCAACGGCAAGCATCTTGCCGAAACAGGCGGCATTCATGGGCATCTCGCTCGACAAATTGTTCGACATGACTTTAGAAAACATACTGTAAAATGACCAGATTATGGAAAAATTAATAAACCTTATAAAACCTTTGAGCGGTATCTTGGTATTGATCCTGCTTGCCTATTTCTTCCCGGACCTTGCCGTTTATTTTGCGATATCGTCTGTGTTGTTCATCATAGGAAGACCTGTATGTGAATTCATTAAAAAATTACATATCAAAAAGTTGTATGTCAACAGCAGTATAGCAGCCATACTGACGCTGATTATCATGTTCGGCTTCATCTCATTATTCGTATTAATAGTAATACCTTTGATAAACAAAGAAGCCATCTTGTTATCCAATATAGATTACGACGCTGTCTGGGCTTATTTCAAAAAACCCGTGACAATGGTTTTTGACTTTTTAAGCAACTACAACATAATAAGGTCTCAGGAAGAAGCCCTCTCGTTCATTGAGAAATATCTCAACAGTCTTCTCAACTGGACCAATTTCAGCACTGTATTCACATCGGTAGTATCTGCCACGAGTACATTCTTCGTAGGATTGTTCTCAATAATTTTTCTGACATTCTTTTTGTTGAGAGAGCCGACCATAATCAACAACATTTTCAAGGCTGTCACGCCTGACAAATCCATTCCAAAGATGGAAAAGATATTAAGTCTCACCCGTAAGATGTTGACAAGATACATTTTCGGACTGATAACGGAAGTCATCACCATGATGATACTGATTTCGACAAGTTTATACATCTTCGGCATCGACAACGCCCTGATGATAGGATTCATAGGAGGCTTGATGAACATTATCCCATATCTCGGACCGCTGATGGGATGTGTAATAGGCACACTGTTAGGCATAATCTCGGTACTCAGCAGCGGTCTTTATCCCGAGTTGTTGCATCATTCGTTAGTCATTATATGTTCTTTCGTCGGAGCCAACCTCATCGACAATTTTGTATTGCAGCCTTTGATTTATTCCAAAAGTGTCAGTGCTCACCCCATGGAGATTTTCTTCGTAATATTAATTGGAGGTAAGATAGGTGGAATATTGGGTATGATTATTGCCATTCCCACCTACACTATAATACGCATTATCGCAAGTCAGTTTTTGATAGGATTCAAATTCATCGAGAAATTAACGCAAAATCTGAACGCCATACAGACCAAGAAAAAGAAGATCGACAAAAAAGAAGACATTGTCGATAAAAGTTGAAATTTTTATCTTTTATTAAGATTCACCGGAAAACATTTCACTATTATCGATGTTTAAAGAAAAAAACAAAAAGCATTATGAGCAACAGAACAAAGAAAACATTATTAATTTTAGGAGCCGGCCTCATCACCGGCATGGCTGCAGGCGTCATTCTTGGTGTGTTATATGCCCCCGACAAAGGCATAGAGACAAGACGCAGATTGAAATCACAGGCAAGGGATTTGGAAGACAAAATCCTCGACAAATTCGAAAATGTGCGTAACAACGAACGCAAAGAAAAATCAGAGACTCGGCACAATGTAGCTGAAGTCGTTTAAATTATTAAAATATGTTTGAAAACAAGTTAGGCAATACCGTTTCACAAATCAAGGATGATGTTATCAACCTTATCAATTTAAAGTTAGCTTATTATGAGTTAATCCTCACAAAAAGAATAATAAAATGTGTTTCAGCACTGATAGGCAATATTATCATTGCCATCTTCTTCATTTTAGTGCTTGTCTCACTGTCGTTTGCTTTCGTCTCGTGGTACGGAAGCAAATATGGCAACATGCACGATGGATTCCTTATATTAAGCGGGATTTACGTCATCATTGGTTTTGCGACGTATTGCCTGACTAAAAAAATTATCGTCAGACAGATAACGCGACTGCTCAATGACAGAGAAGACAACAAGGACAATTGTTTGTCAACATTGAAAGTCCCTCAAAACATAACTGAACTCGACCAACAGATAGAATACCTCAATCTGAAAATCAAAAAGACCAATGTTGACATTCAATATGACTTCAACGAGATGAGCGAAATGATGTCGTTGAGACGCATAATCTTGGATATCATATCCAACACATTGATATTCAGAAAAGTAGCCGATTTCATTAAAAGACTTACCAACGACGGAGAAGATGAAGAAACCAACGACGGAGACGAAAAAACGGATGAAAACATAGACAAAGAAGAATCCGGTAATGACCCTGTTGATGAAAAATGACACATTGCAACAAACTGCAACAAATAAAAACCCACTAAATCAAGCTGCTGATATTCACGCAGCTTTTTTTGTAAAAATTCATAATGTACAACGCCGCATTATAATGCCATTCCAACGTATTTATATTTGACTTATACAACAGTAACAACACTACCGTAATATCCGGAAGTTTTATTTTGGTATTAGGTAAAGCAGACAACTGTTCCATAACAAACTTATTATTACAACGAATTGCAATTTATTTCATTACACCAATTATATGAAATTTCCATTGGTATTTTTCAATTTTTAGAAACGACCAATTATTATCATGGCAGGTAGAAGTCATCCACTGCGTTTTCTCGAACAGGAAAATATGACTGAAAATTCCATATATTACTTGTATATATGTAAAATAAACATGTTTATTATCAACATATCAATTCATGTCTAATCAATTAGATATATTTGAGATATAATTTTCAGCAAAAATTTATAAAAAAATGACAGATATTAATACAATTTTTCTTATTTTTAATAAAAATTTCATATTTTTGTAAATTAAGAATGATACTAAAAAAAATATGAAAAAACAAGGGTGAAAGTCGAAGAAAAAGGCATCAAGCAGACCTGGCTGGCAGAGAAACTTGGAAAAAGTTTCTGTATAGTCAATTCTGTTTGAAATTGACAAAATCCTTCAAGTTGATCCCAAAGAGTTAATAGTTAGCGATGAAACGAAATAAACAGCAATATACATTCATTGACTTATTCGCCGGACTTGGTGGTTTTCATATAGCCATGCAAGAATTAGGTTGCAAATGTGTGTTTGCGTCCGAACTTAAAGATGATTTACGAAAACTATATGAGGAGAATTACCCAGGGACACGAATAGAAGGAGATATTACGAAAATAGCTCCTAGTGATATTCCCCCTCACGATATTTTATGCGCAGGATTTCCCTGTCAGCCGTTCAGTCAAGCTGGCAAACAACAAGGATTTAATGATGAAAAGCAACGTGGAAATCTATTTGATTACATATGCGCTATTGTACAGTATCATCGTCCTAAGTATATATTTTTAGAGAATGTATCTAACCTAAAAGGACACGATCACGGGAATACATGGGCCGTAATTCATCAAAGATTAGAAGACCTTGAATATGACGTACCAGAACCTGCCATTTTGTCGCCGCACCAATTTGGCTGGCCGCAACATAGAAAGCGTATATATATCGTAGCAGTCGATCAACACAGAGGCGGCATAGGAAATTTCAGATTTCCTTCACCGACCAACAAAAAGTGCGATTTGAGGCAGATTATTGATGAATCGGACCCGAACTACATACACTTAAAGCAGGAGACACGGAATCAATTAGATGTATGGCAGAGATTTATCGATGAGACCATTTCTCATGGTCATGAAATTCCTCGTTTCCCAATATGGGCAATGGAATTCGGAGCAGACTACCCCATTGATATAGCACCTGCATTCATGACCCCTGATAGACTAATTGGTTGCCGAGGCAAATTGGGTCGTTTAATTAGAGAAGGTAATTTATCCGATTGTTTATTACAACTTCCCAAATATGCCCAAACCAATAAGTCAAAAGTATTCCCTGCATGGAAGATTAAATACATCATGCAAAATCGCAATTTCTATGAAGAGAATAAAGACTGGCTTGACGAATGGCTCAAAGAAGTGCGCCGGTTTGAGAACAGTCATTTGAAAATGGAATGGAATTGTGGAAAAAACTCCGGATATCAAATTGAAGATAAAATCGTTCAATTCCGAGCATCCGGAATACGCATCAAGAAACCTGATTACTCACCCGCACTCAATCTTGTCGGCACACAGATTCCTATTTTACCTTGGGTTAATCTACCTGAGGAAAGTTTAAAAGAAGGTGAACCGTCAAAAGGGCGTTATATGACAGTACGAGAAGCGGCTAAATTACAAGGGATGGACAATCTAAGTTTTGGTACGCTATCTCAAGGCAGGTGCTTTGAAGCCTTGGGCAATGCGGTAAATGTAGAGATTGTCAAACTAATTGCAAAAAAAACATTAAATTATGACTGATATCAATAAGCACACGGTAAGTATAGCAATTGGAACAACGATGTTCGCCAGATATGCAGATCTGCCGAACACCGTTTCTCATGCTATTGCAGAGTTTATTGACAATGCCCTGCAGTCATATCGAGACAACAAAGAGAGACTCTTATCCATTGATCCCGATTTTAAATTTAAAGTAACTGTCGATTTTGAATGGAATGCAGATGATAATAGGGCTAAAACCATCAAAATATCAGACAATGCCGGCGGTCTAAACTTTCAGAGTTTCCATAAAGCATTTATAACGGCAGAAACCCCAGAAGACAACAAAGGACTTAATGAATTCGGGATGGGGATGAAAACCGCTGCTGGATGGTTGGGAAATACATGGTCTGTACAGACAACTGCATTAGAAGAACTCGTCGAGCGCTTCTATAAGTTCGACCTACAATATGTTATTGATAACGATTTAAAGGAACTTCCATACACAGAAACACCTTGTCCAATTCAAGATCATTATACGATTATTACCATATCTGCTCCGACAAAGAATTCACCGTCCAGCAAAAGTCTTGAAAAAATCAAAATAGAGTTAGCTAGTATATATCGGCAATCACTTCGCGCCCATGAAATGGACCTGTATGTCTATGGAGATCCATTATCATTTGAAGAATACCCAATACTAGAAGCTCCATTTGCAAGAACACCTGATAAAAAATCAATCTATTGGAAAAAGGATATTGATTTTAAATTTGGGAAATACAGGGCCACAGGCTTTATCGCTATTCTGCGAGAGATAAATAATACACAGAATGGGCTGGTACTGCTACGAAGAGGTCGTGTCATAGTAGGGGCTGAAACAGATGGACGATATTTCCCGAAGTCACTGTTTGGCTCTCAGGGTAATTTCAGGTTTAAACGCCTTTTTGGAGAATTGGAACTTGATGGATTTGAAGTATCCTTTAATAAGAATGACATTCAAGATAAAGAGAATCTTGAAGCGTTAATGGAAGCATTAAAAGGAGAGATTCATACCAAAGAGTTCGATCTATATACGCAGGCGGACGAATATCGACTAGACGAAAATCGAAAGGTCGTCAGGAAACTTATCCGAAAACATGACACATCAGCAAAAAGCGATAAGCGTCCTATCGACATTTTTACGCCAAAAGTAAAAGACCAAACCATATTCTCAAATACAGATACCCCTGTAACAACAGAGACAACCGTAATTGGTGAATATAAGGATACATACAAAATTAAAGAGACTCAATACACTCTTACCGTGCAATACGTATCAGACAATGGGGACAATTTGTTTTGGGTAGATGTTTCCAAAAAGAATGAACATGAAATCACCTGTAAGGTAGATACCAACCACATATTTTTCAAGCACTTTGGGAAACCCACGGACTCAGTAACTGCCATATTAAAAACTCTTGCCATTGCCAAATTCACAGCAAGAGAGGTTGCAGATAATTCTGCCTCTGATATGATGAACTATTTTAATCAATATATTAGGGAGACTAAAATATAATGACACAGATAACCATTAACAGCACCAATAGTAAGAAAATATTACCCCAAAATGCATTGCAGAATGTATCATGTGGTAAATTCTTCGAACAGTTTTTAGATTCGCAAAAGATATCTCCGACAAAGAGTAATGGTCTTTCGCCAGAAGCTGTTGTAAATTATCGTTCGGAAACCACAGATATTCTTAACCATTGTAATCCCCATGATGCCACACAGGCACAAGAGACTACACACTTAGTTGTTGGTTATGTACAGAGCGGTAAAACTATGTCATTTACTGGCCTGACGGCATTAGCGCTGGACAATGGTTATCGTGTCATAATATATCTAGCCGGGACTAAGAATAATCTTCTTGAACAAACGTCTAAACGATTAAAGAAAGATCTTATAGGCAGTCGTGCAAAAAACAACAACTTTTACAAAATACACCCCAATCCTACAACGAATGAAATTGAAGAGATTGTTGGGCATCTTGAATCATCGGACAAACCAATTGTTCTGATTCCCATACTTAAGCACTACAACCACATTAATCAACTCATTCATATACTCAACTCGACGGAATATAAGGCGGTGATGAGGAATGAGACAGTCATCATTATAGATGATGAGGCAGATCAAGCCTCTCTCAATAATTATGGGCGTAAAAACAGCAAAGAGGAAAGGTCAAAAGAAGAAGAGGAAAGATCATCAACCTATGATGCGATTTTAAGGCTCAGAGCATCTCTTTCGGGAAATACATATATTCAATATACAGCAACACCGCAAGCTAATATTCTTATTAGTATGCAAGACCTGCTTTCCCCAAAAAGCCATACTGTTCTGACACCTGGTGAAGACTATATTGGAGGAAAACTATTTTTCGGGAAAGGGCCAAATCATGATCTATTCAAAGGGGGACTTATTATCCAAATCCCCGAGGAAGAAGTTTTTCATAAGAAGCGTAATCCCCTTGAGAGAATGCCTAAATCTCTAAAAGATGCATTGATGTTCCATATTCTTGCTGTTGCCATTGTCGTAAAATGGCAGGCTCCAGAAGACATTACCTACCTGTCAATGATGGTCCATCCAGACAACGAGAAGAAATGGAACAAGAAATTCAAAGAATGGATTGATAACGAACTCAAAAATTGGCGGAAAGCTCTTAAAATGGCCGATGGATGTGACGAGAAGGTATATTTACTCGAGGACTTCAAAAAAATATTCCCCAAGTCCGTAGAATTTTACGCACCTAAAGACCGACCGACTTTTGAGCAGATCAAGCCCTTTATTGCTGATGTAATACACGACAGAAAGGTTTATCTTGTCAATACAGATAAAGATGCACAAACGGATATAGAATGGGATAACTACAAGATGCACATATTGGTAGGAGCAGAAATGCTAAATCGTGGCTTTACGGTTGAGAAACTTGCAACTACCTATATGCCTAGATATACCACCAGTGCAACCAATGCGGACACGATTCAACAGCGATGTCGTTTCTTCGGATACAAAAAGGATTATATCCGATCTTGTCGAGTATTTCTTCCAGGAAGCACTATTGAAAACTATCATGCTTACGTCGACCATGAAGAGGAATTGCGTGCTATGTTAAAGTCTTGTGATAAACTGGACGCTGTCGAGCGTAGCATTCTTCTTTCCCCGTCCTTAAGGCCAACACGTCGCAATGTTCTTCCTGTATGGGTAGTAAACGACAAACTCAAAGGGATGTTTGCGTTACAAGCATTTGCCAGTCGTTATACCATTGAACACAATGATAAGATTGTAGATGAATTTTTAAAGAAACACGCAAACGATTTTACGATTCGCCCTGATACAACGAAAGACCGTACACACAGATGGCTGAAGTTAGATGTAGATGAAGCGATCGAATTTTTATCAGATTTTAACTTTAAAAATTGGCCAGATGCTCAACGTAAAGCCAACACCATTCGATACCTGCGATATTTGTCAGCTGAGGAAAATGAAAGTCCGATAAAATATGTGTATTTTTATCAGATGGCTTTTGCAGCAAGCCTCAGGCATCGTAGTTTTGATATGGAGAAATGCAGATTGGCTACGAACACAGATCTATTTGCCGGACCGAGTTCTGTTACTGATTCAACGAACTATCCCGGCGATAGAAAGATTGTTGGATCAGAAGATACCATAACTATTCAACTACATCATATTGAATTCGATGGAGCTGCCCTCGATTTTCCTAGAACAGCTTATACATTAGCTATATATTACCCGAAACAGTTAGCCACGAATTACTGTACGAACATTGGAAATGACATAGACGATTCAGACGAAGACTATTAAGATGGATATTAAGCAAATAATCAATGAGTTTCGCTCATTAGAAAGTACTACTCACAAAGATAACACATATAATGTGATATCTTTACTCGATTTGCCGCATAAATTAGGGGCATCAAAAGAGCATTATCCCATGTTCTTCATTGCTACTAATAATGCACCCAATAATACCCCTAATACGATACGGGAACTTTTGTCGGTCGAATACGACATGGAATGTACTATCAATGAAGTTAGCAGAAACTCTATATTGAGAAAATTTGCGATTATAACACTGCGTAGTAGTGATAAGCATCTGCAATCGTACTTTATTGAGATATTTGCCATGATGCTTATGAAAATGCCACAACAACCATCCAAACAAGAATTATCTATTGAAGTTGAGAGACTGGTTACAATCTTCTCTGCATTATCGGCAACTCCACGAAAAAAAATACAAGGGTTATGGGCCGAATTATTGGTGATTGAAAGAAGTTTAGATCCACAGATACTTATAAATGCCTGGCATTCTATTCCATCATCGAAATATGATTTTACATTAGGCCGCGATAAAATTGAGGTAAAAAGCACATCATCAGAAGAGAGAGTTCATCGATTCTCTTTGGATCAATTAAATCCCTCTCCTAGTTCTCGGTTACTAATCGCTTCAATAACGGTTCGCGAATCAGGACCAGATCTTAACGGGTTATCCATTAGGGATTTATATGATAGGATATGTAATAGTCTGCAAAACATTGAGACACAAATTCGACTGTATACCATTATCGCCCAAACATTAGGTAATGATATAAACAAAATAGACGCCGTGTTTTTTGATTATATAACAGCTTCGGACACTTTGGCCTTCTATGATTATCAAACGATTCCTCGCATTCTAAAAAAAGATGTACCTCCCAATATTTCAGAAGTTAGGTTTGTTTGCAACATAACGAAATTAAAGGATATAACGGCTTCAAACTCTTTTGACAAGAACGACAGCCAATTGTTTAACAGTCTATTCTGAACATTATGATTAAGAAAATTAGCCGATACTCATTGCAGCAGATCTTTATCGAGAGTTTGGAAGACTGTGATTCTTTCAAAATAATCGATGGTCTAAATCCTTTCCATATCATGCTAAATGGCAAGGAACTTTATATATACATCAAGAATTTATCCCCAGCCTATTTTTCCAATTCAGATGTATGGAGAGTGCAGTTACCAAAGAAGGATGAATTTGAGACTATAAAAAATGGTCCTATTGACTTCGTACTATTAGGGTATGATGCCGATAATGATGTATATACCACTTGGCACCCCAAATGGGCAAAACAGCGATTGAATAATGGTGAAAGCGTGTCCTTTTATTCAAGATTATCATTACAAGAGGAGGCCGCTTCTACACAAGCTATTAAGCGTCTTTCTCTAAACAACGAAGGTGAGGTTATAGCCTTCCCGCGAGAACATATAGAATTCCTATTGTCCAACTTAAAGACCTTCTTTCAAGATGAAAGTGATTACGTTGCAATGGGATCGAAAAAGAGGCCTGAAGCTAATGACGCATATAAAACATTCTGCGACTTGAAAAATATAGATTTGTTTGCATCACATATGGCTAATGAAGGGTATTCTGCTGTCAGTATTAGCAATTATTGTCGTGCTATTCGGGACCTAATCAAGGATGGTTATATTACTCGATATAGAAAGATATTTCTTTCTTGCGATAGATTGAGTGAATACAAAGATGTAGTAACAGAGTTTTGCGACCAACCAGAAATTAGCCAACGAAATGCGAAATGGCACAACACATTATCAGCAGCGCTAAGAGCCTACATTAGCTTTCTTATAAAGCATCAATCGAATGAGACACACTCTCCCGTCATAACAGACGATATAAATACCTCAAACTATTTATATGCCTTAATTAGTAAAGACATCTATGAGGGTTTTGGCCTTTTCTTACGCAATAAAGGATATAATGAGAACACGGTAACACACTATCTGAAAAGCATCCGGACTTTACGAGAAACAGGGCTCATTACCAAATATAAATCTCTTTTTGAGTCATGCAACTCCATCGAAGATTTGCGGAATGCATTTAAAAAATTTTTTGCCATTCATGAGGTGAACCAAATGAATAAAGACATACATCACGATTTATCAGCGATGTCTAAACAATTTATTGACTATCTTCAAGCAAATATTTTTTCTGAATTAGCATTACCTTCGCAAAGTAATGAAGTCCCCCGACATCACAGCGTAGACAATATAGTCCCAATTCCAAGTCAAGCAGAAGAGAATCCTCCTGAGATAGATTGGGAAACACCATATACAGGCACCAACGGAAAATTAACCCGGATCGCCAATCCTGTATTGATAGATAAACTACGCCCTCTTCTGGATACTGAATACGCAAAGCCGGTCAGAGCATACAACGAGATTGAAGACTTCTACGGAGATAGATATTCCAATATGGATATGGGCGACTGGATGAAATTATTTAAAGCTATTGATTGGGAGAATCCATATGTTTCGTCCAGCCCGACACCAACATCTGACACTGATAAAACAAGAAGTAAAACAGAGATTCTTAGAGTAGAATACCCTGATGGAAGAATCATACAACATCCTAAAGCTATTGATACTTTCGTAGAGGTTATAGAGAACAGCTACCCAGATTTAATTCATGAATTGAATATTCTTCATGCAAATGTTAATCTGGTGACCAGAGAACGCAGTGAACAATATGCGCCAGCACAAAAAGAAATAACGGATGGATGGCTGGTTTTCACAAATATCAACACTCGCCGAAAAAGAGAGGACTTGTTAAAAATATCAGAAGAGTTAGAATTAGGATTAAAAGTCGATTTAGTATCGATTGCAACCGGGGGAATTATTACGTACACTGATGAGCCGAACTCATTTACTCGACAAAAGATTAAAGTTACATTTCCAAATGGCAGAACAATACAACCGAACAAAGTATTAGATGCCCTGATTGAAGTGGTAAAATATGCAGGCCCAGAACGGGTACGAGATTTAGGAATCACTGTATGCGCTGATAATTTAGTTTTGAAAAATCCTAAACCAAGATATGTGAAACCTTGTAAACCTGTTGGCAATGGATGGCTAGTCAACACTTGTTCTGATACTCTGACCAAGTATGAGCAGATTAAACAAATATCAAAAGGGCTTGGATTAGACTTAGAAGTTGAAATAATATCAAATAAAAAAATCGAATAACTGCTCTATATGGAAAACAGTATAACACGAATCATTATTCCTTGGAAATGATTATTACTGTTGGTTTTAAGGTAAACTCAGAAAAGGCCGTGCAATTCAGAAAGTT
This sequence comes from Bacteroidales bacterium Phil6, assembly GCA_002633315.1. Lineage (GTDB taxonomy): Bacteria > Bacteroidota > Bacteroidia > Bacteroidales > F082 > Limimorpha > Limimorpha avicola. The sequence goes on from NWBN01000006.1 coordinate 83,211, forward strand.
GGTAAATGGTATAGATTTTTTCCAATCAGCCTTGGTTCTTTCAGCCAATCGAAATCGGCAAACACATAAAGTCGTTTCATGGCTTATTCTTTTTTGGATGCACGTTCCCGTTTCTTGAGCCTCAAATCCTGCAATGCCTTTCCCATCGTATCTTCCTTGGCAAGCAAAAGAATGTCATCATCTAACTGAAACGCATAGAGAACTCTGAGATAAATGCCTATTGCCACTGTCGGTGCACTTTTCTCTATCCGTGAAACAGTAAGAGGAGAACATGTAGCACGTTCGGCAACCTGAGCTACACTTAGATTCCTGCGCAATCGTGCCAGCCTGATCTGTTCACCCACAATCTGCATCTTCTGCTCCAATTTCCTCGGCAACTTGGTGCCCATCGTATTCTTTGTCATAATCAACATATCACATAATATGCAAATATATTAATTATTCTTTATTTTATGATATGTTACAAGATTTTTTCAAAAACACCACAAATCCGAAAACATCACCTCTATTTGCTTTATACTATTCATTTTTCTTTCCTCGTTTGCGGGTAACAGTTTGTTCATTCAACAGCTCATCCAACGATTGATATTGCTTTTGCGCAAAAAGGGCGTCAAAATCTGATAACGCATTCAAGGCAAATCCAATCCTAAGCAATCCCTTCAAGGATATTTCTCCCGTCTGCTCAAACCGACGGTAAGTAGCGAACTTAATACCGGCTCTTGCAGCCATGCCTTCCTGAGTCAGGTCCAGTTCCAACCGCCTCATCTTGACCCTTGCTGCAATCTGCTTGGCTACATCGTTCGGATTAGAGATATTAAATGCCATTATATTATTCATAATCCAATAATTTGCCATATAACGAATAATATTATATTCTTTGCAAAGATAATATTAATTCCCGATATAACAAACACCAAGAATGATTTTTCATCATTCTACGGTAAAAACATAAGCATAAAGCGGCAACTACATTAAAGGCATGTCAGATGGTGAATCCGGCATGCCTTTATGAAGAAACACGTCAAAGACATACATTTTCCTTGAACAAGAAAGATAAATGAAGTCTTTGGCACAGATAAATATCACACAGTAAGAATATCTTTAGATTTCAACTCTGTAAGTTCGTCGATTTTCTTGATATATTTATCTGTAAGTTCCTGTATCTTTTCAGTAAGAAGTTTCACTTCGTCTTCCGAGACGCCATCTTTCTCCAGTTTCTTGGCATCTTCGTTGGCATTACGGCGTATATTGCGGATACCGACTTTTGCCTCTTCCGAAGCTGTCTTGGTACGTTTCACGAGGTCACGGCGTCGTTCTTCAGTAAGAGGAGGCACTATGATACGGAGGAAGTCGCCTTCGTTTTTAGGGTTAAAACCCAAGTTAGCAGCAAGTATGGCCTTCTCCACTGCTCCTATGGAGCTTTTATCGAAAGGCTGTACGATAATCTGGCGAGGGTCCGGAGTGCCTATGTTGGAGGTCTGTTCTATCGGCACTATTGCACCATAATATTCCACCTTAACGCCCTGAAGCATCATAGGACTTGCTTTTCCGGCTCTAATCTTCTGAAATTCCGATTCCAAATGGGATATCGTATTACCCATTGTCTCTGTTGTCTCATCCAAAATAAATTGAGATTCTTCTGTCATATTCTACATTTTTATGTTGACAAAGATATATATTTTTGTTTACATATAAAGAATTTTTTATGAAAAAGGCTCACTTTGTCACCAAGGTACCTGTTTTTTCACCTTTAAGTACCCTCATGAGGTTGCCTTTGGTATTCATATCGAAGACTATCATGGGCATATCATTTTCCTTACACATGGTAAAAGCGGTAAGGTCCATCACTTTAAGGTTTCTGTTATAAGCCTCGTCGTAAGTAATGGTATCGAATTTCACGGCGTCGGAACATTTCTCCGGGTCGGCGGTATAGATGCCATCGACGCGGGTACCTTTCAAAATCACGTCAGCCTTTATCTCGACGGCGCGCAAAGCCGAGGCGGTGTCGGTAGTAAAGAACGGGTTGCCGGTGCCGCCACCTATCACAACGACATTGCCGGCATCAAGCAATGCAATAGCTTTGGCACTGCTCATGGAATCTGCAATACGGTCGATATGGACGCCCGACAACAACGCAGTCTTGACGCCTTTGGACTGCAATGCCGACTGTATTGCCATGCTGTTTATCACAGTAGCCAACATACCCATATAGTCGCCTTGTATTCTGTCCATGCCTTTGCTTGCACCTTGAAGACCTCTGAAGATATTGCCTCCCCCAATGACGATGGCTATCTGCGCCCCAGTGGCAGATGCCTCAGCTATCTCCTCAGCATATTCATCGAGACGTTTAGGGTCTATGCCGTATTGTTGTTCTCCCATAAGCGCCTCTCCACTCAACTTCAATAAAACTCTCTTGTATTTCATATCATATATTTTAAAAATAATAACCTACATTAACAAAACCCACGAAACCGGAACTGACATTGGAACGCATGAGACTCAACTCCACGGGTCCTATTATTGTTTTTGCGCCAACAGTAAGACCTACGCCAACAACAATATTCTCAGGGTCGAACCATTTCTCATACTCATCAGACATAAATCCCACATCGCATTTCAAAGAGCCGTAAAACATCTTATAAAAATTATATCTCCAGTCAAAACTTGAAAAAGAAATATGCTGAACATGACGTTGTACAAAGTGCATACCTGTAAATGCAATGATATTGTCGAGATAGAGCATACGAGACTGTCCACCTACAAAGAACTCATAACAAAACGGCATTGTAGCATTACCGAACTTCGTCGCCAACACGGCAGCGACCTCGAAACTGTTTTTTTCATTAATCATGAAAAAACGTCCCACCCTTGCATTCAGCAACAAGCAAGCATCTTCAGCATCGGCATCACCCAAAATAAGACTTCCCGGGATAATATATTTCAACAAGATATTGGTTTTCCATCCTTTTTTTTCAAAAGACGGAGAATCAAGGTTGTTAAGAGAATAATTCAAAAATGCACTAGCATAAAAATTATATTTATTCGAAGGATATTTCTCAAAGTCATCCACTAATTTAAACTTATAGTCTTCAAATCCAATATATTCGCCGCCTATTCCCATAACAATGCTTTGATTGTAGGTCGGTATCCACTGTCCGAACAGTTTCATTTTATTATTTTGAAAATAATAATAATTACTGAACACGTCGCCTTCGTAATAATTAAGGCTTACGCCCATAGTAGAAATATCATAACCCAATTTGAATCTGTTGGAGCAACGATAAAAATGAATTAATCTGAGATATGGATTATCGGAAATATTGATATCGATCATCATATCGGAGCCTTTGAAATAATTGCCAAAGTTTCTGAATGTCAGATTCAGGAGGACTCCGACGCCGTAGTTGCTGTCATAATGAGCACCTGTTGAAAGCGTCCATTTCTGTTTTCTCTTGCAATGTATCACTAAAAATGTCCTGTCATCTTCATTTTTAAACTCATACCAAACATCATAATAGTATTCTGTCGAAATAATTTTCAAGAGACGTTCTTCTATTTCATCGAAAGCTACATGACAAGGGAAAGGCATATTAAACATACTCAATATATAACCGGCCTTATCCTTATCGAGATCAGCCACTTTTATTCCATGAATATATATGGAATCCATAGGTTTCACAATTTTACGCGACACCTCGAAAGAGTCTATGGCCTGCAAAGAGTCGGCAAGAGCTTTAAGGACCGGAAAATATTTGCGTGTCTCGCTTTCACCCATGGCTATGATAGAGTCATATTTGTTAAAATCCATCATACCTGCACCATGCAGATTGGGATTTATGTAAATATCAGCTTCGGCGACAGCTTTTTCCTTTTCCGGTTTACCCGACAGAGTGATTATTTTGTCAAGTATATCAACAGGTGATGGATTTTCCGACAGTTCCAACGGTTGATTCAAGTCAACCCCAATGACGATATCAGCACCTTTGTTCTTAAGATTTCTAACCGGGAAATTATTAATCATACCACCATCAAAAAGCACCTTGTCATCCATAATGACAGGAGTAAAATAAAAAGGTATTGCCATGCTTGCCCTTATGGAGCGATGCAGGACGCCACTTGTCATCTCCACAGGCTCAGCATTGTTGACATCAGCAGCCACACAGAGGAACGGAACACTCAACCTGGAATAATCTCTGATATGATAAACAGGCGCAGTATATCTTGTAAGCAACATATTTACAAGATTTCCCTCATATAATCCGGATTCTATTTGAATCTTATTGTTTACCAAAGGGAATGTCGCAAGATAATGACGATAGAAATACTTCTTGTCTGCCGGAACATAATATTGGGGTATCTCATCTGCCATAATTTTATTCCAATCCTGAGATCTCACTATGGCAATGATATCCTCTACGCTATAACCTATGGCATAGAGACCGCCCATTATTGCGCCCATGCTTGTCCCTCCGATGAAGTCAATGGGGACACCTGCTTCTTCAATGACTTTCAAGGCACCAAGATGTGCAAACCCCTTGGCTCCTCCTCCGCTTAATGACACGCCCACCAACGGTCTTCGGGGACTTTCCACCGTATCATTTTGAGCGAACAATGTTGTCGATGTTGACAGCATCAGTATGAACGAAAGAGACAAGATTCCAATAATATGTATAACATCCTTCATGACAAATACTCAATAATGCGAGAGCCGTCAACAACATGACTTTACACCAGGGAGTCAGTCATCAGCCGGCATCCTTACCATGACAATTCTTATATTTCTTACCGCTTCCGCATGGACATGGGTCGTTACGTCCCACTTTCTTTTCCACATGTATCGGTTGAGTAACCTGTCTTTCCTGCGTATTGCTGTTAGCCTGCGACAGTAAATCATTACGCTGTTCTTTCAGTTTGGAACGGTCGGTTCTCATCGCCTTATGTTCGCGAATGTTATCCATATTGGGCATAGGCACGTCAGCACGCATCAGGAACGATATCACCTCACTGTTAATCTTTAATATCATATCCTTAAACAGGTTGTATGACTCGAGTTTATAAATCAAAAGAGGGTCTTTTTGTTCATAATGGGCATTCTGTACGGACTGTTTCAAGTCGTCCATCTCGCGAAGATGTTCTTTCCACGACTCATCTATAAGAGCGAGAGTGATGCCTTTCTCTATGGCGAGCGATATCTCTCTCGGACCGTTTTCCACAGCTTTTTTGATGTTGACAACGACATTGATACCTTTTTTACCGTCGGTAAACGGGATAAGTATTCTCTCGAAATGAGGCTGTTTCTCGTAAGTCATCTGAATAATAGGCATGGTTTTCTCACCTATGACACGAGTCTTGTTGTTATATGACTCCATTGCCTTGTCGAACAGAGCATCAGCAAGTTGTTCCACTCTGCCTTTCTTAAATTCTTCTTCATCGAAAGGCGGGTTGATACCCATATTGGTAAAAACGTCTAATTTAAACGACTCATAGTCGCCGCTTTCCACATGTTTCTCCACTATTGACTGTCCGAGGTCGTACATCATATCGTTAATATCGATGGAAAGGCGTTCACCGAACAAGGCATGTCTTCTCTTCTCGTATATTGCCGTTCTCTGAGAGTTCATCACGTCGTCGTATTCGAGCAAATGCTTACGCACGCCGAAGTTATTTTCCTCGACTTTTTTCTGAGCCTTCTCTATCTGTTTGGTAATCATGGGATGTTGTATCACCTCGCCTTCTTTCAGACCGAGTCTGTCCATGATAGGTGCGATACGTTCGGAGCCGAACATACGCATGAGGTCATCTTCGAGAGAGACGAAGAACTGAGAGCTTCCCGGGTCACCCTGACGACCGGAACGACCTCTGAGCTGTCTATCGACACGTCTCGACTCATGACGTTCCGTACCAATGATGGCAAGACCGCCAGCCTCCTTGACGCCGGGACCGAGTTTGATATCGGTACCACGACCAGCCATGTTAGTCGCTATTGTCACGGTGCCCGGCATACCGGCATCTTTAACGATTTGAGCCTCCTTGTCATGCCGTTTGGCGTTCAACACATTGTGATGTATATTGCGACGTGTCAGCATACGGCTCAACAGTTCCGATATTTCCACAGATGTTGTACCCACAAGGACAGGACGTTTCTGTGAGATCATCTCTTCTATAGTATCGATGACGGCATTGTATTTCTCACGTTTGGTTTTGTAAATCAAGTCTTCCCGGTCGATACGAGCTATAGGTTTGTTGGTAGGTATCACCACCACATCGAGTTTATAGATATCCCAGAACTCGCCAGCCTCTGTCTCAGCGGTACCTGTCATACCGGCAAGTTTATGATACATACGGAAGTAATTCTGCAGAGTGATGGTGGCGTATGTCTGTGTGGCAGCCTCCACCTTGACATTCTCTTTTGCCTCGAGAGCCTGATGCAAACCGTCGGAATAACGACGTCCTTCCATGATACGGCCCGTCTGTTCGTCAACGATCTTGATTTTATTATCCATGATGACATATTCCACATCCTTTTCGAACAAGGCATAAGCCTTGAGCAACTGATGTATCGTATGGATACGTTCAGATTTCTCCGAGAAGTTGCGCAACAATTCGGACTTCTTCATTAGTTTGTCATCATCAGAGAGCGAAGATTTCTCGAGTTCGGCAATCTCTGATCCCACATCGGGAATGATGAAGAACGATGAATCGTTATAAGAGCGTGTCAACTCATCAATACCTTTTTCGGTAAGGTCCACTATATTGAGTTTCTCATCTATGACAAAATAAAGTTCATCATCTATGATATGCATGTTTTTCTGCTGTTCCTGCAGATAATAACCTTCTGTCTTAAGGAGCAAAGATTTCATACCCTCTTCGCTCAAGAATTTTATCAAGGCATTATTCTTAGGCAAGCCTCTGTAAGCTCTGAACAGCTGGTCAGCACCGCGGCGTTTCTCATCTTCTGTCGCCGACGGATTTGTCAGCAGTCTTTTCGCTTCAGCAAGACATGCCGTCACGAGACGTTTCTGAGCCTCGTAAAGTTTCACGACATCGGGTTTCAATATGTCGAACTCCTGGTATTCGCCTCGAGGTGTAGGACCTGAAATGATGAGAGGAGTACGAGCGTCGTCGATAAGAACAGAGTCCACCTCGTCAACAATAGCATAATGATGTTTACGTTGTACGAGTTCATCCGGGTTGCCGGTCATGTTGTCACGCAGGTAGTCGAAACCGAATTCATTGTTAGTGCCGTAAGTAATATCGGCGAGGTAGGCGTTCCTACGTTCCGGAGAGTTGGGTTGATGTTTGTCTATGCAATCCACCGACAGACCGAGGAATTGATATATGGTACCCATCCACTCCGAGTCACGTTTAGCGAGGTAGTCGTTCACGGTAACCACATGAACGCCACGTCCTGCCAAGGCGTTGAGATAGACAGGCAATGTAGCCACCAAGGTCTTTCCTTCACCTGTCGCCATCTCAGCTATCTTACCCTGATGCAGCACAGCACCGCCAATGATCTGAACATCATAATGCACCATATCCCATTTTATGGTATTGCCTCCGGCGAGCCAGCTGTTATTATAATACACCTTGTCGTCTTTGATATTGATATGGTCATAAACTGTAGCCAGTTTACGGTCCATCTCCGTTGCAGAAGCCTCAACGACATCATTCTCCTTGAAACGGCGTGCTGTTTCTTTCATGACAGAGAAAGCCTCCGGCAACAAGGTATTCAACGCCTCTTCAATCTTCTCCAACTGTATCTTCTCCAACTTGTCAATCTGAGAATAGATATCCGTCATCTCTTCGACGTCCATCTCAGGATTGTCAGCGATTCTTTGTTTCAATTCACTGATTTTGACATCTTCTTCTCTGATACTGTCATTGATATATTCTTTGAACTCGACTGTCTTATGGCGAAGGGCATCATTGTCAAGCAATTTAATCTTCTCATAAGCATCCAGAGTCTTATGCAACACCGGCATCAATGCCTTATTGTCGCGTATAGATTTATTTCCAAATAATTTAGTAAAAAAGCCCATATATAATATTGGTTAATTGTCTTTTATAAAATCGTACAAAGATATGAATTATTTTTATAATCCTTTTAAAAAGGATTGTTTTTTTAATGATAGCCGTAAATTCTTCTTATATGATAATCCAAATATTGCTCGGGAGACGGTGCCGGAGCCATGCCGATTTTATTTTGTGTCTTGATAATAACATATTCGGGACATGTCTTTATCTGATATTTCTCCCACAACAATATATCATCTCCCATATTCAACAGTGTCCAATTATAACCTTTTTCTTTAAACAAAGTTTTATAATCTTCGAAAGAATTGTTCGTTGCAATAGTCACCACCCGGACAGTATCTTTCCATCTCGATTCAAGTTCCGAAAGTCTTTCAAACTGATATTCCGACATTTGCGAAACACGGCTCACAAACTGCAACAATATCATTTTGTCTTTATGGTCTGACAATTTAAACATACCTCCCACAGCATCTCTCAAAGAAAAAGAAGGTGCATCGGTGTCATACGCCAGACGATTGAGTCCTGCCTGTATATCGTTGATTATCGTTTTATGTCTTGGCACCATTGTCTTCGACTTCATAATATCGAGATAACTGTTTACAATTTTCTTCTCACTGGGATTTTCATAGTACATTCTTCTGAGATTCCAGATAAATATCAATTCGAACAGGCTGTCGTTATTGGCAAGGAAATCATCTTTTTTAAGGTAAGAAACAAAATTGTCATAACCTGAAGCGAAAGCATACATAAACTCCGACGGCTCGAATTTTCTTTGCAAAAAATAGTCGGTAAACGTTTCCTTAAAAAGATCCATATAAGCAGGTTGAGAATAAAGTATATCATTATCAAGGAAATATTCATTCATCACCTTCTTGCCGCCATCTCCGGTAAGAGCAAGCATTATTACTCCTTTTTTATATCTTATATAATCCTTGACAAAGTCAAAATTCACCGTTCCGAGTTTTCTTTCTATATTACTATCCAAAGAATCGAGCAAAGCCACACGTCGTCCTCTGTACAACTGATTGAAGTTGTTGAGAATAAACTCGTTGATAATATTCTCCGTCATGGTAAACTGATAATACAAACCATCATCATCGGCATCGAGCATTGTTATGACAGATTCCTGACGTTCGAAATACGACACCTCATCATTATTTTCCGGTATCTCTATTTTCACTTTATAAGAAGACCGAGTATTAAGCAGCATGTCAACACTTTCGAGATTGACAGCAATACGTGCCAATGTTATGTCCGGAAGATCAGTCTCCAAATGGAATTTGCCTTTATTATCGGAACGGGTAGAACAGATCTCAGTCATCTCGCAAGACAACATATCATCATATACAAAAAGACGTACCAAAGCATTGGCTTTGTTGGTACTTCCGTCTATCACCACATTCTGGGCCGACACTGTCATTGCCGACATCAGAAACAACATGTAAAATATCACCTTTTTCATATCATTAGAACGGTGACAATATTTTAATATTGTTATCGACAAGATGTAATATCGGTAATTATCTGTTAATAAAATACTCTTTTATTGCATCAGGTACCAACATACCGGCATTTTTGCCATGGCTTATCAGGTCACGCACCAATGTCGATGAGACATAACTCAATGAAGGAGAAGCATAAAAAAACACCGTTTCCACTCCAGGCAACAAGTTTCTGTTAGCCTCTGCCATCTCCTTCTCATATTCAAAATCGATTATATTGCGCACACCTCTGATGATAAAACGAGCATCTTCCTCCTCACAAAACTCCACGGCAAGACCTTCAAAACTCTTAACTTTGACATTTTTACAATTAGAAAACACCTTTTCAATCCACTCCAAACGTTGTTCCAAAGGAAAGAAACACTTTTTATTGATGTTATGTCCTATGCCTATGACAATCTCGTCGAACAAAGGCATTGCTTTCAACAAAATGTCTTCATGTCCTTTTGTTATAGGATCAAAAGAGCCGACAAAAACAGCTTTTCTCATGATAATATTTTTGTGCAAATATACAAATTTCTTAAATACATTATTTCACTCCCAACACCTCCAATATATCTTTTGCAAGAACAAAACTCAATGAAGGATATGTGTCTCTCAAAAAAGCATGTACATTGTCTTTGTCTATCATAAACACCTTAGTGATGCCTTCTTCGCGTTGAGGTTTAAAATCGTTCGGTGAAGATGAACTCATAAGATACCAATAAGTTTTTTTCAACACCCACTGATTGTCAAAAAAGTAGCAATGCCAAGTAGAAGGAAGCGCACATAATATAGAAAGTTTTTTCATTCCGGTCTCTTCTTCCACTTCCCGAAGTGCTGCAGCCTCAGGACTTTCATTCTTCTCTATATGACCTTTGGGGAAGTCAGGTTTGCCGTTTCTTTCTATTGCAACAATATTGTTTTCATATTTCACAAGACCTCCGGCTGCAGGAGCCTGTCTGAACAACGACTTTATGGCAGCAGCTGCCGCCATGCCATCCACATTATCCAAAACAAGGTCTTCGTCATCACCGCCGATGAGCCATTTTCTCAATATATCTACAAGATTATCAACGGCATTACTGTCAACAGACATCTCAGACATTCCGGGGGTCAATAAATTATCATAAAAATTTACGATGGTTAAACATCGATTATTACAAAAAAGTCTGTACATTTGCATCGCATTTAATTAAACATAATATGAACGATCAAGAAACATCGATGGCATTAGCCAATTTCCTGCTGCAAATTAAAGCAATAAAATTGAATCCCGCACAACCTTTCACATGGGCTTCGGGATTAAAAAGTCCAATTTATTGCGATAATCGCATTACCTTGTCATTTCCACAGATCAGGACATTCATACGTGAAGCTTTCACCAAGATGTGTATCAAGAAATATGGCAAGCCTGACATCATAGCGGGTGTCGCTACAGGAGGAATACCGCAAGGTGCATTGGTTGCACAGGAATTGGGAGTCCCGTTTGTTTATGTACGTTCCGAAAAGAAATCGCACGGCTTGAACAATCAGGTAGAAGGCATTGTGCCAACAGGTTCCTCTGTCGTAGTTGTAGAAGACCTCATATCTACCGGCAAATCAAGTCTTGCTGCCGTCAGTGCCTTACGCGAGAAAGGCGCCGTCGTCAAAGGCATGATGGCTATATTTTCCTATTGTTTAGAAGTAGCTGCAGAGAGTTTCAAAGAGAATAAATGCGACTTGGTGACTCTTACAAATTACGACACTCTGATACAAAAAGCCGTAGCGGAAAACTATGTAAGAGAAGAAGATCTTTTCACATTGATGGAATGGAAACAAAACCCACAGGCATGGAGCGATGCAAGAATGTAATACTGTAATGATATTACACTTGCCCATCCTCAATGAATGTTTTTATTTGTCGAAACACCGACATAACAACATAAGCCAATTTATAAATTGAAATTATAACGTAACAAAACACGAAGGGGTTTCTTATTCACAGTATTTTAAGTTCTAAAAAATACATCATGATAATAAAAAGCGACTACAAAAAAACACCATACAGCGAAATCGAGTTGTTCAATATTTGCAAAGACCTGAACAACGCCATAAAATATCTGCCTTCGGAAGTGGAAAACATCAATACCGACTTCGACAATTTATCATTCACCGTCAAAGGCATGGGAAATATTGCCTTGCGTATAAGCAACAGAGTGGAAAACAATTTGGTGCAGATGATACCTGAAGGAAAGACACCTTTTCCTTTCACACTTAACATTCACATAAGACCTGACGGAAACACCTCGGAATGTCAGTTCGAAATAGATGCAACCCTTAACCCTTTGATGCAGATGATGGCATCACGTCCTCTACAAAATTTGGTCAACATGATGGCGGAAAAAATCAGTGAGAAAAAAGATTGAACACTGACGGTATCATATTTTCCAATGACAATATGAAAAACTGACGTTTATTGATTTGAAAAAATATTCATTTTGTAATATATCTTCTTCACAATTCAGACTAATACAGAACATTATTCTCACCCCATCAGGAATTTTATTTCTTTAAGGTCGCATGTGATAATCTTACCCATCTCGTCCTGCAGTTGCAGTCTGCCGAATTTGTCGAATCCCACTATCATAAGCGTCATTATCTTACCTTTATATTGATAACGAGCTTTTTTGCCATAACGGTACAAATGCCTTATATATGACTCCTCCACCATTTTGACACCATCAGACGATTTAAGCAACGATACAGATTGTCTGATACTGTCGATAAGTTCCACCAGCAGAGGCATCAAGTCATAATGAGAATCCGTTATTATCTTCATGGAAATAGGATTAGGCAGGTCGTCGCCAAACTTCACCTGATTCACGTTAACACCTATACCTACAATGGATATATCCATCATCTTATCCGATAAGGTATTGTTTATCAACATTCCTACAATTTTCTTGTCGGAATAATAAACATCATTAGGCCATTTTACATAAAGAGAATTTTTAGGAAGGTATTTTTTCAATACGTTAATTATGCCGAGAGGCACAGCCTGAGAGATCCGAAACTGATTCTCAGCTTCAAGGAAACTGACATCCATTGCCATGCTGAACAAAAGATTCATACCGGGCTCACTCTCCCATCTGTTGTTGTCAAGACCTTTGCCGGCAGTCTGATAATCAGCCATAACAACTTGATTGACAACATCATTGCCTTCCTGTAACTTTTGTTGTAAAAATAGATTCGTAGATTTCAAGCTTTTAAAGCGTAATATTTTCTGTTCGTTCAATACCAGAGTTTGACAATTATCCATGATAAAATTTGTTTAATATCAATCATTCATAAAAAAAACAAAGATACGTATAATTTTCTTTACAAAAGACGTTAATCCAAAGCAAGATATTCATTATCTTTGCAGAAAATTTCATTATACGTAAAAACAAGATTTAAACAAGAACATTGTAAACATTGTTGATAAAATACATAAAAAAATATGAGAATAAGACACGAATCGGACAACACTGAACAAGTCCTATCGACTATAGTGGAGACCATGTTAAACTGCAAAGCCAAAGATGTCATATCATTGGATTTAAGAGACATACATACTGCAGTAACAGATTATTTCGTTATTTGTCATGCACAGTCGAAGACACAGGTGACAGCCATTGCCGATCATATCGTTGAAGATTTAAGAAACGGATTGAGGGTAAAGCCTTATCATATAGAGGGTTTTGAGAATGCTGAATGGATATTGATCGATTATGTAGATATCGTGGTACACATTTTCATTGAGCCCAAACGCGAGTTTTACCAATTGGAGTCATTATGGGCAGATGCACCAAAGACCTCATACGCTGAATAAAAAAACAAACTTATCATTTATTTACAGGAAATGGAAAACAACCCGATAAACAACAACCGGCCAAAGAACAAGAAAGGCATTGGATTCTATTGGATTTACATAGTATTGATAGCTTTCTTTGTAGGGTCGCTGTTTTTCAAAGGAACACACCCGGCAGAAGACATCAACAAAGGAGAGTTGATGGAGATGTTGAAAAGTCAGGATATTGACAAAATAGAACTCGTCAACGGTGAAGTGGCTGAAATATATCTCAACGAGACCGGCAGGAAGAAACATTTTCCGGACGCCAAGCCGCAACAGTTCTCCAAGTCGCCAAACTACACCTATCGCATAGTTTCGATAGAGAGTTTTGAACGTGATGTGGAAAAGGCACAGGAAGGCCTCAGCAATCCCGTATATATCACCTCGGTAGAACGACACAACTGGTTCGGCGAGATAATGTCATGGGTATTCCCATTCATTCTGATATTGGTATTTTGGTTCGTCATCATGCGTATGATGAACAAAAACAATGGCGGCATGGGAGGAGGACAGATATTCAACATAGGCAAATCAAAAGCACAATTATACGACAACAGCAGCAATGCCAAGGTTACATTTAAAGACGTCGCCGGACTTGAAGAAGCCAAAGAAGAAGTTGTCGAGATAGTAGATTTTCTGAAGAATCCGAAGAAATACACGCGTCTTGGAGGCAAGATACCGAAAGGGGTATTGCTTGTCGGTCCTCCAGGAACAGGCAAGACATTGTTGGCCAAATCCGTAGCCGGCGAAGCCAATGTACCGTTTTTCAGCATATCAGGTTCCGACTTCGTAGAGATGTTCGTCGGTGTCGGTGCTTCAAGGGTTAGAGACCTCTTCAAACAGGCAAAAGAAAAGTCTCCTTGTATCATTTTTATCGATGAAATAGACGCTATAGGAAGAGCAAGAGGCAAGAACCCTGTCAACGGCGGCAACGACGAACGTGAGAGCACCTTAAACCAACTGCTCACCGAGATGGACGGTTTCGGCACCAACTCAGGCGTCATAGTATTGGCAGCCACCAACCGTGCCGACATACTCGACCGCGCCCTGATGCGTGCAGGTCGATTCGACAGACAAATATATGTGGAACTGCCAGACCTAAACGGAAGAAGGGACATCTTTGCCGTTCACATGCGCAACCTCAAGCTATCCAATGACGTTGACAAAGAATTTCTCGCAAAACAGACACCGGGATTCTCAGGCGCCGACATAGCCAACGTATGCAACGAGGCCGCACTCATCGCTGCCCGACGCAACAAGGAATCCATAGAAAAACAAGACTTCCTCGATGCCATTGACAGGATAATTGGAGGTTTGGAAAAGAAAAACAAAGTCATTACGAGTTCTGAAAAGAAAGTCATCGCCTATCATGAAGCCGGTCACGCCACAACGAGTTGGATGCTTCAATATGCTCATCCGTTGGTGAAAGTCACCATAGTGCCACGAGGCAAGGCTCTCGGCGCTGCATGGTATCTGCCGGATGAACGACAAATCACCACAAAAGAACAGATGTACCATGAGATGATTGCAACTCTCGGCGGAAGAGCTGCAGAGCAGGTGATATTCGGTCATATCTCTACAGGCGCACTCAACGACCTTGAAAAAGTCACCAAACAGGCTTACGCCATGGTGTCATATTATGGACTTAATGACAAAATAGGTAATTTAAGTTATTACGACTCATCCGGACAACAGGAGTATTCTCTCACCAAACCTTTCAGCGAGAAAACAGCCGAAGTGATTGACAAAGAGATAAGCAAACTCGTGGAAAGCGCTTACAACGAAGCATTGAGAATACTTACGGAGAATAAAGAAGGCTTGATTCAACTTGCTGAAAAATTGTTGGATAAAGAAGTAATCTTCAGTGAAGACGTAGAGAACATCTTCGGAAAACGTCCTTGGGCTGTGGAAGAAAGAAACTTTACCAAACCCGATGAAGATTCTGAAACGAAAAAGGATGAGACTGAAACAAGTGATGCCAATAGTGAAGAAAATCATGCCGAAAGAGCTGACAATGAAGAGAAGACTGAGATGAACGAGGTCAAAAGTGAAGAAAATCATGCAGAAAGAACCGGTGACGGTATAAGTAATGGCCTATAATAGACAAAATTGCTGTTTCTATAATTATTATTTAAGGTGAAGAAGGAACTATTCAACGGACTTGACGACAGCACGAACAAGGAGAAAATTCTCTCCAAGGTTCGTTCTGCACTCATGACCAAAGACGAGAACCTGTTCTCTGACATAGACCTTCAAACCGACACATGGAAGCCTTTCAATAAAGATGACGGTCCGGAATTCACTTTCATCGAGAAATTCAAAAGTAATGGGGGAATATTCATTTACCTCAGGTCACTTGACATGTTCAGACAATATGTATTGCATCTTTATCATGAAAAAGACTGGCGTCCAATGTATTCTGCAAGTCAAAAAATAATAGATATCTTCAAAGAATATGAAATAGATTTCAATGTCAACATGCTCAAGAAAGGAGAGAATATCATCTCGCTGACGAGTTGTGAATGCCTGATAGCGCAGACCGGCAGTATCGTTTTGTCGAACAGCGATGCCGGGTCATTGCAGTCATACGCCATGGCTGACAGCCTGCTTGTCTTTGCCACACCTCAGCAGATAGTGCATAACATGAAAGAAGCCTCTTTATTTATAAAAAACAAATATCATGGCAACAATCCGTCGAATGTCACCATAATAAGCGGTCCCAACAGAAGCAGAGCCATTGACAACGAAGTCATCACAGGTGCTACTGGTATTAAACAAATTGTGCTTTTCCTTACTGATATATGATATAGATATTCATTATCAACTATATAATTGGCTATTATCCAATATTGACCTTATTATGGTTTTGTAACGTAAATCATTATAATATTATAAATATTATCATTTTAAAAATACGGCACAATTATTGCTTAATTAATTGTAAAGATAATCACAACCTAAATATCTTATTATGAAAAAATATATTTTATCACTAATGATTGTATTATCAACATTATCTTCTTTCTGTCAAATTGAAATAATTGATAAACAAGATATTACAATAGGAAGAAATTATACAACGAACAAAGATATCAAAGCCGAGGCATATATATTTGCGGAGACGATAAAAGAAGCCGAATTCAACACTGAAAACGGAGACATTTTATTGAAACTCGACAACGGCTCTATTGGGAAAACCGGTCTCAAACATACCTGCCATATAGGAATGTTCAACATTAATGATAGTGAATTCCGATGGGTAAGTAACCACAAGTTTTCCAACCCTTCAGTAAAAATGTCAAACGACATAGTAATATGTTACAATAATAACAAATCCTACAGATTGGATATAAAAACAGGTGAGAAAATATGGAGCAGCAAAATAAGAGTGGAATATTTCGACAATGAAAACAACATTGCAATAGGTTATGTTGATACCAAACGCCATGTAATTGCAGCAGTAGATCTATCTACGGGAAAGACATTATGGAGAAGAAAGATGAACAACGACTTTCGTTTGAATGATTATATCAAGATAGACAACGAGACATTATTGGTTCCGGTATCAGGACTGCATTATATCAATATAAAAGACGGCAGCGGCTGGGACTTCGATGCAATGACACAAAACACCGACTATTCCATATTCGGCAAAAAACGCGGCAATGCAGTGACAAGTGCCGACCTGAAGGTAATCACGAACCTGTCTTCCGATGTTCTCATTGACAACAACAGGATTTATTATGCCTACAGCGACAAACTCAGTTGCTTCGACATGAACGGTACTGTATTGTGGACCGCCGAACTCCCTTCCGACATGACAAGCAACTCCTCTCTGCTAATAAAGGATGAAAAACTGCTGATGATAAACAAAGGTCTTGCCTATAAGGCGAGCGGCGAAGCGGTACAATACGGAAGCCCTTTCATTGCCGCCTTCGATATCACAACAGGAAATCAAATTTATTTCATCCCGAGCGAGAACAAAAGCGACATGATATACGGTTTTGCCAATACGGAAGATAACTTGATACTGTTTTGCGCCGACGGAATGCGTTCCGTAAATATTGCCAACGGTAAAGTGACAGAAGAAAAAAGATATTTGCCCAACGACTTGGGTAACAGATGTTATTTCATAGGCAACAATCTCATCGTCAAGACATATAAAGACACCAAATTTTTAGAATTGTCGGAAGATGTATTCAAATATCTTACGGGAGACAACATGAAAATAGAACAAGACAAAAAAGTAAAAATACAATACGGACTTGTCAATCCTGAAACTTTTAAAAGCAACAAATACAAAATGTACCAAAGAGGCATTTCCATGGTCCTTACAGACAAAAATGGCACGGAAATTGCAGTAATTGATATAACAGGTACTGCCTGTATTTATGACAACATATTATGTAATGTCAATGGCAATAAGATTAGTTTCTTTGATTTGAACACACTATAAAATCTTCAAATAATCCTTTTTCAGCCGCCTGAAAACATTCGGGCGGTTATTTTTTATATGTGTCCGGCAAAACTTTTGAGTTTCTTTATAATGTTTCGAGTCAAACTTACATGCCTGCATTTCAAAACAACTGATGTTTTTTTATATTGATAATCAATATTTATCATATATCAATAAATACAGTATATTAATAAATGTAAAGACGCCATGATATGACGCCTCCACAATACATTGACAATATGATATTGGTATCTAAAGTTATTATCTTTTATATAGATTCCATAGAACAATTCTTGCCGGACAACAATGACAAAAAAAACTTCATCATCATTTTTTGTCAAAGAAAATTGTGAGAATATATATCCCCACAATTATAACTTCCTTTATTGCCATCCCAAATAAGCAGAACGGCCTAAAAACAAAGTATTTTACTTATAATTGTACTCCAAAAAGCAAAACATGAAATTTTTGGAGTACAATATATTATTTATTTCATAAAACCATTGATTTCTCCAATTCTCTTGCCAAAGACAGAAATTCTGTCACGTCCATTTCTTTGAAATAGAGCAATCCGTGAGTTGTACGCAATCTCGGGCTCTCGTTCTGGAAGAAATAAGGCTTACCTAAGAGCAATTGAATATTCTTCAATTGTTCGACCCAAGTATTTTTTGCCAAATCGCAGAACTTGCCGTCCAACTTATAACTTGGGAACGAAGCATCTACCTGACTAAGATAACAACTCTCGAAAGTATTCTTCATCACTGCAATAGCGTTAAGCGAGACAGGAACTATATGTGTAGCTTCGTTTGGAAGGAATTTGTACCAGACATTACGGTAACCCCAAATTCTCAACTTCGAGAGGTCGGCTTCTTCCTTCCATATTCTGATAGCTTCTGCTATTGCCTGCAAGACCTTGTAATGAGTGTCGGGACCGCTACCTTCGGGGTCGAACGCAAGTGATATAATTGTAGGTTTAATACTGCGGAGCTCCTCTAAGATTGGCATTACGTCACGATCACGATTCGGTCTTTCAGTGAAGATATCGCCTTTATAGAAACCCAAGCGCAAATGATGAACATTATCGCTTGTGATGCCAAAGAATGCCCAAACCAACTCTTCTTCGAACTCTCTAATCATTCCTTTAAGTTTCTGTATATCAGGCTGCATCTTCTCTCCATCATAACTATCGAGAGTTATTTGACGAATTTCGATAATCTTGGAGCGAAGTTCCTCAATACTGCCGACACCCCAAATCTCCACGAAATCGCGGACTATGCGATGAGAGAATCCACGCCGCAACTCTTCAGCTTGTCCGGATGCAATTTTTATCAAATAATGATAAACATCCTTATCTTTTTTGAGTTTATATCCTTCGGTAAAGAAATTCGGGTAATTCACCATCTGAATCTCACCTCTGTCCAAAAAGTAAAGGACATCATTTAAAACATTTATTAAAAACGAATTGGTAACGGCATTGAATCCGGAAGTCATGATAGAAAAATGCGATTTATTGCTTTCGTCACGTGACAACCGGTGGATATGAGGCAACAGACCCAAAAGGATGTCATCATGATGAGGACCGGTATGATAGAAGACCTCATTTTTCAAAGAAGCAGTGCCTTTATCTATTTTTGAAATTACTGAATCGACAACAGTTTTCACAGTATTTTCATTCAAATTAGGAATCATCTTGCAATATTCATCATTCTGTAAATCCCGAATCTGCAATTTATCGCCAAAAGTATTGATTTTGTTACACAATTCTATAACAGCCCTGTCGGTTTTACTTTGATTCCATGGAGTATCCAAATAATAACGGTATATAGAATCCTTCAGCATTGATGCAGCGCCGGAGGTGAGATAGAAACGAGCATTCGACAGTTTAGCCAGGCACGAGGCCGGATAAAGATTAGAAGGTTCTTTTTCCAAGGCATCAGCAATCATCGGGGCCTTTGCTTCACCGGCAGCAAAAATAATGGCGACGACATCAGGGTTGTACGTTATTGTACCCAAACCTATCGTGATAACGGGTTTGAAACGCGACACCTCGATTCCGCCAAGGTCGCCGGCCGCAACAGCCTGAGTCTCGAAATTAGTGTCGGTAAGACGAGTAGTAGAATAGTGATCACTGCCACGCACATTGAATGCAATATGCCCGTCAGGACCAATGCCGCCCAAGAAGAAGCCTATTCCGCCCATCTCACGAATTTTATTCTCATAATCTGTACACCAATTGTCAATCATGAAAATCGAGCGCTGTTGAATTCTTTCCATTTCCGTCTTTGTTTCACGATATCGCAACGACAAATCGACTTTTCCGTCAGGAAAAACTTCAGTAAATTTTTTTCCATCGGCAAGAGGTATTTCGGCACAGTTGATAAACAAGCCTTTTGACTTGTCCAAGCCGAAGCCATCTATGTAAAATTTCATGTCGTAGTTGTAAAAACTATTGTGTTGCTCGGGCGAGATCGGATAAAATTCATCGATCTGTACAAAACGAAGATTTGAGAAATCCGGTTTCTTTTCTACAGTAAGACCATTTTCCTTTCTAAATTTCTCTCCTTCCGGAGTATCCCAATTCTGCATGATATTTTTTACCCAGGTAATAAAATATTCAGGGGTTTTTCCTGTAGGTAAACTAATGACTCCATTGGGATTTTCAGAGACCCATTCAATAAAACGCAAAGCCGTCAAAAGTCCTAATTTAGGAAAGTTTTCAACAGTGATATAAGGAATTTGCGTTGTAAACAGATGTGGTTTTTCTTGTGCCAGGAAATGTTTCTCGACCGGAGAATAATGTGTTGTCTTTTCCATGTTGCTTTTATTTTTTTAACAAATATTCTTTTCGGTTCTCAAAAAATCAATTTTCTAAGAATCTGACTACAAATTTACAATAAATTATAGTATGTTGTTCTGTTTTTTTATTTTTTTGAGAGCTAAAATAAAAAACTTTGGATTTCAGGCATTTATTCTTGACTTCGTCAAAGCGTCACCCGGAAATCCTCCTCGAAAAATTTTGGATTAGTTGATAGCGGGGCATTAGCATCGTTTTTGCGAAAATATTCTTTTTAATTGGCAATTCAATTTTTATGGTGGTGACTGTAGTGTACAATAACTGTAAGATGCGAATGGTACTTCTCGTTCAACTGCTTGCGTTAAAGTAAATGTATTATGTTAATAACGATATCCCTTGTATTTTATCCTTGAGGTCTGTTTCTCTACCGATTTTTTTCGATACTCCAATGATGAAGAATGGGTGGCAGTGGAATCCGTCACAAAAATACAAATAGAGAGTAATGACGACAACTGATTGTCGAGCGACTTGAGACCAAACAGGTACACTTGCATTTTCCTGCCGGAAACCTTATGCGCTTAAGTTTTCTTTGGGATGGGAATTGGTTATGCTTATGTTGGAATGGATGTATTAATAAATTTTTGCATTTTGTTTTACATCGGACAAAGGTAGATTTTTCTTGAAAAATGAGAGTTTGCCATGCCGCAAGCCTAACATCAAACCTTTCGACTATAAATCCGGATGGCACACCTTGACGAGGTCATGAGACGAATATATTAAATTCCATAGTATTAAAACATACTCGCAAAGCCCTCTTTTCTTCACAACATAACTTATTACGATTTCAAAAATAATACTGCCATTGTTGCCTTGATTTCACGTTTATTTGTAACTTTGCGTTTTTAATACTCAAGTAAAAAAATCTATATGAAAAGATGTGTTTTTAATCATTTACTACTGTTGTCGGTGGCAGCGGCATTAACTTTGTTCGTTTCATGCAAGGAGAAGAATGAACAGGCAAACAACAAATACAATGAGACAACCCAGATGTTGGTGTCTTTGGTGGATAACAACTCGAATCTCAAGTCGTTGTTGGAGGAAGCTATTGACAAAGCCAAGGATATCAATCCTGATCCGGAGACCAATCCGGCACAAAGCCTTGAAAAGTTTTACGACTTCGTTGATTTCTCGCAAACTGCCATGCCTTGGGATGTGATGACAAATTGCGCCGGACAACAAACACTTGGCGGCAAGATGAACCAGGCTTTATGCTACTGCTATTTCATCAATACTATGGAGTTGGAATCACTTCAAGGACAGAACCTTTTCACGGCTTCGGTGCAATATGTGGAGCCTTACCGCAGCTGGCTCGTAAACTACTGTAAATCGTGGGGCAACTTCCTTTCCTCTCCGCAATCGTGGAGTCAAGAATATGTCGATCTTGTGATGGCTCAACCGGAACTTCGGATGGAAGACTACGAACCTTCAGCCAACTGGAATTCGTTCAACGACTTTTTCTGCCGCCACCTCTCATCGCCGGAGAAACGTCCTATCGCTTCGCCCGATGATGCTTCTGTAGTTGTATCCCCTTGCGATGGTGTTCCGCAAGGCGTATGGCACATAGATAATGACTCTTACTTGGAAAATAATGGGAAAGTGACTATCAAATCGCGTGAGTTCAATTCAATACGCACACTTATCGGCCCTGACAGCGAATACGCAGATGCTTTTGCAGGAGGTACCTTTTACCATGTGTTTCTCGATGTGTTCGACTATCACCGCTACCACTTTCCTGTAGGTGGGATACTGAAAGAACTAAAAGTTATTCCTGGCGACGACGCACTTGGCGGCTATATCCATTGGGATGCCGATAAACAACAATATATCGTCGATTGCGAAGAACCGGGCTGGCAAAGCATAGAAACCAGGGGCTTGGCAATAGTGGAGACCGACGAATACGGTTTGGTAGCAGTGATGCCTATTGGCATGTCGCAGGTGGCCTCGGTAAACTTTGAACCAAACCTCAAAGTAGGCGACCGTGTGGAAAAAGGCGATATGCTTGGTTATTTCCTCTTCGGAGGCTCCGACTTCGTGCTGGTATTCCAAGAAGGTGCAAACTTCCAACTCGATATAGAGGAAAACAGCAACGGCGGTTGGGACCATATTCTGATGGGTGAGCGGCTTGGCAGCATAACAAAGACAAACTGACAAAAACTTTCCCGACTTCGACAGTCTAAGGGAACATCACTTTGTAAGCTGTTATCTATCAGTTGCATGTGAAGAACTTCTAAAAACGGATGAGGTTTTGTCAAAGTCAAAAAAACAGCCGCACCGGCATGGCCATTGTAACCCATGCCGGTGCGGCTTCTTTCTATCATATACTATCTATCTTCTACCTTATTATATTCGCCTTGATGTTTTCCACTATGTATCTCACATCCTCTTCTCTCACATACGGTCCGCTCGGCAGACACAACCCCTTCCGGAACAACTCCTCACTCACTCCGTTTACGTACGACGGCATCTTGGCATATACCGGCTGTCTGTGCATTGGCTTCCACAACGGCCTCGACTCTATCCCTGCCTCATCCAACGCCATCCTCATCGCCTCCACATTCCTGTTTGGCTCACATTCCGTATGTAGCCCTCCTCCTTCATGCACCACTCCGGCCGCTCCTCCCACTGCTCCTTCCACCTTCTCCCCGTATGCCCTCTCCTCTCCCTTCACTCTCACTCCCTCTTCCATCGTTATCGTACTCAACCAATAATTGCTATCATACCTCTCATCCGGATTCTCATGCAACTTAATCCCTTCCACTTCCTCAAGCAACTCACGGTACAACCGACACACCTTCTTATGATGCTCTATATGCTCTTCCGCTACCGTCATCTGTCCCCTCCCTATCCCGGCACATATATTCGACATTCGGTAGTTGTATCCTATCTTCTCGTGCTGATAATACGGGTACGCCTCCCTCGCCTGCGTGGCATAAAACATTATCTCTCTCTTAGCCTCTTCGTCTCTGCATATCAACGCTCCTCCTCCCGATGTCGTTATCATCTTGTTCCCGTTGAACGACAACACTCCGTATCTCCCGAAGGTGCCGCACATCCGACCTTCATATCTCGAACCCATGGCATTTGCCGCATCTTCTATCATTATCACTCCATATCTGTCGCATATCTCCACTATCTCTTTCATCTTTGCCGGCATGCCGTAAATGTCCACTATCACTGCTGCCTTAGGTCTCCTGCCTGTCTTCCTCTCCCTTTCCCTTATCGCCTCTTCCAACAATTCTGATGATATATTCCATGTCTCTTTCTCACTGTCTATAAATACAGGTCTCGCTCCTACATATTTTATCGGATTTGACGATGCGCAAAATGAAAATGTCTGTGCCAAGACCTCATCTCCTTCTCCTACTCCGCTTGCCACCAATGCAAGATGCAATGCCGCCGTCCCGGACGCCAACGCCACCACTTTCCTGCCATCTCCTACAAAAGCCTCAAGGTCTGCCTCAAAAGCGTCCACATTGGGACCTATGGGCACCACCCAGTTTGTATTCAACGCCTCACTAATAAATTTCTGTTCCTTTCCGGACAGATGAGCCAAACACAGATATATCCTTTCTCTTTTCATCAATTTATCTTGTTTCTTTCTAATATTGATTCATAAATACTATCAAACTGCATATTGCCTTTTCATCTTCATTCAACAAAAAAATTGCGAGAATATTCATATCCCCGCAATTACATTTCAATATCTCTCCCATTAATACATTCATATATAAACTCAATACAACATATCTTCCGGTTCAAATGGCTTATATGGTCCTTCTTTTACAGAGAAAATAACCGATGATTCTTTAACTTCTAAAGAATGCCATTGTCCTTTAGGTATATGCACCCCATAATTACCTATTGTAGTATCAAGCTCATAACGTTGTGTCTCTTCTCCGATTTCTCCATAAAACATTTCATCTATCCTGCCTCTCAACAACATATATGTCTCCGCTGAATGTCTATGTCTGTGTATCGGCATTACCGTTCCGGGTTCCAAAGCATTAAACAATCTCTATGCTTTGGACTCATACGACTCATGCAAGTTATAATTCATCCTCAGACGCTACGATTCCCTCGCTTTGGCAGTTATTTCATCCAACAAATTATTGTCTATCAACATATAAACATTACAAGATTATTTTGTGATAATTTCCCAAAATGTCTTAAAAATCAATTCCACATCAAACCAAAATGAACATTTCTCAACGTATTCCAAATTAATACTCAACTTATCCTGCATTATTACCTCGACATAATATTTGTCAGGATTTTCGACTTTTTCCAGTAATTCATTCTCATTACGATATCTAATTGACGCCAAGTCGGTGATTCCTGGACGCACATCCAAAACATGCATTTGTTCCTCAGTGTACATTTCCACATATTTTCTCACCTCAGGACGAGGTCCTACCAAACTCATTTCTCCTATAAATACATTTATCAGTTGAGGAAACTCGTCAAGTTTATACTTACGAATAAAATATCCCGACTTCGTTATTCTCGGATCATGACCACCTATCGTTATCAAACCTTTTTTATCCGAGCCAACCCGCATAGAACGAAACTTATACAATTTAAAATCTTTATTATTCCGTCCTACTCGCATCTGTTTATAAAACACCGGACCGGGAGAATCTATTTTTATCCATATTGACAATATAAGAAATATCGGACTTAGTACAAGTAATCCGAAACCACTTGCCACAATGTCAAAAATACGTTTCAAATTATTCGATTTTATAAAGTTGTGATAATTTCCTTAAAGTTTGTTATTACATACTCTACATCTTCATCAGACAAACATGTGTGAAGCGGGAGTGTTACCTCATTTCTATATTGATTATATGCATTCGGATAATCATTTATGTCAAAGCCAAGAGCTTTATATGCTGTCATCATCGGAAGAGGCTTGTAATGCACATTGCAAGCTATTCCACGTTCTGCCATCTTTTCAATAACATTATTACGACACTCACAGTCTTTTCCCAAAAGTCTCACCAAATAAAGATGTCCGCTCGAACTATGGTCTTCGCCATAATGATTAAGCACCTGTACATTGCAATCTTTCAAAGCATCATTATATCTTTCTATTATTAAACGGCGACGACGCAACATTTCCGGATAGCGTTTCAACTGTGCAAGACCTATAGCAGCCATGATATCCGTCATGTTACATTTATAATTTGGAGCAATAATGTCATATTCCCATGCACCAAGTTTTGTTTTGGCAAGCGCATCTTTATTTTGCCCATGAAGTGACAAAAGTTGAAACTGTTTATAAAGCCATTCATTGTCCATCCCTTTAATTGGTCTCCAAGTCAAAGCCCCTCCTTCGGCTGTTGTGAGATTCTTTACTGCATGAAATGAAAATGACGTAAAGTCTGCTATCTCGCCACACATCTTACCATGCCATTGCGCTCCGAAAGCATGAGCAGCATCTGCCAATACCACCACACGTCCTATTGCTTTTTGTATGTCATTAGCCGGTTTAAACAGATGTCTTTTATTCTCTACTGCAGCAAAAATCTTATCATAATCACATACCACTCCGCCCAAATCTACAGGCATGACAACTTTAGTATGTTCTGTTATTGCATCAACCAATTTCTCATAATCCATCTCGAACGAGTCAGGCGCAGTATCTACCATGACAACTTTAGCTCCAACATGACATGTCACACTTGCTGTCGCTGTATAAGTGTAAGCACTTGTTATCACCTCATCACCAGGTCCTACGCCCAACACACGCAAGATAAGTTCCATACATGCTGTCGCAGAATTCAGACAAACCGACTTTTCTGTCTGACAACACATTGAAATAAGTTTTTCAAACTCTTTTGTTCTCGGGCCGGTTGTTATCCAGCCGGAACGTAAAGCCTCAGACACTTCAATAACTTCCGACTCCGTCATATCTGGTGGAGAGAAAGGAATTTTTCTCATGTTCATACGAGTTGTATATTTTTAATTAATCTGTACATATGTCTTTCTGGATAGGCTACAAAATCATACATTATATCATAACCCATTCTTTTATAAAATCCTATTGCTTTTTCGTTGTCGTCAAAATCTGTAGTCAATGACAAGAAATGACAATCCCTTGAAGACATTATATCTTCCAAATTAGATAACAAAGCCTTACCTATTCCAGATCCTTGAATTTTAGACGAGACTCCTATAGATAATAATTCTGCATAATTACCTGTATCGTTTATAGATGGATCATTTTTAGTGAAATTCTTTAATAAACGGACAAGCGCTTTAGGTTTACTAAAAAATATCGCAATACCTGCATAAAAAAATTCCACAAAATTATCTAAAACAAGATTTCTATGAAAAGCACGCGATAATGTAGTAGCAGCACAAAATCCAACGATTTTATTATCAATAAAATAACCTAATAAAACACCTGATTTGTGTTTTAAAACCGATTTATAATACAACTTCAAGAAATTATCTCCTAATTCTGTAAGAAAGAAATTTCTAAATGCGTCTTTATGTATAGATACTACATCAGGCAAATCTTTCTTCTCTACTAATTTTATCTCAACCATTATTACATAGTGAATTAACAGTATCCATCATCAATTTTAAATTGATATCCTTTGTAAAATGAGTAAGTGCATACTTCCTGGCAGAAACACCCTTTTCAATTAATAATTCATTAGAAAGTTGTGTTATATAAGTCATATTATCAATCAATTCATCTTCATTTTCTGCCTCACAAATCCATCCGCAATTACTTTCATTAATTATATATTCTACATCAGATTCTTTGTCAACAACTGCTAATACAGGCTTTGACGAGAACATATAAGCCGGCAGTTTTGAAGGACTTGCTGTATATCCAATTCCTTTTTTTAAAGATAATATAAGTACATCAGCTTCTTTTTGTACGGTATAAACTGTTTCCGGAGTTATCGAACAAAATGTAATATCTAAATAAGGATATTGGGCTGCAATAGCTAAACATTTATCTTTGTCAGAACCATCTCCGGCTATTATTAAACGTACATTATTCAAATTAGCATGAATAAATGATTTTATGACGAATGGTACATTTGCTGCAGGACTAATGCTCCCTGCAAACATAAATGTAAATTTATTTGACTTTAAATTCCTGCAATAATGCTTTTCCTTAAATAAGGATTCATTTTGCCAATTCCGTATCGTTTTTATTTTTGAAACATTAATATCTCTACTTTTTGAAATATACTGTTTCATTTTTTCTGAAATAGCAAAAATATACGTAGCTTGAGACATCTTTAGTTTGTCTAAAACAAGAAATGGTTTTGCTATCACTTTTCCAATAAAACCAAGCCTTGATAACATTGATTCAGGATATATATCTTGAATATGAACAATTATCGGTATATTGTATTTTTTTGCAATATCTAATGCCAGATACTGTGCAAATATTGGCCATGTATTAATATAAATGCATTCTATTTCCTGATGATATGTTCTTATATATTTTACAGTTTTTCTTCCAAAGTCCCAACTTTCTCTCATTCTTCCAATAAAATCAGATTCAGGATGTGTATAACTTTCAACTACGATTATATTGAAAGGATTTGTATTATTAACTCTTTTATTGAATTTTTTTCCATTAGGTCGTGTTGGAGGTGGACATAAAACGGTAACATTATACTTTTTTGATAACTCTGTTGCCAAATCATAAGAAATTTGAGCTGACACAACCGGTTCGGGAGGAAAAACTGCTGTAACGATTAATATTCTTTTCGTATTATACATTACCTGTTTTTTAAAACTTTCTCCAAACCATCTTATTTACCACTCCTGTGTAACTCTGAATGAGTTTGACAACCTTCGTGGATATATTTTCATCTGTGTAGTTCGGGACCGGTATTCCGTTGTCTCCGTTCTTTACCATCTCCACAGCTGTCTCTACTGCCTGTAATAACGACTCTTCGTCTATTCCTGCCAAAATAAAACATCCTTTGTCCAATGCTTCCGGACGCTCGGTACTCGTCCTTATACATACTGCAGGAAAATCATGTCCTATACTTGTGAAAAAACTACTCTCCTCCGGTAGTGTCCCTGAATCAGATACTACTGCAAATGCATTCATCTGCAGACAATTGTAGTCATGAAATCCCAACGGCTCATGCTGTATCACTCTTCTGTCCAATTTGAATCCACTATCTTCCAAACGTTTCCGCGAACGCGGATGACAACTGTACAATATAGGCATGTCATACTTTTCCGCCATCTTGTTTATGGCTGTGAAAAGCGACACAAAATTCTTTTCCGTATCTATGTTCTCTTCCCTGTGTGCTGATAACAGAATATATTTTCCTTTCTCCAATCCCAATCTCTCATGTATATCAGACCTCTCTATCTCTTCAAGATTCTCATGTAAGACTTCGGCCATCGGCGACCCGCTGACGTATGTCCTCTCTTTGGCTACTCCCGATGCGTTCAGATACCTCCTCGCATGCTCTGAATAACATATATTCACATCCGATATTATATCCACTATCCTGCGATTCGTCTCCTCTGGAAGACATTCATCAAAACAGCGGTTTCCCGCCTCCATGTGAAATATCGGGATATGCAGCCTTTTAGCCCCTATCACACTAAGACACGAATTAGTGTCTCCCAATACCAATACGGCATCCGGTCTTATCTTTACCATCAACTTGTAACTCTTGTCTATTATGTTACCCATCGTTGCTCCAAGGTCTTCTCCCACAGCATCCATATATACCTCCGGGGCCTTCAACTTCAAATCCTTGAAAAATACACCATTGAGATTATAGTCGTAATTTTGTCCCGTATGTGCCAATATAGTATCAAAATATATACGGCATTTGTTGATTACTGCCGCCAATCTTATTATCTCAGGACGAGTTCCTACTATTATCAACAATTTCAGTCTGCCGTTCCCGGCAAACTTCACTTCCTTATTCTCTTCCATTTTCTGTTCCATCTCTTTCTCTTTATTCCACCGGTTCATAATATGTGTCTGCCCTGTCCGGATCAAATGTCTCGTTAGCCCACATCACTGTCACCAAATCTTTCTCTTCCGACAGGTTTATTATATTGTGCGTGTAGCCAGGCAACATGTGCACCGCCTCGATTTTTTCTCCGCTAACCTCGAACTCGATGACATCACCAGTGTCGATCTTACGCTCCTGTATCAGCGCATGACCGCTAACCACTATAAAAAACTCCCACTTACTGTTGTGCCAGTGCTGTCCTTTCGTTATCCCTGGTCTCGAAATATTTACCGACACCTGTCCGTTGTTCCGGCTTCTCAACAGTTCTGTAAATGAACCTCTCGCATCTTCATTCATTCTCAATGAATATTTTATCTTATCTTTAGGTAGATATGACAAATATGTCGAATACAGTTTCTTCGCAAAACTGTTATCCGGTATTTCAGGGATCATCAATGTCTCAGGCTGGCTTCGAAATTCTTCCAACAATTTCACTATCTCTCCAAGAGTTGCCTTGTATGTCGTCGGTACTGCACAATATCTACCTCCTTCTTTCATTACTGTCTCTATTCCTTCAAACTCACAATGATGCTCCTCTCCTTTCAACGCTGATATCATCTCGTCAACCAGGTCATCTATATACAGTAACTCCAATTCCGTCGTACGATCATTCACCTGTATCGGCAATCCGTTTGCCATGTTATGACAAAATGTCGCAACTACACTGTTGTAGTTTGGTCTGCACCATTTGCCGAACAGGTTGGGGAAACGGTACACCAACACTTTTGCTCCCGTCTCTTCGGAATATCTGAAAAACAAATCCTCTCCTGCTTTCTTACTCTTTCCGTAATCTCCTTCAGCATATCTTCCGACAAGCGTCGCCTGTATTGAACTCGACAGCATTACAGGACAGATATTATTATATTCTTTTAACTTATCAAGAAGCTCTGTCGCAAATCCGAAATTACCTTCCATGAACTCTTTTGGATCCTTGGGACGGTTCACCCCGGCAAGATTGAAAACAAAATCAGCATTCTTACAATATGTTTCCAACTCTTCCTCTCTTGATTCAATATCATATTCATACACCTCTTCTATCTTTACGTCCCCGTAATACCTTGCCTTGCCTTCCTGTATGTTTCTCAACTGTGCACACAGATTCTTCCCTACGAAGCCTTTTGCTCCGGTTACTAATATCTTCATCTCTTCTTATTATTTATTTCTTGTCTTATCTCGGGCGGAGTTGCCCTCTGTCACTACTGTGACTTTCGGTGGGTTCTTATCTCTATTCTGATCTTATGTCTCT
>NWBN01000007.1 GCA_002633315.1 Bacteroidales bacterium Phil6
CGCTTTCGTAGTTGTGGGCTCTCCCGAGGGGATTAGGGCTTTGCCCTAATGACCCACTCAGGGCGTTTCACCCCTGAGAACCCCGAGCAAAGAGTGACCCTCTCTTTGCAATCTCCGCTTATGGGTTACCCCTAAGAACCCCTCTGCGAAAGCGAGCAAAGTAAATCAATTGTAAACAAAGGAAAGAAGCTATGGCAACAAAATCAAGCATACATATCAAGCCTTGCAACATCGCATCGAGCGAGGCACACAACCGAAGGACTGCCGAGTATATGCGTAATATCGGGGAGTCCAGAATCTATGTCGTTCCCGAACTTTCCACCGATAACGAACAGTGGATAAATCCCGACTTCGGCACTCCCGAACTGCGAACTCATTATGACAATATCAAGCAAATGGTCAAGGAAAAGACCGGACGTGCCATGCAGGAAAAGGAAAGGGAACGCAAGGGAAAGAATGGAAAGATTATCAAGGTGGCGGGATGCTCACCCATCCGTGAAGGAGTATTGCTTATCAGACCGGACACCACACTGGCTGATGTACGCAAATTCGGTGAAGAGTGCCAAAGACGCTGGGGCATCACTCCGCTACAGATTTTCCTGCATAAAGACGAAGGGCATTGGCTGAACGGTCAGCCGGAAGCAGAAGACAAGGAGAGCTTCCAAGTCGGTAACAGATGGTTCAAACCAAATTATCATGCTCATGTCGTATTCGACTGGATGAACCATGAAACTGGAAAGAGCCGAAAGCTCAATGACGAGGATATGGCAACCATGCAGACCCTTGCTTCCGATATTCTCCTGATGGAACGTGGACAGGCAAAAGCTGTCACAGGTAAAGAGCATCTGGAACGAAATGATTTCATCATTGAGAAGCAGAAAGCCGAACTGCAACGTATAGAGGAAACCAAGCGACACAAGGAACAACAAGTAAGCCTTGCCGAACAGGAACTCAAACAGGTAAAAGCAGAGATACGCACGGACAAACTAAAGAAAACAGCCACCAATGCTGCTACCGCCATAGCAAGCGGTGTAGGTTCTCTTTTCGGAAGCGGTAAGCTGAAAGAACTGGAACATCACATCGAGCAGCTACATCAGGAAATTACCAAACGGGACAAAGCTACTGATGAATTAAAAATTCAGATACAACAAATACAGGAACAGCATAGCAGACAAATTCGTAATCTTCAAAGAATACATAATCAAGAACTTGAAGCCAAAGACAAGGAAATATCACGATTGAGCACCTTGCTTGAAAAAGCCCACAAATGGTTTCCCATGTTCAAAGAGATGTTGAGAATGGAAAAATTATGCGCTGTTATCGGGTTTACCAAAGACATGATAGAAAACCTCTTGACAAAGAAAGAATCCATACAATGTAGTGGCAAAATTTATTCCGAAGAACACAGGTGGAAATTTGACATCAAGAATGATATTTTTAGGGTTGAGAAACATCCGATGGATAGTGGTAAGCTTATGCTGACCATAAACCGACAACCCATAGTACAATGGTTTAAGGAACAATGGGAAAAGTTACAGCAGAATCTACGTAACTCGGTGCAGAGAGAGCAAAAATCCAGAGGATTTAGAATATAGAATAGCCTATTATTAATAAAATCAAGTATCTATGCATCCAAACAGATTGTTTTTATTACAGAATCAAAATCCTAAGAATTTATAAAAAATGAAGCCTAAAGAAGTTTTGGAAAAATGGATAGATTGCTTTAACAAAGCAGATGCTTATCATATAGCAGAGCTGTATGCTACTAATGCAGTAAATCATCAAGTCGCAAACGAACCAATAATAGGTAAAGAATCAATCTACAAAATGTTTGTGAATGAATTTGCCACTGCTAAAATGGTTTGTATGGTGGAAAATATTTTTGAAGATGGCGAATGGGCTATCATGGAATGGAAAGACTCTCTTGGACTTCGTGGATGCGGATTTTTTCATGTAAAAGATAACAAAATCGTCTTTCAAAGAGGGTATTGGGATAAACTTTCATTCTTGAAGCAACACAATCTTCCAATTGAATAAGTACTATCAGAATACGGACTGGGAAATTGAAATACCCAGTCCGAGTTATATAATGAATTTTACTTGTTAAACTATTTAAAGTCAGTTGGATAACAAACCATACCTTTCACATTCTCAGTAGCTCCAGGTATTAATTCAGCCACCATGCAATATTCATGAGAGACTTCGAAAGGAAATTCAATTCCTAAATCGATAGCCTTGCGATAGCCAAATCGAGGATAATACTCTTTATGCCCCAATACGACTGCTGTGCCGTAACCCAAAAGTGCTGCCCTCTGATGGGCTTACTGAATCAACATCCCCCCCAATTCCCTTACGCTGGAATTCCGGCAAGACTGCCAATGGAGCTACACTCAGGGATGTGACAGACTGGGTGTCACTGTCTATCTTTACTTCTGTAAGTAAGATATACCAGACAATTTGTTTTTCTGTCATTTTCTTGTTCTTATCTAATTGTTAGGCTCATTGTTGTTATACATTGTTTAATTATAGATAAATCGTGAATATCCTTCTCTCTTAAATCGTAGCCCGAATGGAATACTTGTTGCCCTTTTGCAGAAATGCAAGGGATGCTTCTGCCTTCAAAGACTGCTGTTCCAAAATAGTCCGGTTGAAATTCATACCAGCCTCCATCCAAGTCGGCTTGTTTGGAAGTGCCGTCCGCATTCAAGACAAAAGGATGGATATCAATATAGCCTAATTCTTTGCTATACAGTTCCATACGGGTGGGCAACCAATTTGTTTCAATTTGATATCCTCTCTCCTGCAAAAGATCAAGGAGTTGGTCTGTATAATTGGCATCAAAATCAATGTCAATATCTCTATGCAAGCGGGTTTGCTGTCCGTACAAGACATCCACTCCCCAGCCTCCATCCAACCAAAACTGCATGTCCAGGCTTTCCAACAAGTCCAAAACTTGAAATAACTCTGTAATCGTAGTGTGTTCTTTCTTTGTCATATAATAATTCTTTAATAAATAATACTATGCGTAATTATCCAACTGCTTGATTGAAGAAATAAAATTTGCACCCACTCCAATCAGAAAGATAACCCATCCGCTGATCATAAAGACGGATGTGATACCCCATGCTTCCACCCAATATCCTGAAGCTACGATACCCAGCATTGATGGAAAGGTACTCAAACTAAAGATGAGAGAAAAAGTCCGTCCAAGCATGTCCGAAGCCAAGTTCTGCTGAATAATAGCGATGAAAAGCGCATGGTAAATGGAATAGGCTATGCCTCCTGTAAATGTTAGGCAAACAAAACCTATAAATGCGCTTGATGGTAAATAACTGGCGCTAATCAGATACAATCCCAATATCACATAAGCCGTATGCATCACTAATGTTTGCTTGCTTTTCAAAGCCTTACAGGCAAGTACTAAACCGCCCAACAATGCCCCTGAGCCCCAACCCATTTCCACAACTCCCATTTGCAAAATGTTTCCGTTGAAATGCAGAAGCGTCATAAAAGGAAATAACGTAAAAACAGGCATAAGGACAAAAGTCACCAGCGTAAAGCATACGAATAAAGGCAAAATGCCCATTGTACGCCGCAAGGTATGCCAACATTCCGTCAGTTCTTTTTTGAAATCTGGAAGAACTTTCGTTTTTTGAAGAGAAGGAATCTGGACACAAAGTAAGGTCAGACAAGCAGCAACAGCTCCGATCACATCTATGAGCAGAATATACTGTATGGGAAGCCAAACAACGAGGCTTGCCCCTACAACGGGAGCTATCACCTCACTGAAGGATTGAATGGAATGGTACAAACCTGATACCCTGACAAGATGGTGCTTGGGAACCAGTAGAGGGATGCTTGCCTGTAAAGCAGGTGCATGAAACGTACTGCCTATTGAACGACAAGCAGTCAATAGATAAAAAAAAGAAAGGTCTTTATAACCCTTGGTTATCACAATAAAAAGACATAGGGTACAGAACGCGATGAACAAGTCCGAATAAAACATCGTTTTCTTTCGATTCCATCTGTCAACATAGACCCCGGCAAACAAGCCTAATACAAATTGTGGTAAAAATCCAGCTAAAATAGCCAGAGATAAAGCTGTCGGGGATTTAAATTCGTTGCTAATCCAAAAAATAATGGAGAAGCCAACAATCGTACTTGTTAAAATAGATATGAGTTGGCCTATTCCTATCACGGCCAAAGTTGATTTCCAATGATTCATTGTGCTAATATTTCATGCGTTTATAGATAAGTACTTTCGTACATTAAGCAAAACGAAATTCTATCCACACAAAAAACTTGTATTATAATCCACTCCTGACGTTGGAATACAATAACAAATACTTTCAGGACGATGTAAAGTCCTGAAAAATCAAACTGAATGGATAGATAAATATTAGTCTTTTCTCATCGGATTCTTTTAATATCGCTACTCTTTTATTATGTAGTGGTTGTATTATCTTAAATAAAACAAAAACACCCGACTTTACATTCTTGGGTGCAAAACTGGGTGTTTGTTTTGCAATTTGCTGATTTTCAGCGTTTGTTGCGGAGAGAAAGGGATTCGAACCCTTGGACCGTGAAAACGATCAACGGTTTTCGAGACCGCCCCATTCGACCACTCTGGCATCTCTCCTATTATTATAAAAGCGACTCTGTTGCCGAGTCGCCCCTCGCGGAGAAAGAGGGATTCGAACCCCCGGTACATTGCTGTACAACGGTTTTCAAGACCGCCGCATTCGACCGCTCTGCCATTTCTCCGCTGCAAAAATACAAATTTTTTTAATGTATCCACATTTTTGTAAAAAAATATTTTCCATGCCGTTTTTTTACATATCTTTGTTACCTCAAATGAGTATGAAAAGTTTTAAAATATTTTTGATATCATTGATTATCACAGTGTCTTATTCCATGACATGTGTTAACAACTCCCTTTTTGCCCAATCCTATCAAAGTCTGTCTCATGCGGAAATCGACTCCATAGCTTATATGCTGTCTGCAAAAAACAACAAAAAATGGCATAAACCTCTTTCAAAAAATTACGACTTCCTCGTTTTGTTGTCGCAAAATCTTCAAGACGATGCTGTAAAATATGCCGAAAAACATGATTTCCTCAATTCTGCAATATCATATTTTCACGCCTTGGATGCTGAAACGTCTATAAAAGAACATCATGCCGCATCTTCCAATAACGACATCGAGAGATTGACAGACATTTATATCGGTCTGGGTGACATATTTGCCGACATCAACTCGTTAAAGACAGCATCCTATTATTATGATAACGCCCTCATGCTGTTCGAAGATGCCGACGACAACGAATCTGTCATCACCTTATTAATAACGATGGGCAAATTATACGATGACAACCATATTCCGGACATTGCCCTGCTATATTATGAGATGGCCGAAGAGAAAAACGACATACCTCAATATCTTGCCGACAAAATAGACTTTTGCAAGATAACGGCTCTTTATGAATTAGGAGACATCAAAACCGC
This sequence comes from Bacteroidales bacterium Phil6, assembly GCA_002633315.1. GTDB lineage: Bacteria > Bacteroidota > Bacteroidia > Bacteroidales > F082 > Limimorpha > Limimorpha avicola. The sequence goes on from NWBN01000007.1 coordinate 5,505, forward strand.
CGACTCCATCTTCATGAGCATCGACCCGGCCGACAAGAACGACATGGATTTTCATAAGGTATCGTATCTATATTTTTATTACAAGGGTGACTATGCTGAAGCCTTGCAACATCTTCTGTATTGTTTCGAAAATGGAGACGACAATGACAAACTCGCCGCCTCGGAACTTCTCGCCGCCGTATATTTTGAACTTAACGACAAAGACAACGAACTTTTATATACACAATATCAGGCTAAAGCGACATCGGCTGAAATAAGAAAAACTCCGCTTAAACTTCAAATAGAAAAACTTCATGACGATTACCAACAGTATAAAATCCAAAAAGATACTGAAGAATCTTTAAAACATGACAAAATACGCATACTGTTTCTAATACTTGTCATCGTCACTTTGTCATTGATAATAATCGTTTTCATCATCAGAAGGAAAAAAATACACAACCGACTGTCGGAGGTCAGAAAATCCATACATGAAACACATGAATCATTGAAAACCAAAGACAGTATTATAGAATCAAAAGACAAAATAATCGACGACATGTCGAAAAAAATAGAAGATTTGTCATCCCGTAAAGATGCAACGCTTTATTTTGAAGAAAGTTACAATAATTTCATCAACTGCGAAGTCATCAAATCCGCAAAAGCGGAACTCAAAGATGTAGTGATATTAACAAAGACCGTGCAGGATTTCTCACGTTTTGCATTGACAAACAATCAATTATCCATTGTAATTAAGGCTTTCAACGACAATTTCCCAAACCTTGCCACTACTATAAGGAAGAATTACGAATCCATCACTACATCAGATTTCAAGTTTATGGTACTCAGTTTTGCCGGATTTTCCGACATTGAGATTGCCGTTCTGTTGAATCTGACATACAGTGCAGCCAACAAGAGAAGCAATAAAATCAAATCCATCTTCGATACCAAAGACGATTTAAATCATTTCATGTTCCATTTCCTTCGTTCCCAAATATAGAAGTATTTTTTATAAAATACTGATTATTATATATTTATAAAAATTTTGTCGATAATTATCCATAAAATACAAAGTAAAAATCCTTGACATTTTTTTATTGCGATGTTAATTTTGCGTCGAAATAAGTATTTGCAACAACAGATAAAAATGAAAAGAGTATTTTTGATTTGTTTAATGGTATTGACAGGTCTTCAGTTGAAGGCGCAAGAAAAAAAAGTGTTGAACTCATATATCTCCTATGCTACATTCAATGTAACAGGAGAGAATCCTTATCAATATATAGAGACATATATAACATTCGACCGCGGAAGTCTCGTATATGTGAAAAATGCCGATGGTCAATATGAAGCTGAAATCAACATAACGTTATTGTTAAAACAAGGTGAAGCAATTAAGAACTTCGGAAAATACACCGTAAAAAGTCCGGTTGAAATCGATACGGCCAATATCAATGGATTTTTCATGGATGCACAACGTTATATCCTTCCCAATGGGACCTATACTTTAGAGTTGACAATGGAAGATGTCAACAACAAGACAGAGAAACCGTTCACCATTGAAGACGAAGTGGTTGTAGATTTTCCCGACAACTTCTGCATTTCAAGTATATTGGGGTTGGAAAGTTATGCAAAAAGTGAGAAAGAAAGTGCCTGTACCAAAAACGGTTACGACTTAATACCCATGATAATGCCGTATTATCCGGAAAACATGAACAAACTCACATTTTATGCTGAGATATATAACGCCAAGAAACAACTCGGAGAAGACGAGAAATATCTTCTAAACACATACATCAGTACTTTCGAGACCAATATCAAGGTCAATAATTTCGCGTACGCCAAAAGGATGAATGCCAAAGACACCGAAGTCATCATCAACAGCATGGACATATCAGGACTTCCGTCCGGCAATTATTATCTCGTCCTTGAGGCGCGCAACAGAAACAACGAAGTCATCGGTCTCAACCGTTTCTTCTTCCAAAGAAGCAACAACAATTATCAGATAGACCCTACTGTACTCGAATCCATCAACACGGAATATGTTTTCAGTGGGAGAATAAAAGACATTGACACCATAAGAGAATATATCAGAACGCTTTATGCCATTTCGTCTGAAGTTGAAAGACAATATGCCGAAAATCTTGTCAAGACCGACGATATTAGAACCATGCAACAGTTTTTCTATACGTTCTGGTCAAGCAGAAACCAGATAGATCCTGAAGAACAATGGAACGAATATTACAAACAGGTTCAAAGAGTAAACGCCTCATTTTCCACCTCCACCAAAAAAGGCTACAAGAGCGACAGGGGCATCGTATTCCTGAAATACGGAACACCTGACAGAATAGTTGAAAGTTATAACGAGCCGGGTGCTTATCCATACGAGATATGGCATTATTATACTTTAGGAACCCAACGTAATAAAAAATTCGTGTTCATGACAAGAGACATAGTGACCAACGATTTCTACCAGATACATTCAGATGCAGTGGGAGAATTGAGCAACTATCGCTGGTCCAACGAGATATATTTCAGAACATACGGAACATATAATGATTACAATGTCGATGGCACTGTAAATCCCAATTCTTACGGAGACAAAGCCGTTGATTATTACAATAATCCAAGGTAATTTTCAAAAAACATACCATACCACAAATACTTTTTTATGAGGAGTTGTTTATGATATAACTCCTCTTTTTTATTAAATTTTATAATATAAATAAAAAAAAACTTATCTTTGCAAACATGAAAAAAGTAGCAGTTGTAATATTGAACTATAACGGAAAAAAATTTCTCGAAAAGTTTTTGCCGGTTGTCTTGTCATACAGCACAGACATGGCAGAAGTCATAGTCGCAGACAACTGCTCCACCGATGATTCCGTTGATTTCATGAAACGGCATTTTCCCGATGTACGTCTTATCATTAACGAAAGCAACGGTGGTTTTTCTACAGGATACAACATAGCATTACGTCAGGTGGATACCGAATATTATGTACTTCTGAACTCCGACATCGAGGTGACGCCCAACTGGATAGGACCTGTTATTGCATTGATGGACAGTGATAAAAGCATAGCAGCATGTCAGCCCAAATTATTGTCATATCATAATAGAGACAAATTCGAATATGCAGGTGCTGCCGGAGGATACATAGACAAATACGGATATCCATTTTGTCGTGGACGTGTCTTTCAAAATTTAGAGACTGATGAAGGACAATATGATGATGTAAAAGAAGTATTCTGGGCTACGGGAGCATGTATGTTCGTACGGGCAGAATTATATCACAAATACGGAGGATTGGACGACGGTTTCTTTGCCCACATGGAGGAAATAGACTTCTGCTGGAGGATGAAGAACCTCGACTACAAGATAATGTATTGTCCCGATTCGACAGTATATCATATTGGAGGAGGCACCTTGCCCAAAAGTTCGGCACGGAAGACATATCTCAACTTCCGCAACAACCTGTCACTGTTGATGAAAAACCTGCCGGACGGCACTGCCTTCGGCATTATTTTTTACAGGATATTGCTCGACTGGATTGCAGGATTGAAATTCATGTTCGAAGGCAGCATAGCAGATCTTTTTGCTGTCGTAAGAGCACATTTCAGTTTCTACAGACATCTGCCCAAACTCATACGCTGCCGTAAAACATTGAAACACAAGAACGTCTCAATGATGTACAAGAAAAACATAGTATTCAAACATTTCTTGGAGAAGAAAAAAAAGTTCAGTGAACTCAACGCCGAGGATTTTTCATAAAGAGAATCATTTATATCTATCTGCAATAATAGAAACAGCATCTGCATAGCCTTGCAGTCCTTTTCCAACCACAGATGCCACGGCAGCCTCAGCGACAAAAGAATGACGACGGTAGCTTTCCCTTTCATAAATATTGGAAATATGCACCTCTACTACAGGGACAGAGATGCAACGTACAGCATCGGCAAGAGCTATGGAAGTATGAGAATAACCACCGGGATTGAACACAATTCCGTCATAATGACCTTCAGCCTGCTGTATCACATCGATAAGCACCCCTTCATGATTGGATTGAACATAATCCATCTCATAATCGGGAAAAAGAGACTTCAAGACAACGAGGTAATCATCAAAAGTCTGAGAACCATATATTTGAGGTTCTCGTTTTCCCAACATATTAAGATTGTGACCATTCAACAGCAAAATTTTCATAAATATTTTTTGCAAAAATAACAAAAATAAGAAACCGGATAACAGACATATCAACAATAAAGAATAGAATTATTAAATAACATTGTGATATTCAATAATTTATATATTCAAAACGAGTAAAATAATGTTAACAAATTTTAATATTTTTTTATTAAAAACGAAATATTTTTTTCTTAATTTTGTGACTCCATTTTCGGGAACGAATTAACATCATAATCAATTAAATATGAAAAAACTCAACTATTTAATCATGACATTCCTGCTGTTTGTTGCAGGATTTGGTTTAAATGCCGAGACCATGTCAAATGACAATGTTCCGTCAACAAAAGAAACCACAAGTCATAAGGAAATGGCAACATTTGCCGGTTATATTTCCAACAGAGAGAGTGTGACATTCACCAAGTTGGCAAATCACACTGATGTAACAGCAGAAGGCACCTACATGATAGTAGATGTCAATGGCGGTATCAACTACGAGCAAGACAACAATGAAGAATATCGCCGTATAACAAATGTATCAGAACTCAGCAACAACGATAAAGTCGTGTTTGCTGCAAGATACAACAGTGACGTTACAAGTTATTACGCAATGAGTAATACAACATCAGGAAAACCAGAAGGAGTTCTGTTTACAAGTACTACAAGTGGAACCGATGAAGTACTTCCTGCTGATATCATTAACAATATCAGTAATTATTACTGGACAATAACCATAGAAAACGGCAATTATGTTTTCACTAATGCTGAAGGTAATATCATAGGATACAACAGCGGCACCAACTTCAGCACGGGAGGCGACAACACTCAATGGGTCATAGCCTCCGGAGTGTCAGATCCTGATGCCATGGTTCCTGACTATACTGCCTTTTCCATCACAAACGGCAACTCAACAAGCAGGGCTTTTGCCATTAACACAAGTCATAATTTCGGTGCATATTCTACCACTAACATGACAGGAGGCAATGCAGGAGATTACAACTTCTTCATTGACATATTTGTTTTAAGTGAAGGCAGCGGCACCACCACCGTAGCGACGCCGGTTTTCAGCCCTGCCGCCGGTGTCTATAACAGTGCACAGACAGTAACAATAACATGTGATACTGAGGAAGCCTCCATATATTACACCCTTGACGGCAGCACTCCGACAGCATCAGGTACTTTATACAATTCTCCAATAACAGTATCCAACACTACCACTGTCAAAGCCATAGGTGTCAAGTCCGGCATGAACAACAGCAACGTGGCGACTGCCACATACGAGATTGTCACTTTACAATCCATTGCCGAAGTCAGGGCACTGAGCACGGGCAGCACGGCATCGGTACAAGGAATAGTGACACGCATAGACGGACGTAATGTCTTCATACAAGACGAGACGGCTGCCATAGACCTGTATCTCAACTACGGGACAGTGCCTTCATCACTTGCCATAGGCGATAAAGTCAACGCTACCGGTACAATAGCAGAGTTCAGAGGTCTTTTGGAACTCAGCAACATTGACGGAAACAACAGCAGCGAGTTCTCCATCATATCGAACAACAACACATTACCTCTCGCAACAAAGACAATAGCAGAAATAAACAGCGACTTCGCCGCAAACAATATGCTTCAGTCCACAAGAGTTCTTCTTGAGAATGTCACCACAGGAGCCATCAACTACTCAGGCAACACAAGCATCACTCAAGATGGCAACAGCGTCAATATCTACAGAATACCTCAAAAAGAAGGTCTTGCAGAAGGAGACAACATTGATGTAATAGCAATCATCGGTTGTTATAATGATCCACAACTGCTCGTAAACACTGCAGAAGACATCACTATCAATGTGTCATCCATAGCAATGACGCCATCAGAGTTAAGCGGTTTTGAATATAACGAAGGCGAGGGGCCTTCGGCAGCACAACAATTCGCTGTAACCGGCTCATTATTAAACGGGGACATCAATATCACAGTATCATCCGACTTTGAAGTCAGTATGACGGAAGGAGGGGCATACAACAGCAGTCTGACGTTAAGCCCGATCAGCGGCAGTGTCAACAGCACATTATATGTCAGAATGAAAGCCGGGCTTGCTTCAGGAGAGCATACCGGGACAATAACTGCAACATATAACTCCTTAAATGAAAGCATAACACTTGCAGGTAATGTCGTTGCTGCTTCTTCAACTCTGACATTCAACAGAATAGCCAACCACACAGACGTAACAACAGAAGGTATCTACATGATAGTCGATGTCAACGGCAGTTATGCTCTTACGAGTGCCAACGGTTCTTCTTCAACTCCTACAGCAGTTCCTGTCGTAATAGAAAACAACACCATTCAAGGTGACATTGCTGCCGAACTGCAATGGAAATTCACTGCTGTAGAAGGCGGATACAAGATATCTCCATTGAACGACAACAGTGCATTTCTATATACTACAAATTCCAACAATGGCGTCAGAGTAGGTGGCGGAGATGCCAACATCTGGACTTTGGACGTCACAAATACATCGACCCCTGACTACCACGGCTTCTTAAATAACGAATTCAACCGTTATTTGGGTGTGTATAACGGAAATGACTGGCGTACCTATACTTCAGTGCACAACAACATCAAGAACACGCAGATAGAAATTTTCATACTCGGCGATGTCCCTACACCACCGGTGCCATCAGTCGTAGCCACGCCTGAATTTTCTCCTGAAGGCGGCTTATATACCACAGAACAAAATGTTGCAATATCTTGTGCCACAGAAGGTGCTACTATTTATTACACCACCAACGGTGACGAACCTACCACATCAAGCAGCGTTTACGACAACCCTGTTGCTGTGACAACGACGACAACCATCAAAGCAATGGCTGTAAAGGATGGAATGGAAAACAGCGAAGTGGCTGTAGCGACATATACGTTCCCTACGCTTATAGACATAGCTGCTGCAAGAGTTCTCGACAACAATGAGACAGCATATATAGAAGGCGTCGTGACTTTCATCGACGGTCGTAACATTTACGTACAGGACGAGACTGCTGCCATAGACCTGTATCTCAATAACAATACTGTACCTGAGACCTTGACATTAGGCGATAAGGTAAGGGCTTTGGGGACCAAAACCGTTTATAGTGGACTTGTCGAACTTACCGGCATAGACGGTACTGTGGAATCAGAATTCCGTATAGTATCGAGCGGCAACACCTTGCCTTCGGCTGTAAAAACAATAGCGGAACTTCTTGCAGACTTTGAAGCCGACAACATGTTACAAAGTACCAGAGTTCAAATAGTAGATGCCGTGATGGGTACTATCAACAATAACGGCAACACTATCATAACACAAGACGACAACGAAATGGTAATATATCGTTTGCCTGTAGTTGAGGGTCTGATGGAAGGTGACTTGGTGACCTTGACTGCTGTCGTCGGTTGCTTTAACAACATACAGTTAAGAGTCAACAGTGCCGATGATATCACTTTCACGCATAATCCTTATATCTCAGTTACTCCAAATTCATTAAGCGGTTTTGAATATGTAGTAAACAACGGACCGTCAGAAGAGAAGACATTTACTATGTCGGCATCATATCTTCATGGTTCAGTATCTGTCATAAGTCCTGAAAATTACGAAGTATCTTCCATGGGCGGCAACTTGTTCCATCATGAGAATCCACTTGTAATCAACACATCATCAGGATATTTCAATAATCTCAACATTTATGTTAGACTCAAAGCCGGTCTTGAAACAGGAAGCTATCAGGAAAGAATAGCCATTGTGTCGGAGGACATAGATACCATTTATGTCAATGTCAACGGCAGTGTCAGCGACGGACAGGGCGGCAGCGAAGAATATCGCCGTATAGCGAGTGTGTCGGACCTCGGCAACAACGATAAAGTCGTGTTTGCTGCAAGATACAACAGCGATGCCACAAGTTACTATGCCATGACGAATGAGACATCAGGGAAACCTGAGGGTGTTCTGTTTACGAGCACTACAAGCGGTGCCGACGAGGTACTTCCTGCCGATATAAATAACAATATCGACAGTTATTTCTGGACAGCAACCATAGAAAACGGCAATTATGTTTTCACCAATGCTGAAGGAGAAGTGTTGGGATACAGCAGCGGCACAAATTTCAGCACGGGAGGCGACAACACTCAATGGGTCATAGCCTCCGGAGTGTCAGACCCTGCTGCCATGGTTCCCGACTATACGGCATTCTCCATCACAAATGCCAACGTCACCAACAGAGCATTTGCCATTAACACAAGTCATAATTTCGGTGCATATTCTACCACTAACATGACAGGAGGCAATGCCGGAGACTACAACTTCTTCATCGACATGTTCGTATTAAGTGAAGGCAGCGGCATCACCACTGTAGCGACGCCTACATTCAGTCCTGCGGGAGGTACCTATTACGAGCCTCAGACTGTCAGCATCAACTGTAACACGGAAGGCGCCACAATATACTACACCACCGACGGCACCGAGCCTACTGTAGAAAGCAACATTTACAGCAGTCCTCTTGTCATTGCCAACAGCACCACCGTCAAGGCAATAGCATGCAAGGAAGGGATGGAAAACAGTAATGTGGCGACAGCGGAATACAACATTATGACAGGCATAGTCACTATTTTCGACCAGGACTGGGAAGGCGAGATGAACGGATGGACTTTTGTCAATATAAGCGGTTCAGGCGAATGGTCCATAGCATCATATAACAACAACCATTATGCCTACATCAACGGTTATGGCACCGGTGCCAACGTTGACTGGTGCATCTCCCCTGCCTTCAATCTCAACGAATACAGCAATACCGTCCTGACATTCACCACTGCCAAAAACTATACAGGTCCTGACTTGGAGGTGTATTTCTCCAACGATTACGACGGCAGCAATCCCGAGACTGCCACATGGACTCCATTGACATGCACACTCTCGTCAGGTTCATGGACATGGACACCATCAGGTGACATATCACTCAACGGATTCAGCGGTAACAACTGTCATATAGGTTTCAAATATACTTCAACAGAAGAAAATCAAGCAGGTTGGGAAGTTGACGACTGTCTGCTCGTTGGCAGCACCACGAATCCTGTATTGACTGCAACGCCTAATGTTCTGAACGGATTCAGCTATATAGCAGGCAATGGTCCGTCAGCAGAACAGATGTTCAACATCAACGGCATGAATCTCACTGCCGGTGTCACAGTGACAGCATCGGAGAACTACGAGATTTCACTCACAGCCGGTGAGTCATTCTCTGCACAGGAGAGCATCAGTATCACCCCTGAAAATGGCGCCATAAACAGCGACATTTATGTCAGACTTGCTGCAGGATTGAATGTTGGAACATACGAAGAAACGATAACGATAGCATCAGAAGACGTAAACAACGTTACAGTATCATGCAACGGCAGTGTCAATGAAGAAGGTGACGAATGGCACAGAATATATTCAGTATCTGAAATCAGTGACAACAGTCGTATCATCATCGCATCGCGTTATGATGCTTCCGTCAACGACGGATATTACGTCATGACTGCCGGCACGAGCGGCAAACCGGAAGGAGTGTTATGCAGCAGTATCACAAACAGCAACGGCGAGGTGTTGCCTTCGGAGATAACCGACAATGCCGAGACATATTGCTGGACTGTGACGATGTCAGACACGCAGTTCATACTCATCAACAGCAACGGTGACACTCTCGGTTACGGTGGCAGCGGCACCAACTTCGCAACAGGAGGAGAAAACATCTATTGGGATATAGACTTTGCCACAGCCGGCGATGCCGCCATGGTTCCCAACTATTCAGGATTCACCATCATAAACAGCAACTATGAAAGAGGCGTTGCTCAAAACGCATCGCACAACTTCGGTCCTTATTCCACACAGAATATCAACACTGCAGATTACAACTTCTACCAGGACATCTTCATCGAAGGTCCTGGAGGAACACCTACTGTTGCGACTCCTGTCTTCACTCCAGCCGCCGGCACATATTATGAAGTAATAGATGTTGAAATCACATGCAGCACAGAAGATGCCACCATATATTACACAACAGACGGCAGCGAACCGGATTCTACTTCTACTGAATATTCCGGCAGCATCACGGTTGATACCGACATGACTATAAAAGCCATTGCCTACAAAGAAGGCATGAACCACAGTAATGTCAGCACAGCCTCATATATAATTCGCGATAACATGGTGATAATATTCGACCAGGATTGGGAAAACGACTGGAACGGATGGACACAGGTCAGCATAGACGAATCCGAAAGCGAATGGACTATTGCCGAATACAACAACAACCATTATGCCTACGCCAACGCCTACAACCAGGGCGCCAATGAGGACTGGCTGTTGTCTCCTGCATTCAACTTAAATGAATACAGCGGAAGCAATATCATACTTACATTCACTAATGCCAAGAATTACACCGGTCCTGATGTAGAACTGCTGTTCTCCAACGACTATGACGGCAACGATCCGAACAATGCCACATGGACTCCTTTATCATTCAACATGTCAACAGGAGGTTGGTCATGGGCTGAGTCCGGAGAGATAATGCTCAATGATTTCAGCGGCGACAACTGCTACATAGCATTCAAATACACCTCAACAGAGACTGAAGCTGCAGGTTGGGAGATCGACGACATCATGTTGATAGCCACCGACGGCAGCGCTCCTTATCTGACAGCAACCCCCAACACTTTATCCGGATTCACTTATCTTGAAGGTGAAGGACCATCCGAGACGCAAACATATACTCTCAGTGCCGGCAATTTGGAGGGCGAAGGCAATGTGACAGTGACGGCAGATGTAAATTACGAGATTTCTACAGACAATGAAGTCTTTGAAGACATGATAGAACTGCCCTACTCCAACGGCAGCATCAACGGACAGCCGGTAAATATCTATGTACGTCTCAAAGCCGACTTGGCAACAGGAACATACGAAGGTGTGATAAGTCATGAATGCGGAAGCATCACCACCGAAGTGACATTGGAAGGCAACGTGACATCATCCGATGTACCTGTCATAAGCAACGAGATAGTACCGTTATACATACAAGGCGCTTCCGGTACCAACAACAATCGTTTGCCTTACGCTTTCAATCTTACATTAAGCAATTTAGCAAGCAACACCACGTATCGTTATATCAACCAGGCTGTTACGAGCGACGATGGTGCCACAGCCAATGGTGCAGGCAACATCATATTCGTAGATGCCGACGGTTTCTACCGTACTACCAGCCCAAGTCTCGAGACGGAAGGCAATTACGGAGAGTTCACCACTGACAGCAACGGCTCATATACGGGTTGGTTTATTTTGGAAGCCACAGCCAACGCCAGATTTACCCCCGGCAATCAGGTATATATGAGACTTCGTCTTAACGATGGCAATGACGGTACCACGGCAGTGACATATCTCACCACAGCATCATACGCCACAGTACTTGGCTTTGGCAATGAAAACGATGAAACACAAGGTACTGCTGTATGGGCTACTTCTGATGATGCAGCCATGAGTTTCGTATTGTTGCACGATGACTTAGACGGCAAGGGTCGCCCGGTTTACGGAACAAGTGTAGAGACTTGCGGTGTTGACTTCTCCAACATATCACAATACGCTACATTCTATAAAGACAATGTAGCAGGCGTTAACGGAGCATGGGGCGGCATAATACCTAATGTCAACGAAAACGGCGTACAACGTATATCAGTATATGACATAGAGGGCGGATTAACCAATGAATACAGCACTCCTAACGGTGTCTGGGGAACCACCAATACTGTAAATCCGAATGGCGGTATCTCGTCACCTCTTTACATAGACTTGAGAAATCTCTCTGTGGAAGACAATATGTTTGACAATGTAAGAATTTATACCAACAGATATAATGTCGTCATTGAAAACAACAGCGGCAAGCTGCTGAATGCAGTGGTGTACAACATTTTGGGTCAACCTGTTGTTGCAGACGACATTGCTGCAGGCACCAACATTATCAAATATCAGTTCAACAGCGGCGCTTACATTGTGCGAATCAACGACAGCAAATCGATGAAAGCCACGAAGGTTATCATCAGATAAAACTGCCTTCATTTAACATACAAAGAGGGGTGTCAGATTTCGATTTGACACCCCTCAAAGTTTTCGTATAAAATTATTTCTTATCTCGTTTTTTCTTTTTCTCTCGTTTATCATCATTATTTTTCATTTTATTTTTATCTGCAACGACTCTATCTGCCTTGACCTTGAAAGTTACACTTGAATTTACGAGTTTACCTACATCGGTTCTAAAGTCCCACATTATCATTTTTCCTTTCCCGGGTTCAATATTCTTTCCCACATCACCGCTTATATCTTTGATATCGATATATTTCTCATTATCAACGTCGAGAGACACCTGTAAAAAAATGTCTGAAGTCTTTTTCAAATCATACAATACATAAACTACAGTATCTTGCTCGTACACTCTAACGTTTTTAACATTTTGCGCCGACATCACACCAACAGTCATTGTCAATATCAACAAAGTAAAAAATCTCATATTCATATCTTCTAATTTTTAATTCGACTATTTCAATTCTACAGCATAAGCATCATGAATAATTATTTCAACATTCATATCGCGATATACATAACTCAGCAATTCATCATTATAAGACAAGTTATACGAATTATCGGTATTTTTCAATGCTTTAATATCGGAAACATAGTCTTCAACTCCATTCATGCGAAGAAAACCGAGTTGAATATTATTAGTTATGCCGGTACTTTCAGATACTGACACCACAGCATCTTCTCCATTGACTTTTATTTTAACATTGTTAAAAACACCATTTTTTTTATTATATGGCAATGCCATAACTGTTGTAGCTGCATCAGTAGTATATGTAATATTGATGGTAATTTTATTTCCATCGATTAAATAATTTTTCAATTCTTTATTAAACATTTCATCTATAAAGCCACACAGCAGTCTGCAGGCTTCAGAATTTTTCAATCTATAGTTATGAATATCATAATCATAATCATATATCAAGCCTTTACTATTGATACCATTAGTTTTGTATGTGTAACTCAAGACAAGATTCATTTCATCTTTACCAATATCATTTTTAGCCAAAACAATATCAGAATTCATTTCAAAGTTGATAAACCCTGCCTCTTTGATTTTTTTTGGCATTTTGTCAGTATGTTTTTTCAACTGAGCTCTCCATTTTGCCAAATCAGTTTGGTTTAATTCTCTAAGTCTTAACAACTTTTGTTCTTTGTTCTCATATTTTACAGCTATTGGTTTCGAAATCACCTCAGTATGATAATTTCCACAACCTGTTAATGCCAACGAAAACATAAACAGACCTAAAAACAGTTTACTTTTCATATCTTATTATTTATTCAAAACATTCTTATCATGCTGATGTAAAACACATCAAATTTAACATCCATAGTTTGCAGTTTGCAAATATAAAAAAAATATTACAACAACAAAATTATATTTAATAATTTTAAAACATCAATAAAAAAAGTCCCGGTCAACAATGTCCGGGACTTTTTCAATATCTTAATGAACGAGTTTATTTATTAGCTTCTTCCACTGATTGTTTAATAAGTTGGAATGTAGCATCAATATCGTTATCGAGACCCACCGAGAAGCGTATAAGACCTTCACTCATTCCCATCTCATGTTGCAATTCCTCCGGGACCTCCGATGATGTCGATTTGCCGGAATTACTAAACAATGTCTTGAAATATCCAAGACTTACCGCGAGATAACCGACACCTTTTTCCTGCATTATCTCCATGATACGACTTGCTTTTTCTGCGGTACCCATATCAATTGATATCATGCCACCATAGCCGTATCCGGGATTCATCATACTATTAAACAACTCATAATCAGGATGTTCCGGTAAACCGGGATAATTATATTTAAAACCGACCTCTTTAAAATGTTCGGCGAGATACATAGCATTACGGCCATGCTGTTGCATACGTATATGCAAAGTATGCAAATTCTTAAGTATGCTTGTAGAACGCAGTGGATCAAGGACCGGACCCAACAACATGGCTGTACCATCATTAACATCTATCAATGAATTGATATAAGCAGCTGAACCGCATATTGCACCGGCGACACAGTCGTTCTTACCATTGATAAACTTCGTCATACTATAAATAACGACATCAGCCCCAAGACGATAAGGTGAAAAAATCATAGGAGTAAAAGTGTTGTCAACCAATAATCTTGCTCCTGCTGCATGTGCTATTTTTGACAACTCAGGGATATTGGCAATACGAAGCAACGGATTATTCATTGTTTCAGTATAGAGAACCTTGGTATTAGGACGAATGGCTTTCTTAACAGCATCGAGATTCTGGAAATTCACAAAAGTGACATCAATATTGAATTTCTTAAGATAATTGTTAAGGAAAGCAAATGTTCCGCCGTAAGTTGTCATACTTGCAACTATATGGTCGCCAGTTTTCACTTCATGAAGTATAGCAGATGTTATGGCTGACATTCCCGAACCTGTAGCCCATGCAGATTCTGTTCCTTCCATGGCAGCCAAAGCCTTACACAATGCAAGATTGCTTGGATTCCAATGACGGGAATAAAGGAAATAACCTTCTGTCTCACCATGAAAAGTATCTGTCATGGTTTTTGCTTTCTCAAACATAAATGTTGCACTGTCGCTTATAGAAGGATTGACACCGCGATATGCATCTTTTCCGTCCAATCTTTGGATGTTTGTTGCCGGATCGAATTTCATATTTTTATAATTTTAAGTTTATTTTTCTGCTTGCAAAATTAAAACTTGTTATTGAATAAACCAATCAATTTTAACATATTTTTAATTTCTAAAGAATAATTTTCAATTTATATTTGTTAAAAATATGTTTAAAAATCTGAAAAAGAAAGACAACTATATCGTATTTAAGGTGAAAATAATTAATTTTGCAAAAAAGCGTCATGAGCAATATAACGAGAGAAATATTGTTGAAATACTGGGGATATCCATCATTTCGTCCTCTTCAGGAAGATATTGTTGACTCTGTGATAAACGGCAACGATACTTTGGCATTACTGCCTACGGGAGGAGGAAAATCCATTTGTTTTCAAGTCCCCGCCATGACGATGGATGGCACGTGTATTGTCATCACGCCCTTGATTTCGCTTATGAAGGATCAAGTATTGCATCTGCGTGACAGAGGAATAAATGCAGGTGCTGTATTCTCAGGAATGCACAACAGTGAGATAGCCGCTGTTTACAATCAAGCTGTTTTCGGAAACATGAAATTATTATATGTGTCGCCTGAACGTCTCATAACCGACGGATTCATCGATGCCATCATGAAAATGAAAGTCAACCTCCTTGCCATTGACGAATCACATTGCATCTCTCAATGGGGTTATGATTTCCGTCCTCCATATCTCAAAATAGCCGATATAAGGGAATATATCCCAAATGCTCCTGTATTAGCACTTACCGCCACTGCCACTCCTGAAGTTGTAAAAGACATACAACAACGTCTTAAATTCAAAAGAGACAATGTTTTTCAGACGAGTTACGAACGGAAGAACGTCACTTACAATGTTATCAAAGACCCTGATAAATTCGGCTTGATGTTCCGATTGTTGAACAAGACAGACAATGGCAGCGGAATAGTTTATGTAAGAAGCCGCAACAAAACCAAAGCCATAGCCGAATGGCTACAAAACAACGGCATTAGCGCCACATATTATCATGCCGGTCTTGACGCCAAGACAAGAGACAGCAGGCAACAACAATGGATGGATGGCAAAATAAAAGTGATAGTTGCCACCAATGCTTTCGGAATGGGCATAGACAAACCGGATGTACGCATAGTAGTACATATAGACTTGCCGGACAGTCTCGAAGCATATTTTCAGGAAGCGGGACGTGCAGGAAGAGACCTCAAACCGTCAGAGACTTATCTAATAGTGTCACCTCAAGATATTACAACACTAAAAAACAACATTATCAACTCATATCCGGATTTGGAAAGAATAAAAAACATATACGACAGTCTATGCAATTATCTTATGATATCTATAGGTGACGGACAAGACCAAAGCTATGATTTTGATATCAACAGTTTTGCCGCTTCATGCAACTATTCTCTATTAGAAACATTCAGTTCACTTAAACTGATGGAGAGAGAAGGTTACATCGCGTTGTCAGACGCTCTCGACAATCCTTCCATGTTATGGATATCTGCTCAACGGGAAGACTTGTACCGTTTTCAAATAGAATACAAGAAGTTTGACATCTTGATACAATATCTTCTAAGGTCATTGCCCGGAGTTTTAAGTAATTTTGTAAAGATAAAAGAAGAAGCAATAGCAAATAAACTCAACATAAGCACAAAGATAGTAACGGAAATGTTACAACAGCTCGACAAGTTGGATTTTTTAGTTTATATACCACGCAACGAAAAACCTCAAATTCGTTTCATATCAGAAAGAATAGACAGCAAAAATTTTTATCTCTCTGACGAAGTGTACAAAAATCGTAAGAACGATGCCATAAATAGAATGAATGCAGTTGTTGAATTTGTAAATAATGATAAAACTTGCAGAAGCATTCAACTTTTACGTTATTTCGGAGAAAGGACAAACAAGAGATGCGGAAGATGTGATGTATGTCACAGCAACAACAAGATGCAAATTACCGGTAGCGAATACAATAATCTTGAAAAGATAATAGAAAATATGACGAAAGATCGTCTTGTCTGTATCGAAGAACTATTGAGAAGCATCAAAGATTATCATGAAGAAAAGATATTGGAGACATTACGTTGGATGGAAGACAGCGGCAAAATCAGAATAAATGGTGACATGGTGAGCTTAAAATAAAAAAGTTGCCTTAGGGCAACTTTTTTAATGTTAATTCAATTCTCAACGTCATACAATCAAAGACCTTTGATTAATTCTGCACCCGGTTTGAATTTCACTATTTTCTTTTCTTTAATAGTAATTTCAGAACCCGTTCTCGGATTTCTACCTTTTCTTGCCGGACGAGTCATAGTAGAAAATGATCCAAACCCGACCAATGAAATTCTATCACCCTTTTGCAAGGTGCTTTTTGAAACGTTGATAAAAGCATCGAGAGCTTTTTTTGCATCCACCTTTGTCAAGCCGGACTTTTCGGCTATGACATTTACCAATTCAGCTTTATTCATCTTGTTAATTTTTGAAAGAGTTAATTTTCATTTCGTTCGCAAATATAAAGATTAACAAGATATTATACAATTATTTTTTTATTTTTTTTTAAAAATTTTTTCATCATGGTTTTGAAATTATCTTCAAATCTTCTGAAAGCCGCGCTCCTATTAGAAAATCGGCAATTGACATAGCTCTCTTTCCCGGCTGTTGAATTTTCAAAATTTTAACAAAACCATCGTCTAAAACTACCTTCAAAAATGATTTTCCGTCAGTTATGACCCCAAAAACAGGCACATCACAGTCGTTTTTTTCCTCTATTTCGACCTCGAAAATCTTCAAATCAAGAATTTCTTCATCTCCATTTTTAAGAAGAGCATGGGCCGCAGGATAGGGCGACATACCTCTGACGAAGTTTCTTATTTCATTTTTATCTTTGTTCCAATTTATATAACAATCGTTCTTGAATATCTTCGGAGCAGGTTTTAAAACAATACTATCGTTATCAATAATATAATTCTGACTTATTGCGTTTACAGTATTGTTTTCTATCATTTTAATAGTTTCAACTATGACTTCATTGCCTGCCAGCATCAGTTTATCATGAAGAGTACCGGCATCATCAGTATCGTTTATGGGAACGTGGGTCTGCATTATAACAGCTCCGGTATCTATCTCTTTGTCGAGAAAAAACGTCGTCAATCCTGTCATGGTCTCACCATTTATGATAGCATGATTAATAGGAGCAGCACCACGATATTGAGGAAGAAGAGAAGCATGCAAATTGATAGTCCCCATAGGAGGCATTTTCCATATCAATTCCGGCAACATTCTAAAAGCGACTACGACAAACAGGTCGGCATGTAAGGAATAAAGTTTATCAACAAAAGAAAACTCTCTCAATTTTTCAGGCTGCAATACCGGCAAACCATGTTTAAGGGCGCATTCTTTAACCTCAGAGCAATGTATTTTCTTTCCACGTCCGGCAGGCTTGTCCGGTGTCGTTACCACCGCAACGACATCAAAACCTGCATTCAAAATAGCATCCAACTGAGATGCTGCAAATTCCGGAGTACCGAAATATACAATCTTCATAACTATATATTTTATATTGTTACTTTAAATAAAAAACGACAGTGTCATACAGTAAAACACATAATGTCAGCTATTGCAAATATATTCAAATTTCAATGAAAGACTTATATTTTTTTAATCACAAAAAAAGTGCACCAAAAATGATGCACTCGAAAAAGATTTTATTTTTATATTTATAATGTGTTTGTTTCTGCATTAGCAATATTCTTTTCTATGCTGAAAGCCTCATTGCTGTTAGGATATTCAGATTTCAACTGTTGATATAAAGATATTGCTTTCTGGTAATTTCCCAACATCTCGTATGTCATAGCAGCTCTGAGAAGCATATTGGGAGCCGTAAACGAATTTTTGCTTATGTTGGCAGCCTTCTCATAATAAGAAGCAGCCTCTGCCACTTTACCAAGTTCGAGATATGCATCGGCTATATTACCCAATGCCAAAGCCGTTACCAATTGATCTTTACCCTTGAATGATTTGAGATATTCAATAGCTTTATTGAAGTCGCCGGTCTTCAGGCAGCATACACCTGCATAGTATTTTGCCAGA
The DNA here is from genome assembly GCA_002633315.1 of Bacteroidales bacterium Phil6. Lineage (GTDB taxonomy): Bacteria > Bacteroidota > Bacteroidia > Bacteroidales > F082 > Limimorpha > Limimorpha avicola. The sequence goes on from NWBN01000007.1 coordinate 24,503, forward strand.
TTACCGGTCTTGGTATTTCCATATTCGCTAACAATATCGGCAAAACCAAGATTATTGCCGTCACCGTTCAATGCATTGGCAAAATTGTCATTCTCAAAATATTGTTCCGCATGATAGATAGCCTGTTGTGCATCATTCTCACGCGGTTCAAGATAAAACTTCTTAACACCGAAAAATCCGACTACTAATACTACAACAATAGCGACAATTACCAATAATGTCTTTTGATTGTTTTCAATAAAAAGTTCTGTCTTTGATAATGTTGACTCAATAGACTCAAGGCTTTTACCGCCTTCATTCTTCAAATTTTCTTTTGCCATATCGATATAATTTTTCATCTGCAAAAATAGTTTTTTTTTGTTAATAACAAACAAAAATTAAATATATTTGCCCAAATATTTTTCAACCTAAAATATCATTGATATGAAAAAGTCTGCATTTATTTTGACCATTATGCTTTCAGCGCTGTTGTCTTCAATGCTAAAAGCCCAAGAATCAACAGATTACACTTATTATCCTACACATCTCTGGTTAAATTACAAACCTCAGACGATAAATACACCTCTTATTAACAAGGGAGCTGACATAGCAGGAAACACATTTTCCGTAAAAGATTTTTTCGATGTCATTATGCTTCCAGATTGCAATATGTCTCCTGCAGAAGGCAGGAAGGTCACTAATACGGACAATTCTCTGCTTTGGGAAGTGCATCATAGTACCAAATCCGGCGACTGGAACATGATTCTAAGTCCTGAGGAACGTAATGACGGCAATTATGCCTATACTGTACTGGCAGGATATCTCAACAGCGACAAATATCAAGAATTGGAATTTAAATCAGAATCTCCTTTTCCTTATCAACTTTTCGTTGACGGCTCTATGATTTCTTTTGCAAATGACTTTGCCAAAGACGGAGAGAAAAACAAAAACACAGCTAAAATAAAACTTGAAAAAGGTCTGCATAAAGTCTTTGTAAAGACTTTTTATCAGAAAAAAGAAGAATATAACTGGCTTTTCAAATTGGAATCAGGAACAAAATACAAAGGTTCCATCTCATGGACCATTGACCCTACGACAAGCATGAACATCAGTCTCGTATTGGACGGTATTAGAGCCACAAATGCCACATTGTCAGACAATGGACGTTATGTAATGTATTCCTATTCCGAGACGACACCTCCGGATGGCAAAATAACCTCGTGGGTGGAAATAATTGATATGAAAAATGACAACATTATTCTCAACACAAGATATAATAAAATGGGGTGGGTATCATTTCATCCTTCCGAGAATGCCATTCTGTTCAGAAACGATAATGACAAATTCGCAGAAATATATAAACAAAACCTTGAAAACGGCTCTACTGAATTGATCATGAAAGCGACAAAAGACATGACATCATTCAGCATGAACAAAGATGCCACATGCTTGATATATCTCGTCAACGTAAAAGGTGAAAAAAGCAAGGACGGCGTTCACAAACTGTCATGTTTATCAGATAGACTGCCATGGTATCGCAATCAAACCAATTTATATTGTTATGACATTGCAACCGGAACACATCGTCAGCTTACAGCCGGAGATCAAAGCAACTATCTGTATGACATCAGTAAAGATGGTACCAGAATACTTGTTGCACAACACATAGAAGACTATGCACAACGCCCCTACTCGCACCAGATTGCCATGGAAATAAATCTGAAAGACAACACTATAGACACTTTATGGAATGATTGGTTTTCAGGGTCTTTCAGTTACAGCCCCGACGAGAAACAACTTTTGGTAACAGGTTCTGCAAGCATGTTTAACGGTGCCGGCAGAAATCTTCCCAAGAAAATGATTGCCAATGACTATGACAATCAGGCTTATATATTTACTATTGCAGACAAAAGCGTAAAATGTATCACCAAGAATTTTGACCCTAACATCGAGAGTTATTCATGGTGCAGCAATGACAACAAAATCTATTTCAAGGTTGAAGAAAAGAGTTACCACAACATTTACCGTTATGATGTCGAAAACGACACTTTCGAGAAGATATATACCGGATACGACAATGTCAAAACCATGGATAAAGCTGACGACTGTTCATTATTGGCTTTCAGCTGCAACGGGATACAGACTTGCGACAAGGCTTTTGTAATGGATCTATCATCCAAAAATATAATTTCAGAGACAGACCCTGAAAAAGATATCTTCCGTGATGTAAAATTCGGTGAATATCACGATTATGTCGTAAAGGCAAAATCAGGTGCCATAATAGATGGATTTTACTATCTGCCGCCAGACTTCAAAGCAGACAAGAAATACCCCATGATTGTGTATTATTATGGTGGAACAAGTCCTACCGACAGGTCTTTCCGCGGTCGTTATCCAAAGAACTACTTTGCAGCCAACGGCTATGTAGTTTATGTCATAATACCATCCGGTTCAACAGGTTATGGACAAGAATTTGCTGCACGTCATGTCAACAACTGGGGCATCACCGTAGCAGATGAGATTATTGAAGCAACAAAAAAATTCTTAAAAGATCACGATTTTGTCGATGCAGGACATATAGGTTGCATGGGTGCTTCCTACGGAGGATTCATGACAGAACTCCTGACGACAAAAACCGATATATTCACTGCCGCTATCTCTCATGCAGGAATCAGTTCCATCTCATCATACTGGGGCGAAGGCTATTGGGGATACAGTTATAACAGTGCAGCAGCAGCCGGAACATTCCCATGGGACAACCAGAAAATGTATGTAGGACAGAGTGCATTGTTCAATGCAGACAAATGCAACACTCCGTTATTGCTCCTGCATGGTACTGCAGACACCAACGTTCCTGTAGGCGAGAGTATTCAACTTTATACGGCCTTGAAACTGCTTGGTAAAGAATGTGAATTTGTTCAGGTGGAAGGGGAAAATCATGCCATCAACGACTATAAAAAACGTATCAAATGGCAAAGGACTATAATGGCTTGGTGGGACAAATATCTAAAAGATGACTCCACATGGTGGAATGACCTTTATCCGGAAAATGAATAATAATTTAAAAGTTTGATAATGAGTCCAAAAGACAAGGCGCTATACTGCTTTTTATCGCAATTTACAACTGAGGAACGAAAAAAACGTTTTGAAGAAGTATTATCATACAGGACACGGCATATCACTATTGTTTTGGAAGATATCTATCAGCCTCACAATGCGAGTGCCGTCCTCCGAAGTTGTGACCTCACCGGTATTCAGGATATTCATATCATAGAAAACAAGTGGGTATATGACATCAATCCCGACATTGTGGTGGGAAGCAACAAATGGTTAGACCTGAAAAAATACAATGTCGATGATTTCAACACTCCTGAAGCATTCGAACATCTTCATGAGAGAGGTTATCAGATCGTTGCCACATGTCCACATAGGGACGACTATACTCATGAAACACTGCCTCTTGACAAGCCTGTGGCATTAGTTTTCGGCACCGAGAAAACCGGTCTTACCGACTATGCCATAGAACATGCCGACATGTACGTAAGGCTTCCCATGGTAGGTTTTACCGAAAGTTTCAATATCAGTGTCTCAGCAGCACTCCTGATGTTTACTCTGACACAACGACTTCATAAAAGCGTTGATGTAGAATGGCATCTCACTGAAGACGAGAAAAACGAATTACGTTTGGACTGGACTCGCAAAACACTCACAAAAACAGGCATGTATGAACGTAAATTCAAGGAATTATATCCTGAATATTTTGTATGATTATAAAAACTGCACTCCAAAAATTGAAAATAAATCTTTGGAGTGCAGTTAAAGCAACATCTGGTATTTTTTTCCAATACCAAACTTAAAATTATTCTAAAGGCAATTATCTTATCTTGCCTTTAACAATCACCTTACTCACCTTATTGGCTCCGAAATAATACGGCATAAACTCCAACCCATTCATCGGCATGGTAATTATAACGTTGGCAAGTTTGCCTTTCGTTATGCTGCCGAGTTCACGATTAACATCCATGGCAGCAGCAGTATTTATCGTCGTTGCATTAAATGCCTCTTCCGGTGTCATTTTATATCTGATACAAGCCAAAGACATAACAAGTTGCATATTGCCCGATGGAGCTGTACCAGGGTTAAAGTCAGAAGCCATGGCTACAGGCAGTCCTGCATTTATCATGTCGCGTACCGGAGAAAGCGGAAGATTCAGGAACAAAGCACAACCCGGCAACACCGTAGGCATGGTATCTTTGCCTTTGAGAGCTTCAATCTCTTCTTTACCAATTTGTTCAAGATGGTCAACAGAAATAGCGGCATATTTCACCCCTACCTGCACACCGCCAGACACAGCCATCTCGTTGGCATGAATCTTGGGACGCATTCCATATTTAATGCCTGCCATCAGAATACGTTCGGTATCTTCACATGTAAAGAATCCTTTATCACAAAACACATCAATAAAGTCAGCGAGTTCCTCTGTTGCAACGAGAGGTATCATCTCATTTATAATTAAATCGACATAATCCTCCTGATGCCCTCTGTATTCAAGAGGAATGCCGTGAGCACCGAGGAAATTCGATTTTATCGTCAAAGGAGAATTTTCCTTCAATCTTTTAATGACGCGCAACAATTTCAATTCACTTTCTGTAGTAAGTCCATAGCCGCTTTTTATCTCGACAGCACCGGTACCCATATACATTATCTCTTCAAGACGTTGCATGGCAGACTCGAACAATTCATCTTCAGATGCTGCGGCAGTAGCCTTGGCAGAATTGAGGATACCCCCACCTCTTTTGGCTATCTCCTCATAACTCAACCCCTTTATCTTGTCAACGAACTCCATTTCACGTGAAGCAGCATAAACAAGATGAGTATGCGAGTCACAGAAACAGGGCATCACGATACCATTTTCGGCATCAACGACTTTACGCTCAATAGCAAGGTATTGTTCATATTCAGGAGTATTCATCTCTCCGTAGTCTGCTATTTTAGTACCTCTTATCAACAAAAAGGCATTCTTGATACGTTTCACTTTGGACATCTCAGTTCCTGCCTTTATCAAAGAATCGTCATCTATAATACCGCAAAGTTCTCTAATATTATTTATAAGCATACAGGTAATTTTTAATTTTACAGTGCAATAAAAAACTAAACTTCATTATATCAAATCATCACAGCACCATAGAATTAAAATGTGCTGTGATGATTTAAAATATCGTTTTGCATCAAAAGCAAAGTTATGACAACAAATTTTATTATTTACGGAATATCTCCGTCCATCTCTTATACTCACGTTCTCTCCATGGACCGTTATGATACACATAAGATGCTATCAAAGGTATCACTGTAGTACCTTCGGCATAGACCATCTGTTGCAGTTTTTCGCTGACCTTGCCCCATGAGCCGGCTTCCAACAAAGTAGAAGAAGAGCAAGCACCGTCGCGTACGTCGGCAACAGTAATCTGAATGGCATATTTATGCATAGGTACTTCTTTGCCAAGAATCTCGGCACATACCACAGTATCCTGAGCAAAATTCTTGGGAGTACCTCCACCTATCATGAAAAGACCTGTTTCAGGAGCTGCCATCTTTATCTGGGTAAGTTCTATAAAGTCTTTCACAGAGTCGATAGAAAGATATTTTTCATTCTTGTTCATACGCTCCCATTGATGTTTGCCAATGCCAAAACCTGCCGATGAATCGCTGAAAGCAGGACAGAATATAGGCACTCCGCATTCATAACACGTCTGGATAAGACTATCTTTTTTCACGGCACGACCTTCATGCAGCCATTTGCCGAGTTCCCATATAAACTCACGTGAGGAATATGGACGAGCCTCCAGCATGTTGGCAAGTTCGTATGTAGCATGGTCACAAATCTGCAACTCCTCCTCATCTATATAAGTATCATAAATACGGTCAATATAAAGTTCGCGCAAAGTGGTATCCGGAACAACATTTTCCTTCTCCCCTATATAATGTTTGAAGCCAAGAGCCTCGAACAAATCCATATCGATTATTGATGCACCTGTCGATACGACTACATCAATCATCTTGTTACGTACCATATCGACATAAACCTGCATACAGCCGGCTGCCGAAGTGGAACCTGCTATCGTCAATATATTGGTACAATCTTTCTCGCCACACATCATCATTAAAATATCTGCCGCACGTGCTGTGTCACGTGAGGTAAACGACATACTGCGCATTGCATCAACAAGTTGTGTCGAATCGTAACTTTTGATATCGATATGCTTAACGACATCCTTCAATAAATCTTTCTTTTGCATTTTTTATTTTCTGTTAAATTATTGGCAAAGATACGATTTTATTTGTTATGACAACAAAAAATATGTCCTCGAATTACATTTTTTATAATTTTGCAAAAAAATCAATCATCATGAAAAAAACGACATTATTACTACTTGCGGCATTATCATTATGTATGATTAACTGTTCTTCTGACAAAAAAGGACAAAACAATACAAATACTGAGCAGTCAACTCAAGAGAAGTCGGTGATAAAGTCATTGACTTATAATGATTTCATCAAGAATGTCTGGGATATAAACACCTATCCGAATGAATATGTTCCTCAAAACGGGAAACCTTGCATTGTGGATTTTTATGCCGACTGGTGTCCTCCTTGTAAACAATTATCTCCCGTATTGGAGAAAATAGCCAAAGACTACGAAGGAAAAATTGCAGTTTACAAAGTAAATACAGACAAAGAAAAGAAACTGTCAATGGCAATGAAAATAAGGAATATACCTGCAGTATTTTTCTTCCCTCAAGAAGGCGAACCTTATATTTCAATTGGTTATAAAAACGAGAACGAAATTGTTTCATACATTAATAAATATCTGTTATTTCAATAAGTATTTTATTGTTTATCAATGAATAACATTTTTCCCTTATCTTATTTTCCATCAATTCTATATATGGCTCTTTTGCTCCGAACAAAAGAGCCATATATAGAAATATACGACACTTATAAAAAACAAACATGCCGTACCAGATGTAATGTTCTAACTGCCAATGGAATACAGACACTCACAGTACCTGTGGTCAAAGTCAATGGCAATCATACCATGACCAAAGACATAAAAATAAGTTATAAAGAACCTTGGCAGCATATACATAAAAGATGTCTGGAATCAGCTTATATGAAATCGCCCTATTTTGAGCATTATTATCATTTCATTTCAATCATATTTGACAATCAATATGATACATTACACCAACTTAATGAAAACGTTTTAAAAGCGATATTGAAAATATTAAAAATCGACAAAACAATAAGATACACTTCAGATTTTGAACCTATAACATCAAAAGACGACTTGCGCAACTTATTAGCCAAATGCGACAAGGAATACAACCATCCCTCTTATTATCAAGTTTTCAGCGACAGATTTCATTTTGTCTCAAATCTAAGTATTCTTGACTTGGTTTTCAACGAAGGACCGGAAAGTATGGAATATCTTGACAAAATACAGAAATAATCAATCGGGATATGCTATTCTGATATGATAAATACTTTTGAGTTTTTTCTTCAACACATTCTTGACAATAGTAATGTCTTTAAAAGTAATATTAGAATTAGCAAATTGATTATCAGCAATCTGAGCATTTATAATATTATCCACGAGGTCACTGATTGACTGTTCATTTTTATCTTCGAGACTACGAGAAGCTGCCTCTACTGAATCCACCATCATGAGCACCGCCGTTTCTTTTGAGAACGGCACAGGACCATGATATCTGAACGAACTGTCATCCTCTAAATTTGGATTGTTAAGTTTTTCCTTTCTATAAAAATATTCAGTACGACGTGTTCCGTGATGAGTTCTTACAAAGTCTATAACCTGCTCAGGAATATGGAATTTTCTACACAACTCTATTCCGTCGATGACGTGATTTATTATCATTCTGGCACTCTCAATATTAGTAAGATCCTCATGAGGATTATAACTGCCATTTTGGTTCTCAACAAAATAATAAGGATATCTTATCTTACCAATATCATGATACATGGCTCCTGTACGAACAAGCAACATATTACCACCTATCATATAAATGACTTCTTCACAAAGATTTGCCACCTGCAATACATGTTGAAAAGTTCCCGGAGCTTCAGATGACAATTTTCTCAATAAAGGACTATTAGTATTACTCAATTCAAGAAGTGACAAATCAGTAACGAATCCAAACATACGCTCAAATAAAAATGCCAAAGGAAGGGCTAACATAGTTAAAACTGCATTAAGAAGAAAAACAGCCATATCAGAAACAAAATAACTGCCCACGCCTCCTTCATACAACAGCTTCACCCCTATATCAATCAACACATACATGACAAATACAAGTATCGAAGTCAAAAAATAGCTTGACCTTGTATTTCTTCTAAGCAACAGAAAAATCGATGCAATACTTACAAAAAGTTGAATAATGTAATATTGGAAAGAATTCGGAACTACCAAAGATATTATTGTCAATGTCAATACCTGAACAATAATAACAACTTTAGCATTAAAAAATGTTATCAGCAAAATGCTCAACAAGGCAACCGGCACCACATATATCAAATTCGGAAGATATTTTATCACCAAAAACGATGACAGAATGCCGAGCATCATCAATACTAAAATAAGATTGATATTACGCAATTCTTCAAAAACATCAGGACACAAATACTTCAGCATAAGAAAGAGAAGTATAAAAATAAATGCCACAATGATAATCTGCCCATATAATAGAAAATTATTATGGACATACTCATTGTCTGTAATACTGTCGTATTTCTTTTCCAAAGAAGTAAGAATCATATATTTATCTTCTGTAACTATCTCACCCTCAGAAATAATAAGTTCATCTTTCACTACCATACCGAAAGTCTCGGACAATGAAGCAAGAGCCTGTTCTTTGGCTTTGTTTGACAAATCTTCAGAATATTCGACATTAGGATGCAAAGAATTTATCAACAGTTTGTTAAGCAATGGGATATACCTGTTATCTTTAATATCGGACAAATACAATGACAATGTGTCATGCATGGTTTTTATAGAATAGAACTCCCCTGTTTTTCTTTTCTTCATCACCCTGTCCTTCACCACATCTATTGTTTCATTTCTACCAATATTATCTATAAAATCGACATGTGCAATGACGCCTTTATTCTCAATGGTATCATATAATTTCATCAATACATCGCGATAATACGGCATATCTTCTTCCGGACCTGTCCATTGTTGTTCAAAATCCTTCAACAACCCATTTCTAATCTCTGAAGTCTTTTTCGTATTGAAAACAAAAATAGGGTCGATGCCTGACAAGGCGGCATTTCTTTCTTCTGCAAGTTGTTCATCCGACTTATACAATGGAAAATCGAAAGGAGCATAAAGAGTCTCATGCTGCCATGGTCTAAGTTTTTGATATTCATATTTAAACTTTGCCATACGTGGCATAAACCAAATAACTAAGAACATAGCCACGACAAAAGCCAATACCTTGAAAATATCGTAATACGAATGGCGGATTCTTTCTATAATTTTTTTGAATTTATTCATAATCAATAGATTTATAATCCAACAACGTCAATTATAAAAAATTACGTCAAACAGTTTGCTAAAATAAGTATTTTTTTTGTATCTTCGCTAATAAATCCAATTATAGACAAAAAAAGATATCATGAGTGAGACAATTCATGGAATATGTTCATTATCAGCCATTCCGGTAAGAAAAGACAAATCACATGAAAGTGAACTTGTTACAGAACTTCTATTCAATGAGATATATGAAATCGTTGACATAACAAAAGAATGGTTGAAAATCAGGATTAATGATGACGGATATGAAGGATGGATCAGAAGACTGCAGCACAAAAGTATCACCGATGAAGAATATAATGTACTCAGATCTTCAGCAATCCACATAATAAAAGAGCCAATATCCAAATATAAAGGATTGACATTGAGTTTCGGCACTGTGATCAACGAAGAAACAGAAGATACCGTGACTATTCCTGATGTGTTTAGTCCTGATATATTGATAATCAATGCAAGAAAATTATTAAACACTCCCTATCGTTGGGGAGGAAAAACCGTTTTCGGAATGGATTGTTCCGGATTCACGCAATTATGTGCCAAAACGGCGGGTTATATGCTGCCACGCGATGCTTCCCAACAGATCAAACATGGCAATTTAATTTATTTTGCTCAAGAATCTCAGCCCGGCGACCTTGCCTTCTTCGAAAATGAAGAACACAACATAGTTCACACCGGCATATTGCTTTCCAATAATGAGATAATACATTCTTCCGGAAAAATACGCATAGATTCTTTCGACCAAACGGGTATCTTCAACAAAGAATCCGGACAATATTCTCATTTCCTGACCGCCATAAAACGACTGCATTAGTCATCATAACAATTTGTTTCTCATATTGCTGCTATGTATATATCTTCTTTGAGAAAGCGTTAAGCCATATACATTGTAAATTATGTTTTGAATCCTTTGCATTGCTGAAAAATCACCAGAGACAACCTTATCTACAAGTTTCACAATCTTATTATCCAAAGATTTAGATATCAATGGAAACGGCAATTCCAAAAGATTGCTTTTCAATACTTTGACATCACCAAACAAAGACGAATAATAATACTGCATCGCTTCGGAGTTCAAAAATGCCATTACAGTTTTTACCGACATTCCATCGACATGAGGAATAAGTATATTGGCACTATTCAAAAAAAGTCTTCTGTTATTGTCATAAGCAAAAACCAAGCGTTTGGAAATAAACTTATATACAAGTTTCTCACTTGCCCTGTAGTACTCTTCTTTTGCAACCTGCTGAAAAGAATCCCTCTGATACAACAAAAATTTCTTACAAGGCATCAAGACATATTTTGATATTTCTTTACCGGTAAAAACCGGTTCAAAGCCATCTTCTTTTGCATCTTTCAGTTTATGTTTATTGTCGCCTGTCACTATGCCCAACGCCCATTCACTTTTTTCGAGCGACAAGGGTCCTTTTTCCTTGATTTTATCAATAATATCACGATCGACAGAACTTAACACATTAAAAACAAAATTAGGATATCCGTAAAAATGTCTTTTTGAGATGAGCTGTATTTTTTCTTTATCAGACACAGAGACAAATTCTTCCGAAGGCATATTTTTCAAAGCCACATCGACATATTTTGTCATCACACCGGAAAAACTGCCATTATAGAAAAAGATATTCGAGAGGTTGCCATTTTCAAGCATAAAACGACGCAATTCTTTGTGATAACGCACATTAAGTACTGCATTAGGCATAAGGAAACGCAGCAATCCATTATTTTCAAGATGATGAAATGACTTTATGAAAAAATGAATAAAAATCTCTTTTGAAGAAATGCCGGTATCAAAATAGCTGACATCTGTCACAGCTCCCCATGGCGGGTTGCTCACAATATATGTAAATTTTTTCTCTCTTATAACATCATTTTTAAAATAATCAAAACAAAATATCTGAGGGTCGAAAATTACATCCGGATATTTCAAGATAAGATTTGTCTTTGCCAACATTACAGCTACAGGATCGTTGTCCAAGCCGAATATCTGTTCCGGCTGCACATCGTGCAATGGGAAGAAAAAAGCGCCGCTACCGCAACAAGGATCTAATATTGTCTGTCCGGAAGAAAAATCCAGACCTTTTGTCATATTATGCGTTATATAATAAGGTGTATAATATGCACCTTTGACATTACGTTCACCTTCAAACATCAGGCTCTGATACAAAACACCAAGTATGTCAATCTCATCATCAGGCAGTCGAACCTTTAAATCAGGAATATAAGAATATTTTATTGTAGATAGAAAACGTATTACATGAGGTTTTTGCGACATGCCTTTCTCAGCAAGAATATTATTGACAAGAGTAAACATCACGTCGCATATTTTCCATTGTTGCGCATGAACCAAAGAGACGAAAGATTTCACAAAAGGAACATTGTCGCGGCACATAAGATATTCAAAAGGTATAACAGACCTTTTCGACAGACACTTATTGGCTCCTGACATTAATTTGCCCTCAATTGAAGGCTTCAATTTATCCCAATTACGTTTTGTAACATAGGATATGATATTGTCTGACAACAATTCTTTTTCGTTCATCAACATACGTTAAGCATGCAAAACTATTAAAAAAACATTTTGATGTCAATTATTTTTAATATTTGTCGAACAGGATATAATAAAAGAACACATTCAATAATAAGTAAAACATATATATGTTTTTGTCAAAAAAATATGGAAAGAGTTGTAAAGAAGCAAAAAAAAGCTTAACTTTGTCGCTGTAAAATAACTTGATAGAAAAAGACAGAATATGAACAACGCATTATTTCAATTTGCCAAACCTGCCAATGAACCTGTAAAAGAATACAGACCGGGCAGTCCCGAGCGTATTGCTTTGGAGAAAGAGCTTGCAAAACAATCATCTGAAGTCGTTGAGATACCTCTTATAATAGGAGGACAGGAAATACGTACCGGCGACATGGGAGAAGTAGTCATGCCTCACAACCACAAACATGTAGTGGCAAGATATCACAAAGCCGGAGAGAAAGAAATCAACATGGCGATAGAGGCTGCCCTTGAAGCCAAGCGCGAATGGGAAAACACTCCTTGGATTGAGAGAGCATCAATAATGGCGCGCATAGGACAGTTGCTTGCGACAAAATATCGTGCAAGAATCAACGCAGCCTGCATGTTGGGACAAAGCAAGAACGCTTTCCAGGCAGAAATTGACTCAGCATGCGAGACAATAGACTTTTATCGTTTCAACAACTATTATGCAGGTATTTTATATTCCGAACAGCCTAGTTCAACACCTGATCAACTCAACAGAGTGGAATACCGTCCTTTAGAAGGTTTCATCATGGCAGTGACACCTTTCAATTTCACCTCGATAGCCTCCAATCTCAACATGACACCGGCATTGATGGGCAACACCACCATCTGGAAGCCATCGACGACATCACTGTTATCGAACTACCACATCATGAGAATCGCCATGGAAGCAGGTCTTCCTGCCGGCGTTGTCAACTTCTTGCCCGGCAAGGGTTCTTTGATAGGCGCCACAGCCCTCGACAACCCTAACCTGGCGGGAATACATTTCACCGGTTCAACAGGCACATTCCAGGGATTATGGAAAGGTGTAGGCATGAATATCAACAAATACAAGGCCTATCCGCGTCTCGTTGGAGAAACAGGAGGCAAAGACTTCATTTTCGCACACAGTTCTGCCAATCCTCGCGAGGTGGCATGTGCCATAGTACGCGGTGCCTTTGAATATCAAGGTCAGAAATGTTCCGCAGCCTCACGTGCGTATCTGCCTAAATCATTGTGGAACGACATCAAGGTGATTATTGGAGAAATGTTGAGTACCATCAAGATGGGCGATGTTTGCGACTTCACCAACTATGTCAATGCCGTAATCGACGAGGTGTCATTCGACAATTGCAAAGGTTATATCGACAGAGCCAAGGCGTCCGATGAAGCAGAAGTTATATTCGGCGGCAAATGCGACAAATCGGTTGGTTATTTCGTGGAACCCACTGTAATATTGACAAAGAATCCGAAATACGAGTCTATGGCAGAAGAAATCTTCGGACCTATCATCACCATTTATGTATATGATGACAAAGACTACGAAGCAACTCTTGAACTATGCGACAGCACTTCACCATACGCATTGACCGGAGCCATATTCTCATACGACCTCAAAGCCTTGCAGTTGGCAGACCGCAAACTCAAATATGCTGCCGGCAACTTCTATATCAACGACAAACCCACAGGTGCCGTTGTAGGATGTCAGCCATTCGGCGGCGCAAGAGCTTCCGGCACCAACGACAAAGCCGGCGGTTTGTGGAATCTCATCAGATGGACCAACCCGAGAGCCATAAAAGAGACTTTCGTGCCTGCCACTGAATATGGATATCCATTTCTTGCCAAATAATTGATATTAAATATATTTAATTAGAGAGTGGTCGTATTTTGAACCACTCTCTTTTATTTCTATAATAACTGTTTTTTTTATTGTCAGACAAAATTTTTCAAAACCTTTATCATATATTGAAAATAAAATTTTATTTCATTACTTTCAGATAAAATATTGTTTTTGAAGTTAAAACACCTGACACAATGACAAAAACATGTCAAATGCTTTTTGTACCATAAAAACATCCTGACTTTATCATTTTATTGTTTCTTCAAATCTTACAATTTTTATATGTTGATATTTTTTATTTCGAACATATTTAACCAATATAATATCGGGCGGCTTTCAAATGCCGCCAGATAAATAAATCATAATTACAACACACTACGCATTTAATCCGAGACAGCACGCACGGAGACCCCGCAACTGCGGTCATTATAACTATTATTGTAATATTTACTGTAAAACATAAGACAGTACGCGGACAAAGTATTGCTTTCGTCCGGCAAAGAACTCCAATAATAACCATAAGAATTTGCCTGGTATAACAACTTCCTGCTATATAAACCAGCAGCAGGTAGAAAGATACTGTTTCCGTTTGCTCCGGTTACCCTATAGCCATTATTTCCACCTTCATTCGTCCATTCCCATTCACATTCTTCTACCAACTCGCCAAATTCCTCTCGAGTAGGCATTCGCCATGTACTACCCCAGTTGGCTCTCGCTGCATCATACTGAGGATTTCCACTTATATTTCCAATCTCCTGCCAGTATGTAATGCAGTTTCCCGGATTATAATCTTCTTTGGTTTCAACTTCACCCCATGCATAATAATTACCATATTCTGTAGGGGAATTTGCCCCCACATTACATGTCGCCCACTTCAACCCGCTTGACAATCCCAAGTCCACAAAGTCGTATCCGTTGATTTGTCCGTTAGTGGTAAAACGTTTCTGTCTTCCATACGATGTCCCGTCAATATTTGTCGCATAGGCCCTTACATAATATGTAGTTCCCATAGTAAGACCTGTCATATTACTCGTAAAACTTCCTGTTCCACTCCCGTCTGTAGTATGTGAATCCGATATTGTAGGATTTTCGCTTGTGCTCCAGCATATTCCTTTTGCTGTCACAGTAGCCCCACCGTCATCAGCCACATTACCTCCACATAACGCAGATGTTTCAGTAATTCCTGTAACACCTTTTGTTGTTATATACATTCCTGAGACAGGGCGCACGGAGCGACCATAGTAGCGTCTGCTGCAATCAGAGTCAAAATAATTTATGAGAAAATTGATACAGTATGCATTCTGAATACTGTTTGCGTCCGGTGTAGATCCCCAATACAAGCCGCTCGTGCCTGCACCGTAAAGCATAGTCTTGTATCGATTACCCGCAGCAGGTAGAAAAATACTGTTTCCGTTTGGTCCGGTTACCCAATAACCGTCATTTCCACCTTCATTCGTCCATTCCCATTCACATACTTCTATCAATTCATCAAGTTCTTCCTGAGTAGGTATTCTCCATCCCCCTCCCCAATTAGCTCTTGCTGCATCATACTGAGGATTTCCACTTATATCTTCCATTTCCAGTTCCAATGTAAGACAGTTTTCTTCAGTATAGCTTTCTTTGGGTTCAATTTCTCCCCATGCGTAATAATTACCATATTCTGTTGGAGAATTTGCCCCAACATTGCATGTAGCCCACTTCGATCCGCTCGGCAATCCTAAATCCACAAAATCATATACACCAAATTGGTCTTTGGTAGTAAAAATTTTCTGTATGCCATAAGATGTTCCATTGCTGTTTGTCGCATACGCCCTTACATAATAGAGGGCACCTGCATCAAGTCCAGTCATGTTACTCGTAAAACTTCCCAATCCACTCCCGTCAGTCGTAAACGAATCCGTTATCGTCGGGTCCGGATTAGTACTCCAACACATTCCTCTTGCCGTCACCTCCGCTCCTCCGTCATCAGTCACTTCTCCTCCGCATATCGCCGACGATATTCCTATTTCCGTGACTTCATGCGTCGTTACTACAGGCAAACCCTGCGTCGTTATTTCTTCTTTCTTCTTACACATCGTAAGCATCAAAATTATGCTTAACATCAATAATAATCCTTTTTTCATATTTTTTTCGTTTTATGGTTAGTTTTTTTATCTGTTTATATTTCTATTATTATAGTTGTATTCATCACCGTTATTTTCTTACTCCTTCCATCTCATTGAAAAGTATCGAAACACATACATTCCTTAAAAAAACCATAAAAATGCTGCCTTTGAGTTGTTATAATAATCATACACGACCTGCAATTAAAGCCTTATAACGTCATTTCGGCAATTATCGATCACTGATTTTCAATTCACAAGCAACTGTTAGTTACAATTCTGCATTAGACAAAAAGAATATGAGATTTTCAATTATGTTTTTAACAATTCATCTAAATTATGCAACTTATCCCAAAATTTCATGTACACTCCGTGAACGTCTGTCCCATTTTGACAAACATTAACATCCGGAAATTTTCCACTTCACATCCTCAATATTAAGATTCTCCGATTATAAAAAGAATCATAGTTTGCTGCAAATATAAAAATAATTTTATTAATCAAACATTTTTTTATATTTTTTTAAAAAATTTCATTACTTTCAGATAAAATATTGTTTTTGAAGTTAAAATACCTGACACAATGACAAAAAAACATGTCAAACATAACAAAATATCTCAATACAACAAATATTTTGCCATCAACAGATTAGATAAAAACATTTATACAAAAGCAAAAAAGTGTGCCAAATCTTTCAATCTGACACACCCTCTAAATTATAATCACAACAAAACTTTATCAGTCTTGTATTCTACAAACGAGGTTTCTATCACCCCAAGCATCGTCAATACGTGTCACATAAGGGAAATATTTATCCTGAACATCGCTTTTTAAAGGCATGCCGGCCTCTTGGCGGGTAAACGGGAACTTCCATTCATCAGCCATAAGCATCTCGGCAGTATAAGGAGAGTGAGTAATGATATTATCGCCTTTAGGAGCCTTGCCTTCTTCAATATCAGCTATTTCGCGGCGTATGTTAATCATTGCGTCAACAAAGCGGTCGAGTTCGGCAAGAGGTTCACTCTCTGTTGGCTCCACCATAAGAGTATCATGTACGGGGAAAGCCACTGTAGGAGCGTGGAAGCCATAATCCATAAGACGTTTGGCAATATCTATGGCAGCAATACCGGTAGTCTTGTCAATGCCGTTGATATCGAGTATCATCTCATGAGCCACATGACCTTTGTTTCCTGTATAGAGGATAGGATAATAGTCTTTTAGTCTATCTTTCAAGTAGTTAGCATTAACAATAGCGCCTATTGTAGCTTTTTTAAGGCCTTCGCCACCGAGCATCTTAATATAGCAGTAAGATATTGTAAGTATATGAGCACTACCGAACGGAGCAGCAGACACCGCACCCATTTGTTTCTCACCGCCAGTCTTGAAGCACACATGAGAAGGCAGGAAAGGAACGAGATGTTCTGCCACACCAATAGGGCCGACGCCGGGACCGCCACCACCGTGAGGTATGGCGAAAGTCTTGTGTAGATTAAGGTGACATACGTCGGCGCCAATAAAGCCGGGACAGGTAAGTCCTACCTGGGCATTCATGTTGGCACCATCCATATACACCTGACCACCGTTGTCATGAACAATCTTCATCAAGGTACGGATGCCATCTTCATAGATTCCGTGTGTTGAAGGATAAGTGACCATGAAAGCCGAGAGTGTATCTTTATATTGTTCTGCCTTAGCTTTGGCATCGTCGAGGTCAATATTGCCATTATCGTCGCATTTCACCACAACAATTTGCATGCCTGCCATAGCGGCAGATGCCGGATTAGTCCCGTGAGCAGAAGCAGGGATGAGACAAATATCACGTTGTCCTTGTCCATTAGCCTCCTGATAACGACGTATAGTAAGAAGGCCGGCATATTCACCGCTTGCTCCTGAATTGGGCATGAATGACATACCTTTGAAGCCGGTTATCTCGCAAAGGTCTTTTCCCAACTCATTGATAAGTTCAAGATAACCTTCCACCTGGTCGGCAGGAACAAAAGGATGTATGTTGGCAAACTCAGGCCAGCTGAGTGCAAACATAGATGTTGCAGTATTCAGTTTCATCGTACAAGAACCGAGAGGTATCATGGAACGGTTAAGACTGAGGTCGCGGTTTTCCAATTTCTTCATATAACGCATCATGTCGGTTTCACTGCGATATTTAGAGAACACCGGAGCGGTAAGATATGAAGAAGTACGACGCATAGAAGGTTGTATTCCATTCATCTCACGACATACATCAGGGTTGCAAACGAAGTCCTCATGCGACACGCCCATAAGCTCGCAAACCACAGAGACTATCTCATTTACATCTTTAAGAGAAGTAGTCTCGTCAAGACTAATGCCAAAATGACGTTTGTCAATGATTCGGAAATTCATCTTGTGCTGCAAAGCGATTTCATTGAGTTTGCATGTACAATAATTATCAGGCAGTTCGAAATAAAGAGTATCGAAGAAGTAGTCATTAAGTTGTTTTACGCCATATTTAGACATCTCTTCATTCAAAACACACGTAAGGATATTGATATGTCGAGCTATTTCCCTAATGCCATCGGCGCCATGATAAATGGCGTAAAAGCCTGACATGATGGCGAGCAAAGCCTGAGCTGTACATATATTAGATGTTGCCTTTTCGCGTTTAATATGTTGTTCACGAGTCTGCAGAGCAAGGCGATAAGCGGGATTACCGAGAGCGTCTTTAGAAACACCTATGATACGACCCGGCATGTTACGTTTATATGACTCCGTTGTAGCGAAGAATCCGGCATGAGGACCGCCAAATGACATCGGAAGACCAAAACGTTGTGTTGAACCGAGCACCACATCGGCGCCCCATTCTCCGGGAGGTGTTATGAGTGCGAGACTCAACAGGTCGGCCGCTACAGCGACTTGCAAACCTTTCTCTTTCCATGCCTTGACAGCATCACCATAATCAATGACACGACCATATTGGTCAGGACACTGTACTATAATACCGAAATACTCTCCATTATCATTAAAATTATTAACATCGCCTACAACGACATCTATATTAAGGAAATGAGCTCTTGTCTTTATAACTTCAACAGTCTGAGGGAAAAGATTATCTGCCACGAAGAATTTATTGATGCCCGCCTTCATCTGGGCGCGGCTGCGGCTGTTGAAAAACATTATCATCGCCTCTGCTGCTGCTGTAGCCTCATCGAGCAATGAAGCATTGGCAAGAGGCATGGCGGTCATATCACAAATAACAGTCTGGAAGTTGAGCAACGCCTCAAGACGACCCTGCGACACTTCAGCCTGATAAGGTGTATATGAGGTGTACCAACCGGGATTTTCAAGCACATTGCGAGTAATGACTCCGGGAGTAATGGTGTTGTAATAACCCATTCCTATATATGAACGGTAAATCTTGTTCTTGGCTCCCACAGCTTTGAGGTGATTGGTAAACTCGTATTCATTCATTCCTTTACCAATAGTGAGGTCATGTGGAAGTCTGATATCCTTAGATATTATCTCATCGATAAGTTGCTCTTCCGACTTTACACCTATGACTTCAAGCATTTTTTCAACATCTGCTTCTCTCGGTCCGTTGTGCCTTTTAACGAAGTTATTGTTTATCATATTCTTATATTTTTATTTAATAAATCTTTAATATCTTTTTCAAAAGTGCAAATTTATGTTTTTTATTCTTTATATCAAATTTTTTTATATCTTTGCATAAATAAAATTTAACAAGATGAGAAAAATTTATTTATTATTACTTGTTGTAGCAACATTATTATATAGTTGTAAAAAAGAGCCAATCAATACAAAAATGACATGTATCACTCCATCGGAGTTGAATCTTGTATTGAAAGAAAGATATATTATCAAAGCTCAATCAGAACAACCAATCACCTATACATCCGCCGATGAACTCGTTGCAACAGTTGACAGTAACGGTATCATAACATGTATCAATGTGGGCAAAACAACAATAACTGTAAGCAACGGATATGAATCTATCTACATAAACGTCAACGTTTCCTTGTTTGAAGAGCCTTTACTTACTTTCGGATGTTCGACAACAGATGTTGAAATTCATCACGGATTGCCGAGAGTCAATATTGGCGATTCCATATATATTTACGGTGGTGAACTTCCGGGTTACACATACAGTGTTTGGCAAATGGATTATTTCTTCCATAATGACAAATATTATCTTTCCGACCTGTACATTAAAAATTATATGGATTATATGCTTGACAAATTCCTTTTGGAAAAGTATTATCCTTATGACACCCTTACAATTGTTGACACCATAAGCACACAAGATACCGTCTATATAGACGAAGTGACATATTACATCCTTCTTGATGCAGCAGAGGTTGAAAATGCAAGTTTTATTATAGGTAAACACTATAACACAAATAGTTATGAAGATATTCGCATTTTCTATCAAACATTGGAATCGGACAACAAACTTGTTAAAAAATAAATTTTTCATTATATTGTCACTAATAACACTGTTGTCAACAAGTTGCAAAAATACTGATGACAACAGTATTTTTTTATCATACGACCACATAACCTTGAAAATAGGAGAATCTCATTCTATCTATGCCTATTCTATTCATCAAATAGAATATCACAGTACGAACGACAGCATAGCAACAGTTGACGACTATGGAACAATAACGGCTCTGTTTGAAGGCTCATGCGATATCATACTTGACAACAAACATGAAACACAGACATTGACTGTCAACATCCCTCCTTTAGATTTCAAAGAGCCTTATATTAACCGAAATGGATCTCCGGAAGACATTGAAGTTTTCATGGGTAGCGAAACACATCATATTGAGCATACTGAAAATATTGATTTTCTTTATTTTATTAAATATCACGATGCTGCACAGATAGTATATTGGATTGACAACAGCAACAATACATTGATTAAGACAGAATGTTTTTTCGAGAATGTTATTTTTGAAAGAAGTTGTTTTCAGTGGTTATCCGACAATTACGAATACAAAGACGGATATTTCACCACCAACGACGGCAATACAGCAATATCATTGAGATGCGACAATGGAATTGTAGTCATGACATTTGCTGCAAATGATATTACATTTTGATTAGCAATTCATCCCAAGAGCCATTCATGAGATGTAAACCTGAAATTAAAATTTCTACTTCCGAAATAGCAAAATTTAAAACTTGATGGCAAAGTCTTTAAACAAAGTTCCTCTTTCCTGAAAATTAACATATCTGTCATAACTCGCAGCTGCCGGAGACAGAAGACATACGTCGCCGGATGAAGCATAAGATTTTATGATAATGAACGCCTCTTCCATAGTGTCATAATGCAACATTATACCTTTATATGAAGCATCAACAAGTTCTTCAAAAATCCTTTCGCCTGCTTTTCCGGTATAAAGCACATATTTCACCGGATTAGCGACGAGATAGTTCACGAGAAAAGAATAATCCACATCTCTGTCCAAGCCGCCCAACAATAAGAATGTGACATCGGGAATTGTCTCAAGGGCGGCTACAGCCGTCTGCGGTATTGTAGATATGCTATCGTTGTAAAATGTCACTCCATGAAACGTTCCGACAAATTCCTGTCTGTGCTGAAGCGGGCGGAAAGTATAAATGTATGGCAACATCTTATCCACATCCTCTCCCATTGCCTTACATGCACAAAGCGCTGCTTTGGCATCTTTTATATTATGCTCTCCCCTGAACGGTAACAAATCTTTATTTAGGCTGATATCCAATGAGTTATAATCAACAACATTAATATTCTTATTTTCAATGAATGAAGCGACACTGTCATTTGTAACTGCAATATCACCTACTTTCATATATCTGAAGATGTTATATTTAGCCTCTTTATATGCTTGGAAAGTCCCGAAATAATCCAAATGCTCTTCAAACAAATTGATAAAAACGCCCACATGGGGGCTGCAATGAATACGCTGCAATTGATGAGCAGATAACTCAAACACCACTATGGAATTTTTGTCAAGTAAAGGAACAATATCAAAAACCGGCACTCCAATGTTGCCTGCAAGAAAGACATTTCCACCTGCACTCTTCAACAGATGATACACCAAAGAGGCAGTCGTGCTCTTTCCTTTGGTACCCGTGACACCTATAGTAATATCCGCATAACTCCTTAAAAACAAATCAGTTTGCGAGGCTACTTCCACATCATTGAGATTTTCGGCATTCATCTTAATGCCGGGGGACTTTATAACGAGGTCATTATATTGTAACAAAGCATCTTTCAAATAATCATCGCCTGAAAAGACGGGATATTTATCTTTGTAATTCTCTAATGGCAAAGGATTTCTGTCTGCTATGGCGACATCAGTATCCGGAATGTATTTTTCGATGAATTGCAATGTCGAACGTCCTTCTATTCCGAAGCCGAGAATCAAAATCTTTCTGTCCTTAAGAAAACTTATTATTGAGTTCATAGATTTTCTTTCTAATTATTTCATCAAACCTGTACGGCAGATTGTTATTCTCATTATAACGGCATAACAGTTCTTCCATTGACGGAACTTTGAATCTGTCAAGCCCTTCCAACAAGGTATCTGTAACATCTTCCAAATCATCCAACGCATAGTTAAGACAAGCCCTCACCTCATCTACAGTTCCCACACATTCGAAAGGCTTAATGTCAGTCAAGCCTGCAAGTTGCAACAATACAGGTTTTAACGATTTGTCTTTCCACATATTCTTACCGAAAATATCTGTAAGATTTTTCAAAGATATAAAAGGAGACAAGATGATCCATGTAAATAAACATTTAGGACAACTGCCGCACCACACATCAGTTTTACTGCCGGCATTGCAACTTTTAAAATGGTTAAAATACGGGACACATAAAGCAAATTGCTGTGCTATCTGCAGTTCACTCAAAGGGCGTAAAAAGCTGAAATATTGAATATCAGTACTAATATAACGTTTTACATAATCTCTGAAATCATTTTCAAAAGCTATAGACTTACTATACTGATGATTTATCTCGCTGTCGGGCACAGTAGGTTCATTGGCACTCGACTCGTTGGATAAAGCAATATAGCGAGATTTTGTGCCAAACCCGAGCAACAAAGTAAAAAATGCCAACAGAGCCGAGAACGGGGTATGACCATTAAGATAGCCTTCAGCATTCATTTTCAGCATCGTTGCATCAAGAGTCCTTTTGACAACAGCAGTATCCTCTAAATTGTCACCGAATACTGAGACACATTCCGTGGTAGCAGCACGAGGATTTATTATCATTGGAATGACTTGTATTTTGTCTTTCAACAACTCCAAAGTGACTACAGAATCTTTACCGCCGCCTACGGGCACCAAAGTTCTGTCTTCAAGGGCAACTTCAACAGCAGGACAATCATTATCAGAAGTACTCACTATCTGCATAAAAGAATCCATATCGGTTTTTATGCCATTCAAATAAAAGAACTCACCCAAGCCGTTGTAATACAATTTCCGCCACCATTTTGTCTGATAATCGTCAAGATGCATGACATCGACATAAACCATTTTGGGACAAGCCAACTTCCAATAACTCACCAATTCGACCATCCCAATATTAACTATCAATGTATTCAATTGATTATCAGATATATCATTCCAACAATAAAAATCTCTTGACGGTATTTCAAACGAAGGTCGAAAGAAAATCTCATCGTTCAAAGAAAACAAAAATTTAACACACAGAACGCCACTTTTATCCAAAATATATTCGTATTTTTGGAAACGGAAAAACGAGAATTTTTCTCTGAGAAAATTAAATTTGTCGCAATTTTCCATAAATATCTTGTAAAGATGATTATTTTGAATAAATCGTACAAAATTAGCAAATAATGTACAACATTAACACAAAACCAATTATTTTTAGTATTTATGGTTCTTTACATTGATATGGATTAAGAAGAAATTGGATAACATAACTAACTATTAACACTATGAATAAAGAAGAACTATTTTACATTCAGAGTAACACCACGAAAATAGAAGCAGGCAAGGTCTTGATGTCGGAACCGTTTTTAAATAGTTATTATTTCGAGCGTTCAACAGTGTTGATTATAGATCATGATGAAAATGAAGGCACTTTAGGCATCATATTGAATAAGAAGCTACCATTGGGGATCAACGATATCATTAAGGACTTTCCCAAATTCGACGGAGATGTCTATCTGGGAGGACCGGTATCAAACAATAGTATCTTTTTTTTGCACACTCTTGGTGAGCACATTCCCGAGTCGATTGAGATATGCGACGGCATTTTTTGGGGAGGTAATTTCAATGCTGTCAAGGCATTAATCAAAAATGGACTGATACAACATCACGAAATACGATTTTATGTTGGCTATTGCGGTTGGGACTGCAGCCAGTTGCATGACGAGTTGGAAAACAACTCATGGCTTGTTGGCAGAATAAGCAGCAAAATGATACTTCACACCCACCCATCCAACATGTGGAAAAGTTTTGTCAAATCCATGGGCAAGAAGTATCAACTTTGGGATAGATTCCCAATAAACCCCAATGACAACTAATCATTTGACAGCATCATAGAAACAATCGTGTATCATAGTCCTGATATTGTTTCTCGACAATTTGTTATTGTCGGCATCAGGACAGACTCTGTTGGACAAGAACACCACGACGAGATTATTCTGCGGGTCTGCCCAGACAAAGGTACCGGTAAAACCCGTATGTCCGAAACTCTCCATCGAGGATTGTTTTGAAGGAGTATAATAAGGTATATCGGGATTGACTTCCGGTTTGTCGAAACCAATACCGCGACGGTTCTTGTTGTCGATGTAAGGTGCAGAAGTAAAATATTTTATCGTTTCTTCTGAGAAAAACTGTGTCCTGTTGGCATAACCGTTTTCAAGCAACAACTGCATCATGACGGCAAGATCCCTTGCATTGGAGAACAATCCGGCATGACCCGACACACCGCCAAACAACGCAGCGACAGGGTCATGGACATCACCACTTAACAGTTGTTTACGAAATGTCTTATCGTCCTCAGTAGGAACAATATTATCTTTTTCGGTGTGTTTCAAAGGTTTAAAAAATGTATTCTTCAAGCAAAGAGGTTTATAAAAATTTTCTTCCAAATAATCCTCGAAAGACTGATTTGTCAACATCTCTACTATCAATGGAATATAATAGAATCCTATATCGCTGTATTCATATTTCTTCTCCTTCATCGGAGCTTCCTTGATAATATCGAATATCTCTCGAGCATAATCTTTTGACACATATAGATTTTCTGCCACACGAACATTATGCTCTTCGTCAATGGAAAACCGGTATATGCTATTCTCACCGCCCATATCATCAAGTGTAGTTTTATAAAAAGGTATCCAAGACGGCAATCCCGACTGATGAGTAAGAATCTCAACAAGTCCAATATCACCTTTGTCGGTAAACCTCAGATAAGGAAAGAAGTCGCCAAGTTTAGCATCGAGATCTATTTTACCTTCATCATACAATTTCATCACAGCAAAAGTCGATGCAAAAATCTTTGTAAGAGAAGCCAAGTCGTAAATACTTTCTCTATTCACATCATTATTACAGTCATAGGTATAATACCCGAAAGCCTTGTCATAAATTATATTCCCGTCTTTAAGAGCTATAATCTGACAGCCGGGAGTCATTTTACGGTTTATGGCTTCCATTGCCAAAGAATCGACTTTCCGAGTATATTCGTTGTCAATCAGAGCTACAGGCAAAGATTCCGGAGTAAGCCAACCTTGATATTGAATACCATAGCCGAATTTATATTTTTTGTTAATAGTGACAGGCAATTTACCGACAGGATTTATCTTGCCGAGTATGACATCGGACACTGCTTTCACGGCATAATCGTTATCCTCATAAGCGACAATAACAGCAGCAGGTCTCTGTCCGAGGTCGAACAAATCAAGAGCATAAGGACATGCGAACAAATTCACGACTACACTTTTGTTTTTCTTACACAATTTCTTGACAAACTCTCGTGTGGAAAGAGAAATACCATAATTGGAAGAAGCATAAATTGAAGTCTTCTGAACATTCATTATTACATAATCATAATCTTTCAGTTCTTTTAACAACCTGTCTGATGCCTCGACCGACATATCTTTATTTATATTGTAAGCCTTGACAGTCCAATTCTGCGATGAAAGAAGTTTTGCCATCACATTATCGTCACCCACAGTAACAACAGCAATTTTCATTGACTGAGAAGGCACGAGTGGCAATGTCTTGTCATTACGCAACATAGTGACAGCTTCATTGTAAAGTCTTTGTTTAAGGTTACGATAACGAGGTTTATTCAAATCATTAGCGAGGTTCACCGTTGACTGAGGAGTATAATTATTCAGACCGAGTCTATATTTATATTTGAGCACTTTCCTGCAACTCTCATCTATTCTATCTCTCACGGCAGGATCATGTTCTGCTGCATCTCTGATAATCTTGATAGAGTTATCGATATCGGCAGGGATAAGGAGTATGTCATTACCGGCCATAAGAGCCTCGAAAGCGACACTGTCGGCAGTAGAATTGGAATATGCGCCTTTCATGTCGAGACCGTCAGTCACTATAATGCCGTCGAATCCCATTTCTTTTTTAAGCAAGTCCGTGACGATATTTTTTGACAAAGATGATGAAGTGTTATGTACCGGTTCCAAAGCCGGAAGATAAAGATGCCCCACCATCACACCCTGAACACCTGCATCAATAAGATTTTCAAAAGGTTTAAGTTCAATTTTACGAACATCTTTCAAACTTCTGTCCACCTTTGGCAATTCATCATGGGAGTCGGTATGAGTATTGCCATGACCGGGAAAATGTTTCATTGTAGGCAAGATGCCATTATTTTGAAGAGCAAGAGCATATTTCAATCCTTTTTTAGATACTATATCCGGATTTTCGCCGAAGCTGCGCATCCCTATCACCGGATTTCTCGGTTCGTTATTGACGTCAACATCAGGAGCGAAGTTAACAGATATCCCGAGTCTGTGACACTGCTCTGCTATCTGTTCGCCCATTTCTCTTATAAGTTCATCATTTTGCAGAGCACCCAAAGTCATCTGATAAGGATATGAGATGGCATCATTCAAACGCATTCCAAGTCCCCATTCGGCATCAATAGCAACCATTAGAGGTGTCTTAGCGACAGACTGCCATTCATTAGACTGCTGCAACAACAAGGCGGCATCAGTGCGAAAGAAAGTGACGCCTCCAATATTATAATCTCTGACATATCTGTCAATTTCCTTATTGAAAGGTTGATTAGGCTGATTGGCCCTGACGTTGACAATCTGCCCAATACGTTCCACCAAATCAAGGGATTGAAAGACAGAGTCCACCCATTTATCTTCATCAGTCTGAGCAAAAGTGCAGAACGATACTGCAAAAAGCAAAAATAATGCTAAAACGAATCTCATAATAATTTATCTAATACTGTTAACAAAATCATTTATCTCTTCAAAACCAAAAGGTTTCGCCACTATCTTTTTATCTTTGTCAATAATAAAAATCGAAGGCGTGGCAGTCACTGCATAAGCATTGACAACCGGACTATTCCAACTCAACCCGTCATGATAAAAATAACCCTTCAAACCATTTTTTCTAATCAACTTCTTTATATCTTTTCTCTCACCATTGACGCATACGGAAAGAAAAGTAAAATCAGTATTTTCTTTTAAAAAATACTTCATTTCTTTCATTATCTCCCTGCAATGAGCACATGAATATGACCAAAACAATAAAATGACATAATCATTATCAATATCATACAAACCAAACTCAACATTATTGATATCAACACCTGTTATTTCGGGAGCCTTAATACCAATTTTCACTCTGCTATATTTCTCAGCCAAATCATAAATCTCTTCCAACTCGACATCGTCAGCATCAAGCTGTTCTACATAAGGCATACGCATCAAATAATCTAAATATGCATTAAAACCGAGTTCATGGAATCCTATCATAAGATATTCAAAAACAAACCTGTACATGGGATAAGAGACAGAAGCCAAATTCATCACATAGTCAATTCCGAGTATGACAGAAAACTCCTGTTCCGAAGGTGTTTGTCCCTGGAACTGCAATATTGAAAGATAATCTATCACTTTTGTTGTCAAGACATTAGTAGGAATCAATGTAGTATCAGTGAAGTCCACCATTTCAAAAAAAGCTGTTTTCATATCCTCACGTTGTTTTGTAAAACTGTCATCAGTATTTATAAAAGGAGGTCTGTCAACAGAAATAAGTTTAGAAGCATAATTACCATGACTTATCAATGAGTCGGTAAAGTTTTTAAAATCAGTTTGATTTTTTTCAAATTCATATTTTGCTTCTTTATAAAAAGATGTATTGCTGTCATAATTGCGCAGCACTTGCTTCAGTACCTGTTGTTTCTCGTCATACGAAGCCCTTTCATTTTTATATTTATGCCAATCGTTATTCAGCCGGGAACGTATAAATTCTACTGAAACGACATTATTTTCATTTTTCAGCACGAAAGCCACCGGTTCGTCATCACAAAGAAAGTCGAGATACAGACCTGATTCTGTCTCTATCTGATACATTCCTTTATGACCGACATTGTCGAACTCCACACGGCCATCCTCTGACATCATCACAGAGTCAACAGTTTCCATATACAGTCCTGTATAAGCATTCAAATATACCATTTGCGGAGACACATTATAAAAAGTGCCGGATACAGTTTGTGCACACAAAGACACATTCAAAAAATACAATATACAAATCAACAACACTTTAATTCTGCTCATAAGTTCTCTGATTTCATGCAAAGATAATGATAATTATCTAAATACCATAATGCAAAAAAATTATTTATGAAGAAAAAACGCGACACTCAACCGGAGCGCCGCGTTCATAGCAAACACAATATCTTAAAGTTCTTTTATTCTGATATTTCTTAACAGCAAACCTTCTCCATGACCGCAGAAACTGACATGACCTTTTTTATTAAACAGGCCGGGGTGGTTATTGCCATCGACGGTATCAGGATTGCCTTTCATGCCTTCAGGTCCCATGTTGCGCCCGTTACAAGCCTTGCGTATATTACCATCAAGAATGACCTCCCCATTGACAGTGACCTTGATATTATCGCCATCAGCAACTATCTCTTCCGTTATCCATGTACCGAGTTCCGGAAACACATAACGTTTTGCCGGTATAACGCCATATACAGAGCCATGAACCTGATAATCATGCAAACCTTTATAAATAGGAGCGTCATGGTCAAGTATCTGAATCTCCATACCTTCGTATGCAGCATCTACATTCATTGGAGTTCTAATACCCACGCCGTTATTGACACCGGGACGTGTGAAACAAAACTCAAAACGCAAAACAAAATTATCGTATTCCTTAACTGTATAAAGGTTTCCATCATTGCCATAGTTAGCCGACACATAAATATTACCATCCCTCACAACATAATTGGTCTTGTCACCTATCCATTGGTCGAGATTAGTGCCGTCGAAGAGTATCACGAATCCTTCTTTTTGTTCACTCTCTGAGAGTTGATAAGCAGGCACTTTGGCAATTTTCTTGATATGTTCATCGATTTGTGTTTTCTTATAAGCAGCGTCTTCATCATTGAAAACATTCTTAATTCTTTCAAGCAGTTGGATTATTTCACTTCCGTTATACTGAGGATTTCTGCATGCGATAGAGAGAACAGCATTGGCAGCATTCTGTGCAGTATTCACATCGCTAACATAATCTGCCACCATCATCAGTCCTGCATAGCTGTCAGTCTCGGCTATGGCATTCATAACCTTATTCTTTATGTAATAACTTGGATTAAGAGCGAGGAGATTGCGATAGCATGACATTCTTTCCACATCAGAAATATCGGCTTTACTAACCAAAGTCACATAACGATCATATATAGTATCGGACATGGTGCGGTTACGTTTTGCAATATCCAATAACATCGGGGCGATAGAATAGCTGTCAACAGTGAGAAGTGCCTCAAGAGCCTTATCAGGATTAATACCTTTATTATAGCTATCTACAAGATTTGTTAATGCCTTATCATTGTCCAAAGAAGCCCATACCTTGAAAAAACGAGGTTTTTTATCATCATCAAGTTTTTTTATCGATGACATGAAATCATCTACACGTATTTCATCATAAAAAGACAATGCTTTTATCAAAGCATTCTGCACATCAGGCACATAATGTTCATCGACACTGATAAGCATATCTTTAAGAGTGTTAATATTAGTAGGAGAAGTAACGCCTATCAAAGCTTTATATGCAGCATCCTTAATCTCAGCATTATCAGATTCGAGCATAGCATTGACTTTTCCATAAACGCCGGGGCATGAACGGTCAGACAACACATCAAGAGCAAAAAGTTGTTGTTGTACATCACAATTCAAGGCACTGTCCAACACAAAATAAACATTAAATTTATACGAGCACAACACTGATTTCAAAAGGTCATCATGATTCTTTCCTATAACATAAACGAGAGAAACGAGTTCTTCAGGTTCCTCAGAAGCACCGACAGCAAGTATTGCAGCCTCTGCCACATCGGTTTTCTTGGACTTAAGTTGTTTATTGATAAATTCCTTCTGTGTTGAATCATGCAGAGAAGCGAGCCAGTTAAGGACATCTACTTTAACGACAGTCTTCTTTGCCTTGTCAACCACCGCAGTGCGCACTGCAGGTGTGGCGTAAGGTTTAAGAAGACGTAAAGCGGTATTACGAACCTGTGGGTCCTTATTTTTTACCATTTTAACAAGAGGCTCGACTGCATCCTCGCCATGCATGGCAACCATAATCTCCATAGCAGATGTTTTGACATTAACCTTTTTAACCTTAAACAGTTTTTTCAACTCATTATCGATTAAAACAGTATCATTAACAGTACTATTTTTAATATCTTTCATAACCTCCCCCATACTGTTGGATGCTATATTATACAACAGTCTGAGATAACAAGCGGTAGCATTGGTCGATTCAAGAGAGTAGTCGGTTTCTGCCGCTGCCTGAGCAAGGACAGGTACTGATGTCGCTGTTCCCACTTCAGAAAGGGCGTAATAAACATTACTTTTGAGGTTGTCGTCGGCACCTTCAAGCCATGAAATAAGAATACTCTCTGTTTTAGGTATTCTTTTGTATCCGGCAGCATAAGCAAGAAGTTTTCTGTTTATTTTGTCTTCACGCATGGCAGAACGTATCATGGCTTCTGTCCCGGATACAGATACCACAGCTTGCATCACAGCATCTTCAAGAGCCTCATTTTCTGCATATTTCATTATCAATGACATCTCCTTGGCGTTGGCGAATTTTCCAATCATGTTGACAAGAATTATCCTAATATCATCATCATCGGCAGTTTCAAACAGCTGTATCAAAGTACTGAACAAATCGTCTCTAAACGTCATGCCTTCCGGAGAAGTAACAAAATCAGACATGCCATAGAGTGCATATTCAATTTTATCGTTAGCGCCATTATGAGACGGTGACCATAATGCTATCAATTCTCTGACATTCTCCATTGTATTAGACAAGAGTTCCGACATGAGAGTATTATATTCATTGACATCCTGAGCCGGCAACTGGTCGAGTACGTCTGCAACGAGTGTTGCAGCAGTACGGTTTCTCTCATCTACTGTCTGTGCTACAGAGTTATACGACAGTGACAACAGCATTATGACGATGGTCACGACGCCTGTCATTTTCATTATCTTTCTCATATTTTCCATGGCATTCTCATTTGTTGGTTCAACAGTTGGTTGGCGGCATCATCATTAACAAAACGAAGTGATACCGGGTCGAAATACAATGTTCTGTTAAGACGGAGAGCACATACCCCCATATTGACTATGGTAGAAGATCTAAAGCCATTTTCCTCGTTGAGGGCGAATTTCTTCCTCGTCCTGACGCAGTCCAAGAAGTCTGTATTCTGCGGTTGTGGGTCAGGGAAGTCGTTAAGACGTTGCATGACATTGGGGATAGTACATTCGAAGCCTTTGAACAGTTTACCCTTAGGACCTTCTATATACGGTGCCTTAGGGTCTCCGTTATCTTCACCTTCAAGAATGATACGACAACCGTCGTTATATGTATAAGTTATTGTACGCCAAGTACCTACAGCATCATAATGTTGTTGAGGAGCATCCACCTCTACTTTCACCGGAGAAGTATCATCTTTACCGAGAATATATTGCACCGGGTCTAAATAATGTTGTCCCATGTCGGCGAGACCGCCACCGTCATAATCCCAGTAGCCTCTGAAGGTCTGATGAGTACGATGTTCATTATAAGGTTTATACGGAGCGGGACCGAGCCATAAGTCATAGTCGAGATTGGAAGGCACCGACTGCGGTTGGAGGTTCACTTTGCCAACCCAGAAGAACTTCCAGTTGAAGCCGGTATGAGCCGATACTGTCACTGTCAAAGGCCAACCCAACAAGCCGCTATCCACCAACTTTTTAAGAGGCTCCACCGTAGTACCGAGACCGTAAAAAGTATCTTTGAAACGGAACCATGTGTTTAGACGAAAGATGCGTCCATTTTGACGGACAGCCTCCATAACCTTAATGCCCTCTCCTATCGTCCTGGTCATAGGTTTTTCGCACCAAATATCCTTGCCCGCCATAGCCGCTTCTACAGCCATGATGCCATGCCAGTGCGGAGGTGTCGCTATATGCACTATGTCAACATTAGGGTCTGTTATCAGATCGCGATAGTTGCTATAAGCTGCAACATTCTCGCCAAGTTTTTCTTTTGCCTGGTTTACAGCAGCCTGAAGATGTTTGGAATCCACGTCACAGACAGCTGTCAAACGACAGGCTTCATTACTATAAAAATGTGATGACGAACGTCCAATGCCGCCTACACCTATTATTCCTTTGGTAAGCTGGTCACTCGGTGCTATGTGTCTTTCTCCACCTAACACCTTGCTCGGCACTATGCTGAATAATGCCAATCCACCAACCGCAGCAAGAAACTCTTTCCTATCCATAATCAAATTGTTAATTATCAATTTATTACTACAAAACACCAACTTCATTGCAAATATGAAGTCAGACTACAAAGATAACATTTTTTCTCTAATAACGGAAATATTTTACATTTTTATATCATCTTTGAAAAACAAAACGAGTAAGTTCAATAAAAGGACAAAAACAACATAATAAAAACGAACAAAATTTCTTATATTTGCATTTATGTTTCATCAAACTTAAAACATTAAGTATCAATAAGTATATTATGAAAAGCAGTGTAAGCAACCGAGAAATATGGAGGATTGCAGTACCTATCATGTTGGGTAATCTTGCACAAACAATAATAACATTCACCGATACAGCCTTTTTAGGACATCTCGGCGTTGTGGAGTTGGGTGCTTCCATGATTGCAGGATTATATTATTTTGTTTTCACCACCATGGCAATGGGTTTTGCCGTAGGAATACAAATCATCACTGCCCGCCGTTATGGTGAACAAAACTTCCACAGAATAGGCATCATATTTCAACATGGTGCAATATTCATCTTTTGCTTAGGAGTCATTTTATTCACTGTGCTTAGTGTATTCTCCGGTCATATATTGCAGTTCATCATAGATTCCGACAACATATATGCTGCTTCAATGGAGTACATCAAATATCGACAGTACGGAATCATAATAGTGTGTTTCAATTATTTATACCGTTCTTTATACATTGGTATCTCCGACACCAAAGTCATCACCTATTCAACTGTGATAATGGCGGTAGTCAACATTATATTGGATTATTGTCTTATTTTCGGCAACTGGGGATTTCCGGATATGGGCGTCGGCGGCGCTGCCTTGGCATCATTCATGGCTGAAGTGTCGGCATTCATCTTCTTCAACATCTATTCATATCTTTATTTCAGAAAATCAGACTACGGAATGTTCAAGATTCACAGGATGGAAAAAGATCTGATGAAAAGAATACTCAAAGTGGCGACACCTACCATGATACAGAAGCTGTTGTCGTTCAGTTCTTGGTTTATCTTCTTCATTTTCATTGAAAAGATGGGCGAAACGGCAATAGGCATATCCTCAATAGTTCGCAGTGTTTATATGATAATGTTTATTCCTGTGATAGGTTTTGCATCTACCTCAAACACTCTTACAAGCCGTATTATCGGAGAGGGAAAATCGGACGAAGTTCTGTCAACGACAACAAAAGTATTGTACAACTGTCTGTTGTGTTGTGTCTTTCTTGTTGGATTTGCAGCCTTATTCCCGACACAAATAATGAGCATATACACCGAAGATACAGAACTCGCCCGTATAGCCATACCTTCTATTTATGTCGTTTGCGTATCAACATTTCTGCAAGCTTTCGGCTGCAATTATTTTGAAACCATCTCCGGGACAGGCAACACGAGATCTGCATTATTTGTAGAATTGGGCATTCTCGCCATTTATGTCATATACACTTGGATAATGACCAAAATAACGACTGATATTCAATGGGTGTGGACTGCCGAATTTGTATATGGCATACTTATTGGCTTTGCTTCTTTGGTATATATCAAATTCGCAAAATGGCAAAAGAAAACAGTATGATTCCTTTTTGACACTACATTTCGACATACAGAAATGGCATTTGTCTCTATAGCAATGTCTGTATGAACAAATAAAACCAATCCATGTATTGTTTGTTTCCATACATAAAAACGACTGTTATGCGCAAACATATCATATTCATTATTATAACAGCAGTATTGTGTTGCTATACAGCAAGTTCACAAGAGATAAAGTATAATAATTTCAACAATCAATATGTTATCATAAGAACTCAAAAAGGCAACATCTCTCTTCGACCATTCAGCAACACTATAATGGAGGTGACATGGCACGACGATGGTATAATCGTCAACGACTCATCGGTAGCAGTGACTGCGAGACCCGTCAAAAACGACTTTGTTTTTTACGATGAAGACGGTTATTTACGTTATCAAAGTCCCAAAATGGAAGTATGTATATCAAAAGATTTACAAAAACTGACATTTTTAACACATAATGATACCATTCTCGTCGAGGAAGAAGGATTTTTCAAAACCGAGGACAGAAACGGCATTAGATTTTTCATTAATAAAGACGAAAGTTTTTACGGCAGCGGTGAACGAGCCGTAGATCTCGATTTAAGAGGTAACAAATTACCGTTATACAACAGAGCTTCATACGCATATCAATATGGAACCACAATGCTAAACTACCAAATTCCATTGCTTCTTTCTTCAAAAAAATATTTGATTTTTTTCGACAATTTTCAAAAAGGATATTTGGATATTGATTCAAGAAATGACAATGTTTTAGAGTTTTCCACCATTGGAGGCATCATGCGTTATTATATAATAACGGGCAACAACTATCAATCTATCATGAGACAATACCATGACCTCACAGGTTATCAACCCATGTTGCCTGTATGGGCATTCGGTAATTTGATGTCGAGGATGGCTTACCGCAATCAAGACGAGACAGATTCTATTGTAAGAATGATGGAAGAAGAAGATTTTCCCATCGATGCGGTGATACTTGATTTTTACTGGTTCGGCGACAGCATCAAAGGACATTTGGGGCGTTTGGACTGGTATGAACCCTCCTGGCCTACCCCTGAAAGCATGATGAAAGACCTGAAAAACAGAGGTATAAAAACAGTGCTAATTTCAGAGCCTTATATCATAGACAGCCTTGAAAACCATAATACGGCAGATTCGTTAGGACTTTTTGTAGTTGATAATGAAGGAAACACATACATAGACAGCAATTTTTATTTCGGCAACGGCAGTCTTCTCGACATCTTCAAGGAAGAGACCTCAGAATGGCTCTGGCAGCAATACAAGAGACAGTTGGACAGCGGCAGTGCCGGTTTCTGGGGTGACCTCGGAGAACCGGAGAGTCATCCTTCAGACATTCTTCATGTCAACGGCACTGCCGATGAAGTACATAATATTTACGGACATTACTGGGTAAAAGGCGTAGCCGAACGTTTTAGACGCGATTTCCCCGACAAACGACTGTTTTTCCTTGCCCGCAGTGGTGCCGCCGGAACGCAACGATATGGAATAATACCATGGTCGGGTGACGTAAGCCGCTCATGGTCGGGACTTAAAGCTCAAATACCGTTGATGTTGAACATGAGCATGTCGGGATTGCCTTACATACATTCCGATGCCGGAGGTTTTGCACTCGGAGAAAAAGACGAACAGCTTTATACCAGATGGCTCCAGTTTGCGACATTTTCTCCAATACTGCGCCCTCATGGTTCGGACATAGAATCGGAACCCGTATTCTTCAATGACACTACAAAACGCATAGTACGCAATTTCATGAAACTGCGCTATGAATTATTGCCTTACATCTACACCACCGCTTGGCTCAACAGCGTTTCCGGTATCCCCATTACAGCTCCATTATATTTTTACAACCCTGAGGACAACCGGTTCAGAAACTATTCTTCCGGATATTATTTCGGGAAAGACATGATAATATTTCCCATAGTAGATGAAAACATGGACAGCATTACCTGTGAACTGCCTCATGGAGAATGGTACGACTTCTTCAATAACAAAATATTAAACACCGATAATATTACTTTAAAATGCAATATCGAACATATTCCCGTCTTTGTTAAGGCAGGAAGCATCATTCCAATGACTGACTATGTAAAATCAACAGATTTTCTGTCTGCAAAAAAACTTTATCTGCAAACTTATATTCCAAATAACAACGACAGCATCACCGGATTGATTTATCTTGACGATGGAAAGAGTTTCGGAAGTTATGAAAATGGTAATTATGAACTCATTATGATAAAAGGTATTATAAAAAATGATGTCATGACATTGAATATTAAAAATTACGGTGACGGATATGACGGGCAGGACAAAATAAAAACTTTGGAATTCATTTTACATGATAACTCATTGGATTTAAGGAAAGTAAAAATAAACAACAAAAACATGAAAGTCAAGAAGACAGATAAAGCCATGTCAAAGACCGAATTATTCGACAAAGATGATAATGGCTTGTGGCATATCAAAATAAAATATGACGGGAAGCCGACAACATTGACTATTTACCTTGACAAATCTTGAACACCCATGCGGCAGTACTTTGTAAATCGTTATATTTCAATGGAGTAGTATCTATTACGAGTTTTCCGTCTTCATAACTCCAAGGCAAGACCTTGCTGCAACCCAACATAGTAATGACGGTATCATCGTCAGGTCTCGGCAGCTCAAGAACGAGAGAATCCTGAGGATATTCTATGGCTATGGCATATAAAACATCATCTTTTGTAGTATAACAAACGTATGGTTGCATACATTCATAAACGGCATCGAAACCTGTCTCAGTGGCAAAGATGGATTTGGGATTGTCATTACATGATACGAAAAGACGCATCATGGCATTTATGTCTTTTTCCTCATAACAGACCTTCACAGTATAGTCATGGTTTTTCTTAAGTTTCACAGAGCCTTTGGCAGAACGCCAGTTTGCAGCCTCCTCGGCATTGCTTTGAGATTCTTCACCTTTCGCCGGATTATAATCAATAATCGCCTTATCATCGATAAAAACAGTTGCATTGTCATCTACTTCTACTTCAAAAACATAATTTGCCGTATATTCAGGAGTAAACGTCGTTGTCCATGTTGCAGTAAAATTGTCATAGCTGATTCTCGGGTCCGGTGAGTTACGTACCCAGTCAAAGTCTATGACAGAATCATGACGGCGCACCTCGACAGGTTTCATCTCATAAAATTTAGTATAAGGTTTTGTCCCATATACAGCCTCTCCGTTTATCTCCAGCCATTTGCCGAGTGCGAGCAATCTCTCCTGTTGAATAAGAGGTATCATGCCATCGGCAGCCGGACCTACATTAAGTGTCATGCCACCGCCAGCCGACACGAGTTTGACAAAATGACGTATCAACTCGTCGGAGTTGAGATAATTATGCAGAGGTTCGTTACGGTTGAGCCCGAAAGAACGGCCGAGCCCTCTACATTCAGCCCAAGGACGGTCGGTCTTTTGTATGCCGGAGCTGTATTCCGGTGTCCTGAACCCATAATCGGAGCCTGCTCCCCAACGGTCATTGACAATAGCTTCATCGCCAACGATGTTGTAATACCACGATATAAGTTCTGCAGCATGCCATTGGTCCGCAGAGTTGTTCCATTCGCCATCGGCAAAGACAATGGAAGGCTTATATGTAGAAACCAATTCCTTAAACTGAGGAATCATGTGGTTATCGACATAATCTGAAATGGAGTCGTCATCATCCTGCATCCAGATATGTAAAGGATTAGTCCATTCCGGCAAAGAATAGTAAAAACCCATTTTCATATCCTTTGCGCGCACCGCATCTGTCAATTCCTTAACAATGTTACGCTTCGGACCGCCGACGACACTGTTCCAATCATGAGCGTATTTACTGTCCCAAAGACAATAGCCGTCATGATGTTTTGTCACGAGCAAAACATAACGTGCACCGCTCTTTTCAAACAAGTCCGCCCATTGCTCCGCAGAAAACAACTCAGCCTTGAACATACCGTCGAAATCTCTATATGTAAAATCCTCGCCATAGACTCTTTTTTGAAAATTGACTCTTGCAGTATCGCCTGTCATAAGTCCTCGATAATACCATTCGCCATAACCTTCAGGACTTGAATAAGAAGGCACTGAGTAAACTCCCCAATGAATAAAAATACCCAATTTGGCATCGCTGAACCATTGAGGATATCCGCGTTGTTTTATGGACTCCCACGTAGGCTCCACTTCCTGAGCCAGGACGCTCATATTAAAATATAATGATAACATCGATATCAGAAAAAGTCTTTTCATATCTCATCCATTAAATATGCAAATTGCAAAAATAATAAAAAACTCATATACAACATACACATTTTCCATATCTTACAAAACGACTACAACAAGTAGTCACTATTTTTTTGAAACATCTGTAAAAAAGACTATCTTTGCAAAAAAATCAGATGAAAGAAATAGAAATTAAAGATTTCGAACTTTACACTGCAGGAATTATCAGTGTTGCATGGAACGATGGAAAGGAGGACAAATTCATCAATGTTGACTTGGACCTATCCATGATGTTACAGATGATTGACATAGAAGGACTTAGTCATAATGACGTAAAAAAAATCTGTGACAGTCAGAAGCCATTGACCTTTCACAAGGTACGTCTTGTCATTTTCGAAGAAGATGGTAGAGAAGGTTCATA
This sequence comes from Bacteroidales bacterium Phil6, assembly GCA_002633315.1. Classification (GTDB taxonomy): domain Bacteria; phylum Bacteroidota; class Bacteroidia; order Bacteroidales; family F082; genus Limimorpha; species Limimorpha avicola. The sequence continues at coordinate 63,839 of NWBN01000007.1, forward strand.
CTACACATCCGACATTTTCGATGAAGAAGACGACCCTGTCGTTTTCCATGCTGAGATTAAAAAATAACGATGTCGGAACGCCAACACATAGAAATACCGGAGCTAACCGATTTCGCCGCCATTGATTTTGAATCCGCCAACGGAGAAATGACGAGCGCATGCAGCGTTGGTATCGTCATTGTACGAGACCGTGAGATAACAGACAGTTTTTACAGTCTTATCAAACCCGTGCCCAATTATTACTGTTATTGGAACACCAAGATACACGGACTATGCAGAAAAGACACCGACGACGCCCCTATATTTCCACAAGTATGGAACAAGATATCCAAACATCTCCGCAACCTTCCTCTTGTCGCACATAACAAAGCCTTCGATGAGCGTTGTCTCAAGGCTGTCTTTGCATATTATCACATGAAATATCCCGATTATCCTTTCTATTGTACTTACAGAAGTTCTGTCGTCAAGTTCCCCGACTTGGAAAATCACCAATTACAAACCGTTGCTGCGTATTGCGGGTTTGATTTAACCAAGCATCATCATGCCCTTGCCGATGCCGAGGCTTGTGCCCGTATAGGAATAGAGGTTTTCAACAATCATCCGATGTATTGACAAACAGTACAATTTTCATATAATTATATTTCGGTATATGACCGACTTTTATGATAAATGATTATCGATATAAAAAAACATTGCTGTACAAAAAAACTTCATGGATATATCCAACTGACATAAAATCACTTGAGACACCGATATTATTTTATCAGCATTATTGCAGAAACGCCATGACATGACGTCTCCTCATGTAAATATTGAATTTCAATGGCAAGCGATAAATCTCCATAATTAACTCCAACTTTCTTCGGAGGCAAAAAAAACATACATACGAATCTTCGACCACCAAAAGACAGTATCTGCATCGTGCGGCTTTCAGATGCCGCACGATAAATAAATCAAATGAATCAAATAAATACAACACGTTTAGCTTCTATTCTGAAACAGGGCGCACGGATAGACCATGGTCGCGGTAGTACCAATGCATGAAGCTATTTTCACTATAGAAGATGATGTTGTACGCGTTCTGAGGATGGTAATCACCCGGCGTAGAACTCCAACAGTAACCACCCATACCATCGGCGTTAGGCAATGTCCCTCGCCAATAACCCGCAGCAGGAAGGAATATGCTGTTCCCGTTTGTTCCGGTTACCCTATAGCCTCTATTTTCACCTTCACTCGTCCATTCCCATTCACATTCTTCTATCAATTCTTCAAACTCTGACTTAGTAGGCATTCTCCACGTACCGCCCCAATTGGCCCTCGCTGCATCATATTGCGGATCTCCACTTATGTCTCCTATTTCCTGTCCCCATGTAAGACAGTTCTCTTGAGTGTAATTTTCTTTTGGTTCAATTTCTCCCCATGCGTAATAATTACCATATTCCGATGGTAAACTTGCCCCCACATTGCATGTAGCCCATTTCAATCCGCTCGGTAATCCTAAATCCACATATTCGTGCCCGTTGATTTGTTCGTTGAGCGTCGTTATTTCTTCAACTCCTTTCTTCTTACACATTGTGAATGTCAAAAGAATACTTAACATAATCATTACTTTCTTCTTCATATTCTTTTCGTTTTTATGGTTATTACTTTTTACTTATTCTATATATTTCTATTGTTCCGGTTGCACTCTTTATTCTTATTTTCTCACTCATCTATCTGCATTACAACAACATCGTTTGAAACAGGACAAATTTAAAATATATATTCTTTTAAAACAAACTTTTTTAACAAAAAATTTATTTTCGGGTAACAAAACTTTCAAATATCAATATTTCACTGTTTTTACGATGAAATTACTTTTAACCTCTAAACAAAATTGATATTGATTTTTACATTTTTCGTTATAAATCCTCCACAAATCAAAAAACTTGACAAATTCAACATACGCCATCTTAAACAGATACCTATCTACCTAATAGATATATTATTCCTGTTCGAAAAAATTCATATTTATTTTAATATCTTGAAAAGCAAATTTATATTTCAGCAAATAATAAATATGTAGTATATTATAGTTTTATTCTGACAATCAAACAATTTATAACAATTTGTCGAATTTCAAAGATGTATAGACTATATGATCTTTTTATTGTTAGACAGTCTCAATGTGTTAAGGAATAACTTTTATTGTAGATGTGCCGGATTGGTTATTTGCATAGGCATATTATAATTAGAACAAACTATCCAAGATTAAAGGTAAATCATTATCAAGATTTCCATTATAGTCTGTATATGGAATATTGAATTTATCCAATGCTACTTTAAAACGTTTATATCCTTCGTTATCACGACAAGCTACCCAACAAATGTGTAATTGATCACATTGGTTTTTATTTTGTTGAGATAAAGTGTCCGCAACAAAAACTTGACTTCCTCTTGCAATAATAGCATCTGCACTTTCGGGATTGCCTTGCCCCATTAGTTTAACCTCACATTTATATTCATTGCCATTACATTTTAGATAAAAATCAATTTCTCTATCAACATTTAAATTTCTATTTCGGACAAAACGATCTGCATTATAATATTGATTATCAACTTTATATAATTTACATAATGCTAACATAAGATATTTTTCCGCTTTTTTCCCTGCGGTACTCCACAATCCACCACGCAAGGCAGCTCGTTTAACAGCTGATGTATTTATAACTATAAGACTTTCGCTGACATTTAAATCCACACTAATTCCTTTAAATTTAATTGTAAGTGTCAAATCAATATCATGCTCATTCTCAACAAGTGCCTGAATGCTATTATATAAAGAATCGAAATGTTCGTTAGACGCTTCAATAACTATTTGTTTGGTTGCTGAACGATACATGTTACTAATGTTTTTTTATTCAGCCCGGAATTAATAGCTATTTCTTCAAGAGTTAAGGATTTATTCATAAAAGTATTTTTGTACCATTCAATAGTAATGTTTTTTGAATGAAGTTTTGCATCGACAACTTGCTTAAAGAAATCAACAGCAAATTGTAGGAACTCAGCATTAATAAGATTCACAATTTCAATGCGATAGTCTTGTGACTTAATTACGCGCATAACGATATTCTTAATAACTTGATCTGTAAGTGTCATAATATTGAATTCTTAAATTGTTCTAATGTTAAAAATTTTGTTGAATCTTCTTCAAACATAGCATTCGTTGGTTGAAAGGTCTTCATATATTCAAAATATTTAGGTTCTTTTTCTGTTAAGAAGAATTTTCGGTTCAAACTTTTAGCTGTTCTTCCTAAAGTACCACTTCCTCCAAATGGGTCAAAGATTAAATCTCCTTCGAAAGAATAATATTCAATTACCCTTTTACATAAATCCGTTGGAAAAATAGCTGAATGAATTTTATCCGACTTCGGACAAATTTTCCATACATTAGTTGTTTCAAACCCATCCTTTACTTTACTATTTTCAACGGTTTTCAAATCATATTGACGAATATTCCAATCAATCAACTTGTCAGTCTTTTTTCTATATACCATTAAGTATTCAGTAACAGAATTGGGCTTATACGCTAATGGTTTCCGATGTTGTTGAAAACCTCCTATTCGATTTTTCACACTATATTCAGGTTTCTCCCATACAATATCATCAATGAATTCCCACCCCATTTGTACTAAGTAGTGATGTAAATCAAATGGAATCAGATAACGTTTGCTAGAATGTGCACGACTTATTCTTGGAACAATTACAGGAGAGGTATTAACAATTAAAAATCTACCCTCTTTTGTAACTCTATATGTTTCAATAAACACTTCTTCTAAAAACTTTAAATATGCATCATAACTTGGGTAAATTGAATAGTCACGAGCATTATAGTATGGTGGTGACGTGAAAGTTAAGTGTATACTTTCGTCTGGTACAAGTTTTAGAACATCTCTAACATCACCGTTAACAACAATATTCTTTAAGTATGGATATGTTTCTGCATGTGCTAATTTTGATGTGTTATTTTGTTCTTTAGCATAATACTCCTTGTGATAACAGTCCTAATCATTTCATTCTCATGATTTATCATATTCATTAAAGTGCTATCAACTATTTCTTTCCCCTTGAATACCAATAAACCTCTTATCGCTTGACATACAATTTTAGGATCACTATTATTAAGTATTTCTATCAAATAAGGTATTATTTCTTCAGTTCTCATTCTTCCAATTGCTGAGACTGCCTCCCTTCTTACCATTGTGCTATCATCTTTGTTAATTAATGAGAATAGTAGGTTAATATTACTTATAGAAGCTTGCTTAGCAATGTTTTTTACAGCCAACAATCTTACATTTTCATTCTTGTGATTTAAGAGAGATGCAAGCCAACTGTAATCAAATGTGGCAGGCAAATAACCTTAAATGCTCTAAGATAAAAATCAAATTAGCACTATTGGTTATGTTTTTTTCAACCAATAATGCTAAAGAAACATTATCATTTCGTTTTAAATTTGTGATATACTCCTTTGATAAAGGATACTGTATTGCATTATTGTACATGTTATTACCTTTCATCTTTGATTAATTTTTCTTTAACCATACATAGTGTAAATTCTACATTTTTTACGATGTTATACATTTTATTTTCTAACCATAGACTGATTAATTTTTGTGCATCACCTTGTAGTATTTCACTTAATAGTATCACTTGTTCCCTGCGTGGAATGTAATTCCCATTCTACATTTTGCAGTAGGTAACAGTGTCGATTCGATGACAGCAACAACTTTTCGTTGCAATAATCCAGATTCCTCCCATAGTTCTTTTAATTTTTCTGATAATAACATTGACATTATTTTTTATGAAAATTATAAACTTGAATTATTTATGCAAATATACTATTTTTTTTGAAATAATGGAGAAAAAGAAAAGTCAAGTTATTAACATTAAAAAATGAGGCTGTCTAATATGTGTACTTGTTTTATCCCTAAAGAGATTATCAAGTGACTTATCAAACGACTTTCAGTATAGTCATTACTGCATGTCTCTCAAAAGATTATCCTCTGGCTTCATCCCTCGAATATTTTTCTTTTACGGTATAAGTACCTAACTGTATAGTCTCGGACTCCAATACTTTCTGAGATTTCTCGTCATTACCATGTCCACACCTAGGACAAGAATACTGTTTGGTAAGAGGTTGTATCAAACTACGTATTTCATATTCCATGTATGTAACTTCATCCACGTATCTGTGTTCCATTACTCCTACTTTTACGGATTTGTTCCCAACTTTCTTGAAATTGTATTTCCAATATCCGGAAGTGGTATGTTTTATATTGCGGCGTGCTATTTCATGTCTGTTTCTCTCCGTTCTGATAAATTGTTTGCCCATTAAGGTTCCGGTATGCTCATGATATATCAAATGTTTACAACGTGGGCACCGAAGACCGCTGAAAAATGCCCAAAACAACAGGCAACTTACAAACAGCAATATACCGGTAACAGGCACTACAGGCATCCACATCACCCCTTGAACTCTTAACAGGGAACACCATAACACCGGTCCAGCAATTATCAGTAATGAAATTATCAAATTTACAAAGAAATTAGGCAACCAGATAAGCGGATAACGCATCCATAATATTATTACAAAAAGAAAAACAGGTATAAACCCAATAAGATATGTCCAAACTAAATTGGTAAACCAATTGTCGAAAGGTGTAAACGTCTGAAATTCCTTGGTGGAAATAAGAGGTGATAAAATATCTATTTCAGAATTATGAATAAATCCTCGTCTGTAACGCCAGAACTCCAAACGATAATCAGCGACTGAGCCATCAGAGTTGAAAGTAATCACCGGTCTTAGCTGCGTCCCTAAAGAATCAATGACATAAAACCCGAATTCTCCTATGATATTTTTGCCCGAAGGTCTCAGATATTCAGCATTTAAATAATCTTTCTGCAACGATTGAAAAGTCGTCAGTGTATCTTCCATCAACTTTTCGAACTTATTCTTGGTAATAAAATATGAACTTCTACTCCGTCTGTCAGGAAGAGTCAATTCATCTGAATTGTCAAAAATATCGGACGCCTTCACAAAACCCCTGTTTTTACCGTCGGTGGTTTCAGCCCAAAGAAGACTTCCCTGTCTTGCCAAAAGTTTTAATGATTCTCCGGAACGTATTTTCAAGCTGTCGATATTGTTTTCAAGACAACCCGTCTTCAGATATGCTGTTTTTGCAACTTTAACAATCTGACTTTCTGACGATTCACTTTTTGGAAAAATCATAATAACGACCAAAGGCAAAGTAAGTGCAAGACCAATAACAGCCTGCCCCTGTAACGGAAGATTAAAAAAGAAACGTAAAGGCCAAAAAATAAAATCTTTGAATGAATTGATCTTAGGAATGTATTTCATAACAGTCTAATTTGATATAAAAATACAAATATATATAGAATCAGTGAATTTTTAACTGAATTGGGAGAAAAAAAACGAATAAATTAAAAATTCGGTATTTTTTGGCACAATAAACATGTAAAATTTCAATTAAAATCCATTTTAATTATACCCAAACTATCATCATTCAAAATGACTTTCAAATAATATAGAAGACACTTAATATTACCAAATATTGTCGCAGCATCCCATGGGGGTTATGCAGAAAAAGATTCATCATGTCTGAAAACAAAAAAGACATTTTCAAATAAAGAAGGCATCATAAACTTAAAAGAAGTGAGACAACAAATCATCTGTCACCGTATTTTTTAAAGCATCATTCACCCCACATAGACTATTTTCGCCCCACACAAGCATATTTTCACCCCTGAAATCGGCACTTTTACCCCTATAGAAAGAAATTTATTTTAATTTCACCCCTGAAATCGGCATCTTCACCCCTAAAATCGGTATTTTTACCCCATTTTCTTTCCAAAACACCACATTTTGCAACATGTTCGCATTTGTTGATGTTATTTTGTAAAAAAATATCGCCATGAAGGAAAAAAGGATTTTTGACTTGTTGACGAGGTATGTGCAGACCTATCCGGAACAGAAAGTCGCTCTTGCCAAAAAACATAACGGGAATTGGAAGACTTATTCTATCAACGAATATGTTGAAAGAGTCAACCTGTTAAGTTATGCATTAATAAAATTAGGTATAGAGAAAAATGACAAAGTAGCCATAATATGCAGCAATTGTCCGGAATGGAACATGCTCGACATGGCAATAATGCAGGTCGGTGCCATTACGGTACCAATATATCCCACTGTAAGTAACAGCGATTACAAGTACATCATCAACAACAGTGAGGCCAAACTAATTGTAATAGAAGGAAACTCTGTCATCAACAAGCTAAACAGCGTACTCGACGAAGTACCATCATTAAAGATAATATACACATTGACTGAAGAGAGCACATATCCACATTTCAGAGAATTACTGCAACTTGGTAAAGAGAATCCCGCCCAGGAGGTTCTACAGGCACGTAAAGATGCAGTAAGAAGTGACGAATGTGCCACAATAATATACACTTCAGGCACTACAGGAACGCCCAAAGGAGTGATGTTATCTCATTCAAATATACTAAACCAGATTGACAATTTATATCATACACCCTCAAGAGACTCCAAACGTGCCTACAGTTTCTTGCCGATATGTCACTCCTACGAGCGTACCCTCGTATTCCTATATCAATATCTCGGTATGTCTGTTTATTACGCTGAAAGTTTGGCCACCATACAAACGGAGATGAAGGAAATTCAGCCTACCATGATGACGTGTGTGCCTCGTCTTCTTGAAAAGATATATCTCAAAGTCAAACAGACAGGCAAATCGCAGAAAGGTATTGCAAAACACATTTTCCTTTGGGCAGTCAACCTGGCAGAACAGTACAAAATAGAAGATTCCGACAGATCCCGGTGGTACAATTTCAAATTACGCATAGCCGACAACCTCGTTTTCAAAAAGATACGCAAAAATCTCGGTGCGGAACACTTCGACATCATCGTATCCGGCGCAGCGAGCATACAACCCACCATAGTAGCTTTCTTTTCTGCTATCAAAATGCCTGTCTTTGAAGGCTATGGCATGACGGAATGTTCTCCTGTTATAGCCGTCAGTTGCAGAGGACCTCATGGGCGTGAGGCCGGTGTTGTGGGATTACCTTTGCCCGGCGTCGAGATTCGCGTCACAGAGCAAAACGAAATAATCTGCAGAGGTCACAATGTCATGATGGGTTATTATAAAGATCCCGAACTTACCGCTTCTGTAATTGACAGTGACGGGTGGTTCCATACCGGTGACCTCGGAGAGATAAACCAATACAATCAGGTACGTATCACAGGCAGACTGAAAAACTTATTCAAGACTTCTTTAGGCAAATATATAAATCCGGACCTCATAGAAGGACTGTTCTCCGAATCCGGCTTCATAGAAAACATCGTCGTATTCGGAGAAAACCAGAAATATGTGGCTGCTCTCATAGTACCGGATTTCTCTTTCCTCAAAACCTGGTGCCAAAAACACGAAATACCCTTTACAAAACCCGAGGAAATGATAAAAGTAAAAGCCATAAAAGACCGTATTGCCGCCGAGATAAAGAAGTTGAACACTTCTTTAGGAGATACTGAGAAAGTAAAACGTTATGAACTGATTGCAGATGAATGGACTACAGCCGACGGCTCCCTCACCCCTACATTGAAAGTAAAAAGAGATGTAATAAAAATACGTTATAAAGAACTGATAGATAGAATGTTCTACGAAACCAAATAATAATTAATGATATTCTGTAAAAAGATCTCGTAAGGAGGTCTTTTTTTTTTCATTTTTATGATTAACATAACATATAACCAATATTAACTTCATAATATCAAGAAACTACAATCTCAGATTATAATGAGCCGAAAAATAACATCATTTGAGCCAAAAAACAACATCGCATCTGATGAGGATTATTATTTTTGCATTGTTAACAAAATATTCTTATCATCAAATAACACACATCCAAAATATTGACAAAACATTTATCAACAATAATAAAAACCAAACCCATGAAAAAAGACATCTTTTCATTATTATTACTTATGTCTGTTTGTTTTCCGGCATATTCACAGGAAAACAACAATACCGAAAAAAATAACAACAACATGAAAAAACGTATTTTAATCACCTGTTTTTCTGCCACAGGAACTACAAAAAGGGCAGCAGAACGAATAGCCGAAATAACAGGAGGCGATATCCATGAGATAATTCCGGAACAAATCTATACGGATGCGGACTTGAACTGGCATAACAGACAATCGCGCAGTTCATTGGAGATGAACGATGAAACTTCACGACCTGCAATAAAAGACAATAACACAAATATGTCAGATTATGATGTGATACTCATAGGATTTCCTATATGGTGGAACTTGCCTCCACGCATCATCAATACATTCATCGAAAGTCATGACTTGAAAGACAAGAGGATAGCATTGTTTGCCACATCCGGAGGCAGCAGCATAGCCAACAGCGTGTCGCAGATGAAAAAAGATTATCCGTCACTCGACTGGAAAGAAGGGTTACTTGTCAACAGCATAAATGAAAAATCAATAAATTCGTGGATCGAGAAAGTGTCCAAGTAAAACAACAATGTGAGTTTTCAAGGCATACAAATTGCCATTGAGGTCTTGAATACTCACAGTATCTTATCAAGGCTGCATGAAAAGTATCACTACATTAATCATGTCTATTATTCTTATAAACACTAATATTTTATTCGGACAAATAATAGACGTACATACGCATGTCATTTTGCCGGAATACATTGAGATTCTGAAAAGGCATAATGCCGAATTAGAAGAGATTTTCCCATTACCCTCATGGGATGCGGAAAGACATATAGCATTCATGGACAGTACAGGCATACGCTACAGTATTCTCAGCATGCCAGCGCCACAGCCATATTTCGGCGATGTGGCTGAAAGTGCTTCTTGTATAAGAGAGATCAACGAGTTATCTGCAGGGATAAAGCTGCGTTATCCAGGACGTTATAAATTTTGTGCAGCATTGCCTTTACCGGATGTAGATGCAGCAATAAAGGAAGCCATCTATGCTATCGACACGTTGAAGGCTGACGGAATAAAACTTGCTTCAAACAGCAGAGGACAATATCTTGGAGACCCTGCCCTCGACACATTAATGCATGTTTTGAATGAACGCAACGCAATCATAATCATACACCCACACATGCCTACTCCTTATAACCCCAATATCATCTCTAACACACCTCCTGCCTTATATGAATACCCTGCAGAGACAACAAGAGCTGTTGTCAATATTATGGCAAACAATATTCTGGAGCGCTATACAAATTTAAAAATAATAGTCCCTCATTGTGGGTCTTTTATTCCATCCGCATTACCTCGTATGAAATCCATACTGCCAGTCATGGTACAAAACAGACTCATGCATGACATAGATTGGGAAGGCAGTCTGTCAAGACTTTATTTCGATCTTGCCGGAAACCCTACAACAGATGTCATAAATACTCTGCTCACCATAACAACACCGGACCATTTACTTTACGGCTCCGATTATCCATTCCTGCCGGATAGTATCATGCAGAATAATATCAACACTCTGAAAAATACTCTCAAAAAGGAAGAATTTGCAGAACATTACGAAAAAATATTTTGGCAAAATGCCGAACGATTGTTTAATGCCGATAATCCATGAAACGTTACATCATATTTTTAATCACAAGCATTATCTTCTGTCAGATGAAAGCACAGGACACAGCAACAAAAGAAACAGTATCCCCAAACAACATGTTGGTACGCATTTCCGAAATCGAGGTATTCAGGGAATACATAGACGAATATACAGACTATGCCAAACGTGTCGGAGAAACATCTGTACGAGAGGAGCCAGGAGTCATTGCTATTTTTCCAATGATCAAGCAACGCGACAGCTGTCAGATACGTATCTTGGAAATATACGAAAACCATGAAGCCTATTGTAGTCACATAGCATCAGCTCACTTTCAAGAATATAAACAAGGAACATTGCACATGGTAAAGAATCTTGACCTGGTTGACATGTTTCCGCTCAATACAGCTGCCATGTCTGATATTTTCATAAAACAAAAGACAAAATGAATACACAATACATAAAAAAACATTCCGATACGTTGTACAGTTGCATGATACCACACAATATGCACTTAGAGCATAGAATGCCCAACCACAGTATCATTTATGTACGTTCCGGGATACTCGTCATTAATGATAACGAGACAATGACAGAAATAACGGCAGGCAATTATGTTTTCGTAAAACGTGACTGCAGAGTCCGATTGTGCAAGATACCGTCAGACAATAAACCATACAAAGGGATAAGCCTTTCTTTGCAGCGTAAGATTCTCAAAAACTATTACAACATGATTGAAAACATTCAATTCAAAAAAGGAATAAAACCTTTTGACAGAGTTGCAACACCATTGCCAAAAAACATACCACTCGAGAGTCTGTTTCAATCATTAATGATTTATATTGATAATGAGACAGAACCTGCAGATGAGATTTTACAACATAAATTATTTGAAGCCATTTTTTGCCTTCTCAACATACATCCAGCATTTTACCCAACCTTATTCGAGTTCAATGAATCCTGGAAGATTGATATTCTTGACTTCATGGAGAAGAATTATACTGAAGACCTTACTCTCAAAGAATTCGCATCATATACGGGACGCAGCCTTGCAACATTCAAACGTGATTTCTCAAAAATAAGCAAGACGACACCTCGTCGATGGATAATGGAACACAGATTGGAGAAAGCACGTGAATTATTGGAGAAAGGCAATCAAAATGCACAAGATATCGGATATGCAGTTGGTTTTAAGAATCGTTCCCATTTCCATCAAGCCTTCAAACGATATTTCGGTTACGCTCCCGGTCTTTATTCAAAGTCATCATAAAAGTCGCCGGTTCATAACATCTTTGTATGACAATAAGGACCTACAACAATAAAGACAAGCGTCAGCAACAAAACGTGCATGCAGTAAAACCAATCTTAAATCGATTTCTCAATGACATCAACGAAACTCTTTGGCAGCACTACATTTTTCATATTATATGCATTACGAAACAGAGGAGCCATATCATCGTCTTTAAAGCCGGCAATGCCGCAACCCACGCGAGTTACAAGAAACACCAAGTCGTTGTGAACAGCAGCGAAGCGGATAAAATCATCGACATAAGGTTTTATTGCGGCAGGTCCGCCATGCATAGTAGGTATGCCATACGAGCGACCTTGCAGCCCTACGCCCTGGCCCCAGACTGCTCCGAACAGATTCAGAGCCACTCTTGCCGCTCCACCTCCATGTCTGCCGGAAAGATTGCTCCCAAAGACGAATATCTCATTGTCTTTCAATGTGGTAATGTTTTCAGGCGTATATCTTCTCTCTTCCATAACTTTTATTTTTATCATTTACAAAGTTACAAAATAATATTTACTTTATCAAGTATCTGATATAAAAACTTATTATAATATTGGAGTTTGATAAAAATTCATTGCTGTCAGGTAAAAATCGCTCTATAGAGGCTGTCAAACAATAAAAAGGTTATGCAAGCATCATAATTATTACAAACAAAAAAGACTGCCTAACTTGTCAGACAGTCTATTTTGAAACTTTATCGCGTCGGGGTAGCAGGATTCGAACCTGCGACCCCCTGCTCCCAAAGCAGGTGCGCTAGCCGGACTGCGCCATGCCCCGATCTTTATGCGGAGAAGGGGGGATTCGAACCCCCGGTATCTTGTTAGATACGACAGTTTAGCAAACTGTTGGTTTCAGCCACTCACCCACCTCTCCAGTGGTTCGTTTTGCGTGTGCAAAGATACATCTTATTTTAATATAACCAAACATTTTCTCGTTTTTTTTATTTTTTATTTCCTTTTGCATAATAAAAAAAAGATACTTATCTTTGCTAATTATTTAAAACTTATTAAGTATCAATATGAAAAAATATGTTTTTTTAGAATTTGCATTATTATCTGCAACATTACTTTTTACATCATGCAACAACAGAGGTACTGTAGTAAATAATAATGATTGTCAAGACACTTCAAAAGTTCGCAATGTCATTTTGATGATTGGAGATGGCATGAGTCTGCCTCAAGTCTATGCAGCTATGATGACTTCTGAGAACACCACATCATTTGAACGTTTTCCTGTAACAGGCATTTCGATAACAAAATCTTTCAACAAAGAAATCACCGATTCTGCAGCAGGAGGAACAGCAATAGCGACAGGAGTGAAAACCAAAAACGGCATGATAGGAATGTCGGCTGACAGTATTCCTGTGCCAAGCATCCTTGATATTCTTGCCGAAAAAGGCAAAAAAACAGGTGTCGTTGTGACATCATCCATAACACATGCCACGCCGGCATCTTTTCTCGCTAAAAACATAAATCGCAACAATAATGAAGAAATTGCAATGGACATTGCCAATAATGAGCATCTCAATATCATAGTTGGCGGAGGCAGAAAATATTTTGAAACAAGAAAAGACAGTATCAACTTATTTGACAAAATGACTTCCAAAGGATGGAAAGTATTCGATTATCTTCCGGAAGATTATTCAGATGATAAGATAGCTGTCATTACATCTAAGAAACACATGGAATCGGCAAAGATAAGAGGAGACATTCTTCCACAATCCGTTAACTTCGCATTGAAATCATTAAGCAATGATGAAAACGGATTCTTTCTAATGGTTGAAGGTTCACAAATAGACTTTGCCGCTCATGACAATGATTCTGTTACAATGATAGACGAACTTCGCGATTTCGACGAAGCAATCAATATAGCACTTGATTTTGCTGAAAACAATGCCAACACCTTGGTTATTGTCACTGCAGACCATGAAACCGGAGGACTTACCATGATAGATCCTAACGGAAAATATACAGCAACAGATTTCCACTGGACAACAAAAAGTCATTCAGCATTACCGGTCCCGGTATTTGCTTTCGGTAGCGGTGCTGAAAATTTCTCAGGGATAATGGATAATACGGACATAATGAAACGTATTCTGAAATTAATAGAATAAACAAGATTTCATTAAGTTTTTAGATACATTTCCATATAACTTCAATTCATGAAAATAGTTGAAAGATCCATAGTTTTTCAACTATTTTAATTTTTAATTAAAAAAAATTGTTTTTTTTCTTGTTTTTGAAAAAACAATCTTTATATTTGCAGTGGAATATATTGAGAATGTGTTATACATTCTATTATGGTCGAATTAAAGTGTGTATATTATGAAGATTTTTGTAGCCAAACTAAGTAGTAAAACGACCAGCGACGATTTAAAAACTTTATTCGAGCGTTTTGGGAAAGTAACCAATGTAAAGATAATAATGGACCATGAGACAAAGCGCTCAAAGTGTTATGGATTTGTTGATATGCCTAACGATTCAGAGGCATACGTTGCTGTTGTAGAATTAAATGAAATGGAATTTCAAGGCAATATTATTAACGTTAAGAAATCCAAACCACAAATAGTAGCCAAAAGACAATAGTAAGTATTTGTTAATCAATTATTATTTTGTTTTTTAAAAATTTTGCACTTTTATGTACCATTTTCGGAAAAAGTAGTATATTTGCACTCGCAAACGGTGCTGGTTCTGTAGCTCAGCTGGATAGAGCAACAGCCTTCTAAGCTGTGGGTCCTGGGTTCGAATCCCAGCGGAATCACTTTTGTAAGCAGGTCTTTTGTTAGATCTGCTTTTTTATTTTACTATCCAAACTTTATTTATAATCCCAACCAATTCTGATTTAGAACAGCATCCAATTTTTCATACTTCAAAATAAGAATAAGACAAACAAAAAATATCCGACATTGCATTCTGTAATCTTTAACAACTGTAGAAATGGTTCTGTTAATAATGTACAACATCTTGCAATACGTCAAAATCAAATTTACATAAACTTTAGCATACAAATGCTCAAAATATCATTTTACATTCTTGCTGCCAATTTTTTATCAAAGAATATGTTTTCCATATAATATTTTTGCATTTTCGATGTTAAAAACATAGAAGATTGAGTAAAACAAAGAACCATTAAAAAATTTGAAGAATCATTGAGTTCTTTTTTTAAATTACCAATCATTTTATTAATTTTGCAGCGCAAAACGAGCTTTTTTTATTTTGAAATGTCAACTTATCAAGGTGTGATAGTCAGATTTAGATGCATTACTGTTATTTTGTTTTTATTTGCATTGTTGTTTTCGTTGAATGGCAAAGCACAAGACAGTGTTGTATTAAATGTTCCATACACTATAAAAACCGACACAATCACACGTATTGACACAACATACATTATCGACACCATAATAAAGCCAGTTCAATATATTAAAATCGACACTGTTTTTTTTCAATCAGATCATGATACAGTAACTAAGGCAAAAACTAAAAAGGAACTTCAGAAAGAGGCGATATCACATAAATTTGAAGGTAATATCGGACTGACATTAAATCAATTAGCGATAACACACTGGGCTGCCGGAGGCGAAAGCAATTCCAGTGGTAAAGCAAATTTCAATTTCAAATACACTTACAACAGACGTCTTTTCAATTATGTCATTTCAGGAGTTTTCGGATACGGATTAAGTACATACGCAAGAGATAAACGAGTAGAAAAAACCGAAGACCGTTGCGAGATTTCTACTACTATGTCTCATAACAACAAGAAAAATCTTACATTCACATCCATAGGAGCACTAAAAACACAATTTGCAAAAGGTTACACCTATCCCAACGATTCAGTTCCTATATCAGGATTTTTTGCACCCGCCTACCTCACCATATCTGTCGGTTATACTTACAATTTTAAAGATATCGCTTCCATATTTATAAGCCCTGTAGCCGGAAAATTAACTTTTGTTAACGACCAGAAACTCGCTGACGAAGGTGCATACGGAGTTGAGGCAGGATATTGGAATATAGTAGAAGGCGACAGTATTTGGATACCAGGAAAAAAATTCCTTAGTGAGATAGGCATTAACGTTTTAATAAAATACAAACAAGATTTTGGAGAAAAATTCAGTATTTTTTCCAACCTCAACCTGTACAACAACTATATGGACCATAATAAATCCAACAGATGGAACATAGATGTGGATTGGGAAACAGGCATCAGATTCTTGATAAGCAAACAAATATCAACAGTGATTAATATTCATCTCATTTATGATGACAATATTAAATTTACTGTCACTGAAATAGAAAACGGAGTCGAAATTACTAAACAAAGACCAATTTTACAGTTTAAAGAATCACTTGGTATTAGTTTTTTATATAAATTTGCGACAAAATAATACTAAGAGATGACTATTTTAGTTACAGGCTGTAAAGGACAATTAGGTTCAGAGTTTAGGAAAATTGCATCTTATTCATCAGATTATCAATGGATTTTCACCGACTATGACACCCTTGATATCAGTAATGAAAATGATGTCATTGAATTTTTTCAGACACATTCAATAGACATCTGTATAAATTGTGCTGCTTATACAGCTGTTGACAAAGCCGAAGATGATTATGACAAGGCTCATAATATCAACACTATAGCTGTTGGAATATTAGCAAGATGCTGTAAATTGCATAATACCGTTCTTTTCCATATTTCCACCGACTATATCTTCGATGGAAATAACGACACTCCCTATACAGAAACCGATATTGCAAATCCCATATCAGTATATGGTAAAACAAAAGCCGAAGGTGAAAATGTCATCAAGAAAAGCGGTTGTTATTATGTAATCATGCGTACATCATGGCTTTATTCTTCAACAGGTAACAATTTCGTAAAAACCATGTTGCGTCTTGCCGAAGACAAGCACTCAGTAAACGTGGTAAATGACCAGTACGGCAGTCCTACTTGGGCATTTGACCTTGCAAGTACGATAATGTTTATTATTGGAAGGAATGCCGACAAAGAGATTCATGAGATATTCAACTATAGCAACGACGGTATCATCAGTTGGTATGAATTTGCCAATGCCATATTTAGAATAAGCGGCAAAAACTGTAAGGCCATACCTATCACCACCGAAGAGTTTGGAGCCATAGCGGCCAGACCAAAATACAGCGCTTTCAATAAAAACAAAATAAAAAGCTATACCGGACTGTCGATACCATTCTGGCGCGACAGTCTCATCAAATGTTTAGAAGAATTAAACCGAAAATAAACTTAAAAACATACAAGACATGAATGCTTCAGACCCTAAAATTATCGAGAGAGCAAAAAGCTGGTTATCAGACCAATATGATGAAGATACCAAGAAAGATGTACGTAATCTGCTCGAAAATGACCCGGCAGAACTTCAAGAGTGTTTTTACCGCAACCTTGAATTTGGAACAGGCGGTTTAAGAGGCATAATGGGCGCCGGTACCAATAGAATGAACGTTTATACTGTTGCAATGGCGACACAGGGACTTGCCAATTACATAAAAAAAATGTTCCCTGATGTGAAACAACCTCAAGTTGCCATCGCCTACGACTGTCGTAACAACAGCAGTAAATTTGCCAAAATAACAGCTGATGTAATGACTTCCAACGATATTAAAGTTTTTCTTTTTGAGTCATTAAGGCCGACTCCTGAATTGTCTTTTGCCATTAGAGAACTGAAATGTCAGGCAGGCGTAGTTATTACTGCATCGCACAATCCTAAAGAATATAACGGTTATAAGGCATATTGGAATGATGGCGGCCAACTCGTGAGTCCCCATGACAAAAATGTCATTGCCGAAGTTGAGAAAATCACTGACTTTTCTATGGTCAAAATGAATGCGAAACCGAAACTGTTGGAGATGTTAGGAGAAAAATTCGACAACATTTATATCTCAAAAGTATTAAGCCTCTCATTGTCACCCAAAGCAATAAAAAATCAGAAAAAATTGACTTTGGTATATACACCTATACATGGCACCGGCGGACAAATAGTACCCAAAGTGTTGAAAGAAGCCGGATTCAAAAAGATATTTACTGTTGACGAACAAATGATTGTCGATGGAAATTTCCCGACAGTAGTATCTCCAAATCCGGAAGAACATGCAGCTTTGACCATGGCAATAGAGAAGGCATATAGCGTTGATGCCGATGTGGTACTTGCAACAGACCCTGATGCAGACCGCGTGGGTGTGGCTGTTCGTGACGAGAACAACGAATTCGTCTTGTTGAACGGGAACCAAACCGCAAGCCTCATCACCTATTATATATTACGCCGTTGGAGCGAACTCGATAAATTCAAAGGAAATGAATTCATTGTAAAAACGATAGTAACAACAGACCTGTTGACCAAGATTGCCAACAAATACAATGTCAAGACATACGACGTGTTGACAGGATTCAAATTCATAGCAGACAAGATACAAAACAGTCCGGATGAAAAATTTATCTGTGGCGGAGAAGAGAGCTATGGATTCCTTGTAGGTGACTTTGTAAGAGATAAGGATGCCGTTATCGCCTGTCTTATGGTAGCAGAAGCAGCCGCTTGGGCTGCTGAAGAAGGCAAGACTTTATATCAAGTGCTTAAAGAGATATATCTTGAGTTCGGCTTTTATAAAGAAAAACTCGTCTCATTGACAAAAAAAGGCATAAGCGGAACAGAAGAAATAAAAGAAATGATGCGACTTTTCAGGACTACACCTCCCAAATCATTGCTTGGTTCCAGAATAACTGAGATCAGAGATTATAAACTCGGTACTTGCAAATATACCATTTATAATGTGGACACCATCATCAACTTGCCAAAATCTGATGTCTTGCAATTTATTACAGAATCCGGAACAAAAGTCAGCATACGTCCTTCCGGAACTGAACCTAAAATAAAGTTCTACTTCAGTATAAAAGGCGAATTGCATAATATAGAGGACTTTAATGCCATAAATCAAGAAATTGAGAGCGACCTCAATAGATTAGCAAGAGTATTTACCGAGATGGAATAATACTTAATATCATATAAACACGGAAAATAAAAAATCCCACAAATAAACACTTGTGGGATTTTCTTCTAAAACATTATGGAAAATAAAATTACAAATTATCTGTCATAAACTCCTTACATTGAAAAACATAATTATTCCCCCATTCTCTGCAATGCATCAACAGCCAACTGATAATCGGAGTTTTTCTTTAAAATGTTAAGATAAACATTCTTTGCCTTTATATAATCGCCCCTGTCTTCATAAATCCTCCCAATATTATACTGAGCATCAATATTTCCAGGATCATATTCCAAAACCTGATTGAACAACTCCAAAGACTTATCATAATCATGAAGATATACCAAATTTACATAGCCCTTATTGTAAATGCAAAAATAATTGTCAGGCATAGCATTCAGTATAGTATCATATAACGCCAATGCTTCCTCCGGTTCTCCATTATCTTGCAAAAACAAAGCCAAATCATAATGTATGGAATAATTGTCAGGCATAATCCTTATTGCATTATGATAAAAATCCTTTGCCAGCGGATTTCTTTGGACATCATATATATGAGCAAGTTGTATTACGGGATCAAAAAACGTATCATCTTGCAAACGAGAAGTCATAAAATTTTTAATAGCAAGAGCAGTATCATTCTTTGCCAGACAAATCATACCCCTCATAAAATAAGCCTGAGGATTGTATTTGTTAAGTTCCAAAACCTTATCGAGATATGCCGAAGCCATCTGCATATTGCCCTGTAAAAAACTCAACTCCGCGAGTTTTATAATCGGTCTCGTATCAAGCGGAGCATATTCATTAGCCTTGTTAAGTGTAAGCAAAATATTATTCTCATCTCCGAGTTCATAATAAATATCAGCCAACACCAAAAGAGCCTCAATATTCTTACTGTCTAACGACAATGCATTGTTGATATCACGAATTGCATATCCTACCTGCTCATTATATAAATACAGTTTTGCCCGTTGGATATAAAGTTCTGCATTAGTACTGTCTTTAACAATAGATTCATTAATAGATTCAATCGAAACACCATTTGAATCTGCAGTCACATTCATTACAGTATCGACTGCTGTTGTCGTTTCCGTTTTCTTTTTGTCAACATTATCAGAACAATTGAACAGAAACAGTGTCAATATAAAACAAAGCAACAAATTTCTCATAACATCAATCACAATTCTTGGTCTGAATCATTCAATGCTTCCATAATCTTATTATGGAGTTCATCACACAACTCCGGATTTTCTTCGAGCAAACGTTTCAAAGCATCTCTACCTTGACCGAGTTTCGTTTCATTATAACTAAACCATGAGCCGCTTTTCTTAATGACATTCATCTCTACACCGAGGTCTATTATCTCACCTATCAAAGAAATACCTTCCCCATAAAGTATATCGAACTCAGCTTTTTTAAAAGGAGGAGCCACTTTATTTTTCACGACTTTAACTTTGACTCTGTTGCCGAGAATATTCTCTCCATCCTTAATCTGGCTTACCTTACGAATATCTATACGCACCGAGCTATAGAATTTCAAGGCATTTCCACCTGTTGTTGTCTCAGGATTACCGAACATGACACCAATCTTTTCACGTAACTGGTTGATAAAGATACATACAGCTCCTGTTTTACTTATAGAAGCGGTAAGTTTTCTCATCGCCTGAGACATAAGACGAGCCTGAAGTCCCATTTTGCTGTCGCCCATCTCTCCTTCTATCTCACTTTTCGGTGTCAAAGCGGCGACTGAATCAATAACTATAACATCGATAGCACCGGAACGTATCAGATTCTCAGCTATCTCAAGAGCTTGTTCTCCATTATCAGGTTGAGACACCAACAAATTATCTATGTCAACGCCGAGTTTCTTAGCATAAAAACGGTCAAAAGCATGTTCAGCATCAATAAAAGCAGCAATGCCACCCTGTTTTTGTGCCTCTGCAATAACATGTAATGCCAATGTCGTCTTTCCCGAACTCTCCGGTCCGAAAATCTCTACAATTCTTCCTTTGGGCAAGCCACCAACTCCCAAGGCATAATCCAAACCTATGGAACCGGTTGAAATGCTCTCCACTTTTTCCGACTTATGATCGCCAAGTCGCATAATGCTTCCTTTACCAAAGGACTTCTCTATATTTCCCAAAGTAGCTTGCAGAGCTTTTAATTTCTCCTGACGTAATTTCTCAACATCTTCTTCCATATTCTTCTCCTTAATTAATTTAACTTTCTTTTCTTAACGACAAGTAAACCGTTATCTTACATAAAACCTGAAAATTTCTTGTCACGCAACAAAAATAACATTTTTTACCGTTAGTCCAATCATTTTTACAATTTTTATGATTTCGACGTCGCATAATATTCACATATCTCTCTTATGCCGCAAGTCCGGCATTCAGGATTACGAGCCTTACACACATATCTGCCGTGCAAGATAAGCCAATGATGTGCTTTTGACAACAGTTCCTGCGGTATATGGCTCACAAGTTGCCTTTCACAATCCAAAGGATTTTTTGCATTCGATGTCAAACCTATACGGTTAGAGACTCTGAAAACATGAGTATCCACCGGCATGGCAGGCTTATCAAAAGCAACGGCGAGCACCACATTGGCAGTTTTACGTCCCACTCCAGGCAATTTTTGTAAATCATCAATATTATCAGGCACTTTACCTCCAAAATCACGAACCAATGTCTTTGCCATTCCAAGAAGATTCTTAGCCTTATTATTGGGATACGAGATAGATTTGATAAAAGAAAAAATCTCATTCTCATTGGAATTCGCCATATCTTCGGCAGTAGGAAATCTCCTGAACAAAGCGGGTGTAGTCATATTGACACGCTTATCAGTACATTGTGCTGAAAGTATCACTGCAACGACAAGTTGGTAAGGATTCTCATATTTTAGTTCCGACTGTGCCATCGGCATTGTTGCAGAAAAATACTCAATAAAACAGTTGTATTTTTTTTGTAAATCCTTACTTTTTTCCATTTTTTAATAAAAATTTGAACAAAATTATACATTTTTTTATTATATTTGCTAAAAATTCAACGTCATGGAAAAAGATTTAATCAACCTGTTTGTGGGTTCTGACATAGAGGCATCTTACATTGCCTCATTGCTTGAAGAAAACGGAATTCCTTATATACTACGCAACACCATGAACGAAGGTCTTGTTGCCGGTTGGGCATCAGCAAGCCCGGACAGCAGTTGTACTATATTGGTCGAAAGTGACAGTTTCGACAAAGCAAAATCATTATTAAACACCTATAACGATACCATGTCGCAATCAGAGTCAAATCTTGACGAAGACAAACACTAAATATCTTCGTTTGTTGATTTTTTGTTGTTTTTTATTGATTTTTTACAGATACAAATATATTTAGTCTTTCGTGGTATAGTTTTTTTTAAGATTTTTGCAAAAAAAATTAAGGATGGCACAGTATTCCTTATCTGAAGTTAAAACAAGAAGAGACATTAGACAATGGCTTGATTTCCCTGCTAAATTATACAAGGGTGACAAATATTATGTAAGACCTCTTGACAAAGAAGTTGAACATGTATTTGACAGAAAACAGAACAAATTGTTCCGTCACGGTGACGCTGCAAGATTTTTATTAAAAAACGAACAAGGCAAAATAGTAGGAAGAATTGCCGTTTTTTATGATGAAAAGACATCAGCCACCTATGAAAAAGAAGAGAACGGACAACGTACCGGAGGCTGCGGATTCTTCGACTGTATTGACGATCAGGAGGCTGCCAACATACTCTTCGATACAGCAAAAAAATGGCTCGAAGAACGTGGATTCGAAGCAATGGACGGACCTGTCAATTTCGGTGACCGTGACTATTTTTGGGGTTGCTTGGTTGATGGCTTTACCGACCCTATCTACAACATGCCGTACAATTATCCTTACTATAGCAAACTATTTGAAAATTACGGTTTTAAAGACTATTTCAAACAACTTACATACAGACGCGAGATGACCGTCGGAGGTTTTGACCCTATTCTTCACGAAAAAGCCAAACGCGTATATGGAAATCCCGACTATACTTTCGAAATAATAGATAAAAGACAGATAGACCGTTATGCCGATGACTTCCTTACCATATACAATAAGGCGTGGGGCGTCATACCGGGTACTACAAAACTATCACGACAACATGCCGTAAATCTTCTAAATCAGTTGAAACCTGTACTCGACCCAAGACTCATGCACTTTGCATACTACAAAGGCGAACCTGTGGCGTTTTTCCTTATGATGATAGACCTCAACCAGATTTATAAAGGACTTAACGGCAAAGACCATTTTTTCAACAAGTTGAGGATATTCTGGCGAGCCAAAGTGTCGAGGATATGCGACCGTGCAATATCATTGGTATTCGGAGTGGTTCCTGAACATCGTTCCAAAGGCTTGGAAGCCGGACTGATATGTTCTCTCGAGGCTCAGGCTGTCAAGAGAAGATTCAAATATAAAGACTTGCAACTCAACTGGATAGGAGATTTCAACCCTCCTATGCTGAAAATAGCTGAAAGTGCCGGCGCAAAACTGTACAAGACTCATATCACATACAGATATCTGTTCGACCGCAACAAACCCTTCACCAGAGCAAAATTGCAGGGCGTGAGAAACAAAGACAAATCAAATCCCAATAATACTTAATATCAACAATCAGAGGCTGAACAAAACAGCCTCTTTTTCATATACTTATATTATTTACACCATATCAAGCAGACTAACAAGTTCATTTTTTGTCGCCACACCTTTTTTTATCCACAACAATTCCCCGTCTTTAAAAAGGAAAAGTGTAGGAACAGAATGTATCTTATATTTATGCGCTAAAGTCTTATTGATATCAATATCGACTTTTGCAATGCGTATCTTGTTTTTAAAATGTTCCACAACTTCAAAAAGCTCGCCTGTCTGTCGTTTGCAATGACTGCACCATTCGGCAAAGAAGTCTATCAAAACAGCTTGTTCTCCATTAATTAAATCAGAAAATTTAGTCTTCATGTCTGTTGTTATATGTTTATCATGTATTCTCTTTAATAACAACAATAGCATTCAAAAGTTTCAACCATTATAATGTCCTTTATGAGTTTGTGGACAAATTCTCAAACTGTCTGTTCGTTATGATTTATAAAAATCCATTTAAGATGTAATGAACACAATGATAACCGAACAACAAAATTTCTATTTTTCTAATGATAATAAAGTTTTTAAATTATTATAAATCATCAATAGCTGAGGAACGGACTGCATCAGTGTTTATCTTATCATAATACATCAGCGAAACAAAATATTTTCCATAATCCCCTTTTTGTAAAGACAATTTAATATCGCCTTTCGTAGTTTCATACAAGGTGTACCAAGTACATCTATCCATAGACAACTCATGTAGCTTAGAACTGTTAGTTTCAGGAACAGTCGAGCCTTGGAATTGCTCTACCACCTCTGTTGGAACACCATACTTCTGTGATAACATGGATTTAAGAAGATTATAATTTTGTTCAAGAGAACTCCAAACATTACATTCAGGAAACAACACACATATTTTACTAACAACATTAATTGCATCAAGCGTATATATCAAAACATTACAATCTTTAAAACCGGCAAAATCTCCTTGCAGAACTGCATAATCAATCCCTCCCTCCAAATACTCAAACCCGGCACTTTTCATTTTCTTTACATACTCGCTTAACGTTCCATCAATTGGAACACCCTTAAATGTCAAATGTTCAGTATCATTTTGAGCAAAAGATACCAAAGTTACAACTAATACAAAAAAAGTAACAATCGATTTTTTTATAATACTAATTTAAAACTGATTATCATTATATTCAAAAAACAAACTCGACAATGCATTATTGATAGCCTGACGAATATCATCCATCAGCATCTGTTTCTCCTTGTCCTTCACCGGTACAAGAACATAGCAATTCATTAGTGTCAGCAGAAATGAACTGAATTATAATTTACATAACAGTTAATATAATCATTTACTTCTTCCAAACTTTCAACAATTATTTTTCCCATTTCAATGCTCTGAATCTATCCTGCAAGTCCCGTAAGCGTTCCATAATCTCATCGAAAGATGGTGCATCGGCATATATGAAGCCGATTTTCAACTGCTTATAGTCCTCTCGTAAAACATTTTCTATACTTGAAGGAGGAAGAAAAGATATTGTATGTGGAAGATGACGCGTATAATCCAACCCACTCCATGCAGTGAACTTTTTACGATGTGCTACAATATCTTCGTATAATTGAATATTCTTCATCGCATCCATTGCAAATGAGTGGTCCATCATCTTTACAATATCATACATGTGTCGCGTAATACGTTCGATATGTGTACAGCCGTTTGGACGGTTGAATTCCTCATGTAAAAGAAAAACCTTTTCCAAGAATGTCCGTCCGGGCACTACGGTAGGAACTGTAAATATCGGAAATGAAAACTCTTCATTCGGATAGGTCTCTTCTATCATCGAACGCATTTCTATCTCTTCCGATGGTTCCATGAGTGAACGACAACTTATCTCAACTTTGACTCGTTCAGATATATATTTCATTTTTGTTTGCAGCACTGAATTATACTCAACAAACAGGACTACAGGGTCAAGGTCGCTGACAGATGTCTCCGGAATTATAACCTTACAACATTCTAACAACTCAAACTCTTTTAATCTGTTCTCAACATCGAGCACAAAAATGCTATCGATGAACTTTTTGGAGTCTTTTCGTAATTTAGTCCGCCGGCTTTTAGTCGCAATATCTGTGAAGCCAAAATATTTAGGATCTATTGCAAGGTCAATATCTTCAGAAAACCTTTCTATCAAACCCCAACCTTTGCTAAGACTCGTTCCTCCTTTGAATACAAAAGCTGAGGCATACGGTAAAGAAAATATGGCGCGTAACACCATACTGACCCAATAGTCCTTTTCTACAGCATTATCCACAATCCCTTTATCCTCAGCAACATTAGCTAATATTGTAAGTCGCTCTTCTTTTGTGAGCATAGTCCAATTCATAATGCAAGTCTTTGTTTAATCCATTGTGGGGCAATGCTGTAATCGTATTTGATTTCATCAGGACTGCCATATTTTTCAATGGCTTGTTTTATGATAACAACCTGTTCATCTGTCACGTTATCTTTCCCTAATTCTTTCATGGCAGCGACTATAAGTGGAAACAAGTCCGTTTTATAGGCAAAATTGCGAGGTGCACTGCGCTTGAATATGATTTTTCGGTTTCCGATAGTAAGTTCTCGTGATGTGGCATCTGTCAAATAGACAGCATTCATCGTAACCTGTGTGGACAGTCCCAATTTGTTCAAAGCAGTCAATCCACTGGGTATAATACGAGCCTTATCCTTTTCTGCAATGGCGTATGCTATATCTTCAATAGACGGACGAAGTACACCAAATTTATTACGCAACGGATATAAATACAGACCTTGTGAAAGACGAATGAGTACTCCCTCTTTCTCTAATCGAGAAAGTGCACGAGTAACTAACCCGTCATTATTCAGATGTGCAAAATCACTCACCATATAAAGCCTGTTAGGTCCGTTCCTGTCTATGATGCTCCGTATTTCCTTTGTCAGTATTGTCTTCATATCCACTATGATTCATGATGCAAAGATACGATTTTCTATTAAAATAACGATAAAATGTCCGAAATTCTTAAAGAATTTCGGACATTATGAGACAGATTCAATAAAGTTATTGATTTGGATTTAAAATAATGTTATTAGAAATTATAATCAATCGTTTACAACAACGAGTAAATTATTATAAATCATCAATAGCTGAGGAACGGACTGCATCAGTGTTTATCTTATCATAATACATCAGCGAAACAAAATAGTCCCAATCCCCTTTCTGTAAAGACAATTTAATATCGCCTTTCGGAGTCTCATACAAGGTGTACCAAGTACATCTATCCATAGACAACTCAAATAGCTTATCATTGTTAGTTTCAGGAACAGGCGAGCCATGGAATTGCTCTACCACCTCTGTTGGAACACCATACTTCTGTGATAACATGGATTTAAGAAGATTATAATTTTGTTCAAGAGAACTCCAAACATTACATTCAGGAAACAATACACATATTTTACTAACAACATTAATTGCATCAAGCGTATATATCAAAACAGTACAATCTTTAAAACCGGCAAAATCACCTTGCAGAACTGCATAATCAATCCCTCCCTCCAAATACTCAAACCCGGCACTTTTCATTTTCTTGACATACTCGCTTAAAGTTCCATCAATTGGAACACCCTTAAATGTCAAATGTTCAGTATCATTTTGAGCAAAAGATACCAAAGTTACAAATAATACAAAAAAAGTAACAATCGATTTTTTTTATAATACTAATTTAAAACTGATTATCATTATATTCAAAAAACAAACTCGACAATGCATTATTGATAGCCTGACGAATATCATCAGCATCTGTTTCTCCTTGTCCTTCACCGGTACAAGAACATAACAATTCATTAGTGTCAGCAGAAATGAACTGAATAATAATTTCAATTGTATGTCCCAAACCTCGTGCTCTTTTACCAATTTCACCATAGTTTACAACTATAGTCTCATGAGACAATTCTGATTTCAATTCGGGTAAAATTATAAATCCTTCCTTAATCAAAATTCCCGAAATAACATCACTTGGATTAACGCTTTTAGTTGTTGATAAACCATAAATTCCATACATACCACCAAAAGTTCCACCGCTGCTAGAAGTCAATTCTTTCGTAGGTATAATATATGCATATTTATATTTTTCAATAGAGGCATATTTCATAACAACAGGTGTCTTAAGTGGGGCACAAGCTGTAAATATTATCATCGCAATGACAACAACCAACATTTTATTAATAATTCTCATACGCATTTTATTATAAAAAAACTCCTATACATTTCAAAAATCGCTATTTACCCAAACATGAAAACAATATTGCAAATTTATTTCCAACTGTAAATCCCCACATATCAAACTACATGTCAAGCATTTGAGTTATTATTTTCTTTAATATCTTAAATACTTTTCTTGTTCAACTGCAAATTTAAAAATAAAAATGATTTACATTCATAATTAAATAAAAAAATAAACAATACGATATTACATACATGATATTGAGCATTTTTGTCTTGGCTGAGTAATCATGTCATGGTTTTCTATTCGTTCATATTTTTTACATTTTTTAAGAACAGCAATCTGTTATTATAACATTGACATCAAGTCGTCTGTCGTCATTTCTTCTCATTTTGATAAAGTTATTCTGAAGATTTTATGTATTTTTGCAAAAAAAATTAATATGATTCAGGCAAAAGGCATTTTCAAGTCGTTTGGCAATGTACAAGTCTTAAAAGGCATTGACATTGACATCACAAAAGGTGAAATCGTCAGTATAGTAGGAGCGTCAGGTGCCGGAAAAACCACGCTGCTGCAGATTCTCGGCACTCTCGACAAGGCTGACAAAGGGGAGCTATTCATTGAAGGTGTCAATGTCAACAGCATGAATCAAAAAACTCTTGCGGCATTTAGAAACAAAAAGATAGGTTTCGTGTTTCAGTTTCATCATTTGTTGCCTGAATTTACCGCTATCGAAAACATTTGCATTCCGGCATTCATTGCAGGAACATCTAAAAAACAAGCATACGACAAAGCCATGAAACTACTGTCATACATGAATCTCACCCAACGTGCCGACCACAAGCCGTCCATGTTGTCAGGCGGTGAACAACAACGTGTTGCAGTAGCGAGAGCCTTGATAAACAGTCCTGCCATAGTTCTTGCCGACGAGCCTTCCGGTAATTTGGACTCACAATCTGCAGCAGACCTTCACGAACTGTTTTTCAACCTCAGAAAAGAAACAGGTCAGACTTTCGCCATAGTGACACACAACAACGACCTTGCCAAAATGGCAGACCGCAGCATACTCATCAAAGACGGTATAATTGAATCTTAACTCATGCAATAATAAATCTTTTTAATCGTTTTAAGAAAAATAATTTCATATATGCAGAAAGGGCTTTTTATCATAAGTTTATTGATATCGCTAATATTTTGTCTATCATCCAATAATATATCTGCACAGGAAGCAGAGCCCACATATCAGTCTCTCATCCAATCCGGCGATAAGGAATTCGGCGCAAAAGAATATATCAAAGCCAAATCTTATTACCAGGAGGCATTACGTCAAAAACCTGACGACGCCACAGCAAAAAACAAACTTAACAAAACACTGCAAATGATTCGCCAACAGAATCAGAAAGAAGAGGTGTTTTACGGCTACATCGACACCGCAGATGCCCTTTATGAGAAAGGTGACATGGAAAAGGCTCTTGAGGAATACAACAAGGCTTTGTCAATACTTCCAAACGACTCATACGCCTTGGAGAGAAAAGCTGCCATAACAAATATTTTAGAACAGGAAAAAGAAAAAATAGCTACTTTTAACAATACAATGTCTATTGCCGACAAACTGCTGTCAGAAGAACGCTATGCAGAAGCGACATTGCAATATGAAGCTGCATTGCAATTATATCCCAACAACAATAATGCCAGAAACAAGTATGAAGAAGCTAAAAATAAAAAAGAAATATATGACAATCAAGTAGATAACTTTGAAAAACTTGTTGCTGAAGCACAACAACTGACATTAAGGAAACGTTACGGCGAGGCTATCTCAAAATATCAAAGCGCTCTTGAAATATTTCCTGAAGATGAAGACACAAAAAATGAAATTGCAAGATTAACGGTAGAAAAATCCATATCCGACAGATATAATATTGCCATTGCACAGGCTGACAGTCTTTATCAGGAGAAATCGTACGAGAAGGCTCTTGCCATGTACCAACAATCCCAGACCATTATTCCCAACGATGCATATTCCACCGGAATGATCAACCGTATCAACGAGACCCTTAACAGTGATGAATACAAGGCATTGCAAGATTATCGCATTATAATAGAAGCGGCACAGGGCTTTGAAGCCGCCAACGACCTGAACAACGCATTGGCAAAATACAACGAGGCTCTCGTCGTAAAACCCAATGACGAATATGCAACAATGAAAATTGAAAGTATAAACACCACATTGGAAAACATAAGAAATCAGGAAGAATTGGATGCGAGATATTTTGCCCTTATCGATAAAGGTACCGACTCTGAAAACAACAACGACCTGCAAACAGCATTGTCATTCTATTCTCAAGCCATAGAATTGAAACCCAATGGTGTGGAAGCTCATGAGAAAAAAGACAATGTAAATAGAAAGATAAAGGCTCAGGAAGCACAATTGGCATTGGAAAAACAACAGTTGGAGGAAAACTACAACAAAGCCATTCAGGAAGGCGACAAGTATTTTGAAGAAGGCAAATTCAATGATGCCATACTCTCCTATCAACATGCCCTTGAACTGAAATCAAATGAAACATACCCTCAACAAAAAATTGCAGATGCCCGGAATCAATTGGCTGCCATTGCATCCGAAGCAGAACGTCAGGAACGTATCAACTACCTGTTAACTACAGCAGATCAGTATTTTACAGACAAAGAATATGAAAAGGCCGAAAGTACTTACAGAGAGTTGTTACAGTTAGAGCCTGACAACAGCACTGCTTTAAGTCAAATCAAAGTCATTGAAGATCTTTATGCAGAAATAGCAAGACAGAAACAGCAAAACTATGATGCTGCAATGCTCTCGGGCAACAATTTCCTGAATGTGAAAAACTATCCTGACGCAATAGAACAATTCACCATAGCATTGGAGAACAAACCAGGTGATGAAACTGCCAATCAGCAGCTGATTTTGGCTGAACAACTCAACCAAACAAGATTAAATGCACTTGCCCAAGAATATCAACAACTCATCTCGAGTGGAGACACTCAGTTTGAAAGCAAAAACTATGATAAAGCCATAGACTTCTATTCAAAAGCCATTGCTCTCAATACCGGTAACAGCTATCCCTCCGACATGATAAAGAAAATCGGACAGATATTGCAAGAAAACAAGTTGGCTGAACTCATCACTTCTCCCGTAACTCTCGATGTCAACATGGTAAAACGTTTTAACTTTGAGACAGTTGATGTCACAACACGTCGTAACAACTATATCTTTATAAAGGCCAAGAACCTCGGCACTGAAAGTTTCACCTTATATATATCATACGGTAAGGATGGCTCCAAGAACGGAGGTTTCATGGTGACTGTCCCCAACAATCAGGATATAAACGACTTCATCGTCCGTATCGGCTCACAGTACAAATGGTTCAGTGAAGACAACAACTGGATAGAGTTTACAGCAGAACACGGCAGTTTGGAACTGACCACCATAGAAATAAGTAAAAGTAATTAAATTATTTGTTATTTCAATAAATAACATTAATTTTGCGGGCTGAAAAATATCATTCTTATGAGAAGAAGCGACCCACGTTACAATCAATACATTAGCATTTTAAATGAAGAACTTGTCCCTGCCATGGGATGTACGGAACCTATATGTCTTGCCTATGCGGCAGCGAAATCGAGAGACATATTGGGCGAACTTCCGGACAGAGTGGAAATACTTGCAAGTGGCAACATAATAAAAAATGTAAAGAGTGTCATTGTTCCGAACACTAACAGAATGAAAGGTATCAAAGCCTCTGTCGCCGTTGGCATAGTCGCCGGTAATGCAGAAAAAGTGTTAGAGGTCATTTCTGAAGTTACAGACAAACAGAAAGAAGAGGTGCTGTCATTTCTGAAAAACACTCCTATTACAGTAAAACATATTGATTGTCAAGAACAGTTGGATGTAACCATCATAGTTTACAAAGGAGAGCACAAAGCCTTGGTAAGAATATCCGGATTCCATACCAATATTGTTCTCATGAAAAAAGACGACACTGTATTATACGAGTGTGCTACCATCAGCAAACCTGACAAGAAACTCACTGACAGAAGCATACTGTCGATAGAAGGCATAACAGACTTTGCCGACAGTGTCGATATTGAAGATATCAAATCTTTGCTTGACAATCAGATAAAATGCAACAAAGCCATCTCTGAAGAAGGGTTGAGAAACGAATGGGGAGCTAATATAGGAAGTATCCTGCTCAAAATGTACGGCGATGATATTAAGATCAGAGCCAAGGCATGGGCAGCCGCCGGCTCCGATGCAAGGATGAACGGCTGTGAACTGCCTGTAATAATAAACTCCGGCAGTGGCAATCAGGGGCTTACCGCCTCTCTCCCGGTCTTGGCATACGCTGAAGAATACAATATTGACAAAGAACGGCTGTATCGTGCCTTAGTTGTTTCAAACCTTACTGCCATACACCAGAAGACAAGAATAGGACGTCTCTCGGCTTACTGCGGTGCTGTCAGCGCCGGCTGCGCATCGGCATGCGGTATAGCATATCTCCTCGGTGAAGACTTCAATATTATTTCACAAACTTTGTCCAACTCAGTCGCAATTGTGTCAGGCATCATCTGCGACGGTGCCAAGTCATCATGTGCAGCCAAGATAGCAGCAGCAGTAGATGCAGGATTGACAGGCTACTATATGAGTAAAAACAACAAATGTTTTGAACCTGGCGACGGTATTGTCGGTTATGATATTGAAGACACCATCAAAAATGTCGGAATGCTCGGCAGTATTGGAATGCGCGAGACTGATAAGGAAATCATCGAAATAATGACAAAAAACGGATGATTGTTTAATTTCCATAGCCTATAAACATAACGCCTGATATTGCAAACCGGATGTTTTATCATTTATGTGTCTTTGATTTTCAGTAAAAAAACGACTTTCAAAGAAAACGTTCTTAAAATTCATGATGAAAATGAGCATTCCCTATTCCTGCATAACTATGCAATTGTTCATAACTTTTTAAAACTTTTGATAAAATCTATATGATATATTGCATACTTTTGCAAATTAGTAAAAGGTTATACTATAAAACATGATACTTATTGAAGATAAGGAAGTCATATTAATCCGGAGCACAGCCGTTTCAAAAGCGATCTGAAAAAACAAATGGAAATGACGATTTGCAACAATTTGTAAATGATAATAAGAACCCGTTAGAATAAAAAGGAAAAAAATGGGAAAATTATACGATAAACTGACACAAGATTACCGTGTTAAAGAAGGCTTAAAAGCCTGCATAAATTGCGGAACATGTACAGCAATCTGTCCGGCGGCGGAGTTTTATCAATACGATCCTCGGCAGATTGTAGATATTGTACAGAGTAAAGATGATGCAGAAATTGAAAAACTGTTGAAAAGCGAAACCATCTGGTATTGCGGCGAATGTATGTCGTGCATAACAAGATGTCCAAGAAAAAATGCGCCGGGATTGGTTATCATGGCATTACGCAACCTTTCTTTGGAATTAGGCTTTTTCATCGAGTCCGAGAAAGGAAGACAACAATATGCCATCAATAAATCCCTGTGCGGCAATATATTGAACTATGGATACTGCATATATCCGAGAACATTTACATCTGCATTGCACCCGGAGGCAGGTAAAATATGGGAATGGCAAGAAAAGCATTTTGAAGATGTTTATTCACGTTTAGGTGCAAATCTCGACGGAAACGGCAGAGGCGCTTTAAGAAAGATTCCTCAAGAAGATTTGGATGAGCTTAAACGAATCTTTGATGTGACAGGCGCCACCCAAAGACTTGAATCTGTGGAAAAAATATCTATGGAGAAGGCAAAAGAAATGGGACTAACAGAAGAGGAATATTTTATGAAAATATTTACTCAAACAGAAAAAGACCATCTAAACCATTAACCTCTGCCAACAAAATAAAACAATGTCAGAGTAAAATAACTAATTTAAGTAAAATAACTGCAACATGATATACGAAGGTAAACAAAAAATATGGTCCGATTATCAAAAGGATATTCCCGATGACCATTATTTTTATGTAAGAAGCTGTATTAGACAGAGCATATTCCCTGCTTCAGAAATGGTATTTTTAGACATTACCAGAAACAAGTTACAAAAAGATTTCTTTGAAACAGAACATCATACTACATGTGGCGGTATTGCATACCACTCAGACGCCATTCCGCAAGAGACAGCAATGACAATCATTGCCAGACAGTTTGCCCTAATGCACAAATACGGTTATGAGAATTATGTATGCTCATGTATCACCTCATTCGGATTATATACTGAAACTTTGGAAACTTGGAGAGAATTTCCTGAATTAGAGGCGAAGATAAAGGAAAAATTATGGGAATCCTGCAAATTGGAGTTTGCAAAGCCAAAATATCTTGCACATGCAAGCGATATTATTTACAAATTCCGCAATCAGATAGCGCAACAGGCAAAATTCAAATTAATAAACAAAAAGACAGGCGAACCTCTCAGAGTTGTAGAACATATAGGCTGCCACTACTCTAAAATGTTCCCATCAAAAGGCTTTGGAGGAGCAGAATATCCTTATGTCCTTGCCGGCATGATTGAAGCCTGGGGAGGTGAAGTAATCGATTATCCGGAACGTCGTCACTGTTGTGGTTTTGGATTCCGTCAATATTTTGTCCAAACCAACAGAGGTTATTCTCTTTCAAATACACACAAAAAATTCGAATCCATGGAACCTTACAAACCGGATATGATTATAACCAACTGTCCTGGATGCCCTTATTTTCTTGACCGTTGGCAATATGTCATCTCTGAAACAGAAGGCAAGACATACGGTCAGGACGGGCACGGAATTCCTGTATTCACTTACGAAGAAGTTGCAGGACTTGTTCTTGGCTATGACCCTTGGGATCTCGGATTACAGGTTCACCAGGTTGGTGTGGAACCTTTATTAGATAAGATGGGAATCCCATACAATCCTGAAAATAAATTCAAAGGATTAAACAATAAAGATCTTGGAAGACCGGAACTTCCATCTTGCGCAAGTCTGTAAGCTCAAATGAAAACAGATTTGTACAAAAACTATATTAAAAACGCCAATACACATCGTATGAATAACAACGTAATAATCATAGGAGGCGGTCCAAGCGGGTTGGAGGCCTCTGCCCAACTTCACAAAATGGGTTACAAAGTATTTTTGATTGAAAAAGATTCACAATTAGGAGGACATCTTGCAAAATGGGACAGGCTTTTTCCTGACAGCATCGAAGCAAAATCCATTCTTGAAAACATTCTTGAAAACATTAATGGAGTAAAGTATTTCCTTAATACTGAGGTTGAATCCATAACCCTTTTAGATAAAGAGTATAACGTAATACTTTCAAACGGGACTACTATTCCTGCAACAGCAATTCTTGTTGCATGCGGCTTTGACCTCTTTCCAGCAGAGAAGAAAGAAGAATATGGCTATGGAATCTATGACCATGTAATTACTAATGCAGATTTAGAGAACTGGTTCAAAACAGGATTAGATGACAGAATTGTAAAGAACCCTAAAAGAATTGGTTTTGTACATTGTGTAGGTTCCAGAGACGAAAAAGCCGGCAACAGATACTGCTCAAAGGTTTGCTGCGCCACTGCCGTAAAACAGGCGTGCGAAGTAAAAGAAGCATTCCCTGATGCAGAGGTGTTCTGCTTTTATATGGATTTGAGGATGTTTGGCAAAGGATATGAAGAGCTTTATCTTAAAGCACAGAAAGATTACGGAGTTAGATTTATTAGAGGGAGAGTTTCTGAAGTAGCAGAAAACATTGACAAACAGTTAGTCATAAAAGCGGAAGATACCCTTAGCGGCAAACCTGTAAAAGTCACGCTTGACTTGCTTGTCCTTATGGCCGGAATGAAAAACTGCGTTTCATCTGCCAAGATTGCTAATTTGTTTTCTCTGAAGACAGATGAATATGGATTTTTTACCGGTAAAGACAGCATATATAAATTACAGTACAGCAACAAAGAGGGAATTTTCCATGCAGGTGCATGTACAGGACCCAAGACATTGCCGGAATCATTGCATGAAGCAAGAGCTGCGGCATTGGCTATCGACAATTACATAAAAAGTTTAGAATAATGACAGGTTTTGGATATTCATTGACACCAAGTTCCAGAATCAATCTCGATGATAAGGATAAAGAGAAATGGAACAAGTTGATCGACCTTGAGCCCGATGTACTTAAATGTATGGCTTGCGGCTCATGTACAGCAAGTTGCACTGCAGGAATTTTCACAAAAACAAGCTTGCGAAGTGCCATTCTTTATTTGCAGAACGGTCAGGAAAAACAAGCAATGGAATATGTGAAGTCGTGTCTTTTATGCGGAAAATGCTTTATGGTTTGCCCTAGAGCAATCAACACAAGACATTTATTACTATCTATAAGTAAAATTTACACATTAAAATAATGGAAGAAAGAATTGCTGGCGGCTACGACCCTTTCGTGCTGCCGTTCATGATAGGAATTGTATTTATACTTACATATCTGCTTATAGCACTTATACGGATTATATGTATTATGCCGAAAAGCGACAGAAAGAGACTTGGTCTTTCGTTGTTAAAACCTAAAATAATCTATAAAAACATCAAAGATATTTTTGGAGACTGCCTCCTCCATTTGAAGATATTCAAATGTAATCCTCTTCTTGGATATATGCACGCCAGCATTGCATTTGGATGGTTTATGCTTATTGTCATAGGTCATATTGAGGTAGCACTCTTTACTCCGCAAAGAAACGGCATCATCTATTATCCTCTGTTCTACAGATATTTTGTTGCAGAGCAAACCCCGACTCCAAAAGGTTCTTTGTTTTTCTTTTTAATGGATTTTTTCCTTCTAATTGTCCTAAGCGGCATAGGTCTTGCAATGTTAAAACGCATACGCTCAAGTGCATTAGGAATGAAACGCACCACAAAACCATGCGTTGCAGACCGAATAGCTCTCTATTGCTTATGGGCAATATTTCCGTTAAGACTTCTTGCCGAGGGATTTACAGCCGAAATCAGTGGTGGAGGATTCCTTACAAAATCGACAAATACCCTTCTTGCAAACTTCTTTGGAAATGATATAAACGTTCTTCCGATGTGGTGGGCATATTCAATAGTGTTAGGACTCTTTTTCCTTGCGCTCCCATTCAGCCGTTACATGCATATTCCAACTGAACCGTTATATATACTTCTAAGAAACGCCGGCATAAAACCATCACATCCTCGTAAAGGAATTGCAGAGGCGGAAATATATTCCTGCTCCAGTTGCGGCATCTGCTTAGACGCCTGCCCCATGAACACACAAAAGAAAAACATTAAATATTCTTCAGTATATTTCATTCGTTTTCTACGCAAAAACAATACACAAAAAACAAACGAAATTGCAGATAAATGCCTTATGTGCGGCAAATGCGTGGCTGCCTGTCCTGTCAGCGTTGACTCTTGTGCACTTAAACAAAGCCAAAGATCTACAATAACCAACAAATTGCCGTACAATTACAGTTTCCTAAATGATGTTACCATACACAGTGAAACACATATTTCGGACATTAATGCTCAATCGGGAAGCGACAACAATAATGTACTTTATTTTGCAGGCTGTATGACACATCTTACCCCTGCCATAATCAAATCCATGACAAGCATTTTTGAGACTGTTAAGGAGAAATATGTTTTTGCCGATAAAGACGGAGGCATTTGCTGTGGCAGACCGCTAATACTTGCAGGAAGGACGGACGCCGCCAAAGAGGTTATTGAGAAAAACCGTGAACTTGTTCGGAACAGCGGCTGCAAGACCATTGTTCTCTCCTGCCCCATCTGTATGAAAGTTTTTAAGGAAGAATATAATTTACAGGGAGTTACAATTCTTCACCATACACAGTACATTAACAACCTTATTCTGCAGGGACGTCTTAAACTCAACAAAAGCGAAGAGAGTTTTGTATATCATGATCCTTGCGAACTTGGCAGAGGCTGCAATATCTACAACGAGCCTCGCAATGTAATATCAGCAATAGGAGAGCTTAAGAAGGCTGATAAAGAGAAAGATAAAAGCATTTGTTGCGGAGGAAGTCTTGGCAGTTTAACACTTGATTATGCTGATAGAACACAGATTACACGAGAATCACTACAAGCACTGACAATCGAAAATCCAGACAAGATTGTAACTGCCTGTCCGCTTTGTTTGAAAACATTTGGAGACCAATCTGATACACCGGTAATTGACATTGCACAAGCTGTTGCCGATAACATAAAATAATTCTTTTAATAAAAAGTCAAAAAGCTTGCTGCTGCAAGCTTTTTAATTATTAATGTCCTAAAAAAAGTCGTCCTTGAAATGAATTAACAACAAAAAAGCAATCACTCCGTTCTTTGTACATCTATAATATTACGCAACGATTTGATATTACGAATCAGAAGGTCCAACATCTCGGTATCTTTTACTTCCAGCAAAAAACGTCCCTCAAAAAAACCATTCTTACTGTCAAGATTTGCATTAAGTATATTGACCTCCATCTGTTTAAATACACCTGTAATATCATTCAAGATTGCAAAAACATCATAAGCAGTAACTCTAATATATGCCTTAGACAATCCGGATGAAGATGTATCCCAATTAATATCGATAACTCTATAAGGATATTGTTTCTTGATAGCTTTAAAATTACGGCAATCAGTCCTATGTACGGTAATACAACCGGCGACACTTACGAAACCTTTCACAGCATCGCCGGG
This sequence comes from Bacteroidales bacterium Phil6, assembly GCA_002633315.1. Classification (GTDB taxonomy): domain Bacteria; phylum Bacteroidota; class Bacteroidia; order Bacteroidales; family F082; genus Limimorpha; species Limimorpha avicola. Next base: position 102,462 of record NWBN01000007.1, read on the forward strand.
TATTGGGTTACAGCATTTTGCCATTTTATATGCCATATCGCTCATATTACCATCGATAACAACAGATGTATCTCCGGCATTAGAAGATTTCTCTTTGACATCATGCTTCTCCACCTTCACGGTTTTGTTCTTCTCTTCAGCATAAGTCATCAATACACCTTTTAGCTGAAGCATATCTATTTTCTCCGTTGCTATCAGGTGAAACAATTCGAGTGATTTGTCAATATTATAGTATTTAAGAAGATAATTCAACAATTTATCGTCATAATTGATCTTCCAGTTTTTCAATTTACGATGAAAAATGGCACTGCCGAGTTCAGCCTCTTTCATCTCCTGATCTTTAAGATAGCGACGTATTCTGTTTTTCGCTCTTTCTGTTGTAGCAATAGACAGCCATTCCGGACGCGGAAACTGTTTCTTGTTAACTATGACCTCGACAGTATCGCCATTGGAAAGCACATAATGTATTGGGCGAATACGTTTGTTGATATAAGCACCATTACAATGCAACCCAACCTGAGTATGAATCTCAAATGCAAAATCCAACACTGTAGAACCCACCGGCAATTGTTTCACCTCATTTTGCGGTGTCAATACAAAAACCACATCAGACCTCACCTTGCGTTCCAATCTATCATCAGGCAGTTCGGTCAATTCTTTTTCTGTCTCCAGAACATCACGAATCTGGTTAAGCCAAGCATCAGTAGAATACGACTTGCCCCCTTTGTAATGCCAATGTGCTGCACAACCTCGTTCAGCAACATCATCCATACGTTGTGTTCTTATCTGAACCTCTATCCATCTGTCTGCATTTTTCACCGTGATATGCAAAGACTCATAACCTGTAATTTTAGGTTTAGTAACCCAATCACGCATACGACCCGGCTTAGGTTCATAAATATTGGTTACTAAAGAGAACACCTTCCAACAGTCATCAATCTCCGACATAACATCGCTATTCTGTATTATTATGCGTATAGCAAAAAGATCATACACCTGATCAAGCGGCACATTTTGAGCTTTCATTTTGGCATATATGGATGGGATTGACTTAGTTCGCCATTTTATCACAGCTTCTATTCCTTCTTTATCCAATGCCTCACGAATCGGTTTCATAAAAGCTTCCATGAACACCTCTTGTTCAGCCTTTGATTCCTTGATACTTCGACTAATAAATTCAAATTCATCAGGATGTTCATATTTCATGACTCTTTCTTCGAACTCCTGCTTAATGTTATACAAGCCCAAGCGATGCAATATAGGTATCACCAAATATTTGGCCTCTATATAATATTTGTTAAGACCATCCTCATTAAGTTCTCCCTGATTTCGCAAATAATACAAGTTATGCGCTATCATCAACATGATAACGCGAATATCTTCCGCCATGGAAAGAAACAGTCTTACGAACTTGTCCGGTTGAAGTGCAGCCTTCTCGGTATCGACCACAACCATTTTTTCATAGCCATCGACAATATTGGCGACCACATCTCCAAACTGTTCTTTTATTTCATCTATAGTAACACCAAAGCGCGTAATGCCATGAAAAAATGCAGCAGCCACCGATTTGCTGCGCAACCCCAACTCTGTACACACTATCTCAGCCACATCGATGACATGCAATATGGAAGGCTTTCCATTGTAACGATAGTCGCCATTACGCTTCGACAAGGCAAAACGAAATGCCTTTTCAATATACAACAGTCTTTCTTCAGATATGGAATATTTTATCGTATCGATAAAGCTATTATATCTCTTCTCTATTGTCTTTATCTCAGGCTCATTATAATTCTGCATAGCTATTGTTATTGTATCTTGGCATACAGATGATGATTCAATAAACTAACATAGAATGGTTCAAGATAATCGAATGTACCGGATTTGACAATACATTTACCTTTGTAATGGGTAATCCAGGCACAAGTCTCGGCCTGTTCATAAGTATGATCGCATACTTCGACAAGAGTTTCAATCACATAATCAAAAGTATTAATATCATCGTTGATGAGTAAGAGATACTTGTTCTCTTCCACTACTGTATCTGTAGAATAATCATTCAAATATTGTCCTTCTCGTTCCATTTTCTTTTTTGCAAAGATAACAAATTCCTTAACAAAAATAAACCTTAAAATATTCATAAAAATAACTCATTTTGATTTAAAATAGTATCAATACATGAAAATATTTCAAAAAGAACAATAAAAAAATGCCATGACCCGTTTTTTTTAAATATCAGAGAACGAAATAAATCAAGGTCTTTTTTGCTTTTTATTAAAACCACAAATGAATAAATTTTACTTCTTTCATAAGTTTTCAATAAAAACATTAAATTTGCCCTGTTTAATTCATCATTCTAAATATTGAGATAGAAGGTATCTGTTTTTTAATGAATAATCGTTTTTTAAAAAATATTATCTTTTTGTTGTTTGTCAACTTGTTGATAAAGCCGTTTTGGATACTCGGTATAGACCGAGGTGTACAAAATACCGTTGGCGACACCTCGTATGGTATGTTTTTGGCTCTCAGCAACTTTTCATATCTTTTCTATATCATTTTAGATATGGGACTAACGAACTTCAACAACAGGAATATTGCACAGAACCACCAACTGCTTTCCAAACATTTTATCGGTATTTCTCAGGCAAAATTATTTTTGTCTTTATTATATTTCATCGTAATATTCTTTTTGGGATGGATAATAGGATATAATGCAGAACAAATGAAACTGCTCGCCATTGTTGGAATCAATCAGATGTTGTTGTCGTTTATTTTATATTTAAGGTCCAATATTTCAGCGTTGTTACTTTTCAAGACCGACAGCATCTTATCGGTACTCGACAGAATATTGATGATACTCATCTGCGGATTCTTGCTATGGTCCGGCCTATTCCCGAGCAAAGATTTCAACATTTACTGGTATGTATATTCTCAGACAGTATCATATTTGATAACCATGGCGATAGCTCTCTTTATTGTATTGCGCCACACAAAAAAATTGACATTCAGGTTCAATCTGCCATTTATCATAGTAATAATAAGAAAAAGTCTTCCTTATGCCTTATTAATACTTCTTATGTCATTCTATTTCAGGCTTGAACCTGTATTAATAGAAAGAATACTTCCAACAGACATCGCATCATATCAAGTTGGAATCTTCGCCAGAGCTTACAGATTGTTCGATGCCGGAAACAATATCACCAATTTGTTCAATGTCATCCTTTTGCCATTGTTTGCCACGATGATAAAACAAGAAGAAGATGTACATGGTCTTGTCAAACAATCACTTGGACTTATTATCTCAATGACAGCTCTTATCAGCGTGCTATGTATATTTTACAGCAAAGACATCATGCATATTTTATATGGAATGCAAGATTACGAGACCGTAGAAGTATTCAATAAACGTATCGAAGAGTCATCCCATATTTTCCAAGTCCTGATGACGAGTTTTGTATTCATATCAATATCATATATTTTCAACACATTACTCACAGCCAACGGCAGCCTGAGAATCCTTAACATTGTAGCAGCATCTGCAGTGTTGATCAATATTGTGCTGAATTTCATATTCATACCCAACTTCAAGGCAATAGGAGCCGCATATACAAGTCTTTGCGTACACGGTACAGCATGTGTCATTCAGTATTATATAGCGAAAAACAAATTCTCTCTCAAGATTAATTTATACTTCTGGATTAGAGTCTTGATTTATATTGTCGGTATTATCAGTGCAACATTCGTCACTACAAAATTAAATCTTACATGGTATTTTTCCTTCTTGATAGCATTAATAGCAGGTGTCGGGTTGGCTGCGATAACCAGGCTGTTAGATTTAAAAGACTTAAAAGAGATGCTTTCCTCCTCATTGGCCAAAAGATCAAATAACACAAAAAAGCAACAAAATTATTGACCATATCATAAAATTTACTAATTTTGAGCGTTTTTTTACGAGAATCCGGGAAGATGGAATTTTTTAACACAAAGAGTATAGTAAAATTGATAATAAAGTATAAAATCAGCATACTTGTAATAGTTGTAGTTGCAGGATTACTTGCTGTTGTTTTTTCTTCTAAACATTTTATCACACCTCTGTATAAATCCACGGTAATTTTATATCCCACCACGACATATTCCGTATCTAAAGCAATAATGAATACCAATGAACTCATCTATGTCGATCCTCTTGAAATAGGTGAGGATGCCCAAACAGACCAAATGATACAGATACTGAATTCCAATATTATACGTTCTAAAATAGTTGATAAATTCAATCTTTTCGAGCACTATGGATTATCATCTGATAAAAAACACGTAAAACATAAAATGAACAAACAGTTGGACAGTAAGATCAGGATTCGCCGAACTGAATACAACGCTGTAAAAATCTCGGTGTTGGATAGCGACCCTCAATATGCTGCAGATATTGCAAATGAGATGGCAGCTCTCTTTGACACCACTTTATACGAATTCCAAAGGGACATAACTGCAAAAGCATTGGAAATAGTTGAAAATGAATATAATACAATAAAAGATAATATAAGCAAACTTCAGGATTCTCTACATAGTCTTGCAAAAAATGGTATTTATGACTATGATTTACAAATAGAATCTCTTAATAATCAACTTGCTGCAGAAATAACAAAAGGAAACAAAAACGGTGTAAATAACATAAAAAAAGAGATAAATGACATCGTGCCTTATGCCGGTATTGTCAACAGAATAAAGAAAGAAATTCAGGAACAAGAAGATGCTTTGGCAATAATCAAGACCAAATATGATGATGCAAGGATAAATGCTACACAAAGTATTCCGCATAAATTTGTAATAGCATCTGCCACTCCCGACGACAAGCAGGCATTCCCATGTCGTATAGTCATAGTTTTGGTAACCATGTTATCTACATTCATAGTTTTGCTTTTCTCATTAATATTTATTGAACGTATTTACAGAACAAAATAATTTAAGTAATGGACAAGTATTTCGACAACACTCCACTGATTCGGGTAATCTACAAATGGAAATGGCACATAATAATAATAACTGTTATTGCTGCAATTTTGGGAGCCATATTTTCCGGTCCAAGATTTATAACACCGCTTTATAAATCGGAAGCAATATTATACCCCAGCAATGTATCGGCATATTCCGATGAAACTTTTTCGGAACAAATGCTTCAGATTTTGCAATCAAACGAAATCATGGACTCTTTAGTTGAGAATTTCAATCTTCTCGAACATTACGGAATATCAAAAGAATATAAATACTGGAAAACAGTACTCATAGACGAATACAGAAATAAAGTGACAATAACGAAGACACCTTACGATGCCGTTAGCATAAAAGTAATGGATAAAGATCCTCAATATGCCTGCGACATGGTCAACGATATTATCCGTCTTTACGACCAAAAAGTCGGTACTATGCACAAAATAAAAAGATTGGAAGTTGTCAACATGTATAAACGACAGTTGCTGGAAAAAGATAGATACCTTGACTCATTAAGGAACAGACTTACAGAGATTGCGACAGAATACGGTATTGTCAGTGTTGAAGAACAATCAAGAGAGATAGCAAAGGGTTATTTGAAGACTTCGGACAATAACAGAGTCGTCAACAATGACGGAGTCGAATCATTGAAATCCAACATGGAAAAATATGCTTCTGAAGTGACAACATTGAATGAACTGATAAAAGCAGAAAGTAAAACATACAGTACAGCTAAATTGGATTATGAGCAAGAGTTAAGATTCTACAACGCAGATATGACATTTTCCAACATTGTAAGCGAGCCGTATGTTGCAGACAAAAAATCATTTCCAATCAGATGGATTGTTGTAGCAATAAGTGCATTATCGGCATGTGTATTGTCTATGGTAGTAGTATTCATCATAGAAAACAGAAAAGCTTTGTTTAAACAAAAATAATTATTTGCTTTGTCCAAGACCGTCAAAACCGCAATACTTTATCTTATAGCAGCAATTTTTGTTGCCATAGGGTTGTATTTTGTGGTACATAAAAACAATTATATTTTTTTCGCACTGCCTGCAGTTTTAGGAATATTGTTACTTTACATTTTCTCACTTGATAAAGTATTGTTGCTAATTGCTTTTGTAACGCCTTTATCCATTAATATGGAAGATTCGGGACTTGCACTTTCCCTACCTGCCGAACCCATGTTGTTCGGTGTTTTGATAATCTTCCTTGCTAAATTACTTTATGAAGGAAAGTTTGACAATAAAATAGCATCGCATCCAATATCCATTATCATTTATGCAATGTTCACCTGGATGATATTCACTACTATTACGAGCGAAATACCCTTAGTATCGATAAAATACATCATATCAAGATTATGGTTCATTGCACCTGCATATTTTTTGTGTGCAGTCTTTTTCAAAGACATCAAAAACATAAACCGTTTTGTATGGTTTTATATTGCAGGTTTGATTATTGTCATAATTTATACTACAATACATCACTTTTTAAATGATTTCAGCGGTCAATCTGCACATTGGGTTATGAAGCCATTTTACAATGATCACACTGCATACGGAGCAGCATTGGCCATATATATTGTATTCTGCGCAGCATATATCATTTATCCAAAAATTAATAGAGCAAAAAGAACTACTGCATTTGTTGCATTCGTATTACTGTCTGTAGCAATAATATTATCATTTTGCAGGGCCTCCTGGCTTAGCATAGTAGCAATGACAGGAGTATTAGTATGTGTTCTTTTAAAGATAAAATTCAGATGGATTTTTATTGCTGCAGTCATTATGATAGGTCTGTTTTTCACCTTTCAACATCAGATATCTATCATACTCGAGCGTAATGACCAAGATGCAAAAGGCAATATCGTTGAACACATACAATCCATATCCAATATATCTACAGATGCTTCTAATTTGGAACGTATCAACAGATGGAATTCAGCAATACGCTTGTTTCAGGAGAGACCTGTTTTCGGTTGGGGACCCGGAACATATCAATTTGTATATGCACCGTATCAGTTATCCAAAAACAGAACCATTATAAGTACTAATGCCGGTGATGGAGGTAATGCTCACAGCGAGTACATAGGCGCCCTTGCCGAGATGGGAATTATAGGCTCCTTATTGGTTGTCGCTTTAGTCATAGTAGGTGTATATAAAGGTCTTACCACATACAAAAGAGCAAAAAACAAAGAGTCGAAAATACTTGTACTTGCCGCCACTTTGGCAATCATCGGATACTTCACTCACGGTGTCTTGAACAATTTCCTCGATACAGACAAACTTTCAATACCTATATGGAGTTGTTTTGCCATCATTACGGCAATAGATTTGTTCCATGCAGATAAAAAAGACGTATCCGAAATTACCGAGTAACAGCAACAAGTTCTATATCAAAAATAACAGTAGAATTTCCGGGAAGTTTTTCATCTATAGCTATATCACCGAATCCTATTTGCGAAGGAACTATTACCCTGGCCTTTCCTCCAACTTTCATCATTGTCACTGCCTCTTCTATTCCGGGTACCATTTCATTATAACCTAATACAAACTTCATTGGTTTCCCCGAGTCATAACTCGATTCAATAATTTTATCCTCAATATTATACATTATATAATGTATTGACACTATATCACCCTTAAAAACAGACTCGCCATCACCCTTCTTTTGTTCCAAGAAATATAAACCGCTTTCAGTAGGTTCAACGGCAATATTATGCGATTTGACATAATCAGCTATTCTGCCAGGTTCCTCTGCGAGACGTTTCATATTGTCGGCATTTTCCTTTTCCAACATCATGTCGAGTTTATTCTCATATTCCTGTATTGTCATAATATCATCAATTTTAATGACAAGATAAAATGAAGTATAAGGAAGAATAGCATTCCTTACTCCCACACTGTCAAAAGCTAAAGAAGAAGGAATGACAAAAGTACCCTCACCTTTTTCCTTCAACATGCCAACAGCCTCGTTAAAACCCTTACCTAAAGCCATATCGTCGTATGCCATGGAAAAAGGCTCACCTTCAAGATAATCAATAATTGTATCACCATCCAAAGTAGAAAGCATAAAATTGACATTTATGACATCTTCAGAAGTCACTGCACGGCCATTACCCTGTTTTATGTCAATAACAATAAGGCCATTATCAGTAACAGTATAGTCCGGATTGGAATAATAAGGCGACAAAAGGACATCATCTCTTTCTTTCATTATTGCCACTTCTTTTCTATACTCTTCCTCAACTTCTTTTTTTGTCAATACCTTATTCAACTTCATATCGACATACATTACAGTTTTGGGAGAAATATACTCAGGCAAAGGTTCTCCGAGCGCTTTTTCGAACAAAGAGTCTATTCTGAAAGCAACAGTTGCGGAATCACCTTCTCTCATATTTAAAAGACCTGACATCATATCGCCTACAAAAGAAGGTTCCATTATCTCGACAGAAACACTTTCACCATAATCTACAAAAGAGTCAAACAACAGAGAATCACCAATTCTTTGAGTAATATCGACCAAAACGAAATCGCCCGTTTCCGGCTTTATGCCATTGCCTTTAGAATGGAATCGCATATATGCTCCATTATCCATTTTATCAAAGCCCGGATATTCATTCCTATTACATGACAACATCGCTGTCATACTGCATAACAGCAAAAAAACAAACCTTATTTTCTTCATTTCATTCATTAAATTATAAAAACACTCCGGAAAATGTCTTCTTGAAACAAAAACCATAATCATTGTATCAACAATGTATTTGCTGTTGTCCGATAATAATTATCTGTAAAGACAAAAGAAATGACAGCATCAATCTTAATGAAATCTGCTTCAGTCAAAAAAGAGATCAATACAGCCGATCAGACAACAGCAAAGAACATTATTTTGTTTTTCTATCAATATCAATCATTTCTATCTCATAGATAAGATTTGCAAAAGGAGGAAGCCCATCAAACGACACTTGGCCGAAAGCGAGATGAGAAGGTACGAGGAATCTCATCACCGAGCCTTCTCTCATTCTCAAGAGGGCCTCATCAATACCACGAGGTATATCAGTTCCCAAGTCACCTACAGTCCATACAACAGGAGTATTATTAGTTCTTGTTGATTTATAGACAGTTCCATCAAGTTGAGTAGCTGTATAATGAACAGTCACCACATCACCGGTACGAGCCGGTTCACCATAACCATCAAGAATAGGAATAACTATCAAACCTGACGCCAGAGGCTGTTGAGTTATATTATTGTCATGAACATAAACCATAAACTCATTCCGAGACTCTTCCGACAATGATTTCATTCTGTCATAGACACGTTTATTGAAATCAACACGATTCTCTTTAGACAAAATGCCAATATCGAAACGTATGACATCACCATCTCTCAACGGCTGTGGAGGGGTTTGTTTCATCATCAAGGAAAATGTCTTGGCAGCAGGAACCACAAAAGAAGCAGAATCTCCGACGCGCATCATCTTAAGCCCCTCATAAAAATCACCATCAAATTTAGATTCCTCAATCGGAATCTTGAAATTCTTTGGATATGATGATGTAGTAAACAACAAACGTTTGTTGAGATAATAATTCATCTCAACTTCGACAGCATCATTTTCTGTCAGCAGCTCACCTTCATTACCCTGACGATGAAACTTATACAACAAGCCTGTCGAAGTCTTTTCAAAATCGGAATAATCTTCATCGTTAGTGGGATTATATACTTGAGCCTCTTTCATCAATTCCCCTAAGTCAAGAACCTTGGGTTCTTCTGTCTCGCCATTTTGATTTTCCGATACACTCAAAGTGTCAACATTTTTATTCTCCTCAGAAACATTATTCTGTTTCCGGTTATTATTCTTACTGTCAGAACTATCAGTACAAGACAATAAAAACAAAAATGAAGCAACAATGATTAATAACTTACGCATAATTATTCAAAATCGACTAATTCAACATCAAATTCCAAAGTTGAGAAAGCAGGGATAGGACCACTACCGGTAGGACCGTATGCCAAATAAAACGGTATATACAAAGTACCTTTTTCACCTTTGGACATCAGTTGAATACCTTTATCCCACCCCGGTATTACACGACCTTCACCGAGAACGAACTCAATGGGCTCTCCGACCTCATAGGAAGACTCCAATTGTTTTCCATCGGTAAGTCTCAAGACATAATGAACTTTTACCGTATCTCCGGGTTTTGGACTATTGCCATCACCCATTGATGAAGAGACATAATAGAAGCCGGCAGGCTGAGGTTCTGTATCTATACCTTTATTTTTCAAATATGTTTTAAGGTCATTGTCTGCTTGAGCAGTTTCCTCCGGATATGATTCTTTCATCATATTGATTCTATTGTTGGTAAACACTTCTATACTATAGAAATCCAACACTTTAACATCGAATCTCATCACATCGTCTGTCTTGAATTGAGGAGGCATCTGAGGCAAATTGAAAAAAGTATGGAATGTTGAATCTATGCGAACTATAAAAGATGCAGAATCGCCTTTGTGCATCATTGCAAGACCTTCGAAAATATCACCTGCAAAAAGCGGCTCAATACAAGGCAAAATATCCACTGTATTAGGAATAATCACGGTTGTATCATTGACAGTACAAGCAAACTGCAATTCAATCAAATCTCTTTGTTGAGGTGTAGCTCCTTCATTCTGCACATAAAATTTATAGAACAATCCATTGTCATTCTTAGTATAACCATCATAACCTTTTTCACTACAGGAGGCAAATAAAAACGTAATGCCAAGTAATAATAAACTTAATCTTTTCATTTTCTATAATTTAATTATTTAACATCTATTAATTCTATTTCATATATCAAATTGGAATAAGGTTTTATCACGCCGAGAGAATAATCTCTATAAGCAAGTTCTTCCGACATTACAAAACTTGCCTTCTCTCCCTCTGACATAAGCGACACTGCCAAATTCCATCCCGGCAACACATCGCCTTTACCCAAAACAAATTCAAAAGGCTGATTTCTGTCATAGCTTGAGTCAAAAACTGTGCCATCAATAAGTTTTCCAATATAATGGACCTTAACATTAGAACCATTTACCGGACGAGGTCCATTCCCATTTATCAGTCTCGTATAAGTCAAACCATTGAAAACTAAATTGTCTTTAAGATTATTATCAATGACATAACTGTCGAATTGCTGTTTTGCCATCAATTTAGCCTTTTCTTTATTCTCCTTTTCTTCTTTTCTAACCATTTCCTCGCTTTCGATATTCACAAGTTCCACATCAATGCGAAGGGGAGTAAAAGCCGGCACCAAATCATTACCTTCTTCACCAAGAGCTTGATTATAAGGGATAATAAGCGTAGCCTTACCCCCCTTACGCATATTCATGAGACCCTCTTCCATCCCGGGAAATATCTGATCTGCTCCTATAACTATTCCCACCAAAGTATCGAGTGCAGTATCGAATATCTGGTCATTCAAAAACATAGCAACATAATGAATCTGAGCCTTTTCTCCTTTTTTCACCTTATTTCCTCTACCTCTTTTTGTTTCAATATAATATACACCTGAAGCCGAAGGTTGAACCATAATACCATTATTCTCTACATAACTTTTAACGAGAGCATCAGCAGCAGCTATCTTTGCCTGACGTATATTTTCCAATTCGAGAGCAAACTCCTGTTTATTCATGAAGTCGTTAAGTTTAAGATTAATTGATATTCTCTCCTTTGGAGATATGTTTTGCGGCAAAGATTCCTTGCCAAATAACTTCAAAATAGTATCGACAGGAAACAGGAAAGACGCAGAATCACCCTTATGCATCAACCCTAGCCCTTCGTGAAGACCTCCGTTATTATCTTCTTTCAAGATGATCCTAAGATCTTTAGTCTGACTATCAGAATGGTAAATTACAGAATCATCTACAGAATAACTCAATGAGACCATCAAGACATCTCCGACATTAGGTTTTTCCGCATCATTATTACTCATATAAAAACGATACGAAAGCCCTGACTTTGAAGTCTTGTAACCGTCATTCACTCCAGAACAACCTATAACAAACAAGACAAAACAAATCAAAAAACACAAATCAAATCTACGCATAGCTTTATTTAGATAATTTTTCAACAACTTTAAGATTATAAATAAGTGTAGCTTTAGGAGGTATTTTATGTCCGTCGCCCAACAAGCCAAAGGCAAGGTGTGAAGGTATGATGACTTCTGCAACATCATTGACATGCAGCAGGAGCATAACCTCTTCGAGACCGCTTTCAACACCGCCTTTCCCCACCTGAAAGACTTTTGGACCATCTTCTTTCGAACTATATACCACATCACCTGTCAACAAACGTACCCTATATTCTAAAGTAACGATATCACCTTTATTAATAGAGACAGTATCACCATGTCTAAGAACGCAATAGCGTAGTCCCGTACCTGTTCTTATCATATCAAGCCCTCTGCGCTCCACATAATCCTCAATGTATTCAGACTCCTGACGCACAATATATTTGTTTACTTTTTCAAGACTTGACTTACGGTCAGATGTATTGCCGGAAACAGTCCGAGACGTTGTATCATCATTACATGATGCCAATGACAGCAATATGCAACAAGACAGCAACAAGTCAACTATATATATATAAACTCTATTTATCATTAGTTCCTTGACAATCAATCAATTCAATATCAAAAACGAGATTAGAATATGACGGCACAGGACCGACACGTCTGTCCCCATAAGCCAAATAATATGGTACGACTATACGAGCCTTAGCACCTTTATCCATCATAAGCACAGCTTCTTCAAGACCTTTTATAACTTGATTTTTAGACAATTGAAACACCATTGGAGTTCCTCTGTCATAAGAAGAGTCGAACACTTCACCATTAAGAAACATACCTGTATAATGGATAGCGACTTTAGCATCTTTCAAAGGAGTGACACCATTCCCGTCACGCTGTTTGACAAACAGCAAACCGGAAGCGGTAGGCTTTATATCTATCTCATTTTCAGCAATATATGATACCAACTCCAATTCAGCATCCATTCTGTGAGTTGCTGCTGTTTCGAAAGAACAAGAAAACATCGACAATAACAACATCGATAAGAATGGATATATATATTTAATCTTTAAAATCATTTATTTAACATAGTTTTATATTCCGGTAAAATCGAAACAAGTTTTTCAACAGCTTGCTCTAAAGAACAGTCCAAAGTACCGCCGGCAGCATTAGTATGTCCTCCGCCGGAAAAATATTTCTTTGCCAACTCATGTACAGAAAAATCTCCTTTCGAACGAAACGACAAACGTATAACTCCTTGACGTTCAGTCAATAATACTGACATCTTAACATCACTTATCGACAAAGGATAATTCACTATACCTTCAGTATCACCAACTTTATAATCAAAGGAATCGAGTTCATCTTTGCTGAGAGCTATAAAGGCTGTATTATATTCATCTTTGATAATCATCTTGTTACTGATAGAATAACCCAACAGACGAAGTCTGTTTTCAGAAGAATTATCATATACCATACGATGTATCAAAGGATAATTCAGAGTAGAAGACATCAACTTACCACATACTTCAAAAGTATATGGATGATATATTGAATGAGCAAAAGAACCGGTGTCAGTCATTATACCTACGAGCAAACATGTTGCTATATCATCATCCATGTAGTTATCGAAGCCATGATAATCAATAAGTTCAGCAACAAGTTCAGAAGTACTCGAAGTATATTCTTCAGATAAACAAGCCAAAAAAGCATCTTTATCAGGACTCAAATGATGGTCAATCAATATTTTAGGAGTATTCTTACAATGACATAAATCGTTGTGCATCAAGCCAGTCCGTGATGCCATATTAAAATCCAAGAAAAAAAACAAATCAGCATTATTAAATAGTTCTACTGCCTTTTCAGAGTCCTTGTCAAAAATAATAACATCCTCAATCCCTGGAATCCACGACAAAAACGAAGGAAAATCATTAGGAAGGACAACATTAACATTGACGCCCAACTTCCTGAGAAAGAACGATAATGCCAACGTCGAACCGACTGCATCGCCATCGGGATTCACATGTGAAACAACGACTACATCATCATAGTTTGTCATTATTTCTCTAAACGATTTGAAAAACAATTGTTTAGACATTTATTTGTTTTATTATTTTAAATAACAAAATTACGTATTATTTTTAACTAAAACAAATAAAAAATCTTTTTTTACCCCAACAGTTTGGATATTTCGAAAAACAAAACCGATAATATATATAATATGTTGAACATCAATAATATATAACATATCACCAAAAGAAGAAATAAGAATACATCTTCATCTATGAGATAAATATTGAAAAATCATTATAAAAAGTACTAATCATTTTTTCTAAGATTAAAGACCTCAAATGAATTATCATCATATACGAATATCATTTTAACAGGTTCAGAAACAGGATTTTCAAATTTAACATATTTATTATCAAGGTTTTTATTTTTATTTTCATTTTGATTATCTGTTTTCTGCAAATCGGCATCGAACAAATCCGGTTGGGCATCAGGAACTGATACTGAAATATCAGGAGCAGTTGAAGGAGTAGATGGCTGATTATTAACAGGGGAAGGGTCATTCACTGTAATAGGGCGTTTACCCATTATTATCCAATCGAAACTATATTCCGGGAAGGCCTCTTTTAGTTTAATGAGAAAGTCCAAACTTGGATTATTTCGACCACTCAACAAATGTGAAACATTAGAAGGCTGTATTTGCATCATCTCTGCAAATTGCGTTGCTGTAAGATTTTTAGATCTCAAAATATGAGCCAAACGGTCTTTCAATAATTCCATAATTCATTCCTTTTATAAATTCATTCAAGACAAAACAAGGGTATCAATAACTTCAAAATTTTCAATTTTATGTTTTTGAACGTTACAAAAGTAAAAAGAAAAATCTTACAAAAGTAACTTTTCCCGATTTTATTTTTGTAAATTTTATCATTTATAGACAAATCTTCATTATTTTTATTTAAAACAAATTCCAATTTATTTTTTATCAAGACTTTATAAAATTTTTTAACATTAAACAACGAATTGTTAAAACTTTTTAAGTTTTTAAAGTAAAATTTTAAATTTTATAATATAATTTATTGTTTTTATGATATTTATGTTAATTTTTGTTTACAGAATAAATAATTTATATTTGTAAAATATTTTACAACTGTAATTAAAAATTCATATTTATTTTACAAAATGGTAATTATATGATTGTTATATATTTATATGATTGTTTTTTATTTTTGTAAAAAGAGTGTTTTGTATTGTCTTTATTATTTACAATTGTAAATATTGATTATAAGGCATTAAGTTTCTGAATTTACGTGTTACATTCACAAAAAAACAGAGTGTCTTAAATCGCTTGAAACAGGCTTAAAATACCTTAGTTTATCATCTTCCCTATCCCATCATAAATGAATAAAAAATTCTATCTTTTTTCAAAAAATACAAAAATTTCTATTCACCTTAAACAATTATCATGATCCGGCGTTAGAAAGAAAAAAACAATATGACTAACATGAATACAAAAATCAAACACATTTTAATGGCAGTTTTGATATGCCTTACATTCTCCTATTGCACCAACGTTAACAAAAATGACAATTTAGTCGTCATGGAAACATACGACCCCAACGACAGCACCATGGTAATATGGGAAGGTATTTATTCTGGCATACTGCCAATAGATGACTGGGACGAATTTGCTGCCATCTGGTTATATAATGATTCAACATACCTTCTGATGACAGCAGAACAAGACTCAAAAGGAGACGTAAATGTAACTGAAGGTTTTCTGACATTCAACGACGAAGTGCTACAGATCTCAACAAACGACACTACCTATTATTATTACATAACCACGGAGTCGTTAATACCGTTGACAGCAGAACTTTCATACAACACTCCTATAGTCAAGGAAAAATACACAATGCGAAAAAGAGGAGGCATAACCGATACCTATTGGCGTCTTAAAGAATTAAACGGAAACAACATAAGCATGACAGGGTTGAATGAAGAGCCTTACATGATGATAAGTTCTGATTCATTAAACATTTACGGAAGCAGTGGCTGTAATGATTTCAGAGTGAGATGCAGAATTAGAGAAAAAAACAACATCGAATTGGAAAAAGTGGCTATGACGAGAAGAGGCTGTCGTAATCAACAACTTGAAAACAATATCGTCAATGCATTATCAAATATAAACACATACGATATAGTTTCCGACACTCTGATATTTTATAACGGAAACACTCCCGTTGCATTATTTGTCGCAGATTACCTACAATAAACAAAATTTATTATCAATCACTCTTGTGATGCAGTTCAATGAGCTGCATCACATTTTTTTATAAAATAAAGTAAGTATATAAAAAACAGAGCAAGGCAATCAATTTTATACCATGTGCCACAATAACTGATAATTCATTATATTTGCAATCAAAACTCCGACAGTGGAAAACAAAAGAAAAAAGAACGATCACATACAGAAACTCATTGCAGAGGGAGAACATCAGATGTTGGATTTCAAGTTCGAAATATCTGACAGCAAAAAAATTGCAAGGTCGTTGGTAGCCTTTGCAAACACTGACGGAGGTAGATTATTGATTGGAGTAAAGGACAACGGAGTCATTTCTGGGATACGTTCCGAAGAAGAAAAACACATGATTCAGACCGCAGCTGAGTTGTATTGTCAGCCTCAAGTAGATTATTATGTCAAAGAGTGGGAAATAAACGGCAAGACTGTATTGGAAGTGATAGTACCAAAAAGCAAAAAATACAAACACAAAGCACCAGATCATTGCGACAAGTACAAAGTCTATATCAGAGTAAACGACCAGAATCTGTTGGCAGACACCATATTATTAAAAATATGGAAACAACAGAAAAACAGTAAACCTGTGCAGATGACATTCGATGACAATGAAATGTTAATGTTGAAATATTTCAGTGAAAACAAGACATTCACACTCGAAAATTTCATGAAAGACACAAAACTAAAGAAAAAAGAAGCTGAACAGATTCTTGTCAACTATATTTTAATTGGAATGCTTACAATGACAATAACAGAGAAGGTAACCTATTTCGCACTGCAAGAGGATGAAAAATAATAAAGACTTATATCGGATATATCATTAATTATGTTGTTTCATTCAGGAAATAATATGCTGCATAACATTTTACTAAAAAACAAGAAAAAATTTTAGCAACAAGAAAAAACGGTCTCATCAGAAACCTTCTGAAAAGATATTTTTAATTTTTCGATACAAACATCGTCCGGATTTTCCAATTCCACAAACAAGCGGCAATCAGGCAAAAAAAGACATAATACAAAAAGGCCCGGACATCTTGTCCGGGTCTTCCGTTAGGGGGTGGCGACTAC
>NWBN01000008.1 GCA_002633315.1 Bacteroidales bacterium Phil6
ATATCTGCTTCAATGCTTCTGCCAGCGTGGACAATGTCGCTGCAGGTGCCTTCTGCACAAACAAGTCTCCGTTGTGTCCATGCTGAAATGCATAGATTACCAGGTCCACTGCATCGTCCAATGTCATCATGAACCGCGTCATGTTCGGGTCCGTTATCGTTATCGGCTTCCCTTCCATCATCTGTTCCACCCACAGCGGAATCACTGAGCCACGACTTGCCATCACATTGCCATAACGCGTGCAGCATATTGTCGTTGCTGCTCCTTCTCCCAATTCCCGTCCCTTGGCTATGGCTACTTTCTCCATCAGCGCCTTGCTAATACCCATGGCATTGATGGGATATGCTGCCTTGTCCGTTGACAAAACAACCACATTCTTCACTCCGTGTTCTATGGCACTTTCAAGGACATTACCCGTACCTATCACATTTGTCCGTGTTGCCTCCATCGGAAAAAACTCACATGACGGCACCTGCTTCAACGCTGCTGCCGCGAACACGTAATCCACACCCCGCATTGCCACATCCACAGACGCCTTGTCTCTCACATTTCCTATATAGAATTTTACCTTGGGATTCTGCAGGGTATGACGCATGTCGTCCTGTTTCTTCTCATCACGAGAGAAAATTCGAATCTCTTTGATGTCGCTATCGAGGAAGCGACGCAGCACGGCGTTACCGAAACTGCCAGTGCCACCAGTGATAAGTAAAATTTTATTTGCAAATACAGACATATTCGTAGAATGTTAAATTATTTATTATTGTGTTCCGAATACCACTCGGCAAAATTTCTTAATCCTGTCCGTAGCGGTGTTGATGGCTTGAATCCGAAATCTTGCTCTAACGGAGTAGTATCAGCGTATGTTATGGGTACATCTCCGGGTTGCATGGGCACGAGTTCCTTGTGCGACTCGAAGTCATAGTCTTCGGGCAGGACTCCGGCACGGACGAGCTCTTCCTGCAGGATGGTGACGAAGTCCAGCAGGTTCTCGGGGGAACTGTTGCCGATGTTGTACACCTTATAGGGAGGCAGAGGCAGTCCGTCTTCGCCGTTCCGCCTTTCGGGGGCGTGCTGCATGACCCGGACTACACCTTCAACGATATCGTCGATGTATGTGAAGTCGCGTTTACAGTTGCCGTAGTTGAAGATTCTGATCTTCTCTCCCTTTACCAGTTTGTCGGTGAAGCCGAAATAGGCCATGTCTGGGCGGCCGCACGGGCCGTATACAGTGAAGAACCTCAGGCCTGTGGAAGGTATGTTGTACAGCTTGCTGTAGGCATGGGCCAGCAGTTCGTTGCTCTTCTTGGTGGCTGCATACAGGCTTATAGGATTGTCCACACGGTCATCAGTCGAGTAGGGCATCTTCTTGTTCGATCCGTAAACACTGGACGAGGATGCATAGACCAGATGCCCGACGCCTTTCTGACCGTTGTCATAGCTGTGGCGGCAGGCTTCAAGTATGTTGTAGAAGCCTATGATGTTGCTCTCTATGTATGCGTCAGGATTGGTGATGCTGTACCTTACTCCGGCCTGTGCGGCGAGATTGACCACAACTGCCGGCTTGTACTCGTCGAATATGTGGGTAACCGTTTCCCTGTCGGCTATGGTGTCGTGGATGAAAGTGAACCTTTCCCCATATCCTTTCAGCTCATTCAGCCGCTCGTGTTTAAGGGATATGTCATAATAGTCAGTGATGCTGTCTATACCTATGACTTTGCAGTCCGGGAAATCATTCAGCAACCGTTTGGAAAGATTCGCCCCTATAAATCCGGCGGCACCTGTCACCAGTATGACAGAGCCGTCAAGTTTGATGTTACGTTCAAGCATGGTCAGTCCCTGTTGAATATGTCTCTTGTATATACTTTGTCTTTCACGTCATCCAGACAGGAGTCGTACCTGTTGGCGATGATGGCCTTCGACAATCTCTTGAATTCACCAAGGTTGTTGACAACCTTGCTGCCGAAGAATGTGGTACCATCCTCAAGTGTTGGTTCATAGATGATGATTGTAGCTCCTTTGGCTTTTATTCTCTTCATCACTCCCTGGATGCTGCTTTGACGGAAATTGTCACTGTTGGATTTCATAGTGAGACGGTAAACTCCTATCGTGATATCTGTTTCTTTTGTCTCATCCCAACTACTGTCATATTCATGGGCACCGGCTATCTTCAGAACCTGACTCGCGATGAAGTCTTTCCTCGTACGGTTGCTTTCCACTATTGCTGTCATCATGTTCTGCGGCACGTCCTCATAGTTGGCCAACAACTGCTTCGTATCCTTGGGCAGACAGTATCCTCCGTATCCGAACGAGGGATTGTTGTAATGTGTGCCGATACGCGGGTCTAATCCTATTCCTTGTATTATGGCTTTAGAATCCAATCCCTTCACTTCAGCGTATGTGTCCAATTCATTAAAATAACTTACTCGCAAGGCTAGATACGTATTCGCAAAGAGTTTTACTGCCTCTGCTTCCTTGAGTCCCATATACAGCGTGTCTATATCCTGCTTTATGGCTCCTTCCTGCAACAGTGCAGCGAATGTATGTGCCGCCTCCTCCAAAACAGTCATATCTGCCATTGCCTTGATAGCTTCATTCTCCTCTGTAAATTCAGAATTGTCTATTATCTTGGGTATGCCTACTATTATTCGGCTCGGATACAGATTGTCGTACAAAGCCTTGCTCTCGCGCAAGAACTCCGGAGCGAACAGCAGGTTGAGCCGTTTAAGTCCCTGCTTCCAATACTTCACGTACAGGTTGCGACAATATCCTACCGGTATCGTGGACTTGATGACCATCACAGCTTCCGGATTCACCTTGAGCACAAGGTCTATCACTTCTTCCACATGGCTCGTATCAAAATAATTTTTTACAGGATCATAATTCGTAGGGGCTGCTATCACCACATAATCCACTCCCTTATATGCTTCTTCCGCATCCATTGTCGCTCTCAGTTTCAACGGCTTTGTGGCAAGATACTCTTCTATCTCATTATCTACAATCGGGGACCTCCTGTTGTTTATCATTTCCACTTTCTCTGGTATTATATCCACTGCCACCACCTCATGATGTTGGCTTAACAATGTCGCTATACTCAATCCGACATATCCGGTCCCTGCTACCGCTATCCTTATATCCTTATAAGGTCTCATATTATTATAACTCCTATAAATACGTAAATAATTATTTCAATATTGATATTATCAAAAACTAATAATATCCATTTCTCACTCCAATATCTCTATGTAACTCCTTGGCATGGAATCTATCCGGGCGGTGATGATGCCGTTGAGGTCTATATAGACACGGCGGATGTTTTGTACGCGACGCAACACTCCTTCCATGCCGGCGAGCTTGCCTCCCAAGATGCGGCATCGCTTTCCCATACGTCTCAGATTATCGCTCATCTTCAGCAATGTCACATGTTCTTTCATCACCTCCAAAGCATAAATAAACAGTTGCATCACTCTGTCGTCAATCGTGATGATGTCGGGATTGCCATTATCATCCTTTTTCATCATAAAACCAAGTTGGGAGCACAACTTGTCTTTATGCATAAGTTCTTCTATGTACGACTTGCTGTGACGCACAAAGATAATGTCGTCAAACCAAGGAGTTTCCTTTATCACGATATCACCGTCCGTTAATACTACCGGTTCTTTGGTCACAGGAAGAAATATCTCAATCATTCTCAATTTCTTGAGATGTTCCCGAATCGATAGTATATTACCTTGAGACGATTTCAGCGGATACCACCTTCTCTCCTTTTCCTTCTCGTCCAACATCATAATTTTTTAATAATGCTTCAAGTCTTTGGACAATATTCTGCCACCTAATAAAGTACAATAAATACCATTACAATATTCTCTATTTGTAAACAGAATATAATCTGCGCTCCCCAACTTATTGCTAATAACCTATTTTACAATAACTTAGATATAACTTCTGTTTATTTTCCGAAAACTCATCCCATAGCTTTGTATTTCATTTACCAGCTACTTCTCTTTTCAATAGAAGTAGCAACCCAAGGCTGATTTTTCTTCTTTTTTTCCCATCTCTACATAAGAAATGGGAAAATCACGTCGCAAAGGTAAACAAATATTTTGAAATACAAAATTTTTTTACAAAAAAATATCTTTACGACATTTATTTTATTTTGGTTATCAATACTTTTGATAATCAATAAAATAAATCATGTTGCAATTTTATTTACAGAATCGTCATTTATTTTTGTGTACTTATTAAGATATCCACATTCTAAAAAATTGACATTATTTAGCGAAAATGCTAAACATAGGAATGAAACATAAGATTATCATATTGTATATCAAATATTTATAAAATACTCCCATTTCTTATGTAGAAATAATCCTATTTCAACTTTTCCAAAAGTTTACGGTTGGCATCATCGACCATAGAATCATCCAAAGAGGCGAGATATATTCTTGTCGTATTTTCCGATGTATGTCCCATACCGGCACTAATTACCGACAAAGAGATATCATTGTTACGAGCCGCTGTCGCCCATGAATGCCTTGCCGTATATGAAGACAAAACCACCTTGCAACCCAACATGTTAGACAACACTCTCAGCCGTTTGTTATATAAACTGAGAGCACTTCTGTATTCTCTGTATGCCTCCTTGTCATCCATAGAACGGAGTATAGGGAACAAATATGGCGAATTTTCATCTTTTTCACAGTGTCTTTCCATCAACTCGCATATACAAGGCTCCACCCTGATACGCAAACGCTGTCTTGTCTTACGTCTGTTGTATATAATAATACCGCTTTTATAATCGGATTTTTTCAGAAATGCAATATCGACAAAAGCCATGCCACGTGTACCATAACTAAAAATAAAGATGTCGCGTGCAAATGCCAATTGGGGTTTTTCAACAAGGTCAAGTTTAAACAACTTATATATAAGCTCTTCACTGACAGCTCTTTTGACGGTCTTGTCAATGCCTGTATAGGCATTTTTAAAGGGAAAAGACTGTAAAACCAAGCCTTCGTTTACGGCATCATTATAAACTGAACGCAACACTCTAAGATAAAAAGAACAGGAGTTACGCATAAGATTACGTTGCATAAGCCAATCGTTATACGACTCCAATATTTTATTATCCAACTCATCGAATAAAATATCTTTTCCATTGAGAAAATTGGAAAAACTGTTTTTCATTCTAAGACAATTGGTCGCCTGTCCCCACCTACCTTGTTGCTGCAAACTGTCGATATGTGCATTAATATATTGTAATATATATACTTTACCTGCTTTATAATTAAAAAACATCTCACAGATATCATCAATGGTAAAACTGTTGGAATACACTTTCAGTCTATCAACTACATCATTAAAATGAGTAATGTCTGCTTCAATACGATTATAAACCGACTGACAATTGTTGTTTGTCATGTTGTCGTAAAGACAACTATTCATGATGTCCCATTCCCACAAGCTCAATTTAATATCAGTAGAAACTATCCTGACTCTTTGTTTATGAGTCATCTGATAAAACACCGTTCCTTTCTTGTCTGCAACGGTAGATGGTCTGAATTTCACTTTTATACTTGCCATAATACAAAAAACTGTTAAAAAATACCGTATTATAGGCAATTTCAAGATATGACAAGTGATTATAACAGACAAAAAAACGTGGAGACATTATTTTCCACATGCTCCACGTGATAAATCATCAAAATAAAAAAAAATTCACCAAGTCATCAAAATTGGATGGCTATCATTATTTTAATGCTGCCATTTGTTCTTCAATGACTTTTATTTTAGCTTCAGCATCAGCCTTTTTCTTGCGTTCCTTGTCAACGACAGCTGTCGGGGCACCATTGACAAAACGTTCATTAGACAGTTTAGCCTCTACACTCTTCAGGAATCCTTTGGTATAATTCAGTTCCTCTTCCAATTTCTTCAACTCCGCCTCCACATCGACAGCATCGGCGATAGGGATGAAAAACTCCACTGCTCCTACGATAAAACCGAAGGCATCATGAGGTTTCTCGTCAGCATAGATAACATGTTCCACATTACAGAGTTTCATTATTACAAAGTCAAAGTCACGGCTGACATTGCAGTCTTTATCCACCACGAGCAAGTCAACCGCCTGACGGAACGAGATATTTTTCTCGGCACGTATCTTGCGTATATTATTGATTACATCCTGAGCGAAGCCGAACATATCGAGCATTTTTGCATCGACAGTTTTCTGCGTGGGTTGTTGTGAGATGATGATATCATCGCCATCGGTACGTTCTTGCAAGAGATGCCACACCTCTTCAGTAATGAACGGCATGAAAGGATGCAATATCTTCATGAGGTTCTCGAAGAATGTCACCGTCTCGTTATAAGTCACCCTGTCCACAGAACAGCCTGCAGGAGCTTTCACCATTTCGAGATACCATGAACAGAAGTCGTCCCATATCAATTTATAAATACCCATAAGAGCATCGGAGAGACGATATCTGTCGAGGTTATCGTTAGTCTCGGCGAGTATCTTGTTATAACGGGCTTCGAACCATCTTGATGCTATCATAGCAGTTTCCGGCTGAGACAAGTTATCATCAACGGTCCAGCCTTTTACGAGACGCAAGGCATTCCATATCTTATTACAGAAGTTACGTCCCTGTTCGCACAACGACTCATCGAAAGGCAGG
This sequence comes from Bacteroidales bacterium Phil6, assembly GCA_002633315.1. Lineage (GTDB taxonomy): Bacteria > Bacteroidota > Bacteroidia > Bacteroidales > F082 > Limimorpha > Limimorpha avicola. The sequence goes on from NWBN01000008.1 coordinate 6,669, forward strand.
TCATTGCCGGCAGGTGCCGTAAGAAGCATGCCCATACGTACGCCATCGGCACCGAATTTGTCTATCAATTCTATAGGGTCCGGAGAGTTGCCGAGCGACTTGGACATCTTGCGTCCTCGTTTATCACGCACTATGCCGGTGAAATACACATTGTTAAAAGGCACTTTATGCTGATACTCCTCACCTGCCATTATCATACGGGCAACCCAGAAGAAGATGATATCCGGAGCAGTGATAAGGTCGTTGGTAGGATAATAATATTTGAACTCCTCATTGTCAGGATTCATTATGCCGTCAAACAACGACAGAGGCCACAGCCATGAACTGAACCATGTGTCGAGACAGTCGGGATCCTGACGCAGTTGTTCTGCAGAAAAGTCCACACCTGTCTTTTCCTTTGCAAGGCGAAGAGCCTCTTCAATATTCTCAGCCACCACAAAACCACCTTCCGGAAGATAATATGCAGGAATCTGATGACCCCACCACAACTGACGGCTGATACACCAGTCTTTTATATTCTCGAGCCAATGACGATAAAGGTTGACATATTTTGGAGGATAGAACCTGATATCACCCGACTCCACCGGGGCAAGAGCAATCTTAGCAAGATGTTCCATCTTAAGGAACCACTGCATGGACAGTTTAGGTTCAATAGGCACATTGGTACGTTCGGAATAACCCACCTTATTATTATAGTCTTCCACTTTCTCGAGCAAGCCGGCAGCATCGAGGTCTTTGACAATTTGTTTTCTCACCGCCATACGGTCCATACCGACATACAAACCGGCAGCCTCGCTGACAGTAGCATCATCATTAAATATATTGATACTCTCAAGATTATGTTTATCACCCAACATATAGTCGTTGACATCATGAGCCGGAGTGACTTTAAGACAACCTGTACCGAACTCCACATCGACATAATCGTCTTCAATGACGGGTATCACACGCCCCACGAGAGGCACTATCACCTTTTTACCTTTAAGATATTGATTTTTAGGGTCATTAGGATTGATACACATAGCAGTATCACCCATAATTGTTTCAGGACGCGTCGTAGCCACCACTGCATAGCCATCCTCACCTTCTATCATATATTTAAGGTAATAGAGTTTGCTATGCTCTTCCTTGTAGATGACCTCTTCGTCGCTAAGAGCCGTAAGGGCTACAGGGTCCCAGTTGACCATACGTACCCCGCGATATATCAAACCTTTGTTATACAAGTCACAAAAGACATGAACAACGCTTTTGCTGCGGATTTCATCCATAGTAAAAGCGGTACGGTCCCAGTCGCATGAAGCACCGAGTCTGCGAAGCTGTTTCAAAATGATACCACCATGTTCATGAGTCCAGTCCCAGGCATGTTTCAAGAACTCCTCACGAGATATATCAGTCTTTTTTATACCCTGTTGTGCAAGTTTGTTGACGACCTTGGCTTCAGTAGCAATAGAGGCATGGTCCGTTCCGGGCACCCAACAGGCGTTCTTGCCCTGCATACGGGCACGACGAATCAAGACATCCTGAATGGTATTGTTCAACATGTGTCCCATGTGAAGCACGCCTGTCACATTAGGCGGAGGTATCACTATAGTATAAGGTTCACGTTCATCAGGAGTAGAATGAAAATATTTCTTGTCAATCCAATGCCGGTACCACTTCTCCTCGGTAGCCTGCGGGCTGTATTTGCTGCTGATTTCCATTAGATTTATAGTTATTTCTGTTTTCAATTAATCTGCAAAAATACATTTTTTTTATAAACTCTTAAATATATACAAGGATTTTTTGAAGAAGCAAAGACGAACGATGAACATACCCACTGGAATTCGATGTAAAGAATTTGACTATATAACCGTGAATCATCACATCTACAACATCATCACTTATAAATTATAAAGTAATAACCGCATTTCGAACTTACAACAGACATTGTCATTACAAAAAACAAATCTATCATTCATTCACAATACAGGAACAACACTTAAATTGAATGTAGATGAAAAACAAAGGAAGACCGGCATTTTTTACAATTGATAATCAAAAAAGTACACACTATCAAAGTAGAAAAAGCAAAGAAAAAGAACAAAAATGTAAAAGATATCAAAACTTTTCATACCTTTGTGCAGAATTATCAAGAATATTGAAAACTAAACAGATGTATAATTAAAAATTTTTAATGAATTATGTTTAAAGGACATCCCAAAGGGCTTTTGGCGGCTGCTCTAAGTAATATGGGTGAGCGTTTTGGCTACTATATTATGAACGCCGTTCTATTATTGTTCTTAGTATCTAAATTCGGTTTGCCTGATGGTACAGCCGGAGTAATCTATTCTGTATTTTATTGCGGAATTTACGTATTAAGTTTAGTCGGTGGTATTATTGCCGACAGGACACAGAACTATAACAGGACCATTCAAACGGGTTTAATAATCATGGCATTGGGTTATGTTGCGCTGGCAATACCGTTGTTCAGCAAGACTGAAACAGGTATGATAGCCGACCATGGAGGACAATGGTGGAGCATTCTTGTCTTCACTTGTTTTGCTCTGTTACTCATTGCTTTCGGTAACGGTTTATTCAAAGGCAACTTACAGGCCATTGTAGGAAAGATGTATGATGAACTCGAGGCTGAAGCTGCCAAGAATGGTGAAGAGGCTCTCAGGATTGCAAAAGACAAACGTGATTCCGGTTTTCAGATTTTCTACGTATTCATCAATGTCGGAGGTTTGATAGCACCTTTCGTTGCACCATTGTTGCGTGAGTGGTGGCTTAACGTACATAACTTCATTTATAATGCCGACATGCCGGCTCTATGTCATCAATTTCTCGCAAACGGCGAAATGACAGTCAAGTTTACCGAGACAATGGCAGATGTGATAAGAGAAGGTTATACCATGACTGACACGAGCAAGTTCTGTTCAGAATACATAGAAACTTTCAACACCGGTATTCATTTCTCATTCTTCGCCTCGGTAGCAGCAATGCTCATATCACTGATTATCTTCATCACCACGAAGAAGAGATTCCCACAGCCTGCAAAGAAAGAACAAGCCAATGTGGTATCTTATACCCCTGAAGAGAAACTCGCCATGGCAAAAGAAATCAAACAAAGACTGTATGCCTTGTTTGCCGTGTTGGGTATTGCAATATTCTTCTGGTTGTCATTCCATCAAAACGGACAATCATTGTCAGTCTTTGCTCGCGACTTTGTGAAGACCGATTCCGTAGCCCCTGAGATCTGGCAGGCTCTGAATCCGGGATTTGTCATCATACTTACACCTATCATCATGTGGATATTTGCTGCATTGAATAAAAAAGGAAAGAGCATCTCCACACCTCGCAAGATTGCCATAGGTATGTTCATCGCCGGTCTGGCATATCTGTTCCTGATGATATTCTCCTTGATCAACAACTATCCTTCCGGAACAGAGTTCCGTGCCATGGATGCAAGTACCATGAATTCCTTAGGACTTGTCAAAGCCGGACCTTGGGTTCTTTTAGTGACCTACTTCTTCCTGACAGTAGCAGAATTGTTCATCTCCCCGTTGGGATTATCATTCGTATCCAAGGTGGCGCCACGTCACATGGTAGGTCTTTGCCAAGGTTTATGGTTAGGTGCCACTGCCATAGGCAATCTTTTCATCTTCATAGGTCCCATCATGTACAACGCATGGCCGATATGGCAATGTTGGGCAGTATTCTTTGCAATATGTCTCATCTCAATGGGTGTAATGCTGGGCATGGTGAAATGGTTGGAAAGAGTAACAGCATAAAGAAACAAGAAATAAACAAACAGAAAGCCTGCATCAAAAGCAGGCTTTTTTAAAATAACAAAATTATGTTCAAAGGACACCCAAAAGGTTTATATGCATTGGCATTAGCCAACACGGGCGAGCGTTTCGGTTATTACACCATGCTTGCCATCTTCGTGTTGTTCTTACAAGCCAAATTCGGTTTCAACGAGGCACAGACCGGCAACATTTACGGTATTTTCCTCGGAGTAGTGTATTTCATGCCTCTCATTGGAGGTATTCTCGCCGACCGTTTCGGATACGGCAAGATGGTGGTCACCGGCATAGTGGTGATGTTCATAGGATATCTGTTGCTTGCCATTCCTGCGCAACAGTCTTTTGCATTGATAAGCATGTTCTCCGCCCTGTTTCTCATAGCAGTAGGCACCGGACTTTTCAAGGGGAACCTGCAGGTCATGGTAGGAAACCTCTATGATGATCCCAAATACAACAACAGCAGAGACAATGGATTCAGCCTGTTTTACATGGCCATCAACATCGGCTCCATGTTCGCACCCATCACTGCCACCAAGATAACGGAGTTGTTTCTCGGCAAAGCCGGATTCACCTATGTACCGCAAATACCGGCTCTCGCTCACCAATATCTCGACGGCAGTATCACCGAAGAGGCACTGGCATCATTTCAGCAGTTGGCTATAGGACAAGGTTATGAAATCAACAATCTGACAGCTTTTGCCAACGATTATATCAACAAATTGTCAGAGGCTTACAACTATGGTTTCGGTGTCGCCTGCATATCATTGATATTGTCTATCGCCATTTACATCTGTTGCCGTCGCTGGTTCAAACATGCCGATGTCAACACCAAGCAGGCAAAAGCAGATACTGAAAATAAAGTACATGTAGAAGAGTTGACACCTGAGCAGACCAAGTCACGCATGACAGCCTTGTTCCTTGTTTTCGCCGTTGTAATATTTTTCTGGATGTCATTCCAACAAAGTGGATTATGTCTCACATGGTTTGCCCGTGACTACACATCCAACATAGTTAGCGGCATCACGAGGATAGGATTCGACATAGTAGCATTAGTACTTATTGCAATAGGTGTTTATGCCACATTCAGCATCTTCCAGTCCGATAGCAAAAAAGGCAAGATAATATCGGCCATAGTAGCCGTTGCTGCCTTTGCAGGAGCCATAGTGAAGTATCTACAGTTGCCATCAGAGCTGTCGGTATTTCCACAAGAGTTCCAACAGTTCAATCCGTTCTTCGTCGTCGTACTGACACCATTCTCCATTGCCCTATTCTCCATGTTGGGCAAGAGAGGAAAAGAGCCATCGGCACCGAGAAAGATTGGCATGGGCATGGTAGTGGCAGCATTGGGATTTTTGGTAATGGCGGTAGCTTCATTCAACCTTGCAAGCCCGGCAGACTTGAAATCCATGGGAGGCGTCAGTGAGACTTTAGTATCGCCCAACTGGCTGATAAGCACTTATTTAGTATTGACATTCGCTGAATTATTGCTTAGTCCCATGGGAATATCATTTGTGACGAAAGTGGCTCCCCCAAAATACAAAGGCATGATGATGGGATTCTGGTTTGTAGTCACTGCAATAGGCAACTATCTTACCAATGTCATTGCAAGAATATGGGGTACGGGTTTGCCACTATGGCAAGTGTGGAGTGTGTTGATAATATTGTGTCTCATCTCTGCAATATTTATATTCTCCATGATGAAAAAACTCGAATCAGCGACAAAAGATTGTTAATGGTTCACATTCATAACAAAAGTGACTGAACATCAAAAATTCAGTCACTTTTTTATTTTCCAAACAATATAACCGTAATATAGATTTATTGTAATAATTATAACAAGTCATGTTTTAATCTCTCACCTATAATGCGTGCTGCAATGCCGACGTATTCAACACAGGGTCGTTTCACCAAAGGAGGGTTTGCAGGCACAAGGCCGAGAAGTTCTTTACATATTATAGATCCGACTTCAGCCTTATATTCAGCCGCCACATCGCGGACATAAGGATAGTTGTTACGTTTTATATCTTTGACAAATCCAGTACACATCATCATACCGCTGACACATCCGCATATTTCATGCATACCACCCATGCCACCGCCGAACGGCAAAGACAACTTAGAGGCAACAACATCATCAATTCCCAAGACATCGCTGTAAGCCAAAAACACCGACTGGGCACAATTGTATCCTGATTGATGATATTCTTTTGCTTTTTCAACTCTTTTTTCTATATCTATTTCCATAACAATATTATATTTATCACAAAATAATTTAAAAACCGCAAACATTATAACAATGGATCGAGAATCTCGACAGCATAATCACCTATGGATGCGAATCTTTCTTCATAAAAAAACATCTTTTTAAATTTGTCAAAAAACAAAGTCTTATCTGATAATTCTTTGATATACAATGATTTATGTTGTTCAATAACTTGTAATCTCTCAGATTCCGTTTCCATTACAAAACGATTATAAACTTTCATAAAGTCCTGAGGTTCCACATTAGACATCATATCAATAAGGTCACGTTTTGTAAAATTAAAATCCTCTTCTTCTGCAAAAAGAAGGCAATAAATCAAAAATTCATCTTGGGTTAAATTTTTTATCATACATTAAAAGCGGCTATATAAAAGGAACACGGCAGGTTTTTTATTCCAGTCGTATTTTACTGTTTTCCAATCAGCTATAGATTTGCTTACAATTTTCTCATCAGGCATGGTGATATTGGATGCGACACATAGCATCGTATTAGGTCGGCAGGTCTTTAGCAGGTCATCTATCATCGCATTGTTGCGAAAAGGAGTCTCAATAAACAACTCCGTTTCGTCATTAGATGCCGATGTTCGTTCTAAAGTTCTGATAGCATTTATCCTGTCCGGATTTTTTATAGGCAAATAACCATGAAAACGGAACGACTGGCCATTGAAACCGGAAGCCATTAGGGCAAGTATCATGGCATTGGGTCCGGTGAGAGGTACTATAGTAATACCCGCCTGATGTGCGAGTTCCACTATCAAAGCACCTGGGTCTGCCACACAGGGAGTACCGGCTTCCGACATAAGACCTATGTCATGACCGTCCAAGGCAGGACCAAGATACGTCATAAAATCCGGATTTGCAATATTATGTTTGTCAAGTTCCACAAAAACAAGTTCCTCTATCGGACATGGCATTTTCATCTTACTCAGCATACGTCTTGCTGTTCTCACATACTCCACAACAAAGAACCGCAATGTCCTCACCATGTCGAGAGTACCTTGAGGCAACACTTTCTCCGGTGTAGTATTTCCCAACAATGCCGGTACAAGGAATAATTTGCCCAATGTTTTTGTCATAATATCAAGATAGATTCTTTTCAATATCCAGGGCGATCTGACGGAACTGTTTATCTGTTTCTATCAGGTTTTCCACTGTTTTCAAGGCATGTATCACGGTAGCGTGGTCTTTACCACCACACTCCTGTCCAATACTGATAAGAGAAGATTTGGTATATTTCTTGGCAAAATACATAGTCAGTTGACGAGCCTGTACTATGTTGCGTTTTCTCGTCTTGGAGAAAAATTCGTCTTGTGTTATCAACATAGACTCGCACACAACACCAATGATATAACCAATAGTAAGTTCAGGTGTAGAATTATTGACATAGCGGCTCACCATTTGTTTTGCCAGGTTGACGGTGATGGCTTTCTTGTTAAGAGAAGACTGGGCCATCAAGGAAATAAGGAATCCTTCCATCTCTCGCACATTGGTTTTCACATTTTCCGCCACATAGTCAATAACATCTTCCGGTAGTTCTATACCCTCATTATAAGCCTTTTTCTTCAGGATACTTTTACGTGTATCATAGTCAGGCATCTGCAATTCTGCAAACAACCCCCATTTAAATCTCGACAGCAGTCGAGGTTCCATATCCTTCAGTTCCGCAGGAGGCTTGTCACAGGTAAAGACCAACTGTTTGCAATTCTGTTGCAAATGATTGAAGATATGGAAGAAAGCATCTTGTGTCTTAGCCTTGCCTGCCATAAACTCAATATCATCAACAATAAGCACGTCAATAGACTGATAGAATCTGACGAAGTCGTTGCGTGTCTTGTTTTTACAAGAACTCATGAATTGTTGAATAAACTGTTCTGCATTGACATACAACACTGTCAAGTTAGGAAAATTCTTCTTGGTCTCGAGTCCTATGGCATGAACGATATGAGTCTTACCCAATCCGGTAGGGCTATATATAAAAAGAGGATTAAAAGAAGTACGACCAGGCATTTTGGCTATGGTATTGCCTGCCTGTCTTGCCAACAAGTTACAATCACCCGTCACGAAATTATCGAAAGAATAATTTTCATTAAGTTGAGACTCTATTTCCAATTTCTTCAGACCCGGCAAAATAAAAGGCGTAATGGCATCATCTTTTGCTTTCTTGTCTATGTCGATAGGTATTTGAACAGGAGGGTTCTGTGTGTTGACAGGACCACTGTTAGGCATACGCACCACTACCGGACCATCAGAACCGCTGTCATCCATCACAATGCTGTATTCCAGTCTGCCGTTGACACCAATGACTCTATCTATAGTCATTCTCAACAACTTGATATAATGAGTCTCCAAAAACTCATAAAAAAATTGAGTAGGGACCTGAATGGTAAGCATATTGTCATTGAAAGACACCGGTTTGATAGGCTCGAACCATGTCTTGTATGCCTGAGGTGCGGTATTAGCCTTTATCACTTTCAGACAATTGTTCCATATTTCATGACAATCCTTATCCATCAATGTTGACAGTATTAATATTATTATGAATCAATGACTTTAATTCCAATACTGCTATCTTGGAATTTTCTACAAATATCAACATAAAAAAGTTAATAAAAACATTTTTTTGCTATTGATTATTAATTTTCTTTTGCATATATTACGAGCAAAAAGACATTTTAAAGCAAAAACAGCAATTAATATATTGATTTTAAATGGTTTTGATGTATTTTACATCTAATCCGTAGAGACGTTTCAACTTATCAACAATTCTTTTGGAATCACCTTGTCTTATTGATATTTCAAGATAACAGCGCATCTCGAATTTCGGGTTCTGTTGTTCGAGATTTTCTTCTTTCAAGACACGCATCACCTCGTTCATTAGAGGATAATCGAACTCTAAGGAAAACACCTCATCGACAGTTTTCTCCATGACAGTAGAGTTGTCGAGAGCCTCACGTGCAGCCGTTTTATAGGCATTTATCAATCCAGGCACACCGAGTTTCACTCCTCCGAAATAACGGACTACCACAACGAGAACATTAGTGACATCCTTTGATAATATCTGGTTCAATATAGGCTTGCCGGCAGTTCCGGAAGGCTCTCCGTCATCACTCGAACGATAACACGACTTGTTCGGTCCTATCATAAACGCATAACAGTGATGCCGAGCATCAAAAAATTTCTTCTTGACATCCGACATGATGGATTTTACCTCTTCTTCTGAAACTACGGGATAAGAAAATGCAAAAAACTTGCTGCCTTTCTCTTTATAAAGTCCTTCTCCAACAGTAGTAAGCACCTTGTATTTATCTTCACACATCATGTCTGAAACTTATAATGTTGCAAAGATATGAATTTTGATCAAAACAACATCAATAAACAAGTTATCTTCACGAAAACAATATATCAACATCAAATAATTATGAATAAAATGCAGTTGAAAAAAATCAAATGAATTTATTTATTGTATTCATTATTATTTCACTAAAGCGCGAAAAAAGGACGCACTTCGACATAGTTCAAATAAATTTGACTCTGCTCTCGGTTTTATCTATCTTTGCAGTATGAAAGTCGTATCAAATCTGATAAAAGACATACGTCGCCATTATGCCGAAACATTACGGCATATTTACGACGAACGGGAAGCCAATTCTATAATAATGTTGCTGTTGGAACATTTCTTTGGATATGACAAGGTGACATTGGCAATGAATCCGGAGTTAAGACTCAGCGAATCGGAGCTGCTTACTTTTCATTTTGCTGTAAAAGAACTACTGAAACACAGACCTGTTCAATATATAATCGGTGAGACTGATTTTTGCGAAATGACCATAAAAGTCAATGAGAATGTGTTGATACCGAGACCGGAGACAGAAGAGATGACAAGACACATCATAAAATCATGCAGCCTGCAGCTACACTACGACATCATTGACCTTTGTTGCGGGTCCGGTTGTATCGGCATAGCTTTGGCAAAGCAATTAAGCGACTGCAGCGTCACCGGCACCGATATTTCAGAAAAAGCCATCGCAACTGCCTGCAACAACGCATCAATCAACAATGTTGAGGTAAAATTTTTGACAGACGATGTTTTGTCTCCATCTGATATTGTTACATCAAGACAATACGACATTATTGTCAGCAATCCTCCATACGTAAGAATATCGGAAAAGAAATCGATGCACAAGAATGTACTCGAACATGAGCCTCACAGTGCTCTGTTTGTGGCAGACAGCGAACCTCTGATATTTTATGAATCCATACTTAGAAACTTCGCTTCTACATTAAAAACCGGAGGTATGCTCTGGTTTGAGATAAATGAAGTTTTTGGTAAAGAAATCGTATCATTATGCAAGCAGCGCGGTTTTAGAAACACAGAATGTATTAAAGACTTCAACGGACGCGACAGATTTGTGAAAAGCATCAAAGAATAAAAAATCATATTTACAATCAAAACAATGACTATAGATTTCAACAACATGGAGGCCACGATAATTCCCAACTTCAAAGGTGGCGAAAAAGAAATTAGCGCAAAAATGTTTTTCGACGGGAACAACATGATAATGAAAGGTGTGTTACAGCCCGGAGCGAGCATAGGTTATCATTCTCATGACACAAGCAGCGAGATCATTTTCATTATCAAAGGTAAAGGTAAAGTCATTGACAACAACGAGACAGTAACCATTGAAGAAGGGCAATGCCATTATTGCAAAAAAGGCGACAGCCATAGCCTCATCAACGACAGCGACGAAGAACTTGTATTCTATGCCGCAGTACCGCAGCAATAATATGACCATTTTATATTTGACAAGACATAAAAAAACGAGGTCAACGAAAAGTCAACCTCGTTTTTAGTTTGACATGACTATGACATCATATTGCAGTTGAAATCATAAATGTCGCTGCGGTAGCAATGATAGCGTAAAGCTCCGGGAAAACAGCCATAATCATGGTTTTACCGAAGACATCATGACCATTGCCGATAGCTGTGATACCGTTGGCACAAAGTTGACCTTGACGCAAGGCTGAGATAAGGCCCACAAAACCGAGGAACAAACCGCAACTGAGCACTGCCACTGACTGAGTCCAGGTAATCTCAGGAGTCAAAACGCCGCGGAGCAAGAAGAATCCGAGGAAGCCGTAAAGACCCTGTGTTCCAGGAAGAGCACTCAATACCAGATAGTTACCAAATGCTTCATCATTTTTTTTCATAGCGCCTACGGTAGCATTGCCACCATACGTTACGCCAAAAGCACTTCCAATACCGCACAGACCAATCATGAGTCCGATGCCGATGTAAGCTACTAAAATAGGTCCCATACTTAATTATTTATTTAATTATTTATTAATTTGTTAATTTATTCATCTTCATGTGTTCTGTCTCTAAAAGGATCATATTTCTTTCCGCCTCCCACAAAGCCTGCATTCTTGTAAAACTCCACAAAAGTAAGACGCATAGGGTGAACGAAAGCACTCAATCCCGACAAAGCTATATTCATAGCGTGACCGAACAGCAGTATCAACAGCATGATAATAGTACTTACCACAGGTATATTACCACTCATTCTCATAGCCAAGTCATTGAAAACCAAACCGAGGATAGAACCTGACAAGCCTAAAGCGAATAATCTTATATAAGAAAGTATATCGCCCAACAACCCGGTAAGCATATTATAGGTATCCCAAAGACCGGAACCGATATTTACAAAAGGACTGTAAATCTTGGTAAAAGGTCCATTGAGTAGAAATATAAGTACAGCTCCAACACCGGCACAAATGTATAAAGGTAATCCGACGCCGGCAATAAGATACGACAGAATACCGCCAAGGATAAGCACTATCCATCCTATTGTTGGCAAAGACGATGCAAAGCCGTACATCTTGGTCAGATTCACCACTTTAAGGCACATGCCGAATATTATCTGCACCACTCCAAGAATAAGTGAGAAATAAAAAGCCGAATACCAGCCGTCTTCGCGGAACATAAAACCTTTGAGGCTGTTGACGAAAGGAATATCGACCTTCATCAGCTCTATTCCGAAGAAAGTACCGCTGATAGTACCCATTATTGTAGTACCGATGCCAAGGAACAAGCCAAGCCACATCACAGGACGCATTTTGGGCATCTTGCCACTCAACAGCAAAGCCACAACCAATGCTATCATAAGTAGCCCATAACCGGCGTCACCCATACAGAAACCGAAAAACATCACGAAGAAAGGTGCAAAAAACGGTGTAAGGTCTATCTCCCAATATGAAGGGATAGAATACATATCACCGATAAACTCAAACAGTCTCGCAAAACGATTGTTTTTCAATTTTATTGGAGGGTTATCCTGATTGATGACAGGTTTGGAAGCCTCATAATACACCTCTTGTGAGTCGAGCCATTTTATGGTGTTATCCTGAATCTCGGCAGGCACCCATCCTTCGAGTGACATCAATTTTTCCTCTGCAAGATGTTCTGCAGCGTCACTGACTTTAAAGAACTCGTTATCTTCCTTGATAGAAATGACATATTCTTTAAGATATTGGACAGCCTTTGGTGCCACATCGGAAAGATATTGACTTGTGTCGGAAATTATCTTGTTCATATCAGCCAATTTCTTGTCGATTTCCTGTTTCGTCATGGCAGGAAAAGTAAAGGTATCAGCTTCTATATCAACATCTTTACCCTTAGGTGTTATGGTGGTAAAATATCTCAATCCAGCCAATTCATTGATAACAAAGGCATTGAAATCTTCTTCCCATTTGTTGTCATATTTTCTTGCCGGAACAGTAAAAAAGCGTATATCCCAGTTATTGGCTTTAATATCATCCAATACTTTTTCAGGATATTTACCCCACAAACCGTACACTGAATCTTCTTTTTGAAGATACAGCAACTGTTGTTGCAAAGATTCTATCTCCTTAAACTTATCATCTATAAAATTATACAATGCCTCATTACGAAACTCAGTATCCACAGGATTCTGTGCAGCAGGTAGTTTCTCAAGTTGTTTTATGAGGTTAGACACCTGTTTGATACTATTGAGTTTCGTTCTATAGCGTTCATCCTGAAGAGAAGTTTTCTTCGGGTGAACATGAACGACGCCATGTTGGCGCAATTTCTCCAAAAAACTCTGATAGTCGCGATGATATATCAGGATAGACAATTTTGTCATTGGTGTAATCATAGTTCCACCTCCTTTTCTTGACGCATTTTAACGATTTTCTGCGAGGCTTTGGACAATGTCTCTTCGTCTTCCATGACACGTTTTATCTTGCGTATAGCATCTTCGAAGCCGGGTATCTGCACTTTCTCATAGAGATTGACTTTCTGGGTAGTTTTCTTTCTTGCTTTACTCAACAATTCCATTTTACGTACCCAGAACTCTCTCTCGAGGGTAATATTGACTAACGACTTCATATATTCTATACCGTCGAGAATCCAAGCCGGCATATTTATCATGCTGAACTCCTTGACATGGTAGGTAGCACCTTCGAACACCGGAGTATTGACACCGGCTATTTTTTTAGTGCTGAACTTGACATCTGTCACCGAGAGCAGCTCAGGGTCGAACTCGCCCCACAGACGCAAGATATCACCCGACTGTTGAAGAATCTGTTCCAATTTAGCATCGAACTCATCCACTTTATCTTTTGAACGACGCACCTCCATACGCAATGCCGACTCCTTATTTTTAATGGTAGGCAAAGTACGTACACGTATCTTCAACTGTTTCTCAAGTTGTTGCAGCGATGTCTTGTTATATTGAAATTTTATTGCCATCTAAATTATCTTATTATTGTTAATCAACGGCATCAATCGTTATTTTTCCAATATTTATCCATTATTTCCTGTTTGATGGCAACCTCTGTCTTATCAAAATACTTGGCGAACAATGTCCAGGCCGTATCGAGCATCTGTTCTATTTTAAGGTCAACATCAATAGCGAGCAATTCGTTAGAATAATCTTTAGCAAAGCTAAGTACACGTCTGTCATAATCCGTCAAGTCGAAGCCATTTTCCAACTTGGTACGGGCATTTGAAGCATCGGAATAAAGACGGATACATGCATTCATCACCTGCGGGTGGTCTTCTCTTGTCTTCTTACCTATCACAAGTTGTTTCAGACGTGACAAACTACGGAACGGGTCAACGATGACTTTACCTATCTCAGTATCCTTACGCAAGAACAACTGGCCTTCGGTAATATAACCTGTATTGTCTGGAATAGCGTGAGTGATATCGCCGCCAGATAATGTCGTCACTGCAATAATAGTAATAGAGCCACCACTCGGAAACTGCACGGCTTTCTCGTATATCTTGGCAAGGTCGGAATAGAGTGAACCCGGCATGGAATCCTTTGAAGGAATCTGGTCCATACGGTTTGACACTATACTGAGGGCATCGGCATACAATGTCATGTCAGTCAACAGGACAAGTACTTTTTCATTCTTATCGACAGCAAAATACTCTGCCGCAGTAAGAGCCATATCGGGGACGAGCAAACGTTCCACCGGTGGTGCCTCGGTAGTATTGACAAACGACACTATATGGTCGAGGATACCAGCATTCTCGAACAAATGTTTAAAATACAGATAGTCGTCATTGGTAAGACCCATGCCGCCAAGTATGATACGGTCTGTCTGAGCCTTAAGAGCAACGTTAGCCATCACCTGGTTATAAGGCTGATCCGGGTCAGCGAAGAAAGGTATCTTCTGACCAGAGACGAGGGTATTATTAAGGTCAATGCCTGCTATACCTGTAGCAATAAGTTCAGAAGGCTGTTTACGTTGTACAGGGTTGACAGAAGGACCGCCAATCTCGCGTTCCTCACCGTCCACTTCGGGACCGCCGTCAATAGGTTGTCCGAAAGCATTGAAGAAACGGCCGCACAATTCATCGCTCACTTTCAATGTTGGAGCCTTGCCAAGGAACACCACTTCGGCGTTGGTAGGAATGCCCTCTGTACCAGAGAACACCTGCAGAGTTATCTCGTCACCCCAAATCTTCACCACCTGGGCAAGACGACCTTGTATCAGAGCCAACTCATCGAAGCCGACACCTGTAGCTTTCAGACTGCATGTCGCCTTGGTGACCTGACTAATCTTGGTATATACTTTTTGAAATGCACTCATTATATATATTTTTTTATTTCCTAATTAAGCATTGACAACTCTCTCGCCGAGTATCTCGTCGGCTTCTTTTTCATATTTCTTATAATCCTCAGAGTTATAGACAGAATAATTCATCTGTTTAAAAGCATTGATAAGACGTTTAAAATACGGAGACACCTCTTCAAAATTCTCGAAGTTGAACTCGGCACGTGTCACGCCTATAATCTTTCTCAGCATATATCTCTGTCGGTCCATAGGAGTGGCTGCATCGACTTTGTCGAAAGCATCCTGTTGCAGGATGATAAAATCCACGAGTTCGGACTTCCACAATGTGATATGATAATCCACGGGCACGCTGTCGTCGCCAAGGATATTGATTTGTTCCTGAGTTTCCTTACCTCTCACGAGTATGTCGCGAGCCTCATTGACGAGTTCCACCCAGTTATCATCTATTTTTTCTTTAGAGAACTCCACAAACTCAGGATACTCCAGGTATTTTGAGTAAGACTCGAGAGTATCGATGGCAGGATAACGTTTGGAGTCGGCACGATTCTGTGACAAGGCATAGAAGCAACGGGCAGCCTTCTTGGTTGACTCCGTCACCGGTTCCTTAAGGTTACCGCCGGCAGGAGACACTGTTCCAATAAATGTCACGGAGCCTGTCATGCCATTATTGAGATATACAATACCGGCGCGGGCATAGAATCCCGAAATGATAGCAGAGAGGTCCATAGGGAACGCATCTTGTCCCGGCAATTCCTCAAGACGGTTTGACATCTCACGCAGAGCCTGAGCCCAACGCGAGGTAGAGTCTGCCAGCAGGAACACCTTCATACCCATGGATCTGTAGTATTCCGCTATTGTCATTGCGGTATATACAGAAGCCTCACGGGCAGCCACAGGCATGTTGGAAGTGTTTGCTATGATGGTAGTACGTTCATATAATGTTCTTCCGGTGCGCGGGTCTTCGAGGTACGGGAACTCGGAGAATATCTCCACCACCTCGTTGGCACGTTCACCGCAAGCCGCCATGATGATGATGTCAGCATTGGCATTTTTAGCAAGAGCATGTTGCAACACCGTCTTTCCTGTTCCGAAAGGACCCGGTATAAAGCCGGTACCACCTTCGAGTATAGGGTTCATGGTATCGATGACACGCACGCCGGTCTCCATCAGAGTAAAAGGACGCGGTTTATCCTTATAGGCTCGTATAGCCACTTTGACAGGCCAATGCTGCCGCATTGTGACGTTATGACTGTTGCCTTTATTGTCTTTCAGTACTGCTATAGTATCCAAAATTGTATATTCACCTGCATCTGCCACTTTCTCCACTATGTAATCGCCTTCAAATTTAAAAGGCACCATTATCTTATGGTCGAGCCAATTTTCTTTCACATTACCGAGCCAGTCGCCGGCACGCACCTTGTCACCCGTTTTGGCAAGAGGAGTAAACGACCATTTCTTATCATCTTCGAGAGCCGGAGTATAGCAGCCTCTTTTCAAGAAGACGCCTTCCATCTTGTCGAGGTCGTTTTGCAGACCATCGAAGTTTTTGGACAGCAATCCGGGACCGAGTTCTACCTCCAACATGTGACCTTCGAACTCAACCTTGGAACCGGGTCTAAGACCACGGGTATTCTCAAACACCTGAACATAGGCAATATCGCCTATTATCTTGATGACCTCAGCCATCAATTTCTCTTCATCCAAGAATATGTAGCATATCTCATTTTGGAACACCGGTCCTTCGATGCGCACCTGCACCAAATTAGAGACAATACTAACAACTTTTCCTACTGTTTTATCCATGTATAAATATATTTTATTTTTTCTATTTTTTACAAGTCAAATTCTTTAGCAAATTTGAAATCAGATTTAAAGCGTGAAAGCAAGATCTCGAATATCCTTCTTCCCTCTTCCGTAGTCATCTTGCTCCAGCGTTCGAGTATCATCAGTTTAAGCATGAAAGCCAACACGTTGTCGAAAGTAAAATATTTAGTCTCCGTAGCGTCATCGAGAAAATCCCAAAACAGCATATCAATACTGTATTCGCGGTCGGCAATATTATCTTTTTCGAACAATGTCAAAACTTTATCTACATAAGGGTAATCGTCTGTCAGTTCAAAATCTTTGGCACGGGAAGTCTTCAGTTGTCTTGAAAACTCAGTGTCGCATATCACCTCCTTATCTATATCGAGATGATATTTTCTACAATTGAGTGCTGTAAGTAAATTTTTGATATTCAAAGAAAACTCAGCATATTTCCTCACAAGGTTGTTTTTTTGTGTGAGCATAAAGTTCCAATATCTCTCGCTCAGCACAGTCTCCTGCAGTTTATTTGATGCCTCATAATCTTCTTTTTGCAAGTCAAGAAGATAATCTTTGAGATAAGACGGCAGGAACATAGGGTCTTCTATCTCGTGTTCAAGTTGCATTGCATCGAAGACGGTATGCAATGTAGGGTCTGGTTCTTGTTTGTTCAGTAGTCTTATAATTTGAGCATTATCATTTGGCAAGAAGAAGAGGTTCACCACATCCATCTCCTTATCAGTCAGATAATCACTAAGATAAACACGTAAATCTTGAACGGACAGTGTCAATTTCTTATCGTCTAAGCTTATCTCAGGCAAGCCGGCAATAAGACAATAATAATTTCCGCCAACAATGTTCATAGTAGGGTTTATGTTTTTATTATTCTGAATATCATTTATTTAACATACATCAACCAAAAAGAAGTTTCTTGGAATAATCTTTTATATAAGCATTAAAGAACTCATCGAACATCTCTTCAGTAAATGTAAGACGGTAGTTACCGTTTTGAGGGACGACGACAAATCCATCTTTCATATCAGGATTCACTTTAATTGTCAATTTATCATCCAACATCTCTTTATGTTTGGCTGCAAGATAACTCTCAAATTCCTTTTTCTCGTTCTCACCGAGTATAAGGGACAATTCCGATTTACCTTCCGGATTCCATTTACGTATTATCTCCATCATCATTTGATGTACGAAATCTTTGTCGTTGAAAGCCTCTTTAGCTATATTTTTAGAGATATCGCCAGCCATAATGTTTACAATTTGCTGTTTCAGAGCTGCGACAGCCTGTTTGACACTCATCGACATCTCAGCCTCAGTTTTTTGTTTGACATTAGCGGCGTCATCATTAGCCTTGTCCACAATATCTTTCGCCCGATTTTCTGCATCTTTCAAGATATTCTCTGCATCTTTACGAGCCTTGTCGAGAATCTCCTGAGCGTCACTGTTGGCTTTCTCAATGCCTTCCTGATAAATCTTTTTTGTTAAGAGATCTAATTTATTTTCGTTTTCCATATCAAGCGGTTATTTTTCATTATTAATTATCAAGCGTCAATATTTGCATAAGTAGCATTTTGTTCTATAAACTCGCGTCGTGGTCCCACTTCATCGCCCATCAGCATAGAGAAGATGTAATCTGCCTCGGCGCCGTTTTCTATATGTATCTGTCGCAAAGTACGATATTCCGGATTCATTGTTGTCATCCACAACTGTTCAGGATTCATCTCTCCCAGACCCTTATATCTCTGAATATGAATACCCTTATCGGTACCATCCGCAGAAAGGCTTGCCACTATCTCGGCTCTCTGTTCTTCTGTCCAGCAATAGCGTTCAGTTTTTCCTTTTCTGATGAGATACAACGGTGGTGTAGCGATATACACATAACCTTTTTCAATAAGTTCAGGCATATATCTGTAGAAGAATGTCAATATCAGGGTTGAGATATGGCTACCATCCACGTCAGCATCCGTCATTATTATGATTTTATGATAGCGCAATTTCTCTATGTTAAGAGCCTTACTATCCTCTTCGGTACCTATGGTGACACCGAGTGCGGTATATATATTTTTTATCTCCTCGCTCTCGAATATTCTGTGAGGCATAGCCTTCTCCACGTTCAATATCTTGCCACGCAATGGCAGAATGGCCTGGAAGTTACGGTCACGACCCTGTTTTGCCGAGCCGCCTGCCGAGTCACCCTCCACGAGGTACAATTCGGTACGTTCCGGGTTACGGTCCGAGCAATCCGACAACTTACCCGGCAGTCCGGAGCCTGTCAATGCGCCTTTACGTTGCACCATCTCGCGTGCCTTACGTGCAGCATGACGTGCAGTAGCAGCCAATACGACCTTATCGACTATCATCTTGGCTTCTTTGGGATGTTCTTCCAAATAGTTAGAAAGATGTTCACTTACTATTTGGTCAACTATACCCATCACCTCGTTATTGCCGAGTTTTGTTTTTGTCTGACCTTCAAACTGAGGTTCCGGCACTTTCACCGATATAACAGCAGTAAGACCTTCACGAAAGTCATCTCCACTAATCTCGAACTTCAATTTGGCAAACATTCCGGCTTTGTCGGCATAAGATTTCAATGTACGTGTCAATCCTCTTCTGAAACCGGCAAGATGTGTACCGCCCTCATGTGTATTGATATTGTTGACATAAGAATGCAGATTTTCTGAAAAAGAAGTATTATACTCCAATGCTATTTCAACGGGGACATTATCGCGTTCACCGGAAATGAATACGGGTTCCGGAGTCAGTCTCTCTCTATTTTCATCGAGATACTGTATAAAATCGGTAAGACCATTTTCAGAATAAAAAACGTCGCTACGAGTAGTACCTGTCTCAGGATCAACACGCTCATCAGTCAATGTAATAGTGATACCATGGTTGAGATAAGCCAACTCGCGCATACGTGCTGCGAGTATGTCATAATTGTATGTATTAACAAGAAATATACTGTCGTCCGGAGTAAAAGTTATCTTGGTACCGGTATCATTTGTTTCACCTATCACCTTAACAGGATACAAAGGTTTGCCATATTCATATTCCTGAACAAAAATCTTGCCCTCACGATGTATTTCAGCTTTAAGATGTTTCGACAAAGCATTGACACAACTGACGCCCACTCCATGCAAACCGCCCGACACCTTATACGAGCCTTTGTCGAACTTACCACCGGCATGCAACACTGTCAATACCACTTCCAACGCAGAACGTTTTTCTTTCTCATGCATACCGGTAGGAATTCCTCTACCGTTATCTACAACACAAATAGAATTATCTTCGAGTATAGTGATATCTATCCTGTTACAATAGCCACCCATCGCCTCATCAATGGAATTGTCAACAACTTCATAAACAAGATGATGCAATCCTCTTACATTAACATCGCCAATATACATGGCAGGACGTTTACGCACTGCTTCCAACCCTTCGAGCACTTGAATATTGCTGGCATTATAGTTTTTTTCGGCATTATGTCTCTTTTCTTCCTCTGTCATTTCCTTAGTTTTTACTTACTATATTACACCATGTTTTCATGATTGTAATTCATCTGCAAAAATAAAAAAAAATTTAAATCTTGTATAAAAAACATTCATAAAAATATATACATTTAGTGATTTTTTATGTGCTTTTGTAGAATTATTTTTACCCGAAAAACAATATCCTCATAATAAGACATTTGATATCTCTGATTGTACATTCGTTATAAAAACAGAAAACTCAAAATCGGCTTTCCACATAATGCACTACCACGTTTTTTTTATTTCAAAAAGCCAAAATTTCACAGACTTACATATTTTTCAATTCTGTTCTAATGTTGATTTTTCAAATACGGATAACAACACTATTTTCAGAAATCGCCGACATTTGTTAAAAATTTGTTATTTATCAATAAAAAGACGAGACCGCCATAATGACAATCTCGTCTTTCATCAAAAAAATTATTATTAGAATCTGTATTTTATTCCCAAATACAATTGAAATCCATAGGAAGGATACGAATAATATATCTGATATTTATCATTCAACACATTATGTATTTCAGCAAAAACCGTAAAGTTGTCTTTCACCTCATAATTGGCACCAAGCTGTAAATCGAACAAAGGTTCAAGTTCAGACACCACATATTCCATCGCATCGAGATTTCCTTCCAAAGAATAACGTTTCCCCCACATCAAGGCTGACAAGTCAAACCGCCATTTCTCATTCATCTTATAATCCGTCTTGAAACAAAGTTCAAATCCGGGTTTATACCAGGCATGAGAATACAACGTATCTAAGCCGGAGTCATTATTCATTCCGTCAGGCATGCTCAGTGCATAGGTATTGTACGCAAAATCAGCAGAGAACGACCATTTACCATTTATTTTCCATCTCAAGTTAGCCATAAAATCAAACTCATTACAATTGGCGTACATGATGTCGAAAGCCATCAGGCGGTAAGTTTTTTCATCACCTTCATATTTGGCATAAAAATCATCAGTAGCAACGAAAAACATGTCGTTGTTTATCTTTCTATATCGCATCCCCGCATGGACATCGACGTCATTTAGAATATTGACTTTTATCCCCGCTCTGAGATCAACGCGTGTCTTCTCATAACCAAAATCTCCAAATTTAAAATTCGTTATGATAAAAGGATTATCCGCAAGAATGTCTTTCAATGAATAAAATCTATTATCACCACTCAACGAAGCATAAAACTCCAATTTATTATTCAGCACGAACAATGCCGCCTTTATATCGGGATGTAAGCCGAAAGAATCGGAGTCATTTGTCTTGACATCCATGTTTGCTCCTAATCTAATACGATAAAACGCACCATTCATGTCAAAATACGGCGACAACTTAATCAAAGTCAACATAGTACCAAGACGGTTGAATGCCAGACTCACATCGGCGCCAAGAGTTTGCACATTATTGTCTTTGTTGCCTATCCAGTTGTCGGAATAACACAAATTAGACTTCAACTGTATGAGATGTTCATTGACAGAGCCGCAAATGCCGGTATATTGATAATCGAGTTTAATCTCTTCATACAATGATTTATAACTCGAGCCTGATGCCGCAAAAGCAGAGGATGCATTTAGAGAATGTATGTTACGTCCATTGTCGTTATTCACAAAAATCAAAGGATCATTGATATCAACGGCTCTTAAATGATACATGTCATAACGATAATCGACATCAGTCTTCAACTGTCCTACTTTAAACTTGTTCAGCAGAGCAATATTGAAAGCATTATTCATATAGGAAGATGACGAATAATCTTTCATGTTTAGCCATGTCGAGTTATGTCTTACTCCTAATCCAAGACTTGACGACCTTGTAATGTCGGAATAATGATTATACATAAACACAGGAGACAACATAGTACCTATACCTGCTTTCAGGAAATTATCATATATCAATGTTTTTTGATCATCCACATAACTATTGGGACTTACCGATTCAAGTTCCATTTCGTAATTGAAATCGAAATCGGAAGTATTTGCCTTATAATCAGGTATATTGAAGTTGATATTCGGCGATGAAGATTCTTTGACTATACGTTCCGATTTACGTATCTGAGGACGATATGTACCTTCCACTGTGACCTGTTCGTTATGCGACTGTGAATAAGCATCGACAGACACTGCCAACAACAATACCATTGCAAGATATCTCATTTCCAATCTCATTGTGCTTCCTCCTCATTTTTTTGTTCATTTTGTTCTATTTTGGCAAGTTTCTGTCTCGCCTCTTGTTTCAAGTCATCACCGGGATAGTTGTCTATTATACTTTTCAATGTCTCTTTTGCCTGAAACACATTGTCTTTTGCCACATAAATGTCGCCAAGCAACAGGAATGCCTTTGCCACCCAAAATGTATGAGAGCCGAAGTTGTCCGACATAAAGAAGACATCATTTTCTGCATCGTCATACTTTTGCATTGCATAGTCGCACAAGGCAACATGGTATGCCGATTCTGCACCCATAACACTCTTGTCTTTGTCGGCAGACATCTTAAAACGTACGATTGCTTCAGAATAATCTTTCTTTGCATACAATGATTTGCCGACTATATAATCAGTCTGATTCTTCTGATTTTGTGTCACTTCCGGCATTGAATACAATTCACCTCCATATTGTATCGCCTTATCGTAATCACCGTTGAAATAACCGCTCTTCATTGCACCTTCAATAGCCTCAAGTTTAATTATCTGATTGTCAGTAAGAGACAACAGACGTTCATAATAAGAGGCTGCATCAGAATAATTCCCATCATCATAATCCAAGCGTGCGAGACGCAGCAAAGCATAGTCTGTATAATCGTTATCAGGTTGATTTACAATATATTCAAGATGAGAACGCTGTTCTGTAAGATTATTTTCTTTCTCCAAGGAATAGGCTGCATAATAATGTATTTCAAGTTGATAGGCTCCATTGGGATTTTTCTCCAAATATTGGCGAATACCTTCCATCGCCTTGTCATATTTACCTTCCTGGAAGAAATTCTCTGCTGTTTTAAACATCAGCGAGTCTTGTTCGCTAACGCTGACACTGCCAATTCCGTTTTCCTCAGTATATTTGAAATATTCCTGAGTTCTGTTTGTTTCCATGTAGATATTACGAATCAGATTGAGAGCTTCTCGCGACTCTTCTGTATTGGCATAATCAGAAACCACTTTTTTCAGATTGACGAGAGCCTCTTCATACTGGTCATTATTATAATACAACATGCCTATTTTCATCAAAGCCTGACGTGCGTATGGCGAACGAGGCCTGTCTTTAACAAGTTTTCCGAAAGATGCAACAGCCGAACGGGTATCGTTGGAACCAAGATATGCCATACCTGTCTCATAAACGGCTCTGTCATAATATGAAGATTTTGGATATGATGTATAAAGTGCTGAAAGACAAGATATTTTAGAATTCATATCACCAAGTGCGCCATATCCCATGCCTTGCTGAAACAGTGAATAATCGGCATTCTTTGAATCGAGTTTCACTGCATTGGAATAAGCATTTATTGCATTTTTATAATTACGTTCCATAAAATAACAGTCTCCCATACGCATCCATGCATCATTAAGACAGGTCTTGTCATCTCTGTAAATATCCACAAAATGTTTGAACTCTTTCAATGCCTTTTCGAAATCATTTTTATTGAAGAAAAGATAACCGAAATTATAATATGCAAACGGGAACATCTCGGAATTCTCTGCAGAAGACATTTTCAGAAAAGACAACAGATAGCTTTCTGCCTTCTTATAGTCTTTCTTTTGGTAATAAGCATCAGCCAGCCAATATGTGGCATCGGCCTTCATCAATGAAGATGCACCTCGTCCCGAGTTTACCCTTGTAAGATAAACGACAGCCTTATCGTAATCCATGTCGTTGTAATACTGCATACCGAGATTATAATTAAGCTGAGCATAAATCTTTTCCAACTCTTTTGTAAGACGAGGATATTGCTCCAATGTTTTCAAAGCGGCATCATAATCTTTAGAATTAAGCAGTAGATGTATCACCAACTCCTGAGCTTCAGTGCGACGTTTGGAATCCGGATATTTTGCAATGTATTCATTAAGTTGTGCAACCGCCTCATTGAAAGGGTCCACACCGGGAATAAAACTCAACTTGGAATAATTGAACAGGGCATCTTCAGCCAATTCTCTGTCAATATTGACTTTATATGCCTTAAGGAAAGCATTGCGGGCAAATTTCTCCTGCTGTGTGTTGATATAACACTGGGCAAGATAATACGATGCAAATTGCGTCAACCGGTCTTCATCAGATTTCACAGCATTCTGAAAATTATCTATAGCACCCTCATAATCACCTGTTTTCATCTTGCAGAAACCTATACGAAACTCCACCTCACGAGGGAAGGCACGTTTGCTGTTCTCTCTTGCCATATTGAAATATTCCAAACTCTTGGCATAATCCTTGAGTTGGAACCATGACTCGGCTGCCATCAGGGCAACGTCTGACTTGCGGCGTTTGTCTGCCAGTATATATGCCTTGTCACAACTTTGTGTCACCGCCTCATAATTTCCCTTGTTAAAATCTATCTGAAGAAGGTACAAAGGTACTATCTTGTTATATTTAGGGTTGTTTTTTATCTTTTCAAAATGAAATACGGCATCATCAAGATTATCATTAACATATTGGATATGAGCATAATAATATTGAGCATCGACTTTATACGCGCCATCATTCACCGATGCCTTGAAAAACAAAGGCTCTGCAGCATCGATATTATTGGTATTGTAATAACACAGTGCTTTTTTAAACTGATATTCTGACAACTCCGTATCATCCAAATCACTTTCATCTATTCTGTCATATATCTTGATAGCGTCCCTGTATTTCTTGTTTTTGAATAAAAGATTGGCATAAATAAAGTTGGCATCAACAGTCAAAGGGCTTGTAGAATTATTATTGATAAAATCAGATATCATCTGTTCTCCGTTGCCATTATCGAGATATAAGGCAGAAGCAGCCTCATAAAATTGAGCTGCCACCATCTTTTGATCATTCTGTCCTTCCGTTTTCTCCAAATACTTGCCAAAAAGCTCTATCGCTGCACCATAATGATGATTTTCATAAAGCATCAACGCCTCGTCATACAATGCTTCAGGCTCCAACTGTCCCATCTGTCTCTGAGCCATGACATATTCATTTACACTGAAGACCATTACAACAACAGTCAACAATTTCAAGAGTAACTTCATAGTTATTATTTTTTCTGCAAATTTAAAAAATCAACGTAAGAGAAACGTAAAAAATTCGTCAAAAGTACATCATTTTAATTCTTTTTCTCAAATATTGCATAATAAAGGCGTATGGTTATCATCAAGAAACACATACGCCTTCATTAAAAATCAAAAAACATCAATCGAGGATTACCGTTTCACCAGGTTCAGGTATTTCGATATTTCTAAATCCAGCATCATGCAACACTTTGGCATACGACTGCTGTGCAGAATATTCCCCATGTACAATAAACAGTTTCTTTATCTTATGAGGGTCGAGACACGACAGATAGTTACGCATCTCTGCATAATCGGCATGACCGCTGAGAGCATCAATACTGAAAATTTCAGCTCTTACTTTATGAGGCGTCCCAAAAACAGACACCTCTTTCTCCCCACTGAGCAAACGTGCACCCAAGGTGGCAGGAGCACAATAGCCCACTGCCAAAATAGAATTACGTTTATTGTCGATGTTATTAGCAATATGATGTTTGACACGACCTGCCTCCATCATTCCCGATGCAGAAATGATAACGCAGGGGTCTTTCTTGCTATTCAAAGCCTTTGATTGATTGACATTGGTAATATACTTCAAACTATTAAAACCAAACGGATCATCATCATATTCTAATACTTCGGCCACATCATCATTAAACAGATTCAGATGACGACGGAAAATATCGGTCGCATTGACAGCCAAAGGACTGTCAACATAAATCGGGATTCTGGGAAGTTTATTATCATTATAAAAATTGTTGAGCAGAAACACTATCTCCTGCGTTCTGCCTATGGCAAAAGAAGGTATGATCAACTTGCCTTTTTTCTCGACGCATGTATGATATATCACTCTTAACAACTCATCTTCTGCACCCTTATTATCCTGATGCAACCTGTCGCCGTATGTACTCTCTGTAATGAGATAATCACACTGAGGAATAGCGTCAGGTGCTCTCAACAGATAGTCATGCTCACGTCCAATATCTCCGGTATAGCATATCGTTATTGCTTTGCCTTTTTCCATTATGGTAATATTAGCCGCAGCACTGCCCAACAAATGACCTGTATTGACAAACTTCACTGTAATATCATCGTCAATGCGGAACTTCCTGTTTTCTGCTGTACTGATAAACAACTTCATACAGTCGCGAGCATCTTTTTCGGTATATATTGGGGCGACAGGTTTCATGCCCTGACGTGATTTTTTCTTATTGAACCAGCGAACATCGTTCTGTTGAATAAAACCGCTGTCAGGCAACATGATAGAACAAAGATCTCGCGTAGCATGAGTACATATCACCGAACCGCTAAAACCTCTTGTGTAAAAATAAGGTATCAAACCGGAATGGTCTATATGTGCATGTGTCAAGATGATATGGTCAACCTCGGCAGGATCTATCATGGTGTTGCGATTCAAGGCATCAGTTTCAAGACCTTTCCCCTGAAACATGCCGCAATCGAGAAGTATCTTCTTTCCTTTGTCGGTGACAATCAGATGTTTGCTGCCTGTCACCTCTCTTGCCGCTCCAATGAATTTTATCTTCATACTATTATCATCTTATCATTTTATTATATTGACTTTTCTTGTCATGATGCCATTCTCTGTCATCAACTGCAGAACATATACTCCTGATTCAAAGTTGGAAACATCTATCACAGTTTCATCCTCATCAACATCCTGAGCACAGACGACATTGCCAACCATATTGTAAATCACATAATGTTTCATTCCTGTCACTTTGACATTAAGCGTCGATGATGCAGGATTGGGATAAATTGTCATCATGCCTGCATTTTCATCGATAGACGTTACGTTTATCATAACATAATCGTTATTCGGGTCACTCTCCGAGATGGCAAAGTCAGACTCACATTGATTAGCATTATAATACGCAGACACCTTATAATAATAGGTGCCAATAGCGACAGATGAATCAAAATATTGATAAGAACTCAATCCGGGAACATTGACAAGGCGTTGTATCAATTCATAATCCGAGCCGTCAGTGCTGCGGTACACTCTGAATTCAGTAAGTTCATTGTCCGACTGTGCTTTATCCCATGACAACAACACACCGAACTGTTCCGAAGACCAATAATATTCACCTTCAAAATTCTCCGGTGCAAGACAATCCTCAATAGTAATACAAGACTCTTCCGAATCCGGAGATTCCACATCACTGTAAACAGTTCTCACCGTATAACAATATGTACCAGCAGAAATGTCTTCATCAGTATATGAAGCAGTATTAACATTATTCATCAACAAGTCTCCGTCTCTATAAACTGCATAACTGTCAGCGTCAGTAACAGGATTCCATGATACTATTACGACATCATTTTCAACTGATGCCGTAACTTCAGTTGGAGGAAGTACGACTTCTACTTCTACAGATGCCTGCACGCTGTTGCCATTTGAGGTCACTGTCACAGTATAGGTTGTATTACTTTCCGGTGAAGCAACAGGAGTTTGTATCGTACTGTTATTCAATGATGATGATGGTGTCCAACTATAAGAATAGTTACCATTGCCACCCGTAGCATTGGCTCTGAGATTCGATGAAGCGCCCAAAGGTATCACTACCGGAGTTGCTGAAGCAGTCACCTGCAACGGTGCATAGACGTTAACAGATGCTGAATTGCTGTCAGGTGATTCAACGCCATTGTACACCGTTCTTACAGTATATGTATAAGAACCCGCAGAAACATTGTTGTTAGTATATGATGTAGTCGTGATATTCTGAGCCAACATTACATTGTTGCGGTATATCTTGTAACTCTGGCACGGTGTAGCTGCTGTCCATGAGAGATTTACATTGGAACCTGACACCTGTGCCACGAGATTAGTAGGAGGAACCACCACTGTAACTGTAACCGTACCGGAAACATTATCGCTGCCGTCACTGACTGTACAAGTATATGTCGTTGTCTGTGTCGGGCTTGCCGATGTCGTTTGTGATGATGGAGAAGTCAATCCAGTAGTAGGAGTCCAGCTATAAGTATAGTCATTAGTACCTCCGGTTGCAGATGCTGTCAAAGTAGTACTGTTACCACGGGCTATCACAGTTGGGGATGCCGAGACCTGTACCGACAACGGTTGAGAGCCGCCCTCCTCAACAACGACATTGGCACTATAAGAAACCTTGTTAAATCCAATGACATTAAGAGTAGCCTGTCCTGTAGCTGTAGGAGGTGTCAAAGTGATATTTGCCGTACCGTTATTCACCACTGCAGTACCAAGGATAACGCCATCACGCGAAAGAGTTGCCACAGCACCATTGGCATTGCTGACAGTGACAGGGAAAGATGTTGCATTGGCACTGACGGTGTTGGAATGCGATACAGTCATATTCGACGGAGTATCGGTACGCAACATAAGAGTAGGGTCTCCGAAAAGAATCCATGTATTGTAAGTTCCTGTACCGGTTGTATTGTTACCGTAAAGATCTAATATCTTCATATTGCCGTTTAACGTCACACCTCCGGCAGTACGCTTGATATTATTGCTATAACTTTCCACCAAAATATCCGTCATTTCATCTTGACCATATTGTGGTGGTTGCCACGGCTGCGATACATAAGAAAACATTCCGCCTATTGCACCTGTAGGTTCTCCGGTGCTGTTATTGGTTGCTCTCAGCCATGTCTCTCCAAAACATGGTGTATAATAATCATATTTTCCATTTAGACATGCTACTGAAACGACAAAAGGCAATTTGTTGTCGTTGGTAAGTGCATTGACATGAGTATTGTTATAAGAAAACACTCCCCAACTAGTTTCAGAGCCATGATTGCAATAATTTATCATTCCGACCCCATTATTGATATGTTCACTTATGATTACAGCAGATGAAGTAACACCCGGTACTCCTTGATAGTCGCGATGTACTTCTGTATAAGTATAATCCAACATGTCGTTTCTGATATTGTCAATATGTTGATAGTCAGCCTCTCCATAATGACCTGAACCTAAACCTTCATTTTTAGACACACCTTGACCTACAGACAGCCAAGTAGCAGAAGAGGTAAGGTCTCTCTCATAAGTGATAGTTCTATTCACTTGAGTTGTAACCTGATCTGTCGTCTCGGCAGAAAAACGACCTACAAACAACTCATTGTAATAATCAGAACCTTCTATTTGTCCATACCAGTAGTCGGATTTACCGCTATAAGCACCTAATGACAAATATTTTCCCGGGATCTGAGCATCATCACCTACAAAAAGAACATGTGTGAGATTGTCATTATTCTGATATTGTGTAGTAATATAGGCTTTTATTGCATCACAGGTAGTACCGGCAACAGATGTCGATACTATGGTAGTAGCACGGCCGATACTGTTTTTCCATTCGACGAAAGGCTCCATCGCATTCATGAAAGCATCATGACATATTACAAGCAAGTCACCTTCTTCTTCAAGTACGGTGTACTTTGCCATGGACTGTCCATAATTTATATAACGGTTCTCATACACCGCAATCATTTCCGGGTCTATCTTAACCGTTGAAGAACGACGCGACTTCACATTTTCATCACTCTCCCCTACCTTATACATACTCATAACGATATGATGATATACTCTCAGTGTTTTTGTTTGAGGATTATAGGCAAATGGAGTCACTATCATATTCTGTCCTCTCACGTCACGATGAATATAAGGTTCATTAAGAGTCACCATATCTGTCGGAAAAAATGCGTTGTTATCATATACCTCGCCATAGGTATAGGGCACATCATCAGGATTGATACTGCGGGGGAAGTCTCCCTTAGAAGGAGCCAAGTCCACATTTTCATAATCCATATATTCCGATGATATCACCTTTACTATCATATCTGCATTATCTCCTATCATCACTCTTACGGGAAAACTCGGCACAGCCGGCTCTCCGGCTTCAACAACAGACATCATGTCGTCACATTCCAAAACAACAGAATTACCTCTTGGAGTAACAACATCATTCATCTTAAAACTACCCATGGAAAAATCAACGACAACTTCCTCTTCCGAAGAACTTATCAACTTTACATCATAAACATTTGATATTGACGAGTTTATCAAATTAACTCTTTGGGCAAATGTTATTTGTACACCAAACAACAAAATCAGCAATAAATAAATTTTATTCATAATAATACATTTTTTGCAAATATACATTATTTATATCAATTCAGGTTTGTTTTTTACAAAAATTTTAAATTCGGAATTAACAGCATCTCTAAAGACATTTGTCAAATCCTTACATCAAAAACACCTTTACAACAAGTCTTTCATAAATTGTCATGAAAAAAAAGACAATTATCCATCATTCGAGGATCACAATACAAAAGATATCGATATCAACATGAAACTATTCAAAAAAAACATCTGCATTTTATCAACCATATTTTAATGATTCACTATCATCAATGAAAACGAAGAATAAAATTAACAAAATATCAATACAATAATTTTCTTAAAATGTATTATTCATTAAATATTTTATTAACTTTGCAAAAAAAGTAACAGTGAAATCCAATCGAGATAATTTTACAACATCATTTGGTGTTTTAGTAGCGATGGCGGGTTCTGCCATCGGATTAGGAAATTTATGGAGATTTCCTTATTTGGTAGGAACCAACGGAGGCGCAGCATTTATAATAATATATTTGTTTTTCGTATTTATTTTGTGTCTGCCTATTTTGATTTCAGAATTTATTATCGGAAGGAGAAGTCAAGCAAATGTATTCAGAGCATTTAAGATACTTAAACCAGGAAGCAAATGGGGATTTATCGGAATACTGGCAGTAATGTCAGCTATATGCATTCTTGCCTTTTACTCTGTAGTAGGCGGCTGGTCTGTCAACTATCTTGTCAAGGCCATTACTTTTCAGCTTCATATTGATGGTGATACTGCCACAAGCATGTTCAACAACATAGTGACAAGTTCATGGGAATCTTTAATATATATGTTGATATTTTTATTACTCACAGGAATTGTTATTCTTGGTGGAATTAAAAACGGAATAGAAAGATTTTCAAAGATAATGATGCCTGTATTGTTTTTTCTGATGATTATGATTGCAATACGTTCTGTCACATTACCAGGTGCATCAGAAGGTATCTCTTTCCTTTTTAAGCCCGATTTTTCAAAAATAACCGGAGACACATTGATAAAAGCTCTTGGACAGGCGTTTTTCTCTTTAAGTATTGGTTGTGGTACAATACTCACATATTCATCATACGTGAAAAAAAATGACAATATGCTTAAAACATCATCACTGACAGCCATCTCCGACACTGTCTTTGCCTTGATAGCCGGTATAGCCATAATGCCTGCGGTTTTTGCGTTCAACATGTCACCAAGTGAAGGTCCCGGTCTCGTATTCATCATATTACCTGAAATATTCTGCCAGATACCGGGTGGTTCCATAATAGCTATAGTATTCTTTTTCACCTTATTAGTT
The DNA here is from genome assembly GCA_002633315.1 of Bacteroidales bacterium Phil6. Classification (GTDB taxonomy): domain Bacteria; phylum Bacteroidota; class Bacteroidia; order Bacteroidales; family F082; genus Limimorpha; species Limimorpha avicola. The sequence goes on from NWBN01000008.1 coordinate 38,826, forward strand.
GCGGCGCTTACTTCTTCAATATCACTTATCGAAGTAGCTGTAACTTTTATCATAGAAGAATTCCATTTAAAACGTAAGGTTGCCATACTTTTATCCCTTGCCATTTGTACCGTGCTCGGTTCACTCAGTTCATTGTCTCAAGGTATATTGTCGGATGTCAAGATTTTCGGACTTAATTTCTTCGATTCATTCGACTATCTGTCGGCAAATATCCTAATGCCTTTGGGAGGATTGTTCTTGGTAATATTCGTTGGATGGATAATGAAAAAACCGGAAGTAATAGATGAAATGTCCAATAATCACACTCTAAAAATTTCCCAATGGATATATACATTTATCTATTACATCATTCGCTATGTAGCTCCTTTTGTCATTTTGGCAATAATGATAACAGGGTTGATGTAAAGAATCTAAAAACGGAAACACGATAATAAACAAATTGAAGCCGATCGATATTTCGGTAAATATATCCTCATTACAAGAACATAATGTTTTACCTCAGTTTTTAGGTAGTGTTGATAAAAAAAAGTGCACCATAAAGATGCACTTTTTTAAAATGTCATAAGTTATAATATTATTCAAGTACAACTTTTTTCACGACTACACCATCTGAATTTGTCAATCTCAAGAAATAGATGCCTTTTGTGAGACCTGACAAATCAATTTGGGTAAGTTTGTCTGACATTACTTGATTCACAACTATTTGACCTTGGCAATTGAACACAGAAACCTCCATATTATCTGAGCCGGCAATGTTTACAATGCCTTTTGAAGGATTGGGATAAATTGACACCATCAATTCTCCGACTTCATCCACAGCAACAGTACCGACATTAACAGTAGCAAATACCGGTTTAGAGTTTGCTCCATCAGCGGATCTTGCCACGACGGTATAAGTATAAACACCGTCATTTACATTATCGCTTAATGATGTTGCAGGCTGTACAGCCAATTCCTCTCCATTGCGATATACTGCATACTCTGCAGCCTGAGGACTCGCATCCCATGAAAGGTTAACTGTATTGCCAACAACATCGGCGACAAAGTTGGATACAGGTTCTAATGCGAACACCACATTGGTAGGTGGAAATTCAATATCATCAATCCAAGCACAATCTGAGCCCAAACTCACTGATGAATCTTTAGTATATCTCCATTCAAAAACATGTTCACCTGCCGTTACCGTATAACTTGCCTGTGTCCATTCTATTGAGCCGCTAAAATCATCCATTTTAACTCCATCCATATAAAATGCAAGTTTATCAAAACCATCTTCTGAAGACACCTTATAATAGAATGTCATCTCTCCTCCCACCAAGACATTGAGGGTAACCTGCATTGAAGAAGACTGACTGTCGCTAATATCACCCGATTGTGCGCAATAATTTCCATTGATTGCATTTGTAGATATTATCCAAGGCTGATTGCCGGAGAGTTGCCAATCATATTTCGAGAAATCTCCTGTCTCAAAATCTTCCATAATAGCACCGACACTTAACACATAATTACCTTCCACAAAATAGTGACCTGCATTGACTCCGAATACCATTTCGAATGTAGAGCCGAGTTCAACTCCATCAGATACTGTGAACGGAATTTCTGCAACTACTGTTTCGCCAGCTGCCACAACATCAAAACTTACATTATTGGTCGTCAATACAACATCACTAGAACTGCTAAACACTTCAAATGAAACATTATATGCAGGACTTGAACCGGAGTTGACGAAACTGTAACTCATCACACCATTACTGCCTGGTTGTATTGAATTATTATCCAATGTCACTCCTACCATCTCGAAAACAGGAGCATGTAACTGTACTTTAAAAGAACTCTCCCACACATCATTACCGTCTGTAATTGAAAGAACAAATGTAACATATTGTTTGTCCGGAATATTGACTGCAACATCAAAAGTAAATTGACCGTCGATTTCCTTAATTTCATTAGCTGCAACAGAAGACACTTCCAAAGTATTATTCAAAATGTTTATATACTCCGAATCAGTAGAAAGAGTTAATGTTACATTATTGGCTGTCTCAACACCAACATTTTTAATTGTCATATCAAGACCCACATACTCGCCATAGTCAAACTGACCATTCTCATCCTCGAAGTTATAGCTGTCGAACACTAAATAAGGACCTTCTGCCGGAACGACTTCTATATTGTCAACATGAGTTTCTTTATTGTATCCAATTACTACAAAATCATAAGAGCCGACTTGATTAAGAGGTTCAAATGACAAATCTGCAACACCATTTACAACATTAGCACTTGCTATCACTTCTCCCTCTCTCGACAATGTCGCAATACCGAATTCTGCATCTGCCGTAACCTGCATATCAGACATGCCAAGCATCAAGACAGACGGATTGCATGACACATTCATGCTCGTTGGATTATCATTTCTCATCATCAACGTTGGATCACCAAACAGAATCCATGTATTATGCGTACTACCGCCATCGCTTGGATGAGCATCCAATATCTTCATATTACCGTTAAGTGATGTACCTCCCAATGTATGTTTGTGAGAATCATTTATCCAGCCGCACATAATATCAACCATTTCATCCTGACCTGTCATTGGTGGTGTCCAAGGTTGGGATATCCACGAGAACATGCCTCCAATAGCACCTGTAGGATTACCTGTTTCGGAATTTGTTGCTCTCATCCATGCCTCTCCGAAACATTCATCATAATCAAATTGTCCGTTGTTACATGCAACCGACCATATTACAGGCCACATATTGTCATTTGTAAGTGCATTAACATGTGTTACGCTATAACTGCCTACTGCCCAACTTGTTGCCGATCCGTGATTACAATAGTTGATGATACTTGTTCCGGCATTGACATCTGCACTTATTGCTGAAGAAGATGTACCGGAACCTACTCCTGAATATTGACATTTCACATCACTATATGTATAATGCAACAAGGTATCACGAATATAATTCATGTGCACATAATCAGCTTCACCACCTTGATGGCCACTACCGGCTCCTTCGTTAGCTGCAACACCAAGACCTGTCGTCACCCAGGTAACATCTTTCATGTCGCGTTCATAATACAACACTTTATTAACATGAGTCTCCACATCCTGCACATTTCTTACAGAGAATCTGCCTACAAAAACCTCAAGATAATAATCGTTTCCTTCCAACATACCGATATAATTGTCCGAACAACCGCCAGTCATGGAATGAGGTCTGATATCATTATATTCTCCTACAAGAAGTACGAAAGTAAGATTAGGATTTGTACTATAAAGGGCGCTGACATATTCTTTAATTGCTTCTACAGTATTACCTGCCTCTGACGTTGAAACCATTGTAGTAGGACGACCTGATATGTTTTTCCAGTTTACGAACGGCTGCATGGCCTCGATGTAACTGTCGGCACATACGACAAGCATCTCGCCTGCATCATCCAAAAACTCATATTTAGCTGCTGTCGCTTCTTCAAAATTGATGAATCTTCTACTGTATGCCGATTTAATTTCCGGATCCATTGAAATAACGCCACTCTTGCGCGCTGTCTTGGCATTAACGCCATTGTCGCTCACTTTCTCCATTACTATCTCAAGATGTGTATAAACGCGCAACGTCTTGGTAACAGCATTGTATGCAAATGGATAAATCATTATATTCTGACCTCTGAAGTCGCGCAAAATATATGGAGACTCCAAAGACACCTGTGACGAAGGGAAGAAGGCATCCTGTTGGTACATCTCTCCGTATGTATATGGAACATCATCAGGATTAATCTGACGACTGAAATTGCCTTTTGACGGAGCAATCTCTACATCCTCTATATCAACATATTCTGAATTGGATACTCTTACCGACATTTCGGCTCTATCACCAATCAATACCGGTATGTATGCCAAAGGAACATCCGGAGTTCCACTCTCAAGCATAGGATACATGTCATCAACGGTAACCACGATTTTCTCACCTTCAGGTGTGTTTACAGTAGTGGAATAATATCCACTCAAATAAAAATCAACCACTGTTTGTTTTTCTGTAGAAGACACCAATACTTTCTTTGGTTTTACAGGATTTTCAGCAGTGATACCATGCCATTTTTGCGAATATCCATTAAAGGATAGCATTATAAATGCTGCAACAATAAATAGAACTTTTTTCATATTTAATTTTAAAGTTAATTTCATAGTTATAAGAGACTCGTTCTCACGAGTCTCTCAATAAAACTAAAGATCAATTTTATTTCACCAATACTTTTTTAACGATAACATTTTTATCTACTACAAGTCGCAAGAAATAAATGCCCTGTTCGAGTGCACTTACATTAAGTTGCTCTGAACCTGATGCAACACCTTTCATCACCACTTGTCCGAGACTGTTCATCATTGAATACTCATAACAAGCATCTGCATTGATATTCAATATGCCATTTACAGGATTAGGATATACAGAGAACTGTATTTCTTCTATCTCAATTACATCAACAGTACCGACGTTGACAGTGACAGAAGCCGGTCTTGACATGACACCTTCATTATTGACGGCAACCACAGTATAAGTATAAATACCATCAGCAAGAGCCTCACTGAATGTTGTCGATGACTGTTCCGACACTTGTTCGCCATTGCGATATACCAAATAATGAGCTGCCTCGGCTACACCTGTCCATGTCAAATCGACTGTATTGCCTTCCACATCAGCAGTAAGATTTGTGACCGGGTCTAATGATAATACCACAAAAGAGGCAGGAAATTTAACATCGTCAATCCAAACACAATCTTCTCCTGAAGATATCGAATTGTCCTTATAATAAGTCCATTTGAACTCGTGGATTCCCGGCGTCACCGTATAAGTAGCCATACTCCAATCTATAGAACCGCTGAATTGATCTACCAGTTCTCTATCAATATAAAATAACAAAATGTCATAATCCTCCTCTGAAGACACTTTATAATAATAGGAGAACTCTCCCTCTGCCAACACCTCCACAGAAACCTTCATCGTTGTTGTCTGACTGTTCGATATTTGAGCACTTCTGGCAGAATATGTTCCAGAATGATAATTTTCATTATCTATTGTCCAATCATAATTTTCGAAAGTCCAATCGAATTTTGAGAAGTCTCCTGTCTCAAAGTCATCAGCAATGGCACCTACCATAATTTGATACGAAGCCTCAGCTCCGTAATGACCTGCATTTGCGGATACTGCCACTTCAAACATAGAACCTATTCCGGTATCATCCGATACTCTGAAAGGAGCCTCAACAACTGCTGTTTCTCCTGCAGCTAAAACTTCCACTGTATATGAAATGGTCTCGAATTCAATATTCTGAGCTGCCGAGAATACATCAGTAACAATATTATAGGCAGGACTCGTTCCATTATTTGCAAGTTCTATTGTCATAACACCTTCAGAACCTGCTGCAAGATTTGCTGTCGCAGATATAGCGTTTATGTTAAGTTTAGGCGCATGTAATGTAAGAGTAAATCTACTCTCCCATACATCCGTACCGTCTGTAACATTAACAAATATCACTACACTTTCTTTATCAGGAACGTTGACATTAACTGAGAGATCAAATACACCTTCAATAGTATATGTCGAACCATTTTCTATTGTAGCCACTGAAGCCGTACTGTTCAACAATTCTACATATTCTGATTCTGTTGAAAGTGTCACTGTCATATTGTTTGCAGTTTCGGTACCAACATTTTCGAGAACCATATCGAATGACAATGTCTCACCATAATCTGCCTGTTGGTTTTCATCATTAAGATCAACACCTTTGCATACGATGTATGGACCATCCAATGCTGCAGCAGGAACTGTAACTATATATGGTTCATACTGAGGATGTGTCACAACAATATTTACATCACCGCCTGATGTTATAGGTGTCAACGGAATCTCCGTTGTTCCGGTCTCATCAATCATACCGGCTCCATAAAGGATACCATCTTTAGAAATACCCACATAAGAACCTGGAGCTGCTGTAATAGAGTATGTCGAAACACCTATCGGCAATGTTGGAAGGTGCGAAACATCATTCACTTCAGGTTGTGTACGATAAGGCATCACAGAACCGTCACCAAATACATGGTAAGCTTCCCAATAATACAAAGGACCTACAGAAATCTCATAACCACTTTCTGTCGCATAACATACTGCTAGATTACCGACAAAAGCTGTTGATGAAAGGGTATTATACATACCATCAAGCCACATGGCATCATAAGTACCCATTGTGGTATTTTCATACAACGGCATCTGTCCGTTTACCTGAGATGTAGCACCTACACCAAAATAATAATCTTCATACCAATATGTATTAGGTACAGAACCTATATAACCAAAAGCAGCTTTTTCTTCAGCACGAATCATCGCCTCGGCAAAACACTCAGATGTAAAACCCCAGTTACCGGCAACACAGCAGTTTCCCATTGCCCAAAAATACTTGCCCGTATTTGTGAGGTTATGTACATCATTAACTGTAAATGAAGGATCTGCCCAACTTGTGTCACCACCATGAGCCGTATAGTTGGCAAAACCGACTCCGGTATTCAAATGTTCATAACATCCTGTATAATTATTCAGATACGCATATACATTATCAAAACCATGTTCTTCATTAAAATAATATGTTGTAGCATAATTTATGGTTGGTTGTGCCACCAATGGATTCCAATAACTATCAGCACCGGCAATCAACAATACATTATTCAGATAGGAAGGATCCGGCATGGTATATTGTTCATAAACCAAAATTTTATTGATAATAGCATCCATCTGTGCCGTTGTCTCGGCCGACATACGGCTGTAATACATATCAGGAAAATAATCATCATCGACAGTACCATAATAAAGGTCTGACACCATGTGAGTTTCAGAAGCAGAATTCGTCGAAGGAGCCACCTGGTCTTCGTCGCCGAAAATGACAACAAAAGTAGGAGCCTGACCTGCTGCCACCCCCTCATCATATTTGTTTTTTATAAATTGTTTTATATCAGCACTTGAAGTACCAATCTCATCAGTATAATTAACGTCAAGATAAATACCTTTCATGGTTTTCCATTCAATCCATGGCTGCATGGATTCTTCAAACATACGGTTTGCAATAACAAGCATCTTGACAGGTGACATCCATAAATCAGGATGGTCATCATAAACATCCTGTATTGCCCTGTTGTTGAATAACTGTTGATATACTATACTAAAATAAGGACTGAACGTATTAATTAATGTATTCTCAGTCAACTGGATATCTGCATCGTTGAAAGTCACTTCCACTTCAATGTCATTATAGACACGGATAGTATTGTTTGAAGGGTTATAACTTACAGGATTAACCTGAAGAGTACCTATTTGTATGCCACGCATAGTTCCGAGAACCTCGACTTCCGCTATGGGACGTTCATTATAAGATCTTGCATTATATGATGCTGCATTGTAAACGAACTCTACATCCTCAGGATTAATATCTTTTCTTACAGACGGTTGATTGGGATACACCTTTTCAATACCGTATTCTGATAATTTATACTCTTTAGTAGTATAATTTTTAATTGTGACTACCGGTGTCGAACCGAAAGGAACTGCCAACAACTCGCGAATAACAGGCAATTGAGGTGATCCTGCCTCTCCTGATGGAATTGAGTTGTTAAAACTTAAGATTGAAAACACGCCTTTTTCGGTATTGACATTACCAGCCTCTATACTATTGATAGAGAATGTGGCATTAAAACCTTTCATCGACATGTTTGATGAGTGAACACCTTTGGCATTCGACGGATTAAGGTCGATATGACTTTGAGCAAAAAGTGACATGCTTAACAAAAACATGACACAAGTCATTGCCATTTTCCTAAAAGTAAAATTCTGTAATCTTTTCATCTGAAACTTGTTAAATTATTGGTTAAAAATTATTTATATCTATCTTAATTTCCCTAATATGTTTTACGAAAACGCATCTATTCAAAAGATCTCAACATAAAGTATAATTCTGTTTTTGTCCTTTCAACCACACTTCACAAGCAAAATCACTTTTCACAATCACACTTTTCAATTTGCAAAGATAATCATTCTATCAAAAAAAATAAATATTTTTTTGGTTTTTTTAAAACTTTTTATACACAATAGTATTAAACGTACAGCTTTTTTATATCTCTCAATCCACTGACAACATAAACAAAGCCTCTTCAACGTTATTGTCAAAGAGGCTGATATTTGAAAGTCGGATAATTATCATTATTTACCATTCAAAATGTCATTATACATTCTTTTATTGTGAAGAACCTCAAGAGCTTTTTTTACGGCATCATCCTCACGCATAGTTACTTGATAATAATTCTCGATATCCCATATATTTCTGGCTATCAATGCTTTAATCTGCATTTTCAACAACTTTTCCGAACGTTTGTACTGTTCATCATCCCAGGTCACGCCTTCTTTTTCTGCCAATGTCCGCAAATCATCTATCATGGAATCTGTAATTTCAAAGCTGTCATTGTAGGATTCAAACGCAGGATATTTTTCTTTGACTGCGTCTCTGTTTTCAAGTACATAATCCATAACATAACGGTTCATGACTCCTTTCCTAAGGACATCAGTATATAACCTCGATGAAAACGTTGTATCGACAGGTATGAAAATATCGGGCATTATACCGCCTCCACCATAAACCGTCCTACCGTTTTTCATCGTTGCATATTTGAGAGAATCAGGGAACTGTATGCTGTCAGCATGATAGTACTCTCCATGATTGTATCGTTTAGTCAGTTCTTTGTAATAATCATCTGCACCATTATCATACGAGCGTTGGATACATCTGCCGGTAGGGGTATGATAGCGAGCCGTTGTCAGACGTATTAGAGAACCATCCGGCAGCATGAAAGGTCTCTGTACCAAGCCTTTACCAAAAGAGCGGCGACCGATAAGCACGCCTCTGTCCCAATCCTGCACTGCTCCGGACACTATCTCACTCGCCGAAGCAGAGCCCTCGTCTATAAGCACCACAAGCCCTCCATTTACAAAATTGCCGTTACCTTTTGTCTTTTCTACAACTTTGGGAGAATGCAATCCTTCGGTATAAACCACCACCTTATCCTTGTCTATGAACTCGTTACACAGTTCTACTGCTATATTGAGATAACCGCCCGAATTACCTCTCAAATCAAAAATCAACGACTTCATATTTTGTTCTTTCAGTTTTTCCAACGAAGCTCTAAACTCATCTGCCGATGACTTGGCAAATCTGTCAAGTCTGATATATCCTACATTTTTGTCCAACATAAACGCCGCATCTATGCTATTCAAGGGTATCTTATCTCTGACAACCTCAAAATCAATAAGTTCTTTCTCATCTCCCCTCTTTATTGTCAGAAGTACCTTAGACCCTTTCTTCCCCCTCAAACGTTTGGTAACATAATCGTTATCAACTTTCTTGCCGACAGAACTCTCCCCATCTATTTTGACAATTTTGTCACCAGCCATGATGCCGACTTTCTCAGAAGGTCCTCCTGATACCGGAGATACCACGAGTATTGTATCACGCAAAAGTTGAAATGTCACTCCAATACCTTCAAAACTGCCAACAAGTTTTTCATTGGCTTTCTCAACATCCTCTTTAGAAATATAAGCCGAATGCGGGTCTAAATCTCTCAACATTCCCACAATTGCATCTTCTGTAACCTTTTTCAGGTCTGAACTGTCCACATAAAAATTATCTATAATATACAATGTGGTGCCAAGTTTTTGCAAAGTCTCTTTTTCATTCACAGAAATATTGTTTTGCGACATTGCATCGCAACAATACACGAAAACCAATACTATAAAAAAACAAAATCTCAAATATCTCATATACTATATTTATTTAATAACAAACATCGAAAAATTCTGTTCAGCAAATCATGACCTGATAACTTTAAAAGTATTATCTTCAAACAGTCTTATTATTGTGGAAGGCTTAGGCTTTGTCAACACATCATGAAACAACAGCACTTCATAGTCGACTAATTGTTTGACATTTTCAGAAATCTCGTCATAATACAGAGGAGAGGGGTCTCCACTGATATTCGCCGAAGTAGATGTAATAGGACGACCAAATTTCTTGATAATCTCCTTACACAACTCGTTTGTAGTCACTCTGACACAAACAGTACCGTCTGCCGAAATATTTTTCGCTAATCCCTTTGATTCAGAATATATTATACTTAAAGGATTATGAGCAGCAGCAATAAGGTCTCTTGCAACCGCAGGCATATTCACCACATAGTCGGATATCCTTTCTATGCTGTCAACAAGTATTATAAGCCCTTTACCTAAAGGACGGTTTTTTATCCTAAAAAGCCGTTCCACAGCCTTACTGTTAGTAGCATCGCAACCTAATCCCCAAATAGTATCGGTGGGATACAAAATCACCTTGCCTTGCTTAAGATAATCCACACATCTGTTAACCTCTTGTTCAAATTCAACATCATTCATAAAACTAAAGATTATTATATATAATATTGATAATCGATATTTTAAAAATATAAAAACTTCTTTTCAATTTTCTAAACGAAAAAATAACGGATTTTGTTATCAATTGTATTGATTTTTGTTAAAAAATCCTAAAAATCTTTTACAAAGATAAACATTTTATTTTGATTCATTCCAAAACAAGAAAGAAAATTATTATCTTTGCAAGCAAAATAAAATCATCGGATTTTTTGAAATCTTCATATATTTCAGTCGATATTCTGACTATCCGAAGCAAGAGAACTCATCGATAATATGTGGTTGATAGTTATCGCTTTATTAATAGGTGTCATTTATGCCTCGTTGCTTTATCTGTTCGACAAAAAACGTCAATACAGTATAAAACTTGCAGTATTGTTGTTTTTATTAAGGACATTGGCGACAGCATTGCTTATACTACTGTTTTTCAATCCTGTCATTAAACAAAAGACGAGTATCACAGAAGACCCCATATTGGTTGTATTGCAAGACAACAGCGCTTCGTTGGTTTCCGGCAGTGACTCTTCATTTTTCGAAAACGAATATCCTGAGTTATTTAATAATTTGAAAGACAGACTATTAGAGGATTATAACGTTGACATATACCTCATAGGTGAGTCTTTAACAGAAGGTGACAGCATCAATTTTGAAGAGAATTATACTGACATCGATTATGCTTTTGAAAGGATACGACGTCTTTATTCGAAAAAAAATGTCGGAGCCGTATTACTATTGTCTGATGGCATTTACAATAGAGGAATAGCACCTGAATTGCGTACTGAAAACTATCCATTCCCTATTTATGCCGTGACTCTCGGTGATACTACGAGACACCCGGATTTTCTCGTAAATGACGTGAGATACAATAAAACAGTTTCTTCAGGAATGTCTTTCCCAATCAGAGCTACAGTCAATGCCGTAAACTGCAGGAATGAAACAATGAACATTAGTATCAAAGTCAACAATGAGATAGTTGACAGCAAGAACATTACGATAAATACCGATAGATTTTCCCAAACCATAGACTTCATGTTGCAGGCCAATAATGAAGGAAGTATGCAGATTGAGGTTTTTGTTGACGGGCTGAAAAATGAAATACAGACAAAAAACAACAGACGACGTTTCTTTGTCGATGTCTTGGATCGCAAATACAAAATACTGTGTATTGCTCAAGCCCCTCATCCTGATATTGCAGCAATAAAAAGCACACTTGGCGACAATTTCGACATGCAAATTATCTTCGATGTAAACGACATAAAAGACCTGTCGGATTATAACCTCTTGATATTGCACCAGATACCATATACATCCATGGCATCTTTCGAATCATTGAAACACATATTGGGTGACAATAAAAAACTTCCCATCTTGACAATAATAGGCAAAAATACTGATTATGAAGAAATTAACAAGATTCAAAATGCCGTAAGTTTGAAAAAAGGAGCCGTTCAATCCGTTCTGGAAGTCAAAGCACGCTACAACAACAATTTCGCTCTTTTCAATACAGAAAGTAAATTGAAAGAACAGATAACAACATTTCCACCCCTTGCTGTACAACATACTGAAATGTCATTCAACATGGGACGAGAAGATCTTATTTTTGCAAATATTGGTGACATGCAGACACAATTTCCTCTTTTGACATTCACCACCGACCCTGAAGGAAGAAAGACAGCTTTTCTTTTTGGTACAGGAATATGGCAATGGAGATTGTATGATTATTTCAAAAACGACAATCATTCCGGATTTGACGAATTAATCAGTAAAACAGTGCGTTATCTGATTATTGACAAAGACAAAGAACTGGACATTTTCCACAAGGAAAGTTATCAAAACAACGAAAAGATACGTTTTACCGCAGAAATGTTGAATCCTGCCGGAGAACTCATCAACGAGCCTGAACTGATGATACGTATGTTCAACAAACACACCAAAGAAACTTTCGACTTTATTTTCTCTAAAGACGAAAACAGATATATTCTAAATGCCGGCATCTTGCCGGAAGGCACGTATTCTTATACTGCACAAGCCACTTCAGGCAACATACAATACAAAACTCAAGGCAATTTTGAAGTCATCGCAACGAGCATCGAGGCACAAGACGTTACTGCCAACCATAGCAGAATGTCACTCATTGCTGAACATACCGGTGCTAAAGCATATTTGCTCAACGACATGGATTCTTTATTCGAAGACCTCAATCATGACAAAAGGATTACATCAATATCAAGACAAGAGACCCGTTATGATGATTTAATACAATTGAAAGGTATTTTCTTCATCATCATGATTTTGCTGACTGTCGAATGGCTTTTGCGAAAGATATTCGGAACATACTGACATTTGAATCGTTTTAAATTACAACATAAATATAGAATAATGAAGATAGCAAAAAACACATTGGTCACCATGACGTATATCTTGCGTCGTGAGAATGAAAACGGAGAGATTATACAGGAAGTCAAAGAAGACAAGCCTTTTGATGCCATTTTAGGCAAGGGCATGTTGCTTCCAAAATTTGAAGAAAACCTTATGGATCTCGAGCCCGGCGACACATTCAGCTTCCCTCTTACTCCTAAAGAAGGATATGGCGAATTTGACGAGACCAGACTTATGGATGTCAACAAAGAGATTTTTATGAACAACGGAGTATTGAATACCGAATTATGCAAAGAAGGAGCACAAGTTTGGTTCAGTTCCGGCGACGGTTCTCAACCTTTCCCCGGTATTGTGAAAGAGATTCACGACTCTACTGTCACTGTCGATTTCAACCATGAATTGGCGGGAGTGCCACTATATTTCACAGGAAAGATTCTTGAGGTTCGCGATGCTTCAGACATAGATTGCGGCTGTGGGCATTGCCACGGCAGCTGTTGCGATACCGAAGACAACAACGATTGTGGCTGTTGTTGTGACGGCGGTTGCAACAGTTGACAATTTCAAAAATAACAGTTGGATTATTTGTCCAACTGTTATTTTATATGCATCAAAAAACATATCTAAAAACACTCTTTGATAAGCAACTACTTCCTATAATATTATACAAAAAAGTGTGCCGAACAAAATACGACACACTCATTATACTTAAAAAATCAAATATTATTAAAACACGTAAATAATACCCAATGTAATAGGCGAATTATTGTTAACTCCAAAATAGAAATTGTTGTCAATCGTTTCAACATCTAAATTGGAAAATTCACCAAACTCTGTTTCCTTTATAGATTGATAACCTAATTGAAGGAGGTTGAGATTACTGTAGAACAAAATATTGTCTGTCAAGGAATATGAAATACCCGGTACAACAGAAACACCCCAAATATTGGTCTTGTTAATATCGACTGTTGTATTAGCAGCAGTACCTTTTGTTTTAGCATACGAATATGTAAACATAGCATCCGCATACAAATCGATATCGCCAAAATTAGCGAAAACATAACGGAAATATGGAGACACACTAAATGAATTCAATGTTCCCTTTAATTCCTCATTCAATTCTTTCTCCTTAACAGTTGTTGTTGAAAAACCCAATACAATACCGGCACCCATATTATCATTAAACATATAACCGACACTTGGGTTAAAATAGAAAGTAAAACTTTTAGGACCATCGGTTGTTGTGGAATTTGCAGTCACTTTATTAGCGGTTGTTCCCAATCCTATATTACCACCTACAAAAAGTTGTGCGTTGCAGAAAAATGCTGCTGCCACAAAAACTAAAGTGAAAAATAATTTTTTCATCATAATGTTGAATTTTAATTGATTAATAATAATTTTAATTAACAGTCATTTTATTAAGACAGACTTAATTCTGCCTTTGATGGTACAAAAATATATATTTTTTCAACATCTATAACAATATATCATCAAAACTAAACATATCATCATCTTTTATCTCTGTTTTTACATTTAACTGTTAAAAAACAGAATTGTAAATCATCACCTTATCTTAAAACACTGTCATATTTAGAATGAGTATAAAATACAAATTGTCACAGCAACATTTAAACAACTCACATGCGTCATCTAACAAGGTTTAATAAACCAATTTTGATTTTCGTCAACGTAAATTCACCAAACCGACAAGGACGTATCAAATAATCATAATGATACGTCCTTATTGACAAATAACAAAATCCATTAAGGATACTATTATTTTCTTCTTCCCGATGATGACGAAGTAGAAGTGTTAGTTGTATTTTTTTTGACTTTTACAGTTGAAGACCTGTTATTATTTCTTGTATTGTTAGAGCTTGAATTGTTTGTATTATTGTTAACTCTTGGCGTAGAGTTATTAGTCGTACCACTATTTATCGTTGTCGTCCGGTTTGTTGTATTTGTCGTTGGGCGATTTGTCGTATTAACTGAAGAACGATTTGTCGTATTTGTTCTTGTTCCGGAATTTATTGTAGTTGTCGTTGTGGTAGAGCGATTTGTCGTTGTAGCACTCGAAGTATTTGAAGATGTCGTAGGACGACTTGACGATGTTGTTGTTTTCCTTTCAGAACGACTATTGACTGAAGGTCTTGCCGATGACACATTATTCACCGATGTTGCCGGACGTCTGTTCCTAATTTGAGAACCTGCCGATGATGGCAAAGTATTGTTTACATGAACACCTCCACTTGAAGATGAAGGTCTCGTTACAGTGTTATTATTATTATGAGGTCTGACATTTGACTGATATTGCGGACCACCTTGAATTATCACACCATAAGGACGTGCATATCCCGCTGTCACATATCCGTAAGTGGTATAATAACCATAGTAAGGAGGTCTGTGAAGACGCACATCAATATGATAATAAGTAGGCACCGGAGGAGCAGATTTTACGATATATGTCACTGAAGGCGGATTATTGACACATATCACGAGAGGTTCAAAATCCTCATACATGGTCAACGGATACCACTCGCCCATATATTCATATATTGGCATAACTGTATAATAATTATCATAATATACATTCCTCAAATCTATATCGATTTTTATTCTCTTGATATTTCCGGCCTTGACTTTTATTCTCTTTACAGCATAATAATATTCCGTATCCGGTTCAAGCAATATCATAAAATCTCCTTTGTATGTATCAGAACCTATATTCTGCACATCAAAATACAACCTCAGGAAGTCTGTATCCATATTAGAATAATATTGCATGGTAGGTTGTGACACCATCAGCAATTCCGGTTCATAATATTGAATATCCGTCTGTGCCTTTAAACCGACAGAAAAAACAAGAGTCATTGCCAAAACCATTATTTTCAATGTCTTCATAATATCCTCCTTTTTATTTATTTCCATAATTATAACTATCAAAAAGCGTGCAAAAAAACAAAGTAATATTTTTCAAAATAAAAAACCTTTTTTTTAAATTTTCTCATACACCGCAGCAGTACGGCTTACATTATAAATCTTCATAATAACATGGTCCTCCCGTCTTTCAGTAGGGAATGACACATCATGGGAAATATTGCCAAATCCACCGAATTCAACGTCATCGGTAGTAAAAATCATACGGTAATCGCCTGTTTCCTTCACGTTGATTTCATAATCCGGAATGGATTTTACTCCCCAATTAAACACAAAAACGAGTCTGTTGCGTTCATATACCAATGTTTTATTGTCCTCATCAGCATTTAAAAGCCAAGCCATTTGGGAAGACATCAATTTATGCCGTTTGACAAAAGCGAGCATTGCCTTGTCAAAGTCGTTAAGGAAATGATATCTGAGATAATCGGCATCGACAAGAGACCACTGGCGGCGCGCATAATGATAACTGAGGTTGTTTTCCGGACGAGGAAAATCTATCCATTCCGGATGACCGAACTCGTTACCCATGAAATTAAGCCATGCCTCACCACCAACAGTTATTGTCAGAAAACGTATCATTTTATGAAGAGCCATGCCACGGTCTATGATGATATTTTGAGATTTCAAATCCATAAAATCATACATCTCTTTATCCATAAGTCTGAAAGCCAAGGTCTTATCACCCACGAGAGCCTGGTCGTGAGATTCACAGTAAGCCACTGTCTTCATATTGGGCAGCCTGTCGTTCATCACATGGAAAAACTCTCCCATATTCCATTGTTCATCAGTATAGTCTTTCAGCACTTTAATCCAAAAATCAGGCAAACCCATGCCGAGTCTGTAATCAAAATCGATGCCTCCGCTTTTCACGTCTGTACATAATCCCGGCATGCCACTGACATCTTCCGCAACAGTCACGGCATCATGTTTCAGCCCATGAGTCAACACATTTGCCAATTGCAAATATACCACGGCATCCTTATCCACATTATTGCCAAAATATTTCCATGGGTCATCGAAAACGACTCCCATACCATGGTCAAGATATAACATGGAAGTCACACCATCAAACCGAAAACCGTCAAAGTTGAAATCTTCCAACCAATAACGGACATTTGACAAAAGGAAACGCAAAGTATCTTCTTTGCCATAATCGAACAGTCTTGAGTCCCATAGCGGGTGATAGCCTTCTTTACCAGTCTTAAAATATTGATAATCCGTACCATCAAACAGATTGATACCCTCTCTTGTATTCTTCACCGTATGAGAATGTACCAAATCCATAATAACCTTGATACCGAGATGATGAGCTTCATCAATCAACATTTTAAGTTCTTCCGGAGTACCGAAACGAGAACTCGGGGCAAAGAAATTGGATACATGATAACCGAAAGAGCCATAATAAGGATGTTCCGCTATAGCCATCAATTGCAAAGCATTGTATCCATCTTCTTTAATACGAGGCAACACATTGATTCTAAACTCGTCATAAGTTCCGACGCCTTCTTTTTCCTGTGCCATGCCAATATGGGCTTCATAAATAAAAAGAGGATCTTTTTTATTGGAAGGGCTATCATATTTAAAGACATAAGGGTGTGGAGGATTCCAAAACTGACCTGTAAAATCATGAGTAACAGGGTCTTGTACTGCTCTTCTTATGTATGTGGGGATTCGTTCCATTTCTCCAATACTCGACTGCACTATGACTTTCAAAAGGCTGCCGTGAACGAGACGTCCGGCATACTGAGCATCAGGAAGAAACAATTCCCAGATACCATTGCCCACATTTTCGAGAGGATGATCATAACGTTGCCACCCGTTAAAATCGCCTGTCAAAGACAAATAAGATGCTGCAGGAGCAAACTCTCTATACCACCACCCATGCCGCATTTTATCGTAATTGAATCCGAAAAACTTATGCGCAGTAGCGAAGTTTGCAAGACTGCCATACTGCTGTACCAATTCGTCATAACGACGCTGATAACGTTCATAGCGTTCCAGGACAGCCTGCGCCACAGGCTCCAACCATGCATCTTGTTTTACTATATCCAACATACCTTGCTATATTAACAATTACAACATCACTTTTCTATAAAACCTCTCTCAACGACATAACCTTGACATCAGAAGGTTCAAGTAACAAAGTTACTCCCTCATTATCAACAGTATGAATATCAACATCAATTTTATTAGCATTAAAGACATCATGCAATATCCACCTGCTGTTCACATCTACCTTCATCAATGACAATGCATCGGAAGGGATCTTCACTTTCACATCACGACACTCCTTGTCATTGAAATTAACGACGACAAGAAGCCTGTCATTATTATAATAACGCAAAAAAGCATATACAAATTGCGGGTCGAAATCAGAATACCACGGATTAGCCCACATAAGGTCGTAAAACTCTCCACGACGTATGGCATCGCTGTCAAGACGCAAATTAAGCAATCGTTTGTAAAATTCATACAACTTTTTCTGTTGTTTGTCAAATCCGCCTCCGTCGAAAGCTCCATTATTCATCCAACGCTGATGTTTTGGCATTGTGACATAGTCAAAAATCGACGTTCTGCCATCATCTCCGCTGAACCCGTTTGAGCCTCGGGCATCCTCTCCGCTCTCCTGTCCATCATATATCATAAAAGGGCCTCTATTCATCAATGCCGACACTGTCACAGCAGGCAGAGCCTTGAAAGAATCACCATAAAAATGTTCAGAAGCCACTCGCTGTTCATCATGATTCTCCATAAAACGCAACATCCTGTCGTCCAAACCGTTTAGTGCCTTCCACGTATCCGTAATACTATCCGCTCTTTGTTTGTGACGACAAATGTTCTCCAAAGTATTGTACAATCCGACTTTATCATAAAGATAATCGAAACCGGCATCCAAATAACGACGATACAAATCGGGACGGTAAATCTCAGCTATCATCACCACATCATATTCTCTATGAATCTTATCCAACACCCAAGCCCAAAACTCGACAGGCACCATTTCTGCCATATCGACACGAAAGCCGTCAATATCCTTGCCACACCAAAAACGCAACACATGTAACATTTTATGCCACGTATCCGGAATATCTTCAAAATAAGTCCTGCCGTCTCTATAATCAATACCATAATTCAACTTCACGGTATCATACCAGTCGTTGACAGATGGAGTCGGAACGAACACATCATTACCGGAAGCCTTGGCAGGATATTCCTGATAGTCGGAAACATCAGATGCAACACCATACGGCAAAACAAACTTCTGCTGAGGGCAATAATAGAAGTTGTTATTAGTAGAAAAGGACACCATGACATTGTCATGAGCACCAAAATCCTCTACATCCTCCGGGCGACAAATAGACTTATATTCACGCGCAAGATGATTTGGAACAAAATCGATAATCACTTCAAGACCATGATCATGAATACGTCGCACCAATTCCTCAAACTCTTTCATTCTCTTATCAGGGCAGATGGCGAGGTCCGGGTCTATGTCATAATAGTCCACTATGGCGTATGGAGATCCTGCTTTACCCTTGGTTATCTGCCTGTGTGTGGCATTAATACCAAGCTCAGGATATGCTGTCAGCGAAGCATGACGCAATACGCCGGTAAGCCATATTTGCGTTATTCCCAATGACTTAAGAGCCTCAATGGCTGTATCGTCAATATCGGCAAAAGTGCCGCATCCGTTCTTCTTTTTGTCCCCGTCAAAGACAGTATTATCATTCTTGTTTCCGAAAACACGAGGAAAAAGCTGATAAATATTCATGTTTTTTATTGTGTAACAAATTTAAAATGTAAAAGTACCAAAAAAAACGATTATTTCACACTTTTAACCTTATTATTATTCAAATTTTACAAATAAACCTCCTTCAAAAAGAAAAAACATCAAACATTTAAGTGTTTGAAATGTTTATTCAGAAAAAACATGAACGATACATTATTAACAACCAAAGATAAAAGCCGGGACTATAGACAGATTTATTATGATGGATTTATCATCATCAAGCCTCATTTTCTCGAACATTATGATGAAATTGCAAAAGAACTTCGCATGCGCGACTTCACCATCATTGAAGCAGAGCGCAAAAGACTCACCTTGGATGAAGCTAAAGAATTGTATGTGATGCACAAAAACAAGGATTTTTTTGATGAACTTATACATTATATGAGTAGCGACGACAGCATAGGCATGGCAGTATTGTCGCCATTCAGTGACAGAGATACTGCAATAGAAGCTGTCAATGACATCAAAGATAAATATCGTAAAAGATACAGCACAGATTCCATTCATAATGTCATTCACAGTTCCGACAGTTATGATAACGTACTTCGCGAAGCTGCAATATATTTCCATGATTTACCTTTGTTTTCAAAAAACCAATGATGCGTATATACCTATTAATATTACTGACGATAATATGTCTCAATAAAACAAACTGCAAAAACATAGACATTATCATAGAACCTCCTTCCTGGTGGGTAGGAATGAAAAATCCGGAATTACAGCTCATGATTTATGGTAAAGACATAAGCAGCTATGAGGTAAAATGTAACAGCAATTCTGTAACAATAAAAGATATTATCAAGACAAGTAATCCGAACTATCTTTTTATAGATATTGTCATAGATGAAAGTGCGCAAGCCGGCACTCTCGATTTCATCTTCACAAAAAAAGGCAAAACATACAAAGTGCCATATATTCTTCAAGAACGCAAACCGATGTCTTCAGAACGACAAGGGTTCGACACTTCTGACGTGATATACCTTCTCATGCCGGACCGTTTTGTCAATGGGGATAAAAAAAATGACAATATCATAAGAATGAAAGAGAAAACAAATCTCCTTGACCCTGACGGTCGTCATGGAGGCGACATACAAGGTATCATAGACAGCATGAATTATTTCAACGACATGGGATACACAGCATTATGGCTAAATCCCGTTCTCGAAAATAACAACGATGCTTATTCTTATCACGGCTATGCCATCACCGATTTTTACAATATTGACCCGCGTTTTGGTGACAATACATTATATAAAGAAATGGTAAACCAAGCCCACCGGGAAGGCATTAAAGTCATCAAAGATATGGTTTTCAATCATTTTGGCGAAGGACACCGATGGTATGAGGAACTGCCGGACAGCAGTTGGATCAACAGATGGGACAACTTTACACGCTCCAATTACCGTGGTTCTGTCATCAGCGACCCATACAGTTCCCAATACGACAAGGATATTATGACAAAAGGATGGTTCGACACAAGCATGCCTGACCTTAACCAGGAGAATCCTTTAGTTGCCAACTATTTGATTCAAAATGCAATATGGTGGGTTGAATATGCAGACCTCGATGGCATACGTATGGATACCTACCCGTATTCTGACGAAGCATTCATGAAACAGTGGATGCTGCGTATGAAAGAAGAATATCCCAATCTCAGCATAGTAGGTGAGGCATGGCTCAACAACAAAACACAAGTAGCTTTCTGGCAGGATAACGACTTCTACGGCAATGACAGTAATCTCGATTTTGTTATGGATTTCCCTTTACAAGGTGCTATTGTCAAGGCATTCACCACTGATGAAGGCTGGGACAGCGGCATGGCTGCACTTTATGAATCACTCAGCCAGGATTTTGCATATCCCGATCCTTATAAGATCTTGATTTTTATGGACAACCATGACTTAAGCAGGATATTTTCACTTATAAACAAAGACTTCGACAAATGGAAAATGGCAACTGCCTTTCTTTTGACGACAAGAGGAATACCACAGATTTGGATGGGTACAGAATTGTTGAACACCGGCTTCGAATGGAACGGTCATGGCAAAATGAGACAAGATTTCAACACAATAACTGATGATGTTGACAGCGTCATGGCATACGAGGCTCGCAACTATATGAAAACATTACTTAACTATCGCAAAAATTCTGATGTTTTGCAAAACGGAAAACTGCTGCATTTCATACCTCATGACGGAATATATACCTACTTCAGATATAACGACAACGACGCCGTCATGGTGATCCTCAACAATAACGATGATGAGATGACCATAGACACAGAACGTTATAACGAGATATTACGTCATTATCATACAGGTAAAGACATAATAACAAATAAAAGATATGATATTAAAAATCCTGTCACAATAAAACCTCACAACGCATTAATACTTGAATTACAATAATAACATCATGAAAAAATCACCTATTATCTTAATTTCAATTCTTCTCGCCATTTCAAGTTGCAATACGAGAACAGAAACAAACAGCAGTGCCACCATCATAGACGCTCCACCATCATGGACTGAGAATGCAGTACTTTATGAGATGAATGTACGTCAATTCACAAAAAAAGGCACTTTCAACGCAGCAGCGGAACACCTTCCCCGATTAAAGAATTTAGGTATCGATATAATATGGCTCATGCCTATTTATCCCATTGGAGAAGTCAACCGCAAAGGCAGTCTCGGAAGTCCTTACGCTGTAAAAAACTATACTGAAATCAACCCTGAACTCGGCAATGCCAAGGACCTAAAAAACTTCATCGACAAGGCACACAACTTAGGCATGAAAGTCATCCTGGACTGGGTCGCCAACCATACTTCACCGGACAATATTTATCTCAGCCAATATCCCGACTGGTATGAATATGACATATACGGAGACCTCGTAATACCGGAAGACTGGACAGACGTCGTAGAACTTAACTACGACAATGCCGAACTCAGACAACGCATGATCAATGACATGAAATATTGGGTTATCAATTTTGACATCGACGGTTTCAGATGCGACATGGCCGGTATGGTGCCCACTTCTTTTTGGGAAGAAGCCACAGCTGCTCTTGACAGCGTCAAGCCGCTTTTCATGTTGGCAGAAGACGAACAAGACAGCACTCTTACATACAAAGCCTTCGATGCCAACTACGGTTGGGTGATGCATCATCTGATGAATGACATTGCAAAAGGCAAGAGAGATGCCAAAGACCTTGCCAATTATATAGGTACCAACATGCACAACTTCGAAAAGAGAGCATACAAAATGTTATTCACTTCCAATCATGATGAAAATGCATGGAACGGTTCTGAAATAGAACGACTTGGAGACGGAGTAGAAGCATTCGCTGTGCTTACCTACAGTCTGCCCGGCATACCAATGATGTACAACGGACAAGAAATAGGTCTCGCAAGACGTCTGAAATTCTTTGAAAAAGACAGCATACAATGGATTGACAATCCAAAATACAGTACGTTTTACCGTAAACTCAATGCAATAAAACATTCCAACCCGGCTCTCGCCAATGGGAACAACGGAGGAAAACTCAAAACTTTTATCACCAATCATCCTGACAAGGTGTTGGCATTTGAGCGTACAAAAGGTGAGAACTGCGTAATAACGATAGCCAATTTAAGCGATAAACCATTAGAACTTGACATCAACCTGAAAGGCAACTATAAAAACCTGTTTACAGACAAAATCATCACCATAAACAAAAGACTTTCAATGGAAGCATGGGGTTATTATCTTCTATCTCCAATCACTAATAACAAATAAAGCAAGTTTAAATGTAGGGGTATATCAGATTTGTTTGATATGCCCCTAAATTAAAAATGATATTTTATCTATCAATACCTAATTGGTCCAACATAAATGCATACTCCATTGCCACTTCCTTATAAGCCTCAAAACGACCTGAGGCACCACCATGTCCATAATCCATTTCTGTTTTAAGAAACAAAACATTATTGTCAGTCTTGCAATATCTCAGTTTCGCGACCCACTTGGCTGGTTCCCAATACTGTACCTGACTATCATGTAATCCGGTAGTCACCAACATGGCGGGATAATCCTTATATTCCACATTGTCGTATGGCGAATATGAAAGCATATAATCGTAATATACCTTTTCATTGGGATTCCCCCATTCATCATATTCTCCGGTAGTAAGAGGAATAGACTCATCCAACATTGTAGTAAGAACATCGACAAAAGGGACCTGTGCTATAATGCCGCGCCACATCTGAGGTGCCATATTGGCAACAGCACCCACGAGCAGACCTCCTGCACTGCCACCCATGGCAAACATCTTGTCATACGAGGTATAACCATGCTCTACGAGATATTTGCCACAAGCGATAAAATCGAGAAAAGTATTCTTTTTTTTAAGCAATTTACCATCTTCATACCATTGACGCCCCATCTCTTCTCCTCCTCTGACATGAGCTATAGCCCATACAAAACCACGGTCCAACATGCTTAATCGTGCCACAGAAAAATAAGCATCAAGACTGTTTCCATAAGAACCATAACCATATAATACTAACGGATTACCCTCATTTCTTCTTAATTCTTTCTTATAAACCAAAGAAACAGGCACCTCGACACCATCATGAGAAGGAACACAAAAACGTTCCGTTACATATTGAGAGGCATCATAACCTCCTACCACCGTCTTCTGTTTCAATATCTCTTTTTTCTTGTTTTTCATATCATATTGGAATACGGTATCCGGAGTCTTCATCGAAGTATATACATAACGCAGCAAATGAGTGTCGAACTCCGGATTTGAAGCCGTCTCTGCAGTATATGCCGGCTCTCCGAAATCCAAATAATAATCTTCCTTGCCGTCCCACGACACTATACGCAGTTGCAACAAGCCTTTATAACGTTCTTCAAGGACAACATAATCAGAAAAAAGACTGAAATTTTCCAACAACACATCATCGCGATGAGGTATTACTTCTTCCCAGTTACACATCTCTGTAGCATCTATTGAAGTCTTCATCATCTTGAAATTACGGGTACCGTCAGCATTGGTATGAATATAAAACATGTCTCCATAGTGTCCTATGCCATACAACATATCAGGTTGCCTTTTCTGAAACAGTTTGAATTCAGCATTCGGAGTATCTGCATCGATAAAACGGCTTTCCGATGACATTGTGCTCTCACTATTGATAACAATAAATCTGCCGGACTTGGTTTTAGACACAAATGTATAAAATGTGGAATCCTCCTCATAATACACCTCTACATCATGAGATGGTTCGGTATCAAGAAAATGACGCATCACTCGACATGAACGCAATGACTCGTCCTTAACGCTGTAAAACAAGGTTCTGTTGTCATTTGCCCATACCATATTGCCGGAAGTATCCGCAATATCTTCTTTAAATATTCTTCCGGTAGCTATCTCTTTGATAAATATGTGATACTGTCTTCTACTGACAGTATCTATGCTGTATGCTATCAACTTATTGTCCGGACTGATGACGTAACTTCCAATATCAAAGAAAGCATGTCCTTCAGCCAAAGCATTGCCATCGATAAGCACCTCTTCTTCATTATCCATATTGTCTTTTCGTCTGCAATACAGAGGATATTCCTTACCTTCCTCATAACGCACATAATAATAATAGCCGTTTTTCATAACCGGCACCGACATATCTTCCTGTTTTATCCTGCCCACAATCTCCTCGAACAATGACTTACGCAGAGGTTCCGTATGTTGCATCATAGCATCGGCGTAAGCATTCTCAGTCTTAAGATAATCAATAACATCTTGATTATCACGTTGATTAAGCCAATAATAATCATCAACACGAGTATGTCCATGTATTGTCATCTCGTGAGGTATTCTTTTCACCAAAGGTTGATTCATATCAGAAAGATAATGTTAAACCAAAGCTCGGCATCAGAGGCAACTGATAAATCTCTTCGCCGGTAAGTAAATCAATATAGAAAATATTGTTTCTGTTGTAAACATTAGTAATACTGAAATCAGCTTCGAGCAAGATATTCTCGGTAAAATAGAACTTACGTTTCACATCTATATCAAGACGGTGATAAGTCGGCAACTGTCCTCCATTGATATCGCTGTAAATAAGGCCGAGGTCTCCGCTTGATTGCAAGAAGTCGTCATTCATATTTTCAAACTGATAATGTTCATAGAAGCCGCCAAGCTGAGTAAACGGGAATCCTGTGCCGAAATTCCAGCGACCGCTGAACTCCCATTGTCTTCTCGGTCCTGCGGAATATGTCACTATTAAATTAACATTGTGACGTCTGTCATAATGCGTACGATAGTTTACCATCTCATGACCTTTGTCCTCATAGTTTTTATTGACATAAGCCAAAGAATAGGCAGTCCAGATATACCATCTGAAATCTTCGTATTTCAAAGAAAAGTCAACACCGTAAGCGGCTCCGTCCTCTACCATAAAATCTTTTTTCAATATCTCTTCCGTACCGGCAGGAGCATCATTCTCTGCATACAATTGATTTCTGTTCATATTCGTCAACTGACGGAAGTCTTTATAATATCCCTCAATGTTAAGAGAGATATTTTGCATTACGTCGAACTCCGTTCCCAGAATATAGTGAATAGCTTTTTGCAGTTTCGATGTTACCGCTTTACCATCAAAGGTAGAGGGAAGATTATCTTGACCCGACAAGAACCCATAGAAAAGGTTCACGACGTCACGATCGCTGTTGGCAGCAATGAGATTTTGAGAATAAAAACCTCCGGCAGCTTTGATACGAAACCAGTCATTGACATTATATTTCAATGACAGACGAGGTTCAGGAGATATCTCTGCGAGAGAAGCATACCAATGGACTCGCATTCCGGGTTCAAGGATGAGTTTGTCGAACTGCATCCTGAATTTGGCATAAACACCAAGTTCGGTAGTGTTGTCGGTGTAATTGAGATGTATTCCGTTGGTCTTGGTATAATCGAAAACTGTTTTAAAACCAAGCATTTCTATACCATATTTAAATGTATGTTTCCCAAGAAAATAGGTAAAGTTAAATCCGGCATTGAAACCATCTATTGAACTCGACCTGTCAGGATTGTTTGTCTCTCTCAGAACAGCATCATAATTGGAATATGCGATATTGCCTTCAACAAGTACCGGAGACTTGCCAGGTATAATAACAAAATTGGTACCTCCACCGTATGAAGTCCATCCGAAATCGGAAATGGACTTATAATTATTAACATTATCTTTGAAGTTGAAACCGAACAAGTTTATTTTACTTCCATTGGAAGTATTTAAAGAAATCTTGCCATAAACATCCTGGTAATTATAAGGTAAGACTTCTCCGTCCAAAATACCCTTATAAATGGATTTACTTGTCTGTTCAAGATATGAATTTTTAGCAGAAAGTATGAATGATATACTTGTATCATCAAGGTCTTTAGCTTTTTTAAGAGGACCTTCAACCATAACTTTTGACCCGAAAGTAGTAGCACCTATTTTCCCGGATATACGTTTTTTATTTCCGTCACGAGTAGTGATATCCATAACGGATGACACTCTTCCTCCATATTCCGAGCCGAATCCTCCGGTATAAATTTCAGCATTTCTGATGATATCGGTATCGAAAACAGAAAACAACCCAATGGAATGGAACGGATTGTAAACTATCATACCGTCGAGCAACACCTTATTTTGTATGGGCGAGCCACCTCTGATATACAATTGTCCTCCCTGGTCTCCTGTAAACACCACACCGGGCAACACCTGCAAATATTGTGCAAGGTCTGCTTGTCCGCCAACAGTAGGAATCTTGGTAATCGTCTTGGGAGTAATATTGACTACGGAAGTCTTTGTCTCAGTACGCGCCTCTATCTTCTCGGCAGTCACATTGACAGCTTCCAACTGAACGCTCGACTCAGTAAGCATGTACTTTTTGTTGATAACGACATTATTTCTCAACTCAACAGGGTCTTTTATAGTATCATAACCCAAAAACGTCACAATAACATCATATTTCCCGTCCGGTATTTTAGTGATACTGAAATAACCGTTTATATCTGTCGAACATCCATAAGTAGTACCTTTAAGATATACATTACAAAACATGACAGGCTCACCGGTACTTTTCTCATAAACGAACCCTTTAAGTGAATTATCTGATTGAGCGAAAGCTAAAATATTGACAAATAAAATCAAAACAAAAACAGCTATCTTCTTGCAAAAAAACATGTTATTCATATCCAAATACGGTTATACTGACTGAACAAAATTTCAGATGGCAAATTTACAAAAATATTCGAAAACAAAAACTGCATTTACCTTAAAAAATATCAATTCATAATTATTAACATCATCATGAAATAAAAATTGTCAAAGAACAAAAAAAGATGTCAATACCATGTTAAATGTATTGACATCTTTTCTGAAAATGATAATGATATAACAACAAAAACAATGGAAATTACCATTATTTTGATTCTTTTGCCTGTCTGATAAGTTCTATTTCTCTGTCAGAAAAGTGATTAGGCAGCGTCAATTGTGTTTTAAGCAAGAGAGAGCCACTACCCTCTTTATTATAATGAGGCATTCCCAAACCTTTGAGTCTCAACACTCTGTTATTCTGTGTCAATGGTTTCACAGGCACGCTTACAACACCTTTCATTGTCTCAATTTCTATCTTGCCTCCAAGTATGGCTGTATATACGTCAATGTTGACATTACGAATAAGGTCGTCACCATCACGTTGATAAACAGGGTCTTGTAATATCACTATTTTGATAAGCAAATCCCCGTTCTCTCCTCCGTTGATACCGTTGCCACCTTTACCTTTGACACGCAGCACCTGACCGTCACGCACACCTGGTTTTATGCTTATCTTAATGGTATTTCCGCCAATATCCAGCATACGTTGCGTACCATTATATGCCTCCAACAATGTCATAGTCAAAGAAGCCTTGACATCCTGACCTTTGACAGCACGTGTTCTTCTTCCATTGGCAAAAATATCACCCATATCGAAATTCATCCCATTGCCGCCGAAAAACATATTGAAAAAGTCTGAAAATCCGCTTCCCGAAAAGCCCTCGAAACCTCCGCTACCTTTATAACCTCCATTACCGAAACCGGCATTCTCATATTGTTTCCAATTGGCGCCGAGTTCATCATATTTCCTTCTTGAATCAGCATTACTCAATACCTGATAAGCCTCCGATATCTCTTTAAACTTCTCTTCCGCATCCTTGTTACCAGGATTTTTATCAGGATGATATTTAACAGCCAATTTACGATATGCTTTTTTTATAGCATCTTGTGTCGCACTTCGTTCGACACCCAAAATTTTATAATAATCTTTATATTCCATAAATAAGTACCTCCATAAAAATACATGTCAAAACTCGTGCCAATACGTGTTATGACATGACATATAACATTTATCACAGCATTATGTCACATTAAAATAAGACAAAATACCAACTAATAAAACAGACATCCATACTTTAACTCAGGAAATGTCACGCCGCAATGTGACAGTCACTTTACAAAACAGTAAACAGACTGACATAATGTCAATCAATAACGCAATACGGTAATATTCGACAATCCTGATTCAATGTCTATAAAAATCTTGTTATCAGAATTTGCATAATTACCGGTTTGATACATATCGCGTTCCACCTTGTTGAATCCTTCCAAATTCTTGTTCGTAAAAGCAGAATCCATATCTATGGAACAGCCGGAATCCTTAGGTATTCTTAATACAATATCAGAAGCATCGGCATCTATTTCCACATACGTGTAATCCCATTTATCACCTAATTTAATGTCTATCTTAGATAATCCACCATTAATATCTATTTTGGACACTTTATAATAAGAAAAATCAAAATCCATATCCACCATTCCCACATCAAACTCCAAGTCCCAAACAGGGTTCTCGTTGAGTGCCAACGAATAACTGTTATTTTTTGCATCCTCGTTGAGTGTCAACGAATATTTATTGTTATTGTAATTTATTTTCAATCCTGGCTCCATTTCAATGTCAACTTTTACCTTATCGTCATCATAACGCACTTCAAAGGTCTGACGCAACACATTACTTCCATTACACGACTCTATCAAATCTTCACAAGGTTTCTTCATAAACATTTTGCCGGCTCCGTATTCCACATTCACTTCGGCATAATCGACATCATGACTGTATGGTTCGGAAAACAACTGCGTATTTGCATCATCTCTGACATTATCATAATAATTATCATTATAATTACCATAACTACGGGTATAATCCTTCACCTCAACAGCATAAATGGCACATGCAACTATTATGGTAACTGACAGGAGTATTATCTTAATCAATGACTTGACCGGAAGGAAGAGAACTCCTGTTATCAAAAGCAAGACTGGCCAAAACTTCCACATCAGAGAAAACACCACCGGAAGGTCCGACAGGGTAAAAAACAATCCCACTACACCAATTGCTATCAGCAACAGTCCGGAATTAAAACCTTTTTTATTGTTATTGTTGTCCACCACGTTTATTTTGAGAATTAATTATTAAAATCACGCCTATTACGACAAGAATGGCAGGCCACAGTTTCCACAGCCATGCTACATACACGAAATTATTCAGCAGCAGTACTATTCCTATTATTATCAACAAAATACTAAAGACGACCAACACTGTATTACGCTGATTCTCTTCATCAGGAGACACATTACGTCCCGGAAAATCTGTCATATTGTTCTCATTTCCATTGCCATAGTATTCCAACCGCTTTGCCGGCAACACTATCCACAATATGATATAAAGCCAGAAACCGAAACTACCGCATAAAAACGCCACTACAAACAACACTCGCATCAGAGCAACATCTATTCCGAAATAATCAGCCAAACCAGAACATACTCCCGCAATGACTTTGTTGCAATAATTTCTCTGCAATCTTTTACCTTGTTCCATATCTTTGATATTTAATATATTATATACGCCTTAGGCAACACTATCCACAATATTATATACAACCAGAAACCAAAACTGCCACATAAAAACGCAGCTAAAAAAATTGCTCGCATCAGAGCAACATCTATTCCGAAATAATCAGCCAAACCGGAACATACTCCCGCAATGACTTTGTTATTAATATTCCTTACCAATCTCAATCCTTGTCGCATAATCAATATATTAACAATACTTTATATAAAATCTCATTATCATTTGCCATAAGGAAGATATACTTTAGACCCAAAAAAACAGAACCTTTCTATAGTTTTTTCATTAAAAGTCTCTGATATATCTTACCTTTTCAAAAATCAACTTACAAAAACCGTACCATACCATTATATTATAACAAAATGTCACATCTGTAAAAATGTCATGTCAAATTATTATTAATATTTATTTTAAAAATTAAGATAATGTTTTAAAAACTTGAAGAATAAATTTCATAACAAATGATATTATTACTACCTTTGCAGGATAAAAAATAGCATCAATGGCACAAAAACCGTCAATACCCAAAGGCACGCGTGATTTTCTTCCGGAAGTCATGATGCGTCGCAACTATATCTTCGACACTATAAAAACCGTCTTCAAGCGTTTTGGTTTTCAGCCTATTGAGACTCCATCCATGGAGAATCTGTCAACGCTTATGGGCAAATACGGAGAAGAAGGCGACAAATTGCTGTTTCGCATTTTGAACTCCGGAGATTTCATGTCGGGAGTAGAACAAAACGGAGAGCCTTTGATTTCGGAAAAAATCAGTGGCAAAATATGTGAAAAAGGATTAAGATACGACCTCACTGTACCTTTTGCGCGTTTTGTAGTACAATACAGAGACCGGATAACTTTTCCTTTCAAACGCTATCAGATACAACCCGTATGGAGAGCCGACCGCCCTCAAAAAGGACGTTA
The DNA here is from genome assembly GCA_002633315.1 of Bacteroidales bacterium Phil6. Taxonomy (GTDB): domain Bacteria; phylum Bacteroidota; class Bacteroidia; order Bacteroidales; family F082; genus Limimorpha; species Limimorpha avicola. Next base: position 70,311 of record NWBN01000008.1, read on the forward strand.
TCGTGAGTTTTACCAATGTGACGTCGATATTATTGGCAGTGACAGCATACTAAACGAAGCAGAGTTGGCACAAATAGTGGACGAGGTTTTCAATTCATTTAATATCAATGTATTGTTGAAAATCAACAATCGCAAGATATTGGCCGGCTTGGCAGAATATATTGGACGACCGGATGCATTGATAGATATTACCACTGCCATTGACAAATTAGATAAAATAGGTATCGACGCCGTGAAAGACGAACTGTCACAACGTGGATTAGATGAGAGCGCCATCAGCAGATTAGAACCTGTATTGTTCATGCAAGGTGACTCAAGACAGAAAATAGACATGTTGAAACCTTTCATGCAAGGCATCCCAACAGGAGAAAAAGGCATAGAAGAAATCGAGACACTATTCAACTATTTGGATGTCATGAAGTTACATACAGATTACGAGTTAGACCTTACCTTGGCAAGAGGATTGAACTACTATACAGGAGCCATTTTTGAAGTCAAGGCTAAAGATGTCAGCATGGGAAGCATCTCGGGCGGAGGACGCTACGACAACCTCACAGGCATCTTCGGTTTGCCGGATGTGTCAGGCGTAGGTATCAGTTTCGGCGCCGACCGCATCTATGACGTTTTGAATGAATTAAACCTGTTCCCTGAAAGAAATATTGAGAACACTGAAGTGATATTTCTCAACTTCGGCAAAAACGAAGAACTGTACTGTCTGCCATACCTTCAGCAACTGCGCCGCGAAGGTGTCAACGCTGAGATATATCCAGATGCCGCCAAGATACAGAAACAGATGAAATATGCAAACCAACGCAACATTCCTATAGTGATAATAGCAGGCGAACAGGAAATGAATGACCATTGCTTCACTGTAAAATGGATGAACGAAAGTCGTCAGGAACGCATCAAATCAGAAGACTTAACAGAAATTATAAAAAAACAGATATGAATACACATTATATTTCAGCAGAGACTCTTACCTTTGAAGTGGTAAATCGTATAATTAATGAGAATTACAAATTAGCCTTGTCTGATGATGCAGTGCGTCGCATCCGGCATTGCCGTGACTATCTCGACAAGAAGATGGAGAATCAGTCAACGCCCATCTATGGTGTGACGACAGGATTCGGTTCTTTGTGCGATCATAACATTTCCAAGGAAGATTTAAGCAAACTGCAAAAGAACCTCGTAATGTCGCATGCCTGCGGCACAGGCGACCTCGTACCCAAAGACATCATACGCATCATGCTGTTGTTGAAAGTACAAAGTCTTTCATACGGCAACTCTGGAGTGCAAGTCATCACTGTACAACGACTGATAGACTTTTTCAACAACGATGTCTTGCCGGTCGTTTATGACGAAGGCTCGCTTGGAGCATCAGGAGACTTGGCACCGCTTGCAAACCTCATGCTGCCACTCTTAGGCTTGGGAGAGGTTCATTATAAAGGAGAGATAAGACCTGCAGCCGACATCATGAAGATCTTCGGTTGGGAACCTATCACACTACAATCCAAAGAAGGACTCGCCCTGCTCAACGGTACACAGTTTATGAGTTCATACGGCACGTACGTGTTGTTGAAAGCATTGCGTCTGTCGTATCTTGCCGACATGATAGGTGCTGTGTCACTCGACGCTTTCGACGGACGTATAGAACCATTTTACGACCAGATTCATCAGATCAGACATCACAGAGGTCAGATTGTCACTGCAGAACGTTACCGGAACTTCTTGAAAGGCAGCGAAATGATAGCACGAGAGAAGAAACACGTACAAGACCCATACTCTTTCCGCTGCATACCTCAGGTTCATGGTGCATCTAAAGACGCCATCAACTACGTAAGTACCATTTTGGGTGAAGAGATCAATGCCGTGACCGACAATCCCACCATCTTCCCGGAAGAAGACCTCGTCATTTCGGCAGGCAACTTCCATGGTCAGCCTCTCGCTCTAAGCCTTGATTTTCTTGCCATTGCCATGGCAGAACTCGGCAACATCAGCGAAAGAAGAACATATCAACTCATAGCCGGTAAACGTGGGTTGCCGTCATTCCTTGTGGCTGAACCCGGACTCAACTCCGGCTTCATGATACCCCAATATGCTGCCGCTGCCATTGTTAGCCAGAACAAACAGCTATGTACTCCCGCCTCCGTGGACAGCATAGAATCGTCCCAAGGTCAGGAAGACCATGTAAGCATGGGTGCCAATGCTGCTACAAAGGCATTGCGTGTAGCCAACAACCTCGAACGTATCCTCGCTATTGAACTGTTCAATGCAGCACAGGCTCTCGATTTCAGAAAACCGATCAAGTCATCGGAGTTCATAAACAACTTCGTGACAGAGTACCGCAAGGAAGTAGAATTTGTCAAAATTGACAAAGTAATGTACACCGAGATAGCCAAATCCGTGAAGTTCTTGCAAAACTATGAACTCGGCGACAAGATTTTTGAGAATTAATTTGTTTACAACAGGGAAAGACAATGTCTTTCCCTTTCATAAATAATATATATCATGGATGAATATAATGAAGAACAGAACATCAACGGACAGGAATTAGAAAACATTCCGCCGCAAAGACCGACATCTTTAACGGTATTATGCGTGCTGTCCGCCATAAATGCCATATATCAGGTATTTTCCAACATTACTGTTTGGAGTATGTATAACAAATTTCAGGAATTCCTCGATGAAAACGGCGAATTCTACGAACAAATGAGCGACATGATGGGCAATGCATGGGAAACACTTGCCACAAGTTACAGCAGCATATTTTCCATCAACAGAAGTTATTACTTGATTAGCAGTATTCTTTATTTAACTTCTTTTATCGGAGTTATGCAAATGTGGAAACTTAAAAAAAGAGGATTCCATATTTATACCGTAGCTCAGATTTTGATTCTGATTGTTTCCACTATATTTATTTACAATACATTGAACGGTTCACCTATTGCAGACCTTATTATAACGGCTGTATTCGTCTTATTCTATTTCAAGCATTATAGAAATGTGATGCAATGACAAAAAAAAGAAGGGAAAAAAGCATATTCGTCGAGCGTGAGCAACTGACTCTCGGTGTCAAACTCACTGCTACTTTCGCCATTACATATTATGGTCTGTATTTCCTTTTCACCACTTTTCTCGGTATATTTTACCGTTCCGTTTTCGACCCTTCTTATCTCGACAACACCGTCAATGACCAAAGCGAGATGTACGCCTTGATAGATTATCTGACACTTTGGCTAACACTCGGCATGATAGTATTTAGCCTGATAGCTCTTTTCAGAAAAAAACACTATGGCAAATATCTTTTCATGATATTCACTGTGATATTGATAATCCATCAAATATACGACTCATCATCATCAAATATCTTACCATTAGTGATAGAGTTCATTATATTGTTGGTAATTGCCCCTCTGAGAGTTTTCAGAAAGTTCAGTCTGAATCCATTCTATCCGAAAGAAGAAACGGAAAAAAACAAAAAAGAAACCGAAACAGATAACAATAGTAAAAATATTACAGAATGAAAAACATCACCATAGCCGGAGAACTCGGAAGCGGAAAGACTACTGTATCCAACTATCTAATAACCAAAATAGATTATAAAATTGTTTCCGCAGGTATGATATTCCGTAACATGGCAATGAAACACAACATGTCGGCAAAAGAATTCAACGAATTTATTGAAAATGACCCTCATTATGATAATTACGTTGACGACACAATAGCTGATATGGGCAAAAATGAAAACAACATCATTTTCGACTCGCGCATGGCATGGTATTTTGTTCCGGATTCATTCAAGATTTATTTGTACGTAGATGTCAATATTGCCGCAGAACGCATATTGAACGATAAAAAACGCATCAACGAGTCATACAATGACTTTGCTTCTGCAAAACAAAATATCATAGACAGAAGGAAAAGCGAAGTGTTGAGATATTCAAACTTTTATCATGTCGATGTTAATGACTACAGACATTATGACCTCATAATAGACACCGGCAGCGCTGACAAACAGGACATCAACGAACTTGTACTCAAAAGTTTCCAAGCCTATTGCAACGGCACAGAATACGACAAAATTTGGTTGTCTCCTAAATCTCTGAACCTGATCGAGAATAATTGCGACGATGAAAACAAGACTTTAAAAGTCATAAAATATAACAACTGTTTTTATGTATTCGAAGGTAAAAATATTGTAAAAAATGCCATAAAAGAAAATAGAACACTATTGTCTGTCAATACTTTATATCAAGAGGAAGACATTCTCCCCAATGGCATCACAGCAACAGATTTTATTATGAAAAATAAATGATATAAGTATAAATAACGGTCGTGTTTAAAAAAGTGTGTAAAATTCAGAATTTTATAAGATATTTATAATTCTTAAAAATCCTTTATCGGACACCCGTGTAGTATTTAAAACAGCAGAAAGTAGTGTTTCATTTACATGGGTTTATGTCTCATCTATCATGGAATTTTCGTGATTCTGTTGAGGATAAACAGCAATTTTAGCATTTTTCTTGTAACTCTCAGTCAATTTATCTGTGATAATATCAAAACGTTTCAGATAAGAAGGGAATCCTTGTCTTGAAGAGACGACAACTATCAAATCATCTTTACTGATAAAAGAATCCATATTGGAAAAGTTGTCCCAATCGGAATAAGGAACAGATGAAAAACTCACAGACATACGTTTGTTTTTCAATATATTATTTATACACAATGCTGTATGTTCGAGACCATAATGTACTATAGGAACATTAAGTTCGCCTGAGAGCAAAGCTATTTTATTCACCCAAGATTCGAAGCCGACTTCCACCTCGGCGTATGGTGTCGTCATCAGAAGGATGCGGCGTACATCTATCAAAGGTCTATCGAAAGAACATACATAGACAGCCTTATCAGTATTGTTGACAATTTTCATGATATCGGAACCGAAGAATCTGTCTATCATACCGGCGAGTTTACCGGGCCAGCCCAGCATCAGAGTAGTGGCAGCAGTTACTCTTGCCATTCTCACTATGCCACCTGATATGCTATGGTCAATAGTCGCGGTTATTTTTACATCCACTTCAGCCGAAGAACCGAGTTTAACAAAATGCTGCAACTTATTCGACGCCTTCATGATATTGATTTCTGCCTGTTCATTATCCGGTACCACAGACATTATTATCACCGGTGAGGTGGATTTTCTTTCTTTCATCAGTATGGCAAGGTCGAGTAATGGTTCAAGATTGGCTATATTGGCAACCGGAATGAGTATCTTGTCAGTAGTAACAGAGGGCACAGTTATGTCAGCTTCATTGTTCTCGTTGAGTACTATCTGTTTAGCAGCTTTTTCAGTAACGAAAGAAGCCATCATACATGTTATCAGTATAAGAATTATAGTACCGTTAAGAATGTTCTCATCCAAAATACCGGCATTATAACCTGCCAATATTATTGCTAAAGTCGCTGCTGCATGAGAACTGCTGAGACCGAATACAAGCCGTCTCTGATACTTGGAGAACTTGTATATCAACTGTGTTATCCAAGCAGCCACCCATTTGCCGAAAAAAGCGGAAACTGACAACACTATGGCGATCATCAATGGATGATAATCTTCCAATAACACTCCGAGATCCAACAAGATACCGACTGAGATAAGAAAAAACGGAATAAAAAAGGCATTGCCAAAAAACTCTATCCTGTTCATCAGAGATGAGGAATGCGGGATAAGACGATTCAGCACCAAACCAGCCACAAAAGCTCCGATTATAGACTCAAGTCCGGACACCTCTGCAAGAAAAGCCGCAAACAGCATCACTGAGAGAACGAAGATGAAATGTGCATACTTCTCGCTGTCCAATTTCTTGAAAAACCATTTCGTTACACGTGGCACCACTAAAAACATGACAAGTGAGAACCCAATCAATACCAAAAACATCTTCACAAAAAACATCACATCTACATTGCCTTCCTTGCTGTCAAGTATCAAGGCAAGAATGATAAGGACGAGAGTATCTGTCAAGATGGTTCCTCCTACTGTTATTGCGACAGCTTCATTTTTAGATATGCCAAATTTACTTACTATGGGATAAGCCACAAGAGTATGGGTAGAAAACATGCTTGCAGTGAGAAGACTCGCCAAAAAACCGAGATCCAAGAGATAATAACACACAGGAAATCCCACTAATAGAGGCAGCGTAAATGTCAGAATTCCAAAAACAAGACTCTTATTCCTAACCATCTTGAATTGGTTCATGTCGAGGTCCAATCCGGCGAGAAACATGATATACAACAGTCCGATAGTTGAAAACAATTCTATAGGAGAGTTGTTTTCAAGCAATCCCAAACCATAAGGTCCTATGATGACACCTGCAAGGATAAGACCTATAATACCGGGAATATTGAATTTGCCGAGTATGAGTGGAGCAAGCAATATTATCAACAACATGATTGACAATATCAAGACAGGATTTGTCAGTGGAAGACTGAAAAAACCTTTAAAAAACTCCATTATATTCAGTAATACAACACTACACAGCATAATATGGGGCTGTTAATATTCATTTCTTAATTTTTTACGACTCAATAAAGTTTATCATGACTTTACAATTATGACATTACTTTATCGAGATATGGACCATCACAACATTAAAATTTAACGTGTGATATTTTCTCACGTACTATCTCATGAAGTCTGTCCGCATTAACGCGAATCTGTTCCATAGTATCGCGGTCGCGTACTGTAACGGTGTTATCTTCAATGGTCTGATTATCAATAGTAACACAGATAGGAGTACCAATAGCATCCTGACGTCTGTAGCGTTTGCCAATAGAGTCTTTCTCTTCATACTGGCACATGAAATCCGGTTGCAGAGCTGACATTATCATGCTTGCCTTTTCCGGCATGCCGTCTTTCTTGACGAGAGGCAATATCGCCACCTTATATGGAGCGAGAAGAGGCGGAAATTTCATCACCACGCGTTCAGAACCGTCCTCGAGTTTTTCCTCAGTATAAGCATAACTGAACATTGCGAGGAACATACGGTCGAGACCTATGGAAGTCTCAATGACATAAGGAGTATAACTCTCATTGGTTTCCGGATCGAAATATTGTATTTTCTTACCGGAGAACTCGGCATGACGTGACAAATCGAAATCGGTACGGCTGTGTATGCCTTCCAATTCCTTAAAACCGAAAGGAAATTCAAATTCAATATCAGTAGCAGCGTTGGCATAGTGAGCGAGTTTCTCATGGTCATGGAATCTATACATGGAAGCGGGGATGCCAAGAGAGAGATGCCATTTGAGACGTTCTTCCTTCCATTTGGCAAACCATTCGAGCTCGGTGCCTGGCCGCACAAAGAACTGCATTTCCATCTGTTCGAACTCTCTCATACGAAAGATAAACTGTCGTGCCACTATCTCATTACGAAACGCCTTACCTGTCTGTGCAATACCAAACGGTATTTTCATTCTCCCGGTCTTCTGCACGTTAAGATAGTTTACAAAGATACCCTGCGCCGTCTCCGGACGAAGGTATATCTCGTTAGCACCCTCAGCAACAGAACCCATCTGCGTTGCAAACATGAGGTTGAATTGACGCACATCGGTCCAGTTGCGTGAACCTGAAACAGGACATACTATGCCGAGATCTATTATCAGTTGCTTTATACCGGCGAGGTCGTTTTGTTCCATGGCAGAATAAAGACGGTGACTGATGTCTTCAATTTCTTTCTTATAGCCAAGCACTCTCGAGTTGGTAGTAATGAACTGCTGTTCATCGAAAGCGTCGCCAAAACGTTTTTTCGCTTTTTCAACCTCCTTGTCTATCTTATCTTCTATTTTGGCAATATGGTCTTCCACGAGCACATCGGCACGATAGCGTTTTTTGCTATCCTTATTATCTATCATAGGGTCATTAAAAGCATCGACATGACCGGAAGCTTTCCAGACTGTGGGATGCATGAAGATAGCTGCATCAAGACCCACAATATTCTCGTGCATCTGCACCATTGCTTTCCACCAATACTGTCGTATATTGTTTTTCAGTTCGACACCATTCTGTGCATAATCGTAAACTGCCGACAATCCGTCATAAATTTCGCTTGAAGGAAAAATAAAGCCATATTCCTTGGCATGAGAGGTTATCTTCTTAAAAAAATCTTCCTGATTCATAAAATTATAAAATTAACATAGCGTCACCATAAGTAAAGAAATTATATTTCTCGTTTATAGCCTCTTTATATGACTTCATAAGCAAGTCATAACCGGCAAAGGCTGCCACTTCCGTCATCATAGGGGACTTGGGAAGATGAAAATTTGTAATAAGAGCATCAGCAGTAGTAAAATCGTATGGAGGGAAAATAAACTTGTTTGTCCAACCTTTATAAGGTTTCATTTTACCATTGATATTCACGGCTGTTTCGAGAACTTTAAGAGAAGTAGTACCAACGGCAAACACTTTACAGTGATTTGCTTTGGCGAAGTTTATCATATCGCATGCCTCTTGTGTTATTTCCATAGCTTCAGAGTCTGTTTTATGTTTGGTAAGGTCTTCGACCTCAATGTCTCGAAAATTACCGGTACCTGTATGTAATGTCACTTCAGCAAAACTAACATTATTGATTTCCAGACGCTTCATCAATATTTTGCTAAAATGCATTCCCGCAGTAGGAGCAGCAATAGAACCTTCGTATTTAGCATAGACAGTCTGATAATTTTCAGCATCTTCCGGTTCCACCTCTCTGTTATGAATCTTAGGCAGAGGAGTATTACCCAACTGTGTGATGGTTTTTTTAAACTCTTCCGGTGTACCATCAAAAAGGAAACGCAAAGTCCTTCCTCTAGAAGTAGTATTATCTATCACTTCTGCCACAAGTTCATCATTTTCACCAAAATACAACTTATTACCTATCCTTATCTTACGTGCAGGGTCCACCAAAACGTCCCACAAACGACTTTCATGATTCAGTTCTCTGAGAAGCAACACCTCTATTTTTGCTCCTGTTTTCTCCTTCTCACCATAAAGACGAGCCGGAAACACCTTAGTATTATTAATGACAAAGACATCACCATCATTAGTATATTCTATGATATCTTTAAAAACACGATGCTCTATACTGCCATCCTCTCGATGCAGCACCATCATTCTCGCCTCGTCGCGATTCTTAGGCGGATAGTTGGCTATAAGATTCTGAGGCAGGTTGAATTTAAACTGAGACAACTTCATTTCTCAACAATTTTTTTACTAATTTGCAAATATACAATATCAAACAAGTTTTGTCAATAGTTATTTTTCAAACATCTTATTATCAACAAGATATATAAGTTATTGTTCTATTTTCAGGTCACCTTCCTTTATCAACTTCATTTTACGGAACAACAAGCCAAAACCATACGACAACAATGCCGGCAACACGAAACATACCAAAAGTATGCCTATCCACATCATTGTTCCTCCATCCTGCATGGCAGACACTATGCCGAAAGGTCCTACAAGACCACATGTCCCCATACCGGAACCTATTGGTATATTTTCAAGACGAAAGACACATGTAGAGATGGGGCCTGTTATGGCTCCTGCCAATGTAGGAGGAATCCACACAAGAGGATTCTTTATGATATTTGGCATCTGTAACATTGAGGTTCCCAATCCTTGTGAGACAAGACCGCTCCAGCGATTTTCTTTGAAACTCATGACAGCGAAACCTACCATCTGAGCGCAACAGCCTGCTGTGGCAGCACCACCGGCAAGACCTGACAACCCTATTGCTATACACAGTGCAGCACTGCTGATTGGCAATGTCAACGCCATGCCTATAGTTACCGATATGACCATTCCCATAACGAAAGGATGCAACACCGTCATACTTTCCACGAAATGACCGAAAGAATCCATGAATGCCATAATGCCGGGACCGACGAACATAGATAGTAACACTCCCGATACTATCGCTACTGAAGGAGTAACAAGTATGTCAAGTTTAGTTTCTTTCGATACCATTTTGCCAAGTTCTGTACTTATTACCACTGCAATAAGTGCCCCTACCGGACCGCCGAGAGCATTTCCGGCAATACCCACAGCCACTTCACTGAACAACACCAATGCAGGAGCATGAAGTGCGTATGCGATGGCGACACCTATGGCAGCTCCTGTCGCCTGCTTAGAATACGTGGCTATGGTAATGAACAAGTCAAGACCTGTCTTTTCACCAAGCGTATTGAATATCACACCTATCAGCAGAGAGGCAAACAACCCCAATGCCATGGCTCCCAAAGCATCAATGAGATATGCCTTGACAGAAATATCAATATTTTTCCTTTTTAAAAAAGATGCAAAACCACCCATAAACACATCATTCTATTTTAACATCATGGTCACAACCACTTTCTATTATTGTCTTTTTCAGTTCCATGAGATCCCAGGCATCATCAACGCAGTAATCTCCAATATGAGTGCGGCGCAAAGCTGTAAGACAGGCTCCGTTGTTCAAAGTTTTGCCAAAATCGTTGACAAGAGAACGTATATAAGTACCCTTGGAACACTTAACAACAAAATCTATTTCCGGAAATCTCTTTGTATCTATTTTGAAATCAAAGATATGAACGTTACGTTCCTTCATCTCGAGTTCTTTGTCAGACCTTGCATAATCGAAAGCCCTTTTGCCATTGATTTTAATTGCGGAAAACTTGGGAGGACGCTGTAATATGTCGCCAACAAAGGACTTACAAACCGACTGCATCATTTTCTCTGTTATCCCGTCAACAGGAAACAAGGCATCCGGCTCACTTTCGAGGTCGAACGTAGGTGTGGTTCTGCCAAGCAACATAGTACCGGAATATACCTTCTCTTTGGCTTGGTATTCGTCTATCTGTTTAGTCTTTCTCCCGGTACAAACAATAAGAAGTCCTGTCGCAAGAGGGTCTAAAGTGCCGGCATGACCCACTTTCAATTTTTTTATGCCATGATAACGTTTCACCAAGGCACGTATTAGGTTGACTGCATCGAAAGATGTCCAGTCGAGAGGCTTGTCTATAAGAAAAACTTCTCCTTCTTCAAAATTAAACATCATGATTTATATTGAAAATGACACAGCAAGCACACCGACAATGACACAATAGATGGCGAAATATATCAGTTTGCCGCGTTTTACGATATTTATCATGAACTTGCAGGCAAAACAGCCGGATATGAAAGCGCCAAGAGTACCTGATATGATAGGCAACACCCCCAACCCTTGAGCCAGCATGGCAGGATCTTTCAAAAAATCAAGCAAAGAAAGAAACGCCTCACCGAGTATGGGAATGAGAACCATAAGAAACGAGAACTGTGCCACCTGTTCTTTTTTATTGCCAAGCAACAAACCTGTAGCAATGGTCGTTCCAGAGCGAGACAGTCCCGGAAGTACAGCTACTGCCTGAGCCAGACCTATAATAAAAGCATGACCGTATGAAATATTGTCTCTTTGTCTCGGTTTGGCAAAATATGAAAACGTAAGAAGCAATGCCGTTATTATCAGACAAATACCAACCACAAGCAGGCCACTGCCGAATATACGCTCTATATATTCCTTAAAAAACAGACCTATGATAAGAACAGGTATCATAGAGACAAATATCTTCATTACATAATCTTTCTCGGGATTCCACACCTTAGTACAAAAAGTACCTTTGAAAAGATCTGCTATTTCTTTACGCAATATCACTATGGTACTCAACACCGTGGCAGCATGTACCATAACGTCAAATTCCAACAGTTCCGAAGGACTGTTTTCAACATTCAACAAAGTTTGCAATATAGTCAAATGCCCACTGCTGCTAACGGGCAAAAACTCTGTCAATCCTTGCAGGATACCCAACAATAATGCCTCTAACCAATTCATATCATTATATAATATAAAACTTACGTTCTAAATATCATTGTTTAGGACGTTTCATAATAGCATAAAACTCTATTCCAAAACCTGCAAGTACCAATACCGGAGCAAGAGTAAGACGACGGAAATTGAACATCCCTTCGTTAAAAACATCAGGATCGGTGGAGCCGCCTCCTATCATCAATAGAAAACCTATCAACAATACCACCAAACCAATAATTACCCACTTATAATTCTCACGGGTAAAAGGCATTTGTTTTTCCTCATTATTTGTCTTGTCAATATTAACCTTTTTTTTCATCATTTTTATATTTAAGCATATAAATTATCAACATCTGCATTAAGATACTTGCGCATGGAAAAATACGAAGCCATTATCGTCATCAACATTCCGAAAAGCAAAACCGCAGCATATATCATGGCAACAGCACCGAAGTTACTCACCATGGAAAGTTCAGGAATACTTCTTTGAAGGCCTATAATCATAAATGTCAGTACTATCAAGGCTAGCAAAGCTCCCAGAAAACCCTGTATCATGAAAAAACGTATGAAAGGTTTCAGAATAAAATTTTCGGTAGCACCAACAAGTTGCATACTTCTTACAAGAAATCTTTTGGCATAAACTGAAAGCCTCACAGTATGACTAATCAATGTCACTGCCATGATAAACAAGACCATACCGACAACAAAAAGTACAATGCCAATCCTTCTTATATTATTATTCAATACATTGGTAAGATTCTTTTGATAAATGACATCTTTGACTATATTATTGTCAGTGACGATTTTTTCTATCACCGCAATACTGTCGGCATTGGCATAAGAAGCCACAAAACGTACATCGATGGAAGGCAGTAATGGATTATCTACACTACCCAACCATTCTTTAATATCTATACCGAGGTCCTCTTCCAACTGTTGTGTGGCATCTTCCTGTGATATATACTCAGAAGATTTTATAAAATCATATTTATCGAGTTTTTGTTGAAATTTAAGTATTTCGGATTCCTTGACACCTTTTTTTATTACAATCTCGAAACCAATATTTTCTCTAATATAATCAGACAATTCATTTGCATAAAACAACAATGAAGCAAACATTCCCAACACCAACAATACCAACATAATACTCATCAAAGAGATGAGATATGAGCCGGCAAGACGACGTCGTGTTGTTTTATTTTCAGAATACATAACAACAAATTATGAATTGCAAAGATATAAAATTCTTTTGAGATTTCTCAAAAAAATGGACCAAAAGATTGAAGAATTTGTGTTTTGTAAAAAAAAATGTGTATTTTTACGCTTTCAAAAGAAATAGCGGCAATGTTAAAAACCATTGGAGATTATTTTATTTTGATTGGACAAACATTTCAGCGTCCACCGAAATTTTCAATATTTCGAAGACAGTTGATGCATGAGTTTTACAATCTGGGTGTCAGTTCATTTGGCATAGTCTCCATATTATCTGTTTTTGTCGGAGCTGTTGCAGCAATCCTTGTCGCTTATAACACCGATAATCCCATGTTTCCGGAGGAATTGATAGGATTCTCCACACGTCAGATGGTTATTTTGGAGTTTTCACCCACTATTATAAGCATAATACTTGCAGGCAAGTTAGGCTCTCAAATAGCTTCTGAATTAGGCACCATGAGGGTAACTCAACAAATAGATGCGCTTCAGGTGATGGGTATCAACACTGCCAATTATCTCATTTTACCCAAGATAATAGCATGTCTGCTTTTCATGCCTGTCCTCATAGTGTTCAGCATAGCTCTCGGACTCATTGGCGGCTGGGCTGCATGCCTGTTGACAAATATCATAACACCCTATAACTACATTCTGGGACTTCGGTCATGGTTCGACCCATTTTCCGTATATTTTGCTTTGATAAAAACAGAAGTTTTTGCATTTCTCATCTCATCCATAGCCGGATTCATTGGTTATAATGTCAAAGGCGGTTCAGTGGAAGTTGGCAAGGCAAGTACCAAAGGTGTGGTACACAGCAGTATCTTGATAATTATTTTTGACCTCATCTTAACACAAACTCTGTTGACATGATAACAGTCAAAAACATATCCAAGTCTTTCGGAGACAAGTTGGTACTCGACGATATCAGTTTATCGTTCCGAAGAGGCATGACAAATCTTGTCATAGGCGAAAGCGGCTCGGGAAAAACTGTGCTGATGAAGATATGCACAGGATTAGTGGAACCGGACGCCGGAGAAGTATTGTTTAACGATATACGTTTTTCCAATAGGTCTGAAGATATTAGAGTGGACATACGAAAAGATATGGGCGTATTGTTTCAAGGCGGAGCATTGTTCGATTCCATGAATGTCGAACAGAATGTCATGTTCCCGTTGAATATGTTCACCAACATGTCATATAAAGAAAAGTTGGAAAGAGTGAACTTTTGTCTCAACAGAGTAAATCTTAACAATATCAACAAACTGATGACCAATGAGTTAAGTGGAGGAATGATGAAACGCGTTGCTATAGCACGAGCCATTGCCAACAGTCCTAAATATCTGTTTTGCGACGAACCCAATTCCGGACTCGACCCTGTAACATCCGAAATCATTGACGCCTTAATACTCGAAATAACTGAAGAATACAACATAACTACTGTCATCAACACTCACGACATGAACTCTGTTATGATGATAGGCCAATCCATAAATTTCCTTTATAAAGGGCAACTTTGGTGGCAAGGAAACAGCAGTAACATCTTACATACTGATAATGAAGAACTTAATAATTTTATATTCTCAACAGAATTGACCAAAAGATTAAAAAATAATAAATAATAAATCAAAACCGTTAAAAATGAATTATTTAGATGTCATAATTGGACTGATATTGCTATTGTTTGCATATAAGGGTCTGAAAAAAGGTCTTATAGTGGAAGCTTTCTCGCTCGCCGCTTTCATAATAGGCATTTATGGTGCCATGTATCTCTCCGACATTACAGCCAAAGGTCTTTCCAAAATCATTGACGCTCCTCAGGAGATAATGACAATCATTGCCTTTATAATAACATTTATTATACTCGCTATTTTAGTGACCCTTATCGGTAAACTCATATCGAAGATAGTGGAAGCTCTGTTCCTTGGATTTATTGACAAGATAGGCGGATTTGTCTTCGGTATGGTAAAGGGTGCATTATTAGTCAGTATTTTGATATTAGTGTTGAACTTTTTCGGACTTACTGACATTGTTGACAATAAAACAAAGAAAAATTCATTTTTATACAGAAGTACCGAATCTATAGCATATTATCTTTATGACAACTATGATGTTGTTAACAAAACAATAGAAAAAAACATAAAGAAAGGTATCGATACCATAGAAGATTTTGCAGAAGAAATTAACGATCAATACATTAAATAATATTATGAAAAATTTTGCAGTACTTTTAGGAGGATGCGGAACTAAAGACGGGTCCGAGATAAATGAGACAGTATGTCTTTTATTAGCATTAGACCAGCATGGCATTAAATATCAGTGTTTTGCCCCTGATTTAGACCAATTCGAAGTTATAAATCACATTACCGGAGAACCCATGAACGAAAAACGTAACATGATGGTAGAGGCAGCAAGAATAGTAAGAGGCGAGATATTGCCGCTGTCACAGTTCAGTGCAGAAAGATTCGATGCTCTTGTGATACCGGGAGGTGCAGGAATAGCAAAAAATCTCTTCACTTATTTTGTCAACGGCATCAACATGCAGGTCTTGCCAGGAGTAAAAGAATCCATCACGGCAATGCATCAGCAACAGAAACCTATTGGCGCAATGTGCATAGCCCCTGTCGTACTTGCCAAAGTATTGGGCAACATTCACATTACTTTGGGCAGCGACAACTGTCAACCGGCTCATGACATCAAAGTCATGGGTGCCAAACATATTGCTGCATCCAATGGTGATGTAGTCAGTGATTTGGAAAACAAAATATTCACCACTCCGTGTTTCATGTTGAACGCAACATTGAAAGATATTTATGAAGATGCATGGAACCTGGTAGAAGCCATGATATGATTTTCTCTGAAATCATAAAATAAAACAAAGTGCACCCTTTGTAATTTCAGGTGCACTTTGTTTTTAATATTTTAATAAAGTTATAAGTAAAATATTGGTTTAAAACAATTTAACAACAGAATTATAATACTTATCATTAACTTACACCAATTAAATATTTTCTCATTATTTCAATATAAGACCCAACTCATCACTCGGAATAATACAATATCATTTTCTCAATAGCACGTTCACAAGCCTCACAAAACACCTTACCGTTAAAAGTATTCATAAGACAGTCCATTTTGGGACGATAAATACCTTTTAACTGATAACCGGCTCCTTCATAAGCACCAATGACATCAATATTTTTGTCTTTAACAGGCGTAGGAATGGGAGTTTTTTTCTTGACCATGTCCTGCCATTTACTTTCAAAATCCACCAATGTTGTAATATTGGGTTCCCATGGTTCCACATCGAGAGGATAATTGGCACCACCATCGTATGCATATTCGTCCCCAAGACCAGCGAAACCATGTCCGAATTCATGGATAATGACCTCTGAAGAGAAAGAGTTGGCCGATGAACTTACACAATACGAGTTAAAAATGCCGCCACCGCCATATTTTTCAGTGTTAGCGAGAATGTATATCTGATCATAAGGCACCTGCCCGGCAAGGTCTCGCATCGTTTTATTTTCATAAGTCATACAATAACGTTCACTGTTCAAGGTATAAAAACTACAACCTATCGCTGTATTTTTCCAAATATCATCAGCAGGAACAGTTATTCCCGACTCTTGAGAAGGAACGAGAACAGCCCTCACATTAAAATTGTTGGGATATTTGTCATACGGTTTGTAACTAAAAAGACTTTCCACAAAAAAATCACAGTCTTTTTTAAACTTCTCCATCTCATCCATAGTATAACCATCCGGAAGTATTACTATATCGACAGCTTTTTCAGGTTCCTGCTCACCATATACATCATATATCTCATAAGGCAGTTTCCTTGCATCGGCAATAAAATAATTTTTAGGATCTACATTATAACTAAACACCTCCTGCATCGTTCCTTTTAGAGTTCTGAAATAAAACACCACCTCCACAGGTTGCTTCGGAAAAGGCATAACTACTGTTTCAGAAAAACCTTTTGTTGTATGAAGAGCCTCTTCCGTTGTCTGCCATTCTCCGAAAAGGGCACAGTACCCATAAGAATATATCACCTTATCTGTTTCAGGCAATTTAACCTCAAAATAAAAGTTTCCATATCTCATATTATCGACAAGGTTGTGCCTCCTGCCTCCCCAAACAGGTTCTTTTACCATCTTATCAATGGCATAAACGACATTATTGGCATCTGCCACTACATAATAATCCATGCGCAACTGATTATCGGTAAAATAGTCATCATAATCAACTTGCGCTTCTACAGCAAGGAACGAAAACCATGCAAATACAAATAATAATGATTTTAACATTTTCATGACTTTTTTTTGCAAATATAAAAATTTAGTTACAAAAAACTGGTGAAAACAGATTGCAAATTATTTTTTCTTTAAAAATAAGAGTGTGTCGATACAACTCCCGACAATGTATTTTTTATGGCTAAAACAATACACATAATAGGAATATCATACACAACATAATTTCATAACACATTGATAATAAGCAGCAATATATAGAAAAGGGAGCGGGGAGCTCCCATTTGCATTAATAAACCAAACTACTTACAAAGCTATAGAGAATGTTTAGTACTTATTTAAGTGCAAAATTAAGATTTTTTTCAACATGAACATGAGATTTTAAAACATTTGACATTTTTTTAAAGTATCACTTTCATAAGCTGCAATTAAAACAAAAAAGATTTTATATTTGCAGCATAATAGAATAACATGAAGGTTGAAGCATATATCCTGATGGGAACGAACATGGGTGACAGGGTTGCTCATCTTGACACTGCCTGCAAAACAATAGGCGAAAGATGTGGCACGATTGTCAAAATATCGAAGTTATATGAATCAGAACCATGGGGATTTGATGCAGAAAAATGGTTCATCAATCAAGTAATATGCATAGAGACATATCTTACGGCAGAATTACTGCTAAAAAAGTTACTTGAAATAGAATTAATCATGGGAAGAGTCAGGACTACAATTCACAATGGCTATTCTTCGCGTCCCATTGACTTAGACATACTATATTATGGTGATGAAGTCATAAATCAGACGGAACTTATAATACCGCATCCAAGACTTCCACTCAGACGTTTTGCCTTAATACCTTTATGTGAAGTCGCCCCTGATATGATACATCCTGTATTTAAAATCAACAACACCAAACTGTTAGAGTTATGCAAAGATAATTCAACAGTCAAACTTTACAAAACAGAGTCATGAGATATAATTATATAGCAATAGAGGGCACCATGGGAGCCGGTAAGACATCATTGGCAACAGCCATTGCAAACGACTTCAACGGAAAACTTATTCTTGAAGAATACGAACCTGACAAAAATCCATTTTTGGAAAAATTTTACATAGAACCTGACAAGTATGCTTTTCAGGTAGAGATGACTTTCCTTGCTTTACGATTTCAACAACTTAAAGACAAACTGTCCAACTATGACCTGTTTCACACATTTACCATTTCGGATTATTATGTAGCCAAATCACTTATATTCTCACGTGCTACTCTGCAACAAGATGAATATGCTTTGTTTTCACGCTTTTTCAACATCATATTCTCCAATCTTCCAAAACCTGACCTGTTGGTATATCTTTATCTCGATATAGAACACCTGCAATACAACATAAAAAAACGAGGCAGGTCGTATGAACAAAATATCACAGCCTCATATTTGGAAAACCTTCAAAATGGATATTTTGAATTTATCAAGGAACAAGAACAAAACATGCGCATCCTGATATTAGATACCAACAACATGGACTTTGTTGCAAACAAGAAAGACTATAATGTCATCATAGATGCCATGAATCAAGAATATTCCAAAGGCATACACAGAATAACATTTTAAGAAATACCTATTAATTAATATGGGTAAATTATCATATTTAAGAATTCAGCAACACTTCTGCGGCTCTGACAGCCTCGACCGAAACCTTATCGTTACTCAGCATCTTGGCTATCTCACCCACTCTTTCCTCTGATGACAACAATTTGATACAAGAATGGGAATGTTCTCCGGTACTATCTTTATAAACAAAGAAATGATATTTTGCTTTACTTGCTATTTGCGGAAGATGGGTTATGCTGACAAGTTGAAGACTCTCTC
Source organism: Bacteroidales bacterium Phil6 (assembly GCA_002633315.1). Taxonomy (GTDB): domain Bacteria; phylum Bacteroidota; class Bacteroidia; order Bacteroidales; family F082; genus Limimorpha; species Limimorpha avicola. Next base: position 89,490 of record NWBN01000008.1, read on the forward strand.
CCATCTCTCTCATTATAGAACCGAGTTTTGATGCCACTTCGCCTGACACACCTGTATCTATCTCATCGAATATCAAAGTAGGTACGTAATTATTACGTGCCGCCACGCTCTTCACCGCCAACATAAGACGTGACAACTCGCCTCCGGAAGCCACCTTGGATATATCATCTGCCATGACACCTTTGTTGGCTGAGAAAAGAAAACGTATCTTATCATTACCGGTTGACGTAAAATCATCAAGTTGTTCACAATGAATCTCAAAAACAGCATGAGGCATTGCAAGTTGCCGTATAATACCAATGACCTTTTTTTCAAAATCTTCTTTCGCATTCATTCTGCTATCATGCAACTTCTTGGATAAAATTTTCAGTTTTTCCACTTTTGATGCTATATCCTCTTTTTTCGCAGCAATGATATCATCAAGATTTTCATAATCCGACACTTTATGCTTAAGTTCGTCACGTTTCTCAATAAGAGCAGAATAATCATTGACATGATGTTTCAGCATAAGCCTATTAAGATAATCATATCTTTCTTCCAAAACATGCAAAGTATCATCATCATATTGAATATCATCAGCATATCTTTGAATATCGTAAGAAATATCCTTCAGTTCCACATTAGCCGCATTCACTCTCTCATAAAGAGATGATATATCCGGAATAAATGTCTTCAATCGATTTAGTAATGATGCAAGTCTGTTAAGCATAGACAATACCGAATTGTCGGAATTTTCTATCAACGACAGAGCATTATCCAAAGTTTGAGCAACCTCCTCTGCATTTTGCATCATTTTCAAGCGTGAAGACAATTCCTCATACTCATTATCTTGTAAATCAGCTCGTTTCAACTCTTCATATTGAAACGACATGAACTCATATTCGGCAACACCTCTCCTTGATTTATCCATAAGAGCATCGAGTTCTTTATTGCTTTTCACAAAATCATGATATTCAGATTGATAAGACTCCAACAACTGTGTATTATGGGCTGCATTGTCAAGCAATCCAAGTTGGAAGGAATTATCGAATAAAAGAATGGAGTCATGCTGAGAATGAATATCAACGAGCAGATTCCCAAGTTCTCTCAGCTGTAACAAAGTTACCGGAGTATCGTTGATAAATGCGCGAGACCTCTTCTGAGGCGACAACTCTCTTCTCAACACGCATGGCATACTGATATCCAAGTCATTATGTTCGAGAAACGGTCTTATTATATCAATATTCACATTGAAATATGCCTCTACTACGCATTTGCGAGACTCGTCAAGCATGACAAAAGAATCAGCTCTTTCGCCAAGAACAAAACCGAGTGCTCCCAGCAATATAGATTTTCCGGCGCCTGTCTCACCTGTAATGACAGAAAACCCGTCATCGAAATCTATCGACAACGAGTCTATCAATGCATAATTCGATATATACAGACTGCTAAGCATCCCTCATCATTTCTTTCCGGAAGACGACAGCAAATCTTCATATTCTGTAGCATGAGAAGCGTCAATCTCTCTCAATATGTTTATTGCTTTGGTTCTTTCCTGCTGCTGTCCTTCAGAATAAACATTCATCCACTCATCTCGTTTGGTATCATTAATGATTTGCAAGAACATCTGGTTAGGTTTTGAAGAATACACTTGTTTCAGATATGACAATGAGTTAGTAATAGCAGCACGTCCGTCTTCCACCTTGGAAGACATCACGTCAAGGCCGAGTCTGTGATATTCATAGAGATACTGTCGCAATGGTCTATATGCGGCATTGGTAAAAGATTCAAGCAACCAATACCGGTTTTTATTGCTGTCAAATGCCTTCCATCCGGATTCAGAAGCACTTTGTGCAGCTGTAACAATTTGTTCTGCAGCAACATAGAAATCATCGCCGCCATATAAACCGAATGTATCGAAATATATGCCAAGACACAGATAAGCATAATAAGCCAAAGTAGATGTAATATTGGATGTATAACTTGTCTCACTAAAGTCAAGAGGTTGATAATCAATATAAGTAAATGCAAAATCGCTATCAATGTAATTAAACACCGGGGTATTGAAAGACGACTTAAATGTAGGTCTTCTCAATGCAATATTGATTTCTGCATCATAGTTATTACCATCTTTAGACTTTATTGTCACTACTATGGCGCCCTCTAAACGTTCCTGCTGTTCAAATTTAATATTGGTCCACACTCTATTATTAAGAAAGGTGACCATTGCTTCTTCAAGGCTTTCATAAGCACGCTGGTCAGTACCGCCAACCTGCGAACTATTTATTTTCACCTCGAAATTCAGTTCCTGAGTCTTGGAGGTGAATGACGAAAGCATTAAACATGCCAATGTTATCAAAACAATTTTTCTCATAATGCAATTCATTTAACAAGAGATGAATAAATAACATTTACTATATCCGATGCTACTTCGCTTTTTGGTTTAAGGTCGAAATCTATCATCTCACCATCTTTAACGAAAACAGTCACCTTGTTAGTATTTGTCTTGAATCCCACATCAGGCTGATTCATGACATTTAACACTATCATATCAATTTTTTTGGAATTCAATTTCTTAATAGCGTTATCTATGCCATTATCTGTCTCAAGGGCAAACCCGACAACAAACTGATTATCGTTTTTTTTCTCTCCGAGAGTTTTTAATATATCTTTATTTTTGACAAGATGTATAACCATCTCATCCACATCAGGGTCTTTTTTTATTTTACTATCGGACACGATTTTCGGTTTGAAATCAGCCACAGCAGCAGCTAACACTGCAATATCTGTAGAAGGAAAGAACGATATGACTGCATTATACATGTCGTCGGCAGAAGTAACAGGTATCACAGATATGTCATTTCTATCTACCCTTATAGAAGAAGGACCGAGGATAAGAGTCACATCAGCGCCCTGATCGGCAAAAACTCGCGCTATCTCAATACCCATAAGTCCCGAACTATGATTGCCAATAAAACGTACAGGGTCAATAGCCTCAAATGTAGGACCGGCCGTTACCATGACCTTCTTTCCAAGAAACCTCTTTTTTCTGTTAAAGAACTCATCTATTATAGCAAATATCTTTTCCGGCTCCTCCATTCTGCCTTCACCACACAAACCACTTGCAAGTTCCCCTGAAGAAGGTGTTATCATCATACAACCACGATGCTGCAAAGTTTTGATATTATCCTGAGTAGCCTGATGTTTAAACATGTCGAGGTCCATGGCCGGAGCGAACATCACCGGGCATTTGGAAGCCAGGAAGACAGTAAGCAGATAATTGTCGGCTATGCCGTTAGCCATCTTCGCAATGGTATTGGCTGAAGCAGGTGCGATAACAAAAAGATCAGGCCACATGCCAAGTTCCACATGACTGTACCACTGTCCGGTATCAGCATCGAAGCCATTTGACAAAACAGGTGAGCCACTCAACGTAGAGAGTGTGAGTGGCGTCACGAAATCTTTAGCTGAAGGAGTCATAATGACCCTAACCTCCGCACCTTGTTTCTTCAACATACGAACAAGAAGCGGGATTTTATAGGCGGCAATGCTACCCGTTATTCCAATAAGAACTTTCTTTCCGGCTTGCATTGTCCCCAAATATTAAAAATCACCTTCGCTTTTCTTATTAGGATTGCGATAATATATCTTATCGTGCAAGAACTCATCTATAGCAATAAGAGTAGGCTTTGGAAGACGTTCATAAAATTTTGCAACCTCAATCTGTTCCTTATTGATAAATGTCTCCTCAGAGTTTGAATCATTGCTTGTAGCATATTCCTCTATCTTCTTGTTGATTTCCTGTTTCATCTCCACAGCTATCTGATTGGCTCTCTTTGCCAAGATAGCTACTGTTTCATAGATGTTACCCGTACCGGCATAAAACTGGTCTTTTTGGCGGGTTATCGCTGTTGTTTCCGTTTTAATTTTCTTAAAATCCATCTTCTTTATTTATTATTATTTTCCATTCTTGCCAATCTGGCTCTCATTTTTTCCACTACAGGAACAAGTTCTTTCAACTTCTCACTGTCAGGAAAAATATATGATAATGTATTGTATTTCTCAAGCGCGAGTTCATAACGTTCTCTTTGTTTGTCTGCAACACTCTTCTCAGCATAATGATAATATGTCATTACCATGTAAACGAGTATCTCTTCACGATGTAAAGTCGCAGGATAATCTGCGAGAAAAGCCTCGAATGTTGTTATTGCAGCTTGATATTCATCCATCTTATAATACAGCATCGCCTTGTTGAAATCTTTCTCTTCTAATTTCAGTCTCAGAGTATCAATGCGGGAATTGGCATCATCGACATAATCGCTTGAAGGATAAGCATCGATAAACTGTTGGAACTCACGTATGGCATTATGAGTATCTGTCTGGTCCAAAGAGATATTGGGAGACTCCAGATAATAACAATAAGCACTTTTATATAAAGCATCTTCTGTCCGTCTTCCGAAAGGATAAGTAGAAGCATATCTCTTATAATAATGGCTTGCTATTGAATAATCACCTAATTGGAAGTAACATTCTGCTGTTAAAAAGGCTATTTCCTCCCCCTGTGGTTTGCCTCTGTATGCAGACTGCAACATGTCAAAAAGTTCCAACGCCCTATTATAATCTTTTTTCTCATAATATGACATCGCCGCCTGATATTTCAATTCATTATCAGTACTTTTCAACAACTTAGCATGTTTACCGCATGAAAACATCATTGGCAGACACAAGGCTATCAGAATAATTTTTTTATTTCTAAACATGTGGCAAAATTACATTATTTTCAGCAATCTAAAACGTCATATCGTCAAAAATATTTTACCCAAACAAATACGACGCCTTTCTGTCTGTATGATTATTCCACTACAATCTTCCTAACTATATTATGATCTCCAACTTTGACATTCAAGATATACAATCCCGAAATAAGGTCATCAGAAACAACCACGAAATTATCATCATTTACCGTTGCTCCTTTCACAATCTGACCATGTATGTTGGTTAAAGTCCATACCACATCTGCTTTTTCATTCAACTTGACATAAATATTCGATGATGATGGATTTGGATAGATCATTACAACATTTGCATTTTCTTCTTCCACACCCTGACACGACACGACCACCACTGTCACGGAAGCATCTTTTTCATTAATACCGTCAGACACTGTCACAGTATATGTCGTCGTCTCCGAAGGATTAGCCATAGGTGTCGCCGAATGAGCATCATCAAGCGAGGCAGCCGGCGTCCAATTATAAGAATATTCCCCTGAACCTCCTGTCACATCTACATAAAGACGTGTTGTCTCACCCTCACATATAGTATCACTCTCACTTCCTGCAATAACGTTCATTTCTCCACCCACACAATAAACCACTGCACTCCATCCATATTCTGTTACACTTCCATCAGAAGTAAAACGGAATGTCAATGCGCCTTCATCATTTGTTGCAGTCAACACTCCCGGTGACGATGATCCTGAATAAGAGCCAATTTGAGTTGCCGAAGTCGTTGTCCCATCATAAACATATAAGACATCATAATCTCTTTCAGTTTTAAAACTTTCAAATTTCACTCTCAACAATGAACCTTCCGTTGCAGGTAAAAAAGTCATCGTCATATTTTCATTATTGCCATAATCGCCGTCTGCACCACCGGTATCATAAAACATGGCATCATTAACCGTTACTGTAGTATTGTTCATGAGATACATCTCAGACACTGTGATAAAATTACGTTTTGTCAACGATTCAGTATCGCCGGCCTGATTAGTTACAGTAAGAGTAACATCGTAACTACCTACAGCATTGTATTTTATACCTTCCGGATTCTGTTCATTTGATGTGGAAGGCGTAGCACCTTCGAACTCCCATTCCCATGACACAATGCCTGCTCCCCATGAAGCATCAGTAAAAGAAATTTCCTGTCCTATTCCTATATTAACGTTGCTTGCTGTAAAATCAGGAATAATGCCTTCTCCTGAGACGAGTTTCACATCGAGATTGACAGCCTCATTATCAGCTACCGTTACAGTATAATCTTTAGGATAATAGCCATTGGCAGTAAAAGTAAGGGTATATGTTCCACCTTTTATCAATCTGTGATAATCACCTGCCGGAAGATGGCTTCTGACCTTGGAATAATCCTCGTCATGACCTGTTATAGTCACCGTCGCCTCCAATGGAGCACCGGTAATGGAATCCGTCACCACTCCGTGAATGCCGTTCAATGCCTGTCCGAGATATGCCATAATTGCATTGACATTATAATCCCAATAAGTTGGCAGTTGATACGCAGGAGGTGTTTTGGTATCGGAGCATTCTATGGTAACTTCTCTACATGCATGATAATAATTCATATAGTCCTGACGGCCTCCACCCACAGAATACCATTCATAACCGTTGGTAATACCATCATTAAAACCATCCATATAGTTGGTATCGACCTCATGTACCAAGTCGGCATATTGACGGCATACATGTTGCCACCAGGCATCATCGACATGTAAATCACTTTCTGTATCCCAGGGATAATTAAGAACCTCAGCACCTCCATGATAGTTCGCCCCCATAGTAAAGTTATAATCTTCAGCAAGTTGCATAAACAATTCAGTCTCCTCTGCATAAGGTTTGTTGTCAGGATGAGGACCATCGTTGAAATCAGGGAAATTGCGATTGATGTCTATGCCGGCAGCATTTTCACGTGTGGCACCGTTAACAGTGTGGTTTCCGTTATGGTAAGTGCCGTCCGGATTGGAATTAGGACCAATGAAAATATCCATGTTGTTTACTACATTTTGCACATCAGCATCATTGCTCGTAAGAAGATAATCTATAAGACGCAACATCATAATAAAGCCCGTACATTCATCGCCGTGTATGGTAGAAGTATATAAAAATTTCGGTTTCCCGTCAGGATTGCCATTATTAATTCTTGCTATCAATATCTTTCTTCCGCTTGAAAGAGTACCGAGTTCTATTATGGAACATTTGTCCGGATGTGAAGAAGCGAAGTCATACATCATCGACTCATAAGCCTCATACGTAGGATAAGAATCCCACTCATATTCCTTACGTGTACCATCGAACATATCATATTCAATCAACATTGAAGGAGGAGTCTCAAGAACAATATCATAACCCATCTCAGAGAATTTTTCAAACTCCTTATTATTAGCGTATGCTGTAACGACATTACCTTCAACCTTATCAACAGAAATGATTTTTGCAATTTTTTTCAATTCGGACACATCGTCAACTTTGAACTTAAAATAAAACTCATTACGTTGGCTCATTATTGAGTGCCAATCTGTTTCCTGTGAATATACGGTCCAAGAAAACAGTAAGAAGAAACATATCAGTAGTCGTGTTTTCATAACAAATCATTTAACTAACAAATATTTACAATTATTTTCTATTTCATTTCCAAGGTTATCGTTTACCGGCAGGAGTGGCAGGCGTAACACATTATTACACAAGCCTCTATAAGCAAGTAAAGCTTTTATTCCGGCAGGATTGCCATCAGCAAATATAAGACCATTCATTTTAAGCATGGCATAATGTAAAGGCAGAGCCTCATCATAACGTTTTTCCAACATCAGATGTACCATCTTGCAAAACATCTCAGGGTAAGCGTTGGCAGCTACAGAAATAACACCCTTAGCGCCTAACGCCATCATAGGATATGTTATTCCGTCGTCACCGGACAACAAGTCGAAATCTTCCGGTTTGTCGCGCAATATCTCCATAATTTGCTGCAAGTTGCCGGAAGCCTCCTTCACTGCCACTATATTATCATGACAAGCGAGACGTACTGTCGTAGCAGCCTGCATGTTGACACCTGTTCTGCCGGGCACATTATAAAGCACGACAGGGACAGGAGAAGCATCGGCTATAGCAGTAAAATGTGCTATCATGCCACTCTGATTAGGTTTATTATAATAAGGTACTACACTGAGAATACCATCAATACCGGTAAAATCCTGTCGTTCAATGCTTTTCAACAATGACATAGTATTGTTTCCTCCCATACCGAGCAACACGGGGCAACGACCTGCCACAGTATCCACTACCGTTTTGACAACTTTACTTTTCTCGTAATCATCGAGAGTAGGAGACTCGGAAGTGGTACCTAACGCAACCATAAAATCCGAACCGTTGTCAAGGTCAAAATTTATCAGATTTCTCAAAGAGGCATAATCTACAGAACCATCCTCATTAAAAGGTGTCACAAGAGCCACACCGGTACCGATGAATTTATTTTTTTTCATTTCTTTTATTTATAACCAAACATATCATCTTTCTCCAACTTTATCACAAGACAATACATCCGACAAATTTATCATCATGTATCACAACAACTTACACAAATACATAAACAAAATAAAATACATGTTATGTTTTTAATATGCAAAGGTACATTATTATTGTCAATTATCTATGTGTTTTATCAATTTTTTTCAAAATCAAGATGAGATAAATTCAACAATATCACTAAGAGAATTATGGAAATTTATAATTTTGCAATATAATAAACGATGAAATGAAGATAACTGTACTTGGCAGCGGCACATCTCAGGGTGTGCCTATAATAGGTTGTGAATGTGAAGTTTGCAAATCCGATGACCCTAAGGACAAACGATTGAGGACATCTATATTAATAGAAGAGAAAGACACAGTGATATGTATAGATGCAGGTCCGGATTTCAGGGCCCAAATGTTGAGAGCCGGTGTCACACATCTTGATGCCATTCTGATAACACATCAACACAAAGACCACATAGGAGGTCTCGACGATGTAAGACCCTTTAACTTCATTCAGCATAAAGCAATGCCAATATATGCCTCATCGGAGGCACAACGAGAGATAATGCGAGAGTATTCATACGCTTTTGTTGAAGAAGACAAACGCTATCCCGGCTCACCAAGTTACAATCTCATTGATATTGACGGAAGTCCTATTATAATCAACGACATCTCCATTGAACCAATAAAATTAGACCATTTCAACATGCTTTGTTATGCATTCAGAACTGGTATTTTCGGATATGTCACAGACTTGAGTTATCTTTCCGAAGAAGCTTTTCAGAAACTGTCAGGCATTGAATACCTTGTCATTGAAGCGTTGCGTGAAGAACCGCATTATTCTCATCTTTGTCTATCACAAGCCATTGAAATAGCTGAAAAATTAAATGTCCGTAAGACATGGTTCACGCATGTAGGACACCGTATGGGTAAGGCTGCCGAGGTTAACCCGGCACTGCCGGCAAACATGATGTTGGCATACGACGGACTTATTATTGAAATATAAAACTTATAATTTTTTATTTACTGAACACAAAAAAGACCGGCATTAGAACCGGTCTTTTTTATAATGTCAATATGTAAATTTATTATTTTACAGAAGTGATAGTGATACCAGCACGGCGCAATTGCGGGAACAATTTTCTCACCTGAGGATACTTTGCCATTATTTCACGCAAAGCGTCTTCGCGTTCTGTCGTACTGTTAAGTGTACTTACTATCTCATCTCTACCTTCTATATTAGATTCCTTGACAGCCTGGATAAATCCTTCCCAGTCAGCGCCTTTGCCTTCAACAACGAAATCTATCTCTGTGATATTGACTTCCTTGCTCAACTCTTGTTTCATATAGTCGGCTGCAGCATTGGCACGATTTTCCGACAATTGAAGATTTAACTCAGCAGGACCTTCAGGAGAAGCATAACCATTGACAACCACTTCTCTGATTTGAGCAGAACCATCAGCAGCCTTCTCCACTATAGGAAGGTTTCTATAATCCTTATGAATTTGTGAATCACCAACACCAAAGAATGCATCTGTATAAGCATTGTAATAGACATGAGTCTTTTCTATCACGACTGTATCTCTAATAATTATAGGTTCCGGTGTTTCAGGTTGTACGTATTGTATAATAGGTTCAACCGGTTCTACTTCAACTACCGGTTCACATTTTTTATTAAATTTATAACGCAAACCCACATTGGCAGTATTGAAATAATCATAACAACTACCGGAAGCTCTTCCATCAAGAATATCGGTATTTGTCCAATTTACTGTATAATCGGCATAAATATCCATATTTTTCCTGAATCTATAAGTAAGTTCTATACCCATAGGAACAGTAGCAACGACTCTTCTATTGTACATACCATCGCCTTTCAGGTTATTTTCACTATCATTGTCGTAACCGAACATTAAATACTCATCACCGACAAGGCATTTTGTTCTGTATTGTATTTGTCCGAATCCGATATGAGGAGACAATCCGAAGAGACGATTCTCTTTATAACCGAAGATACAGTTGATAAGGTCCAAAGACAAGTTGATATTTGCAGCATAATAGTCTGAATAAAGAACTTCAAAGATGACATTATCCTGCCATACCTGAGCTCCTTCGAGAATACCATAACCCAACTTAGCATAAACAGACCAACAGTTACCGAAGAAATAACCAACGCCTATATTAAGGTCACCTTTGACATCATCAAGAGATTTGGTGTTATCCCCATAAAGCCAGGATGCGCCACCGTCCAATGTAAGGAACCAGCTGTTGTATTTTGCAGAATCTCTCTTAGAAGCATTATTGAGTTTATAAACAGCACCCAAATTAAAACTTGTAAACCAATCTCTCTTATCACCATCTATTTTGCCGTCAAGTGTACGTGAATCGACTCTACTTGCCGTATAGTCAAGATAGATGCCCCAATGTTGACCGAGACGGAAGTTAAGCTCAGCACCCATAGGAATGGTGAAGACCACTTTTCTGAACAAAATACCGCCGCCTCTTTCATTGATAGGATCATTGTTGTCATAACCCACCTGGCGGATAACGTTACCATTTTGATCTTCAAATTGCTGTCTGTACTGAAGTTGACCTATACCGATATGAGGCACAAAGTTGACAAGTCTGTTCGGATTATAACCAAATATAATGTCCGTAAGACTCATAGTCAAACTGAGTGACGACTCTATATAGTCCAATTTCATTGTGTTGGCATCAGCAAGATCTGCGCCGAGTGCACCATAACCGATTTTACCTTTAAGACCGACAATATTATCAAATTGCCAACCCATACCGATGTGTCCGTTAGGTTTAAATTTCTGGTCGAAATTGTTAGCAGAAGGCATACCAAGACCAAAATCACCTGTAAAATACAAATAGCTTTTAAAATCAGCTCTTGTAGGTTTTGCTGATCCACCACCTTCTTGGCCAAAGAAACTAAATGGAATCATTGCCAAGATGATGATTAACAATGTTTTTGAAAAAGTAAACTTATTCATAGCTTTAGATTTAATTATTAATACTTTCCAAAATTATTTTGCTACAAAAGTAGCAATTTTTTAAATACCAAATAATTTTTTTAAAAAAAAAAGTAAAAAGCCGCTTTTTATCATTGCGGCTTAAAAGTTCAAAAATACATTTATTGCACTAAAGCCATAAAAACAGGATCATTTTTCATTACAGCAAATTCTTTATCTTTTCTTGCTTTTTCTTTCATTTTACTATCCGATTTTATTGCTTTACCAAGATGTTTCAAAGCTTTCTCCACATTTTTTGTACGTGCAGCAATAACTGCCTGTAGGTACAATGTCTGTCCATTTTCCTGAAGACATGTAGCTGTTTCTTCTGCCAATGTGTATTTTTTGTCCAAAGTCTGTGCCAAGGCTATGTTATAATCGCAATTAGGATTGTTTTTACTCATCAATTGTACTGCTTGTCCATAATTTCCTTTGTCGATATGTACAACTCCCATGTTGTAGTCTGTATTGAGTCCGAGTGACTGAGCTTGATTGAAATACGAAGCTGCTGCATCGTAATTGTTCTCCATCACTGCCACAATGCCAAGATTATTATAAGCTTCAGCAAGTAAATCGTTGATTTGCAATGCTTGTTGTAACATATTCTTTGCATGTTTGGTATTTCCCTGTTCTATAGCCACGGCTCCTGCATTACAATACGGACCACAGCAGTCAGGATATGTCTGAATTGCATTGACATATATCTTTTCTTTGTGTTTCAGGTCTTTAACCATAGAAGCTGCTACTATAAGTTGATTGCAGCTAAGTTCTGAAGGAGAATCATTAGCCTTGGCGACCATCTGGTCAGAAGTCATTTTAGGTTCTATGGTGTTAACATTAATAACTACATGGCGCAAGGATGGAAGAATGGTCTTTTCCATCTCAGGATACTGTTTTATGTATTTGTTAAGTTGAGCAACTCTCTGTTGTTCTGTCTGTCCATTCAGAGTGTTTATTATCATTTGCTTATCTTTGATATTGGAATTTTTGACAGCCTCCATGAGTCCGTTCCAGTCGGGACCTTTTCCCACACATGATATCTTAACATCATTGACATTGGAATAACTCACCTTACTACCCTTCTGTTTAGCAAGTTCTACAAGACGTTTTTTCACGAAAGCATCGACCATGTCGGCTCTATTGGCCGACAGAGTCAGATTATATTGCACCGGACCTTCTGGAGATGCCCAACCGGTAATGGTAATATCCTGGATCTTCCATCCATCGGCAATATGTGCTGTCATATTCTGCAAAGCTTCCTTATTCTGAGCCACCTGGTTCAATGGAACATTCCAGTTTATATTGTCAGAATTGACATAAAAATAAATATCGCTTATTTCATGAGCCATTGTCTGTTCATCAGCAGGTTTCACGTATGCCACCCGCATCAGTGACTTATCGACATTTTTGGCAGTAGTAATTACACCTTCTGCAAGGAGCATGGCATTGCATAACGCAAAATCCTCTTTAGTCTTTATACTTGCACGATCGGGATGCACCTTATTTTTATAGGTGTATATAACAGGTTCTACCATCAACACGGAATTTGCCATTTTGTCATTGTATTTTATTGTGGTAGTATAAGAATAAGTGCCGCCATTGTCGTGACTTATCACGACACCCTGCCCCTCGACTTTCTCTCCAATAAAATTCATAGCGGGTAAATCAGTCTGCCCGGCATCATAAACAAGAACAGGGGTAACATTCATAACGGTTTTTTTATCGAAATACTTGGGAGGAAACATAACCTCTATGGTAACCACAATCTTGTTACCTACCTCTTCTAAAATCTGTGGAGTAGCTGAAAATTGCACCTTATCGACATGTTTTGCCATATCTTTTACATTTTTAGGTACTTCCATTTTCATTGAAGTATTGGGCTCGGCATGAAAAACCAAAGGCATTATTGTCAAAACTGCGACAATAAAACATCTTAAAATTGAATCGATTTTTTTCATAATGTATTTGTTTATTTCTAGTTTTTTTACTTAAAACAGAACAATACATTATTGTGTTAGTTCAACAAAAGGTGTTAAAGAATCGAATAAGATGTAAAATTTAACAAAATCAACTCAACAGATGGTGCAAAGAAGCAAAAATACGATACATTACTATGCCGGCACTGACAGACACATTGAGCGAATGTTTGGTACCCATTTGAGGTATCTCCACTGCCTGAGTACAATATGGCAGCAGAGCATCGTCAACACCATCGACTTCATTACCAAAAATATATGCAGATTTCTGCGGTACAATAAAGTCATCGAGTATGACGCTATTCTCCACCTGTTCCACAGCAAAAATAGTATAACCGGCATTTTTAAGACATTCACAAGCCTCAACTGTAGTCTTAAAATAACGCCACTGCACGCTATCATCTGCCCCAAGTGCAGTCTTATGAATCTCACGATGCGGAGGACATGCCGTAATGCCGCAAAGAAAAAGCGTCTCTATCCTAAAGGCATCGGCAGTTCTGAAAAACGATCCCACATTACTGAGCGAACGTATATTGTCGAGAACTATCACTATAGGTAATTTCTCGACATTTCTATATTCTTCCACATCCATTCTGTTCAACTCAGACATAGTTAATTTACGCATAATTTTTCTTTTTGCTGCAAAGATAATTTTTTATTTCATAAGTTGAAAATTACCACTTTTTTATTCGAATCTTAAAAATGAACAAATGTGGTGAAATTTATACCTTTTGGGATAAAAGTGCCGTTTTCAGGGGTAAAGATGCCATTTTCAGGGGTGAAAATCCATATATTTGGGTAAATTGTGAGAAAATAATATGAACAAAGAACATTTTCATGTCTTATTTCATTATCTTTAGCACTAAAAATAATTAATATTACAACTTTATGTTAAAATTATATTAACATATTTCTTCTTTTATAAAATGTTAAAAAATATTAATAATTATTGTTTTTAAAATCATAAAAACAATGTACTAAAAATATTTTCATATCAAAAATAGAATGCAATGTAAAAAATTTTTAAAAGAAAAACATCCAATATAGAATAAAAGTCAGGATAAAAAATGTAAATTTGCGAAAAAATAAGGCAAGACATAAGATGACAGAGAAAAAGGCAGATGATACCCCTTTGATGAAACAATATTATTCATTCAAAGCAAAATATCCTGAAGCCATGTTACTTTTCAGGGTTGGAGATTTTTACGAAACTTTTGGAGAAGATGCACTAAAAGCATCTAATGTGTTGGGAATAACACTTACACGCAGGTCCAACGGTTCTTCCACAGGCTCTGAAATGGCAGGATTTCCATTTCATTCTTTGGACACATATCTGCCAAAATTAGTGCGTGCCGGCATCAAAGTCGCCGTTTGCGAACAATTAGAAAATCCACAGACAACGAAAAAGTTGGTAAAACGCGGCATAGTAGAACTCGTGACACCGGGAGTGACTTACGACGACAACGTATTGCAGCAAAAAGAAAACAACTTTCTTGCTTCCATACATATAGACGACAAAGAATCCGGCATTGCTTTCTTGGACGTATCAACAGGTGAGTTTTATCTGACACAAGGGAACAACGAATACATAGACAAACTGCTACAAAATTTCAATCCATCGGAAGTCTTGTGCCAACGCAACAAACGCAAAGATTTCATCGACAACTTCGGAGACAAGCATTACCTGACACTATTCGACGATTGGGTGTTTACAGAGGACTATGCCAATGACATTCTGACAAAACATTTCAACACTACATCATTGAAAGGTTTCGGTGTCGATGATTTCCCCAAAGGTATTATAGCTGCAGGTGCTGCGATACATTATCTTCATGAAACTCAGCATGACAAAATAAACCATATCAGTTCTCTGTCTCGAATCGATGAAGGACAGTATGTGTGGCTCGACAAATTCACTGTAAGAAATCTGGAATTGTTGAACTCGGCATATAACAATGCGAAAACTCTCATAGATATCATAGACAAAACGGTATCCCCAATGGGGAGCCGACTCATGAGACGATGGCTGTCATTGCCTTTAAAAAACAAAGAACAAATAACATCGCGTCTCAACATAGCTGAATATTTTGTAAGACATAACGAATTGATTTCTGAATATCAGGAAGCCATGAGGTTAGTCGGTGATTTGGAACGACTGATATCCAAGGTGTCATTGGCAAGAATCAATCCGAGAGAGATGTTGCAGATCTCAAGAGCTCTTGAACAGATAGTAATAATAAAGAATTTGTGTGAAGCATCGGACAACGATTCTCTGAAAGCCATGGGGGAACAACTCAACCCATGCGTCAGTCTGCGCGAACGTATCAAAAGAAGTTTGAAAAACGATGCCCCGGCGCTGATATCCAAAGGCAACTTCATAGCCGACGGCGTTGACAATGAACTCGATGAGTTACGCAACCTCTCACGTTCCGGCAAGGAATATCTGATGAACATACAGAAAAGAGAAAGCGAGGCGACTGGCATATCTTCTTTAAAGATAGGTTACAACAACGTCTTCGGTTATTATCTTGAAGTCACACATACTCATAAAGACAAGGTGCCTTCAGAATGGATACGAAAACAGACATTGGCAAATGCAGAACGTTATATCACTGAAGAACTCAAGGAATATGAACAGAAGATATTAGGCGCTGAAGAAAGAATTCAAGCCATTGAAGAGAGGATTTACATGCAACTGATAAACGACACTGCTGAATTTGTGGCGCCAATTCAGATAAATGCCTCCGTGACGGCACGATTGGATTGCCTCGTAAGTTTCTCCGATATCTCAATAAACAACGGATATGTAAAACCGGAGATAGACGAATCGTTTGTGATAGATATTAAAAATGGACGTCATCCAGTAATAGAAAAAATGCTGCCTACAGGAGAAGACTATATAGCCAACGACATATACCTTGACCGCGAGAAACAGCAGATCATCATCATCACAGGTCCCAACATGTCGGGTAAATCCGCATTGCTGAGGCAGACAGCACTCATAGTACTCATGGCACAAATGGGCTGTTTTGTCCCGGCACAATCAGCACGCATAGGAATAGTGGACAAGATATTCACACGAGTTGGCGCAAACGACAACATCTCTTCTGGTGAGTCAACATTTATGGTAGAGATGAATGAGACAGCAAGCATATTGAACAACATGTCAAACAGAAGTCTCATACTTCTTGATGAAATAGGCAGAGGAACAAGTACATACGACGGCATCAGCATAGCATGGGCGATAACAGAATACCTTCACGAGCATCAATATTACAGACCGAAAGTGTTGTTCGCCACGCATTATCATGAACTTAACGAGATGGAGGCTTCATTTTCAAGAATCAAAAACTTTCATGTCAGCGTCAAAGAAGTTGGCAACAAAGTGATATTCCTGCGCAAATTGAAGAAAGGCGGCAGTGCACACAGTTTCGGAATACATGTGGCAGCAATGGCGGGAATGCCGAGAAAAGTCATCGACCGCGCCGACAAATTACTATCCATGTTGGAAAAGACACATTCACATGACTCACTCAATGAAGCTACTGTCAACAGTAAAAAATACGATGACATGCAGTTGAGTTTCATACAACTCGACGACCCATTGCTCTTACAAATAAAAGAAGACATATTGAACATCAACATAGACACCCTGACACCTGTTGAGGCATTGATGAAACTTAATGAGATAAAACGGTTATTAAAAGGATGATATCTTTAAAATCAGAATTTGTTATATTCAATAAAAACAATAATAGTAATCGAACAAATCAAGTATATATAACATATTGACAATCATCTTTTTCAAAAAAAGTAAAAAAAAATCTTGACATAAGAAAAAAAATAACTAATTTTGCACCGCAAATCAAGCGGAAATAGCTCAGTTGGTAGAGCACGACCTTGCCAAGGTCGGGGTCGCGAGTTCGAGTCTCGTTTTCCGCTCAAAAACGCAAAATGCGGAAATAGCTCAGTTGGTAGAGCACGACCTTGCCAAGGTCGGGGTCGCGAGTTCGAGTCTCGTTTTCCGCTCAACATCCCGGTTTCATGATCGGGATTTTTTTCAGGATGCCTAAGTGGCGGAATTGGTAGACGCGCCGGACTTAAAATCCTGTGTCCTTTTAGGACGTGCCGGTTCGATCCCGGCCTTGGGTACACCTTAATTATAATAATAGCGTATCGGTGCCGACACGCTATTATTTTTTGATCAACCAAATCATCACTATTCTGCTGATAAATTCATGTTTTTGAAATAAAGGTTTTAAAGTCAATGACAACAAAACTGCCTTCAAAGTCCATTTTATTATCATCAAGAAATCATCACCTGCTGATTATCAATTTCCCGCTTTGACTCTTTTCTCCTATGCATATAGTGTAAAAATACATTCCACTCGGCATGTCTTCCGTCCCTATCACTATTTCTCCCTCTACTTCCATCTCTACTCTCTTTATCGTTCTTCCCATCATGTCTGTTATCCTTATCTCGGGCTTTTCTTCGCTGTCCCCTTTTTCATATCTTATCTTGAACGATTCTCTTGCAGGATTCGGATATATCCTTATCTCTCCTCCCTCTGCATCTCCTTCTTCAACTGTCAATATCTCTATGCTTCCGCATACAGCCTCCGCATTGCCTGTTGTATATACCGCCTCTACACAATAG
>NWBN01000009.1 GCA_002633315.1 Bacteroidales bacterium Phil6
TGTCACTTATGAAGAACTATACAATTACATTCTCGACAAGGTAAAAAGAGAATCATTTTTAACAAATGACAAATTGCAGACTCCTATGGTCGCAACAAGTCCGTCAATGCAAGATAATTGGAAAAATAAAACATTAAAATGAAAAAAGTAACTTATTTCAATATTTGAAGTATTGAATAAATACAATAATGATTTATTACAATAATTTATAAAACAAAATAAAAAAATGAAAAAGACAATTAATTTATTATTAGTCATCACTATAATATTAGGGATGATTTCCTGCGCAACATTAACTTATGGCAACAAGGGAAAGGTTACAATATATAGTTATCCGGATAATGTTAAAGCTGATAAACTAACTGTTTCAAAAGGGAAAAGAACGCATAGCGAAACCAATGTATATTTTCCATACGTAATACCAAAAAGATTTTCAAAAGGAGCAAAATCGGCTAACGTTATTGCATATAAAGACAACACATCAAAAAGAATAACTGTTAATAAGACATTCAACGGCTGGTTTGCCGGAAATATATTAATAGGAGGAATTTTTGGAATGGCTATAGACCTTGCATCAGGATGTTTTGTAAAACCTGAAAAGAACAATTATACAATTGCTCTTTTAGAACAACAACAATTATACAATAATAATAACAATAATCAAATTGCTGTTCAAGAAAAAGATACAGAAAAAACCTACTCCATTGAAGAACTTCAAGCTTTGGGCGTAATCAACAATAAAACACAGCAGGATTCTCAAACCGCACAGCAAGCTCAAACTCAGACAACCGATAATAAATCTGTTGTAACCGAAAGAATCTTATCTGATGTCGATAAGGACATTCCTTTATCCAATATGAAATCCGAAAACACTTTCGTTTTGATTATTGCCAACGAAAATTATGAGTTCGTCGATGATGTCGAATTCGCTTTGAACGATGGCAACACTTTCAAAGAATATTGTATCAAAACCCTCGGCGTTCCTGAAAAACAGGTCTGGCTGTACGAGAACGCTTCTTATGGCATTATCAATTCCGGTGTTTCTAAAATGATTCAGGCCATGAACCTGTTTGATAATACTAACGCCATTATTTACTATTGCGGTCACGGTATCCCTGATGAAAAAACTGGTGATGCCTACATTATACCTACTGACGGTAACGGCAAAGATATGGCAACTTGTTATAGTCTGAATACTTTATACAACACCTTTTCTCAAACCAATGCTTTAAATGTCACTTATTTCATGGATGCCTGCTTTACCGGAGCAAAAAAAGACGGTTCTATGATTGTTGCTGCTCGTGGTGTCGCTCGTGAACCCAAAAAAGAAACCCTTTCAGGAAATACCATCGTATTTTCTGCTACAAGTGCAGATGAAACTGCCATGACTTTCAAAGAAAAACAACATGGCTTGTTTACTTATTATTTGTTGAAAAAATTACAGGAAACCAAAGGCAATGTCACTTATGAAGAACTATACAACTACATTCTCGACAAGGTAAAAAGAGAATCATTTTTAACAAATGACAAATTGCAGACTCCTATGGTCGCAACAAGTCCGTCAATGCAAGATAATTGGAAAAATAAAACATTGAAATGAAAAAAGTGTGTTTTATATTATATCTTATAGTATTCATAACATTATTATCATGGGGTACATGTTATTTTGCATATATATTACTAAAAGTCATGTATTATTTATTTCAATATGATTTATTTTTGAAAATTGCTAATGTAATACCAATAAATATTTTTCAATTATTTGATAATACTTCCAAACTACACATAAATATACTTATTTTTTGGATATTCAATTCACTTTTCATTTCAATATCATTAGTATCAGGTTATGTAATATATAAAGAATTTGATAAAAATTTAGAAAAGTGATAAAAAGAAGCGAAACCTAATAATATTTTACCTCTGGGTTCGCTTCTTTTTTAATGTAAATGTAATATTGTTATATAAATAACATTTTAAATCATCACGCAAATAATTTTAATATTTTGCGATATTATAATTTCAATAAGCATAAGTACAAAAATCATCCATATCCTAAAATCAAATCAAAATAAGTCCATAACATTGATTTGAGAATTCATAAAATATATTTTTCTAAATAAATTCGTAATTTTATCAGTTTGTAACTAAGATTCTTTCATTGCTTTCTTATAAATCCAACTGTAATTTTTTGAGTATTTATGGTAAACTATATCTCATATTTTACATGCAGCACAGATTCAAGTTTCATTTTCAAATATAAGGCATTTATTTCATAAAGCTACAAAGACAGTTTGTTTTAATGTTGATGATTACTCTGCACTTGTTTCATTATCAACCATTGCACCGAGCATACTTAAATCAACAGCATAAAGTTTAAATACAGACAAATTTTCATCTTTAAGTTGCATTTTTAGGTTTTCTTAAATCAAGATGACATCACATCTCAATTAAACTTGACAAAAGAAAACATCTCTCGTCTAATAAAATATTCACTTGATCTTTTAAGTTATCGTAATTCCATGGCAACAAAAAAAGCTCATCTTCAGAAGATGAGCTTTTTGTCGGAGCGGCCCGACTCGAACGGGCGACCGCTTGCACCCCATGCAAGAATGCTAGCCAACTGCACCACGCCCCGTCTGCTTTCGCGCAGCAAAGATAATAAGGTTTTTTTAAAGTTTTACAAAAAAAATCGATTTTTTTATCACCTTTTATCGATAATTATTACTTTTTGATAATCAAAAGAATAAAAATAACGACAATATGATATGAAATCCTGACATTTTATATTACAGTCAACAACGGCAGTCACTAATACAACATCATAATTTTTTCTCTTTCAAAAACACTCGTAATTCAGCTGCATAAAAACTAAACACAGCATCCGGCACTAAACAAGCCACATTGAAAATTACAAATAATCATCACGACCGGCATCAATGTTATTGTCATAATCTCAATTTGTTTCATTTCTTTTTATATCTTTGCAAAAAAATAAATCATTTATCATGAACGACAACATAGAACACATTCAATGTCTGATTCTCGGTTCCGGTCCTGCCGGTTACACTGCAGCCATTTACACAGGAAGAGCAGACATCAAGACTATAGTTTATGAAGGGACATTAACCGGTGGACAGTTGATGCAGACCACTGAGATAGAAAACTTTCCCGGATATCCTCAAGGTGTAAAAGGTCCGGAGATGATGAACGACCTGCGTCTTCAGGCCGAGCGTTTCGGCACCATTTTCCGCATGGGTTCGATCGTTGAAATCGATACCACAAAACGTCCTTTCAAAGTAAAAGCAGAATACGGAGAAGAGCTTCTTGCCGACACCATCATAGTGGCGACAGGTGCCTCGGCTCGCTATCTCGGGCTTCCCACCGAAGAGCAGTTCAAAGGAGGCGGCGTATCGGCATGTGCCACATGCGACGGTTATTTTTACAGAGGTAAAGACGTTGCCGTAGTAGGAGGTGGCGACACTGCATGTGAAGATGCCTCATATCTTGCCAACTTATGCAACAAGGTTTACATGATAGTGCGCCGTGATGTACTGCGTGCTTCCAAAGCCATGCAGCACCGTGTAATGAACACTCCCAACATAGAGATTTTATGGAACACTCAGACCAAAGAGTTGTTTGGTGAGGTAAACGGTTTCATGAGTGCACTGAAAGGCGCTGTGCTTTTCGACAGCAAAACCGGTGAGGAACGTACCATTTATGTCGATGGATTTTTCGAGGCGATAGGACACATTCCCAACACGGATGTCCTCAAAGGCAAAGTCGAGATGGACGAGACGGGTTATATCATCACCAAGCCAAAATCGACAGCTACGACGGTGACAGGAATATTTGCCGCCGGTGATTGTCAGGACAAGACATACCGTCAAGCCATAGTGGCAGCTGGCAGCGGCGCCATGGCAGCAATAGAGGTAGAAAGATTCTTGATGGAAAACAAATAAACAAAAAACGCACCATTAGCGTTTTGGAACGTGTAACAGTGCGTTTCTCAATATGTCATGGCTCATCTCAGACAAGCCATGACATATTTTTATATCATTCTATGACAGTCAACTCATCGATGATATTTTGTGCTTTACCCACTTTTTCTATACACCAAAGCAGATAACGAGCGTCCATGCAAATAGTACGTTGCACTGATTTCTCAAACGAAAGGTCACCGCTCATCGACTCCCAATTACCGTCAAAAGCGAGACCAATGAGTTCGCCATTGCCATTGATGACAGGACTGCCGGAGTTGCCGCCTGTGATATCATTGGTGGTGATGAAATTCACGATCAGATCTCCGTTCTCATCGGCATATCTGCCATAATCTCTTTTCTCGTAGAGGTCGCGTACATCCTGCGGTATGTCGAACTCCCAGTTGCCGGGCACATATTTTGCCATAACGCCGTCCATAGTAGTGTAATAATTGTAATACACTGCATCAGCGCTCTTGTACGGTTCCACAGTACCGTAAGTCAGACGCATGGTGAAGTTGGCATCAGGATAGAAATGACGTTCCTTATCCATTTCCATGAGACCTTTGATATAAAGACGTTCTGCCTTGTTGCCCATTGCACCTGCCTCAAGGTATTTCTCCACTAACCCATTATACGAATCTATGATATTCATCGACATAGCATATAAAGGATCTTTATCGAGTTTCTTAGGATTGGCAAGCCATTTCTCCATTTTTGCTTTATTGACGAAAATTGACTTGTCGAAAGCATCATTCACCCATTCAGTAAAATCCCCATTATTTTCATCACCGATTTCTTTTATCATGGAAGGAGTGTAAGTCTTGATATCATTATAGAAAAGATTCAGCAGTGCCGTGGTGACATCCTTATCCAAAGGCATGTTGTAATCCTTGAAGAAAGCCTCCACTGAAGCATTAAGATTATCTGCTGCGGAACGTATTTGTTTCTTATCGGCTTTATCATTCAGCAATCTGTTTATCTTCATGAATCTGCGTGTAAAAGCGACAGCCTCTCCACCATTCCAGCCTGCCTCGCGATGATAGACGAAAGGTTTATTTATCTCATCAAGGATCTCCCATTTCGCCTTAACATCATCGAAGATATCGCCATAAACAGCCTTACGTCCCTCATCGGCGTCCACCCAATCCATGAATTTCTGTTCCTGAGCCAGTCTTCTCTCATAGACGTGGTTACGTTGGAGCTGTTTAACCTGTCCAATATAATATTTCCAATAGTTGGACACGCTTGCCTGTTTTGAGGCATATTGTATAAACACCGCCTGGTCGGCATCCATGTGTTTACGATATTCATTAAGTTTGGTAGTACGGCAATCCACAATAGCCGGACCTTCAGCTTCTATCACGTTTCTCACAGTATATGAAGTGGAATAGCGGTCGGTACTGCCCGGATAGCCCAAAATCATGGCATAATCACCATGCTTTACACCTTTTATATTAATAGGCAGATAATATTTCGATTTCATCGGTATGTTATCCGCGCTATATTTGGCGGGTTTACCTTCCTTGTCGGTATAAACACGGAAGATACAAAAGTCGCCTTTATGACGCGGCCATGACCAGTTATCGGTATCGGCGCCGTATTTACCTATACCCCAAGGCGGACAACAGACAAGACGCACATCGCGATATACGTCATATTCGAACATAATATATTGATTGCCACTATAGAAAGGTACAATCTCCACTTCTACATCACGATCTCCCTTACGTTCTTTTACAATTTTCTTGATATTCTCTTTAAGTATTGAATCTCTTGACTTTTCGTCAGTGACACCTTCCAATGCAGCTGTTGTCACATCTTCAACATAAGACAAAAAGGAAACAGAAAGCCCCTCATTGGGAAGTTCTTCATCCATATTCAAAGCCCAGAAGCCATCGGTAAGATAGTCATGTTCTACAGTAGCATGTTTTTGTACATAACTCAAACCGCAGTGATGATTGGTAAGCAGCAGACCGTTAGGAGAAATCAGTTCACCTGTACAACCACCGCCAAACTGTACAATGGCATCTTTTAAACTCGGTTGGTTAAGGTCAAAAATCTGTTCTGCCGTAAGTTGACAGCCAAGTTGTTGCATCTCATACAAGTTCTGATTATCAAGACTGTACGGCAACCACATCCCTTCATCAGCACGTACTTCCACACGAAATACGAAAGCTACAAGCATGATAAATAAAAAAATCTTCTTCATTTGTGTTTGTTTTAATATTAATGAATTTTAAATATATCTTTAAAAATACTATTATTATGCTGTATATCAGTCATATAAGAAAGCTTTTTAACTTTCTTCATTGCAAAAATCCACATAAAGATGTCCAAAATGATAAACACCCCGTAAAACACTATATATGCAATTGTGTCATCAATGCCACTGCAGAAAATCAATAAAAAGTCAAATGCTCCATGGAAAAAAACAGGTATCAACAAAGCCAACATCAGATTAAAAATCTTCGATTTTCCAAATTTTGCCAATGCCAAATAATATCCCATTATGACACCGAACAAAAAGTGAGCCGGCACCGAGAGAATGGCCCTCATCTTGCCGACTTCAACAGCCTGTTCAAAAGTATCATTACCGAGCACGTACATGATATTCTCCACACATGCAAAGCCCAAACCTATGAATACGGCATACACGATACCGTCGAAATATTCATCAAAATACTTACTTCTCCATATAAATATCATGAATATGAGAAATTTGGCCAACTCTTCCGGAATGCCGGCCTCCCAAAACGAAGAGTAAAACACAGTATCGCTATGATAAAAACTCCTAATAATGGAAACCAACCCCAACGTTAACGGAATAGCAAGTATCCCTCCCAAAAATGCGACAATGAGTTTTTTTATTGGCTCTTTCTGTATCCTATCTTTCGTATATATATAAATCAACAATACGACTACCGGTAATACTGCCAATAAAACAAGAAACCTCATATCATCAAAAATTTTGTCAAATTTATACAAATTTTTGAAACAATAAAGGTATTTTCAACAATAAATATCAACAGTCTGATTTTCTATAATACTTCATTACACATCTAAGATGCAAATAATAAAGTTTTTAAAGAACATTCAGATTTTATCTTTTGTCACATCAGTTTATCAACAAGTCCGAAATTATTATAAGGAGGATATTTAATAGTAAAATCTATCATATTGGAAGATTTCAGCACTGACCTTATATTGCTAAAAGCGATAAAACTATAATATGAATGATATTTACCCATACCGCTATTGCCAACCCCACCGAAAGGAAGATGACCATTTGCCACATGAAGCACTGTATCATTTATGCAAGCTCCGCCTGAAGTAGTTTGCCTCAACACTTCCTTGGCAGCGTCGTCAGAGCCGAAATAATACAGTGCCAACGGCTTGGGTCTTACATTGACAAAAGATATCACCTCTTTGATATCATCAAATGTCATGACAGGCAATAAAGGACCAAATATCTCGTCACGCATGATGGCGGCATCAGAGGCAACATTGTCGAGCAGAGTAAATTGCATGTATCTATCTGCAGCATCGTAATTACCGCCATAAATCACCTGACCATCAGAAAGATACGATAACAATCTTTGAAATGCCTTATCATTGATGATACGACAGTAACAACGACTTTTCTGCATGTTTTTCCCATAAAAACGTTCTACACAGTTTATCATTTTTTTAATCAGAACATCTTTGACATCTTTATGTACAAAAAGATAATCCGGTGCCACACAAGTCTGCCCTGCATTGATAGTCTTACCCCAAACTATACGGCGTGCAGCATATTCCACATTGCATTTTTTATCCACTATGCAAGGACTCTTCCCCCCGAGTTCAAGAACCACCGGAGTAAGATGTTTTGCTGCAGCTTCCATCACGACCTTACCAACTGCCGGACTGCCGGTATAGAAAATCATGTCGAAATGTTGTTTTAAAAGTAAAGTGTTGACCTCACGATTTCCTTCAACCGAAGTTATGTAATGTTCGTCGAAAGTCTCACGTATCATCTTGCTCATCAAAGCGGAGGTATTGACAGAATAAGGCGAAGGTTTCAGCACGGCACAACAACCAGCCGAAATAGCTCCAACAAGCGGACAAAACATCAGATTGAAAGGATAGTTCCACGGGGCAATGATAAGAGCGACTCCATAAGGCTCGTATATCACCCTGCTGCCCGACGGTTTAAGAAACATCGGAGTTCTTACTCTTTCAGATTCAACCCAATACTTGATATTTCTGATATGCTCATCTATCTCGGCAATGACGATATTATATTCTGTCAACATCACCTCTTCCCGACTCTTCCTCAGATCTGCCCACAAAGCTTCAACCAAGGCTTCCTTATTATCAACAACAGCTTTACGAAGTTTCTTCAATTGTCTCATTCTGAAAACCACCGTCTTAGTTGCCTGAGTTAAAAAATAACGGCGTTGTTTTTCTACAAGTCCTTTGATTTCTTGCTCTTTTGTCATGAATTTCGTTTTTGCAAATATAACAATTGTAATCCAATAATGTCATAACATTTAAAATATAAAGTTAACATTCTCCATTTTGACGAATGCAACCATTTTCATCTCAAAACCACTATAAAAACAACTTCTCAAAATGAACTTTTTCACTATTTTTGCATCATTAATAGAAAATTAAAAACATGATAGGCACTATTATCTATATCATTGGCATCATTTTTGGCGTAAAAGCCGTATTGGAAATATTAAACACTGGCATTTCAACCGGGGGTAAGATTATCTGTATTATACTATTACTACTTACAAGTTGGATAGGTCTGATTGTTTATTATCTTTATGCAAAAGATCATTTATACGAATGGTTCAGATAAAATAATTCCATTATGAATAAAAAAGAAATACGTAACAAGATAAAACAACTCAAGAAAGAGCACACCATGCAAGAGCTCGACAGTCAGTCGGAAATGATTTTATCGAAATTGGAAAAACATAAGGCTTTTAAGGATGCGAACATTGTAATGTTGTACGCCTCATTGCCGGATGAAGTCAACACCCACTCTTTCATCGAGAAATGGAGAAACAAGAAACATATCATATTGCCTACGGTGTCAGGAGACGACATAATACCCGTAGAATTGGGGAAAGAAACAACTTTCGCGACCGGAGATTTCAATATAATGGAGCCGCAAAATGAACCGTATCACGGTAGTTTCGACCTCATCGTGGTACCGGGAGTGGCATTCGACAGCGATGGCAACAGAATAGGACGTGGCAAAGGATATTACGACAGATTCCTGTCACATCATCCTAAAGTAAAAAGAATAGGTATTTGTTTTGACTTCCAATACATTGACAAAGTCCCTACTGAAGAAAACGACATCAAAATGGACGAAGTGATAACAATATAATCAAAAAAATCCGAGACGAAACATCATCCCGGATTTTTTTATCACAATATTTAAGCAATTACCATGCAAACAACGGGAACTGACTCATCATTTCGTTAACTTTGGCTCTCACCACATCGAGTTTTGCCGTATCATCGATATGGCTTATCACATCGTCTATCATTTCCACTATAGGTTCCATGTGTTCCTCTTTAAGACCACGTGTAGTGATAGCAGGAGTACCTATGCGGAGACCTGATGTCTGGAAAGGAGAACGATTGTCGAAAGGTACCATATTCTTGTTGACAGTGATATCAGCCTGTACCAAAGTATTTTCGACCATTCTACCGGTAATTTCCGGGAATTTGGTACGCAAGTCTATGAGCATGAGGTGGTTATCAGTACCGCCGGAGATAACGTCATAACCTCTGTCCATAAATGCCTTAGCCATGACAGCAGCATTTTTCTTGACCTGGAGAATATATGCGAAATATTCATCAGACAAAGCCTCACCGAAAGCTACAGCTTTACTTGCTATGACATGTTCGAGCGGACCGCCTTGGACGCCGGGGAACACGGCGCTGTTGAGCAATGCCGACATCATCTTCACCTCACCCTTAGGAGTGGTAAGACCCCATGGATTCTCGAAGTCTTCACGCATCAATATCATACCGCCGCGTGGTCCACGTAAAGTCTTGTGGGTTGTCGTTGTCACAATATGACAATATTCGAGCGGGTCATTAAGGATACCGCGAGCGATGAGACCGGCAGGATGTGAGATGTCCGCCATCAATATAGCACCAACCATGTCGGCTATCTCACGCATACGTTTATAATCCCAGTCACGGGAATATGCGGAAGCACCGGCAATGATGAGTTTGGGCTTATGTTCCAATGCAGCTTTTTCCATACCGTCATAATCCACGCAACCTGTCTCTTTATCCACCTGATAAGCAACAGGTTTATAGAGAATGCCCGATGAATTAACCGGTGAACCATGTGAAAGATGCCCGCCATGAGCAAGGTCTAATCCCATAAAGGTATCGCCCGGTTTCAAACATGTCATCAACACAGCCATGTTTGCCTGAGCACCGGAGTGAGGCTGTACGTTGGCGAATTTGGCCTGGAACAACTCACATGCACGGTCGATGGCAATCTGTTCTGTCTGGTCAACAATCTGACAACCACCATAATAACGTTTGCCCGGATATCCCTCTGCATATTTGTTTGTCATCACAGAACCCATGGCTTTCAATACTTGGTCGCTGACAAAGTTCTCTGATGCAATAAGCTCGATGCCATGCATCTGACGCTCTTTCTCTTTACGTATTAACGTAAAAACTTTTGTGTCTTTTTTCATCTCAATATATTTTCTTGATATTCAATATTATTAAATTCCTCAAATGCAATACTTTATTTGCGCCTCAAAATTACAACTTTTTATTTAATCCTAATGATAATGTGAAGTTTTTTTTAAACAGATGATTTTAATCGCTTTCTTTAACTGTCTGTTTATTTTTAAAAACAACAACACTTGTTCTTCAGAACAGAAAACCGTTAAAATCTTTAATTTTGCACTGAAGTGTTAAAAATTAAATATATTCATATCTTTAACAGACATTATAAACAAAATTTACCACTTATCTGCTTTTCACCAATATCTCACTATATAAAATATGCATGAAATTTTTGAAAAACTTAATTCAACATCGGTTAAAACAATTTTTTTATATCCATTGAGAGAAAACTCTCTATATCAATACCACCATCACCGACGATAAAAGAGGTCTGCGGTTTAAAAAACTGTCTGAATCTGTCTAACCCTTCTGTTCGTTTATCAGCATTACTTTTGACTTCAATAGCTACTACTGAATTTTTTTTACGAAGAATGAAATCCACCTCATCATTACGTTCACGCCAATAAAAAACCTCAAAACGATGAATAAATGCTTGACTAACAAGATAAGCACCGATACCTGACTCGAGAATGTGTCCCCATACCTTGCGGTCTAAAACAGCCTGTTCAAATGTAGTTTGACTGTACACCATCTTCAATGCATTATTGTAAACTTGAAATTTCGGAATACTTGCCTTTCGCCGTGCAGTATCAATACAATATTTCTGCAAACCGCATAATAACCCGCTTTCATCTAAAAGATTAATATATCCCGACAAAGTTACGGTATTACCCGCATCCTGTAATGACCCAAGCATCTTGTTCAAAGAGAGTAACCCACCAGAATAAGCTGCTCCAAGTTCGAATGTCTGCCGTAAAAGAGCAGGTTTGCCGATTGGTGTATCCATCAAAATATCTTTGTTGATGGTTGTATCAATGATAGCAGACTGTATATATTGCTGGAAACGGTCTGCATCTTTAATCAGGAAAGCTGCACCCGGATAACCACCATAAAACAGATATTGGTCAAGTGTAAAACCGAAACTTTCTTTCATTTCCTGATAGCTCCAGTGACTCATGCGAATCTCTTCGAATCGCCCGGACAATGATTCAGATAATCCTTTTTCTAACAATACACGACTACTGCCGAGAATCAATACTTTGATATTGCGCTCATGAAAAGTGTCATCATCCCATTCTTTTTTTACGACCTCACTCCAATTGGATATTTTTTGTATCTCATCTATGACAAGAATGATACTGTCCCAGCCATTATTCTCTTTCAGACTTCGGGTTGCCGCCCAACAATTGGAAATCCATGCTCTGTTTGTAGCCGGCACATTGTCGGCAGAAAAAAACTGATATGGAATAGTCACATCTTTAAGAACCTGCTTGACAACTGTCGACTTTCCTATCTGTCTGGCACCCATAATGACTTGAATAAACCTTCTCTGTTCTTCAAGCCTGCTTTTAATTTTATGATACTCAGCTTTTTTGTACATTGTTTTACATTTTACTCAGTATAATGATAATATTTACTCAGTGCAAATATAACAATTCTCATTGAATAATGACAATATCTTTTCAAAAGAATTTTTTCACTCTATGACGACATGGTATCATGTCGATGTATAAAACAGCATGATTACTGCCAAATGACCATTACAATCATCATGCGAAAATGGTTAAACCATTTTATATTGCTGATAAAAATTTCAGAACAGAAAACCGTTAAAATCTTTAATTTTGCATTTAACGAAAAAAAACGAATACACCTCGGCATAGCTCAAATAAATTTGACTCTGCGCTCAGGTTTCGCTATCTTTGCCAAATAAAACAATGTAACATGCATCCGCTTGAAGACATAAGGAAAACAATAGAATCTGATTTGGAACGATTCGATTCTTTTTATAAAGAATCTGTCAAATCGTCCAATTTGTTGTTAAACCGCATCATGATATATACCTTAAAAAACAAAGGCAAACAAATACGTCCCATGTTGGTTCTGTTATCTGCCCGATTGTGGGGAGATGTCAATGAAAGCACTTTACGGGCAGCGACATTTATCGAGTTGCTGCACAATGCCACGCTTATACACGACGACGTGGTTGACAATGCAAAAAAAAGACGCGGATTTTTGTCAGTAA
The DNA here is from genome assembly GCA_002633315.1 of Bacteroidales bacterium Phil6. Taxonomy (GTDB): domain Bacteria; phylum Bacteroidota; class Bacteroidia; order Bacteroidales; family F082; genus Limimorpha; species Limimorpha avicola. Next base: position 12,892 of record NWBN01000009.1, read on the forward strand.
ATGCTATCTGGAAAAACAAAATCGCAGTTCTTGCCGGTGATTATATGTTGGCAAAAGGCATGATGATAGCCTTGAACCATAACGATTTCGACATGCTTAACATGATTTCGGAAACTGTCAGAATGATGAGCGAAGGCGAGATAGCGCAAATGGATATTGCGAGAAGACTCAATGTCACAGAAGAAAAATATTACGAGATAATAGAAAAAAAGACCGCCTCGCTGACAGCCTCCTGCTGTGCCATAGGAACAGCCTCCACGAATGCGCCTAATGACAAAATACAGAAAATGAAACGATTCGGCCATTATGCCGGCATGGCATTCCAAATACGCGACGATGTCTTCGACTATCAACCGGATAATAAAAGCGGCAAAGACTACGGTAACGACTTAAAAGAACATGTCTTGACACTGCCTTTGATATATCTTCTCGACAAAAGCAGCCCTTTGGAACGTAAAAAAATCATCTGGCAAATACGGCACCGCAGCAATGACAAAAAAACAAGACAACATATCATTGACAAAGTTCATGACAATGGGTGCATCAAATATGCAGAAGACAAGATGAATGAGTTTATTAGATTGGCAATGAACGAGTTACAAGATGTTCAGGATTCCATTTACAAGGAAACTCTTATTACGCTTTTGATGTATTGCGCAAAACGCGACATGTAATTAAATGAATTACTGCAATAACTTTAACATATTTATCAAACAGACCATTGGATAAATATCGAACCAAATAAATTGCCATGTTGTCACAATGTACTGTTGAAACTGCAATCATAACATATTGACACATAATAGAAAATATTGATAGACTTCATTTTGATTTTAAATATTGTTATATTTCATTGCTGAATTATAAGATTTTATGATTCATTTATAACATATTGATTAAAAATCATATATCTACAAATCATACAGCGGGCTTGTTTTATAATATTATATTGATAATCAATTTATATAGCTAAAATAAAACTCGATATGTTTATAAATGTATGGTCTCCATAATATGACATTTCTGCAAATATGATATTTATATCTCAGGTTATTATCTCTTATATCGATTCCACAAAACATGTTTCTTATCGGACAGCAATAAAATCAATATCATTATTGTGAATAGACTAAATCCATCTATACAAAACGAATATCATAAAATTCCACATTGTGAGGTTTTTGAAATTTATCAAAATTTTGCCGCAAAAACAGAGTGTAAACAATTATTTTTAATAATTTTGTGTACTATAAAACAAGTACTTTAAGTACCTAAATAACAATACCATGTACGAAACTTGTTTACTAAGTTGCTCTATTGTTATTTCTGTTTATAATGAACAAGCAGGAATACGTAATTTCTATGAGGAGTTGATCAGAAACACATCTGATGACAATGTGTTATATGACTACATTTTTATTAATGACGGAAGTACAGACAACAGTCTGTCATTATTGTCTGATATTGCCTCAAAAGACAAACGAGTTAAAGTCATTAGTTTTTCAAGAAATTTCGGACACGAAGCTGCAATGATTGCAGGTATTGATCATAGTAAAAGTGATGTAATAATATGTATGGACAGTGATCTGCAGCATCCTCCTGCGATGATTGGCAGAATGTTGGAAAAATACAAGGAAGGCTTTGATGTAGTCAATATGGTCAGAATGAAACGAGAAGATGCCGGATTCATGAAAAAAATATCTTCAAAATTATTTTATCACTTTATTAACAAGATATCTTCAATTAAAATCTCTGAAAATGCATCTGATTTTTTTCTTGTTTCAAAAAAAGTTGCTGATGTCTTACGTACAAATTATAGAGAACGTACACGTTTTTTACGGGGCATTATTCAATTGATGGGATTCAATAAGACGACATTGGAATATGTGGCGCAAAAACGGATTGCCGGAAACAGCAAATATTCTTTTTTTAAGTTATTTACGTTGTCATTCTCAGCTATATCTTCACTGTCAAAACTCCCTTTGCAATTAGGTATCGTTTTCGGTATGATTTTCATTTTTATCAGTGTTGTATTATTTATATATTCTTTGATAATGTGGATATTAGAAACTCCTATTTCCGGATATACGACATTGATCATGTTCATGAGCGCTTTTGCCGGCATTCAGCTTTTTATTTTAGGCATTATAGGTCAGTATATAGGTTATGTTTTTGACGAAATAAAAGGTCGTCCTATATATGTAATTGATAATATTATTGAAAATAAAGAAGATGAAATACAATAATGAAAAAAAATATTTAATCTTTTTGTTTTGTTTGACAATATTTATCTCGTTTATTCCTTTTTTTAAAATAGGATTCACTACAAGCGACGACTTTGAATATTATTTGACATATCTTAAAGGTGATTTCTGGAGCGATGCATGGTACTATGCACAAATTGCAGGACGATTTTATTTCCTTATAACAAAACCTTTTTATTCATTGCCGTATTTATTTGACAATTTTTATTTTACAAAAATATTACAACATGGTACATTAATCATTTCATATTTGTTGTTCTCATGGTTGATCTTCAAAATGTTCAAATCCAAAAATCTGGCAGGATTTGTCTTGTTGCTTCTCGTAATGAATACATTAGTAACATTTAATCTTCACATTCCATTTATTGCTTATCCGGTATTTTTTACATTCAGTTTTTGCTTGTGTATGATTTCAGTATTGTTATTTCTCAAATATACTGAAACTCAGAATTACAAATATGTCATATTCTCAGCAATCCTGTTTTTCATTACACTGCTGTTTTATGAAACTTATCTTGTTATCTTGTCTTATATGTGTCTGTATATCATAATCAGAAGTTTGAAGATTAGAACTTGGAACGGAACTTACAAAAACAAACTGTTTTATAAAGAAATTATCCCCTTTGTATCTGCCGGTGTTTTATATGTTGCCTTATATTTCATATTCCGGATTTTTGTCACTAATTCCAATAATCCTGACGAGTTTTATGTTGGCACCTCTTTTGCCAAAAATTTCAGTTTAAGCCATTTTTTTGATATATTGATAAAATGTACAAAGATAAATTTCCCGACACAGTCTTTTTTATATTATCATAACTATATGCATGTCAATACATTGCAAATTGCAGGGCATAATGACAATATATGGTATCTGCTGACTCATGCACAACCTGTCATCTATGTAAATGCTTTTATTCAATGTTTCATTTTTGTGTATTTTGCAAAAAGAATAAAAAATACCATATCTTGGAGAACAATATTGTGGGGAATATTATTTTCATTGATGGCTTCGTATTCTATACACGTATTGATTGGCATTTCAGATAAATATAATTCTGATTGGTATAGTTGGATGAGGGGTTATGTTACTTCGTATTATTCTTATTTCGGAATAATGTTGTTTATTGCTTTTTGTCTTTATGCCTTGATAAAAATTGTATATAATAACATGAAATATAGAAACATATCTATTGCTTTATGCACCTGCATGATATTTTTTGTGTCATTTATTACGGGTTATACCAATGATAATCTCAGTAAAGAATGGATCCGTAGTAAAAACAGATTTGATGTCATCGACTATTTGATTGAACATAACGTTTTCGATAAAATTCCTGAAAATGCTATCGTTTATAATGAAGATTTGTATAATTCATATAATCTGGAAAATGTTTTAGGAGATGATTCCAAAATCGATACATACATTAATATAAAGACAAACAGAAATATAATTTTTGCAAATAATCCCGAATCTTTATCGTATCTTATCGAGAAACATCCGCAATCATCCATTTATCTTATAAATAAAAAAGAAACTATAAAAAACACCGAGTTGTTGCTGACGATGTCTCCGGTTGATAAAAACACTATATTGTTCAATACGGAAAATCCATTTGAATCAGCAACATGTAAAGATGCGTCTGTTTATTATTATTCTCCAACAAAGGACTTTACCTTGTTACTCGATTTTGTCAATTATGATTCTATCAACAATATAATCGTTAATCACGATACCATAAATTTGGGAAGATATAACAGAATAGCCATAAAAAGTATGAATAAGAATAATCCTGTAACATCTGTTGACATCAAGTCCGATAATGAAATGTATGTGACTCGTTTTTCTGTCTCAAATATGATTCCTGACATGTCACCGGATATTATCATAGAAGATGATAAAGAATAGTTGTTAATGACAGTTTTTATGATGCCAATCGACAAATTGAAAACACTTTGCTTAAAATATCGTGAAATACTTGTTTATCTTATAGTAGGAGTATTGACTACGATATTCTCATGGATAACTTGTTATATTGCTAAATTATTCCTTGATCCTGAAATGGCACTTGAGAACAACATTATCAATACAATCGGATGGATATCGGGAGTATGTTTTGCATATCCGCTTAATAGGAAATGGGTATTTGGAAGCACTAATCCAAAGATATTCAAGGAGTTTATTGGTTTTACCGCTTCCAGGCTTTCTACATGGATATTGGAACTTCTTGTTATGACAGTATCGGTAAACATCTTGAATATACGCTATTGGATTGCTAAAATATTCATAGCATCCGTACTTGTTACCATTCTCAATTATATCTTCAGCAAACTTATGATCTTTAAGAAAAAACCGACAATAAAGAAAAAAACATACGTATGACATATTTATATTAGCAAGGCAATATCCAATTTATCCTGAAAAAATTACATTAATTAACAAGAACCAAGAAATGAATAAAACTAAAACCATTTTAACCGAATGTTTTTTTATAACAGGCATATTTTTCATACTGATATGCCCCAATTTCTTAACCGAAGGAATGTTTATGGATGGCCTCATGTATTCTGCCATCTCCAAAAATTTGGCGAACGGAATAGGAACATTCTGGAATCCATATCTTTCAGAAACTTTATTTCCTGAATTTCATGAACATCCTCCTTTGGCTTTTGGCATACAAAGCATTTTTTACAATTTGTTTGGAGAAAGTTTTTATGTTGAAAAAATATATTCTGTTCTAACTTTCCTTATTGTCGGTGTTTTTATGGTATTAATATGGAAAGAGTTGAAAAAATCCATAGCTACAGCATGGATTCCTCTATTCCTTTGGATTATTTCCTGTTTGGTTTTCTGGGGAGCAACAAACAATATATTGGAAAATACAATGGCTGTTTTTATTATATTATCCGTATTTACATACATGAAAAGTTTAAAAAGTCATCATTATCTGTTCTGTTTCTTATCCGGATGCATGCTTTTTCTTGCTTTTCTCACAAAAGGCTTTACGGGTTTATATCCACTGTCTTTCCCATTCTTTTATTGGCTATTTATAAGAAAAAATAAATTCAAAAACTGTATGTTAGATACATTTATAATGTTTTTAGGTCTAACAATACCCGCTCTTATTCTATTTTCAAGTCATGAGACTGCATACGTGAGTATTGTAAAATATATTAATAAACAAGTAATAGGTAGTTTAAAAAACATACAGACCGTTGATACACGCTTTCATATAATCAGACGTTTCTTTGAAGAAAATATAACCTCCTTATTATTCGCCTTGATAATTGTGATAATTGGCATCTCCAAAAAACGTATCAAGGGACTTTTTACGAATAATGATAAAAAATGGATATATACATTCTTGGCATTGAATTTTTCAGGTGTCATTCCTATTATGATAAGTTTGAAACAAAGTGCTTTTTATGCTTTAACGACAATTCCTTATCTTGCCATCGCATTGGGATTATTAATAGAACCTATTATAAGACAAGTATTTGTAATGACTGAAAAGAAAAAACAAATTCTATTTTATCTGTCTGTTTTCGCCTTTTGTCTTGCAATCGGTGTTAATGTATTTTTCTGCGGAAAGATAGGAAGAGACAAAGATAAATTGGAAGACTTGCATGTAATACTACCGGAAATACCAGAAAATTCTATCATTAGTATAGATAAAAGCATGCATTGGGAAGATTACTCATTGATTGGATACTTTGCCCGTTATAAAAACATAAGTCTGGATAATAAATTGAAACATGAATATATTTTATCTGCCAACAAACAACTTTCAGACTCATCGTATGTCCTTGTAAATGATAAAACAAAAAACATGTTTTTATATAAACGATAAAATCGCAACTGTAAACCTACTTTCAATGAAAATATTATGAAGCCAATATTTTTTGGAATTAATATAAAAAAAGTCGTTAGTTATTGATGCAATAAATATCAAATAGACGATTATTATAAAATTTCGGTCTCAGCATGAAAAATTGCACAATTCTCATGCCTCTGATTCCACCACCTTGAATAAAACAGGTTCGGAAATGGAAATTATTACTATTTTTATCCCGGTTTTCATTATTTTTGCATTGAAGTTGAAAACAGGATGTATCTCGGCATGACTCAAATAAATTTGTTTCTGCTGTCGATTTTCCGTATTTTTGCACCAAATTGAAAAAATATGAAAAAGATATTTATTCTATTAGCGTTGACATTTTCATTCATTGTCACTGTCAATTCACAGAACTTTTTTGGAGGTTTGATAGCCGGAGGTATCACCTCTCAGGTAGAAGGAGACCAACGAGGCGGATTCAACAAATTGGGCTTTACTGCAGGAGCATTTGCCGGACTGCCTATCAACAAAAACTTTTCCGTGCATTTGGAATTGAAATACATACAAAAAGGCTCACGTTCCAATAATGTAGAGGCATTCCCTGACGGCGACCCTTACCTTCTAAAATTGGACTACATCGACATGCCGATAGTATTTACCACCAATTTCAACATGATACGCATCAACGGACGAGGACTTCACTGGCTGAATGTTGAATTAGGTCTCAGCGTCGATGTTCTTGCAAAATACAAAGAAGAAATAATGGGTGTTGAAAACATTGACTATAACCCATGGCGACGTGTCGCTCTCAATGGGTTGGCAGGTATCAGAATCAACATTACAAAAGATTGTCAGATCGGACTGCGAACCATCAACTCCATAACCTCGATACGCAAGAATGTCGTTACAGGCAATGTGATAAGATTTAACCAATGGGGCGAATTTAACGACGTTTTGCAATTGGCAATATTTTACAGACTGTAAAACTTTGTCAACAGTTATTATCAAAAATATAACTGCAAAACATTCTGGATGTTATACCATTACAGATTTGAAATTTCTGCTTTCTGTTTATAAAACAACCCTGTTAAAGCTAAAAAGCAGTACCAAACAATCAGAGTTGACGATTTATCGACTCTTGATGAATAGCTTCGAAAATTTCTGTTACAAAATGTTTATCCAAGCCTGAAGCCATACCTTTATTAATACGGTCATTCAATATCTTGTTCCATCTATCTACTTGAAGTACAGCCACGTTATGTTCTTTCTTAAACAAACCTATCTCTTCAGAGACCTGCATACGCTTACTCAGCAATGACAACAACTCATTGTCTATCATATCAATACGTTCTCTAAGACTTTCGAGTACAGACTCATCTGAAGAGGACTTCTTATTTCTTATGACAAGTTTTCCGAGTAATGTTTCAAGCCGGGAAGGTGTTATCTGTTGTTCAGCATCGGTAAGAGCCATATCCGGATTGCAATGGCACTCTATCATGAAGCCGTCGGTAGCTATATCGAGAGCTTTTTGAGCGGTAATTTGCAATAAATCGCGTCTTCCGCATATATGGCTTATGTCAGTAATGATAGGCACTTCCGGCATAAGACGGTGCATTTCCACAGAAAGATGCCACAGAGGAGTGTTACGATAAACAGTATCGGCAGAATCCTTGAATCCCCGGTGTATGGCAGCAATATGGCGTATGCCTGCTGATGACAGCCGTTCTATGGCGCCTATCCACAGTTTCACGTCAGGAGCGACAGGATTTTTCACGAACACCGGTACTTCAACGCCTCGCATGCTGTCAGCGAGTTCCTGCACAGAAAACGGATTCGTCACCGTCCTGGCTCCAAGCCACACCATATCGATGCCATACGACAAAGCCATCTCTAAATGTTGTGGCGTCGCCACCTCTGTCATGGTTAGAAGACCTGTGGTTTCTTTGGCTTTACGCATCCATTCAAAAGCTTTGACGCCAACGCCTTCAAATGTCATCGGCATAGTGCGGGGCTTCCAAATGCCGCCACGCAACACCTTAACTTCCGGCAGTTTTGCCAATGCCATGGCTGTCGTCATCAACTGCTCTTCAGACTCTACACTGCAAGGCCCGGCTATCACCAACAACTCCTCCGGATTGTCGAACCATGACAATATATTGAAACCCTCTCCCATTATTATTTTTTTGCAAAAATACTATATTCGGAGAAAAGTTTTAAATTTATAACATACAATTGACATTTTTTTTGTTACTTTGTATTTTGAATTATAAAAATATCACAAAAGTGAAACGTACAGAGATTAAAACAGCATTACTCTCACAAGAGTTTGACAACGAAATAAATGTAAAAGGATGGGTCCGTAACAAAAGAGGCAGCAAGAATGTAGCATTTATCGCCTTGAATGACGGTTCTACCATAAACAATTTGCAATTAGTCATCGATTTAGATAAGATTCCGGAAGAAAGATTGGCATTGATGCACACCGGAGCATCGGTATCAGCCACAGGAAAACTCGTGGCATCATCGGGAAGCGGACAAAATGTCGAATTGGCAGTAAGCGAAATAGAGTTGCTGGGACCTGCAGATCCTGACAAATATCCGCTGCAACCCAAAAAACACTCTTTGGAGTTCTTACGTGACATAGCACATCTGCGTTTCCGCACCAATACTTTCGGTGCCATCATGCGTCTGCGTCACGCCATGATATTTGCAATACACAAGTTCTTCAACGACAGAGGTTTTTATAATATACACACTCCTCTTATCACTGCTTCAGACTGTGAAGGTGCAGGCGAAATGTTTCAGGTGACTACCTTAAACCTCAACAATCTTCCTCGTAACGAGAAAAACGAAATAGATTATACACAGGACTTCTTCGGCAAACCGGCAAATCTTACTGTATCCGGACAATTGGAAGGAGAATTGGCTGCAACAGCATTATCAAAGATTTACACTTTCGGACCTACTTTCCGTGCTGAAAACTCCAACACTACCCGTCATCTCGCCGAGTTCTGGATGATAGAACCCGAAATGGCATTTTACGAAATCGAAGACAATATGGACCTCGCTGAAGAGATGCTTAAATATCTCATTCAATACGCTTTAGACAATTGCATGGACGACCTCAACTTCCTGAGTAAACGTCTTCAGGAAGAAGAGAAAAACAAAAAAGAAGAAGATAAGTCCATGGAACTGATCAGCAAGTTGCATTTTGTTCTCGAACATCCGTTTGAACGTGTCACCTATACCGACGCAATCAATATATTAAAAAACTGTAACTACAACAAAAAAGGCAAGTTCCAGTACCCTGTCAACGAATGGGGTGTTGACCTTCAATCGGAACATGAACGTTATCTTGTAGAAAAACATTTCAAGAAACCTGTCATCTTGACAGATTATCCTATCGAAATAAAAGCCTTCTATATGAAACAGAACGACGATGGCAAGACTGTACGTGCCATGGACGTTTTATTCCCCGGCATAGGCGAGATTATAGGAGGCTCTGAAAGAGAGACTGACATCAACAAGTTGCTCAAACGCATGGAAGAGGTAGGCATTCCTCAATCTTCAATGGAATGGTATCTCGACACACGCCGTTTCGGCTCCGTACCGCATAGCGGCTACGGTCTCGGCTTTGAACGTCTAATGCTGTTCATCACCGGAATGTCCAACATACGCGATGTCATAGCTTTCCCTCGTACACCTAAAAATTGTGAATATTAATCGACTACAATATTTCTTCTATGGCTTTACAAAAACTTAGTCAGACACAAAAGATGTTGCAGAAGTTGTCTCCGCAACAGATACTGCTGATGAAACTACTGCAGGTGACTACTATGGAACTGAGTTCCAGAATAAAAGAAGAAATAGAAGAAAATCCGGCTCTCGAAGAAGGTAAAAACAACGATTATGATGACGACATGCCATCTGCCGAAGAAGACACCTTCAACGATGAACAAGACAATGAAAAGGAATACGACCCTCTCGAGGATTTCGACGACTATCTAAACGACGACGATGAAGATGATGCCGCTTATAAGTTGAGAACCAACAACAACAGCAACGATGACGAACATTACGACAGTCCCATCTCCGATGAGATAAGTTTTCAGGAGTCTCTTTTACAGCAACTCGGCTATCGTGTATTAGACGACAAGATGTACAAGATAGGCACTTATATAATCGGTAATCTCGATGATTCCGGATATCTAAGCAGACCCATCTCCGGCATAGTAGATGACTTGTTGTTCACCATGAATCTCAGCGTCGATGAGAAAGACGTCGAAAAAGTCTTAAAGATAATTCAGGAATTCGACCCTGCAGGAATCGGAGCCACTAACCTGCAGGAATGTCTTCTGATTCAATTAAAAAGACTTCAGGAAGATGACACAGAGAAAGATTATTCCAACTCCATCATCATCATAGAACAATATTTCAACGAATTTATCAAGAAACATTACGACAAGATACTGAAAAAAAGCGGCATCAATGAGCAAGACTTCAAAATCGCTCTCGATGAAATCTTGAAGTTGAACCCCAAACCAGGCGATTCCGGCAATGCAACACAACACAACAATTATATCATACCAGACTTTGCCATTTACAACAACGACGGTGAACTTGAACTGACCCTCAACAGCCGCAACGCACCGGAATTATACGTCAACAAAGATTATATCAAGATGCTCAACGACTTCTCCAAACAGGAAGACAGCCGAAGCAACAAAGAAGCCATCACTTTTGTAAAACAAAAGATAGATTCTGCCAAATGGTTCATCGATGCCATAAAACAGCGGCAGGATACTCTGTACATCACCATGAAAGCCATAATGGACTATCAAAAAGAATATTTTCTCACCGGTGATGAGACAAAGTTGAAACCTATGATACTAAAAGACATTTCTGAGAAAGTCGGATTGGATATTTCCACAGTGTCACGAGTAGCAAACAGTAAATACGTTCAGACTGCCTTTGGCACTTTCCTTCTCAAAAGTTTCTTCAGTGAAGGTCTTGTCAACGAAGATGGTGAAGAGGTCTCAACAAGAGAAATCAAAAAAATATTATCCGATTGTGTAGAACAGGAAGATAAATCAAAGCCACTCACCGATGACGAGTTGACTGTTATTTTAAAACAGAAAGGCTACAACATAGCTCGCAGGACAATAGCCAAATATCGCGAACAAATGGGAATACCTGTTGCAAGACTGCGTAAAGTCTTATAAAACAAAATCACATCATGAATAAATTGTCTAAGATAATATCGGAGATAGCACATCCTGTCTTTATTCCCACCTATACCCTTTTAATGGGATTAGCTACCGGTCTTATAGGATATATTCCTCTACGTATATTGATACACAACATAATATGGATTGAGTTCATAACTCTTATAATACCTTTTTTCATAATATTACTACTTCAAAGCTGCAGAATCATCAAATCGTTGACGATGGAAAGCCGGAAAGAGAGGATTATAGCCATCATTTTGATGATAACAGCTTTGACGGTCTGTCTTATCGGCATACCAGAAACAAATTACACTTATTATATCATATTCATTATCATATTGATAATCACAAGTTTTGCAGCTTTAATAATAACTCCGTTATGGATGATAAGTTTACACACATTAGGTTGGGGTTGTTTAAGCGGTTATTGTTATATCTTATCTTTTTTAAGCCATGACACATATCTTCCATACTTTATAGGTTCAATACTTGTCAGCGGCATAGTATCATCGGCACGGTTACACTTAAAAGCGCATACTCCGACACAAATTTATTCTGGCTTCATCATAGGTTTTGTCATATCTTTATCATCAACAGTTTTCCTGTTCTCGTATTTCGTTTGAAATTAATAATATAATTACTTAAAACTGTTTTGGTCGAACAAGAAATCGAACATACAATGGAGAACCTGTAAATAAGATAAATATAACGTACTGTATCTCAACTCAAAAGAGACAAATAATATCAATAATCACGTCAAGGCAGCAACAAAAAACAAACACTCTGCCGATACGGCAAATTATCATTCAACATCAATAACTCCGGATATATCAGAAAGGTCTCACTCCGATACCCACCGACAAAGGTCTAAGATCCATACCTGTCACCGGGTCAAAGGTAGAGTTAAACTGGTATGCTCCGAAGACATAAAACGATTTATAAGCAATACGCAAGGTTGCAGAATAGACATATTTGGCAAGATTTTCCATTCTGCTGTTTTTGATACGCCAGATTTGATCTGTATTATCTATCTCACCTACATATTTCGTCTTGCCGGTAGTAAGTATTCCGAATTTAAAGCCCACGCTTATTTTAAACATATTGTTTATACGCATATTGACTTCCAAAGGAATATCAATATAATTAACATTAAACTTAGCCCTTTTATAGTCATGTTCAATAGTTTGAAAAACCAGAGAATCAGCATAAGGATCATTCAGCATACTACCTTTCATATAAAAATTGTGAGAAGAAAACCCAACGCCTAAAGATGTTGTATGTTTACTTTCGCCAATAGGGAAATTATATGTGATTTGAGCACTAAAACCTTGATTTATTTCACGCAGTGAAAAATTCTCATAACCCGAACCAACATTAAAATCTGTAAAAACTTCCGCTCCGATATTCACTCTTGAATCAAATCGTTCCGACAAGATTTGTGATTGAGCCATAAAAGAAAGCAGTAACAGAAACGGCAGAATAAAAAAACTTTTCTTCATATCAGTTAAATTATTATTTATCATTTGGATAAACCATTTTGTATTTTAGATCTTCTATCGAGCAATTCATCTATCTCTTCCATAGAAAGATCCGGATTCTTCAATTCATTATCTATAGCATCAATAAGAGCGACATATCTGTCTTCTGTTGGCAAAGCCATAAACTCTTTTTCTTTTACATCTACGACACTATTTCTATTAATATCTATATCATCTGCATCATCTCCAAGTTGTTCTTTCAATCTGTTTATCATCATAGGGATAAGTTTTTTTGTCATATCGTTATTAAAAGGACCCAACATCTCTATTGTCAGATTGTCTTTCATCTCATCATAATTGGCAAAGAATAATTTCAATTGTTCCAATTGAGACTTATCAATACCGGGTATTTCATCCGGAGGATATTTCTCAATCATTTTTTTGAAGAGACGCATCAGTTCTTCCAATTGTTTTTTCAGTTCATCGTTCTCCATAGTTCTTTTTTTTGAACATACATCAAAAACTGTTCCGAAAAATGATATAACAGCATATTATAAGCAAACAACGAAAAATAACATCAATTTCTGGCTATAGAAGCATATATATTTTTAGTATGAGAAATAAGAACCGGAATCTGAGAATTGTTGACAATTTTCTGGGAATAAGAACCGGAAAAAATGTTAACTGCCGTTCTTTCCAATTCATCCATAATACTAATAAGATTTGCATTGATATTCTTTGCATAGGATATAATATCCTCATCCACGTCATTGGTATGCAATTCATCGAGTACAAAATTGATACGATTTGCGGTAAGATACTTAACCACTTGTTTTACATAACCGTTAACTCTTTCCTTAACAGAAAGTATTTCTGAAGTATAAAGTGCCACGACAAAAATCCGGGCATTAAAATACTGGGCAATAAGAGCTGTTAGCGGCAGTTTCTGGCGTGTTTCGAGAGTACTGTCGATTGGCATCACTATCTTGGATATGGTAGTATTGGAGTCTATGCCCTCGCGAATGAACACTGTAGGTACATCAAGGACGAGCGACATACGGAAAGCATTGCTTCCTATCCATCTCTCAGAAAAACCGGAGATACCGTGAGTACCAATAAACATCAAAAACGGATCGAGTTCACGACAGGCCTCCTGCATGGCGTCATAAACACGACCTTCCCTAATTTGATATGTAATGGTATTTTCACCAAGTCTGTGAGCATATTTTTCTATCAATTCATTAAAATGCTGTTTGGCACCATATTCGATCAGATTTCTATCTTTCGAGACAATATCTTTATCATTAGCGAGTTTGTTGACCCAAACCATAACAATATCCGACTTCGATTTCTCTGCCACTGTAACAGCATGAGAAAGAGCATTCAGAGAACAATTGGAAAAATCGACTCCCACTAATATCACATTATTCATAACACTAATTTTTAATTTCTATTCTTCATAATATATATCATCAGGGATAACGATATTATTGTCTTCCCCGCTGACTTTTCCTTCATCAAAATTTATCATTTCGTCTTTATTACCACATAAGACATTATAAGGCAAGTTAATACGGTCTCCGGTGACGAAAGCGTTTCTATAAATATTTTTTATCTCATAATAGAACTTCTCTGCTTCAAGGCGTGTCCTGAAATCGCCTGCACGAAGTCTGTAATACGGTTGTCCAAAACTGAGATACACCGGTACGGAAGGATACTGCCCGGCAAAATCCTCTTTGACTTTTTCAGCATGTTGCACTGCATCATTGCCCGACTCCATAAAAATCTGTACTCTAAAACCATCGATAGTAGAGTCTTTGGCATGTATCTCTCTCTGTTTACCTATTAATGCATCTATCCTTTCATCCTGATTCAATATCAAGAAACCATCTTGTGCATGACAACATATTGATAACAAGCACATTACTACAATTATGCCATATTTTATCTTCAAAGCGCTAATTTTTTTGCTAAAATAAACATTTCTTTCGAGAAACAACATTATTTTTGTATTTTTGTAAGAAATATTTTTTAGATGAACGAAAATCTGGATGCGTATGGCAGAAATATGAGCCGGCAAGAGAAAGAAATTGAGAAAGTATTAAGACCGGATGCTTTCTCGAGTTTCGCCGGTCAGCAACAGGTTGTTGACAATTTGCGTATCTTCGTCCGTGCCGCTGCGCAACGTGGTGAATCATTAGACCATGTGTTGTTGCATGGTCCTCCCGGATTGGGAAAAACCACCTTGTCTCATATCATCGCCAATGAGTTGGGGGTCAATTTAAAGATGACTTCCGGACCTGTCCTCGACAAGCCGGGCAATTTGGCAGGCTTGCTTACCAACCTTGACAAAAATGACGTATTGTTTATCGACGAGATACACAGACTAAGTCCTGTGGTAGAAGAGTATCTCTATTCAGCCATGGAAGATTTTCGTATCGACATCATGATAGAAACCGGTCCCAATGCCCGTAGTGTACAGATAGCCTTGAATCCGTTCACTCTGATAGGTGCCACTACACGTTCAGGACTTCTCACTGCACCGTTACGTTCTCGTTTCGGGATCAACTTGCGTTTGGAATATTATGATGCAAAAACACTGTCAGCCATCATAAGACGTTCAGCATCAATATTAAGAGTGCCTATCGAAGATGAAGCTGCCTTTGAGATAGCACGACGCAGTCGTGGCACTCCTCGTATTGCCAATCTGCTGCTGCGTCGTGTACGTGACTTCGCTCAGATACAGGGCAACGGAACAGTGACTCTTGAAATAGCACAAATAGGTCTTAAAGCTCTCAATGTAGATAAACACGGCCTTGACGATATGGATAACCGTATCTTATCCACAATAATTGACAAATTCAAAGGAGGGCCGGTAGGACTTACTACCATAGCCACTGCCGTAGGTGAAGAAGCCGGCACTATTGAAGAGGTTTACGAGCCATTCCTCATCCAGGAAGGATATATCATGCGTACTCCTCGCGGCAGAGAAGCTACAGAACTTGCATACCGTCACATAGGAAGATTTAAAAACTCCTCGCAAGGCGAGTTGTTCTGACCATGAACAATATGCTGTCGGACAAAATAAAATCAAAGGCTCTCGACCTGGGATTCAGCGCCTGTGGTATATGCCGTGCCGAAGCATTGACACAGGAGGCTGTCTTTGTGGAACAATGGCTGTCATGTCATGCCAACGCAGAAATGCATTACTTAGAAAACAACAAAGAAAAACGTTACGACCCGCGACTGTTGATAGAAGGTATCCAAAGTATAGTGACAGTGCTACTCAATTATTTTCCAAAAACAATTATGGAACATGAGGACAATTATCGCATCGCTAAATATGCATACGGTAAAGACTATCATTATATCATTAAAGATAAACTAAGGCAGTTGTTATCTTTCATTGAAAAAGAAACAAACTGTCATTATCCTGAAGCGAGGGCTTTCACCGATTCCGCTCCTGTCCTCGATCGGGCATGGGCTGTGAAAGCAGGATTAGGCTTCATTGGCAAAAACACCAACCTCATTGTCCCCAAAGGCGGCTCCTATTATTTTATTGGACATTTGATGTTGCCTATTATCCTCGAAACAGACAATGCCGTTATGACAAACAGATGCGGCAATTGCGACAAATGTTTGAAAGCATGTCCTACTCACGCAATAGAGTCGCCATTTCATCTGAACGCCTCCAAGTGCATATCCTATCTTACCATAGAACACAAAGGCGACTTTCCTGACATAAACAGGAATGTGTTCAACGATTATATCTTAGGTTGTGATATTTGTCAGGATGTATGCCCCTACAACAAATTTGCTGTTCCAACTGATGAGCCTATGCTACAACCTCATGAAAATTTACTTAAAATGAGAAAAAAAGACTGGCACGATCTCGATAATGACGGATTCAATGCTATTTTCAAAAACAGCGCAGCAGAACGAACCGGGTTCAAAGGTCTTAAAAGAAACATAGATTTCCTGAAAAATGAATAAAATCAAGGTGCATCCAACTATCGAAAGAATTGATGCACCTTTTAAAACTCATGTCATATAATCGTACAAATTATCCAAACACTTGTAACAAGCGACAAGATATTTATTTATTCCATTCAGCCCAATACTCTATAGGTGTACTCTGCCATGTCTCACCTTATCTTTTCTATTGTTCCAAAGACCATACACCTCGCTGACATTACCGGCGGTAACAAAAGCATTTATCTGATTCTCATTTATATATTTCATCAACTCCGAAAATTCGTCTTTCGACAGCAAAGCTTCCAATTCTATCTTGCGTTCATTGCTATAACCGCCTATCACCTCATACATGGTGACACCGCGTTGCAAGTCGTTGATAATATGATCTTGCAATTTCTTATACTCCGGCGATATGATACATACACGTTTTCTCATATTGAGACCGGCTGTGAAATAATCGACAACGAGACCATTGATCCAAGTACCAATGAGACCTACGACTACCATACGGAAATCATTGATAAAGAATGCCGTACAACAGATAACAGCACCGGCGACAGATACTGAAGTGCCAATGTCGAAATGCAAATATTTATTGACTATCTTTGCCAAAATATCAAGACCACCTGTAGAAGCATTGATTTTAAACAACACCGCCTGTGCAGAACTGAGCAAAAGCACGAAACAACAGAGGTCAAGCCATGGATCTCCCATTACAGATTCCGTAATGGGGAAATATGTCTCCAATAATGCCAGCCATGGCGATAACACCAATGCAGTGTAAACTGTTTTGATGCCAAATTCTTTTCCTATAAGGAAGTAAGCAAGTATCAACAATATAGCGTTGATAATAAACGCAATTACTGACACAGGGAATGAAGTTAATGTCGAAATAACGATTGACAAACCTGAAATTGTTCCAATGATAAGTTTACTTGGAACCAGGAAAAAGTGAACAGCCATGGCAGTCACAAGCATACCCAATGTCATAATGATAAATTCAATCCAGAATTTCTTTGTTAAAACATATTTCCACATAGTTACTACTTTTTTGTTTATAATGTTTTCAAGGGCGCAAAAATACAAACATTTTTAATCATTTTACATACTGTGTCAAAAAAAAATATATCTTGTATATCATTGATTACCAGTTTTTTATCTCATGAAAAACAGTAAAACATTTTACTGTTTTGTTTAAACAGACAAAATTATATCAAAAATAACATCAAGAAAGTGAGACATTGCATTACATATACCACAGAAAGTCTTAAAAAACGGATAAATAAGACGAATAATGAAAAAGTAATTATCTTTGCCTCAAAAAAAGCATGGCAAGTTTAAATAAAGTCCTATTGATAGGCAGATTGGGTAAAGACCCGGTAATACTGAATTTTGAAAACGGCACAAAAAAAATGTCGGTAACCATTGCCACAACAGAAACTTATCATGACAGTAAAGGCAACCTCGTACAAAACACTGAATGGCATAACCTTGTATCTTTTGGAGATATTGCTAATGATATTGCAGAAAAAAAACGCAATTACATAAAAGGAGACCTTGTTTATGTAGAAGGAAAGCTTCGTCATCGTCAATATGTTGATTCTATGAACATAACTCGTTACATCACTGAAATTTTTGTTGACAAAATGATGAAATTAAACAACACTATTACAGACAATCAGTTTTCAAGTTATTATAAATACGGCAACAAGCAAAATGGCAATGACACTCCAGACAATAAAATGCCTTGAACATAAAGTTCCATATTACATAATTGCTTAATACTTTATCAAGAAAACATTTCGGTTCGAGATGTAATAACACACTTTGAAAACAAAAAAGCCAATAAAAGGCTTATTTCAAAATTTTGATTTACAGAGTTCCTTAATGAATTGGAATTATTTATATCTTTGCGGAAATTTTAAATCATAGATTTTGTCAACATTAACCACAACTTGTATATTTCTATTGAACATCAATGAAGAAATATTTTTCAAAGGGTTCACATGGCAGACAGCCCTATATTTATTAATATTGTGCATCTTACTTTTCTGTTCAGCTATGGCATCTGCGAGTGAAACAGCTCTGTTTTCTTTGCAACCCAACGACATCAATGAGCTAAAGACATCCAGCCGAAAATCGGAAAAAGCCGTTCTTGAAATAAGGCAAAATCCCAAGAGACTGTTGGCTACTATACTGATAACAAATAATTTGGTCAATGTAACCATCACCATATTCTCAACATATATCATGGCAATGATGTTCAATGAAAGTGCCAACATGGTATTGGCATTTATCATCAATGTCGTTGTAGTCACTTCTTTAGTCCTTATTTTTGGAGAGATGATACCCAAGATCTATGCCACAAAACGGCCAAAAGCACTTGCCATATCGATGGCAAAAGTACTTAAAATCCTTATTGTAATTTTCAAGCCGTTGAGCAGTATATTGGTAAATTCCACATCATTCATAGACAAAAAACTTGCAAAAAAAAGCAAAGGTTTGTCGTTCAGTGATTTATCTACAGCAGTAGAAATAACTACAGATGACACTCCATTAGAAGAGAAAAACATGCTGAAAGGAATAGCGACTTTCAGCGAAAAGGAGGTGAGTGAAATAATGAGACCTCGAGTGGAATTGGCAGCAGTGCCATACGAAACCGACTTCAACACTCTCATTAAGTTTATAATAGACAACGGTTTTTCTCGTATCCCTGTTTATAAAGACACTCTCGACGAGATTGCCGGCATAATCTATGTCAAAGACCTTGTTCCAAATGTGGGCAACAGCAATTTTCAATGGCAGAAACTGATACGTTCTGCATATTTTATTCCGGAAAATATGAAAATAAACGATTTGTTCCAAAGTTTCAGGACAAAGAAGATTCATATTGCCATTGTTGTAGATGAATACGGAGGTACTTCAGGACTCGTTACCATGGAGGACGTCTTGGAAGAAATTGTAGGCGACATCAGTGACGAGTTCGACAATATAGGAGAAGAAGACTATTACACTGTCTCTGATGAGAACACTTATCTTTTCAAAGGACAAACCAGCATAGTTGACTTTTGTAAGGTATTCGGCATTAGCGACAACTATTTTGATGAAATAAAAGGAGAATCAGATACCCTCGCCGGAATGATACTCGAAATAGAAGGCCGCATTCCTGAGACCGGTTGTACTACAGAATATAAAAATTTCAAATTCGAAATAACAAAAGTCGATACTCGGCGTATTATACAAATAAAAGTGACATATAATGAAAACAATTCTCAGACTGAATAAGCTGTTAATGTTGTGTTTGATGTTTGTCGTTGTCATGTATAGTTGTGAAAACCGACATACTCAACCGCGTCCGAGAGGTTTCTTCCGTATCGACTTGCCGAAAAAAGAATATGTCTCTCTTGACACCATGCGATATTATTCATTTCAATATCCAAGTTATTCATATATTACTCATGACATCCATTCTCCCAATGAAAAAGATTGGATTAACATTGAGTTCCCCAATTTTAAAAGTACCATACATATCAGTTACAAACCTGTCAATGAAAACCTGGACGTATATCTTGAAGATTCGCACACCTTAATAACCAAACATATATCAAAAGCCATAGGTATCAGAGACAGTATTATCATCAACGACGACAGTAAAGTTTACGGATTGATATATTTCCTTGAAGGCGAAGGGGTCGCTTCTCCCGTGCAATTTTATCTTACAGACAGCATTAAACATTTTCTAAGAGGTTCTTTATACTTCAATATTACCCCAAATAACGATTCTCTTCGTCCTGTAATTGGTTTTGTAACAGATGACATAAGACATCTTATCAACACTATGGAATGGAAATAAGTTTTTTGTTTACTTACATGATTTTTTTGTATCTTTGCTTACAATAAAACTGTCGAATCGATGAAAACAATTATCCATACAATTGCCATTATCATTTCAACATGTTTGTTTTCAAATATTTCTTGGGGACAAAACAACGAAGGTTATGAATTTTTTTACAAAAGAAGTTCTTTGGAAATGGCATATATAGAATCTGATGATATGCCTGACAAACAATATGTTGACAATGCATGGAATAATTATTTAAAATTTAATTTTCCCGTACAATACAACAAACACGGAGTGGATATCAACAGCGTTCCTGTCAATGACATAGAATTGAGTGTCAGCGAAATAGAAGAAGCCGGTTACAATGTTCAAACCTTACGTGGTTACGAAAATGTCATTCAAGCCATTAAAAATGGTAAAAATGTTAAAGTCTTGAATTCTGATTACTCAGAAGCATTACTTCTTCCAGATTATGAGATTTATTATAAATTGAAATTAGACAAATATATTAAAGACAATCATATTGCAAACAAATTGGTTCAAAGATGGTACATGTATGACAAATCTTCTGAAGAACCTTTCAACATGGAACTTATTTTTGCAAGAGGCAACTACAACAACAATGCCGGTGATGAAGATGTGCTCCTTAACTCCAGAAAAATAGGACGACGCAATACTCTCAATGATGCAGGAACACAACTTATTCCTTTTACTTTCATTACTTTTACCAAACTCGATTTTTACTCCAATGAGCCTGTTGCAGCTCTTGTCAGAGATTTGGCAATATTTACAGCCGATATGCTAAAAGACCAAAGTTTAGAAAAAGGAGCCAATCCCAATACAGTCGAATTAATCTACAACTTGGCTGTAACAGCTGCAAATACTGCATATTCCGCTGCCAAAGACGGATATACACTGAAAACAACAACTTGGTTGTACAGACTTCATTGGGATAATGAAACTGAAAATATCATGTATGATGAAATTTGGAACAACCCTTCACTCATAGAAACATCCGATGCATTTTATCTCGACTATATTGACAGTCAAACAAACAGCAGCATTGTGTTATTCCCTGTCAATATGTCAGGTGAAGGTATCATCGACCTTACTGTAAACAGAAACATATCTAACATACTTAAAGTATTACAAGAAAAAAATGATGTATTCAAAGTATTGACCAGAATTGAAGGATTCCTCGTGAATGACAACCTCGAAGCTCCTTTGAGTGTTATTGACAAGAAATACTTCTCGGCATATATCGGAACCAACGAAGGATTACGCGGAGGCGAAACATTCGATGTATTCGACAGCGATGACAACTATCTCGGAAAAGTAACCGCTGTAAAAGGCATGGTATGGGACAACGAAGAAAACAATGGATCTTATCAGATACAATGCGACAAAAATGGTAATGCCGTAACATTTACCACTTTCAAGGGTAAAATAAAAAACCCCACATCCGACATGACGATACGCAATCCTCAAGCACCAAAAAAAGTCAACATTACTGCCCGTATAGGACTAAAAGAAGGAGTTGACAAAAAAAGTATCTTTGAAGTGTTGTCATTCAACTATGACGAAACCAACGAATGTTTCGACACCATTGTAGTCAGCCGTGTCAAACCGATAAAATCCCAAATATGGGATAATCTATATTATGGTTCATCTGAAGAAATATCTGAAATGGAAATAAAAAAACGTTCCAAAGATGGATTGATAATTACAGAAACATATTTCAAGGCCAACAAGAAAGTGAAACCCGGCATGTGGTTGAGAAAGATAAAATAAATATTATCATGTGATTTCATTTTTTTAAAATTAATTAATATAAAGTGAGGGTGAGGCGAAAAATCGGGCTCACCCTTTTTCGAACTACTTGATAGAGTCTTGTTTCAAATATTCAATTCTCATAATATAATATTCATTTCGGACTGCCATTAATTTTCATGTCATTTCGTAAACCATGTTCTTTTTAAAATCATTTATCATTACAAACTGACAATGTATCAAACACGATGTTATAACAAAATGAAAACAATGACGGCATAATCCCGGTTTACATAAAAAGATTTATCAAATTCCAATATTTTTTTCTTGTCTTGAGAACACTTTTTTGGAAAATTTACTAACTTTGCGCGAAATAAATAAATTTATTACTTCCGATGTAGAAAGTAAAACATAATAATCATTAAAAGAAAGGGGGAAAGAAGATGATTGATACATTGACAATCAATACACTTAAGTGGCGTCATATTACAAACCCGTCAGATGAAGATTTTAGTTTTTTGAAAGAGACATTTCATTTTCACCCCTTGGATATAGAAGACTGCCGTTCAGTAAATCAACGTCCCAAAATAGATATTTATGATGATTATTATTTCTTGATTTTGCAATATCCCAACTTTGACCGTCAAAACAAGTTTATCAAAACCAAAGAAGTTAAGATCTTCTGGGGTAAGGATTATATAATCACTATCGAGAAATCACCCTGGTATGTAAATCAGCTTTTCAATGAATACAGGGAACGTGATGAAAAGGAATTATGTTTAAACTTAAAAACTTCAGATATACTTTTGTACCGTATCTTTGAGAAACTTATGGTAGAGTCTTTATACCTATTAAAAAAAGTCGGTCTCGACCTTGAATTGATAAACAGGGAATTATTTGGTTCGAGACAGGTTAAAATCATTGAAAGAATATCGGTGACTCGGAAAAACATCATCACCATCAATACTATATTGAAACCGCAACTCAGAGTCTTCCACAGCTTTGAAACAGGTCAGATTAAAGGATTCGGCGATACAGAATACATGGAAGACTATTGGGGAAACATCCTTGACTATTATCAAAAATTATGGGACATGACAGAAGACTACGAAGACCTCATCGAGGGGTTGTCTAAGACTTTCGATTCCATGCAGACCAACAAGACCAACGAAATAATGAAAACCCTCACATTGTTGTCCTCTATACTCTTGCCGTTGACATTTATTACCGGACTTTTTGGAATGAATGTACTTTTTCCTTTCATCACTCCCAACTCTAATACCGCTTTCTGGATTATCACCGGAGCGATGGCTATAGTATGCATTACACTCGCTTTCTTCTTTAAGCACAGGAAATGGTGGCCATGATTTTCTAATACTATCTTCAGAATGTCATCACATATAATTGTGACTGCATCTTACTAAATAAGTATATTGTTTTTAACAATAAATAAAGTCAAATCCATTAGTTTTATAAATAACAATAAGATCAGCGTCAATTATCGAATATCAGGAGAAAAGCCGTTTCTTTTTCATTAGACCTTAACAATTGTACACTGCCGTTGTGCATCAGCATAATCTGACGCGACACGCTCAGACCTATGCCGTTGCCTTTAGACTTGGTGGTGTAAAACGGCATGAAGATATCATCGAACATTTCTTTTTTAATAGGTGTACCATTATTTACGAACTCCAACGTGACAACCTCATCGTCATGTAGTAAGGCATTTATGTTCAACATGGTAGCTCCCGCCTGTATTGCATTGCGGACTAAATTGATTATTACTTGTTTTATCTGATTCTCATCTATATAAAGCATTATGTCATCATTATTGCATTTTACGCCATACGTCATGCCTGCATCTGCCATATCATCTTTCATCAATAATAGCACATTATCAATCAAGACTTTAAAAGGGACAACCTTTTTAACCGGTTTGTTAATCCTTGTCAAATCACTGTAATTACTTACAATATTGACAAGACCCTTGCTTGTTTTGTTTATAACATCAAGACCTTCTTTAAATTCACTGCTGTTACCATCATAAACACTGCCAAGACTTTCGCAGAGAGACACTATGGGAGACACTGCATTCATGATTTCATGTATCAGGACGCGTAACAAACGAGACCATGTCTCTGTCTCAACAGATTCTATCTCAACATTAATATTGTTTAGTACTAAAATCTTGACATTTTCTTCCTTAAGTTCGGCATATTCACATTTTATCGAAAGCATCATTTTACCAAGTTCATTGACAATACCGACCTTTCCCTCTTCACCGTCGCTCAATTTCTCGACGGTGGAATACAATGCCGCGTCGCGACGGTTCAACTGCTGCAGATGTGTCAACACAGGCAAGCCCAACAATTTCAGAGCCGCCCTGTTATGATACAATATGAAATCCTTTTTATCGACTACAATAATGCCGGTATTGACACAATCCAACAACTTCTCGTAATATTTCTCCTTTTCCCTCTGCTGTATAAGTTTAAATTTGACAAGAGCGTTGATTTTATTCAGTACACTGTTGAATATTCTTTGTATTTCAGAGCTTTTCTTATTTTCCTCAAAATGAAAAGAGAAATCGTCAGCCTCCATGGAACTGAGCATAAAAGACAATTTCCGGATATTGTTATTATAAGAAGACAATACCATGAAAGCACATATCAGACAACATATAGATGCCAAAATGCCAAAAAACAGAAAATCATATACGAAACACAACACAGATGTCACACACAACGACATTATACATATCAGCAATATTATGATTTTCCTGTACATTAAAGTCCGTATTTATTAATCTTGTTATAAAGAGTCTGTCGGCTTATTCCGAGGTGTTTGGCAACGAGGGACAAATTACCTTCATATTTCTTTATCACATTCATTATGGCATTTTTCTCTATATCATCAAGAGTACCAATATCTTCCTCTTCGGTGTCAGGAGTCCAGTAATCAAGAAAATTCAATTGGAAATCGGAAGTGTCGAGTTTATCGGAAGCACACAAAATAACGGCTCGTTCCATACAGTTGCGTAACTCTCTGATATTGCCGCCCCACTGATACTTTGAAAGTTGCATCCTGGCATCATCGTCTATGCCTGTTATATTTTTGTTGTATTGTTTTGCAAAACGATGCATGAACAACTCAGCGAGCGGCACAATATCATCTTTACACTCGCGAAGAGAGGGAACTTTGATATTTATGGTATTGATACGATAAAAGAGGTCTTCACGGAAAGAACCTTTCATCACCATATTTTGCAGATTCATATTTGTAGCGCATATCAATCTTACATTAATAGGGATTTCTTTGTTATCGCCAACACGCGACACTGTTTTGTCCTGCAAGACGTGAAGCAATTTAGTTTGAAGGTTAAGCGGTATGTTGCCAATCTCATCGAGGAAGATAGTGCCATTGTTGGCAAGTTCGAACTTACCTATATGGTCGGAATAAGCATCTGTAAAAGAACCTTTTACATGACCGAACAACTCGCTTTCGAAAAGAGTGCCCGACAAAGAGCCTATGTCAACGGTCACGAATGGCATGTTGCGGCGCAATGACTGTTGATGTATCTCACGGGCTATCATACTCTTGCCGGTACCATTCTCTCCTGTTATCAAGATGGAGGCATCGCTTGGGGCGACACGCTGTATTATAGACTTCGTCATCTGAAATGCCGGCGACGTGCCCCAAAACAAAGGAACATCGTCTTTGTCTTTGTTGTCATGTCCCTTGTCATTAGACTTTCTCATTTTTGCAGCATCGGACAATGTCTTGACAAGACGTTCATTGTCCCATGGCTTGACGATGAAGTCGTATGCTCCACGTTTGATGCCGTTGACTGCGAGTTCTATGTCGCCAAAGGCGGTGAAAAGCACTACCTCGGCAGTAAAATTTTTCTTTATCTCCGAAAGCCAAAACAATCCCTCATTGCCGGTATTCGTCTTGTCATTGAAATTCATGTCGAGAAGCACCACGTCATAATCGTGTTCCCGCATGACCGACAACAAAGTCTTGGGTGAGCTAAGAGTGGTTACGATGTCGAACTTTCCTGAAAGCAACAGTTTAAGCGCCATGAGGATGCTCCTGTTATCATCTATCACAAGGATGTTAGCCATGACATTAATATAATTAGGTGCGCAAAAACAAAAACGTGCATTAACGACAATACCAAGGCTCAGCAATAACTGCATTTTACTGCCTTAGTGACACATGTAATGCAAGCCAACACATTACAATATAACAAAGGTGGTTGCCGATTACTCGACCCTCGACATCCACCTTGATTTAATTCAATTACACTAATTCACATTGAACGACTGACACTCAACATGATATTGAATTATAGGATTGCCGCCGTTGGCAACGATTTTTTCACGGTAAGTCTCAATCTGTTTAAGTTGTGGATTCTCCTCATTCTCATCTATCTCAATTCCGGCAGCCTGTTGTTCCGTCTCACAGATATGATCACCTTCTCTAATGCCGTTCTCCACCACTTCTCTTTCCCATTCATCGAGATATGCATCATCGATAGTTACAGTAACCTTAACAATACCGTTGACAGTGTATGTTTTTCCTACCGTTGTCCTATCGAAAGGCTCCATACCTTCACTGGTAAACACAGTCACCATAGCATCGCCTCCTTCAGGAGAGCCAAGGAACAATTTTGTACCTGAATTGGCACAAATATGTTTCGCCACACCCGTAATGGTGACAGGTTTCTCGACATATTCAGCAGCCTTGCCGTTAAAATCTTCAACCGTAAGTTCTGTCGTTTTAGGTCCGCAGCAAGATGCCATCAACGCTGCTACAATTAAAAGCAAATATTTTCTCATGATTTGATTTATTTTTTGCAAAGTTAACAATTTTTTCAATATTTTAATACTAAAACTATATTTTTTTACACATATTTAACTGTAAGCTGTCATCTGACTTTTATCATTCCGATGAGTTCAAGTGTCCAAAAATTAGATATACAGTGTCCAAAAATTGGACACTTTTAAAAACTCTATGTTTTGTATTTTATTGTACATCAACACTTTAAATTATTTGGCACGGATATTGAATTATCTTATCAAAATAATAAAAGAAATGATACGAAAGACACTCATAACAACTATTATAGCAATAGCCATTACGACAATGGTGTCAGGACAAGAGACATGGAATTTGGAAAGATGTATGTTATATGCTTTGGAAAATACGCCGGACATAAAAAAGAAGATTGCTGAGAACGACAATTTATCTGTTGAATACCGCGATGCCATCATGGATTTTTTACCTGAAATCGAAGGCGGAATCGGAGCCAACGTCAATTTCGGACGTTCCATAGACCCGGAAACCAACACCTATATAAATTACAGTAATTTCAACAACAGCTACTCCATCAGTACCGGTTATACCATATTCAACGGATTCAACACTGTCAACAATTACAAGATAGCAAAAAACGCAAAACTGATGGGAGTGTCGGAAGCACAAATAATAGAAGATGAAATATGCCTTGCAGTAATACAGGCCTACTATAACGTGTTATACTACCAGGAGATGAGCGCATTGGCACAACAGCAGAAAGAAGAGGCGGACAGAAACCTGTATCTCACCAAACGACAGGAAGAGCAGGGTGTCAAAGGATATGCCGAGGTGGCTGACATGGAAGCTGCCTTTGCAGAAAAAGACTATAACCTTACCAAAATGCAAAACAGTTATGCCAATGCCATCTCCGTTCTCAAAGAAAAGATGAGTTATCCCTACAGCGACACTCTCATAGTGGAAAAAGAGATAACACTAAGGGCAGTAAAGGAAGATTATATCGACACATACGACATCATAGCCCGGGCAGAACTCACGCTGCCCTCGCTCATAAAGGCACGTGGCGACATAGAAAATGCCCGCCTCCGTCTCAGAACATCGCGCTGGCAGATCTTACCCTCACTCTCCGCCTATGCCGGATACTCAACAGGTTATGCCACCGTGTTCGACAACAGCTATACCACTACACCCTTCCTGGAACAATTAGAACAACGACAGGGTGAATACATTCAACTGCAACTCAGCATTCCTATCTTCTATGGTCTTAACAGACATTCCAACATCAGAAAAAACAAAAACGCCCTTCATATAGCCGAATACGACTATGAGAAAAACCGTAAAGAAATGGAAATAAATGTCGAAATAGCAGTACAGGATATGCAGAATGCCTTGAAATCACTCATCTATGCCGACAAAAGAGTCAAAGCTCAACAAAAAGCTCATAACCTCAACATACGCCGTTATGAACAAGGCCTTATCTCTGCCATAGAATACCAGACAAGCAGTAACAATATCATGTCGGCAGAGGCTGAATATCTCAACGCCTTGCTGCAATACAATCTCAAAAGCAGAATAGTGGATTACTACAAAGGAATATCATATATCAATCAAGAAAACTAAATAGTTATGGATCGTAAAATAGAGAAGAAAACAGGTTTTAAAGCATTGTTTCAAAAGAAAAACATCAAATATCTGTTCATAGCAGCTTTTGTTATCTTTATTATTTGTATTGTGTTGCGCAAAGAACACAATGCGTTGCGCATTGACAGTCGTATTCTGACTACCGGTGTTGTAACACAAGGAGAATTTAACGACTACATACGTATCAATGGTCAGGTTCAACCAATCAGCACTGTACAGCTCAGCCCTATGGAAGGCGGCATGGTGGAAAGCATTATCAAAGAAGAAGGCAGCACCGTCAAAAAAGGTGATGTTATTGTCATTCTCAGCAACCCTAACTTAGATTTACAAATCCTTAATTCGGAGGCTGAACTTGCCGAGAAGGAAAATATACTCCGCAATACCATCATCTCTATGGAACAACAGAAACTCAGCGTAGAACAGGAAAGACTACAATGTCAAATGACTTTGCGTCGTATGAAAAGGGCTTTTGAACAAAATGAGGCATTGTTCCACGACTCTCTCATTGCCAAAGAGACATATCTTCAATCCAAGGAAGATTACGAACTGGCAGCCGACAAACTGAAACTCATCATCAACAGACAAATTCAAGACAGCCTCTACCGCACAGTGGAAATACAACAAATGGAGGAAAGTCTTAAAAACATGCGTGTCAACATGATGATGATACGACAACGTAAAGACAATCTCATGGTGAAGGCTCCCATAGACGGCGAGTTGGGACTGCTCGACGTGACTCTCGGACAGTCTATAACGTCAGGCGCCAAAATAGGACAAATCAACGACTTGTCCAATTTTAAGATAGAGGTGATGATAGACGAACACTATATCGACAGAGTAAACGCCGGTTTAGACGCTACTTTCGAACGCCGGAAAGAGACTTATAAAACAGTCTTGCGCAAAGTCTATCCTGAAGTGCGCGACGGCAAATTCAAAGCGGAATTCAAGTTCGTAGATGCTCGCCCTGACAACATACGAAGCGGACAAACCTACAACATGAATCTTCAATTGGGACAACCTCAGGAGGCTCTGCTCATACCACGCGGCTCTTTCTACCAGAAAACAGCCGGCAACTGGATATATGTCATCGACGAAAAGGAAAACAAAGCTTACAAACGCCCGATAAAAATAGGAAAACAGAATCCTCAGTATTATGAGGTGTTGGAGGGCCTTAATCCGGGTGAAAAGGTAATAACATCGAGTTATGATAATTACGGTAATGCAGACGTATTGATAATGAATTGATTAACACAATAAAAACACATATCATGATTAAAGTAAGAGAATTAGTAAAAGAATTTCGTACCGAAGAAATAATAACCACTGCGTTGGATAAGGTTTCATTCGAAGTAAAACAAGGAGAATTTGTCGCCATCATGGGACCTTCAGGCTGTGGAAAATCTACATTGCTAAACATACTCGGACTTTTAGACAATCCTACCGAAGGCTATTACGAATTTCTCGGCAAAGACGTATCGAAGCTAAAAGAAAAAGACCGCACACTCTTCCGAAAAGGCAATATTGGCTTCGTATTCCAAAGTTTCAACCTCATCGATGAACTCAACGTTTATGAAAACATAGAATTGCCTCTTGTTTATCTCAACATCAAGGCATCGGAACGCAAAGAAATGGTGGAAAATATCATGAAAAGAATGGCGATAGGGCATCGTCGCGACCATTTTCCACAACAACTCTCCGGCGGTCAGCAGCAGCGTGTAGCCATAGCCCGCGCCGTGATAGCAAACCCCAAACTCATATTGGCAGACGAACCGACCGGAAATTTAGACTCCAAAAACGGTCATGAGGTGATGAATCTCCTTACTGAATTGAACAAAGAAGGTTCCACCATCATCATGGTGACACACTCACAAAAAGACGCCGGCTATGCCCAACGCATAATAAATCTCCTGGATGGACATATCGTAAATGACATTATTAGTGAATTGTAATTAATCTATTCAGTATGATAATAAGAAATTTCACCCATTTGATAAAACGCTTTAAAACAGCGTCATTACTGAACATATTCGGATTGGCTTTAGCTTTTGCTGTAACTTACCTGATAATTATTGAAGTACGATACGAACTTTCGTACAACAGAAATATCAACAACAGTAAAAACATTTATACAATCGAGATTTATTACGATTATTACAACCGATACATGGCTGCCATCCCCATTCCTATTGGAAATGCAATTTGTAAAAACAACCCGGCAATAAAAAATCATGCCGTTTATTTTGGTGAAGCGAATTATGAATGTTATTCTAAAAATGAAAATGAAGATTTAATAAAAAACACATTCAATGGTGTGACCTTTTCTCCAAAATGGTATGAAACATTCGACATAAAAGCATTGGAAGGAGATATAACATTGAACGACAATCCTGATTGTATTGCCGTCACAAAATCAGCGGCAAAGCGCCTCAATCTTAAGATCAACGACATGCTCCCCACTTTTGATTACATGCAAGTCGTAGCCATTATACCTGATTTCCCTGAAAACAGTGACTTCGGCAAAATAGAAGTAGTATTCACAAAAGAATCGAGCAACGATAACAATTTTTCAGAGTGGAGTTACAAATTTTACTTGCTGCTGAATGACAACGCCGACTTAGACAATTGTTTAGAAACAGGATTAACATCAATAAAAGATCTTATTTATTCGACTTTTAGTGATGAAGACCTGAAATCTATGTATCAGGACAACGAACTTTCTGTTTTTGAAAATTTACGGATACTGAATATCAACGACAGTTATTTCGCAAAAGACAGTCAAAGTATATCGCCAAACTCAAAAAAAGGGAACCTGACAACCACAATATCACTGATAGCCATAGCTGTATTGATAATTGCCATAGCATTTATAAATTTCATCAATTTTTTCATGTCCATGGTACCTCAAAGGATAAGGTCTGTCAGCACCTATCGTATTTACGGCTGCACTGTGGCGAAAATGCGTCTCAGTTTCGTCATGGAAACAGTTTTCATAACCATTATTTCACTTATTCTGTCGATAATCATTATTTTACTGATAAGAAATTCCTATATTGCTGAATTGTTGCCTGTCTCCATTGCATTGAAAAACAATATTGTCAACTTCGTCATCATAGCAATGACAGGTTTCATAGCCGCAATATTGGCAAGTATATATCCTTCATATTATATCACGTCATTTCCAACCACATTCACTCTGAAAGCCGGATTTGCAATGTCAAAATCAAGCAATAAACTTCGTTATACATTGACAATCATTCAATTTATCATATCTATAATACTAATTATATGTTCCATCTTCATCAAACTACAACATGAATACATGATGAATTACGACATGGGATTCAACAAAGAAATGGTATTGTGTTGCGATATCCCATATCAAATTGGCAATTCGTATGATAAGAGAATGACTCTCATGGAAGAGTTGAAACAAGACACTGACATTAAAGATGTTACATTTTCTTCCGGTGAAATAGTAAATGTTTCACGCATGTCCTGGGGAAGAGAATATAAAGGTCAGAATATCTATTTCGAATGTTTTCCTGTAGCATACAATTTCCTGACATTTATGGACATAGACATCATTGATGGAGAAAATTTCAGTCGAAGCGATGAACTCGATTCTTTGGGAACAATCATTTTCAATGATTATGCAAGAAGAAACAATGAAATGGCATTGGGAGACCTGATTCCCGGACATGTCAAAGAGATACCAATAAAAGGATTCTGCAAAAACTTCAATTACAGACCCTTGCAACACGGCATAAGCAATTTCGCCTTCTATGTCTTTGGAAAACAATCATGGAAAAGTCTTAATCATCTGTATGTCAAAACAATACCCGGAGCAGATATCAAAAACACCATTAAACATATCAAAAGTTCTATTGTAAAAATGTCACCGAATACAACAGAAGATGAAGTGGACGTTACCTTTTTCGATGATGAATTGAAAGTCAACTATTCCTTCGAACAAAATCTCTCGAATCTGATAACTACATTTACTCTGATATCTATCATAATATCATTGATAGGAGTTTTTGGCATGGTCCTGTTCGAAACACAATACAAGCAGAAAGAGATAGCTATCCGAAAAGTCAACGGAGCGACGACAAAAGAAATCATCTTCAAATTCATGAAGAAATATATATACATCATCATCATCAGTTTTGTCATAGCCTCACCAATAAGTTGGATTATCACAGACCGCTGGTTCAACAATTTCACATATCACATACCGATATATCCATGGGTTTTCATCATAGCACTCGGTCTTATTTCAGCAATAACACTGACATTAATATATGTAAGATGCTTAAAAGCGGCGAACACCAATCCTATAGAATACCTTAAAAACGAATAAAAAACGCCGACTCGTCAAAAACAACTGCTATTGCAGCAATTATCTGAACAAAAACCTCGAAAATCGCTGCATTATCAATGAAAAGACGAGTCGGCATTATTATATTATATTGATTTTCAACTATTTAATATAACAATATGAAAATCAATTACATTATAAAACGCATACCACAAACCGGAAAAATGAGACAATCAGAAAAAGAGACTGCATTCTAAAAAAAATAAAAAAGATAAAAAAAGTGCTATTTCTCACATTTTTAATGAAAAAAAATGAAAATTTTAGCAACTGAATGAAAAAAAAAGTATAACTTTGCAGTCAAAATTTATTTTTTACTAACTAACTTAAATTAATTTTAGATATGACAAAAGCTGAAATCGTTACAAAGATCACTGAAGAAACCGGTATCGAGAAAAGCAACACACAAAGAGTTGTGGAAGCTTTTATGGAAATCGTCAAAAATTCTGTAAAGAGTGGCGAGCCTGTATATCTCAGAGGTTTTGGTAGTTTCATCAAGAAAACCAGAAAACAAAAAGTCGGCAGAAACATAAAGAAAGAAACTCCGATTGTTATTCCGGAACACGACATTCCGGCATTCAAGCCTGCCAAGACTTTTGTTAATGAGATGAAAAAATAACAGATAGTACATTTAAAACTATTTTATATGCCAAACGGTAAAAAACATAAAAGGCACAAAATGTCCACACATAAACGCAAAAAACGTTTAAGGAAAGACAGACACAAGAAGAAATAATTTGTAAAAGTTGTTTTCTTCAGGAAACGAAATAACACAGCATTGGGATAATGTTGTGTTATTTATTTATTCATTAATTTTTAACCTTTGCAAATACAGAGATGGATACAGAATCAATCAACAGAGAGCTTATCATCAGTTCTGATGTTTCAGAGGTTAGTATTGTTTTGTTGGAAGACAAACAACTTGTTGAGTTTCACAAAGAGCAAAGCAACACGAATTTCTCTGTCGGCGATGTATATTACGGCAGAATCAGGAAGATTCTTCCCGGATTGAATGCTGCATTCGTTGACATCGGAAATCAGAAAGATGCATTTTTGCATTACCTGGATTTGGGTTCGCAGATAAGGTCATTGATAGAATACACCAGACTTGCCACCAAGGGCAACAAGGCTCAATCCGACATGGACAGTTTCAAATTACTGCCGGACATCGACAAGAGCGGCAAGATTTCGGACTTCTTGTCGGCAGGTGATTATTTACCTGTTCAAATAGCGAAAGAGCCTATCAATACCAAGGGTCCGCGTATCTCGGCAGAAATATCTTTCGCAGGACGCTATTTGGTATTAGTACCTTTCTCCAACCGCGTCTCCGTGTCTCAGAAAATACGGAGCGGTGAAGAGAGAGGCAGACTCAAACGCCTGATACAGAGCATAAGACCTAACAACTTCGGTGTTATTATCCGCACTGTGGCTGAAGGTAAGAAAGTAGAAGAACTCGACACCGACATGAGATTCCTCATCAGCAAATGGGAACAGTTGTCGAACAACCTCGCCAATCTGACTACATCAGCCAAGTTGGTGAGCGAGTTGGACCGCACTTCTGTCATGCTGCGCGACATCCTCAACGAGTCATTCAACGGCATACACGTTGACAATAATGAGATTTACGAGGATGTCAAGAGCTTTATCAATACCATAGCACCGCAAAAAAACGATATAGTAAAATTATATAAAGGCAAAGAACCCATTTTCGACTATTTCGGCATAACAAAACAAATAAAAGGGTTGTTCGGTAAAATCGTCACCATAAGAAACGGTGTTTATTTAATCATCGAGCATACCGAAGCCATGCACGTCATCGATGTCAACAGCGGACATCGTTTGAACAAGGAAAATACTCAGGAAGAAAACGCATTAGCTGTAAATCTTGAGGCTGCTACTGAAATAGCACGACAACTGCGACTGAGAGACATGGGCGGCATTATCATCGTCGATTTTATCGATATGCACGAAGCCAAAAACCGCAAGCTCCTATTTGAGAAACTACAGCAGGAAATGTCAAAAGACCGTGCAAAACATACTATCCTGCCTGCAACAAAATTCGGTCTTATTCAAATTACAAGACAAAGGGTTCGCCCTGAAACGGAGATTACCGTAAATGAAAAATGCCCCGTCTGCGACGGAACAGGCAAAATAAAACCGTCAACATTGTTTATTGACGAGATTGAACACAATATCAACTACTTGTTTTTAGACCAAAACGAAAAATCGTTGACTATTCAAGTACACCCTTTCATATACGCATACCTGACAAAAGGGTTGTTTTCAATCAGAAAGAAATGGATGTGGAAATACAAAAGACATATAAAGATAATTCCGGTAAAATCATTCCATATCTTACAAGTCAATTTTCAAGATTCAAACGGAGACGACATGTCATTCTGAACATGTTGCCGTGAAACACGAATACGAGGTCGGCTGTCATCAACAACAGCCGACCTTTTTTGTAATCTGCTGAATGTTATTTCTAAAAGAATTATATTCATTATGTCTTATTAAAAACTGTAAATTTCAACAAAAAATATTTTGTCATTCATTGGATATATCAAAATATAAACAAAAAAACGACACTTGATTCAACAAAAAAAACTGTATATGAAATTTTGTACTAATTTAATTGTCAATTATTTACTTCTTTTCGAACTAATAATGAATGTACATGACCACAATTTTCTTGCTTTTTTATTATTTTTCCGTATATTCGCCAAATCACAAAAACTTTTCAATATGAAAACACAAACTGTAAACAAAAAATCAATCGGTGACAATATCTAATAATGACAGTATTCCTCTTTTAAAGAGATCGATGAAGAATATTATTATGGCTGGATTTCATATACAAGAATTAACAAAAAACACGAAAATTACCTTGTCTTACACGATATGGCTTTCTGTACAATTCCCAATTACCCGCTGTTCGGGCAAAATAGTTTTATCGGCATAAATTAAACAAA
>NWBN01000010.1 GCA_002633315.1 Bacteroidales bacterium Phil6
ACTCGACACTTCGTTGTTCCACGGGAACATGCTGAAGTCTCCCGTCTCGAAGTCCTCTATCAATGCACTCATCATACTCCAAGCCCAGCTTACCTTCACCATCTCCTCGCTCACCTCTTCGGCTATCACTTCCGCTACAGGATTGTATTCTTCATTCATCACAAAATTGATATCCGGGGTCTCAACGTCATAGACTATGGCTACCGTTCCATCATAGTTGGCATTCTGATAACCGCCTTTTGTTGCAACACCTTCATATTCTCCGGCGAGTATCTCTCCGGAATATGCTCCGTTTGAACCGGTGGTGAAACTGAATGTCTGTTCGACTCCGTATTCGTCCACACCGGCAAATGTCACTGTGACTCCTTCTATCGTTGTCACGCTGTCCTGTTCGAACACCGTTCCGCTTACCATTCCGTTACCGCTTACCTTGACAAGAACCGTATTGGACATTGCAGATTCGCCCTCGTCATACACTGCCGTCACGTTGAACTCATAGCCTTCCATATTGTATGCAAGACCTTCAACATCGTATGATGTCGTTGTCACCACTGCATCGTTGACCTTAACACCGTCCTGATAGACGTTATATCCGCGCATCGATTTAGCGTCACGGTCCTGCACTGCTGTCCAGCTCAACTCTGCTGTCTCGCCTTCATAAAGTTCGTAATCGGCTGCAACAAGGTCCTGGGGAATGTTGAATGTCGTGGTGAATCCCCACACCTCGCCTGTTGTGGTACCGGCTGAGTTACGTAAATTAACTTGCCAGAAGTAGTTCTTGTTGTTGAGCAGGGTTCCTGTTGAATAACTCTCTGCCAACTCATTTGTCCAGTCGACAAGTATTTCAGTAGGAGGATATGATGTACCCATCAAAAGCTGATATTCTGATGCATATTCTCCAAGTTTCCATGTTAACGTAGTAGGAGTTGAAACTCCGTTCTGTCCGTTGGCAGGATTAGGTTCGTATGCCATACCAGGAACAGGGACATTTTCTACATTGATGTCAACTGTAAAGTTGTCATCTGTCGAAGATGCCACTATATAATATGTACCGGGAGTGAGAAGTATGTTTTCAACACCATTAGCGACAACATCTCTTGATCTGCCTGCACTCAAAGTAACATCATCCAAATCCAAGAAGTACTCATCCGATACATTGAAGTGTCTTATTGCTATATATACTTCTTGTCCTGCGTATGCACTCAAGTCAACAGTCTTAAAATACCAAGTACCCTGATCACGTGTTCCACGCATTCCTTTTGCTCCACTTTCAGCTCCACTCTTGGCTGTCAATGTTTCTTCCCAAATCGTTGTGAAATCTGCAGCAGAAGTATTTCCAGTCGTTGATATCGCTACTCCATAGTGCTCAGCTGCATACAGATTATCCTGTGCACATACATAGAATGAAAGTGTAGAACTATTACCTATCATGTATTTCTCTGCTGTTACAAGATAGTTGTCCGG
Source organism: Bacteroidales bacterium Phil6 (assembly GCA_002633315.1). GTDB lineage: Bacteria > Bacteroidota > Bacteroidia > Bacteroidales > F082 > Limimorpha > Limimorpha avicola. The sequence goes on from NWBN01000010.1 coordinate 1,465, forward strand.
AGTCAAAACTCCATACGTATTATCGTATGATTGTGATAAAGCAAAATATTGACTTTCATGTCCGTATCCAGGACCAAGAATATCTATTGAGTTAAACCAGGTGAGACCGTCACCATCAGCATCTATATTAGTCCAGCCTGTCAATGTTCCGTCTTCGAAGTCGAAATAGAATTCGTCAGCTTCAACTATTTGACCTGCACCGGGCCCAATTACAGGACCAGTATAGTTGTTGTCAATACCGGGACCGGGTTGTCCACCGAAATCTTCTGCATAAACAGCTACTTTGGGATTCTCTCCTGTTGATACAAGTGCTGAAAGAACTTTATCTTCTTCAACAGTTACTTTATAAACGGCGTCATTACCATCAAGATTTTCTCCGGGTAACTGATAGTTGTTATACACTCCTGATACATTGGTCGTATAAGGGAATGATGAAACAACCTGTGCCAACTCCCATACGTCGGGACATACAGGATCGTATGCAATTGCTGTCAAATCATACATATTGACAGCTCTGTCATCTGTATAAGCTATCACAAGTTGTGCATTGACAGTTCCTGCTGTCGTGCTACCTGTTGCAATTTCAAAACCGACTTCCTCACCATAGTTCAACACCATAGGTGTCTCTATTCCTTCAACCGAGAAGAATGAATTTGTCGGTTCTATCGCATTGATAGTCGCTGGAGCTCCAAGATTAGATACGTTCACTTCCAAAGGACGCATCCATGCTCCGTTGGGACGATAACCCATATCCATTGTGGATGGATTTACTGTAATCTCTGCACCATCAGGAAGTGTCATGTCAAATTTGACATTGGCTGCATAACTTGATCTGACACCTGTTACTGTCGGATATTCGGCATAAGACAAATTAGTATCACTTTGGCAATACATTACTGCATTTGAAGTAGATGTATAATAATACTTCAAACTAATGTCATAATCACCACATGTCTTAGCGACGACAACAACAAGATTGTCTGTGCCATTGTAAAAATAAGGAGTATCCAAAGTAAATGTCTGCCATCCGGTGGATTCACCTACAGTGACATTAGTACCTGAATAAACCAATGTCAGTTCACTCTCCGGTTGCCAGTCTGACGTTGAAGAATGTGAACTTCTGGTCGTAACACCCAAATAAATCTTAAGTGTCGTAAATGGCAATGCTGAAGCAGTAGCGCAATTATAGGAAATTGCATTGATTGTACCTGGCATTGCAAAACTACTCGCCGGATAGATTGTCTCATTCCACGAGTTTTTGTAAAAATTGTTGAACGGCGCATTATAA
>NWBN01000011.1 GCA_002633315.1 Bacteroidales bacterium Phil6
TCACGTATAATTAAACCATCTCGAAAGGGGTGGTTTAAATTATGCCTCCTTTCATAAAATCTTTGATTATATTTGCAGGAGTAGCTACCTGCGATATAATTAAGACAAGCACTGTGGATTTGTATCTATATTCTTACAGCTTAGACTGGTTCGAGGTGACTCAAACCACAGTGGTTTGTCTGAAATGGTAATCAGTTAGTTAACGCTTTGACGTTTTTATTTGCGTGAATACAGGGACAAGCCGTCTGTGGAAAACAGCAGTGCAGAAAAGTAAAGGAGGAAACCATGTATTACATTGGAATCGACATTTCTAAATTCAAACACGATTGTGCTGTAATTGACGACGTTGGTGATGTTGTCACTCCCTCGTGGTCATTTGCAAATGACCACGAGGGCTTTTTGCAGTTCAAAGCATTATTAGACTCTCTTGGCTCAGAAACAAGAATAGGGCTTGAATCCACCGGTCATTACGGTACGAACCTTAAACTCTTTCTTGAATCGTGTAGCACCACATTCATGGAGTTTAATCCGCTGTTAATCAATCGTTTCATTAAGAGTAAATCTCTTAGAAAAACCAAAACCGATTCGATTGACTGCGAAATGATAGCCCGTTATCTGATGACGGTAGAGTACAAGCCCTATCCACCATCATTTTACCACACAGAGAAATTAAAGTCACTAACAAGATTTCGAGATAGCCTTATTCGACAACGAAGCCGTCAACTCGTAGAACTAACAAATATCTTAGACAAGGTTTTTCCTGAATTTAAGCCGTTTTTTAAAGGTAAATTTTCTACCACTGCGTTTCACATCCTTATTAACTATTCGTCTCCTGAAAGAATTGCGAATATGAATTCTAAATCTTATGAAACGCTTAGAAAACTGTCTCGCGGAAGATTTTCTCTTGCCGATTTCACAACCTTGAAACATCTTGCACGAAATACTGTAGGTCATCCCGACGATTTCTTGCTTAGTGAAATGGCTATGGTCATAGACATTTTCAGTCAGTTGGATTCAAAAGTAGATGAAACCGAAACGCTCATCGAGGAATGTGTCTTAGAAATAAATCCACCTATGCTATCTATTCCCGGCATTGGTGTTGAGTCTGCTGCCGTTATTCTTGCTGAATTCGGTGACTTTTCAAAGTTCCAAAATCCTGCACAGCTCCTTTCGTTTGCCGGTATGGAACCGGGATATTTTCAATCCGGCACTTCCGAATCTACCGGAAAAATGGTAAAACACGGTTCTTCTTATTTGCGATATACTCTTATGAATTGTGCTCAATCTGTCGTAAATTACGAACCTACATTTGCCGAATATTACGCTAAGAAACGTGCTGAAGGCAAAACATATCGTGTTGCTCTTTCGCATGTCGCCAAAAAACTTGTGCGTGTTATTTTTACTCTACAAACCAAAAATCTTGTTTATGATTCTGACTCTTTGAGATAATCTTTAACTTATATTCTTTAAGTCCTTGAAACATAGGGCTTGTTTAAGTGCGCCTATTTT
>NWBN01000012.1:0-22268 GCA_002633315.1 Bacteroidales bacterium Phil6
TTATAGTGAAGGAAAAGAGGCAGAAAGCGGTAAATGGATAAAACAATAGTAGTTTCAAAAAAACAGTAAAAAAGGAAACATTATATATTAACTGTATGAGTGACTGTCTGACAAGTTCAGGCGGTCTCTGTTTTTATGTTGAAAACCAAGATTGTAAAGCCGTCATGTCATGGCGTCCCAATTACACACTTTTTGAAACATTACTAATAAATCATCCGAAAAGTTCTTTCAGCAAGTCCTCCACAGTAGCGAGCGGCACTATTTCAAGATGATATTTAGAAGCATCTATTCCTTTGACATTATATTTAGAAACGAACAATTTGTCGAAGCCAAGTTTATCTGCCTCTGAAATACGTGTTTCAATTCTGTTGACTGCGCGCACCTCGCCTGACAGCCCTACTTCTGCAGCAAAGGCATATTTTACATCTACAGGGATATCTTCACTTGAAGACAAGACAGCTGCAATGACGGCGAGGTCTATGGCAGGGTCGTCCACTCTGATTCCACCGGCAATATTCAAAAATACGTCTTTGGCACCGAGTCTGAAACCGGCTTTCCTCTCAAGCACGGCGAGCAACATATTTAATCTCCTGATATCAAAACCTGTACATGACCTCTGCGGAGTGCCATATACTGCAGTACTCACCAATGCCTGTGTCTCTATCATCATGGGACGTATGCTTTCCATCATGGCGGCACGAGCTATTCCGCTTACAGATTCCTCTCTGTGAGACAAAAACAACTCACTCGGATTGAGCACTTCCTTAAGTCCGTTATGGTCCATTTCGAAAATTCCTATTTCCGACGATGAACCAAATCTGTTCTTGATGGTGCGCAAAATGCGAAAACCATAATGACGATCTCCCTCAAACTGAATCACTGTATCGACAATGTGTTCGAGCACTTTGGGACCTGCAATACTTCCGTCTTTAGTTATATGGCCAATGAGAAACACCGGAATCTGCGAAGTTTTCGCCATCTTGTTGAGAAGAGCAGCCGATTCTCTTATCTGACTGATACTGCCGGCTACAGAGTCCACCGATGCTGTCTCCAATGTCTGTATGGAATCTACAACTACCATACATGGTTTGATTTCCTTACAATGACGTATTATTTCCATAGTATCAGTTTCAGTAAGAATAATACAATCTTTATTATCAATACCCAAGCGGTCAGCTCGCATCTTGATTTGGCGACAACTCTCTTCTCCCGAAACATACAACACCTTTTTTTTAAGATGCAAGGCGGTCTGCAATAATAACGTTGACTTGCCAATGCCGGGTTCCCCTCCCAAAAGTACAAGGGAACCTTGAACCAAGCCTCCTCCAAGAACTCTGTTAAGTTCTTGACAATAAAGATCTAATCTTTCCTCATCTTCATATTTTATTTCTGAAATAGGAACTGGTACTGATTCCGTGACTATGAAACTTTCAGTTTTGTCGTGTTTCTTCTTACCTGTCACTACCGATTCTTCTACATAACTGTTCCATGCTCCACAAGCCGGACAATGACCTATCCATTTAGGAGATTCATTCCCGCATTCTTTACAGAAAAATACTGTCTTGGTCTTAGACATCATCATTTTTTTAATACAAAGATAAAAAAAAATTGAATTTTGTCAAAATAAATTTTAATTTTGCGGTTTAAATACATTTGTTTAATGTAAAGCAATGATTATGAAGAGACTTTATTCCCTATTTTATCTCTTGTTTTTATTATGCACTACAGCATTCGGACAAATCGTAAGTGTGAGCGGAGTTGTGACATCGACTGAAGATGGATTCGGATTACCAGGTGTAACAATACGTGTAAAAAACACTTCAGAAGGTACCGTAACAGGATTGGACGGAGATTATATTATCAATGCCAATGCAAACGATTCCTTAGAGTTTTCATTTATAGGATTTAAGACCATTGTACTGCCTATCGATGGGAGAGTCAAAATCGATGTGGCATTAAGTCCTGATACGCAACTTCTCGACGATGTTGTTGTGACAGCTTTAGGTATCAAAAGACAGAAACGAGAGTTAGGTTATGCTACGGAAGACATTGATGGCGAAATTTTGGCAAAATCAGGCAGTGACAATGTCATCAGTGCATTAAGCGGTAGAGCTGCCGGTGTGCAAATCATCAACAGTGATGGTGTGGCGGGAAGTTCTTCTCGTATAGTAATACGAGGTAATAACAGCATTTTTGGTGACAACCAACCACTTATCGTCGTTGATGGAGTACCTATGTCTAACGAAGGCGGCATTACAAGTTGGAGCGGTGGACAAGATTGGGGTACTGCGCTTAACAACATCAATCAAGAAGACATTGAAGACCTTAGCATCTTGAAAGGACCTACCGCTGCAGCGCTTTATGGTTCACGAGGGGGCAACGGCGTTGTACTTATCACCACAAAAAAAGGTAAGAAACAACAGGGGCTCGGTATCAATTATTCTGCCACATTCAAATTCACTACACCCTATGGCTATCGTGATGTACAAAACAAATACGGTGCCGGAGGACCTGTGTCTTTCATGACACCTACATTAACAACAGATGAAAACGGCAACTTCATCTATGACGGACATTATAGCGATGACAACGGTCCTGAAGGCGAGCCAACTAACACTACATTCGGCTACTATGGCGGCTCTGTGTCTTGGGGACCGGTGATGGACGGCACAGAAATGTTGTGGTGGGACGGACAGATGCGCAACTACTCTCCTCAACCGGACAACCTAAGCATGCTGTACAAAAATTCTTATTCCATGACTAACAGCGTATCATTCCAAAATGCAGGCGACTTCGGCTCCGTGAGAGTATCTATCACCGACGAACGCTCCGATGCTATCATCGATAACTGCGACCTTCGTCAGACCACATTCAACGTGGGTTCTTTCCTTAACATCTCAAAGAGAATAAAAGCAGAAGTCTCATTGACATATCTCGACTACCACAGACTTAACTCTCCGGTACTCGGTGAGTCATATTACAACTTCAACAAAGGTTTGTTGTACAGCTGGCCTCGCAGCTGGCAAGGCATAGAATCACAGTCTTATGAACAGCCAGACGGCACCATGACAGTATTCGACAATTATCCTTTCCAATATATATATTCAAACACCTTTTGGAATTTCTATAATAACAATACTACTCTCGACCGTAACAAACTCTATGGCTCTGCCAGAATAATGTACGATGTCACCGACTGGCTCATGCTTTCCGGCAAAGCTGCTTTGGACTTCAGCTACGACCAATATGAGACACGCAACAAACCTACCATGAGCGACGGCATAACAGACGGATACTACAAACAGAATATAGGTTCTTATTATACCTTAGATGCCGACTTCCTCGCTACATTTTACAAAGACAATATCTTTCACTCACTGTTCAATGTAAAATTTTCTTTTGGAGGCGAGAGATATTATAAAAATGACTACGGCATCTGGGCCGGTACAGGAAGATGGGCTTATGCCAACTTATACACCTTTTATAATTATGTCAATGGCACTAACGAGACATCAATGTTACCCGGAGAATCATTTTATGAGAAACAAGTCAATTCATTGTACGGGTTCTTGAATATCTCTTACAACAAATTCTTGTTCCTCGACATCACAGGACGTAACGACTGGTCTTCGACTTTGCCTTTGGACAATAACAGTTATTTCTATCCGTCTGCCACTTTGAGTTTTGTGGCCACAGAGGCTTTCAAGATGAATTGGGGTATCATCAGTTTCTTAAAACTCAGAGCATCTGCTGCCATGACAGCGAGCGATGATGCTCCATATCAACTCGATTTCACCTATAATACCGGTTCTTTCGGAGGTCAACTTACAGCTTTCCTTCCTACTCAAGTACCTCCTTTGCAACTTAAACCTCAAAGGCAACGCTCTTTTGAAGTTGGTTTCGACATAGGATTCTTGGATAAGGTAAATTTAGATTTTACCTATTATGACATATATTCATGGGATCAGATTTTATCAGCACCTATCGCACAATCATCAGGAGCCGGAAGCGTGCGCATCAACACAGGCGTTGTAACTAATAAAGGTATAGAAGCCATCATCAACTACAATGTATATCAAAATCCCAGGGGTTATCTACAGTTGGGTCTTAACTTCGCTCGCAACACCAACAGAATTGTTGACCTCAGTGGCGCCGACATGTATATATTGTCAGAGGTATGGGGCTCCAACGGTCCTGCAATAGCTGTGGCTGAAGGAGAAGAATACGGCACCATTTACGGTTGGGACTATATTTATACTACTACCTTGGCAGACGGCACCGTGGTAGGTCCTTTTTACGATAACGACGGCAATATGTTACCTCTTATCAATGAAGAAGGAACAGAATACCTTAAAACAGACAACCGTGTACCTGTTGGTAACTGCGCTCCCTTGATAACAGGAGGATTTAACTTGACTTTTAACTATAAAAATTTCTCGATATATTCTTTGATTGACATGAAACTTGGCGGTCAGATATATTGCGGATCATACGTCATTGCCATGCAGACAGGACAAAGTTTGGAATCATTGTACGAACGCGAAGGCAACGGCATTCCTCTTTACGACAACAATGGCAACTTCCTTGGTAATTATGGTGTGGTATTGCCGGGCGTATATGTCGATCCGGAAACCGGCGATGCTACCGTCAATGAAAATGTAGTACATTACTATTACAAATATATGCCTAACTTCGGAGGATGGGGCAACTATATCACTACTCCCGGCATAGTAAACAATACGTGGATTAAAATGAGAGAAATTACAATATCATATAACCTGCCAAAAAAATGGTTGGAAAAAAGCAAAGTGTTCCAAACCGCATCATTGTCATTGACAGGACGAGACTTATTCTACATATACAAAAACCTTCCTGACAATATCAATCCTGAAGGCACACTCGGTTCTGGCAATGCACAAGGTCTTGAATACGGTTCATATCCCATGACACGTTCATTTTTATTCTCATTGCGTGTCGGTTTGTAATGTCATTGTATAAATCTGAAAAACTCAAAAAAATGAAAAAAATAGCATCATTGGCAATTATGGCGGGAATGATATTATGTTCCTGCACCAAAGGTTTTGAAGAGATGAATGTCAATCCAACCAATCCGACTGGAACCGACATAGGTCCGCTTTTCAACGGAGTGGTGAGTACATTGACATTCCAAGGCAATGAGATGTTTTATCTTGACAACGAAATATTTTACCCGGAATCGGAGCTTGGAGCATTGATATCCGACGCATGGGGCAATTATCAGATCGGTACTCAAGCTGTATGGGACAATTATTACAATGCTTTATCCAACATTCGTGACATTGAAAGCCGTTTCGATGAAGAATGTGCTGCAATGGGAGATGATGAATATTGCGATAAGGCACGGGCTCAACTGATAGTATTGAAAGCATTCAAGACATTTAAAGTAACCGACATGTTTGGTGATATTCCATATTCCGAAGCCGGCAAGATATGGTATAACACTCAAAATACTTCATTCCAAAAACCCAAATTCGACAGCCAAGAATCTATATACAAGTCTCTGCTCGAAGAACTTGTCTGGGCACGCGGAATATTAAATAATCCGATCAATGTCACCTCCTTAGGTAACGATTATTACTCTCTCGGCTCCTACGATGTATTATATGCCAACAACTACGAAAAATGGGGTAAGATAGCCAACTCATTGATTCTGAAACACGGCATGAGAATGAGAGACAAAGACCCGGACTTTGCCGACACTCTTCTCGTTACTGCATACAACCTGCCTGTCATTGACGATTATTACTATAGTGGCAATGGAGGTTTCATTTTATGGCCATCTTATCTGACAACCGGAATAGGTGATGTAAACTGGAGTTTCCGTGAGCATAGAAATCTAAGAATGGGAGAGACTGTTTTTGCACAAATGTCATCCACTCCGGATCCGACAGGAAAAGACATTTTCGATTTGCGCATGTATGTATTTTTCGATACAAACCACAAAACAGATGAGTTTCCTGACGGAGCATGGGTCGGATATCCCCAGATAAGAACAGCATCAACCCCTTCGGAAGGAGGTTCACCATACGAGAGATCTCGTGATGCCAACTATCAGTTTAAAGGTCCAAGTTGTATATATTCTCCATTCAACTATTACATGATACGCGACAACAGCGACGAGGTCGGCTTCATGCCAAAAGTTCTTATGAGCGCTGCGGAAGTGTGTTTCATAAAAGCTGAGATGATGATTAAAGGTATAGTACCAAACAGCGGCATAGAACTTGACGACATGATACGCAAGGGCATTGAGATGTCATATCTGTTATGGCTGCAACCTCATGATGTAGATTACAATCCAACATGGAAATATACTTACCCCGGATTGGACACCATATTGAGTAACAGCGATATATGGGCTGTATCATATTCTTATTCATCAAACCTGATGAACCAACTGATTTATATGAATCCAAATTTCGATTATAGCGAAGAGTCATATCTCAAACTTATTTATCAACAGAGATGGTTGGACTTCTTCCGTCAACCGGGAGAAGCCTGGTCATTGGCACGTCGTACCTTCATGACTCCAACAACGACAAACCATCAAAAACTTACATCCTACAGAATGCCTTATCCTCCTACGGAGATAACATACAATTATGACAATTACTTACAACAAGTCTCCAAAATGACACACGGCGACAGCCGTGAAACCAAAGTGTGGTGGATGACAAAATAACTTAACAACTAAATTTATTTAACAAGATGAAAAAATTAATTTATTTAACTTTTGCTCTCTTTTGTGCTATGACAACATTTGCACAGGAGGAGTTCCTCTACGACTTCAACAACCTTACAACAGGAACACAATGCCTCAACGGACAGGACGGTTGGTCAACACACTATCAGACAGCCGGGACATCACAGGATTTCGATGTGGATTACACTTGCGGCAGCATCTTGTCCCCTGATGAGTCTATTGCTGTATTCTATCCCTACGGAGGTCCCGGCGTTGGTCGTACAGCAACCCGCAAAGCCACAGACAACTTCAATTTCAACTTCCAAAACGGTGGTATCATAGACATGGAGTTCGACATGTATATGGTATGGTGGGGCTGTTATTTCGGTGTAGGTTACGATGCTGACGGTGATGGCAATGTCTTGTGCGGAATGACAGAAGGAGACGGCGGCGTCTTCTTGCAATGCAAAGGCAGCGAGAACAACTATTCTCCTAATCTCTCATTACCTAACGGGACAAGTATCTTGGCAACATCATACATACAAGATGGCTGGGCAAGGTATAAAATGTCTTTTGATTTCAGTGCCTTCGACGGTGCCGGGTCGGTGACAGTATTTGTAAAATCCTATTCGGACGAATCGGGTTGGGGAGAATGGAACCAAATATCAGAATTGACAGAAGTCAACATGGGTTTAACTCCTGGTTCAGGAGATAAAATGGACTATAGTGTTTGGGATGCTGTATTCTTCCATTGTCAAGGAGGTACCGGAGGCTTCGATAATTTGTTGGTACGTCAGATGCCTGAAGGCAACATGCAGTATATCAACATGCCTGACATACCGAAACAACTTGTCAACAATCCTCCTATCACATTATCTGCTTCTGCCACGTCAGGCTTGCCTGTATCTTTTGAACTTATAGAAGGTCCTGCTACTTTAAATGGCAATATTTTGACATTGACAGGGGAAACAGGAACAGTCACCATCAAGGCAACACAGGGCGGCGACGACATCTGGCTTCCCGCTCCTGATGTCTTCAAAGTCTTTGACGTAGTCGATCCTATGTTATATTCTCCTGAGATAACATTGCGTCGCCCTTATGACGGCAGTATTGTATATATGCCTGAAAAAAGAGCTATGGTATTGTGCCTCAGTACTTATATCGACCATCCGGATGCTATCAAATTTGAAGAGGTGAAATGTACCATAGATGGAGAAGATGTGATACTCATGACAGACTATCCCGACGATTACGACAACGGTTATTTCTATGGTTATTGGACACCGACATCATACGGTGAATATACTATGAATGTCACCATTACCACATCAGGTGGAAAAGTAACTACAGACCAATGTTCATTTACGGTAACAGATGAATATGAAAACCTTAGTATCACTACATTGGACGGAGACCTTATCTGTACTCCAACAATACAATCTGCAACGGGAGAATATGAGATGCCCATGCATGTAGGTGCATTTAACGATATTACTGCACATTACGACCACAATTGTGTTGACGGAAACTGTGACCCGTATGACAGAGTCGGAGGCATAAGAGTCCGCAACTATAGAGGTGAATGGATGGAACTGTTCCGTTATATCTCTCCTTTCGGAGTACAGTGTGAGGACAATGTTGATGTAACAGACTTCACCTCAATACTTCAAGGTCTTGTAGAATTTGAATTTTATTTCGAGTCATGGAACGGATCCGGCTTCAACCCTGTTCTGACCTTTGAACTCACCAAAGGTACTCCGGATTATCTGTATGCTGATGTCAAGGAAATTTGGTACGACACATATCCTTTTGGAGACTATGCCAATCAATTCCCGGTACCTGTAGCCAGCTATTTCTTTGACGACAATGTTGTTGCTGCCAAGTTAAAACTTATCACAACAGGTCACAACTGGAGCAGCGGTACCAACAACACCAACAATACCGGAAATGCTGCAGAATTCTACCATGCAATTCACAATATATTTATTAACGATGAAAATGAATTTTCTCAAGACTTATGGAGGACATGTAATCCGAATCCTGCTTCATGTCAACCACAAGCCGGAACATGGACATACGAACGTTCCGGTTGGTGCCCCGGTAGCATTGCCATGGTATGGGATTATGATTTGACAGAACATATCAGCGACGGCAACATAGAAATATTTTATCAGTTCGACCCGACTTATCTCGACCTTTGTCATCCCAACCATCCCAATTGCGTCGATGGACAGACTTGTATTCAATGCGCTGCTCCGGACAACCCGATACTGAGAGTCTCTGGAAAAGTAATAGGATACAGCAATAATGTCAACGTACTCACAAGTATCAACAATGTAATCGTTGACAAAGACACCTACAACATTGATATTTACCCCAATCCTGCAGATAAATACATTAACTTCAGCAGCGATTATGAGACAGGAAAACTCAGTGTTCTTATAATAAACTCACAAGGTCAAGAGGTCAGGAACTTCACTTTCAGCGGAAGTAAACAAATTGACATATCAGACCTTGCAAGCGGAGTGTATTTCGTTAAAGTGCTTGGCTCAACAATGAAAACTGCTAAAATAATAGTAAAATAATCAATATTCTCAAATCTCTAATTTAATGAAAAATCCCCGGCTTTTTATGGTCGGGGATTTATTTTGGTAACAAATCTATATGATATTATTTCTGTTCGGTAAAAGTTTTTAAGAAATTTTTACACACTTTTGGGACAGTATCACCATTGGAAGAAGTGCTTTTAATATAACTACAACTGCCCAAAAATTGCCTGATGACAACTTATACAACTGAAATTTACCTTATTTTTTTGTAAATACTACTCAATCATTAAAACCAAACCCTTGAGATAATTACCTTCAGGATGATAAATATTGATTGGATGGTCTTCCGGCTGTGACAGTTGATTTATAATTCGGACATTACGTCCTGTCTCGATAGACGCTGACAATATTACACTTTGAAACTGCATCTTGTCAACAGCCTGCGAACAACTGAATGTCAATAACAATCCGCCGGGTTTTATCTTACTTATGGCTTCTTTGTTGATGAATTTGTATCCCAAAAGACCATTATGCAATGACTTATGATTCTTTGCAAAAGCAGGCGGGTCTAATATTATTATATCATACTGTTTGTCAGGCATATTAGTCAAAAACATCTTGGCATCTTCAACGACACATGGATTGTCAGTTGTAGAAAAACCGTTCAAGACAAGATTTTTTTGACATGTTTCTATTGCTTTTTTGGAACTGTCGATGGAGACGACTTTCTTGGCACCGCCTTTTAATGCCATTACGGAAAATCCTCCTGTATAACAGAAAGTGTTCAAGACAGTTTTGTCTTTTGATATCATACCGACAAGGTTTCTGCTGTTACGTTGGTCGAGAAAAAAACCTGTCTTTTGACCTTCTTCGCAGTCCACAAGAAATTTTGCATCATTTTCCAATACATAATTCACATCACTTTCACCCCAAAGGTATCCGTCATCAATGGCATCTTTTCCCATTCTCAGCATGGTACTGGCACTTTTGTTATAGATAGAAGTAATATTTAACTTGTCAAAACTCTTCAAAACCTCTGCTATATCATTGATATGAAGTGCCATACCTTCAGTATGCGCCTGAATGACGGCTGTGTTGCCGTAAATGTCTATTATAAGTCCCGGCAAATTGTCTCCTTCTGAATGTACTAATCTGTAACAATTAGTGTGTTTGTTGTTGAGTAATCCTAATGATTCTCTCATTGTTAAACATTTCTCAAGACGAGTCTTCCAAAAACTGCTGTCTATTAATGTATTTTCAAAACTCAGTAATTTAACTGCTATACTACCGGTCTCACAAAAGCCGGTACCGAGTATTTCATCTTTATAATCTGTAACTGTAACTATATCACCTGCCTGTAAACGCTGTGACACCTTGCCTATTGCACCGGAAAATATCCATGGATGAAATCGCCTAACTACTTCATCTTTCCCGGCACGCAACTTGATAACAGGATATAATGGTAACAATTCTCCCATATTTCATATATTTATCGCAAAGTTAATAAATATTATTTTTAATATAAAATAAAAAAAGTTGAAAAATATTTGTTTTCCTTGTGATATTTTGTTGAATCATTGCTTATTTGCTGTTGTTATTCATATCTATTAAACAAAAATTGTATCTTTGTCATGCTAAAATCAGTTTTATTATGGATGCTAATGTTTTGGAATTAAAGGGACAGATTGTTGATGTTGTAAATGATAGAATTTTCTCCGGTGCCGTATATATACATGACGGACAGATTGTCGATATAAAGGAAGAACAACATGATGAGAAACAGCTTATCATGCCGGGTCTTGTGGATGCCCATATTCATATCGAAAGTTCAATGCTTGTGCCTTCGGAATATGCTAAAATCGATGTAGTCAATGGAGGTGTGGCATCCGTATGCGACCCTCATGAGATAGCTAATGTCCTTGGCATGGAAGGTGTTAAGTATATGATAGAAGATGGTAAGTCGTCACCGTATAAATTCTTTTTCGGTGCCCCGAGTTGTGTCCCGGCTACTCCTTTTGAGACTTCCGGTGCAGTACTCGGCATTGAGGAAATACGTGCTCTACTGCAGTCGGACGATATTTACTTTCTTGCTGAGATGATGAATTTCCCTGCCGTAGTTAATGATGAGGAGGAGGTCTGTGCCAAGATAAAGGCTGCTCTCGAAAAAGGTAAGCCCGTAGATGGTCATGCTCCAGGTTTGAAAGGCACGGAATTGACTCATTATTGTAATGCCGGTATAACAACAGACCATGAGTGTTATGCCATGGACGAGGCCATCGAGAAACTTAATCATGGCATGAAAATATTAATACGTGAAGGTAGCGCAGCACATAATTTCGATGACCTTATACCTCTTATGAATATTGCTCCGGAGAATCTGATGTTTTGTGCTGACGACAAACACCCGGATGAACTCGTGGAAGGTCATATTAATCTGATGGTGAAACGTGCCATAGCCTTAGGATACAATATATTGGATGTAATAAAATCTGCAACGCTTAATCCTGTGCGTCATTATCGTCTCCCCGTAGGGTTGCTGCAAAAAAATGACCCGGCAGATTTTATCATAGTGGATAACTTCAATGATTTCAATGTTTTGCAAACTTATATTAATGGCATCCTCGTCGCTGAGAACGGCAAAACACTCTTGTCGTCTTCCAAACCGTATTGTATCAATAATTTTAACATCGACAGCTTTTCTCCTCAGGATTTCAAGGTGGAGTATCACGAAAAAAATATACGTGTTATTGATATCGTTAAAAATCAGATTGTTACTAATAGTTTTGTAGCTGTTCCAAAAGTTGTTGACGGCAATATTGTCAGTGATGTGGAACATGACATACTGAAGATCGCTGTTGTCAACAGATATTCAAAAGCCAAACCTGCAGTGGCATTCGTGCATAATTTCGGCTTGAAAAAAGGCGCCTTGGCATCGAGTGTGGCACATGATAGTCATAACATAGTCGTCGTTGGCTGTTCTGATGAGGACATTGCCGCTGCTGTCAATATTGTCATAAATTCCAAAGGTGGCATTGTGGCATATTCTAACGACGATACGGTGGAAATTCAACTGCCAGTGGCCGGCATCATGAGTACAGACAACGGTTTTGATGTGGCAGCCAAATATCGTAAAATAAATGAGAAAGCCAAAGAACTCGGTTGTGATATCAATGCCCCGTTTATGACATTGTCTTTTATGGCTTTGCTTGTAATACCTCAGTTGAAATTGAGTGACAAAGGCTTGTTCGATAGTTCTGCCATGCGTTTCGTGAGTCTTGATGCCGAATGATTGATTTAACGCAACCAATTGGCAATAAATATTTTGTATTGAAAACAGAACTATCTGCTTTTATGTAATAATTGTCGGTAACAAAATGTCCCGGTGCAATCCCGGGTACTTCTTTATTGTCTTTCATTTCTTAAAAACTTTTGCCGGACATTGATGATGATGTATATACATTATGGAATATGCAACCATTTTTACAGATTTGTATTTTTATATCATCACTGAAAACATATTTTAAATATTTTTGCATCATGATGAAGAATAATAACGGAATAATAGAATTAGACAGCATAGATGCCTATAATGCATTATACGGGTTGGAAACGTTACATCCTCTCGTTGCTGTCATAGACCTTAAAAAAGCCGCTAATGTCGTGAATCATGTCAAGATGCATTATGGCATATATGCACTGTATTTAAAACAAGGTGTCAACTGTACCTTAAAATATGGCAGACGCAACTATGATTACCAAGAAGGTAGTATAGTCAGTTTTGCACCGGGACAATTGATAGGCTACGACAGCGATGTCGATGAAATAAAACCGGATGTCTTAGGCGTATTGTTTCACCCGGATTTGATTTATGGCACCTCATTGGGGAAAAAAATAGACAATTATACTTTTTTCTCATACGAACAAAATGAGGCATTACATCTTTCTCTACAGGAAAGATGTATAATAATCGACTGCTTCTACAAAATACGGCAAGAGTTGGAACACCCTATTGACAAACACAGCCGCGAACTGTTGTGTGTCAATATTGAATTATTGTTGGAATATTGCATGCGCTTTTATGACAGACAGTTCATCACAAGGGAAAAAATCAACAATGATATTTTACAACAATTCGAACAAGAACTGAATAATTATTTCAAAAATGATACAATACTACGCAACGGATTCCCTACAGTAAGATATTTCGCTGAAAAATGCTGTTTGTCACCGGGTTATTTTGGCGACCTCGTAAAAAAAGAAACAGGAAAAACAGCACAGGAATACATTCAAAACAAAATCATCAATATATCTAAAGAACGTATCATAGGAAGCAACCAAAACATAAGCGAGATAGCATATACTCTTGGTTTTCAGTATCCTCAACATTTTAGCAGATTGTTTAAACGTCAAGTCGGCTGTACACCGCTTGAATACAGACAACAATATGACCTTAACTGAGGAAAAATAAAAAAATTAACATATACCTTAAAGATGTAAAGATTTAAACAAAAAATTTTTTACATCTTCTTTTTTTCATCATCCGTTAAAGATTTCTTTTTTTATATCATGGATGAATGATTAGTTTTGCACACCAATATTTATGAAAATGACATCAACTACCGATACCGGAAACTCAGGCGAAAACATAGCCAAAGAATTTTTAATAAAGAAAAATTACAAAATATTGAACTCCAAATGGATTTCAAACCATAAAGAGATCGATATCATAGCAATAGACAAAGATGTTTTGGTCATTATAGAAGTAAAGACCCGACACAGCAATTGTCTTATTGAACCAGAAGTTTCAGTAAATCGTACCAAACAACGTAATCTCGTTTATGCCGCCGAGAATTATGTCAACAGATTCAACATAAACATGGAGGTGCGTTTCGATATCATCTCAGTAATAATAAATGATAACGGAAAACATGTCATCAATCACATAGAAGATGCGTTTTATCCAACACAAATACGGAACAAATGATTTTACAATCATTTAAAGGCCAAAAATTTATGCAATCCAAAAAGAAAAAATGAATACGCCACAATATTCATGGCAATATGTGACAACGTAAAATCAAATTGTTTTATGTTACATTTGAGATTACAATTTATGATTTGAAATACAATAGTTCTGTTTTGTAGATTGACCTTGGATAAACATAAAAACATATATTGGTCTTATTAAGAAAAAAATCAACCAATTGATTAACAATTGATTGATTGCCATTATTTTTGAGGTACCAGACGGATTCGAACCGCCGTAAAAGGTTTTGCAGACCTCTGCCTAGCCCCTCGGCCATGGTACCTTGACATTGTCGGGATGACAAGATTCGAACTTGCGGCCTCTTCGTCCCGAACGAAGCGCGCTACCGGGCTGCGCTACATCCCGAACCGATATTTTGGTCTGCAAAGATACTATTTTTTTCTAAAAGACAAATATTTTTTTGTTTTTTAATTAAAATATCATCTCCAACAACAAACCAACATATTATGCCCTTAACAAAACTTTTGATAATCATTATCAAAGATATTATAAAATAACAAAAATATCAAAATATTCATTTTTGATACTCTTATTCAAGTGTCAGAATGATATTATTTCAAGATGTTCCAAAAGTATTTTAGTACCTATCAAAACAAGTATCACTCCCCCAGTTATCTCAGCGATTTTACTGTATTTCACCCCAAAAATATTACCGATTCGTACTCCGGCAAAAGAAAATACAAATGTAGTAATACCTATTAACAATACAGATTTCCATATATTTACTTTCAAAAAAGCAAATGACACTCCAACGGCAAGTGCGTCAATACTTGTTGCTACAGCAAGCAAAGGCATGGTCTTCATATCTGATTCTTTTTCATCTTTATAATCACCGGAAAAAGCCTCACGTATCATCTTAGAACCCAACAAAAGCAAAAGTACAAATGCAATCCAATGGTCGATACTATTGATGAAATGCTCAAATTGTACTCCGAAAAAATATCCAATCAACGGCATAATGGCTTGAAAAAATCCAAACCACAATCCACATGATAACGCAGTCCTCAATGAAAATTTCCTCGTAGCCAACCCTTTGCATATAGAAACAGAAAAAGCATCCATGGAAAGAGCTATGCTTATACAAATCAACGACAGTAAATCCATGTCTTATAGTTTCGTGCTGCAAAAGTAGTCATTATTCCTTTACACATTGCAACCTGATTGCAATATTGTTCAAATATAGAAAAATAATGAGTTTTATCTTTGCATAAAATGAAAAATATCATACCTTTGCGCAAAATCGATGTGATGAGAAGTTTTGTTTCAAAAATTTGTCTTTTATTGGCATGTACAGTTTTGTTGGCTCATGCCATAATACCTCATCACTGCCATAACTACAAAGAGATTTGTCTTTTGATATCATCTGAAAATCAATGTAGTCATCATTATAAACACAATTGTAACGACATACCTTGCAACTGTGCCGACAATCATTCCTCTCATTCTGGATTATGCGTGGTCGATGACTTCTTCTTCCCAAAAGACAATGTAGAACTTGATTTCCATTTAGACTTGGATATTCCCGATTTCTGTTGTTGCATTCCGACTTCTGTCAATGATATTGTTTCATGTGACAACGGAAATAAATTTCAATATCGACATTGGTGTTTCTTCTATGATGAAACTGTTGTCGTGGATATGTTCGGGATGCGAGCCCCTCCTGTCTGTTAACTTATTATAACATTCCAATTCATTATATGCACAATCCTTGGATTAACAATCCAAGTGTTATTTGTGCATTCTCAATCCTAATAATAAGTATCTAATAATCAAAGAAAAAAATATGATTAAAAAATTTTTTGTAATTACAGCTATAGTCATCGGTTTGATTTCCTGCGGAAGCCATTCGCATGATAACCATGATGAACACAATCACAGTCATGCCAAAACCGAAGACCACAACCACCAGCATGATACAAATCATGAACATCAACACGATGCCGATTGTGAACACGAACATCTATCTTATGATGATAACCACAGTCATGATGTTATAAATAATGAAGAACTTGAAAGCAACATGGTCATTTTCACAAGTGAACAGAAAAGCAAAATAGATTTTGAAGTGACAAAAGCTGTCATTGAGCCTGTATATCAGATAATAAGAACTTCAGCCCAAATATTGCCGACACAAGACAACGAGATAAGAATAACGGCTGCCACCAATGGTGTGGTAGAATTAAGCGATATGAGTTTGGTCGAAGGTAGCGATATAAAAAAAGGACAGAAGATTTTTTCTATTGACAACAACAACATGGCTGAAGGCAGCTTAGAAGTACGTAAACAGGAAATCATGGCTGAATATGAACGTGCCAAAGCCGATTATGAAAGAAAGAAAGCATTGGCAGGCGAACGTATAGTATCGCAAAAAGACCTTCAGGAAGCATTGGCATCTTATATCAAAGCTGAGAAAGAATACCGTAATATGTCGGAAAACTTCCCTGATGGCAAACAAGTAACCAAATCGCCATTGACAGGTTATGTTAAAAACATTGCCATAAAAAACGGCGATTATGTCGAAGCAGGACAACTTATCATGACAGTAGCAGACAACAGTAAAGTGTATATAAAAGCAGACTTGCAACCAAAATATTATTCTGTATTGAAAGATATCGAATCAGCCAACATCAAAAATATCAACGATGAAAAGGTTTATAGTCTTGAAGACCTGTCCGGAAGGCTACTTTCATACGGAAAATCCACAGGTACAGGCAATCCTCTTATCCCGGTTACTTTTGAAATAGAAAACAACGGCACTTATATTCCCGGTGCCTTTGTTGATCTTTATATAAAAACAGTAGGAGATGAAGAAGGTGTGATGGTGCCTAACAGCGCAATAGTGGAAGAGATGGGCAGTCACTTCGTCTTCGTACAGACAGGACACGACCTTTATGAAAAAAGACCTGTTGTAAGGGGTGTCACTGATGCAGAAAAGACACAGATTATCAGAGGAGTTGATAACGGAGAGACAATAGTTACCAAAGGAGCAATCTTTATCAAGTTAGCACAAGGGTCCGGCAAACTCGACCCACATGCAGGTCATGTTCATTAAAAGGAGGTATCATGTTAAACAAGATAATAAAATTTTCGCTTGAGAACAAGTTACTCGTCCTTGTTGGAGCCTTGTTATTGGTTGTGGGAGGATATATCTCGTCTCGACAGATGGACATAGATGTCTTTCCCGACGTCACCGCACCTACCGTCGTCGTCATGACTGACGCTCACCGCATGGCAGCAGAAGAAGTAGAAAGATTAGTGACATTTCCCATAGAAACAGCCATGAACGGAGCCACCGATGTCCGCAGAGTGCGTTCTTCTTCCATGATGGGTTATTCTTTCGTTTGGATAGAATTCGATTGGGGCATGGACGTATTCAAGGCTCGTCAGATTGTAAGTGAGAAGATGGTCAACTTGGCAGAGACCCTGCCTGAAGGAGTCACTCCGGTGTTAGCACCGCAATCTTCAGTGATGGGTGAAATATTATTTGTCGGATTACAGGCAGACAGCACCTCGATGATGGAATTGCGCACCTTGGCGGAATGGGTGGTGAAACCTTCTATTCTCGCTACCGGAGGTGTGTCGCAGGTGACTATCATAGGAGGAGATCTGAAACAATATCAGATACTCGTTGACCCTGTAAAAATGAATGTTTACGGCGTAACGATGGCTGACATAGAAGCTGTAGGTAAGTCATTGAGCATAAATTCTGTCGGTGGAGTGGTACGCGACTTCGGCAATGAATATGCATTGCGTGGCATGGCAAGAACCAACGATCTTGATGAACTGGGTTCAACATATATCAAAACAACAGACGGAATGCCTGTCGTATTGTCCGACGTCGCCGAAGTGGTGGTCGGCAGCGCAATAAAAATGGGATACGCTTCACATAATGCTGAAGATGCCGTCATATTGTCAATATCAAAACAACCTAATATCAACACTTTGGAGGTGACAAGAAACATAGAACACAATCTTGCCGAGATACAGAAGTCCCTCCCACCCGATGTCAAAATGGACACCCGCATATTTCGTCAGGCTGATTTCATAGAAGCTTCGGTAAGCAACGTGGCTCGTGCCCTGATAGAAGGTGCCATATTCGTGATAATAATATTGTTTCTGTTCCTCGGCAGTTTCCGTACAACTGTCATTTCTGTCATAGCAATACCTCTGTCTCTGCTCGGTACATTGATAGTGCTTCATATCTTGGGAATGAATATCAACACCATGACATTAGGAGGCATGTGCATTGCTATCGGCTCTTTGGTCGATGACGCTATCATAGACGTGGAAAATGTTTATAAACGACTGAGACAGAATTATTTAAAACCAAAAAATGAACGAGACAGTGTCTTCAATGTTGTGTTTCACGGCTCAAGCGAGATAAGAACATCCATCATCAACGCTACATTGATAACCATAGTGGCGTTCACTCCTCTATTCTTCCTCGTTGGTATGGAAGGCAGAATGCTTAAACCATTGGGAATAAGTTACATCATAGCTCTGCTTATGTCATTGGTAGTGGCAATGACAATAACACCTCTTATGTGCAAGATGATGTTGTCCAATGACAAATATTTAGAGCGTCAGAAAAAGGAAAGTTGGGTAACACGCAATTTGCTGAAAGCTTACAATAAATCTTTGGAATGGGCATTAAACCACAAAAAAGGGATTCTTTTCACCACTTTTACGGCATTTGTCATAGCCTTATGTCTTTTTTTCACCATGGGACAGAGTTTCTTGCCTGATTTCAATGAAGGTTCATTGACAATATCGGCAGTCAGCAAGCCAGGCATCTCGGTACATGAAAGTCATGAACTTGGTAAAATCATTGAACGTGAGTTACTAGCGATACCGGAGGTCAACAGTACAGCACGCCGAACAGGACGAGGAGAGTTAGATGAACATTCCCAATCGACAAACGGCGCTGAGATAGATGTCAACTATACTCTTGGAGAGCGTTCACAAGAGGAATTTCTAGCAGAAGTAAGAGAACGTCTTGCCTCTGTACCGGGCATCGCCTCTACCGTAGGGCAACCTCTCGGCCACCGCATAGACCACATGCTGACAGGTACCAGAGCTGCCATAGCCATCAAAATCTTCGGCACAGACCTCAGCCGGCTTTTCATCACTGCCAACGAGGTGAAAAATGAAATATCAGACATAGAAGGTCTTGTAGATGTCAGCGTGGAACAACAGACGGAAACACCTGAATTACAAATAAGAGCCAATCGCAATATGCTGGCACGCTATGGCATCAGCATGGAAGAGTTCAACAGTTTCATTGAATTGGCTTTTGCAGGGGAAAAACTGTCCGAGATATATGAAGGACAACGTAGTTTCGACCTTGTATTACGTCTCACACCTCAATATACCGAAGGCATAGAAGCCGTAAAATCAGCTTTGATAAGCACAGGTGACGGCGGTGTGATACCACTTGAAGAAATTGCAGAGATAGTTTCAGTAGGAGGGCCTAATGCCATCAGCAGAGAGAACGTACAACGCAAGATAGTGGTATCTGCCAATGTGTCAGGCCGCGACGTCATGAGTGTTGTGAATGATATAAAAGAAAGGGTAAATGACAACATCAAACTCGAAGAGGGATACCGTATCGAATACGGAGGACAGTTCCAAAGTGCCAAAGACGCTTCTCGTGTATTGGCAGGAATGTCCATAATAGCACTGTTCATTGTATTCATGCTTCTTTACGGTGAGTTCAAAGATGTGACACTGTCGGCAATAACATTGCTGAATCTGCCTCTTGCTCTTATAGGCGGAGTCCTCGCCATCTATTTCTCGTCAAAAGTGATAAGCATACCTTCTATAATAGGTTTCATAACCCTGTTCGGCATTGCCACACGTAACGGAATATTGCTTATATCTCGTTATCAGACCATAGAACATCATGGTGGCACATTAAGGTCTTCCATAATAGAGGGCTCCAAAGACCGTCTGCCCCCGATATTAATGACAGCTTTAACATCGGCATTGGCACTTATTCCATTGGTGTTGAATGGTGACAAATCTGGCAATGAGATACAAAGCCCAATGGCTGTCGTCGTACTCGGCGGCTTGTTGACTTCGACATTACTTAACATCTATGTCATACCGGTAGTATATGAAATGGTACATAAAAAAGAATATGAAAAACTGAAAAAACATGAAGAAATATAGTTTTGTTTTAGTATTATTATTGGCTGTCAATATCTTGTATGCTCAAAATGCATATCAATCGGTATTAGACCAAATAGAAACAAACAGCACTGTGCTGTCATCCGTGACAAAACAGTATGATGCAATGAAAGCTGCCAATAATGCAAGGTCTTTCGTCGAAAATCCGGAGTTGGAAGGTGCATATAAATGGGGTGTAGGAGAAGCAGGCAATGGTATGGAATTGAATCTTGTGCAAGAAATAGAGTTTCCTACAGTTTATAGTAATAAAAAGAAAATCAGAAAGATAAATAATACTATCATAGATGCTGAACTTGAAATGCAACGTTATGAAATCATGTATCAGGTCCAACAGTTATGTCTCGATCTTATCTATAACAAAAAGATGCTCGACTTCTATCAACAATGTCTTGATAACGCTGAAAACATTGCTGACGGCTTCAATAAGAGTCTTGAAGCGGGCGAAGTTAACGTATTGGATTATAACAAAGCTCAAATCAATCTGATGAATTGCAAGACAGCATTGTCACAAACACGGATAGAGAGAGAATATATTCTCGGAGAATTTAAAACACTTAACGGTGGCAAAGACATTAGTTTCACCTATGAAGATTACGACAATGTAGTATTGCCCTCTGATTTCGGACAATGGTACAGTGCGGTGCAAGCCAACAACCCGTCTTTTGTTTATCTTCGATTAAATAACGAAGCTGACAAACAGAATGTCAAATTATGTCGTTCCGAATGGATACCAAAATTCAAAGTCGGCTATGCCTACGAGAATGAAGACGGCAACAGTTTCAATGGCGTAATGGTTGGCTTATCATTGCCTTTCTGGAATAACAAAAAGACTGTACGGCAGGCAAAAACACAGGCAGAAGCATCGGAAAGCATGATAATAAACAATAACAACAGCATGTATAACAGTCTGTTTACGTTATATCAACAAGCCGTCATGCTGCAGGAAAATCTGCAAAACATATCTTACATAGTGAAACAGTATGACAGTCAAGAGTTGTTGAAGAAATCTTTTGATGCAGGAGAGATGAGTTTGGTAGAATATCTGCTTGAGGTGGAATATTATCAAAACGCCATGAAAGAATATTATGCAACAGAATATGATTATCAAAAAACCATGATAAATTTAAAATCGCATCTGTTCAATTTTTAATTAGAGAAAGGTTAATTTCAGCACAGCGTGTCAGATTCAAGATATCGGCACGCTGTTTTTTTGATATTCATTATCACAAATGATTGAATTAAAAAAATTAATACAAATTGATCGATTAACATCATAAAAACAGTGATTTCCCGAATATATCAAAACAATATCAGACACCGGGAATATAAAATATGCCGGCTTTTATGCAAAGATTTCATATCCATAAAAGATTAGAAACATACAGACTTTTTGAAGTTTCAAAAAATATATATACCTATTACACAAATATTTACAAAATTATATGTACAGACTTTTTTGATGACATTGATGTTTAAAATATACTATTTTGCTGTAAAGATACATTTCGATTATTTCAATATAAACAAAATGAAAGAGATTGAGGATGTACTGACTTTTTGAGGTATCTAAAAAGATATATAATTAGCATCCAAATATTTATAAAATTTTATGTACAGACTTTTTTGAGAATATNNTTTCGATTATTTCAATATAAACAAAATGAAAGAGATTGAGGATGTACTGACTTTTTAAGGTATCTAAAAAGATATATAATTAGTATCCAAATATTTATAAAATTTCATGTACAGACTTTTTTGAGAATAT
>NWBN01000012.1:22448-43168 GCA_002633315.1 Bacteroidales bacterium Phil6
ATTTCGATTATTTCAATATAAACAGGATGAAAGAAATTGAGGATGTACAGATATTTTGAAATTTCAAAGAATATATATACCTATTATACAAATATTTACAAAATTATATGTACAGACTTTTTTGAGGACATTGATGTTTAACTTATGCTAATTTTAGTGTAAAAATTTTTATCAATTATTTCAATATAAAAAGGATGATTAAGATTGAAAATACACAGACTTTTTTTAAGCTTAAAAAAATAAATAACTATTATATAAATATTTACATGATTTATTGTACAGACTTTTTTTATGTAATATGCAATTATTTTAGCGGTAAAAATATTTTGCTAAAAATATTAATGACTGATTTTTTCGGTTTGTTATATTCATTGCAGCAATCTATATACGACTTATGCAATAAATCATGAATATGAATTCCGTAAAACACTCAATTTAATAATAAAATAAACAATAAGAAAGACATAATGTTTTTATGAATTAACAACAAGGATTAGCGCATTATTCAATTTTCATTTTGCGGATACCTGCAATTTTCTAAACAATCATATTATTCATTTAGAACCGTAAAATACAATCCATGTATCCTTTTTGTATCCTAAATTTCGACTTTTGTATCCTTTTTGTATCCATATTTGAATCCATATTGTTTACTGTCATTTGATAAAACTATGGATATTAAAGAAGAAAAATCTATTATTGCAACATAATATTAAAGAAAACAAAGACTTATTATCATTGTTTTATGAATCAAATGGTAAACATCAAACCTATGAAAATTAAATTTGAATCCATATTCGATAAAAGTCGCATGCAACGACATTATATACGAAAATGAATTTGAAACACAGCAACAATGTCAGAAAGTCATGAAAAAAACATTATGCTTTAAGAAAGACTTATTTTTTTCTTCTTTTTGAAGCATTGTCAGGGTCCTTGACAATGTCCACACAATCATCGTAGCTTAGGGCATACGGATCGTACGATTTCGGAATTTTATAATTCTGTTTGTTATAAGAAATATAAACTCCATAGCGACCTTTCAGCACTTTCATATTCTCGTCTTGCGGGAAAGAAGCTACTACGTTGTCAGCATCAACTTTTTGCTTAGCATTTATTATCTCGATTGCTCGTTCGCAAGTCACCGTATCAGGGTTATCCAATTTAGTAAGACTGAAGAAAGCGTTGTTATATTTCAGATATGGTCCGAAGCGGCCGACTGCGACATGTATCTCGGAACCGTTATACTCGCCGAGATAACGAGGATACTGGAACAATTTCAACACTTCTTCCAAAGTGATGGTTTCTATGCTTTGGCCTTTGCGCAAGCCTGCAAATTTAGGTCTCTCTTCAGACTCCGTATCTCCTATTTGAGCCACAGGGCCGAATCTTCCTATCTTGACAAATACATTCTTGCCGCTTGCAGGATCAACGCCGAGCAATTTTTCTCCGCTAAACTTACCCATGTTGTCAGATGTATCCATGACCTTACGGTGAAATCCCTTATAAAAGTCATTTATCATGGAATTCCATACACATTTGCCTTCGGCAATCTTATCGAACTCCTTCTCGGCATTGGCAGTGAAATTATAATCAATAATCGTCTCAAAATATTGCAGCAAAAAACGGTTGACCAATATGCCAATATCAGTGGGTACGAGTTTTGCTTTCTCTCCTCCAATATTCTCCTTACCTGTCTTTTCAGTTATCCTTTGTTTTTTCAAAGTCAGTACCTTAAAGTCTCGCATCTCGCCATGAATATCTTTTTTCTCCACATATTCTCTTTTCTGTATTGTAGATATAGTAGGAGCATAAGTAGAAGGACGACCTATGCCAAGTTCTTCCATTTTTTTTACTAAACTTGCCTCGGTATAACGGAACGGATGACGTGTAAAACGTTGTTGTGCTTCCATCTTGTCCAATTCAAGCATCTGTCCTATAGACAGAGGAGGCAAAATGCCACTGCCATTTTCATTATTCTCATCATCGACACTCTCGATATATACCTTTAAAAAGCCATCAAAAAGCACGACCTCACCAGAAGCGATGAAATCATTGTCAGATGTAGAGACATCAATATTCACCGTTGTCTTTTCTATCTGGGCGTCAGCCATTTGTGAAGCTATGGTACGTTTCCATATCAAATCATACAACTTACGTTCATCGGCAGTACCTTTAATAGTCTGTTGATCAAGATAAGTAGGACGAATAGCCTCGTGAGCCTCTTGAGCTCCTTTACTTTTAGTAGTAAACTGACGTGTTTTTACATATTGAGGTCCATAGAGAGTTTCTATTTCTTTTTTAGCTTGATTAAGAGCTAATTGTGATAGATTGACAGAATCGGTACGCATATAAGTTATCTTTCCCGACTCATACAACTGTTGAGCTATTCTCATGGTATTGCTGACAGAGAATCCGAGTTTTCTGCCTGCTTCCTGTTGTAATGTTGATGTTGTAAAAGGAGGTGCCGGACATTTAGATACCGGTTTTTTCTCCACACTTTTAATAGAATAGGCAGCATTCTTGCATTCTTCAAGGAACTTGCGAGCCTCTTCTTCAGTATCGAATCTGTTGTTAAGTTCGGCGAACAAAGTATATTCATGTTCATCTTTTATAAACGAAAACATGGCGGTAACGCGAAAAGCGCTTGTCTGCACGAAATTTTTTATCTCTTCCTCGCGTTCAACGATAAGACGCACAGCTACAGACTGTACCCTGCCGGCGGAGAGTGACGGTTTGACTTTCTTCCACAACAAGGGCGACAACTCATATCCGACCAAACGATCTAATACACGTCTCGCCTGTTGAGCTGACACAAGTCCCATGTCGATTTTACGTGGATTGTTGATGGCATTCAAAATAGCCGGCTTTGTGATCTCATGAAACACTATCCTCCTGTATCGCTCATCGTCAAGTCCCAAAGTCTCATAAAGATGCCATGATATGGATTCTCCTTCACGGTCTTCATCAGATGCCAACCAAACCATTTCGGCACCCTCAGATATCTTCTTCAACTCCGCTACCAATGCTTTCTTGTCTGCAGGTATCTCATACTGAGGAATGAACCCCTTTTCTATATCTATACTTAAATTCGACTTGCTTAAATCCCTTACATGACCATAACTCGACTTTACCGTGAATTCCTTTCCTAAAAAGCCTTCTATGGTCTTTGCCTTCGCTGGTGACTCAACTATGACTAGATTCTTTACCATATCTGTTTTTACTTTTTATCCGGCATTTGCTTTTTACCGAAACATTTTTTCGCCGGCAAAGTTAGTACAATAAAACTCTTTAAAACCACTTTTCTTGAAAATATTTTTTCACATTCATGACAACCAATGATTTATGCATGATTTTTTTCTTTCTTCCATAATAACATTTCATTACCAAACATGTCATCTTTTTTATCTTTTTTCATTATTTTTATCTAATTTATTGATAAATAACATCTTATACAACACAAAACCTGACAGTGCCATTTCGCTTATTCCGTATATTCTTGTTTTTCTTTATAACAACTCATACATCAACAAATATCTCATTTAAAAAAGTCTTATCTTTGCTACATAAGTCATGATGATGAAAAAACAGTGGTTATATATATGCATTCTTGCTGCTCTAAAGGCAGGCAAAGCCATTCTTGATGTCTATAAGACTACATTTTCTGTTTTCACTAAAGATGACAACAGCCCGGTAACCAAAGCTGATTTCGTTGCCAGTAATATCATCAAAGACATACTGAAAACTACCGGACTGCCTTTTATCAGTGAAGAAGATATACCATACAACTATGAGGAAAGAGAAAAATTTTCCTGTTATTGGCTCGTTGACCCTTTGGACGGCACTAAAGAATTTATCAATCACAACGGAGAGTTTACCGTTAATATAGCTTATATGTTGCACGGCAGACCGGTCACGGGAATAATTTATGCTCCGGTATCCGACACCTTATGGTTCAATTATTCTGATAATGATGTCGCCAAAATTGTAAACGCTTCGTCTTATTGTAGTGACAATAACTTCAAGACAGTAGATTTCTCTTCTTTTAAACTACATGATGACAACAAACAGCGTCCTTTTACCGTATTGGTAAGTCGTTCCCACCGTACTGATGATGTTGATAACTATATAAATCATCACATAAGACCTTATCATGACGATTTAATTATTGACAGTTGCGGCAGCAGTCTTAAATTTGCCCGTCTTGCGGAGCATTCTGCAGACTGTTATGTATGTTATTCTAAGACAAAAGAGTGGGATACTGCTGCCGCTGAGGCTATACTGTCGGCATCAGGAGGTAAAGTATTGGATATCAACACAAAGAAAGCTCTCTTGTATAACAAGATGTCTTGGCATAATCCTCCATTTATCGCCACAGCCAAAAATGTGGAAATCTAAGTCATTGAAAATTTGCACAATTCATGAATTTTACATATTTTTACATCGTTCATAAAGCGAACACTCATTACAATGTCATTATAAACTTATAACAATATAATTATATGATTAAGAAATGTTTAACCATATTATGCATCAGTATGACATTATTAATGTCATGTACTGTTCCGCAACATGACAATGAAAATAAAAACATAGACGCAGCTTCTTATGTAGATCCTTTCATTGGAACAGGAGGGCATGGACACACTTTCCCCGGTGCCACAGCACCTTTTGGCATGATACAACTCAGTCCTGACACGAGGATGGATTCATGGGACGGTTGTTCCGGCTATCACATCAGCGACAGCATCATATTGGGATTCAGTCACACACATCTCAGCGGCACCGGTGTCAACGACTACGGCGATTTTCGTTTTATGCCGACTACCGGCAAACGCTATCTTAAATCCGGATATAATGAAAACAAAGGATATAAATCCTCTTTTCGTCATGAAACAGAAACGGCACGTCCGGGTTATTACTGCGTGACACTCGACGATTATGACATAAAAGTGGAACTCACCTCAGGCGAGCGTGTCGCCATGCACCGTTATCATTTTCCTGAAACAGATGACGCACATGTCATACTCGACATGAAAGAATCGACATTGTCGTCGGAACAAATTCTCGATGCATATATCAATATACTTAACGACTATACCGTTACAGGCTTCCGCCGCACCAAACAATGGGCACAAGACCAGTACCTCTATTTCTATGCCGAATTTTCCAAACCTTTCACCGGTTATGGAATTTGCAATAACGGTATGAAGAAAAACGGCTACCGCCATGTTGAAGGAGATGACATACAAGCGTGGTTTGACTTCGATACCAATGACGGAGAGCCTGTAATCATCAGAATAGCCACATCTGCTGTCGATATCGACGGTGCCAAAAACAATCTGAAAACCGAACTCGACACTATCGGTTTTGACTTCGACGCCCTTGCATCTGTTACTTACAACAAATGGAATGAAGAACTAAATAAGATAGTCGTTGAAAGTGACAATGAAAAAGACATGACAATATTGTACAGTTCACTGTACCATTGTTTCATTGCACCCAATCTTTATTCCGATGCCGACGGCCGTTACAGGGGCAACGACCTCGAAATTCATCAGTCCGACAGACCCATATATACCGTTTTCTCCTTATGGGACACTTTCCGTGCCCAACATCCTCTTTTGAACATAATACAGCAAAAACGTAACATCGATTTTATCAATACTTTCATAGACAACTATGAGAAAGGCGGCATCCTGCCCGTCTGGGGACTTGCTGCCAATGAGACATTCTGTATGATAGGTTATCATGCCATACCTGTAATTGCTGACGCATATATCAACGGAGTGACAGGCTTTGACGCAGAGAAGGCATTAGAAGCCATGATACACAGCGCAGAACTCGACCACTTCGGCTTGAACTGCTATAAGCAATATGGTTATATACCGGCAGACTGTGAAGGAGAATCGGTGTCCAAAACTCTCGAATATGCCTACGACGATTGGTGTATTGCCGTAATGGCAGAGAAAATGGGCAAGAACGACATTGCAGACGAATATTACAAAAGAGCTCAGTATTATAAAAACCTGTACGATAACGAGACACAATTTTTCAGAGGACGTATCAACGGTGGTTTTGTGACACCTTTCGACCCCACTCAGGTGAATTTCATGCTTACCGAAGCCAACACATGGCAATATAACTTTTTTGTACCTCAGGACATCAATGGTCATATTGCATTGATGGGCGGTGATGCTGCATACGAAAAGAAATTGACAGAACTGTTCAGCACATCATCTGAAATGACAGGTCGTCAACAAGCTGATATCACCGGACTTATTGGACAATATGCTCACGGCAACGAGCCAAGTCATCACATGGCTTATCTGTTCAATTTCCTCGGAAAACCCACCATGACACAGAAGCTCATACACAAAATAATGGATGAACTGTACAGCGACAAGCCTGATGGATTGTGCGGCAATGAAGATTGCGGCCAGATGTCAGCCTGGTATGTCATGAGTGCCATGGGATTCTATCCGGTGACACCCGCAAGCGGATATTATGTCATAGGTGTGCCGCATTTTAAGAAAATGACTGTAAACCTCGAAAACGGCAACAGTCTCGTCATCACAGCCGACAATCTGTCACGCGAGAACAGATTCATAGAATCCGTACGCCTTAATGGAAAGAAACTGAAACGTAGTTATATTTATTTTGATGAAATCATGAATGGCGGCACTTTGGAGTTCATCATGACAAATCAGCGTGACACACAATGGGCAACAAGAAAACAAGACTGTCCTACTATTAATATAAAAGGTGACGACATAATAACATCCCCTGTTATCAGCGTACCTGCCTATGTGTTTTACGATACCCTTGCTGTAGCCATTTCACATCATGACTCCACCGTAGCCGTACATTATACTATCGACGGCAGCGAGCCTACAACAGAAAGTACACTTTATACAACACCTTTTATTATAGACAAGACCACTGACGTGAAAGCCATAGCCGTTAAAAATGGTATAAAAAGCAAAGTGTCGTTGGGCTCTTTCAAAAAAATACCTGCAGGAAGAACCATTTTCATAGAAAATCCATATAATAATCAATATGAAGCTGGAGGTGACATTGCGCTGATAGACCTGCAACGCGGAAGCAACAATTTCCGAACAGGCACATGGCAGGGCTATTACGGTGTTGACGTCATTGTCACGGTAG
Organism: Bacteroidales bacterium Phil6; assembly: GCA_002633315.1. GTDB lineage: Bacteria > Bacteroidota > Bacteroidia > Bacteroidales > F082 > Limimorpha > Limimorpha avicola. Next base: position 29,616 of record NWBN01000012.1, read on the forward strand.
ATCTTGGCGAAGAACAGGAATTACATAGACTTGCCGGCAGTTTTCTGCAAGACCAAAACTCATGGATTTTTATGCCTTCAAAAGTTGAGTATTTCATCTCCGACAACGGAAAACATTTCAAATCCGTAGGCTCAGTGAAGAATGACGTTCCTACAGAAGCAGATGGCGGCATTACCAAAGAATTTGAACTGAGAAAAGATATGAAAGCACGCTATGTCAAGATGATAGCAAAAAATATAAAAATATGCCCCGACTGGCATCCCGGCGCAGGCGAGAAGGCTTGGATATTTTGCGACGAATTCATTATAGAATAACATCACTATCAATTAATAAAGAGTTGTGCCTGATATTTTCAAAAGGCACAACTTTCTTAATAACATAACTTTATTCAAGAAATAATAAACCAAACTCAGACCTTCGACACTATATGTGTTTAAGATCATGATATCCGGCAAAACTAAAAAACAAGATTCTCCTCAGAAACTCGATAAACAAGTGCGGAAGTCATTTTTCAAGTATGTCTCCTTCTGTCAAAAAGACAGCCGAATAATCGAAATCTTAACACGTATTTCAGACATGATTTTATTTCTAACTATGGCTGTCAGGATAAAGTTATATGGAATATCTATATATGCGATGAATAATTATGACACAAACTATTTTATCAACATATTTGTAAAACACCTTAACATGACGTCTCTACGTTTAAATTATCGTCAATGTTTTCAAGTGAAAGACAAACTTTCTGTAAAAGGAGCTCTCATCTTCATTAAAAAAACATTCTGCCATTAATATAACCACATATAATATTTAAAAAATCTGTACATGAAAATCTATATCTAACAGAATAATAAATGTTTATAATTTTTATGGCACAAAAAAATCTGTACATTCTAAATATATGTCATTACATTCATATTGAAATAATCAATCCGAAAAATCTTAGTGTAACATTCTTGTTTTAAAAATATTTATCACAAAAAAAGTCTGTACATGAAAATTTTTAATCATCAGAATAATAGATATTTATGTTTTTGATAACATAAAAAATCTGTATATTCCTAACCTGAATTGTAATATTTATATTGAAATAATCAATCATATATCTTGTAGCATAACATCTACATTTTAAAACCGTAAATCATCAAAAAAGTCTGTACATTGAAACTTCTATTTATCTGAATAATAAATGTTTAAATATTTTTATGACATAAAAATTCTGTATATTTCCAAACCCATATATCATATTTGTATTGAAACAATAAATCTTAGGACCCAAAGTGTAACATTAAATTTTAAAACCATAAATCATCAGAAAAGTCTGTACATTGAAATTTCTATTTATCAGAATAATAAACGTTTATATTTCTAATAACATAAAAAAATCTGTACATTTCCACACCTAAACATCATATTTGTATTGCAATAATCAATCATAAAAATTACAGTGGGACATATATATTTTAAACTATCGGCATCTGACTATACATTATAAATAATTGATTATCAATATATGGAATGATGTATAAAATCTCAACTTGATTTATTTTACTATAAATTTGATTTTCAAGATATTACAAAGTATTTTAGAGTCTTAAAAGAAACCAATGACTTAAAATATTAGAGCTAAAACATTATAAACCAATATATTAATTTAACAAAAACTTATCATACAAAAAACATAATAAAAAATTTGCGTCGTTTTAAATTATTCATTTATTTTGTGATGTAATATACTGTTGTAAAAACAGTTTGTTTTTATTATTCATAAAATTGATTATTGTTAAACCAACTTATTTTAAAAATGATGAAAGAAATTATAAAAAACAATCAAATGAAGTTTCCGCAATAGAATTACAGGAATTACTTTTGTGGACGTTATGACGTAATTAAGCGCTGAAAATAATGATGCTGCTACTTCCGTAAAAACAGTTATGTAATTTATATTACTAATAACTATTAATATTAATGGGTTAAATGAAAAGTATTAAAAAACTAAAAAATTATTTGTAAAATTATTGAATGTCTAACTTAAAACTATAAAAAAATGAAAAGAACATTTTTATATTCAGTAGTATTGGCAATATTAGTATTGGCAATAACATCATTGGCTGGTTGCAAAAAAGAAAATGATTTGACAAAAAGTCAAGCCAAAAAGACTCTTGAACCTAAAGAAATTGGTTACTATCACAACAAATATATAACCATGCTTCTAAATAGCAAAGATTATCCAAACGAAAATATGACATTTGAAGAATGTATAGAACATTTTGGATCATTATTGATTGAAGACGGATATGATTCCTTAGAGGTAATTGCAGCCATTGAAGATATCAAAGATCTTAATGAAAGCGGTATTTTTGGAGTCAACTTCAATGTTTTGACAAATCACTCTTCTTTTACTTCTGAAACTACCATGTCATTGATAAACAATTATTTGACCACTCAATGCAATGCTTCAGAAAGATTCTGTCAGGTTATTTTGCAACTTATGGACTATCAGTCCTTTTCTTCTGATGAGGCGTTGCTTTCATACGCCAATTCTCAATTGGATGAATCAAATTGGACAGGGCAGGATATTACATTGGCAACTGTTTCAAAAAGCATATTAAACAATTCCTATGAACTATGGAAAGATAAATTTGAAGATGCTGATAACAATAATAAAGCGCCAAGACCGGGAGCATTTGCATACATATATTTTAATGATGCACTTGGCGGACTATTGGGAATGCCTTTTGGGATATTTGGCTCTTTAGGAATGGGAGGATTATTGTCATGGGCTACATATATGGAAGTAATAGGTCATCCAATAATTAAATAAAAATAAACTCATAACAATTGTTTTATGATAATAAATAGATTCAATTTTGCTCCTTTATACAATTACAGATTTAAATATGTCGGCATCTTTATATCTGTTATTGCTTTATTATTATTTGTTTTGTATTTTTCCAATCTTATGGATTTTCCCATAACAAAAGATATTGCTTACTGGAGTCTTTGTGTGGGATTATTCTGTGTTATATGCAGTAAAGAAAAAAATGAAACCGCTAAAATCATTGAGATCAGAAACCAAGTTTCACGCTTGACATTAATAATATTGATTGCTTCGCTTTTAGCATATAAGTTTGCCAGCATCATCATACAATATGATATGCAAATAAAAATGTTGAATAATGTGAATCTATTATTTATCGTATTAGTATTTGAATTATTCTATCTGTTTGCGTTTTATACATTACTGATTTTAAATATCAAGTTGTCAGATAACGCAGAAGTTTTAGAAAACTTCAAGAGCAACAACAGATTATACATTTGTTTCATCATAATAATACTATTAACATTTTTATTATTAACTATTTAATCTAAATCAAATTCATGTTGGGGCAATACAGATTTGTTCCAACATGATTTTATTGATTCCTCAGATATACAAAAAATCTTGTTTTTGTTAAATAATCCATAGCTGAATATATCATTCTATATTTTCACATGAGCAAATGAGATTATAAAAATCATCGTAAAAAATCCAAAAAACAATTTGATTTACCTACACATTGAATTATCATCCGACATTGCCATATCACCATATTGCGAGAAATAAAACAAGTCAGTATCATGTTTTACATTGTAATAGCTCCATCTTGAACAATCGCATTTCTTGTTTTTTTTCTTTTTCTGATAATTTGTAGGTCTGTAGGCTTTGGAACAAGAAGCAAGCAACAAGGCTGTCGTCACAATTATCAATATTTTCATTAATTTTGTCATAATCAAATATTTAAGGTCTTAACCAATTAAGGGGGTCAACAGTATTCTTATCTTGCCACAACTCAAAATGCAGTATTGTTTTATTGTCTGTTGCACCGGTATGAATAAGGCCGATCTCCTCGCCTGTTCTCACTCTGTCACCTTTCTTTACATAGACCTTATCCAAATTACCGTATAAAGTAAAATAGACCCCATGACGCACCAAAATGGCATTATTAGTTCCGGTATTCAATATCATGCTCACTTCGCCGTCGAAAACAGCCTTAGCCTTAGACTGTGCTGTAGTCGTTATATCAATTCCATTGTTATTTACTGTCACTTTGGGCTGAGTCGGATGACGACTCGGACCATACTTTCCTGATACAATGCCTTGATTTACAGGCCATGGTAACTTGCCTTTATTATTAGAGAAATTATTTGACAATTGATAATCGACAGATTTCCTGTTATTTCGCATTGCCTCGTTTTCTCTTTCTTCAGCTCTACGAAGTTCCTCAGCAATAATTTCCTCAATTTGAGCCTTCAATTTTTTAGCCTCTGCATTCTTGGCATTGATATCTTTCTGTATTTGAGTTTGTTTATTTTTCAATTTTTTCAACTGATTATTCAAACTCTTTTTATCCTTTTGAAGAGAAGCATTTTCTTTTTTCTCCAACTGAAGCAAAGATTCCTTGTCATCTTTATCTTTTTCATTTTTAGCCAACTGTGCGCTTATCTCTTTTTTAGTATTGTCAATCTCCTCTATCTTGTTTTCCACCAATTCCCTGAATTGCTGGATATACCTCATTCTTTTGATAATCTGGTTAAAACTCTCTGCAGAAAAGATAAACAACAAATTATTCAGATTATTTCTATTTCTATAATAAACGACAATAAGATCAGCATATTCCTCTCTATGTTCTTCCAACTTTTTTTGAAGATTGTCAATATCTCTTTTGTTTTTGTTTATCTCTTTATCAAGAACTTTAATCTGATTTTGATAAGTCTTTATCAGTTGTTCCCTTTGATTGATTTGAGTCTGTAACAAATTTGCCTGATGCACTGTTGCCTCTTGATTATCAGAGGTCTCTTTCAACAATTTCTCTGCCAATTCAATATCGCGCTGCAAAGATTCTATCTTATTTTCCAATTCATCTTTACTCTGTCCGAAAGCAGATGCAGATAATGTGAAAAAAGCAACGACAAAAACAATATGTTTAACAATTTTTACCATTTGTAAAGACGTTCATATTTTTTAGGAACATTGAAATTAAATTCCACATCATTGTCAATCACAACATTGCTATATTCAATACTCATTTTCAACTGCACCGGACCATTCACATCAAGTTTTACTCTCAACGGCATCCATTGTTCGTAAATATTCATAAAATCACTGTAACCGATATCAATCCTTATTTTATCTTCATCATATTCCTTTATCTCATAAGCCATGATTTTAAACAGTTCAGGGTGTATCTTCACACTTTTTATCATGATTCTGTCATCATCATGATTCTTGACATTTTTTTTATTTTTTTTATTTGAAATCATATAATAACAATCCTCGCCTGTAGATACTTTAAAATCATCACCTCTTTTCAATTGAGTATCATTACCCAACAACAAATTTTGGATAAAACCGACAGACTCAATAAACGGAAAATCGTCTCTAAAAGAATCCAAAGCAGCCGTCAAATACTGATTTTTAGTCCTGTTAATCATAAAAACGCTGTCGGGAGTAACTTTCACTCTTATCACCTCTATTCCCAACATCACAGACAACGACATCCAAATAACGCTGTCATTTTTCATTCTCAACTGACCTCTCATATTGAAATCATTATTGTCGCAAGTCAGTTTTGCATTGAACTTAGCCTGTAATGTATTATATTTCAATCCATTATTTCCAACTTCCTTAATAAGTTGATTAGCAGTAAAGGTATTCCAATCGGCTTTTGTCATATCCCGTTTTGAAGAACATGCTGAACATAAAAACACGACAACAAGCAGCAGACAAAAGCCAACGTTACCCTTTTTATTCATACAATTTCTCGTCTTTGATCTTCATATCAATAAACTCGGAAGTCTCACCAAGTTTTTTTGCTTTTTTCCAATTCTGAACAGCCTTTTTGACATCGCCAAGTTGATACAGGATATCGCCATAATGCTCATAATTAGTACCGGAAGCATTTTTATCTATGGAAAAGACCTTTTCCATCCATGACTTGGCTTCTTTATAACGTCCCATTTTATAAAGAATCCATGCATAAGTATCAATATAAATGACATTTTTAGGTTCAGCCTTTATCGTCTTGCCCGACATTTGCAAAGCCTTTTCCAAATCACGTGATTCCAAAGACAGATAATAGGCATAATTATTCATGACGTACACATTCTCAGGGTCATTTCTCAACACATTCTCATAATAGCGGAATGCGTTTTCCTTATCTTCAAGAAGATAATATGTATCACCTATATAAGTGTCGAACATCACGGTCAGAGCCTTGTCAGCCGACAATTTCTTTCCTTTCTCCATAACTTTTACAGCCTCTTCGCGTCTGTCGAGATTCAGCAGTGCCACACCTTTGAAAAGATAAAATATCGGCTGTTCCGGATAATAAGTCAAAGCCTTGTCGGCATGCAATTCCAAGGCATCATAATCCGACAACTCCATATCGCAATAGCCCATCTGATACCATGTTATAAAACTCGTACTGTCACGTTCCAGTCCTGAAGCATAAAGATTCCTGGCATCAAGATACTGTCCTCTGTTATAATATACTGTACCCAAAATATAATATCCTATTTCCTTGTCGGGATGTATTTCAACAAATATATTGCCTGCCTCTTCAGCCTGCAGAATGACATCATTTTCATCAGATTCTTTATTCTCGAACCAGTACTCATAAATATTCGCCTTGGTATTGTAGTCGAGATTTTTATTTCGCAACGCAGCCAAAAACTCCTGATAAGCCTTGACAAGTTCTCCATGATTCTGATAATATTCGAGCAATGACACGTTAATATAAGGGTCTTCCGGATTCAATTCCTTGATTTTAAGATACAATTTCAAAGCATCTTTATCTTTTTTGTTGTTAAGATACTGCTCGGCGAGCATGGACATGAAACGTGTCTCATAAGGGTAAGCCTTGACAAGCTGCTCCAATTCGGACAATACCATTTTGTTATCTCCAACAAACTGATATATACTTACTTTTTGAAGCGTTATAAACTCATTGACGCCAACCTGTTTTTCTATTAGATTAAGCTTATCAATGACAGCGTCATAGTCACCTACTTTCAACATCACGTCAACATAAGCCTCCAAATATTCGAGATTATTAGGGTCGCCTGCAAGAAGATTATCGTAAATATCTATAAACTTTTCATATTCGCCATTTTGCATATAAAAGTTAGCAAGACGAATACTATACCATTTATTATCAGGACTTAGTGCAGAAGCCTTCTCTATCATGGCAAAAGCCTCACTGTTACGACCCATCAAGGCATACAACTCGGAAAGTTCATACATGCTTGCATCGTCATCCGGATAATATTCCAAAGCTTTTTCGAAGCACTTAATGGCAGCACTATAGTTTTGATTATATTTATTTTCAAGACCTTCAGAAAAACTCTCGGCATTTTTCACTATCTGTTTTTCTTCAAAAGACGTATCAGGGCTGCCCATTTGAGCGGTAGCAATGACATTAGACAGCATCAACAACGTCAGAAGCAACAGAATACGATATAAGTTATTCATCATCAATAATTATTTACTACCGGTATGGCCGAAGCCTCCGGTGCCTCTTTCTGTTTCACCAAGGACATCTACGTTTAACATCTCCATTTGTTCGCATTTGGCAAACACCATCTGCGCTATTCTGTCACCGTTTTCTATTACGAAATCCGTGTCAGACAGATTTATCAATATTATCTTCACCTCACCTCTATAGTCAGCATCTATGGTGCCGGGGCTGTTCAATACGGTGATGCCATGTTTAATAGCGAGCCCGCTTCTCGGACGTACCTGCCCTTCATAACCTTCAGGTATCTCCATAAACAACCCTGTAGGAACCAACACCCTTTGCATTGACTTAATAACAATATGACCATCAGGAAGATATGCTCTCAAGTCCATACCTGCCGCATTGACAGTCTCATAAAATGGCATGGGATTATCAGACTTGTTTACAACTTTAACTATCATAGTTATTTTTCTTTTGTGCAAATATAACAATTATTTTATCTTCATCGGATTTTTTCTTTCAGCAAAAAACACAACAGCGACAAACAACAACAACAAAACCGTATTAAGCGACAATTTCACGATGACATTCATTTCAACGAATAATGTACTCAAATAGTATAATCCCAAGGCAAAGAAGAAATAAAATGACATACGTCCGACCTGATACGGTATTCGGAACACCTTTTGTCCCCAGAAATACGACACGAGCATCATCACCGAATAACATGCAAGATGAGCGACAGCCGCACCCACATATCCTATGCGTGGCACAAGAACAAACAGACATATCAGGGTAACGCAGGCTCCAATAACAGATATCACAGTGCCGCAGAATGTCTTGTCCGACAACTTGAACCATATCGACAGGTTGAAAACTATTCCATAGAACATATTCGCTATCAACACACAAGGTACTATCACAAGACCTTCATGATAGTCACTGCCGTCAGTTCCGACAAAATATTTGAATATGTCGATATACAACATCACACCAAGAAAGATAAACAGACAAAACACCACAAAATATGTCATCACCCTTGCATACAGTTCCGGAGCTTTTTTGTCTTTCGCGTGTCCGAAGAAAAAAGGCTCGGAGGCATAACGAAACATCTGTATGAAAATACTCATCAGCACAGCGAGTTTAAAATTAGCTCCATAAATGCCGACCTGGGAAACAGCATATTCTTCCGCTGTCATATTCATGGCAAGAAGCACATCTTCGGACGGTATCCGGACAAGATATTTTATCAAAATCTTGTCGGCAACCTCATTAACCATACCCACAAGATTTATCATCAATATGGGAATTGCATATTTTAAAACAGGAATCAACAAGTCCTTGTCAATTCCGAATCTTATCATTCGCAGTTGAGGCATGAGAAGCAAAAGACTCAACAGACTTGACAACACATTGGATATCAACACCCAAATCAACAAGCCGGAATGACTGCCAAAGACAGACGAAGAAATTTTCAAGGCTGTTTCAGGAATAACACACAAAAAGAAAATGTTCAATCCTATATTAAGAGCAACATTGAGTATCTTAATGATACTGAAACGTTTTGCCTTATTTTCATAACGCAGCATGGCAAAAGGCACAGCTGCAATTACATCGATTGCCACAATGATACCTATCATCAGCACATACTGAGTATTGTACTGATAGTCTATCAGACGGGCGAACGATTTGTAAAAACATAAATATATCAATAAAAAGACACCTGTTGTAGTCAAGATACAGGACATTATATTGGAAAACACCTTGTTGGCATCATCTTTATTGGCAAAACGAAAAAAAGCCGTTTCCATTCCATAAGTAAGAAGAGCAAGCAAGAATGCTATCCATGCATATAAATCCGTAATTTGACCGTAAACACTCGACTCAAAGACCCTGACGTAAAAAGGAACCAACAGATAATTCAACAAACGCGGCACTATGGTACCCATACCATAAACTGCTGTCTGACCGGCAAGGGACTTTAACACATTGTTTCCCATCTTGTAACGTTTATTAATAAATCGCAAAAATAACGTTTTTATTATTTTTAAAAACAATAATCCATAAAATCAGAAAAACAAAATCATCTTTAAAATACAATTTCAAGAAAATTGATTAGAAAGATCATAATATATGTCAAAAAGTCGGCTTTTCTGTTATCCCGATGATTTTATATCGAACTCATATAATAAAATCATCAGTCAAAAGTCCGAAAGTCATTATTATCAAAATAAACTTACTAAAGTCATTTTCACAGTATGTTCCGGCCTTTCTCATTGAGTTTGAAAGGCCGGAACAGAAACAAAGTTGTGATTTTCAACACATATATCATCCTACTGAACAACCGGGAGTCACGATATCACGAGGTGACAGAAGCACCAATTTCCCGTCTTTATCTTCTGCTGACAATATCATACCTTCGCTGACGACGCCTTTAAGTTTTCTCGGCTCGAAGTTGGCAATAAAACACACCTGTTTCCCAACCAGCTGTTGAGGGTCCGGGTAGAACTTGGCTATACCGGACACTATGGTACGTTTCGACATGCCGTCGTCAATCAGGAACTGCAACAATTTATCAGCCTTAGGCACCTTGACACATTCCAATACGGTACCCACGCGAATATCAACTTTGGCAAAGTCGTCAAAACTCACCGTGGATTTTATGTCAGCAGGTTTCCATGCGTTAAGTTCATTTTGTTTTCTTGCATCTTCCAACTTCTTGATTTGAGTCTCCACGACAGCATCCTCAACTTTCTCAAAAAGAAGTTCAGGTATACGAACAATATGACCTACAGGCAACAGTTCCGTGGTTGCGGCTTGGTCCCATCCTTCGACATCAAAACTCAGCATCTTTTGAAGTTTCTTAGCACTGAACGGCAGGAAAGGTTCTGAGAGAATGGCAAGTTTGGCGACAATCTGCAACGACAGATACATAACAGTCTTAACGCGTTCAGGGTCTGTCTTGATTTGTTTCCACGGCTCATTGTCAGTAAGATACCGATTGCCGAGGCGGGCAAGATTCATCAGTTCCGACAATGCCTCACGGAACTTATAGTTTTCTATAAGTTTAGCGATGATGTCGGGATAAGCATTCATCTCGGCGACAGCATTGGCGTCTTTTTCGTTAAACACGCCCGGTGCAGGAACCACACCGTCATAAAACTTATGAGTAAGCACCAAGGTACGGTTCACGAAGTTGCCGAAGATGGCGAGCAACTCGTTATTGTTACGGTCTTGATAATCTTTCCATGTAAAATTATTATCTTTAGTCTCCGGAGCATTGGCAGTCAGCACATAACGCAGCACATCCTGTTTACCCGGCAGTTCTTCAAGATATTCATGAAGCCAAACGGCCCAGTTACGTGAAGTAGAGATCTTGTCGTTTTCAAGATTCAGGAACTCGTTGGCGGGCACATTGTCAGGCAGCACAAAGCCATCGCCATAAGCCTTCAGCATGCAAGGGAAAATGATACAATGGAAGACTATATTGTCTTTACCAATGAAATGCACGAGTTTGGTATCCTCATCTTTCCACCATTTCTCCCAGTCGGTGCCATTTTGCCTGCAATATTCGACAGTATTGGAGATATATCCAATAGGGGCGTCGAACCAGACATAAAGCACTTTCCCCTCGGCATTCTCGAGCGGGACAGGGACACCCCAGTCGAGGTCACGAGTCACAGCGCGGGGTTGCAAACCGCCGTCAATCCAACTTTTCACCTGCCCATATACATTGGGTTTCCATTCTTTATGACCTTCGAGAATCCATTCTTTAAGCCAGCTTTCATATTGGTCCAACGGGAGATACCAATGTTTGGTCTTTTTCTTCACCAAAGAGGCGCCGCTAAGTGCTGAATGAGGATTTATAAGCTCATCAGGACTCAAAGAACTGCCGCATTTCTCACACTGGTCGCCGTAAGCATGGTCATTGCCGCACTTGGGACATGTGCCTATGATATAACGATCCGAGAGAAATTTGTTACGTTCAGGGTCGAAAAACTGGTCGCTTTCCTTTTCTACGAACTTACCGTCATTATAAAGTTTCTTGAAAAAACTGCTTGCCGTCTCGGCATGAGTCTTTGAACTTGTCCTGGAATATACATCGAAACTGATGCCGAGTTCTTCAAAAGAATCTTTGATAATCTTATGATAACGGTCAACAATATCTTGAGGCGTGCAGCCTTCTTTTTCAGCTTTAATGGTGATAGGCACACCATGTTCATCGGAACCACCAACAAACATGACATCTTCGCCTTTCATTCTCAGATAACGAACATAAGTGTCAGCAGGAATATACACTCCGGCAAGATGTCCTATATGAATAGGTCCATTGGCATACGGCAAAGCCGTAGTAACTGTATAACGTTTGAAATGTTTATTGTCTGTTTCCATAAAAATGATTTTTATGCTGCAAAGATAATAAAATATCCAAGTATATGACAAAAATTTAAAGACACCGTATCAATACCTGCATCTATGATTCAAAATATGATTTTCAACAGAATTATACATTAAGAAAATTCACAGAATTATTAAATACAAGTTTAATTCAAGTAGAAAATTATCTATAAACAGACAAAAAAGTTTGTAAAATTCAACAGAAAAGTTTGTAAAGCAAATTTGTTATTTTATTTATAATCAATATTTTATAATATTAATCAGGGCAAAAAAGTTTGTAATACACGTTTGTAATATGAAACTTAACATTATATACTCGTCAAATATAATTAAATAGTGAAAATACATTTCTGAACTGTTTATAAAAACAAAATAAGATTTTTAATAATACCGAAAAAACACAAGATTTTATGGCACGAAATCGGTAGTTATATCACAACAAATATTGTGTCATTCAATTAGTTGAATAATACAATATAAAGACCTGTGTTTTTACACAAAACAAGACTCAGTTTATCATGGAAATAATCTTTGATACTCTTGAATAAGGTGATATCTGATTCGGAATTTATGATTTCTAAAACAATACAATTAGCATTACAGACAAAACGGAATATCCCGTTTTTTAATAAATCTTGTGACATATTTTATTTGTCTCTATTGGATTTGAAAGAAAAACAAATTAAAATATCTGAGAATTCATATTCAAATGTGATAACGATTCTTTTATGATGAGCGTAATCGCAGCGAAAAATGAACCTCTTAACAAAAGTCGTTGTAAAGGACAAATTCCGTAACGTACATACAGTAACAAAAAAGTACATGTCTCTGATTTGAAGTGCAGTCCAAAAGTTTTTTGTCTAATTTTTTGAGTAATACAAAGAATGTTATTCGAATACCAATCAATGCAGCCATTATCAGTTATTATCTCGTCGCCATCATTCAACACGACATAAAACTGAAACGATCATATTAAGTTTTGCAAATTTTAAATATATCTTTTACGGATAAACAACCTTACAGATCGTCCGGGAAGACTAAATTCAACGATGTCAAAAAACTCGACATTTCCTTTTTTCGGAATTATTCGATTAAGTTTAACTTGTCCCAATTTAACAATACACTAATGAAATTGAGAAATTATATTTTGATTATATCTTTAAAAATTCTGTAAATTTGCAACGGTATATTAAAAAATCCATGAGAAGATTGATATCCTTAATAGTACTTGTAATTTGTCTTATGGCATTAGTGTCCTGCAAACAACGTAGGGAGGCGATAAGACAGCTCGGCTGTGCACAGACGATAATAGAGACAGCTCCGGACAGCGCGTTGGTGTTTCTTGATTCTATTAGACCTCATCCGGGAGTACTCGACAAGAGACACCGCATGGAATACGAAATAACCATGGTGCAGGCAAAATACAAATGCTACAAAGACATAAGTGGGGATACAGCCGTCTTTGAAGCACGCCGATATTTTGTTAAGACAAAAGACTATGGACAACAAACGCTTGCAGCACTATACAGCGGATGTGTGTATGAGGAACGGGGAGAATACGAGATGTCGATGGAAGCCTATAAAGAAGCGATGAAACCGGCGACGATCGTGGGAGATTCTTTGATAATGGCAAGGATACAGCAGTGTATTGGCTCG
>NWBN01000013.1 GCA_002633315.1 Bacteroidales bacterium Phil6
TTATAGTGAAGGAAAAGAGGCAGAGAGCGGTAAATGGATAAAACAATAGTAATTCTAAAAATAGTAAAAAAGGAAACATTATATATTAACTGTAAGAGACTGTCTGACAAGTTCAGGCAGTCTCTGTTTTTTTATGTTGAAAACCAAGATTGTAAAGACGTCATGTCATGGCGTCTTACGTTATTGTTTCAATGCAAGGGAGAAATTATATCAAAGAAAAAACATTTGAGATAAAAAACATAAAACCGAAGGATTGAATTGTTGAATTTCATAGAGCAACAATTTATGGAACAAAACTCTGAAATTTGAGGTCAAGAACAACCGAAAGATACAATTTGAAATGTTGTCAGACATCAAAAAAGTCTGTACAAGAAATTTGGTATATAATTTAATATCAAGGATATAAGATTTTTTATCCTTAAAAAAGTCTGTATATAAGCAGTAAGGTTGATATTTCTGAGTTTTTTTAATATATTTTTGTGACGTTAAACGATAAAATTAGAAATATTTGAAAAAGGATTTATTATTTATTATTTTTTGTTCCTTATTAATAATAACGGGAACATACAGTGCCAAATCGGAAACTTCTTGCAGACAAAATGAATGTTTGTGCAGGTTGGATTCCGAAATACTTTTTATAGAACCGGAAAAGAAACTCATTCATGAGAATTCAAATGGGACATCCATAGAGGCAACACAAAACAGCAGTGTATTGCAGGTGACATTCAATGAGGATTTTGGGGAAGTGACAATAATCATTGAGAATATTTCCGGAGCTGAGGTTTACAACAATGCTATAGACAGCGGAGTAGAGAGAAATGTGTTTATACCTCTTGCAGGCTATTTTTCAGGAAATTATATGATAACGTTTATTACCATGGAGGGAACAGCCTCCGATAATTTTGTATATAATAAAAAGTAAGTTTAATTTAAAATTATTAATTATGAGAAGAATTAGAATCATCATTTTGGTAGGAGTAATTGTTGCAACTGCAATAACATTTACATCATGCAAAAAGGAAATGTTGGGAACCAAAGTAGTAACACCAGAAGAGAGTGTGTCAGGTGTGGAGACTAACGGAAAACTTCTGTATGAGAAGATAGAGAAGTTTTGTGAACTTAACAAAGCGTACAAGGCGGGAGTCAAAACGGAAAGTGTGATGACATTATCTGAAGCGAAAGAAATAATAGAACTGACCACGAATTACGAACACGGAGAACACATGACAGTATGTGAAGATGTGGTTTTGGACACGCTGTATATAGAGATGCCGGAAGTAGATGCCAATGGTAATGTAATGATGAGTGAGGTATTTGAGACTTATGCAGCATTGGAGAATAGTTTAGAGGCATATCAAACAGTCAACAATGGAGTGGTGTGTAGTTATTTTGAGATTAAGATGCCGGAGATTCAAAGCCAGAATGAGAATATTGAAGTTGTATTTAATATAGGAGAACCTTCGAATGATTCAATACAGGAGTATCCGGGTCCGTTTGTAGAAGGAGACGACTGGTTTTGGGGTGATACAGTAGGAAGATGTTATGATTCAATATTTTTTGTTGATTCCAATGCAGCAAAAGAGTTGAGTAAAAAGTTCAAGTACATCCCCAATCCACCAGGAAAGGATTATATCCTGATTTTGAATAATGTGGAACATGTGTCTTATACACCATATCCAGATGAAATATATTTGAGTAAATATACATATTATGAAGACTCCAATATGGAATCCTGCAGTGAAACATGGCTGTTTTGTGTATATGGAGAATATTATCCTGAACCGTGTATAGGATATGAAGAGATGAATTGTTATTGGCGCAGTATCAGACGAAATATTACCTTGTCCAATGCACCACTTCATTATTCTCCTGTTTATCATTCACCATATCATGAATGTAACATTGAAGATAGACATCTATTTGGATTTAATGAAAAAAGAAGTGTTCGTGTGCATACTGCAAATGTGACTTATTGTGGGACCAGCTGGTATAATCCTCATAGTGCAGAATGATATGTTTAAAGAGTCAATAATTTTTATGATACTGGTGTTG
>NWBN01000014.1 GCA_002633315.1 Bacteroidales bacterium Phil6
CCTACGCACCCTTTAAACCCAATAAATCCGGATAACGCTCGCATCCTCCGTATTACCGCGGCTGCTGGCACGGAGTTAGCCGATGCTTTTTCCACGGGTACCTTCACTCCGTCACCTCGTGACGGCCTTTATCCCCCGTTAAAAGAAGTTTACAACCCATAAGGCCTTCTTCCTTCACGCGGCATGGCTGGGTCAGAGTTCCCTCCATTGCCCAATATTCCTTACTGCTGCCTCCCGTAGGAGTCTGGTCCGTGTCTCAGTACCAGTGTGGGGGACCATCCTCTCAGATCCCCTAACTATCGTCGTCTTGGTGCAGCC
This sequence comes from Bacteroidales bacterium Phil6, assembly GCA_002633315.1. GTDB lineage: Bacteria > Bacteroidota > Bacteroidia > Bacteroidales > F082 > Limimorpha > Limimorpha avicola. The sequence continues at coordinate 319 of NWBN01000014.1, forward strand.
GTTACCTCACCAACTAACTAATAGTACGCATGCCCATCCTTCGCCGCCTTGACTTTGAATATTCAAAGATGCCTCCGTATATCCTCATGCGGGATTACTTCGAATTTCTTCGGGCTATCCCTCTGCAAAGGGTAGGTTACATACGCGTTACTCACCCGTCCGCCACTCTTTTACCTTTCGGTCTTACCGTTCGACTTGCATGTATTAGGCCTGCCGCTAGCGTTCATCCTGAGCCAGGATCAAACTCTTCTTTGTATATTTTTTTCTTTCTTTTCTTTTCCTGTTCTCGGATCTATCTTCGGAATTAACTTTTCTCTCTTTCCTTACCTCTCAGACTTTTTGGCTCATCTTCTCAAAGAACTTTTTCGCTTTCGACTTCCTCTCCCTCTCTTCTTTCCTCTCCCCTCTCCGTCTTTAGCGAATGCAAAATTACACCTTTTTTCTTTCTCTACAACACTTTTTTTAACTTTTTTTCATTTATTTTTATCCCTATTGATTCTCACTGCTTTATACCTTTCTCTACCCTCACTCCTACCCCCGTTTTTGCCTCTTCCTGCCCCCTTCCACCTCTTTTCTTCTCCATTTTTTACATCATTTCTACTCCTTTTTTTCTACCTTCCACCTTTCCACCTTTTTTCCGCCTCCTCTTTGCATATATTGATTATTCTCTTTATACCTTATTAATATAACAACGATTTTTCCGTTTCATGTCCATTCGCAATTAGAGTAAAAACACAATTTACTTTTACAACATGTTAAGTTTAACTCTTTTTATATATCTTTGCAAAGTGAAAAAAATACTGTTCATATTATTGTTTTTATTACTTTCCTGCCGATTTTTATGGGCAGCGAAAAATGACATATTTTCAAATGACAGTATCGCTGTCGATTCAACAAAAGTAAGCTATTTTTATCAAAACTTTGACAATCAATATCTTGGTAAGATAACAGAATATGACACCACTACATTATCGGCTTCATTTTATGATCCTGTCAATACTGAGCATGAGATATACCAGACATTAAGCAATCCGGGGTTGGCACATAAAAAATCAGGTTTTCATCATAATGTAATGATAGGATTCAATAATAGACTTCCGGCATTCAACAACTATATAAAAACCGAAGATGATATTATCTATCCAATTATATATCAGCCATTTACAGAAATAAGATATATGATGGGAGGTAAAAAAGAGCAGCATTTGAACTTATTATTCAGTCGTGAATTCCTTAAAAATCTGTTTATTACCATAAATTATAACATAGATTTCGCTCCTGCTGTTTACCAATACAGCAAGGCTCAGAATACATACTTTATAGGTAATTTGCGATGGAACACAAAAAATCAGCGATATGGCATAACCGGATATTATTTTCACAACAAAATAGACGTTCAAGAAAACGGAGGAATAGTCGATGATAATGTTTTTATTGACCTTATCGAAGAAGACAAGACTGTAATAGCCGTCAACCTGCAACAAGCCAACAATCTCATAAAAGTGTCAGGATTTGGATTAAATCAATATTTCAACATATTAAGTCCGAGAGCAGAAAAAAAGGACGATAGCCTAACAACAAAAAAAAGAAAAATCGAGCTTGGTAGAATAAATTACAGTTTCGGTTATCAACAGAATAAATACGTGTATTCCGACAAGAATCCATTATCATCATTTTATCAGAGCCATGATACAGTCATTGACTCAGTCATGACATTCGACAGTATTTATTTTCATACCATAAAGAATTTCATTACATGGAATACATTAGGTTACAAAAAGTTCCACAATGACATCCCATTTTATCTCACATTAGGTATAGGGCATTGCTATTCCCATCACGCCGGATACAAAGACCTGATAACAAATGAATATTTCGGCAGTCATGACTATTCTGATTTCAGAGTCAATGCCGGAATCATTATCAATCTGTTCAAATCGACAAGATTAACCGGCAATGGAGAATTGATAATAGACGGTTATCATGCAGGTGATTTCAACATTATCGGAGAATGGAGACAATTTTTAGGAACTTCCAACAAAAACATAGGAGCATTGGTTTTCGACCTCAACATTTCGAGAGAGTCTGCCGATTGGTTCGAAGAATCATATTATTCAAATAATTTCAGATGGAATAACAATTTCAGTCCGACGACATATTTAGGCCTTGCCGGCAGCTATGAATTGTCATGGTTAACATTAGGATTGAAACACAACACTATAGACCATTATATATATTTCAATAACGATGCGAAACCAGCACAACACACCGGAACTATCAATATCAGTTCTATTTTTGCAGATTTCAACTTCAAATTAAAACATATAGAGTTATCGAGTCATCTGTCATTACAAAAAGCCGACAATGAATCTGTAGTACATCTTCCTTTATTTTACGGTAAATTAAAATTCGGATGGAACATCACTTTGGTAAAAAACGTATCCATGATGCAACCGAGTATCACTGTACACTATTTTACAAACTATTATGCCGATGCATACATGCCGGCGTTAAGGACATTTTACCTTCAGGATGAAGTAAAAATCGGCAATTTCCCATATATAGACCTCTTTGTCACCTTTAAAGTCAAAAGGGCAAACATTTTTGTCGGATACACCAACCTATATTCACTGACAAAGGACAACAGATATTTCACAACTCCGCATTATCCTATGAGGGATGCGAGATTCGTACTCGGTGTAAGATGGAGATTATACAAATAAAAAAGTCATCACAAAAAAAATGTGACGACTAATTGGTATTGGTTTGTAATTATCAAATTATTCCACGTTGTTTCTTTATTTTCTCGTAAGCATCATTAACTTCTTTAAACTTCTGTTCTGCTGCTTTACGAACGTCGTCACCAAGATAAGACACCTTATCCGGATGATATTTCTTAGCCATTTCGCGGTAAGCGTTTTTAACTTCATCATCAGTTGCAGAAGGAGATACACCGAGAATAGTATAGGCATTATCGACATTTTGGACAAACATTGCCTTAATGGATTCAAAATCAACATTAGATATTCCCATTGAGGCTGATATTACATTAATAACATTAACTTCACTCTCATGAACAGAGGAATCCGCAGCAGCAATACCGAAAAGATAATGCAACAGTTGAAGTCGCGAAGAATAATCCATATAATGTCCTATCTGCCGGCTTATCTCAGTAATATTAAAATCTTGTTTTAATATTTCGCGAAGCATAAGAATATAGCGTTCAGCATGTTGTTGTCCGAAATTGCGAAGGAAAAACTGTTTCACGTAGTCGAGTTCCGATCTTTTCAGAGTGCCGTCAGCTTTCATAACGGCGGCAGAAAGCACCAAAAGACTGACATTGAAATCCTGCTGTTGTGTACTACCTCCAATATAATCGGAAATATTACGATTAGAATTGGAATTACCGAAGAAAGAACCTAAAGCGAAGCCAATCACTGCACCTAAAGGACCGCCAAAAGCCCACCCAAGACCTCCTCCAATCCATTTCGAATAATTACCACCTTTATTATCTGTTTGATTATCAGTATAATTCGTTTTATTCTTTGGTTTTACACTTTTATACAGGAAATAAACGATAACCAAAATTGCCACAATGCCAATAATACTCATACCCATAAAATACAATTTGTCAATACAGCAACAATAATCAGACCAATTTATAAAAAAATGATAAAATATGCCAAAATGGCATACAAAAAATTTTTACAAAACTACAATATTTTTCTTTGAATTATCAACTATTATTCTTACCTTTGCGCGACAAAAAAATATCTTCATTTTATACCAAGGTATAAGAATACAACTTAATAATATAAAAAATCAACAAAAAAATCAACAATGGAAAAAATCAAGTATGTTTATTCTTTTGGCAACCGTACAGCTGAAGGAAACTCTACGATGAAGAATTTATTAGGTGGCAAAGGAGCCAATCTGGCTGAGATGTGTTTGTTAGGTTTGCCTGTACCAGCCGGATTAACCATCACGACAGAATGTTGTACAGCATATTATGCCAATGGCTGTCAGTTACCGGAAGGTTTGATGGATGAGGTTCATGCCGGAATAAAGAACATGGAAGAAATCATGGGAATGAAATACGGTGATGCAGAGAATCCTCTTTTGGTATCGTGCCGGTCTGGTGCGCGTCAATCAATGCCGGGAATGATGGATACCGTATTAAACATAGGATTGTGCTCGAAAACAATCCCCGGATTGATTAAGAAGACCAACAATCCAAGATTTGTATATGACTCATATCGTCGTCTTATCATGATGTACGCTGACGTCGTTATGGAAAAAGCTGAAGACAAGGAGCCGGCTGAAGGTAAAGGCATCCGCAAGATCTTAGATGACATGCTTGATGAATTCAAAGTAAAAAAAGGTTATAAATCTGACACTGACATCACGGCAGATGAATTGTTATATCTTGCAGAAGAATTCAAAGCTACCATCAAAAGAGTTTTGGGAACAGAATTTCCAGACGATGCAGAAATGCAACTCGAAGGCGGCATAAGAGCCGTTTTCAAGAGCTGGAACGGAAGAAAAGCCGTGTCTTACAGAAGAATTGAAGGTATTCCAGAAGACTGGGGTACTGCAGTCAACGTTCAAACCATGGTTTTCGGTAACATGGGTGAAAATTCAGCGACAGGTGTAGCATTCACACGTGACCCCGCAACAGGCGACAACAAATTCTACGGCGAATGGCTCATTAATGCACAAGGCGAAGACGTAGTAGCCGGCATACGTACTCCTAACCCACTCAACGATGACACCAAGAACGAGAAAAACAAAAACATGCACTCGATGCAAGAGTTGATGCCTGAGACGTACAAAGAATTGTGCGACATACGTACAATATTAGAAAACTTCTATAAAGACATGCTCGACATTGAGTTTACCATTCAAGAAGGTAAATTGTACATGTTGCAATGCCGTGTTGGAAAACGTACAGGTGTAGCTGCTGTCAATATGGCATTAGACATGCTTCATGAGGGTTTCATCGACGAGGCTACAGCTGTTATGAGACTTAATGTCAATCAGATAGATGAATTGCTTCACCCTATTCTCGATGCCAAAGACGAGAAGAATCACACGATATTGGCACACGGTCTTCCTGCAGGTCCCGGCGGCGCAGTAGGAAAAATCGCTCTTAGCAGCGAGAAAGCAAAAGAGTTCCGCGAAGCCGGTCTCAACAACATATTAGTCCGTGAAGAGACTAATCCTGAAGACGTTGAAGGCATGCGCGCTGCCGACGGCATTTTGACAGCCAAAGGCGGCATGACCTCTCATGCAGCTTTGGTAGCTCGCGGATGGGGCAAATGTTGTATTGTAGGTTGTGAAGACGTCCATATCAACGAGAAAGAAGGCAAAGTGACAATAGGCGGCAAAGTTTATAAAGAAGGAGACATCATCAGTCTTAACGGAACAAAAGGTTATGTTTATGATGGACAAATAGAAATGATAGATGCCACAGAAAATCCGCGTTTCCAAGAGTTCATGAGACTTGTTGACAAATATCGCAAGATGGGTGTTCGTACCAATGCCGACAATCCTGACGACGCAATGAAAGCTATCAGTTTTGGCGCAGAAGGTATAGGACTGTTCCGTATAGAACACATGTTCTATGGCAAAAACAGCGAAAAACCGCTCAGCAAATTGCGTAATATGATTCTTGCCAACACAAAAGAAGAGCGTATTGAAGCATTGAATGAGTTGGAACCTTATATTCGCGAGTCAGCGAAGAGCACTCTTAAAGTGATGGATGGCAAACCGTTGACATTCCGTTTGATGGACCCGCCACTGCATGAGTTCGTACCACAATCCAACGAAGAAGAAAAACAACGTGAACTTGCAGCACAACGCGGCATGGATCTTGATGAGTTGAAGAGACGCATCAACGCTCTGCATGAAGTCAACCCAATGATGGGTCTTCGCGGTGTTCGTCTCGGCATACTTTATCCTGAGATTTCAGAGACACAATTCCGTGCCTTGTTCGAAGCAACGGCTCAACTGATGAAAGAAGGCAACGATCCTCACCTTGAGATAATGGTTCCTTTGACAGTCAACGTAAAAGAGTTGCAGAATCAAAAAGCCATAGCCGACAGAGTAAAAGCTGAAGTTGAAGCACAATATGGTGTAACCATAGATTATCTATACGGCACCATGATTGAAATTCCACGTGCTACTTTGGTGGCAGACAAGATTGCGGAAGTGGCTCAATTCTTCTCATTTGGAACAAACGACTTGACACAAATGACGTTCGGATTCTCACGTGATGATGTCAATGCCATAGTCCACAAATATGTTGAAGAAAAGATTATCCCTGCCGACCCATTCAACACCTTAGACCAGGAAGGTGTAGGTCAATTGGTCAAATTGGGTGTAGAACGCGGACGTTCGACAAGAAACAATCTCAAATGCGGTGTTTGCGGTGAACACGGAGGTGACCCGGCATCAGTAGATTTCTTCTACAACACAGGTTTGAATTACGTGTCATGTTCACCATTCCGCGTGCCGGTGGCAAGATTGGCAGCAGCACAAGCAGCCATTAAAGCCGCCCGTAAATAATTATCTTCATTTTGACAACTTACAAAGAGGTTGACTTCTGAAGTCAGCCTCTTTTTTATAAAAAAGATGAATAACAGCCTGACAATAATAGACAAAAGTTCCATGATGGGACTTTCTCTTCCTCACAAAATTTATATTGACAACTACTTTATAGGAATTGTCAAAGGCAAATCCGCCACAATAAACGGATTTCCATTAGGAAGATACAAAATAATGATACAGAGCATGATACCATATTTTTCTTCATCATCAACAATAGAAATAAAAGAAGGTTCCAATACAGTTGAATTTAAAGACAAAGAAAAAATATGGGACATATTGTTTACAATAGACATCGTATTATGGATTGTAAAACGTTTCATTACCTTAAATCCAACCATAAACCTATGGTACGAGATAATCACTAACGGTTATCTCATCTTATGGATAGTCTATGAATTAAGCATACGAAAAAAATACTTCAAGATACAACAAACACAATGATCACAGATTTTGGAATTTTGGTTTCCAGCGTCTATGGCTCCACATCCAAAACTGGGGCTGTTTTTGTATAGTCTTCTCGAGAAGTTCAGAATAACGTTGCATGACAGCGCCATCCGGCAAAATATCAGGATTTTCCGTAACAATTTGAACATCTATACGATAACGTCCCCATCTTTCTTTTATCACCTCATAATACAAAACCGGAAGATTATATTTACGGGCAAATCCCTCTGCACCTCTTATAAATGCAGTTCTTTGATTAAGAAAATCAGTAACATAACAACGTAAAGGATTACTTGGTGATTGGTCTGAAAGTATCATATATGCTGCCGGCAGATGATTTGTCTCATGATATTGCATCACCTCTCTGACATTATCATGAAAAACCACCTGAGTACCATAACGTGTCCTCGCCCTATTGATAAGTTTCTCAAACACCTTGTTAGTATTATGGGCACCAACGCCAATACCATGATGTTTAAATTGCATATCCAAACTCAACACCATCCATTCCCAATTATTATAATGACTCGAAACAAGTACCACACTCTTTCCTTCATCATAGAATCTGTTGACAAGTTGCGGATTAGAACAATGATAACGTTGCATCACATTTCTCCGACTCATTGATATCATTTTCAGCATCTCTGCAGCAATTTGAGTAAGATGCCAATAAAACTTATTTCTAACTTTTCTTAACTCTTTTTTTGACCAATAAGGAAAAGACAAAGACAGATTTTTATCAACGACTTTACGCCTATAACATATTATATTACTCATTATCAGATATATAGGCATAAACAAAACATACAAAAAGTATAATGGCAATATCGATAACGGATATAATATGAAATAAAACAAAAAACGTGTCAACATAATTTCAAAATAATGCGTAAAATTACAAAAATAGAACCAAACAAAATAAAACATGCTAAAAAAAATATAGAATGTTCATTTTTTCATAATGACATTGTTTTCAAAAAAATAACAACAGTAATTTGCTTAATCATTCATATTAAATGAATGCCTCAAACTGTAAAAACAGAAAAAATTTTTGAAACAATAAACAGTTCATATAAAAACCACATTGTATATAAAATTGTTGTATCTTTGCGACAACAATACTTATTATTCTAAATAAAAACAATTATTAGGATATTCAAAAATCATCATATCAAACGAATTGAAAAATCAATTAAAATCATAAATCAAAAAAACTAACTTATGGCAAGAAACATTGAAGAAATCAGAGAATCATTAAAATCATACGGCATTGTGGATGTCAAGGAGATCCAGTACAATCCTTCTTTTGAGACATTGTATGAAGATGAGATGGATCCTACTTTAACCGGTTTCGACAAAGGTGTTGTGACAGAACTTGGAGCTGTCAATGTCATGACGGGTGAATACACCGGACGTTCTCCCAAAGACAAATATTTCGTTATGGACGACGTTAGTCGTGACACTGTATGGTGGACGTCTAATGAATACAAAAACGACAACAAGCCTGTCACTCCCCAAGTATGGGACGAGTTGAAGGACATTGCCGTCAAAGAACTGTCCGGGAAGAAATTATACGTCATGGATGCCTTTGCCGGTGCCAACAAAAATTCGAGAATAAAAATTCGTTTCATCATGGAAGTTGCATGGCAGGCACATTTTGTAAAGAACATGTTTATACGTCCAACAGAAGAAGAACTCAATGAATTCGGCAAACCCGACTTTATCGTTTACACTGCATCAAAAGCAAAAGTAAAGAATTACAAAGAGTTGGGATTAAATTCAGAAACAGCTGTAGTTTTCAACCTTACCACACAAGAGCAAGTGATTTTGAACACATGGTATGGAGGTGAGATGAAGAAAGGCATGTTTTCCATCATGAACTATCTTCTTCCTCTGAAAGGCATCGCATCGATGCACTGTTCTGCAAATACCAATGAAAAAGGCGAAACCGCCATATTCTTCGGATTGTCGGGAACAGGAAAGACCACATTATCCACAGACCCCAAAAGAGCCTTGATAGGCGATGACGAACATGGTTGGGATGACGACGGAATCTTTAATTTCGAAGGCGGATGTTATGCCAAAGTAATAAATCTCGACAAAGAGAGCGAACCTGACATTTACAATGCCATCAAGAGAAATGCATTGTTGGAAAATGTGACTGTCGATAAAAACGGTAAAATAGATTTTGCTGACAAGAGTGTCACAGAAAACACGAGAGTCTCCTATCCCATATATCACATAGAGAATATAGTGAGACCTGTTTCCAAGGCTCCGGATGCGAAAAAAGTCATTTTCCTTTCAGCAGATGCTTTCGGGGTATTGCCTCCTGTATCTATTTTGACACCTGAACAAACAAAATATTATTTCTTATCAGGATTCACAGCCAAGTTAGCGGGAACAGAGAGAGGAATTACTGAGCCTACACCTACTTTCTCAGCATGTTTCGGTGCCGCATTTCTTTCGCTGCATCCTACAAAATATGCTGAAGAGTTAGTCAAGAAGATGGAAAAAGTCGGAGCAAAAGCTTATTTGGTCAATACTGGTTGGAATGGCACCGGCAAACGTATCTCCATAAAAGACACGAGAGGAATCATAGATGCCATCTTGGACGGTTCCATCGACAAAGCACCTACCAAACATATCCCATATTTTGATTTCGAGGTGCCTACCGAATTGCCAGGTGTCAACCCTGCCATTTTAGATCCTCGCGACACATATAAAAATGCTGAAGAATGGAATGTCAAAGCCAAAGATTTAGCAAGTCGCTTCATCAACAATTTCAAGAAGTTTGAATACAACGAAGCCGGAAAGGCTTTGGTATCAGCCGGACCACATATAGATTAATTACCGGAACATTGTGTCAAACATTGACGGACAAGTCGCTGAAAACAATTGAATCATAGTCTCAGCGACTTGTTTGTCATACAGATAACAACATAAAAAAAGGTGTGTCATCTCACATTAGTTTCAGACACACCATAATTTTTTTCAAAAAAACCATCAACTAAGCATAACCGGCATCAAAAGCATCAAAATATCCTCATCTGCATTTTCATTATCCACAGGAGTCATAATACCGGCACGGTTCGGTGCAGAAAGCTCAATTCTCACTGACTGCTGAGTAATATTGGAAAGTATATCCTGTAAAAAACGGGAATTGAAACCTATCTCCATATCAGAACCCTCATAGCTGCATGTAAGACGTTCCTTAGCTTCATTATAATAGTCCAAATCCTCTGCCGAGATAAGCAATTCCTGTCCTGATATCTTAAGACGCACCTGGTGAGTAGCCTTATTGGAGAATGTGCCAACACGACGTATTGCAGCATTAAGCAATTGACAATCAACAACAAGCTTATTAGGATTATTTGTCGGTATTACAGCCTCATAATTAGGATACACACCTTCAATAAGACGACATATAAGACAGAAATCACCGAGATCAAACGATACATTGGTCCTGTTAAACTTAACAAGGACTTTCTCATCGGCTTTAGTTGACAAAACAGCTTTCAATTGGTTAACAGGCTTTTTAGGAATAATGATAGAAGAGTTTCTGTCAGATTTCACATCGAATCTCTTATAACGTACCAATCTATGAGCGTCAGTAGCCACGAAAGTGAGACAAGTATCGGATACATTAAGATAAACGCCTGTCATCACCGGACGGATCTCATCAGAGCCTGTAGCAAATATCGTCTTCTCAAAGCCGCATGCCAAAACATCGGCAGGAACCTCAAGGACATCACTGTCTTCTATCCTGGGCAATTGAGGGAACTCGCTGCTACTATGTCCTACCATTTTATAAACACCTTCGTTAGTAGTAATTTCTATTGCATAAGTATCTTCCGAAATATTAAATGAAAGCGGTATATCCGGAAAATTCTTAATAGCATCAATAAAAAGACGAGCAGGAATTGTCACCTGGCCACTACCATCGACCATGTCAGGCTGAATAGAAGCGACCATAGTCGTTTCCAAATTAGAAGCTGTGATACTCAATTTGTTATCTGAAAGTTCAAACAAGAAATCTTCTAAGATTGGCATAGTATTAGATGGTGTAATGACGCCACCAAGAGCCTGAACAGCTTTAAACAGTTTAGATCTTGAAACAATAAACTTCATAACTACTTATTTTTTTCAGATTGTAAAAATACAACTTTTAACAATAACAACAAAAATAATTTAATTTTTATTTCTTTTTAAAAAATTTATTCTCATTTCCTTCAATAAGACGCTTGATATTCTTCCTATGAGTTATAGGAACGAACAGAGCCACTGCCACAGCCGGGAAATACAGATAATAATTTGCAGTGGGAAACAGAAAAAAAACGAACAACGGAAAACTTATTGACGCTGATATACTTGCAAGAGAAACATAATTTTTAAGCAGCAATACTATTACAAATATAGCCAATGCCGACAATGTGGCATAAGGATACAATGCCAGACCTACTCCAAGCAATGTAGCAACACCCTTACCTCCCCTGAAACCGGCAAATAACGGAAACACATGACCGAGCACAACAGCCACCACAGCTATAACAGGCATTATCCGGGGCACAGCATCGACTTTCAACATTTCGAAAATATAAGGAATAATAAAGACAGCAAGCCAGCCTTTCAAGACATCAATGACAAATACAGGAATTGCCGCCTTATAACCAAGTACTCTTATCACATTTGTAGTACCGGCATTACCCGAACCATGCTCCCGAACATCAGTATCATAGAACCATCTGCCCACCCAAACAGCAGTAGGTATTGAACCTAAAATATAAGCCACTGTCAGAGAAACAATAAAAGCGACCCAATCCATTGTCTATCATTTACGTTTGACAAAAACTGCCGCTGTCCATTCGTTCTCTGCCAAATGTCTGGAAAAGACTAACCCCAAAGATTCCGCCTCTTTGGCAATCATAGGTAAATCCGCCTGATAGAATCCACTAAAAAATATGACACCGTTATTATCAAGACACTTAACATATTCTTTCATGTCGCGAAGAAGGATGTTACGATTGATATTTGCTATAATAATATCGAAATGTCTGTCTTTCAATGTAGTAGCATCTCCAAGTTCAACACTAATATCGTTAGTGTCATTCATGCGGATATTATCCAAAGCATTACGGTAAGCCCATTCATCATTATCAATTGCAACTGTTGATGCAGAACCAAGTTTTTTTGCAAGAATGGCAAGGACACCTGTACCTGAACCCATATCGAGTACATCACGATTTCTAAAATCAGTATCAAGCATCATCTTAATGATCAACGCTGTTGTTTCATGATGAGCCGTACCGAACGACATTTTAGGTTCTATAAGCAAGTCAAATTTATAGCGAGAATCCGGTTGATGGAAAGGTGCTCTTATACGACAAATCTCGTTTATAACGACAGGTTCATAAGAAGACTCCCACACCTCATTCCAATCCCTGTCAGGAATATTTTCTTTCTTCAATATCCTGACAGACTCGAATTGAGACATTGAAAGCAAGTCTTCAACACCTTGTTCATCAAAATCATCTTCTTTACAATAAGCTGTAAATCCGTCATCATCATCCATAAAACTGTCGAATCCCAAAGACCCGAGCAATTCCACGAACATATCTTTCAAAGCCTCATTATCAGGATTTGAGAATGAATAAGCAATATAATTCATCATCAATTATTTAGATGCCTGGACGCAAATACTCACAAAATCCTCTGCTTTAAGGGAAGCACCGCCAATAAGTCCGCCATCAACATCCAACTGAGCGAAAAGGTCGGCCGCATTTTTAGCATTACAACTGCCACCATAAAGGATATAGAGTTTCTCAGCCATATCATCACCATATTTTTCTCTAACCAAAGAACGAATGAAAGCATGTACCTCCTCAGCCTGTTCCGGCGTTGCAGTCTTGCCTGTGCCAATAGCCCAAACAGGTTCGTAAGCGATAATAACATTCTCAAAATCACCATCATCAAGGTCAAAGAGACTTTCTTCTATCTGCTGTCTGATAACATCGAAATGGCGATTTGCTTCACGTTCTTCCAACACTTCGCCTACACAGAAAATAGGAGCCATATCATATTTCAAAGCCATTTTAACCTTTTGTGCAAGAGTAGCATTATCTTCCTTAAAATATTTTCTACGTTCGCTATGTCCGATGATGCAATAGCTCACCCCTATGGAATCGAGCATACGGGCAGACACCTCGCCTGTATAAGCGCCATCTTCAAAAGAACTGACATTTTGAGCGCCGACAGCGAACAACTCCGTTTCAGAAGAACGGTCTGTGGCAAGTTCAAGGAAAGGATAAGGAGTACAGATAACAACATTAGTATCAGGTCCTTTATCAGCAAGTAAATCTTCTATTGAATATAATAAATCTTCAGCCTCCTGGAAATCAGTATTCATCTTCCAGTTTCCGGCAACCATCTTTTTTTTCATAGTTATTTTTATTTGATTCGACAAAGTAATAAGTATTGCAAATTTACATAAAAAACCTAAATTTTCAACCTAATCGAAAAAATATTTGTACAAGTTCTTTCAACATGAATGTGTAAAATTATAAATTAAGATGAAATGAAATTATCTTTGATGGACTGATTTATTTAGCAAGAAGTTCTATTCTGAAATATGTCAAAAAACATCCTCACAAATAATATTCTTCATCTAAATATCATTCAACAGCAACAGATGATTTTCAGCACCATCATAATAAAATGCCATAACATAAATTTCGTTGTCCAAGTTGCAAAATCCGGGAACGGTTATTTCATTACCGTCAACAACGCTGTTAACCAAAACCTGTTTTTTCAACTTTACTTTCTTGGTAAATGTCTTCCTGAATACGCATCCATCTTCCGCAGATAAGTATGCACATATTTGAAATCGATATAAATATCGCTGACATTATCATGAAATGAATCCTGAAACTGATAAACATATTCTTCTGTGCCGAAAAAAATCATATCAACGTTAAAGTTTTCATAAGATACAGGAAAAACATCGATTGTGGGAACCACTTCATCAGGATTATAATAATTATATGTATAAACAACACTATATGTTCCGTCGGTTACAGCGATCTCCTGCTCCAAGTGCTTACTTAGGATCGGCGAATACAAAACCTGTGTGCAATTCTGAAAAACGGATCTGAGTTGGATATTTCATTAAGATCCATTTGCGCCATCAAATAATCAATCGACAAAATGACACATTATGAAAGTGATAATAATTTTTCATAATGACAAGATTTATTTGGCTAATAATTCAACTTTGAACAGCAATAAAATTTCATATAAAAAATACAATATGCAAAACATTAAAATCTTAGAACCATTTCATTATGATTTTACATCGTTTAGTCTCAACAAAAGACAATACATTTGATTTTTGCCAAGAACTCGCAAAACAACTTTCATAATGGTTTTCATATTATTTGGTTTTCAAATCTTCAGAAATATAATAATGGATTTTCAATACATCAAAATTTTTTTATTAAATATTTTAATAAAAAACATCAGCACTTGACTAAAACTTATAAATAATTGATTATCAATGCAAATACAGCATTCGTGCACTAAACTTAATTTATAGATATATATCTGATTTTCAAGACATTACAAAGAAAAATCAAAAAATTACACCTGACAGCAATAAAAACAACTATTGAAGCCGCACTCTCGGGTCGAGAGATGCATAAATAACATCAACAATGATATTAATAATTATCAGCATGACGCCTATTAGCAGCACTGCGCCCATAACGACGGGGAAATCGAATTTGTCGAGAGCATCTACAATAACGACACCTATGCCTTTCCAATCGAAGACATATTCCACGAACACTGCTCCGGCAAGCATGGAAGCGAACCAACCCGACACTGCCGTTATCACCGGTGTCATGGCATTACGAAGAGCATGTTTTGTTATCACTCTCCATTTTCTCAACCCTTTAGCTTTTGCTGTTCTGATATAATCCATGGACATCACTTCCGACAAAGTCGTACGGGTAAGTTCCACGACTACGGCAAGAGGTCTAAGGCCTAATGTAACAGCAGGCAAGATAAGATTTTTCAGATCAAGATATGCACCACTGCCATAATCATCGACTGAATACAGGCTGCCTGTCATACTGAGACCGGTCACAGATTCAAGGACAAAGCCAAAAATCCATGCCATGAGTATTGCAGCAAAAAAAGACGGCAACGACATACCTATCGTTGTGATAAACAATGTAATACGATTCAAGACACTGTTATTTGCCACAGCAGTAAGTATCCCTAATGTCACACCGAGAATCAAAGCTATGGAAATGGCGACAACAGCAAGAATCAACGTATTGGGAAATGCTTCCGACAATATCTCACCTACGGGACGTTTACTTTGATAGGAATATCTGAGATAAGGAAATTTAAGAAGCACAGCTACATCCGACATTTCAGCCACTATAAGATAAGGCTTGTATTTTTCAAACTGTTCCTTCTGATTCTCTTTTATCTTGTAAAAAGAAACCGGAGAAAGGTCGTTTAGATAAGAAAAATACTGATATCCAATACTTTTATCAAGTCCCAATTCTTCTCTTATAACCTGAACATCTTTCTCATCGGCTCTTTGGCCCAGCATCATCCTCACCGGGTCGCCCGGCACCACAGTAAACAGGAAAAATACCAATGTTGCGACGCCAAGAAGCACCGCAACACCGTATAACACCTTTCTTACCACATAAGAAAACATGACTTAAATCATTCTGAAACAAGTTTAAGTACTCTTTTCTCCGACGGGAAGTCTATTTTACTCCATTTATCGATGACGACACCATTTTTCATAAGCATAAGACCCGGACAAGAGCGAACCATGGTTTTAAGTTCAAGTTCATCACCATAATACACCTCATCGAGCACATCATAATGTCGATACAAAGAGTCAATAAACTTACTATTTTCAGAAGTAATCCAGATATAATCCAAGCCATTGGCACGTGCAAGATCAACTATTCTCTCACAATTAACATAATCTTTTGCATCGAACTCATTAATATAAGGAGCTACAAGGACAAGCAAATTGTCAGAATCGAACAAGACATGCGTATAATCGTCTCCATAAGCATCGAGGATGGAAAAGCCGAAAGTATTTTGGTCTCCGTCCACACGCTGAGAGACGAACTCCCATTCACTCATCCACACAGAGTCATTCCATGGATAATTTGGCGACAGATATTCTTTTGTCTCTCCCGTAATTTTATTTTTATAAGTAAGATAAATATCTGCAGAAGCAGTATTTTCTTTAGGAGACATGTCATTGCCAACCTTCCATTCCATAAAATCTATAACGGGGAGATGCCTGATATTATATATCTCAAAACCAAGGAAGAATACAGTCATAACGACAGCGGCAACAAATTGTTTTATAAAGCCCATTTCAGCATTTTTCAAAGACTTATTATTAAATATCAAAGGAATAAGTACACTATCTATGATAAGATTCTTAAAGAAGGTCTGCCAGTTGCTCATTTTTATTGCAGTACCAAAACAGCCGCAATCCGGCACGAGGTCGAACATGGCATCGAAAAAAGTAGTAATAGTGAAAAAGAGCATCAAAAGAGATGCACCGAGCACAGCAAGACGTGGCAACACATTGACGATCAGGCAGGCACCAACAATAAACTCCGCAAGTATCATAATTACAGCAAGAGGCAAAGCCATATCACCCATCCATTCAATACCATAAGCAATGAAATAGTCATACATCTTATATTGAGTGCCGAGAGGATCGACACCTTTCATGAAACTGCTGAACACGAAAAGCAAACCCACAAGAATACGGCACAACACGAGAGCACCGTCGGTATAACGTTTTCTAAAAAGACAAGAAGCTGTCAAGGTCAACAAGATGGCAATCAAGACAAGCCACGAAAACTCCGGGTTAAAACCGACAACGACAGCAAGTAACAAGGCGATAAAAGTAACGCCAAACGACAATGTTACAGATTTTTTGGTATCTTCCATATATTATTTTCTTTCATTAATTAGAATCAGACAAAATACAGCATAATTAATTATGTCGAAATAGTTGGCATCAAGACCCTCTGAGACAACAGTTTTTCCGTTGTTATCCTCGATACTTTTGATTCTAAGGAGTTTCATCAAGATAAGGTCCGTCATTGAAGATATACGCATATTTCTCCACGCCTCATCATAATCATGATTTTTGCGTTGCATAAGGTAAAAAGCCTCATCAAGCACTTTACCATACATTGTCACTGCCTCATTGCTGTCCAAGTCAGGTTTTTCCGTCACTCCGAGATTCAATTGGATGACAGCCATAGCAGAATAATTGACAATACCAATGAACTCCGGCTCAACACCTTCATTAACAAGAGTTTCTTTTTTTCTTTGAATACTTCTTATTCTATTGGCTTTAATATAAATCTGGTCTGTCAGAGATTCAGTACGCATGATACGCCAAGCTGTACCATAATCCAACATCTTATTATTAAAAACATCCTTACAAGTATTAAGAACCGTTTTATATTCCTCAGCAGTATTATACATATAATAAAGACTTTGATCGAACTTAACCGACAAAGTGGAAAACACTTTGCAGTCTGTAAAATTAGTACTTTTTCTGAAAGTATCAATAAATGACACAATATTTTTTTTACTAACCTAAAATAATATGAATAATTGTGTAATTTTGCGAGAAACAAAAGTCCAAATATACAGACATGTTATCGACAACAGATATTTTCAGCCGGAAGGAACCGGTAATAATGGGTATATTGAACGTGACGCCTGATTCTTTTTACGACGGAGGACGGCATAAAGACCTAAATGATGTTTTGAAACATTGCGAGACAATGATAGAAGAAGGCGCAGATGTCATTGACATAGGAGCTTTTTCTACACGTCCCGGAAGTGTTGTCATTACTCCGGAAGAAGAATTGAACAGGATAATTCCGGCACTTGATATTATAAGGACCAACTTTCCGGAAGTCGTTATTTCCATTGACACATACCGGCAATACGTTGCGGAAGCTGTTTACAATGCCGGTGCCGATATCATCAATGACATATCCGGCGGTATTTTTGACGAAAACATGTTGAAATTCATCGGGACAAAACACATTCCTTATATTTTAATGCATATAACAGGAAAAATCAACAATATGCATAAAGAACTTATTAGTGACAATGTTTGCTTTAAAGTCAAAACCTTTTTTGAAAAACAAATTGAGGAACTACTACAATACGGTGAACAACAAATCATTCTTGATCCCGGAATTGGATTCAACAAAACAATGGAATGTAATTTTGAACTTTTGAATCATATAGAAGATTATAGGGTCGGAAATTATCCCATACTCATAGGAATATCACATAAATCACTGATATATAAAACATTAGGGACAACGCCACAAGAAGCCACGAACGGCACCACAGTATTGAACACCATAGCATTACTCCATGGTGCTGATATTTTGAGAGTTCACAAGGTAAAAGAAACGATAGAAGTCGTCAAGCTTTTACAACAATTAAAATGACATTTAGAAAGATATTTGTAAATCAAAACATAATATTCCAAGAAACAAATCATGGCAGAACTTTTTATCAATATGTTTATACAAATCAGACTGTTAGATATCATTGACATAATATTGGTAGGATTATTGCTTTATGGACTTTATTATCTCGTAAGAGGCTCGAGTGCAATAAAAATCTTTTTCGGCATAGTAACTGTCATAATAGCGCTGAAGATTGTGACATTGTTTCACATGGAGTTGTTGAGCTATATATTAGGAGCTTTTGTCAACGTAGGTTTTATCGCCTTGATAATCATTTTTCAACCGGAGATACGACGTTTTTTATTGAGCATAGGCAATACACGTTTTGCAGTTAACTTCAGACAATTTTTCTCATTTCTGGGAGTAAAATATCAAGAAAGAGATGACATAAATTTGGATCCTATATGTGATGCCTGTGCATCCATGTCACAAGGCAAGGTAGGTGCTTTGATACTCATAACTCAGGAAAATGAATTATCTGAAATAATAGAGACCGGTGTAATTATAGATGCCATAACGAGTAAATCACTGATAGAAAACATTTTTTTCAAGAACAGTCCATTACACGACGGTGCAATGGTAATAAAAAACGACAGGATAGTAGCTGCTCGTTGCATGTTGCCAAACTCCAGCAATCCCAACATTCCGAGTCATTTCGGCATGCGGCACAGAGCCGGAATAGGTGTCACAGAAAACAACGACTGCATTGTCATAGTTGTCTCAGAAGAAACAGGAAGCATCAGAATAATACAAAACGCTGTTGCAACGGAAGTAAAACCTGCTGAAATGAAAGCAGCAATAAGACAAATTATGAATGCTAAAAAACCTAATCACAAAGAACAATAAAAATTCATCTACACCTAAAATGATATTCATGTTTTTTGCAACACGAAATCACCTTAATTTATTAAACCCCAAAAAAAGAACATGCAAAACCACTTATTTCCATTGCAAATAACATCTACCAAAACTTCTATTGTTCATCTATTCTTATCAAACCATCTTTAGAATCATAATACAAAATATATTCGTATGGGTCATATCTGTATTTTTTAATATTTTCAAATGGTATTTTACATTTTTTCGATATGTTATCGTTCATGAAATAATCGAAACAATAGCCGGCATAAAGCTTACCGAGAGCCACAGCAAAACGATAAAAGCCTGATAAAGAGATGGTATCCAAAGAACAATCCAATGATAATAATCCCTTGTCATTAAGGTATATACCACCATTGAAAGTACTTTCATAATTATGTTCCGTAAAAACAAAATCGTCTGTAATACCATTCGACAACTCAAACCAGGATGCGACATTTACATAATCAAATGGACAATCATATTCATACCCTTGTCCGTATATAAATTCAGCATAAGTTCTCATTGCAGTACATTCTTGTATCTCAATACGTTGAATATCCACAATCCAATGCAATGAATCCGGCATAGTGGTATCATTTTCCCAATAGCACAATTCCAAATCATAAGCTTTCAATGACTCCTCAAAAGACGAAATCAGAATAGAAAAAAACATCTCATCATTGATACTGTCAACAACCCTTACAAAAGAACGAAGATATTCCTCTCTATTCTCTTCAGGGATAGTATCAAGTACTTCTTCAGGAACATCAATACGCATATTTTTCTTTATCAATGCGTCAGGAATATACAATGCAACTTTTGCGCCTTTAGTATATTTTACAAAACGTCTTGCAAACTTTTTAGGAGTTGTACAAGAAAAAAGCAACAGCAAAGATACCAGAAGAAGTAAAAACCTGTATTTCATAAAAAAAACTTAGAACAATGTCAATTGTACAGAATCATCATCAATAACAATATCATCATCTAATACTTCATTTTCAGCATTTTGTTCAACAATATTATCAGATTCATTTATAACATCGTCATCAGCATCATTTTCAGTACTTTCCCGTTCAATATCTTCTTTAACAGGAGGTTCGGCAGGTTCGACAAACTCAAAGTCACGAACGTCTTTAGTAGAAAGTCGTTTACCTTTAGCCTTATAACTCTTGACACCAATAAACTCATCAACGGCAACTATCTCATTTTCATATTGTTTACCCGATGGGCTATCATTAAAGCGCAACAACAGACGAGGACATACATCCATATTTACGGCAATATACTGTGTATTTTCATTTTCCCCAACGAAAGATATTCTTTTATTGGTTACTGTATCTGAATCTATCATAAAACGTTTGATATACAAAAATCCGGTTTCACCGTCTTTATATATTACAGTAAATATTGTCTCATTATCAAATTTCATAATCATCGACATATCGTCATCGAAATGTGTCGATAAGTCAAAAGACGACAGGCGAAATTCGCCATTGGAATAGATTTGGATAATCTTGTCATCGCCGGAGAACTCACCGAGCAAAACGCCATGTTTAGCTACATTGAGCCGTTTCACAGAATCATCATACCATATCTCACGTGCCGAGAGTGTTGACAAGCCTTCTTCATGGACCACTATGCGGTTTATGGGATGATTGGTAAGCTTATTGCCACGAGAGGAACGACCTTTTATTGCCAATTCCGAAAATTTAAAGTCGAAACTCGTTTTTTTCAATTTAGGATTAGGACGAAGGAACACCTTGATAGTCTCTGCTTCACCATTAGGATTACAGGAAAAATATACCACTTTAGAGCCTTTATTACCATTGGTAAGGTCATAATTTTTATCATGAGTAACACCTTTTACTGCAAAACGTTTCACGTAGTAAGGATTTCCCGATTTTCCGTCACGGTACACCATATTATATATTGTCCTGTCATCATTTTTATTAAACACTTTGACAAAAATAGGTGTTTCTGGACCGACAAAACATTTCGGTTGCATTTTAGACACCATAAAAGTACCATCTTCGCGGAAGACTATGAAGTCGTCGAGGTCAGAACATTCGGAAACGAATACATAATCGTCTTTGTTTTGTTCTTTTTTCAATCCTGCAGAAGTACAGATAAAGGCATCTTTCTTATTGAAATACAATTTCTCATTATTCGCGGCCACGGCAGCAGCCGAGATATTGTCAAAATTGCGTATTTCCGTTTTACGTTCCCTACCCTCTCCATATTTTCTTTTTATCTCTTTATAAAAGTCTATAGTATAATCCACAATATGGTCGAGATTATATTTCACCTTTTCTATTTCTTTTTCCAAATTCACGAGAGCATCTTCAGCCTTTTTAATATCGAATTTAGATATCTTGCGCACCGGTTTCTCGCAAAGTTTAAGTATATCGTCGCGTGTTATTTCTTTTTTCAGCAGAGAGCGATACGGGTCGAAGGCACGTTCTATGCCAACAAGTTGTTCTTCAAAAGAATCAGCATCATTCTCGAGTATCTTATAAATACGTTTCTCAAAGAAAATCTTTTCTAAAGATACCCAATGCCATTCCGATTCAAGTTCGTTCAACCTTATCTCGAGTTCCCAACTAAGCAAATCTAGAGTATGGTCAGTATTAGAGCGCAATATTGCAGATACAGTGGTAAACTCCGGCATGTCGTTATGAATGACGCAAGTACTCAAGCTATTGAGAGATATTTGGCATTTGGTAAAGGCATAAAGAGCGTCAATAGTCTGATCCGGAGAGACGCCGGGAGAAAGATGTATGATAATCTCGGCATTTTTAGCGGTATTGTCATCTACACGTCTTATCTTTATTTGACCTTTTTCTCCTGCTGCGGTTATCGACTGTATCAGACTTTCCGTTGTAGTGCCGTATGGTATTTCGGTAATGACAAGAGTTTTCTTGTCGATTTGAGAGATGCGTGCACGTACTTTAATTTTACAACCCTTAGCGCCGTCATTATAATAACGTACATCGACGAGACCTCCGGTTTGAAAATCAGGATACAGTTCAAAAGGTTCATCTTTAAGATAAGCTATTGAAGCATCTATCAATTCGTTAAAGTTATGAGGCAATATTTCCGATTTCAGACCAACAGCAATACCCATAGCACCTTGTGCGAGCAATAGCGGGAATTTAACCGGCAGCGATACAGGTTCTTTATTTCTGCCATCGTATGAGAACTTCCAGTCGGTAATTTTGGGATTAAAGACCACATCGAGAGCAAACTTTGACAAACGAGCCTCAATATAACGCGGAGCCGCAGCAGGGTCGCCTGTAAGAATATTACCCCAGTTACCCTGACAGTCTATAAGCAAATCTTTCTGTCCCAGATTCACGAGGGCATCACCAATAGAAGCATCACCATGAGGATGATATTTCATGGTATTACCAACTATATTGGCAACCTTATTATATCTGCCATCGTCTATTTCTTTCATCGAATGAAGAATACGTCGCTGTACCGGCTTGAGGCCATCTTTTATCTCAGGTACTGCACGGTCAAGAATAACGTATGAAGCATAGTCAAGAAACCAGTTTTCAAACATTTGTTTCAACGGGATTATACGATATCCGTCACCTTGTCTGATACGCATCCCTGACTCATCATCATAATCTGTATGAGTATCTTCTGTCACTATTCCTATATTCTCATCCTCAGCATTGTCAATGCCATCATTATCATAATTTTCAAGACTTTCCAATTCTTTTTCGTCAATATCACTCATACAATACTCGTTTTACTCATAAAATAACAGTTATTTGTCTTGATATCAATGACAAAACCATCCGCACCATTGAATTTCAGACAACTTATCTGCAAAGATAATAAATTTTATACAAATTGAGTTCATTTAATTTCAGAAACACCAACATTTACCGACATCGCAAGAATGCAACAAGAACTTCTATTTCCACAGGCGCAATACAAGCACCTCTCCCAACAAAGCACACAAAGACAACAGCACGAGATATTTCCACAATGAGGATTTTTTAGTAAATGCTCCAATGGCTCCATCGGAATACATATCATCGTATGATACGACAGATATCAGATTTATATCATTTTCATTCAACACTTCTGCTATCTCATCTTCATTCAAAAACTTCAATTCGGATTCTTTTCTATTGTCATTCCATGCCATAACAGAAACAGACTCTCCATTTTTCAAGACCTCATAAAATCCGGATTCCGGCAAATCAGATGTCAAAGTAACAAAACTCCTGTTATTTCTAATATCTACAGCCGGAATCATGGAGAAAGAACGGTCTGCATTAATGATAGAAATCTGCTCTCCGTAAAGCAAGTTATTTCCATTAATATTAAAGCTATTGTCAACGCCAATGGTATAAGACAATTTTGACAAACCACCACCAAGAAAAGCCATTTTATACATCAAAGGCACAAAAATTGCATGCTGCGATAAAGCAGAATATTGAGAATCAAATGATGAAGAAAGATAATAAATAGCACCATTATTAGTACGTGACATAAGCATCAGAGGTTCTCCATTTTGTAATCCAATTAGTGTCAATGCATTAGAATTATTATTTAAACGCATGGGGTAATGACGATATACTTCCGGGAGATCTGCATTGTCAGGTACATTCAACAAAACATCCTCGAAGAAGGCATGCTGCGAAGCCAAAGCATCAACTGTAACGGTAACAGTATCAGGTTCTTTGTCAATATTTATTCCATTTATCTTATACAGAAAATAGTTGCCTGCATTTAACGGAGGTAACACCAAAAGGGAACCACCCCGGGCAGCAAAATCAAAAAGGCTCTGTTGGACATTCTCATTGAGAGAGGCATTCTGATTTACAATAATCATCTGATAATCGACAATAGAGAACCTATCAAGTTTAAGAGGATTCACTTTCTCATATTTAAACAAAGGGTCATTGTCAAAAAGCAATTCACACTCGCTTGCGACATCATCAGGAATAAGCTCCATTACCTTAATGACAGGACGAACATTAAGAGTAAAATAATAATTATCATCGAAAGTAATAGGATAATCATTTACAGATACTGTTGCTTTTTTAAAACCTACATTATCGAGTACAAACTGCATAAAGAGATCATTACCGGAGTATGCCGGAATATCGACAGAAGAAAATGCCACTTTTTGACCATCAATATCGAGAGTCACCGGTACACCCTTAACATCTTTTCCGCCTTCGTTTACGATACGTATTCCAATCTCATTGGACAAACCATTTTGAAGTACAGGAGACCTAAGCCATACAGAATCAACAAATATATTACTTTGGAAATCAGAATAAACAGGCAGAGCCACCACACTTACGGCAGAGTCAGTCGTCAAGCCGGCAATTGTCATCATACCCTTTTGGAAGTCAGAGTAAGCAAACAAAACGACAGATTCAAAATCGTTACGTTTTTTTATCATCGAGACATTATCATAAAGCTCGGCAAAAGACATGGTTGGAGCCTCTGGCTGAATATTGTCAATAGCGAGCAACATTTCATCTCTGCTCATAGGATATTCATTATCAGGCATTCTGCTATTAGTCATCAAGACAAAACGTTGAGTGGGATTCATATCCGAAACGAGTTTTCGGGCAGAGTTGCGGGCATCTTCGAAGAGTGATATCTCAGAAGACAACGACTGCATACTCATAGAGTTGTCAATATAGACAGCGACGAGATTCGTTTCAGTATCATTGGACAAACGTTCATCATGTTTATAAGGATATGCAAAAGCAAGGACCAAAGCTGCAACAAATAACATTCTCAATATCAAGACGACAAGATATTTCAGTTTTTTTGTTTTGGCATTTTCCTGTTCAATAGTTTTCAATATTGCCGTATTACTGAAAAAAATCACTTTATGACGTCTGAAATTGAAAAGATGTATCGCTAACGGTATCAACAAAGCGATAAGAGCAAAAAGCATATTGGGATACAGGAAAGACATAGTTACAAAAACTAAAAAACTATTAGTACAAATAATTTAGATGCAAAGATAGCAATTTTACAAAAGATGAGACATAAAAAAACAAAAAAGAGAATACGAAAGAAGATAAATACACCTTATTGTCAACAATAAATTAACATTGTCAACACAGTCGATTGTATCCATAATAACACAAAACGGTGTGTCAAAATAAATTGACACACCGCAATATTCAAAAATGACTATATTAAAGTTATATAATTCCTTGAGCCAGCATAGCGTTAGCCACTCTCATAAAGCCGGCGATATTAGCACCTTTTACATAATTGATAGAACCATCTTCCTGTTTGCCATACTGCACACACATATCATAAATATCGTTCATGATTTTGTGCAATTTAGCATCAACTTCTTCAGCAGTCCAGTTGATATGGCCAGCGTTCTGGCATATTTCGAGGCCTGAAGTAGCGACGCCACCGGCGTTGACAGCCTTACCAGGGCCGAAAGGAATACCGGCGCCCTGCAATGCTGCGATAGCACCAGGTTGGCAGCCCATGTTAGAAACCTCGGCAACATATTTCACGCCATTAGCGATAAGTTCTTTAGCGTCTTCTTCTGCCATTTCATTTTGGAATGCGCAAGGACAAGCTATGTCACATTTCACGGTCCAAGCCTTTTTACCCGGGGTAAATTTGGCAGCTGCCGGGAATTTGTCAGCCATATCCTGAACTTTATTACGGTTTGAAGCACGCATCACCAACATATAATCAATCATTTCTTTGGTAATACCATCAGCTATTTCACAAACTCCGTCAGGACCTGAGATAGCGACGACTTTAGCGCCAAGTTCAGTAGCTTTTATTGCAGCGCCCCAAGCCACGTTACCGAAGCCGGAGAGAGCGATACGTTTACCGTTCATGGTATCGCCATTTTGTTTAACCATTCTTTCGACATAGTATATAGCTCCGAAACCTGTAGCTTCAGGACGGATCAAAGAGCCGCCCCAGCCGTATGATTTACCAGTCAATGCGCCTGTGCTGTGTTCACGAGAAAGTTTCTTATAAGCGCCATAGAGGTAACCAATCTCACGACCGCCGACGCCGACGTCACCAGCAGGTGAATCTTGATCAGGACCGATATTTCTCCACAATTCATACATGAAAGCCTGGCAGAAACGCATGATTTCAGCATCTGACTTACCGACAGGGTCGAAATCAGAACCACCTTTACCACCACCGAGAGGAAGGTTTGTCAAAGAATTCTTGAAAATCTGTTCAAAGCCCAAGAATTTCAACATTGAAACATTAACAGCCTTGTGGAAGCGAAGACCGCCTTTATATGCACCCAATGCTGCATTGAATTGAACACGGTAACCCAGATTTGTCTGAACTTCACCTTTATCATCAACCCATGTCACGCGGAATGTAAAGATACGATCCGGTTCAACGATACGTTCAACGATCTTAGCTTTTTCGAACTCAGGATGTTGATTGTAAACAGATTCTATTGACTCTAAAACTTCGCGAACTGCTTGTAAGTATTCGCTCTCGCCCGGATGCTTAGCTTCCAGGTTTGTCATAATGGTTTGTACGTTCATTATTTTTTATTTTAACGGTTTAACAATTTTGCGTTAATTTCCAACCGCAAAGATAGTACTTTTAACTATTAAAAAACATTTTTTCAGAAAATTATTTATTTTTCCCTAAATCATTGATATTATTATCATTTCCAACATATTCTCCATTTTCCCACAACAATATTTCTTCCACCTCTCCTTTTATATTGTAGTGTATTTCTCTGCCGTGTTTAAGGTTATCTTTATAATATATTACCGACCTCAAATATGAGCCTCCATCAGCATAACCGCGTTGCACACCTGTACCTCGGTCAAAAACAGAATTGGAGCCTATGGAGCCGTCTTCATAGTACATTAGCCAACTACCATGCATCATGCCGTCAAGATATTCTCCTTCAATGAATATTTTCCCACTGTCATACCATTGGTTAAATAAACCATTCAAGACACCATCGACATAATTCTCTCTTTTAACAAGGAGACCTGAAACATTATACCATTCAACAATACTGTCAAAGACATTATTTTTATAATAAAACACCGACTCGATATTTCCATTTTCATGCCAGCGTTTTCCAGGACCCTCAAGCACATTCATATCATATATAACTTCCATTTCAGGTTTTCCATTATTATAATACCAACGGCACAATCCATTCAGTTTTCCTTCTTCATATCTCAATTCAGACTTCAAATTGCCATTATCCCAATAAGACTTCACTGCATCATCCTTATCAGCACACGACAACAGTAAGATAAACAACAATGACAAATATATTTTATTCATAATCAATAATTAATTTTATCATTTCATATCAACAATATTGAATGTTTCAATTTTCACTTTCTCATAATTTTTAAACTGATACATATTCCAATTTATATTTTCCAAACCATCACCATCCTCATTTCTAACAAAAACAAAATCATTATTAAGCAATGGTATTTGATAATATGGCAAGCAAGACGACATATCAGGACCAAAACGCATGAGTGCATTTAGAAAATACCAAGCTATATCAAATCCCTGATAGGCATAATCAGCGGGTTCAGTTCCATAAATTTTTCTGAACTTACAAATAAAACTGTTAACAGCGACGCTATTGTAATCCAAAAATTTGTCGTCAAGATACACACTTGACATATTCATAAGATTTTCACTGAACAACTTATCAAACTTACTCCATTCAGGCATACATATTAAAGTAACAGGATATCTTTCTGTAAGCATATTTACCTTATTGATAAGTTGTGTTGCAGCAACACTTTGATCTGTATAAACTATTACCACATTATTTCTGGCGACAGAACCATATTTATTAACAGTTTCAAGTCTATCGTTATTATAATTAACGACATACACATCATTATTAAACCTAACAGAGTCATCTATCAGCACATTTGCCAAGGTATAATCCAATAAAGTACCATCTGAATGAAATTCCACATCTTCAATATTCACCTCATCCTTATCCTCCATTTTGTTGTAAATCATTCTAAGACGGCTGACAATTTTTCTATTTGAAACAAGAGTATAAGGATTGATAACCTCTTTTAATTCTCGTGAAAGGTCTGCAATAATAGTAGAATCTCCATTATTATCCATTCTCACAATAAAGACATTATTATCGACATATCTATCTTTCACAAGATTCTTGACATAGTCAATCTGAGAATAATAAGACGGTTTCACCTTTACAAGATTTGGTTGATTATCAACGAGATTAGACCTATTTGTCAAAGGATTGACGATCATAATTCCATTTGTGTCGGCAAAACCCATCATCATCTCAAAAGGTTTGATATAGAATGGCCCAATAATCAAATCGGCATTTTTAAGCCAAGGGTCTTGCATAGCCACATCTACTTTGGTAATATTATTATCAATGTCATAAACTTTAAGTTCAAGTTTAAGATTACGTGTATTCACCAATGAATCCACAGCTATCATAAAGCCCTCATAAAAGTGCATAAAAGAAAAGGGTTTAGCTGTCAGAAGTTTAACATTGGCAGGTGATTTTAGTAATACAGAATCCACCTGTTCGAGAAACAACGGCAACATCAACGCGACACGATATATAGAATCCGGCGAAACAAAAACCATATCGCAATCTTTTTCAATGAGAAATCCGGGGTCAATCATTTCATCCTGTACAATATCATTTTCAAGTTCATTCTGTATGAAAGGTATGAGCAGTTTTTGTCCTGTTTTAACTTTGCCACGTTTAATGCTACTATTATTCAACAATACATCTATTTCAGAAACGTCATATAGTTCTACAATAGAAGACAATGTCTCTTTACGTTTCACTGTATGAACATAAAACTTCTCACCATTTTTCACCGTCATTTCAGTCGATTTCTCAGACAACACCTGAGCTTCAAGAGATTCGACAAATGACAACATGCAAAATGTTAAAAACAAAGAAGCTGTAATGTTTTTAAATATACTTCTCATAACTACAAATCCACTATAATTAGTATGAACACAATTCTCCAACTTTTATTTCATTGCAAATATACAAAATTTCAACAATCTTTATGTTAAAAACGAAATCTTTGAATAACAAATGCTTGTTTTTTCACATTTTTTAACATTAAAGATTCCCATCACTAAGAAAAACTTAAAATCTTATTATTTTTTCCTATCTTTGCACCATGAGAAAGAACAAACAACCTGAAATAATAGAAGATGTAACTATAATTGATGCCGGTGCGGAAGGCATGAGTGTTGCAAAGCCGAATGACGATAAAGTTGTGTTTATACCTTTTGGTGCTCCGGATGACATCGTTGACTTACAAGTATTCAAAAAGAGGAAGAATTATCACGAAGGCAAGATTGTCAACATAAAGAAGGCATCAGACAAAAGGACAGAACCTATATGCAGCCATTTCACGTTATGCGGAGGCTGCAAATGGCAGCATTTGGATTATAAATGGCAATTGTATTACAAGCAAAAACAAGTTAAAGACAACATAGACAGAATAGCAAAAGTCAATTATCCGGGCATCATGCCGATAATAGGGTCTGAAAAGCAATATTATTATCGCAACAAGATAGAATACAGTTTCTCCAACAGGAAATGGCTCACCGACGGGGCGCCTGCCGGCACACACGACGAGAACGACGTAAAAGGGTTGGGATATCATCTGCCGGGATTATTCGACAGAGTAATAGACATAGAGAACTGTTACCTTCAAAGTGCACCTTCCAATGACATCAGAATGTTTATCAGAGACTTCACCATGAGACACAATATATCTTATCATAATGTGCGCGCCCATGAAGGCTGTATGCGCAATATCATAATAAGATGCAATTCCAAAGGTGAATTCATGGTGATAATAGTGATCAATGAAAACAACAGTATTGTAAGAGAGTTATTAATCCCTGCCTTGTCAGAACGTTTTCCTGAGGTGGTATCCATAATACTTGTAATAAACAATAAGTTCAACGATGTAATCAACGATATCCCTTTTGAATGTCTTAAAGGCGAACCTTACCTTGTTGAGACAATGAAAGCGCCAAAAGAAGGTTTCGGACCGTTAAAATTCCGCATTGGACCTGTATCATTTTTCCAAACCAATGTATATCAGGCGGAAAAATTATATCATGCAGCATTCGACCTTGCCGAGGTAAAAGGAGATGAGTTGATGTACGACCTTTATACAGGAACAGGCAGCATTGCTCTGTATTTCTCACGTTTTGTAAAACATGTCGTAGGAATAGAATATGTTGAAGAAGCCATAGAAGATGCCAAAGTCAACAGTTGTCTCAACGACATTGGAAACACAGATTTTTATGCCGGTGACATGGCTAAAATATTGACAGACAGTTTCATAGAAAAAAACGGAATCCCAGACATTGTGGTTACAGACCCGCCGAGAGCCGGAATGCATGAAAAAGTGATAGAACAACTATTGAAGATAAAAGCAAAAAAAATTGTATATATAAGTTGTAATCCGGCAACACAAGCCCGTGACATTCAATTACTTGATTCCTTATATGAAGTAAAAGCCATACAACCGGTGGATATGTTTCCACACACTCAGCATGTAGAAAACATTGTTCTGCTTCATTTAAGATAATTTTTGAGTTTGTTGAAAAATTTTCTTATAACACGAAACTTATCTGTGGATTAAATAATATTGTATTTGTTTTTCAATAAAGACAGGAGTTCCAGCATATCCAATGATTCTCCTTTTACTATGACTTGCGACTGATTATAATAATGCAGTCTATTACAATAATGCTTTTCGACATACTGCATCAATTCATTTTCTGTCATGTTCATTGTAAGAGGACGTTTTTTCTTTGAATTCAATATTCTATTCACGGCAGTTTTACAACTGACCTCGACAAATATGGTAATACCGTTGACATTCATCCATTCCATATTATCATAAAAACAAGGTGTACCGCCGCCGGTTGCTATTACCCCTTTTATGATTTGCGATGTTTCTTTTAACAAGGCACTTTCAAGTTTCCTGAACAAAGGTTCGTCGTATTTGTCAAAAAAATCCCGAACGCTTATCTTATATTTCTCTTCGAAGATATCATCGAGGTCGAAAGCCGTCCAACCAAGTTTAGATGCAAGTCTTTTAGAAAGAGATGACTTGCCGGCACCCATATAACCACAAATATAGATACGTTCTTTCATAATATTTATAACGATGCAATATTACAAATAATATAAAAATGCACCCCAAAAGTTTTTCAAAAAACTTTTGGGGTGCATTTCGCAAAACACATTCACTCATTTAAACTATCACTTACGATTTTTTTGCATTTGCTGCTGTTGTCTTTGCATCTCTTCCAAGCGTTTCTGGAATCTGGATTTTTTCACAGGTTTCTTTTTCGCCTCTTCAATTTTTCTTCTCAACTTACCCTCATTAACGAACAGTCTGAATAGATACATCTGCAAGAAAGTAAACAAGTTAACCAAAAGGTAATAATAACTTAAACCTGCCGAATAACTATTGAATACGCCAAGGAAGATGATAGGCATGAGATACATCATAAGTTTCATTCCTGGCATAGACTGACTGCCCTGGGCTGACATTATCATCTTATTATTAAGGTAAGTATATAATAAGGTAGCGATAGTCATAAGCAGAGTAAACAGACTTACGTGGTCGCCATAGAAAGGGATATTGAACGGCAAATCGAGGACACTGTCGTATGTTGACAAGTCATCTGCCCACAAGAAGGGTTGTTGTCTAAGTTCTATACTTGAAGGGAAGAAACGGAAGATAGCCCAAAGTATTGGCAATTGGAGCAACATAGGCAAACAGCCGGACATAGGACTTGCTCCTGCTTTTTTATACAAGTCCATAATAGCCTGTTGTTTCTTCATTGCATCTTCCTGTTTAGGATATTTGGCGCTAATCTCATCTATCTCCGGTTTCAAGACACGCATTTTGGCAGATGACATATACGATTTGAAGGCAAACGGCATAAGGCACAATTTGATTATCACGGTAAGCACCAAAATAACAATACCGTAATTCCATCCGTAATTGCCGAGCCAGTTGAATACATTAACAACGATATATCTGTTAATCCAAGATACCAGTTTACCACCGAGAGGTATTTGTTTCTCAAGGTCAATGTCATATTTCTCCATTATTTTCAGACTGTTGGGTCCAAAGTAAAATGACATCTGTATTTTATTGTCAGAATCAAGACCATTGTAAGGCAGATTAACATCTACATACATTGATTTAAGATAACGAGGATTATCGTTGTTTTTCAAAGTCTTCATACCGACAACTGCATTATCGAAATAATCCTTTGCCACAAGAGTGTTAGAGAAGAATCTCTGTTTGAAAGATATCCATTTCAAGTTGGAGCGAATCTCCTCTTCCTCATCTTCGGTACTTGTCTCCGACAGTGATTCCACGTCATCATTAAGGTATTTATAATAAACGGTAGAGCCGTTATATCTATCGACAGCCTTCTCCTGTTGCAACAGGTCCACGTTCCAGTCCAAAGTCAAGAAATTGGTATTTGAAGGAATTATATCCTTCATTCCCACCATATTAATATCAAAGTCAACCATATACTCATCAGGTTTCATTGTATAGGCAAACTCAATATAACTTTCCTGAGACTTGTCACCCAAATAATTGTCGGCGTATGCTCTGAAGCTCAATGTAACGGGAGCATCATTCACTGTCAACAAAGGTTCTCCGTTATAAGGTTGATTATTAAGATAAGGTTCAAAATAAAGGTCATACGTATTTATGCCACGATTTACTGCAAAGAAAGCAATATTAAACTCTGCTGTTTTCTCGTCAAAAGCCACAAGAGGCAAGGAGTCCCAAGTAACATATTCAGTAAGCAGTACATTTTTCACATAGGCACCTTTTGTTGACAATGTCATTTCAAGGAGTTTATTTTTAATGACATACAACCTATCCTCACCTGTTGCAGCAGAAGCGAAGACACCGTAAGTATCTCTCAACTGTTTCAATTTTGTATCTTCATCATCATTTAGTGTTATCTGCTTCTCCAAAGCAGCCTTTTCAGCCAAAGCGAAACGTATGGAATCTTCAACTGCACGCTGTTTTTCTGCAAAATAAATAGAATCCTGTATAAATTTCTGTCTTGCCAGTTCTTCTTTAGACGGTGTCATCCAGACAGACCATCCTATCAGGACAGCCATGATAAGGATGATTCCAATAAGAGAATTTTTATTCATATATTACTTTTATATTATTATTGAAAGTAAAAAACATTTACTAATTATCTGTTTATCAATAATCAAAACAACATCCAATTATTTATTGCCATGATAATTCAACATAGCGGCAACGAAACCGACGAACAAGGGATGCGGTTTAGCCACAGTACTCTTATATTCGGGGTGATATTGGACGCCAATAAACCACGGATGCGAAGTAAGTTCTATAGCCTCAACGAGATTAGTATTTGGATTAACGCCGGCCATTATCATACCATGCTTAATAAAGTCTCCCATATAATTATTATTGAACTCATAACGATGGCGGTGACGTTCTGATATATCAGTTGTACCATAGAGTTCGAAAAGCTTAGAGTTCTCGCTAACACGACAAGGATAGGCACCAAGAC
Organism: Bacteroidales bacterium Phil6; assembly: GCA_002633315.1. GTDB lineage: Bacteria > Bacteroidota > Bacteroidia > Bacteroidales > F082 > Limimorpha > Limimorpha avicola. The sequence goes on from NWBN01000014.1 coordinate 34,398, forward strand.
GCATGGTATGTCCCATATTAACGATATTTTTCTGTTCCTGCATGATATCGATGACCGGATATTCAGTATCAGGGTCCATTTCTCGTGAATTAGCACCACTCATACCGAGTACATTACGTGAGAACTCAATGACCGCACATTGCATACCGAGACAAATACCAAGGAAAGGAATATTGTTCTCTCGAGCATAACGTATTGCCAAAATCTTACCTTCGATACCGCGGTTTCCGAACCCCGGAGCGACAAGGATTCCATCGACACCCGACAACAACTCGGCTGCATTACTTTCATCAATATACTCACTGTGAATACTCCTGATATTCACCTTTGTTTCATTAGCAACTCCACCATGAATAAGAGCCTCCCGTATAGACTTGTAGGCGTCTTTAAGTTCAACATATTTACCCACGAGTGCCACAGTAACCTCATAAGAAGGATTATGCAGATGTTTAAGGAACTTAAGCCAGTCTTCAATATCTATTTCAGAAGAATATTCAGTATTCGTCTTGCGAAGCACCTCTTTGTCAAGACCTTCATTCATCATAAGTACAGGAACATCATAAATGGATTCTGCATCTATACATTCGATGACGGAAGTCTTGTCAACATTACAAAACAGTGCTATTTTGGATTTTATAGACTGAGTGATATGTTTTTCACAACGGCAAACTATGATATCAGGCTGCACGCCTTGTTCCTGCAATGCTTTAACGGAATGTTGTGTAGGTTTTGTTTTAAGTTCCTGTGCAGCAGAAAGATATGGAACGAGCGTAAGATGTATGGTAACACTGTTATTGCCGAGTTCCCAGCGCAGCTGACGTATAGCCTCGATAAAAGGCAAAGACTCTATATCACCTACTGTACCACCTATTTCCGTAATCACAAAATCATATTTATTGGTATGACCGAGCAACTGAATACATCTTTTTATCTCATCGGTGATGTGAGGCACCACCTGTACCGTAGAACCAAGATACTCACCTTTTCTTTCTTTATAAATAACACTTTGATAGATACGTCCGGTAGTGACATTGTTAGCCTGAGATGTAGGAGTATTGGAGAACCGTTCGTAATGACCGAGGTCGAGGTCTGTTTCTGCACCATCTTCCGTAACATAACATTCCCCGTGTTCGTATGGATTCAAAGTACCGGGGTCAATATTGATATAAGGATCCAACTTCTGTATTGTAACCGAAAAACCACGTCCTTGTAACAATTTTGCCAAAGAAGACGATATAATTCCTTTTCCCAAAGATGATGTAACACCACCAGTAACAAAGATATATTTAGTTGTTCTCATGAAAAAAATATTTTCTGTATGATGGGTTGCAAAATTAGTAATTTTTATTGACAATTGAAACATTTATTTCAATTTTGTTATATTTGCAAAAAATAACACAATGACTACAGAGAATAAAATAAATAGTTTCAGGATAAGGGCAAGCTATCCCAACTACTACATGGTAAAATTATATGCTGATTATGACAGGTTTATATTCGAGAAGAAAAACGAAAGAGAAGGCAACAAACCCGGCACGGTAATTTTCACCTTAACCGATGACGATACACAATACGAAATTGCACCCAAATGGTACGATATATTTTATTTGTTAAACAAACAAGATGCCAATTTATGCAAGCATTATTTATGGTTGCTGATAGAAGAAAGAGACGGAAACGACAGCGTTATCGAAGAGTTGGAATCGTTACGAAACAATTTTTTAAAACGATGTAAAGATTATGTAAACGACAACCCTTTATATGATGACCAATATATTGTAAGTACTTTGACACAGCAGAATTTCTCCGAAATTGAAATCAGCAACAAAGGCAAGATGTTATTGGAACTTACACGACAATGTTATGCCGTACCTGATTTTTGCATTTTGTCGGCCGAAGCATTCAAAGAAGAAAATCAAGAGCCGTTGCTGCGCAAAGCCATTCACAATCTCGAAATCATGACGATGTGCAAACTGGGTGACAGCAAGAATCCGTTAGTATTCGCATTACGCAGTGCGATGCCACAGTATATACCGGGTCTCATGCCGACACTTCTCAACATAGGTATCAACAGAACGGCATATCAAGCATTGTCAAGACGTCATGGTGTAAATATGGGCAACCGTATATACCTTAATACATTAAACAATTTGTTCGATATGTTGTCCATAGAGGATGTCAATAACATTGATGAAAACAAGTTAAGTACAGAGGAACAGTTTGAACGAATAGCATGGATGGAATCTAAAATCATTGAGAAAGATGGGAATGACAGATTATTGACGGATAGTTTCCATCAGACTTTGAGGCTCACCATGTATGTCAGAGATTTTTACATCTCCAACAAAGATCTTGTGCTGACATTTATGAGAGGCAAACACGCCTATCCATCATTGATAATGCACAAGATGGTATGGACCATAGGCAATGACAGTTCATATCCCGGAGTGTTGTACAGTCGTCACAGCCGCACCGGATTAGGAAGACAGATTGAAAGTTTTCCTGACATTTTCGGTGAAGAAATCATGACCGGCAACATCACAGCCGTTGACATCGAATACTTCGACAGAGTTGTCATCAGAGATCTATATCCTGCTGTATATCATTTCGATCCTTTGTTAATCAATCTTGAAAAACGTTTCAAATCACCTGTTACAATAGAATTCGGTGTAGAAACTTTATTCGGAAAAGCCAGTCTGTTTGCAGTGTTGCAACTCAACAGGTCAGAATTGACGGGGCGTGCAGCATTATTGTCATCTATAGAAATGTACACAGGTGAAAAAATAAGCAACATCACTTGGGAAAAATACAAAAATAATGAATACAACAAACAACCCAATCCCAACAAGATTATCAACAAAGAAAACTTAATTGAGTTGATACGACCATATCATTTGCGACAGATTTTCTCAGATGCCATAGATGACAGGTCGTTCAAGGATTTGACATTTTTCTGCAATGGCATCAATGTTTTGCCGAGAAGCGCCACTACTGCGAGAATATGTTTCAGTGCATCAAGCGCCAACCTATTAAAAAAAGAAGGCTATCCCGTATGTTTATGCAAAGAACGTTTCACTCCCGAAGACACCATAGTACTCAATGAAGTTGATGCCATCATGAGCATGACACCCGCTGCCATACATGTCGTGACGGCATGCAGAGGTTATGGAATACCGGCTTTCATCAATCTTCAGCTCTATGGCACAAAAATCATGAACAAAACTTTAGTTAATGACAAAGGCGTTATCATAGAAGAATTTGAATGGATAACGGTATCGAGTCGCAGACAAAGCATCTATAAAGGGAAAGCATCATACACTCCTGCAAGATTCAGAAAATATTTGGACGGTGATAAATTAGAACTTACTGAGAAAGAAAAACCCGTTTTCCGAAACCTGAAAATAGCATACGAAATTTACAGAGACATCATCACTACAAGTCAGGTCAACTTTATAACTGACATTGACTCCTTGGCCCGTCTCATAAACTACGACCTTAACAAATCACCGGAAAAAGCCAGACGCATAGCCAACGAATGGTACAACTTACATCCTGACCTATATGAAAAGCAAGTTTTAGAGAGCCGCATGGGTTCTCACAAAGAACAATCCATGGTTTTTGAGTTACTCGACAATGATAAAAAAGTCAACTTCTTCAAAAATGCAATATCAAAATGCAAGGTTCAGAATTTAAGTGGTTTACAGGCAGGAGCCTTTATGTTGGGACGGTTTCTTGCCAAACCTCTGCCAAAGGTGTTTTGGATTTCTTTCGACTCCAGAGAAATTGCTTTCATGCTTAATGAATATGTCTTATACGAAAAATATCTATCTGTACTTCAAGAAGTTGGAGAGACAAAACTCACAAAGGCACACTCCAAAATAATCTCGGAAGGACTTAAAGAACTCGAACTGAGAAATATCTCTATAGATCTATTTATTCCATTGATGTTCTGCAATATTGACTGGGACGAAGTAGAGATAGAAGTCAACAAACTCAACAACAGACAAAACAACACTTTGTTTGTAACTCGCAAATTATCAAGTCCTGTGGAAGAAGTCTTCGATTTAAGCAAACCATGGGTTAAAGATAAGGTTGACAAGTTGAAGACGTTTTAATAAAATGGTGCGAGATTCAACAATGAAATCTCACACCATCAACAAGAAAGACAGGCAATTCACTTCCAAAAGACATGGGTAATGTCAATTGCAGTGCCATTGTCTATTTGAAAAAAAAGCTGATTCGTATTCTTGGATCTAAGGCCTCCTTTTTCCTTGACATAAGGTCCGAGTTTTATGTAATCAAAAGACGAGATATTATCCGGCATACGATATTGTCCTGAGTACCATGCAACTTTAAGACGATATTTAGTCTTGACATAATCAGCGACATGTTCGACTTCTGAACGGCACGCATCACCGCCCATAATACAAAAACATGTTATCGAACCTATGTATGGTTTCAACATCCTATCGACCTCATTGTCAGTAAGTACAATACCGATATCTTCATGAAGATACATACTGTGACAACCTATACAGTCATTGGGACAGTTAGTAATGTTCACAGCAAGAGAAATCTCATCCGGAACTTCTTGAAAGACAATATCAGCATTATAATATTTCATTTGTCCCGGCATAATATCTTCTTCCGGCTTCTTTCTGTCTTTGTTCAGAAAAACAACTGATACGTTTCATATAACCTATCACACGAGTCAGATAATCCACATCATCACTGTTGCAATGCGGACATTTTTTAAGATAACGTTTGTCGATATTGCCGCATACATTACAAATAGTATTAGGAATATTGAAAGTAAAATAATTGCATCCTTCAGAAGCCATCACTCTGAGCAGTTGACGATATTGTTTAAACGACAGATGTTCATCGAGGTTAAGATGCAATGCCGAGCCTCCCGTAAGATGTTTTATATAACGTTCACCATGAAGTTTTATCTTATCTATAATGTTAACAGATTCATCTTCAACAATATAAAAATAACTATTATAACAATCACGAGGCACCTTGTAACCATCTTCACGATCCCATTTAGCATGTTTCACACCAACATTCTCAGCCGGTATCATCTCGCAGTTAAACATGTGGCCATTACCTTTATAACGTTTATTATATCGTTCCACGAGGCCGAGTACATCTTCAACAAAATGCTGATATTCAGGATTATCATTTATTTTTATTCCAAGATATTCTGCGGCTTCCACCAAGCCGTTGACTCCTATTGTAAGATATTGTCTATCCATGGCTATATAACCGGCATCGAATAAAGGCAGCATACCTTTTGATTGAAGATAACGCAGATTTTCATCATAGGCGAGCTGTACTTTGTGCATGACATCTATTGTCTGTTCCACAAAACTCAGAAACGGCATTTTTTCTTTAACTTCATATTGAATACAACGATTAAGATTGATTGTCAATACGCTTTTCGAACCCGTTGACACTCCTCCGGCGCCAAGAGTATAACTGAACTCATTATCCTGAATCTCATTTCTAAGACGGCAGCAACTGCTGAGAGAATCGGCATTATCACTGACATAAGTAAAGAAAGAATGTCCCTCTGAATACATCTCAGCCGTAAAATCGGCATATTCCTTATCAGCCAAATCGCCGTCAGAAGAGAGAAGCGCCATTGTCTCGACAGGGAATGTCAACACTGCCTTTGTTCTTTCAGCATTAAACCATCGCATAAAACGTTTCTGGAGCCAATTCAATGAATCCCAATGAGGTTTAGAACCATCAGGAAAATAAAAGTTTCCAAAAAGGCTTTCAAAATAATACTTGTCATAATATGAAATATTCCAAAACACAGACTGAAAATTCCTTGCGCCGGTAGGCTGATTTATGGAATATACAATCTGTTCAAAGCAATCTGTAATAACCTTGTCGAGTGTTCTTTTACGCAACGACAAATCCACCACCTCATCAACACGATGGTAATAATCATCACCATACTCTTTTTGAATAAAATGATTCAGGTACATGAGAAATTCCGGAGTAGCACATGCACCGCTCAACATGCTGGAAACCATAAACACCATATTGACGAAGCCACCGCAAAACGATTTAAGATTAGTAGGACGAGTCGCATTACCGCCAATAGACTTCGTTCCTTCCAACAGCCAAGGATACATAGTAATACTTGCACAATAATTGGCTATACTTGTTTCATCATTTTTATATATGAAATGATTGTTTAACAGATAAAGGTATCTGTCTGCCAATTCCTTACCATACATATCTTTTATTCTGTCACATAACATCCTTCTATTGAGACGAATAAAGTTGGACTTTGGCAATTCTCCTATCAATGTGGCAATATTCTTTTTCTCGACATTGGCATTTGCATCATATTTACTACCGGAAGCCGCATTACGGGCATTGCAGTAATTTATAAGAAAATCGAGTTTTTCTTTTACCTCTCTGTCTTCATAATGGCGTTGGCGATAAAGAATATAAGCTTTTGCAACATTATAATAACGTTCCGCCATCAAGGCATTTTCAACCTGATTCTGAATATCTTCTACAGATATACCATCATAGATATTCAATCGGGAAAGGATATTTGTAAGTATCTCTTGCGATGCAAAACCACCTACAGAAAGAAACGCTTTCTGTACTGCATTTTTTATCTTATCAACAGAAAAAGGGACTCTTTTTCCCGTTCTCTTAATAATATACAATTCATCAAAAAAAGACATAACATAATCATTTAACAAAAAAACATCAGCATACAACAACTGGAGCGAGACACATATATCTGTTCTATAATCAGTTAAACAACATATAGTTAGGAATAATACCGGCAGTAAATGAGGATATCAAATCACCATCAGAAGTATAACGAAACACCTCTCCATTTTGAGTATAGTTTTTCACGTCTGCCACATATATTTCTCCATTTTCCGGAGACACACTCACGTTATAAAAATTTCGTGAACCAGCCAGTATGAAAGGAGCATCAGGCAAAGCCTTGTCATAAATCGACATCTTGTATAAATCCAAAGTACCATAGCCACCATTCAGAAAATATAGAATCTCTCCTGTATTGTCAACAGCCAATGACGAAGGATAGCTTTGGTTGTCAAATCGGAAAACATCGACTACGGAACATGTCACCGGGTCAATGCGATACAAGGCAGGGTCTTTTTCTCCGGAATAACCACCGCTACATAGTACCCATATCATTCCGTCAGCATCCGTTACGATACTGTTTGGTTCTTTAGAGACTTTAATCTCAGCAATATATGAATCAGAGTCAACATCTATGACCTGGACAGTCTCATTAGAGGTTTCCGGTACATAATAGTTTGACCAATTACATACAAAAATACGATTTCCAAGACTTACCATTCTATCCGTAGTATTTCCTGTCTCCACAAAGCCTGTCACTTTCATTTCATTCATATCGACAATCCACAGACCGGTTCGTTCAAGGTCGGAAACATAAGCCTTATTGTCTTTAGCAGGAATCATATAACGAGGAGAGTTTAAATTATCCAACTTTGCCTGATATTTAACAGTTCTTGCATCGACTTTATAAATATACCCACTATTATTCACCACAATAAACAAGCTATTGCCATAAAGACACAGAGACTGTGCAATATCGCCGACAGGCGCCATATTTGCCTTATAAAAAATATTGTTTCCAACAGTATCTGCAACATTATCATAGAATGTCAATGAAGAATTGGCATAAGTAAATGTACCTTCATTCAACACAAATACTCCTTTCCCAATCTCATTGTTATAATTTGGATTATCAATAGTTTTTTTATTACATGAAGTCAACAATGCCGAAAATATCAGCAATGCAATACAAATATTTACAAAAATCTTTTTCATATTATCTAAATTTAAATTATAATTTATATCCTATCATCACTTCCCAACTTATTCCCGGCATAGCTCGCCAAAGAACAGCCTGATAATCGACGTTAGTAAAATTATTAAGACGTGCTTCTATGTTAAATTTACAAATCTGTTTTCCAAAACTGAGATGGTGCAACATATAAGGGTCCAACTGAAAAGCAAAAAACTCATCATCATTCATAGAAGTATTACGTCTGCCGGTAAACTCCATGGTATATGAAACATTCCATGTTTTCCAACGAGCAGACAAAAAAGCATTGGCATGATGTTTTGGTATATATATCAATTGTTTCCCTTTCGTATTCTGCAATTCCGCCATTTCACTCATATCAGATGTACTGCTATATACATAATTACCTGACAATGAGAGGTTCAAGTCCTTAAATGAATAATCAAGACCAACATGGAGCTCTAAACCGTATGCAAGTACCTCAGATACATTTTCAGGTATCCAGTAACGATAAGTTGTTGGTACCCATTGTATCCAATCATTAACCATTGAATAATAAATACCAAGTTGCGACTCTATTTTCAATCTTTTAATTTCTTTCTGATATTTCAGATTAAAATCCCATGTTTTACCATTTTCCGGTTTAAGTTCCGGATTACCACCCGGAGTCCAGTATAAATCATTAAGGCTCGGACTTCTATAGTTGTGACTATAACCAACATTAGCCGATAATTCTTTGATATTAAAGAAAACATAAGACAATGTTGCAGTAGGAAAAAGACCTACATTAGTACCATCGACGATATCATTACGCAATGTCAAACGCAAGTTCAGATTACCCAATAATTTCCCGTTGACTGCAGCATAGATCGACAAAATATTACGTTTCTTCAGGCTATCATAATTATCAGCTTTCACATGTTCGTTATCCCACTGTATTTTAGCATGAAGATTCCAACGAAGAGCGAGCCTTTGCTCCAAATCCACTATATTAAAAAAAGAAAATGCATCATTATCGGTATTAACAGTTGTCACCGGATGACCGTCAGAAGTATATGATTGAAGGAAATAATGCTGTTGTTCATAAAAACACGCCGTTTTCAACATCAGATAGCCGGTATTCCAATAATACTTGTAAGAAATGAAATTGCGTGAAAAGACATTTTCATTATATTCCTTAGTATTGTCATTGTTGACATTGGGCATTATCTGAGGTTGGTTTCTGTAACTCCACTGATTCCATGACACTACTGACAACAGAGAATTTTTAAACTTGAACTCTGCTTCCGGCATGACTCCATAATCAACGAAGTCGGCATTTTTTTGTCTCATGGCTTGATGAGGAATAAGAGCCACATTATTATATTCAAAATCATTGTCTGATGAATTACGATATGCTTTTACCCTAACAAAACATTTTTCGGCAGAATATCCCAATGTCAGATAAGAACCAATAGAATTAAAACTGCCATAACTTTGTTTAAGATCCAATATCAAGCCATCACCATAATATCCGTTATTTTCAATATTGACTACGCCACCGAGACCTCCGCTATTTGAAGAAGTCCTGCTCCCCCACTGCAAAGCTATATTGTCAGTCATGAAAACAGGTATGGTACTAAAATCGACCTGTCCCAAAGAAGGAGTATTAAGTCTGAAACCATTCCACAACACGAGGGTGTGGCTTGGCGTAGTACCTCTGAATGAAGCCGTGGCAAGGCCTCCGGGACCATAAGTCTTAATAAAAACAGGACTATGCTGTATTAAAAGTTGAGACATGGAGACGGTATTAAGCCGTTTTATCAATGAAGGATCCATAGAACGTTCCATAGAAGCCTCTGCTGTCTTTTTCAAAGGAGAATCCACAACTTCCACTGTCTGAAGTACTATGGTATCCTGCGCCTTTGCCACAAAAACAAACAACATCAACGACAAAACGACAAAACACCTTTTCATCATCATTTCTTAATCATTTTTTTATTGACAATACGACCATCAATAAACAAACGAATGACGTAACAGCCGGGGTGCAAATCTGCAGTTGCAACTCGTGTTACACCTGAAGACAAAGATTTATGTATAACGACTTGCCCCATAATATCATACACGGCACAATCGGCATTTTCTGAAATATCAAACACAATAAAATCATGGAACGGATTAGGATAAACCATTCTGTCAGCAACATTAATCTCCGTCAGGGCATTATGCAACACATCATGTATCACACCTACTGCATCAGCATCGAATCCCGAAGAAAAAAACGGTGTTGGCCATGGATCATTAACAATATTGCCATTGGAATCATAAGTAGAATATTGAGGGTTGATAGAGCCGACCACATCGATTATGCGCACATAACGCACATTATTTTTGTCGAGCAAAGGAGAATCCTCCACATCGTCAAGGTCAAAGGGAGTGCCATACAAGGCTCTGTATTTGCCGGCGAAATTATGTATCAGAGTGGCATCTATAGTACCATAGCCATCAATTTGAGTATCAGTCTGTGTCAATGACACTGCCGGGAATCTGAAATAATTGATTCCATCAGAGCTAACCTCTACGAAAGCGAGTTCAAGGAAGTCATCATCGAAAGAATTCTCAAAGACGGCAAAATCTGGCCCCGGTGCATTACATATCGGAGATTCAAAAGAGAACACAGCAACTCCTCCATCTCCAAGGCTCACAACATTGTTGTCAGCCTTTCCGCACCCTGCAGTTTCATCACCATAGGAAGCATATCCGAGCGAAGGATTGCCGAGCTGTTGCAACCCGCGTTCTATCACACATGAAGTCGCCCATCCCACAAAAACTGATGAGTCACAATGTATGGCAGTACTGCCATCCTGTCCTGCCGGAGGTGCATACTGTGCATTCACAACAACAGGAAGGATGGACAATAACAGACAAAATAATATGATTTTTCTCATTTTACTTTACCATGAGTTTATACATCCTATTGACATCAGAACCATTAATCCATATTACATATAATCCAGAAACGAGGTCACTTACTGATAATGTAATCTCCTTCATTCCATTGACATACACTTTTCTGCTGTCATAGATTCTTCCCTGCAAATCAACAACTGAGACATTCAACACTTCATTGTCGGCAGCAAGCGACAATTTACATATATCAGAAGCCGGATTGGGAAACATCGATAACAAAAACTGCAGATTATCTGCAATATCGTTGTACTGAGTCACCGGTATCACCGGCTGAGTCCAAACATAAACCCAATTACCGAGGTCAGTAGCACATGACTCATCGCCCCATTTTATATAATCTCCATTGACGACAGTCTGTTCTGTAAAAGAATACATAGACATAGTACCATTCAACAAATAAAGCCAATATTGACCGTAGAGTGTCAAATCATACTGTTCATCTGAATATGTCAAATTGGTAAGAAAACCTGCAGATTCCTGATAGGCGAAGCGTTCATCTTCGGCAGCGATGGCATCCATCACATCTTTAACTACTACACTTTCTCCATCAAAACGGTAGCCCCAGGCCAAAGCCACATTGGGATTGTTCCAATTTACGATGAAGATGACTTCGTTATCTCCCTCTCCTATCCAATAAAGTATATCTTCTGCAGCAATAGTGGCATCATCGGCAAGAGGATATACCGGAGCCACCTCTTTAGTCCATACGTAAATCCAATCTCCTACGATAGTACTACAAGACTCGTCACCCCATTTAATATAATCACCATCTGAGACCAGTTCAGTATCAAAATAATTCATTGCCATAGTGCCATTGACAAGGTATAGCCAATATTGACCACTGAGAGAGAGATTGAGAGTACCATTGTCAAATGTCAAATCATTAACCATAGTTCCGGCATGCTGATAAGCAAAACGTTCATCGGCAGCTGCAATATCATCCATAATAGTTTTTACAGTCACCATTTCATCTGAAAAACGGTAGCCCCAAGCCAAAGCCGTATCCGGGTCATTCCAATTAACGATAAAGACCACCTCATTATCGCCATCACCTATCCAAAAACGGATCTCATCCGGTGAGATAGAAGCATCTTGTTGAGCATTAAGGTGCAACATCGGGAACATCATTCCCAAAATAAAAAACAAAGTAAATTTTTTTAACATAATTTAATAGTTTTAAGGTTTTAAAAATAATTTCCTCAAAACTTTTAGGATAAAACCATCGAAAGTCAAATTTTTTCGACACGCTTTTGTCCCGAAAGCTTTGTTGTCAATGACAGATGGCAGGTCTTCTGACTTACTTCCAACTGAGACCGCCTTCCCGTGTATTTTGGGACACACAGTGACATAATAGTCTCAGCTACAAAAGATCACAGCAGCGGGAACTGTCCGGGATTCACACCCGATTCCCTATTAAGTCCTTACGGACACCACTTATCGTCTGCAAAAATACATCAAATTGTCAAATCTTAATAATTAAGTTCAAAATATTTTTATTAACAGCATATTGTTAATTAAAACTGTCTATCAAAAATATTTTTCAAAAAAAACAATGCGATACAAAATAATTGGTAATTTTACAACGTAAAATTTATGGAACAAAATGTTATAATTATGGCAAGACTCCGCATTTATATTATTGTAGCGATATCATTATGTATCATCACAGGCATATCATCATGTGCTTCAAAAAGCAATTATCCATATTCGATAACATATAATAAAAACTACACCCATGAAAGAGCCTCATCGCCAACAATACGTCCTGTTGAACCCAAGAAAGAGAATGCAATCAGCAATTTCAATGTAAAACCCAAGAAGAGTAAATACATGGGACAAAAAGCCACTGCCAAAAAGAAAGGCGGCAGTAACAGCATTCGTCATAAAACCTTAGGACAACAATAATCAAAGTCTTTTCTCACCTTTTTTATATTCTTTCATACTACCGGAAAGAGAGCCTTTTTTATAGTTGGCTTCTGTTTTTACACTTCCATCCTCATAAAACTCATAAGCCATACCATTTTGTACGTTGTTAGAGAACATCTTGCGTGATTTCACAGTACCGTTATCATAATAAGTCTCTTGCAGTCCTTCAAAAAGTCCGTCCTTATAATTATAAGCAGCATATTTCGAGCCTTGTTCTCTATCAGCATAATTGTACCATATCGTAAGACCATCGCGGAAGCCATTTTTATAGTTAGACTCTTCCTGAATCGGGCCTCTGTCGTAACAAATAACCGAAGGTCCATGTAAAACTCCATTAAGATACGAAAATGATTTTGCGAGGCGGCCACCTTTATACCATTGATAATAAACCCCATTCATCTCTCCGTCCTTATATTCGATTTTTTTCAACAGAGATGCCTGTTTGTCAAACTCAAGAAACAATCCATCTTTTTTACCATTTTTAAATTGAATGATAAAATGAGGCACTTCCGTTTTAGAATAGGTCTCAACCCAGGTACCATTCTTCTTACCATTCAACACTTCACCTTCAATGGTGATATCACTACTATCATCAAGATATTTACCATCAGGTTTACCGGCAACATCGACATATTCAATACGTTGGGCAAACATTGAAATACAAGACAATACAAAAGCGAAAGTAAAAAACAATTTTCTGCAATTCATAATAACAAGTCTTTAAATATTACACATACAATGATTTAACATATTCATCAATAGCATGGGCAGCTTTTTTACCGGCGCCCATAGCAAGTATTACAGTTGCGGCACCACTTACGGCGTCACCGCCGGCAAAAATGCCTTTGCGAGATGTGGCACCTGTTGCTTCATTGGCAATGATACAATTATGTTTATCGACATCAAGACCTTTTGTAGTAGATGATATCAACGGGTTAGGTGAAGTACCGAGAGACATTATCACCATATCGACATCCAAGACAAATTCCGAATCAGGTATTTCAACAGGTCTGCGACGTCCGGAAGCATCAGGTTCACCAAGTTCCATTTTGACACATCTCATTCCATTGACCCAACCATTCTCATCTCCCAATATTTCCACCGGATTGGTAAGAAGATGGAAAACTATGCCTTCTTCCTTAGCATGATGTACCTCTTCCACACGAGCCGGCAACTCTTTCTCTGAACGGCGATATACTATGGACACTTCCGAGCCAAGACGCAAGGCGGTACGTGCCGCATCCATTGCCACGTTACCACCACCCACCACAGCAACACGTTTTCCGACATAGTTAGGGGTGTCATATCCTTTCTTATAAGAAAACAGAAGATTGTTACGTGTAAGGAACTCATTGGCAGACACCACTCCGCAGTAGTTTTCACCCTTGATATTCATAAACTTAGGCAGTCCTGCACCAGAACCCACAAAAACGGCATCAAAGCCTTCATTATCCAACAAGTCATCTATTGACAAAGTACGACCAATAATGACATCACGCTCGAATTTAGCGCCAAGTTTCTCCACATTATTTATCTCATGACGCACCACTGTATGTTTCGGCAGACGGAATGAAGGGATTCCATACACGAGAACGCCGCCGCACTCATGAAGAGCCTCAAACACAGTAACGTCATACCCCATAGTCAGCAATTCTTTGGCACAAGTTATTCCGGAAGGACCACTCCCAACGACAGCTACTTTATGACCATTTTTTGCCATAGGTTTGGCAAGTTCGAGATTATTTTCACGGGACCAGTCTCCAATAAAACGTTCCAATTTACCAATGGCAATAGGTTCATATTTCTTACCCATGACACAATTACCCTCACATTGGGACTCTTGCGGGCAGACACGACCACATACGGCAGGCAATGCCGAGTCTTTATCTATTACTATGGCAGCCTTCTCAAAATCACCTTCCTGTATATATTTTATAAATTGAGGTATGTTGATATTCACCGGACAGCCATCCACACAGGCAGGTTTTCTGCATTGAAGACAACGCTGAGCCTCAACAACAGCCTCGTCCATAGAATAACCGAGACATACTTCATTGAAATTATGTCTTCTCACTTCGGGAGATTGTTCTCTTACAGGCACTCTGTGACGTTTATCGCGAACCTCTTCAGCTATACCACCGATATGACAAATATGACCTTCTTCTAACTCTTCTTTCTCCAGAATTTTACGTCCCTCTACATTATTATACATAGCCTGACGTTTCATGGCGAGGTCAAAATCCACCTTATATCCATCAAATTCCGGACCATCGACACAAGTAAATTTCATCTCACCACCAACCATTACACGACAAGCGCCACACATTCCAGTACCATCGACCATCAGCGAGTTAAGACTCACAGTACATTTTATACCGAGACGCATCGCCATCTTAGTAACGAATTTCATCATTATCATCGGACCTATTGCCACTATCTCATCATAATGTTTACCTTTGTCAATAAGAGTCTGCAAAGTATCGGTAACAAGTCCTTTATACTCCGATGTGCCATCGTCGGTAGTAACATAAAGATTCGATATCGACGATAATTCATCAACATAAACCAACAAGTTTTTCGTTTTGGCTCCAATAATGACATCTGCTTTTACACCATGTTCATAAAGCCATTTAACCTGAGGATAAATAGGAGCTATACCGACACCGCCGCCAATAAACACAAATTTTTTATTATGTCTTTCCTCATCAGTCATGTTGATAAATTCGGAAGGACGACCAAGAGGACCGACGACATCAGCAAAGACGTCACCAATATCATATTGTGACATTTCTTGTGTAGATTTACCGATAACCTTATAAACTATTTTAACGGTACCTTTCTCAGCGTCATTATCACTAATAGTCAAAGGAATACGTTCAGAACCTTCTTTCATTCTTATAATAAGGAACTGTCCGGGAAGAGCAGACGATGCAATACGAGGAACATAAAGTTCCATCATAAACGTATCCTTGTCCAATGCTTTTTTATCGACAATTTTAAACATAATGGTCTGTTTTTATTTATACGAGTCAAAGAAAATACAAAAGTACAAAAAAATTCGTTAATCGAGATTAAATAAAAAAAACTATATATAAATAGGTGTATAAGATGACAACAATGGAAAAAGGCTGTCTTGCGACAGCCTTCCATATAATTGTACAAGATGTCAATCAATTATATTCTGCAATAACTTCCTTGACTTTATCCGGTGTCATACGCCCATAGACCTTGTCACCTATTGTCAAAACAGGAGCCAGACCGCAAGCGCCGACGCAACGCAAACAGTTCAACGAGAACTTGCCATCATCTGTTGTGCCGCCCACCTGAATATTAAGTAAACGTTTGAATTCATCGAGTACTTTTTCTGCGCCACGCACATAACATGCTGTACCAAGACAGATAGAAATCGGATAACGCCCTTTAGGTGTCATGGTAAAGAAAGAATAGAACGAGACAATACCATAAACTCTTGAGATTGGAATATTAAGTTCATTAGCAATTACTTCCTGAACTTCTGCAGAAAGGTATCCATATTCGCCCTGTACTTTGTGAAGCACATTGATAACTTCGCCGGGTTTATTGCCGAAAGATTTACAAACGTCCTTAATGAAGTTCACCTTGGATTCTGATAATTTTATTACTGCCATAATATCAATTTTTCTATTTTTTACTTAGTTAACAAAACATATTATTCGGCAATCTCTACATAGTCTGACTTGTCGAAATAATGAGTATGCAACAACTCATGAGATTTATGTCCGCAAGGTTCTCCGAGGAATTCTGCATATAGTTTCTGTATCGAAGGATTCTCGTGAGATTTACGGATAGCTTTGTTGGCATCTTCGCGATATATAGCATCATAACGTTTTTTCAGTATGCTGCTATTTCCATGATGATAAGGTTGACCGGCGCCACCTATACAGCCTCCGGGGCAAGCCATAACTTCAATAGCATGGAATTGTTCTTTACCTTCGCGTATTCTTTCGAGAAGGGTGCGGGCATTCTTAAGACCATGGGCGATGCCGATATGTATAGGAGTACCGTTAAAGTCAACCCAAGCCTCACGAATACCTTCGAGACCACGAAGTTCAGTAAAGTCAACTTTCTCCAAAGTCTTACCTGTAAACACCTCATAAGCTGTACGTGTGGCTGCCTCTATCACACCTCCGGTTGCACCGAAAATAACAGCAGCACCTGTCGATTCGCCAAGCGGGTCATCGTAGTCTTCACAAGACATATCTTTTATGTCGAGGTTGAATTGTTTGATAAGACGCGCCAATTCACGTGTTGAGAGTACATAATCCACATCAGGGTTTCCGTTAACACTGAACTCTTCACGTTTACATTCAAATTTCTTGGCAAGACAAGGCATTATAGACACCACTATCAAATCTTCACGGTTGATACCCATTTTCTCAGCCCAATAACTCTTTGCTATAGCGCCAAACATTTGCTGAGGTGATTTTGCCGTTGAAGGTACATCGAGCATATCAGGGAAATTATGCTCAAAGAAATTAACCCAACCGGGACAACATGACGTCAAGATTGGCAGACGAACAGACTTGTCTCCTTGCATAAACTTGGATATACGACCTAAGAGCTCCGTACCTTCTTCCATGATTGTCAAGTCGGCTGCAAAATCTGTATCGAAGACATAGTCAAATCCGAGGCGACGCAATACTGCAGCGAGTTGACCTGTCACAATGGTACCTGGTTCCAAGCCAAACTCTTCGCCTATAGCAACACGTACTGCAGGAGCTGTTTGAACGATGACAGTTTTCTTAGGATTATTGATGGCTGCCATAACATTACGGGTATCATCCACCTCGCTGAGAGCGCCCACAGGACATACCTGTACGCACTGACCGCACATTGTACATGGAGAATCCACCATATCCTGTTCAAAAGCCGTTGCCACCACAGCCTGGAAGCCACGATTCACTGCCGACAAAGCACCGACACTCTGAATATTGTTACATATATTCTCGCAACGACGGCACATGATACATTTGTCAACGTCACGAATGATAGAAGGAGACATATCCATACGATACGTCGATTGTTCACCTTTGAAAGGAATCTCACGGATACCGAGGTTTTGAGCCAACTTCTGCAACTCGCATTGTCCTGACTTAGCGCAAGTAAGACAGTCTGTCGGGTGGTCGGAAAGGATAAGTTCCACTACAGTACGACGAGCATTGATAACACGTTGCGAGTGTGTAAATACCACCATTCCTTCCATACAGTCGGTAGCACATGCCGGAGCGAGGTTTCTTCTTCCTGCGACTTCAACGACGCAAACACGGCAACCACCAGGTTTGTTCTCAAAATTCATTCCTGCCAATTCAAAATAACACAAGGTAGGAATATGAATACCGGCCTGACGGGCAGCTTTCAATATCGTTGTGCCTTCTGCAACTTCTACCGGTTTATTGTCTATAGTTAATTTTACCATTTTAATGTTCCTTTCTAAGATTATTTCACAGAGATTGCACCAAATTTACATTTTTCATAGCAAGCACCACACTTGATACACTTCAAGTTATCAATATAATGTGCCATCTTCTTCTCACCCGAGATAGCATTTTGAGGACATACGCGAGCACAAGCACCGCAACCGATACATTTGACAGGATCTATTTCATAATGCATCAATTGTTTACAAACGCCGGCACGACACTTCTTGTCAACGACATGTTCAACGTATTCATCCCAGAAGTTATCCAGTGTTGACAACACAGGATTCGGAGATGTCTGACCGAGACCGCACAAAGCTGTATCTTTAATAACGGTTGCAAGGTTACGCAACTCTTCGAGGTCATGCATTGTACCATTACCTTTAGTAATCTTGTCAAGGATTTCCAACATTCTCTTGTTACCGATACGGCAAGGTGAACATTTGCCGCAACTTTCTTCGCATGTAAATTCAAGATAGAACTTAGCTATTGCCACCATACATGATGTCTCATCCATGACGACCATACCGCCTGAGCCCATCATTGAGCCTGCTGCCACGAGGTTATCATAGTCAATAGCTGTATCCAGGTGTTTAGCTGTCAAGCAGCCTCCTGAAGGACCACCTGTCTGTACTGCCTTGAACTCGCGTCCGTTCTTGATACCGCCACCAATTTCATATATGATGTCACGCAAGGTGATACCCATAGGAACCTCAATAAGACCGACATTATTAATTTGTCCTGCCAAAGCAAATACTTTAGTTCCTTTTGATTTCTCCGAACCTATTTTTGAGAACCATTCAGCACCTTTTGTGATGATAATAGGAATATTTGCAAATGTTTCGACGTTGTTAACGTTGGTAGGTTTTCCGAGATATCCTGACACAGCAGGGAACGGTGGCTTGAAAGTCGGCTCACCACGTTGACCTTCCATAGAATGAATAAGAGCTGTTTCTTCACCGCACACAAAAGCGCCGGCACCATATCGCAATTCTATATCAAATTCGAAATCTGTCCCAAGGATACCCTGTCCAAGCAAACCATACTCACGTGCCTGAGTTATTGCCACCTGTAAACGATGTATGGCGAGAGGATATTCGGCACGTATATACACGAGACCTTTGGTTGCACCTATGGCATAACCGCATATTGCCATAGCTTCTATTACAGAATGCGGGTCTCCTTCCATGATGGAACGATCCATAAATGCACCCGGGTCACCTTCATCAGCATTACATACCACATATTTCTGGTCTGCCTTATTTTTTGCACAAAGACCCCATTTCACACCTGTCGGGAATCCTGCCCCGCCACGACCACGAAGTCCTGACCTTGTAACCTCATCAATAACCTGTTCAGGCGTCATTTCTGTCAATACCTTACCCAAAGCCTCATAACCGCCACGTGAGATACATTCATCAATGTCCTCAGGATTGATAAAGCCGCAGTTACGCAAAGCTATACGAAGCTGTTTCTTGTAAAATCCCATGTGTTTGGAGTCAGAAACATGCTGTTTGTTTTCAGGGTCGAGATAGAGTAAATCCGTAACTTTACGTCCTTTGACGATATGTTCTTCAACGATTTTCCTCACATCCGAAGGTTTTACCTGAGTATAAAATGTATTATCAGGCAACATTTTTACTATAGGTCCCTTTTCACAAAAACCGAAGCAACCGGTTCTAATGACTTGTACCTCATTTTCAAGACCTTTCTCCTTTAATATGGCATTGAAATTATTGATAATTTCATCGCCTGCAGATGCTTTACAACCGGTACCGCCGCAGCAAAGCACGTGCGTTTTGATTTTTGTCATATAAAGTCCTCCTATTTAGTTCAATTAATCGATAGTTTCATAGTTAACCGGAATAATTCCCTCGACCAACTCATTGTTCATGATGTATTTTTCGAGAATCTCATCAGCCTTTTTGTTGTCAACATGACCAAAAACAATAGGGTCTTTGCCGGGAACCTTAACTTCTATCGTAGGTTCTGCATGACAATAACCCATACATCCTGTTTGTGTGAAAACAATACGAAGTTTCAACTCGTCCGCTTTTTCCATCATGTGCTCCATAACTTGCTTTGCTCCGGATGCAATACCGCATGTAGCCATAGCGACTTTGATCTGGACCAATGATTCCGGATCATCACTCTTTTCGCGAAGGTCCAGATTCGACTGAAGCTTCTCTCTCATAGCTTTCAGTTCTGCCAAAGATTTTACTTTTGCCATTTTCTTAATATTATGTTAATGAATGATTTAAGTTATAATTCAAATTATTCTTTACATTTCGCAAAGAAAAGGCAAATATACAATTTCTTTTTTTATTTACAAAAAATTGCCAATAATTTTTTGTTAAATTTCATCATTTTTCTTCACTTTTTTATCTTCATCCACAACTTCCATCAACAGCCATAAAAAGCATTATTACTATACAATTATTTTTAATATTTATTCAATTATTGAATCATCAAACATTTTTTCTTTATATTCAGAACATATAACAAACTTTCCACTTTTCTTGACGAAACTTCACAACAATTGCAAAAACACTTTAAATCAATTATTTCAATCTTTCTTTTCATAATTTTTTATTACAGTTATAAAAAAGTAAAACAAAAACTTGATTTATATGCAATTCTTTGATAAATTTGCACTTTAAACAAAACCATTCAATCATGAAAGTTAAAGAATTAGTTGAAAAATTAGGGCTTAAAATTCTTTCCGGGGAAAGCGGCTTGGAACGCGACATTGACGGTTGCTACATTTCCGACCTTCTAAGTGATGTCATGGGCAATGCCGATGCCGGGAATATTTGGATCACACTCCAAACACATAAAAACGTCATGGCTGTAGCTTCATTAAAAGAATTGTCTTGCATCATATTAGTCAAGAATCTTGGAGCCAATGAAGACACCTTAAAACAGAGTGACGAAGAAGAGATACCCATACTTCAAACAAGTATGACAACATACGAAATAGCAGGACGAGTATATAATTTATTAAACAATTAAGACGACACAAAGTGCCGGCAATGGAACTGAAAAAATATCGCGCCGATCTGCATCTTCACACCGTGCTTTCACCGTGCGGAGACATCTATATGTCTCCTTCCGCCATTGTAGAGCAAGCCAAGAAACTGCACCTCGACGCGATAGCAATAACAGACCATAATACGACAAGACAAGTCAAAGTTACACGGCAACTTGGAATCGAAAACGGTCTATTAGTCATTGGAGGAGTTGAAATGACAACAATGGAAGAAGCTCATGCCCTTGCGTATTTTGAAACAGACGAGCAATTAGATGCTTTTCAGGAGTTTTTAGACGCACATCTGCCTCACATTCCCAATGACGAAGAACGGTTTGGTTATCAACTTATAGTAGATAAAGAGGAAGAAGTCGTAGGTGAAGAGGAATGGTTGTTGCTATCCGCCCTGGATGCCGGTTTGGACGAGTTATACGACAAGGTCCATGAAATTGGAGGATTGTTTGTTCCGGCACATGTCAACAAACCGGCATACAGTCTTATGAGTCAGCTCGGATTTGTTCCACCGGACATCAAAGCTGATGCCCTTGAGATATCGAAACATGTCAAAAAAGAAGATTTTCTCAAGAAATTTGCATATCTGAAACGGTTCAGTTTCATCAAAAGTTCCGATGCTCATTTCATTCATATCATAGGAGAAGTACACAGTATTTTAAACATGTATGACCTCTCTTTCGATGAGTTCCGACGCACACTCAATGGAGAAGACGGCAGATTTGTGGAAACAGAACCAAAAGAGAAGCTACAACTTCTGTATGGATAATATAATCAATATGTTATGAAAGAATTGTCATTACACGTATATGATCTCTTGGAGAATTCCATAGCAGCCAATGCCACGCTGATAGAACTCACAATACACGAAAGCATAAAAGACAACATCTATGCTTTCACAATAAAAGACAATGGCAAAGGCATGAGTCCGGAATTTCTTGCCAAAGTCACTGACCCGTGGACAACAACACGCAAAACTCGTAAAGTAGGAATAGGACTGCCCCTCATCAAGATGAACACGGAACTTTGCGGCGGAGGCATGAAGATAGAAAGTGTATTGGGGAAAGGGACTACACTCGATTTTTGGTTTCAACATGACCATATCGACAGACCTCCGATGGGTGACATTGCAGGAACCATAGTGATGCTATGCTCACAATATCAGAATATCAGATTCGTTTATAAACATATAACGGACAACGACGAGTTTGTTTTCGATACTGAAGAAATAAAAGAAGCTCTTGATGGAATGCCTATGCAGGATGTCTCTATTATGAAGTATCTTAAAGAAATGATAGAAGAAAATCTTAAAGAGATAGGCTCTTCACAATAATTTAGTAATTGATTAAATTTCAAGCAACGAATGATATAATTAAATTCAAATATCAACTATGAAAATTAGAACAATAGTAGAATTGCTTAACGGCAAAGTAGCATGCGGAGAAGAACGTCTTGACGAGGAATATGACTATGCCTTCGCATCAGATCTGATGAGCGACATTCTGACCCTCGGCGACAACAATCCTGTCATAATGACCGGATTATGCACCGTTCAGACAATAAGGACATGTGAGATGGGCAATTTAGATGTGATAATCTTCGTAAGAAAGAAAAAACCGACGCCTGAGATGATAGAATTGGCAAAAGACAACGACATGGTACTTATCGAATGTGATTATTCCATGTTCAAGACCAGCGGCATATTATACAGCAATGGCATGTTACCTGTTTATTAACCATAAATCCATCATCATGCACCTTGAATTTACAGTAATAGAAAACGATTTCGTCAATGCCGGTTCTGCCTCAAGTTCAATAAAAAAAACTTTGAAGCAACTTGCAGTCAACCCTTCCATAATAAAAAGAGTGGTTGTAGCTCTATACGAAGCGGAAGTCAATGCCATTGCACATGCTTATGGCGGTGTAATAACTGCCGATATAGACGCCGACAAGATAATAATGAAGGTAATAGATAAAGGACCCGGCATCCCAGATATAGAATGGGCAATGCAGGAAGGCAATTCTACGGCAAGTCCGGAAGTCAGAGATATGGGATTCGGTGCCGGCATGGGTCTTCCCAACATAAAGAAAAATGTTGACAGACTTAACGTCTCCTCTACCGTTGGAGTTGGAACGACAGTAGAAATGGAGGTTAACCTCGGTTGACAATGACAAGATAAACAAACAAGAAATGAAAACTGACCGATAATGACTTTTTTTCACGCCCTTCAAATAAACGAAGATATTTGTGCCGGATGCTCTCACTGCATGAGGGTATGTCCTACCGAAGCGATAAGAGTACGTGACGGTAAAGCCAAGATATATGAAAACAGATGTATCGACTGCGGAGAATGTTTCAAGGCATGTCCTAATAAAGCCATTTATGTAAAACAAGATGACTTCAACCTGATATTCAACTATAAATGTCGCGTTGCCCTGATACCGTCGGTATTTTTGGGACAGTTTCAAAATGACATCAGCGTGTCGCGCATATATTCCATATTACAAGACATTGGCTTCACCCACGTCATAGAAACAGAAATAACCACACCGATATATACTCTCGCCAAAAACATCTATGAAAGGGAAAATCCAGACAAATATCCACTTATCTCAACATTCTGTCCTGCAATAGTCAGACTTATACAAGTCAAGTTTCCCGGTCTTGTTGACAATTTGATACCGCTTAAAGCCCCCATCGACATAACTGCCATCTATATCCGCCGCAAACTAAAGAAAGAAATGGGGTATTCTGACAATGAAATAGGAATATTTTACATAACTCCTTGCGCCGCTAAGATAGCTGCTGTAAAAAGCCCTGTAGGAGAAACAAAATCCAATGTTGATGGCGTAATTAATATGGATTCTCTGTATAACAGAGTATATATGACCATAAAGAAACAAGGGAAAGACTATAAGGAAATGAAACTGCCAATTGCCCAGTTATCATCCGACAGTATTCTGACATCACTGACAAATGGAGAACGAAGACTGTCGATATCACGGCATTCACTTTCCATTGACGAGATACAGAATGTTATAGAATTTTTGGAAAAAGTAGAAAATGATGAGATAGAAGGAGTAAATTTCCTAGAATTAAGGGCATGTGACCAAAGCTGTCCGGGTGGAATTCTTACGTGCAACAACAGATTTCTCACCTGTGAACGCATGTTCGCTCGAGCCAAATACGTAGCCGACAAAGAACGTAACGGGGAAATGACACGGCAAAAGGAAGTCGAAGAAGAAAAGACATATCTCATGCGCAACATGAAAGTCGGTGAAATAGAAGCTCGTTCTATGATGACACTCGACAAGGACCGCCTCAAAGCATTGGAAAAAATGAAAAGAATTGCTGAATTGAAAAAACTTCTTCCACAAATAGACTGCGGCATCTGCGGTGCTCCAAGCTGTGATGCCCTTGCTGAGGATATTGTATGCCATAATGCCGAACTTACCGACTGTGTGTTCATCCAACGCAACCTCGAGGCAAGAGGCAACATGGACCACAACGAGTCTCTAAAAATAATGGAATTAATATGGGGAAGCGAAAAAATCAAAAACTATGTAAAAAACAAATAGCATTAACATCATACATTGAAAATAACACAACACTACCAACATCATCAAAAATAGGATAATGTAACTATGATAATATCATAATAATCAAAACAATCTAATTAGATTTATTCTCTATTCTTTGCTGTTTACGTTTTGCAAAATAATCGAATATAAAAACTATGGCAGCGCCTAACAAGGCCATAAGTAAAGCTATAAAAAACTGTTTATCCATTGGAGGAAGTGAAAAATGATAAATCATCATATCCGGAGCAGGAGCTTTCCATGGATATACTACCGGAAGACTACCTAACATAAAACCACTCAATGCAGATAAAGTCGCATCGCGATAATCCCGCATCAATCGTGAAAGAATATATGATATTGTAACAATGCTCACTACAGCACCTATACAAAACGGAAATAATATGCTCATGCCATGAGCGAAAGTAGATGCCTTAGTCAAGGCCGGAATAGCCTCAGTAACTATAAGTTCATAATTACCCATCAACAACATAAGATGAGAACCTGAGATGCCCGGAACCACCATACCTGTAGAACCCACCAAACCGCATAACACCAAATAAAAAAAGTTATCGTTATGATAAGGATTACTTTTTATTGACAGAAAAAAAGAAATAAAAACACCTATTAAAAGTATCACAATATTCTTCACATTGATTCTGTCTATAGTTTTCATGACATATACCACAGATGCCAAAATAAGACCTATGAAGAAAGCCCAACAATATATTTCATATTTGATAATAACAACTTTAAGAAGCACGGCAGTAAGTACCATACCGGCAAGAATACCCAAAAGAAGCACCGATAAAAACTTAATATCAGTATAACGAGCAAATTCAGAAAACTCTCCTTTGAGCAGAAGTTTAAAAGCCTTGATATTAAGAGATTTAATCGAATTAATAAAACGTTCGAAAACACCGACTATCAACGAGATAGTACCGCTCGAGATCGGCAAAACGTTGACAATACCCATGCTTAAACCTTTTAAAAAAAGTATAATATATTGTCGTACAGTCATAATGTGCGTTTTGTCATTTCTATTATTCAACAATTTCAAAGAGAAAATGTCATATCATTTTGCAAAGTTAATAAAAAAATAAAATAATTTAAACATAAAATCATAAAACTTCTCCGTAACAATCGAAATAATCAGCCTGTATTATCTTTACATCTATAAATTCTCCTATTTCCAACTTGTTATTTTTTTTAGAAACGAGGACCTCGTCATCCACCTCCGGAGAATCATATTGTGTTCTGCCTACATAGTAATCGCCTTCTGTTCTGTCTATTAAAATTTTTTCTATTTTACCAAGTCGTTTTGAATTAAGTTCCAAAGATATATCTTGTTGAATATCCATAAACTTACTTACGCGAGACTGTTTAACTTCATCCGATACATCATCTTGAAGTTCAAATGCAGGGGTGCCTTCTTCAGCAGAGTAGGCAAAAACTCCGGCGCGTTCAAATCTCATCTCTCTAATAAAATCGCATAATTCCTCAAACTGCGCCTCTGTCTCACCGGGAAAACCTACGATAAAAGTGCTGCGAAAAGCCACATCAGGCACAAAAGAACGCACTTTATTTACAAAAGCTATAGTTTGTTCTCTGTCGATGCCGCGACGCATGGCTTTAAGTATAGGAGTACTGATATGCTGAAGCGGCAAATCGAGATAATGACATATCTTTGGATTGTCTCGCATCAGTTCCAGCAACTCATCGGGAAAACCGAGAGGATAACCGTAATGCAAACGTATCCATTGTATTTTTTCAATAGCGCATAGTCTTTCGATAAGTTCTACGATATGAGATTTGCCATCCATGTCATAACCATAAAACGTAAGGTCCTGAGCAATAAGAATAAGTTCTTTAACACCATTTTCGGCAAGTTTTTCAGCCTCTTGCACCAAAATATCGAGCGGCACCGATTTATGTTCGCCACGAATAATCGGGATAGCACAAAAAGAACAACGGCGATTACAACCTTCCGATATTTTCAGATAAGCATAATGAGAAGGTGTTGAAAGCACCCTGTCGGTGCAAGGCATCAACGACATATCAGACTTCAGCAGTTCGGCAGCCACATATTGAACGGGTTCAACACCAAAGAAAGCATCAACTTCATGAATCTCCGATGACAGTTCTTTCCTATAACGTTGGGAAAGACAGCCCATGACATAAAGTTTCTTTATTTCGCCACTTTTACGAAGTTCCGCATTCTCTAAAATAACGTCTATCGACTCTTCTTTTGCATCGCCAATAAAACCACAAGTATTGACAATCACCACGTCGCATGAATCGGCAGAGTCATATACTATGGTATAACGTTCTTTCAGCAAAGCTGCCAAATGTTCAGAATCAACTTTATTTTTAGAACAACCGAGATTAATGATATTCAATACGGGTTTCTTCATAATTAAAATAATTAAACAGACGATCATGTACGACAAGTACAAAACCGTCAGTCATTTATGATATAAAACAAAACATATCAATTAAATAGACTGTTAACAAAGTCATTTCTATCAAATATCTGGAGATGGTCCATACCTTCGCCAACGCCGATATACTTAACAGGTATTTTAAATTGGTCAGATATACCAATTACCACTCCGCCTTTTGCCGTACCGTCGAGTTTTGTCAAAGCGAGGGCATTGACTTCAGTAGCGGCGATAAACTGGCGAGCCTGTTCCACTGCATTTTGTCCTGTTGAAGCATCGAGTACCAATAGCACTTCATGCGGAGCGTCAGGAATAACCTTTTGACAGACCTTTTTAATCTTTGAAAGTTCATTCATCAGATTGACCTTATTGTGAAGACGTCCGGCAGTATCGATGATGACGACATCGACATTTTGGGCTACAGCAGACTTGACAGTATCGAAAGCAACAGAAGCGGGGTCTGCGCCCATGCCCTGCGACACCACAGGCACTCCTACCCGTTCTGCCCATATCTTCAACTGATCGACTGCGGCAGCACGAAAAGTATCGGAAGCTCCGAGTAAAACACTCTTGCCTGCTTTCTTAAAATTATAAGCCAACTTGCCGATAGTAGTGGTCTTGCCTACACCATTCACACCGACGACTATTATGACATAAGGTTTTTTATCCTCAGGAATGTCAAAATTAGAACCGTCACCGGAATTATTCTCCTGCAACAAAGATGTTATTTCTTCTTTAAGAATATTATTCAACTCATTAGTCCCTACATACTTGTCTCTTGCCACACGAGATTGTATCCTTTGGATTATTTTCAATGTCGTATCCACACCAACATCTGATGACACCAACACCTCTTCCAGATTATCAAGCACCTCATCGTCCACCTTTGATTTTCCCAGAATAGCCTTAGAGATACGATCGAAAACATTATTACGAGTCTTTTCCAACCCTTTTTCAAGGTCTTCCTTTTTTTCTTTATCTTTTTTAAAAAATGAAAAAAGCCCCATAGTTCTTATTTTTATTTATGCAAAGTTACTAATATTTTTTAATATCAAGACAAACAACACCATTTTTTATCGATGCAGCTGACGACAACAATAAAAATAATGATGAAACTCAAGTATTGTTAAACAATTAATATTATAAAAGCGCAAAGAAGATATTATGACGATAACATAAAAATCAACTACGAAACAATAACATTCTATAATTGAGATAAAACCAAAAAAGCTCTCTCGTCGTAACGAGAAAGCCATAGATTATCATGAATAACGAAGTATTAATTTTTTGAGATAAACTCCTGTGCTGCATCGATAGGAACGATAGTTTCATCGAAATAGTAAGCACCGGTTTTCTCAGATCTTTTCATCAATACGACCTTCGTATATTCTTTACCGGAAGTACGCAATGTAGCAACAACTTTCTTTGCCATAACTATATAATATTATTTAATTTCTTTATGAAGTGTCATTTTCTTAAGGATTGGATTATATTTCATAAGTTCCAATCTTTCCGGGGTATTTTTCTTATTTTTAGTAGTAACATAACGTGATGTTCCCGGAACACCTGACTTCTTCTGTTCAGTGCACTCTAAAATAACCTGGATACGTGCATCTTTAGTCTTTTTTGCCATCTCGATCTCCTTTCAAAATTTGGTTGCAAAGGTACAAAAAACTTTTCAATAATCAATATTTTTTGTCTTAAATTTTAATCTTTTGCACCTTTACTTCCATTTTATTGATTTTCAAAAACTTATTATTCTTTATTAATAATAGCGTTAACTATTTTCAATATCTCAGTTTCTTTCTCCATGGCTGCAATCTCGATTTTGGCACCCTGAGCCACCATATTGTCAGCGAACTCGCGGTCATTAATACCTGCAGCATTTATTTTGACATTGAGATAAGCACCCATGACGGCAGTACGGCAGCACATAGCTCCGACGCCTGCATCTGACACCGAGGCAGGATTACCTGTCTTAGCCATTGCCTCAACGACTTCAAAAGCCGAGAATGCCACATTCATAACCTTGAAAGGTATCTCTATTGCATACTTAGATGCTGCTTCCAAAGCCGCTTTGCGAGCGTTTTTCTCTTCTTCCGTCTTCTTAGGCATGCCAAGAGCATCCATAATCTTATTGAATGCATTAGTATCTTCATCGACGAGGAACAACAGTTGATCTTTTATAGCCTGACCTTTTTCCGCCCATTTTGAAAATTCCTCCCATCGTTCATCCCAGCCGGCTTTATGTGAAGACAAATTGGCCACCATGGTTCCCAAAGAAGCACCGAGAGCACCGACATAAGCAGATATAGAACCACCACCGGGTGCCGGACTTTCGCTTGCAGTCTCGTTGGCGAAGCCGGTACATGTCATATCGACAAGACTTTTCTTGTTGTTGTCTGCTATGAGAAATTCTATAACTTTTTCTTTAGGATTGAAAGGTTTCAAGTCATCGAGCCCCATCGACTTGATGGCAATTTTCATTATCTCATCTTCGCTGACGCCGAGAGAACGTTGTTGCTTTGCAAGATAATAGCGTCCGGCATCGATAAGAACTTTCTTGGGAATAAGACCTACTATCTCACATCCTGTCACGCGTATGCCTCTATCGGCGGCTTTGCTGCACACCTCTTCAAAACACACATGAACAGGAGATACGCTAATATTGGTAATATTCATCGACACCTGAGCAATACCGTACTCCTCAATAAACCAACCAATGGCTTTGGTACCTTTCAACGTACCAGGTATCATGACGGTATTTCCGTTTTCATCTTTCATCACTTTATCAGTTACCTTGGGACCCACTCTCATGGGGCGACCTTTCTCTCTAACATCGAAGGCGATAGCATTGGCACGACGAGTAGATGTAGTATTAAGGTTATAATTTATTGCAATGAGGAAGTCACGTGCACCAACGGCAGTAGCACCTGTTGTAGCCACATGTGCATCGAATTTACAAGGACCGAAGTCCGGTTTCCAACGGTCGCTGCTGATACGGTCAGCCAAAGCCTCATATTCGCCGGCGCGGCAGTTAGCCAGGTTACGGCGTTCTTCGTTAAAAGCAGCACTCTCATAACAGAACACCGGAATATTCAACTCATCACCTATACGTTGTGCCAGTTTGCGAGCATATTCCACAACCTCTTTCATATCAATATTGGCGACAGGTACCAATGGGCACACATCGGTAGCACCAAAACGGGGATGGTCTCCATGATGATTACGCATATCAATAAGTTCAGAAGCCTTTTTCACAACTCTGAAAGCAGCCTCGCAAACATTAGCCGGCTCACCGACAAAAGTTATTACAGTCCTGTTTGTCGTCGCTCCGGGGTCAACGTCCAAAAGCTTCACTCCTTCCACCTTCTCTATTTCAGCTGTAACCTGATTAATAATGTTCATATCGCGACCTTCGCTGATATTCGGAACACATTCTATAAGTTGCTTCATAACAGTATATTTTTAATTATTCATTTCTTTTTATCAGACAATTTCACTCCTGTCTTTTGCGTTGCAAATTTAGATATTTTTTTCATATCATTCTGATTTTTCAAATATTAAATATACCTCAACATTCAATTGTATTTTATAAAATAAAAAACAAAAAGTGGCATCAACCTGAACAATCCGGCATACCACTTTTACACATTAAAAAGTATATGAAATAATTGTATTGATTTTCAAAATGCGGTCATATTTTTTACGATATCATTTATTCCATAACACAAACAACCATGTCACGAACAGGTTAAAAAATCAACAATCAATTCTGAACGACAGGCAACACAAGACGGAATCCTATATTGGAATCGCATTTAGCCGGAGCATAAAACGACCTGTTTGTGGAACGACAATGTCTCATAGGACTATTCCATGCACCGCCACGACGTACTCGATATACTCTTTTCATGGGTCCTTCCGGGTTGACCTGGGATTTGTCCTTATAGACATCATACCAGTCGCTACACCATTCATATACATTTCCCGACATGTCATAAATACCTAATTCATTAGGTTTCTTACCGGCTACCGGTTGTGTTCCTTGTGTCACACAATTATCGATATACCAAGCCACATCATCTACGTCATCAGAACCGGAATAATCATAACCCTGAGATTCTGCACCTCCCTTTGCCGCATATTCCCATTCAGCCTCAGTTGGAAGTCGGAACGACATACCTGTCAACTCGTTAAGTCTTTTGATAAACTTACCAACAGCACGCATTGTAACCATTTCCACCGGATGGTCTTCGCCTACATAACGACTTGGATTTTCTTTCATGATAGCATTCCACAATTTTTGTGTCACCTCACAACTACCTATATAATAATCCGACAGTGTTACATTGTGGACAGGACTTTCTTTATCATAACATTCATAATTATCCGATGGATTACATCCCATGTCAAAAGTACCGCCTTTAACGAACACCATGTCAAAAGTTACATTATTGACTTTGACATTCAACAAAGTGTCCTGTGCTTTAACCTGAAAACACACCAAAAGCAACAAAAACGCAACAATTCTTCTCATGATTTTCTTTTATATTTTTAATATAACGTTAAATATCCAAAGATATTCTGAAAATCAAATATATTTTCAAAATTTCACATTATCATGATAACAAATATCAATCTGCGAATAAAGAAATGATATTTAAAATCACTTCTGCCGCTTTATCCATACTTTCTACGGGAACATATTCCAGTTTGCCATGGAAGTTATGTCCACCGGCAAAAATATTCGGACAAGGAAGACCCATGAAACTGAGGTTAGCACCATCAGTTCCGCCACGTATAGGCTGGACTTTAGGTTTCACACCTGCCATCTCCATCGCCTTGACAGCCTTTTCTACAATAAAATAATGTGGTTCAACCTCCTGTCTCATATTATAATACTGATGTTTCAGTTCAAGAGTCACCACATCGCCGTATTTCTTATTAAGAAATGTCACAGCAGCAGTTAGAAGTTCTTTCTTATCCTCAAATTTCTGTCTGTCATGGTCTCTTATGATATAGTTAAGTTCCGTTTCCTCAACACAACCTTTAAAAGAAGTGATATGGAAGAATCCCTCATAGTCAGAAGTAAACTCCGGACGTTGTTCTACCGGTAACATGGCATTGAGTTCCATTGCAACTATCATGGAATTGAGCATTTTATTCTTGGCATAGCCGGGATGTATGTTGGAACCCTGCACATGAACTTTGGCAGAAGCTGCATTGAAATTTTCATATTCCAGCTCTCCTATTGCGCCTCCATCAATAGTATAAGCATAATCTGCCCCGAATTTCCTGACATCGAACTTCGCCACACCTCTGCCTATCTCTTCATCAGGAGTAAAAGCTATTTTTATGTCACCGTGTTTAAAATCAGGATGTTCCATAACATATTGTGCCATATACATTATGGCAGCGATGCCTGCCTTATCGTCTGCACCGAGCAATGTATTACCGTCAGTTGTGATAATGGTTTTTCCGACATAATCATTCAATTCAGGAAACTCAGACACTTTGAGATAAATGTCCTTATCCGGATTCAGCAAAATGTCACCACCACCATAATCACTGATAATCTGAGGTTTGATATCAGCTCCGGAGGCATCCGGTGAAGTATCCACATGAGCAATAAACCCTATGGCAGGAACCTTTTTATCTATATTAGAAGGAACAGAAGCCATGACATAGCCGTATTCATCGAGTTGGGCTGTGATACCAAGTTGTTGCAGTTCATCACGCAACATTCTCAACAAGTTATATTGTCTCTCGGTACTCGGTTGAGATTCCGAGTCGGGGTCTGATGTCGTCTCCACAGAGACATATCTCAAAAATTTATCCAATAACTTTTCCATATATATTAATTTTCAATTTTTGCTCTTTTAGAGTCCCATATCATATAAACGATGATAGCAAGATATGCGACGACAGCGAGTATTTCAGCGCCACTGAAATCCACATACATATTGACGCCGGCAAAGCGTAGCAAGGCACTCACCACACCCATGAGTGCGCCACCGGCTATAAAGCCTGAAGCAATGAGAGTACCTCTGTCATAACGCGCCTTGTTGACTTTTTCATCTTTGGAACGAGTGCTGACATACCATGATATTGCGCCACCTATAAGCAACGGCAGGTTAAGGTCAAGCGGAATGAACATGCCAAGAGCGAACGGCAATGCCGGCACCTTGAAAACAGTAAGCACAAGAGCCAAAGCAGCACCAATACCATACAACAGCCATGGAGCATTGCCACCTGACATCATAGGTTCTATGACAGCAGCCATGGCATTAGCCTGAGGTGCCACGAGAGCATTCTCTCCGGTAAACCCGTATGTCTCATTCAAAAGCATGATAACGCCTCCCACTGTTGCCGCAGCAACGAGAGTACCAACAAATTTCCATGACTCCTGTTTACGAGGTGTCGTTCCAATCCAATAACCTATCTTCAAATCTGTTATAAAGGCGCCTGCCACAGACAATGCAGTACATACCACGCCTCCCATAATGAGAGAGGCGGTCATACCGGCAGACCCGTTAAGACCGACAGCCACCATAACTATGGAAGAAAGTATTAGAGTCATCAACGTCATTCCACTCACAGGATTAGAACCCACTATTGCAATAGCATTGGCAGCAACAGTCGTAAACAAGAAAGCTATAACACCCACCAACAATATACCTATCAAAGCATGCCACAGGTTGTTTACCACGCCGAAATAGAAAAACAAGAATACAGCTATCAACGTTAGCACTATACCGACGACTATTATCTTCATCGATATATCACGCTGAGTACGCACCACTTCTTTGTCGGCTGTTTTACCTCCCTTAAACTCGTTGACAGCGAGACCTACAGCAGATTTTATCACACTTGAAGATTTTATAATACCTATAATACCTGCCATGGCTATGCCGCCAATACCTATATGGCGAGCATATTCCGAAAAAATCATCTCCGGAGACATCTCTCCTATTGTCTGTGTCAATCCGGTACCCATCAAGTCTATAACACTGTTACCCCATATCAGATTCATCAGCGGTATTATGACAAACCATACGAGGAATGAACCGCAACATATTATGAAGGAATATTTAAGACCTATGATATATCCGAGTCCTAACACAGCTGCGCCAACGTTGACTTTCAACACCACTTTAGCTTTATCAGCCACCATCATACCAAATCCTAAAATGCGTGATGTTACCGTTTCTGCCCACCAACCGAAAGTAGATACGATAAAATCATACAACCCTCCTATCAAACCACTGACAAGGAGTAATTTGGCGCTACCTCCTTTCTGTTCTCCACTGACGAGCACCTGAGTTGTGGCAGTAGCTTCCGGGAAAGGATATTTTCCGTGCATCTCCTTAACGAAATATCTCCTGAAAGGTATAAGGAACAATATTCCAAGAACACCACCCAAAAGCGAACTGAGAAACACCTGCATAAAGTTAACCACTATATCAGGATATTTTGCCTGCAGAATATACAATGCCGGCAATGTAAAAATGGCTCCGGCAACAATAGAACCGGAACATGCACCAATAGATTGAATAATAACGTTCTCTCCCAAGGCATTCTTTCGGTGAGTAGCACTCGAGAGACCAATCGCAATAATAGCAATAGGGATAGCGGCTTCAAAAACCTGTCCTATTTTCAACCCAAGATATGCCGCTGCAGCAGAAAACAACACTGTCATCAACAATCCTATAGTAACAGACCATGGCGTCACCTCTTTATATTGCTTATCCGGTGACAGGATGGGATGATATTCTTCTCCCGGTTTCAATTCGCGCTGAGCATTTTCAGGCAAACCTGCATTTTCATTTTCAATATTCTCCATATAACAAAAACTTATATTGTCTCGCAAACATACAAAATAAAAGTCTTCATTCTACATTAAAAGAAAAAAAATATCGACTTACGACAATATCCAAAAGACACAATAATAGTTTTCAAATGTTTATTAACATCAAAAACATTTCAACATATCTTTATTTCCTCCCAAAACATCCTGTTTGTTTATTTAACACATCAAGATTGAGAATCAATTGCATGCCCCTCCAACAATGATATTATCGTCCAAAAGACATTAATATCTCTTATTTCATTATGAATGACATTTTGAAAATCAAAGTGATAAACCATATTATAAAACATAAAGATTTACATTCTCATCAGCCGGATAACATACATAACAAAAATCTCAAGGGCTTTTTTATTAAAACAAGATTTAAGATCATCAATATTCGATAAAAATTCAAACCTCTTTATAACATCTTAAAAATCAAACTCATAAGTCATAATATCAAATAAGAATGCCACATTACGGTTTCATATTGACAATAAGTCAATCACAACAATTCGTCAATCATCTATGAAAACCAATCAATTTACATGTTGAGACATCATAATATGGCATCACTACAATACATTGATAAAACGACATCAGCGTTTATCGTAATTATCCATTAGACAGATAATCATTCACGTAGTGTTTTACCTGACGGCGATAACATTTATAAAACGCAAAAAACGCAGGGAAAATAATGAAAGGTTATTATTAAAGTTCTATATTATAGAGGTGCATTTTGTTATATAAAGTTTTTCGGTCAATCTGAAGCAGTTGGGCTGCCAAGGTCTTATTGCCTCGAGATTTATGCAAGGCAGATATTATCTGTTCTTTTTCATTGCCCGGTTGAAGTGCATAATTATCCAGTTCCTGTTTCACAGAATCATTTTGTTGAGAGAACACCGGTAAATCAGATGGCGTTATAATATCATTTTGTGCGAACAACACTGAGCGGCGTATCACATTACGCAATTCTCTGAGATTACCGTTCCATCTTTGTTGTTTCAATATTGCCAAAGCGTCATCAGAAATCTTTGTTATTGATTTGCCAAGTTCTTCGTTAGCCTGGTTCACAAAATGGTATACAAATTCCTCAAGGTCTTCTATTCTTTCTCGAAGAGGAGGCACATTGATAGAGAATTCATTGATTCTGTGGTACAAATCCTGGCGGAATCGCCCCTCTTCGATAGCCTTTTCGAGGTTCTCATTAGTTGCGGCGACTATTCTGACGTCCACTTTGACATCGACGACAGAGCCGACTGGTCGCACTTTTTGTTCTTGCAAAGCACGAAGCAGTTGTTTCTGGACTTCGTATGGGAGATTTCCCACCTCATCAAGGAAAACCGTCCCGCCTTCAGCCTCCTCGAAAACACCTCTTTTATCTGAAATAGCAGAAGTAAAAGAGCCTTTCAGATGTCCAAACAATTCCGAAGGAGCCAATTCCATTGACAAACTACCACAATCCACCGCAACAAAAGGTTTGGAGGCACGTTTGCTTCTATCATGTATCATTCGTGCTATATATTCCTTGCCTGTTCCACTCTCTCCGAGGATAAGCACCGAGATATTAGTTGGAGCAACGAGAGCCACATGGCTATACACTCGTTCCATCACCACACTGCAACCTGTTATCATCTTTTTTTCTTCCAATTTCCTGACAGGTCTTTTCTCTTTCTTGTTTTCTTCTTTATTCTGGATGAGAGCCATATCAATTTTCTGTTGTAAAACGCTTGGATTGATAGGTTTACACAAATAATCGAAAGCACCAAGTTTAATGGCATCGACAGCAGTCTGTATATCGCCGTAACCAGTCATGACAATAAAAGGAATCATTATGGATTTCTCACGCATCCAGGTAAGAAGCAGGATACCGTCACCGTCAGGCAGACGCAAGTCGCTCAATACTAAATTAAATGCAATGGAAGACAACTCCTGTTGTGCAGCTTCGACTTTAGAAACGAGAGTCGTCTCCCAGTCATTCTTAACGAACCATGTTTTTAGCATGGCACCATAAGAAGCATCATCCTCCAATATAAGAATTCTTTTAGACATAATTGTTTTCTGCTCGCTGCAAAGATAAACAATTATTTTATTTAGGGATTAAAAGGAAGAAATTTAATTTAAAGAACAGGGATATAAAAAAGATAATCCGACATCGGGCGATGTCGGATTACCGTAAATATTGAAAACGAGCAGAAAAACTTTATTTGGTAACAACAACCAAATATTTTGTCACACTCCAGAACAGATCTGGATTGGTTATATTGATAGTAGCCACGCCAGCGTCAACAACGATGTTGTATGAATTTTCCGGATGGCTTGAGAGAACTGTAATTTTCTTTGCTTCAAATGTAATCTTATCGAGATCACGTTTGTCGGCTTTTGTAAACAAATTTGTAGGAACATCTTTTCTCAAGACATATTTCTTCGTAAGGATACCGTTATTTTTCAATTCTTTCTTGCTACTGCCTATATAATATACGGTATTCATTTCTGTAATTTGTTCATTGATTTGACGCAATGCATCTTCATGTTTTGAATTCATCTCATCCAAATTCTCGTTCAAATCCGTAACCTGAGTATTCAAACCGGCGATTTGTACATCTTTCTCTGCAATTTGCTCTTGCAATGAAGCTATCATCTGTTCTTTTTCTTCAAGTTGAGCCTGCAACTTCTTGATAGTAGAACGCAAGTTTGCCACATTTCTGTTGGACTGTTTCAATGCTTCATTCAATGAATCCAATTTAGCACGATTTTGAGCCATTTCTTCTTTGATCTGGAGAAGTTCGGCTGTAAGTTTTTCTCTTTGTGAACCTTCTACATTCATCATCATGAGACTTTCCGCATCACGTATAGCCTGAAGGTTATTTTCAACTTCATTAATAATGCCAAGTGCTGCATTGTATTCATTTTCAATGTTTTTGTTTTCTGCAACCAAGTTCTCTTTCTCAGCGAGGAGAGCTTTGTACTTCTTTGATGATTCAACACAAGAACTAAAAACGAGTGCTAATAAAGCAACTGATAAAATTGTTAATGTCTTTTTCATGGGTTATAAATTTTTAAATTAGTTTCCGTTTAACATTTTTATTAGACATCTAAAATCATACCAAACAGAAATTATTTTAAAAATTCCAAAACATTATTGATTATCAATAAATTATAATTCCACACTTTTCTACACCCTAATGCCGACGTGTGGAAAAGTGTGGAAAACAATCTACACAATTCCACATATTCACAAATAAAACAGAGGAGATGCCTCATAACGTGAGAGCAAATGCACTACAGTATTACCAAAATCGTGAATATTTTTCTCGTTAAGATAATGATGAAAACAACTCATTACCTTATCCGGACTATTATTGTTTTCACTCAAATGACAAAAAAAGACATTGTCCCATCTGCGTTTATAATTTTCTATTATAAAAGCACAAGTCTCTTCGTTACCAAGATGACCGTGCCCGCCCATTATTCTGGATTTCAGCATGTCCGGATAACTGCCATTAAGCAACATTTCCTTGTCGTAATTTGTTTCAATGACTACATTGTCGGCTTTTTTCAAAAAACTTTTCACTGCAGGAGTAAGAGTTCCCACATCAGTAGCTATGACTATGCTTTTATCTCCATTACTGACAAAAAATCCCAATGAACCCGGAGCATCATGCTCAGTATAAAAAGGTTCTATTCTAAAACAATCAATATTAATGACAGGTGTGACAACCTTACACAGATCTGAATCCATTGTCATATTACATTCCATTAACATTGAGAAGCATGATTCAGAGGCATAGACAGGAATCTTGCAACGTTTGATCAATTGAGGCACACCCTTGACATGATCGATATGAGAATGTGTCAGCAACACTGCCTTAACACATTGCAAATCATAGCCTATAGCTTTTAAACGAGATTCTATCGTTCTAACACTTATACCGACATCCACGAGTATTCCGCAATCACCGGCACCAATAAAATAACAATTGCCATTACTTCCGCTGTTAATACTGCAAAAAACAAAATCAGACAATAAGGAAAACAGATTCATGAGACAAAAATTCAAAAATAAAGGTATGATTTTCAATGAAAGATAATAAACATCATATTTAACAATGATTTATTGCATCAACTATTATCCTCATCAAAATAACCTTTTGAAACTTCTGTCATTTTAGCATGAAACTCATCAACAGTCATACCGGAATTTATTTTACAGTTCATTTTTTGGAAGAAACGCATACGGCATTCTCTATCTTTTACAAACATCGACTTAACTCCTTCATCATTTTGGACGAAAGACATGGAATTGTCGATATTCAAAGAATATGAGACCTTTTTTTCATCAATATTGGCACCTATGAAATTAAAGTTCCAACCTTTCTCCTTACATTTTTTTATCATTTCTGAAACCATTTCATGAGAATACTCTTTTGACGAGTTCTCCATACCGTCGGTGATAATAGTAACTGAAGCTATAGCAAAATCTTCACCTTTCATGGTAACAAAAAGGTCCGACAACGTAACCCCGACAGCATCATATAAAGGTGTCAATCCATTAGGTATATAATCTTCAATGGTAATATGCGCAGCCTTTTCAACCGGCATGTCTTTTATAATATATCTTGAATGTTCAGTCCCGGATTGGAATGAATATATACTGATAAAATGTTCTTGTTTATCCCCAAACTTCTCCTGCAAAACTTTAACGGAATCTATCATTTCATTACATCCTGAGACAGTTTGTTCCCAAATGCAATTCATAGACCCGCTTTCGTCCAAAATAATCAAATTGTATATCTTTGTTTTCATAACATGTTGGTTTTTAATAATATTTAAGGTATTTTTTAATGTCTGAATTTTACTTCAGCTTTTTGACAAAGATAATACTTTTTATACATAAAAAAACAACTATTGAAAATAATTTCTGCTTTCATTAAACCATCAGGTAACATTCTTATTCTAAAAACATAAAAACAATGTACTCTTATCATAATGACAAAGACAAAAATTTGTTTTCATGTCAGCTTAGACAAAATATTCAATATATCATTGATTATCAATCATATTTTCCTATATTATATTCAACAAAGCATCAGTTTTTCAACAAACGCGAGATACAAAAAGATACAACAAACTCTAAAAGACGTATATTTGCAAAAAAAAGATGAATCGTGCGATATTGAAATTAGCGATACCCAATATTATCAGCAATATTACCATACCGTTATTGGGTTTAGTTGACATGATTCTGATGGGGCATCTCGGGTCGGCTATATATATAGGAGCCATCTCATTGGGAGGCACAATTTTCAGTGTTTTATATTCTTTTTTCAGTTTTTTGAGAGCCGGTACAACAGGTTTCACGGCACAGTCATACGGCAGAGAGGATAAAATCGAAATATGTTATTCATTATTCCGGTCCATATTGATAGCAATATTAGCATCCATTCTGATAATAAGTCTGCGCAACCCTATCGCATTAATAAGTCTCAGATTGTTACAGGGCAGTGAAGAAATAAAAGAACTTGCCATAACATATTACCATATAAGGATATGGGCAGCGCCTGCCAACATGCTGCTTTATTGTTTCAACGGCTGGTTTGTTGGAATGCAAAACACTAAATTTCCTATGATTACAGCTATAACCATCAACATTTTCAATATCATTTTCAGTGCATTTTTCGTGTTAGCAATGCATCTTGATGTTGAAGGCGTTGCTTTAGGCACAGTACTTGCCCAATATTGCGGTCTTGCATTGACATTGACACTGTTTTTAATAAGATACAGAAACATTCTAATGCCTTTAAATCGCCGGACATTATTGGATTTGAGCAAGATAAAGAGATTTTTCCATGTCAATATCGACTTGATGATCAGGAGTTTTCTTTTGATAATCACCATTGCATTTTTTACCAACCAATCAGCAACTTTAGGAGACAACATATTGGCAGTCAACATGATATTGATACAGTTCTTCTATATTTTCTCATATTTCACCGATGGGTTCGCCTATGCAGGAGAAGCATTGGTAGGACGATATACAGGTGCCTGTGACATCGACAACATAAAAAAAGTCATCAAATATCTTTTCCTTTGGGGCATCACAATAAGTCTTCCTTTCACCTTAATTTACACGCTTTTCCCTGATGTCATAGTACGGCTAATATCCAATGACCCCACCATTACAGAAGCCGTGAAACCTTATCACATTTATATGATTATCATGCCTTTAGCTACTTTTGCCGCATTTTTATGGGACGGTGTATATATTGGAGCCACAGCATCGCGTGCCATACGCAACACCATGATAATATCAACCATATTGGTATTTCTTCCATGCTGGTATTACCTCATGCCAATGTTCGGCAATCACGGCTTATGGGCATCATTTTTCGCTTTCATGATAACACGAGGTATTACAATGACACTAATGGCAAAGAAAAATATCATTAACATCAAGAATTGAGATATGTTTTCATTATCAAAGTCCGCTTATATCAAAGGAGATCAATGTATCAAAGCACTTTATCTCGAAAAAAGAAGGCCTTTTTTAAGAGACAGAATCAGTGCGAGACAACTTGCAGTATTCAGTCGTGGCACAAACGTAGGCATATTGGCACGTGACTGTTATCCCGGAGGACTCGACATGTCGCCAAAATCGCCAAAAATGTTTGGAAAAATGATAACAGAAACAATAAAGAACATCAATAATCCGAATGTCAATGTGCTTTATGAAGCTGTATTCAAATACGATGACACATTAATAATGTTAGATATAATGGTAAGAGACGGCGACAGATGGAAAGCCATAGAAGTAAAAAGTTCCTCCGCATTAAGTAACACATATTATAAAGATGCCGCCCTGCAATATTATGTATTGAATGGCTGTGGGATACAACTGTCTGATTTTCAACTTATGTATATCAACAGCGAATATACGAGACATGACGACATAGACTTAACACAACTGTTCAAGTGTCAGTCTGTATTAAACGACATAAAAACTTATCAAGAAGAGATACGTAACAATATACAAAAATTCAAGACAGCTTTAAATATGAGTCATTCTCCTGCCATACCAATAGGAGTTCAATGTCATGAACCATATATTTGCGACTTCCGGGGTCATTGTTGGAAAAACGTGCCAAAAGACAGTTATCTGTTCATGACAGCAATGAATGAAGAGATTTTATTTGAAGAATACAACAATGGTATATGTACCAATGAAGACTTCATAAGACATAACTCTCTCGACAACATTCAGCTTAAACAGATAGAGGCACTAAACAACAACACTTATTATATAAACAAGGTATCGTTCTTAAAAATGTCAGGTAACACAACCGGAAAGATTGCATATCTCAGCATGATGGATTACAACAAGGCTGTACCTGAGAACGAAGGAGAACATCCATACCAACCGACATTCGATGCTTTTTGCATTTTATATGAAGATGATGAAAAAACAGTTTATCATTTTTGGGAAAAGACAGAAGAAACCAATAAGGAGGCATACAAGATATTGGCAGACAGCATAAAAGACTTCGACAAAGTAGTGTTTTTTACACATAATGCAGATGTTTTTCATCAAATCCCCAACGAAGATCTTCCGGAAATCATCGATTTACATTCAGTTTTAATCAAAGCAGACTTCTTTCACAAAAAGATAAGACTGCATTTTACGTTAAAAAATGTTTACGAAGGAGTAAAACCAGGCAACAGTATCAATGAACACGAAAGCATGATCCTAAACAACAGCGACAAATTCTTTATAAAAGAATGCCTCAGAAAAGAAGCAGAAGCGATAAAAGAAATATTCAACGAATGGCAGGAATGACATCTGAAAAATTTGAATCATTTTTTGGGGATAACAACCATCTCATTTTATAAATAAGATCAGCATTTATAACATACAAACTGTAAAAACAATCATAAAATCATGCAATGGCTATATGTTTCCAAAAAGGCGCAAAAAACTTCACATCATTTTATTAAGCCCTTATTATCAATCATTTACAGTCATATATCAAAAGTTATCAACATATAATAAATACATCTTGTTTTGTTGTAATTTTGGGGCATGAACACTTCAGATAATAATATAAGAAATAATATAACCAGGAGATATAAAACTGCAAACCAAGCAGCGGATTTGCTCAACATGCAAGGCAGGATACCGCCTCAGGCTGTTGATTTCGAAGAGGTCGTATTGGGAGCCATGATGCTTGAAAAAGATGCCGTCAACTCCGTCATAGACCTGTTGAATCCTGAAGTATTTTACAAGGAAGCACATCAGACAATATTCTCTGCCATTAAAGAACTGTTCACCAAGTCTGAACCAATAGATATCCTCACTGTTACAAATCAGCTGAAAACCATGGGAGAATTGGAAAGCGTAGGCGGAGCTTATTACATCTCACAGTTAACAAATCGCGTGGTATCGG
Organism: Bacteroidales bacterium Phil6; assembly: GCA_002633315.1. Classification (GTDB taxonomy): domain Bacteria; phylum Bacteroidota; class Bacteroidia; order Bacteroidales; family F082; genus Limimorpha; species Limimorpha avicola. Next base: position 77,928 of record NWBN01000014.1, read on the forward strand.
CTGCCAACATCGAGTATCATGCCAGAATAATCTTGCAAAAATACATACAAAGACAGTTGATACTGATTTCATCAGAAACTATAAAAGATGCTTACGAAGACACCACGGATGTTTTTGACTTACTCGATAATGCCGAGAACAAATTGTTCCAAATCAGTGAAAACATCTTAAAAAAAAGTCATGACAAGATGCCCGACTTGGTAAAGTTGGCAATTTCGGAGATAGAAGCAGCCAAGAACAGCATTTCATCATTAAGAGGAGTACCGTCTGGTTATACAGAACTTGACAGGATAACACAAGGATGGCAAAAGTCGGATCTTATCATTCTTGCAGCACGTCCGAGTATGGGAAAGACGGCTTTTGCATTGAATATGGCACGAAATGCCGCTGTAGAGTTCAACAAACCCGTAGCATTTTTCTCATTAGAGATGTCATCAGTGCAACTTGTAACACGATTGATTTCGAGTGAGACCTCGTTGACAGCAGACAAATTGAGAAGCGGCAATTTAGAAGAATACGAGTGGGAACAGTTGTCAAGTAAAGTAACCCCACTTGTCAATGCCAAGTTGTATATTGACGACACGGCGCAACTTTCTGTTTTCGACTTGAGAGCAAAATGCCGTCGTCTTAAACAACAATACGACATTCAAATGGTTTTCATTGATTATCTACAACTTATGACTACAAAAGGAGACAAGAACGGTAACAGAGAGCAAGAGATAAGTACTATCAGCCGCTCACTGAAAAGTCTTGCCAAAGAGCTGCAAATACCGGTACTTGCCCTTTCACAATTAAGCCGTAATGTAGAGTCGAGAGCCGGTTCCAAGAAACCAATCTTGTCTGACTTGCGTGAGTCCGGTGCCATAGAACAAGATGCCGACGTGGTGGTGTTTATTTACAGACCAGAATATTACGGACTTAACGATGACAACAACGAGTCTGCCAAAGGTAAGGCGGTAATAAGCATTGCCAAGCATCGTAATGGAAAATTAGGTGAAGTTGAATTAAGGTTTGTGGGACAATATGCACGTTTTGAAGATCCTGAAAGAATGTATAACAAAGTGGACAACAACACTTTTGACATGTTGAGACCCAATAGTGGTTTCAATGTCAGAATAAGTTCCAGAATAAACGACCAAAGCAACTTTGACGACAGTGACAGTTTCGAGTTCAGTCAAGATGAATGAACATTATTCTGCAAATGACAACACTCCATTGCACAACAAGGTATTTGTACACGATGATTTTTAGAAGATAAAAAAATACGAGGTAACAACGAATCTTTCGATTTGATGCACCCCGTATCAGTAATATATTATAAAATCAATAAAAAGAACGTTTATTTTACTATTATAGTGCCTGCACCGGGAGTTGAGAGACTATCAGCGTCAGTGATGACAGCTTCATTGCCTGTAGCCTCAACGAAGCGTATTGCAGCACGCATTTTGGGTGCCATACTACCTTCAGTAAACTGACCTTCTTCAAGATATTTCTTGGCTTCAGCCAATGTTATTCTTCCGAGTGCCTGCTGGTTTTCCTTTTTAAAGTTAATATAAGCCTGAGGAACATCCGTCAGAATATAAAAAGCATCGGCATTAGTATCTATTGCTGCAAGTGAAGAAGCAAGGTCCTTATCTATGACTGCCTCGACGCCATAAGTATAACCATTCTCTTCAATGACAGGAATACCACCACCACCGACAGTGACGACGATATTACCCTCATTTGCAAGTTGTTCGACTATATCGATATTCATAATTCTTACCGGTTGAGGAGAAGGGACCACCTTACGCCAGCCTCTACCGCGAGGGTCTTCTTTAAATACCGAACCTGTCGCTTCTGAATATTCTTCAGCCTCTTCTTCTGAATAATAAGGTCCCACGGGTTTGGTTGGATTAAGAAACATAGGGTCATTTTTATCCACTACAACCTGAGTAACCATAGTCACAACTCTTCTGTTAATTTTTTCTTCAGCAAGCACCTTTCTAAAACCGAGTTCTATAAGATATCCTATGGAACCCTGAGTCTCCGACACGCAATAATCCATCGGCATAGATTCTACAGAAAATACTTTTAATCCGGCCTCATGTTGCAACATCACATTACCAACCTGAGGACCGTTGCCATGTCCTATTATCAATTTATCACCTCTTTTAATGAAACTTGCCAATGACTGACATGTCTCAGTAACATTCTGTATTTGTTCTTGATAAGTACCTTTTTGATTACTTCTCAACAAAGCATTTCCACCGAGAGCTACAACAATTAATTTACCCATATATATCTAAATCAATTTCATAAAAAAAGAGTGCAAATATAATAAGTTTTTCATTATTTTAATTATTTTTGCAAAAATTTTTAAAAATCTTCTTATGAAAAGACTTTGTATTTATTTCCTATTTGCATTAGGATTCTTTTTGATTTCGTGCAATGACACCATCGGACAAAAGACTGACCAAAAAAGCGATAACAAAGCAGAACAACCTGCTGCCGATGTTGTAAAACCGGTACGAAAACCTGTCGAACAGCCTAAGGACCACAAACCGGGCAAACAAAAAGTTGTTATAAAAGCTAATCAAAAGAAAGATATACAATTTGTCGATGTAACTTTAGAATCAGCTATTGCCGATTTCGACAAAGAAGTGGTTGCTGCAAAAAACTGCGAAGCTCTCATTAGAGCATGTGTCAATTTTGACAAGAAATGCAAACATTTGTGCAGCAACGATGAAAGCCTAACAATACCAATTATTGAAAAACGAGAAGATGTTTATAAGATAAGGCAGTTTGTCGAAGAGAAAAGTTCCGCCTTATGTATAACATCACAAATTAAACCGAATAACAAATAATAAATACAATTCACAAAAAATGAGCAATACCGGTATTGTTATTGCTCATTTTTTCATCTCAAACGAGACAGAATTTTTCTGCTTATTTTCTATTGTATTCTATTCTGTAACCATTTTGGCTAAGTACAAGAGTTGTCTTCGAAACACTTTCAATCTTCATAGTATCGGAAAACTCTTTTTTGACAGAGCCATTATTAAAACCATTCAATATCAAAAAATCCCCATCTTTCTCCCAAGCAGTAAACTCAATAAAGTCCAGATTGACACTTGATGCAGAACCATCCTTATGTAAAATAAATCCCTCTTCCTGTGTCGCAGAAGTTTGAGGTTGAATCCATGTTCCCACCATTGGAGAAGTACATGACATCATCATAAAAGCGATGCATAAAATACCAAATATACGTTTCATAATCAATAATTTATCTTGTTAAAAGAGCTACACCTATTATAATGAAAGCAATGCCTGTCCATTTTATCGGAGATATCATTTCGCCAAGAAAAAACATCGCAAGCAATGTGGTAAAAATATAACTGATACTCGTTAATGGATACACAAGCGACAAATCATAATGTTTCAACATATAAAGCCATAAAAGCATTGCCAACAAAAACGACATTACAGACAGTCCCAACTGCCACGACAAAAAACCTTTCAAATATACCCATTTCAAAGATATTCTATCCACTCTATCCAACCCCATTTTCAGCAACAGTTGTCCTCCTGCAAGGAACAACGATTGTATGAAAGCCATGACTACCAGTTTAAACATAATCCACTATTAGGTTGCAAATTTACAAATTTTTATAAAGTAAAAAATAAAAACAAGATTATTTTATTCAGTTTCCGACAATCCAAGAACATAATCCCAATTTATTTTATCGGGTCAAGATAATAATCTTTCAAAAAAAGCTTATATGATTCAGTATAAGAATGGTCTTCATTACGTATCACAAAATCTTCCACATCAGGTTTTTCGACTTGATATCCGACAAATTGCATATTAACCCTATTAGGATTCTTTCCCATAACAGGTATTATTCTCATCATCTTTAAAAGATTGTATCCATATTGAGAAGCGCAAAGTATAAACCGGCGAGACTCTATCATTGGCAATACGATAGATAAACGACCTTTTCGTTTCAACAACGAAGCCACAACTGTCAACAAGTCGGTATAACTCAGCGAACCGGCATGACGAGCGAGTATCTTGCGTGGATTTGAAGGTATATTGTCGCCATAAAAAAACGGAGGATTTGAAATTATCAAGTCGTACTTTCTCTCTGCTGCAGAAGCGAAATTACGTATATCACAATGATATACAGACAGTTGTTTATCCCACACAGAGTTTTTAAAATTGTAATTCGCCTCAATACTCGAAGGTTCGTCAATCTCCACAGCGTCAATGATACCTGGACATCTCGAATCACGTTTTTGGGCGAGCATCAAAGGTATAATGCCACAGCCTGTACCAATGTCGAGAATATCATCATCATCGTAGATATCTGTCCAGCAAGCAAGCAATACAGCATCAGTACCTATTCTCATAGTGGAATTATGATGAAACAGTCCGAATTTTTTAAACAAGAAAGGTCTTTTATCCATAATCACATGTTGAGATACATATCAATAAGTCCTTCAGGAGCATCAACGACAATACGTTCTGTATCTCTGTCTATTTTTCTTATGATATGTTCATGAACAGGCAGCAGAATTTCTTTTCCATCTCTCATAACCTGAATGACAGCCTGAGTAGGATATTCCAACACATCTGCGACGACGCCCACCTCGCCAAAACGGATATCTTCCAAAACAAAACCTATCACCTCTCTCCCATAAAAACTGTTGCCGCACAAAACAGGTAACAAAGACAGAGGAAGATACACCGGTTTCCCTACAAAAGATGCTGCCTCTTCAATATTATCCACATCCTGTATGGCAATAAAAAGTTTATTATTGCCGAACGACACCGATTTCAGAAAATATGGAATCTTAATATCATTGATTTCTATGAGAATATATTCAATATCATTATAGTCAAATTTATCTTTTGCATCTATTCTCAATGTCAATTCTCCTTTGATGCCATGAGTTTTTACAATCTTGCCGAAATAGAAAACATCATCTTTTGCCATAATCACAATTTTATGCAAAGATATAAAAAACGAGCGAGACAGCAATAAAAAAAGCGATTGGACGAGCTTTGATACCATACCGATTCAGCAGATAAAGGCAACTGCTACCCGTCACAATCACTTTTTTATCAAGAGACATCATTAAAATGTCATAATCTTTTTTCTTTGTATTATTTAATAAATACTGGTTTGAACACAAACATCACGTACGCCCAATTATTACAGGCATTATGGTCTCCGCCCTTAAGGTTCTGCAATGTTTTAGTACCAAACATTTGGCTATAGCCCATCACTACACTAGAAGAATTGGATATTCTGTAAGACATTGTCAAATCGAGTTCTACACCAAGGAAACTATCCATGGTCTTATCGGTAGTACCATTTTCTATAACTGTAGCGGCAGACATAAAACCATGTGCTGTAAGATTCAGCTCGCAACGTTTGCGTGAATACTGAATATAAGCGAATATATCATTGAGACCCACAGAGTTGGCAAAATCGCCATTGGTATTAAAATAATCCATGTAACCGTTAAACTTGTGAGCTGTAGTATAGAACGGATTAAAAGATCTATTTTTATAATTTTGAGGATCATCGATGACATCTTTCTGACTCGTACCGGAGAGTAATTCCCACCCGAGTCCGATATTCCAATCGTTACTTACAGCCTTATCGATGCCTAAACCAACATAATAAGCTGACAAATCACGGTCGGCAGTATCTTTACCCATAGTATAATAGGCAGCAGCATGGAACATCCAGGTATCAGGAGTGAATGTCAATCTACCTCCAACAGTCTGATTGAAGACATTTTTTGTCTTTTCTTTTGGAGTATCATCAACATTCTCAATATAGTCGTGTTGATAACCGTTATTCAAGAAAAGCAAGCTCAATTTCATATTACGAGTAAGAGGGGTATTAAACCACACAAATTGCATTGTCTTGTAATTGTTACGCAAATCGTAATATGAACCGTTGAGCCGTTCTTCCGACTGGTTATAGGCGATACCGACATCCAAAAACATTCGTCCACCATATTTCAACAACAAGACATCATGACTTCTACCCTGCTGTGTCCAATTAGAGTTACCGAAAATACGCTGGTCATCATAGACGAGTTCCTGACGTCCCACTTTAATTGAGAAATTGTCAGTAAGGAATACCTGTCCCCATGCCTGGTGTAACGACACTGTATTAGATGTTTTGAAGAGCTGAGGTTGAGAGCCCCAAAGAAAAACATCTTGTAAAGAAATGCCGAGTTTGACATTATCTTTTGCATAACCGAAATTGATTCTTGTACGTTGTGATGTAAAACCGGCAGGGTCAGAATCCTTATTCGTCAATGTAGAATAACCATGACGATATTCCATACGAGGTCTTACTTCTCCGCTAAGACTAAACTGTGCATACATTTGTGTCGTCAAAAGCAATGTAAAAAAAGACAACACCGATAACTTTTGTAACAAAGATTTTCCATTCATATTTGTAAATTTTTATGCAAAACAAGATAGATTTAATAATTGTTTAATATTAACAATTTGATAACTAATAATTTATATGTTATAATCTATTAAAAATAATTTTTATCGCATTATGACAATAATGTTTTAAAAAAAAGATGCAATTTTGCACAATTTCAAAGAAAAACAAACATTATGATATCACATGCATTGGTTCTCATTCTACAACAGACACTTATCATCACTGCATTTGTTCTTGGCATGATGATGATAATAGAATTCATAAATGTAAGGACGAGAGGATTATGGTCTAAGAAACTGCAAGCATCACCATGGATTCAGATTTTAGTCTGTGCCATAATGGGAGTTATACCAGGCTGTTTAGGAACATATACTGCAGTGTCATTATATGTACACCGTGTCGTCAACTTTCCGGCATTGATTGCAGCCTTGATAGCGACCACCGGAGACGAGTCGTTTTTCATGTTCTCTCTCTTTCCACGTAAGGCACTGACAATAACTGCTGTATTGTTTGTTATATCAATAATAACAGGATTTGTCATGCAAATCACAATGAAAAATAAATTTGTCGGACTTCAGAAAGAGACATCATTTCCTTTGCATGACGACGAACACGAATGCGGACATACACATCATCATATCAAATCCAACTTTAAAAACATTACTTTTGTAAGAGCATTACTCATCACCGGTTGTGTAAGCATAATATTATTAATAATAGGTGGATTTATCGATGGCTCTCATCAGTTAAGTCTTTTGATGGGCGGACAAAATGAAGAGACTGTTTTAGAATCATTCGAAAGACAGCATTATTCCGAAGAGAATACAGCAACAGTCATACATAATGATTATCATTATGATACACATAGTCATCAAGAAAATGGCGAAACACACCATCATGATCATGGCGGAGAAGCCGACTGGATACGTTATACGCTTCTCGTCATGTTTTCCATTATCTTAATCATTGTAATAGTTGCCAAAGAGCATTTCCTCGAAGAACATTTATGGGAACATGTCATAAAAGTGCATCTTCCCAAAATATTTTTATGGACATTCGGTGTTATTGCAGTATTGACAATTTTGAACCAATACATCAACATTCAGGAAGTTGTGTCATCAAACACTATTATAGTACTGACAATAGCACTATTGGCAGGCATTATACCGCAGTCAGGACCTCATTTGCTGTTTGTATTGCTTTTTGCACAAGGCAGCATCCCTGTCAGTATCCTTCTTGCCAACTCAATAGTACAAGATGGACACGGAGCATTGCCGTTATTGGCTGAATCGCGCAAAGCCTTTTTCCTTTCAAAAGGCGTAAGTATTATCATAGGAGCAATTATTGGCATTGCAGGATTAATATTCGGGTTCTAAAAATATTTTAACACAGATATTAAAAGTAAAAAACAATGCTAAAAATTTATCAATTGAAAAATAATAGGTCATAATATCGTCATCAATTGAAAAAAAATTTAATTTTGTAACAAAAAACGACCTTAATATGAGAATAATACTTTCGACAGATTTCACAGAAGACAATGAAGCCTTATTCCCCTACGCCATAGATTTATTAAGAACTACGGGAGGTAAAATAATTGTATTTCATGCATATATGGATCAATGTTTTGTCAGTGACAGTAGTTATCCCGGTAACTTTGAAAATAACAATTTCTTTACGAGCGAATTTATCACTGAGTTGGAAAGCACGGCTCGAGAAGAGATGGAAGAGAAAAAACGTTATCTCACCGACCTCATTAAAGAAGAAAACCTGGATAATATCAGTGTAGAATCTGTCCTCGTTGGCGGTGAGCCTGAAAGTGAATTGATAAGACTTGCTGACATGAAAAAGCCGGACCTCATACTGATGGGAACAAGAGGCAAAGGCAAAAAACGTTTTCTGGAAGGAAGTTTAGCAAAAAGCGTAATGACCAAAATCAAGATACCGTTGCTATCTATTCCAATAGGCTACCATTGGCGTAAAAGTACTGATATACTATACGCTACCAACTTTGGCAAATTCGACATCTGTATCATAGAACAGATCTTCGAGATATTGAAACCTTACTCGCCTCATATACATGTAGTACATTTTGTCTCACATGACGACAGCACTAAAGAATCGTTGCTTATGGAAGAATTGGCAAAAGCATTCGAGACAAAAGAATATGAAGGAGACATACATTTTCAATTGATACATACCGGTAACCCGGCAGAAGCCCTTAAAATATTCTGTGAACGAAACGACATCAGTCTCACATCATTCGTGGCATATAGAAAAGGATTGTTGGATTATATCTTCCGCGACAAACTCGACAAAGACGATTTCTTCAACCTCGGTCTTCCTATGCTGACATTCAAAGATATTGACTAATTGTCATCACCTAATAATTTGCTCAAAGAGAAAAAATATTTAATCAATTGTAATACGTTTAATTGGGCAACCGATTTTTACCATATACAATATATTGAACTTTTTCTCATAAGTGTATTTCATAAAAAAACATCCCAAAAGTTTTTTTGTCTAACTTTGGGGTTGCAAATCAAACTTGTCAGATAGTTTATTTCATTACTTTGCAAATATAACAGAAATGGAAATGTTGCATTCATGTCCTGATTTTTAACATAGACAATGTAGCATTAAGTCTCCAATGCATATAAAACCCTAAAGTATTTTTTATCATTCCATAATAAAAATCTTCTTTTTAATCCGCAGCGTTTTACTGAATTATCTTTTCCAATATGTGATTAAACATAATACCAATCTGAAAACTTGGTTTGATAATAAAAGTTGTATTTTTGTATTTCTCAAACAGGAATTATGAAAACGACAATAATATTAACATCGATATTGGCAATCATCACCTTAAGTGTGATAATATTTATCAATCAACCTTCATTCGGACGTTTGCCTCGTGGAGAACGCAAAGCAAGAATTGAACAATCGCCCAATTACATGAACGGCGCTTTTCACAACAAAGAAACAACAAGAATGACAACAGAGAAAAGCAGATTAAGATTGATGACAGATTTTGTTTTTGGTAGAAAAAATGACAACACACGTCCAGACAAGCCATTCCATGTCGTCAAAAATGATCTTAAAAACTTAGATAAAAATGAAAATATCATGGTATGGTTTGGTCATTCTTCATATCTTTTACAGATAAATGGTATCACATTACTTGTTGACCCGGTATTCTACAAAGGCTCTCCTGTCTCTTTTGTCAACAAAGCTTTTGAAGGTACCGATGTTTTCAAACCGGACGACATGCCGCATATCGATTATTTAATAATTACACACGATCATTGGGATCATTTGGATTATAAAACAGTAAAACAACTGCACGATAAAACAGATAAGGTAATATGTCCACTCGGCGTAGGAGAACATTTTGAAAGATGGGGATATGATAAAAACATTCTCAAGGAATTAGATTGGTATGATTTTATAGCACTTACGGACAACATAAAGATACATTGCATGCCTGCGAGACATTTCTCCGGTCGCGGCTTGAAATCCAATCAGACATTATGGGCTTCGTATGTCATACAATCTACAGAAGGATGCATCTTCCTCAACGGCGACAGCGGCTATGGCAAACATTATGCCGAAATTGGAAATATGTTTCCCGACATTGACCTTGCCATTCTTGAAAACGGACAATATAACGAGAATTGGAAATATATTCATACCATGCCACAATATCTGACAAATGAGATCAATGATTTGGGAACCAAAAATATAATAACTGTCCATCATTCCAAGTTCGCCCTATCAACGCACCCATGGTACGAACCATTGGATAATGCAAAACGTCTTTCTGAAAATTCCAATGCCAATGTAATTATGCCTGCAATATGCGAGATAATGAATTTGGATAGTATTTTAAATCATTGATATCAAATAATCAATACGCAAATACGATATTTTTTGTCTTATCTTAAATTATATTTTTCAGAAAAAAGACTTTCATGGCAGAATATTTGACTTTTTTTCACATATTTGCAAAAAATTCCCATGTATAATATAAAAGAACATCTCGACCTTTTAGTTGAACGATACAACACAGAAGAATTCATCAAAGACGACCCTGTGCAGTTTCCTCATAGGTACAAAGAAAAACGTGACATGGAAATAGTATCTTTTCTCATTTCCACCATTGCTTGGGGAAAAAGAAACATGATATTGAACTCATCCAACAGATTATTGAATATCATGGGAGTATCTCCATTCGACTTCATCATGTCAGATGGATGCGAAAGACTCGAACCAGATGCTTGTGTGCACAGAACCTTTTTCAACAGAGATTTGATATATTATTGTAAAGGTTTGAAAGACATATATCTAAAATATGACTTCATAGAAGACATTTTCACTCTCGATGGAAATCATGATACATGGCAAGGCATACAATATTTCAGAGATGCCATGCAAAAAGCCAATTTTAATAAAAACAGCAAGCATATCAGCAATCCTTCATGCGAGATACCCAATAAAGGTTCTGCATGCAAGAGACTGCATTTGGCATTGCGCTGGTTGGTACGTGACGACGGCATTGTGGATTTAGGTATTTGGAAAAAGTTCAAACCATCAGATCTGATGATACCTTTAGATGTACATGTTGCAAGAGTCTCGCGTGCAATCAATTTGTTGACTCGCAAAAGCAACGACCGACAAGCTGTGGAGCAATTGACTGAGAGACTGCGACAATTCGATTCCGAAGACCCTGTACGTTATGACTTTGCTCTTTTTGCCGTCGAACTTGATGAAAACAACACAAATTCTTTAATTTCCAATTAAAAACATTATGCGACACCTTATATTAATAACAACTATAGCCTTAGTAATGCTGTCATGCTCATCGAACGAAATTGTCAAACAAGAGCCAATCAACAACGATTCATTGACAATCAGCACATTAAAAGAATGGAGGGACAGTCATTTCGGAATGTTCATACATTTTGGAGTATATTCAGAACTTGGTGGAATATGGAAAGGTGAGAAAATTCCGTATTATGGTGAGCAGATTATGAATCATGCGAGAATCACCATACCCGAATACGAAGAAGTTGCCAGAAATTTCAATCCGGAACAGTTCGATGCAGACGCCATCGTCCAACTTGCCAAACGCAACGGCATGAAATACATAGTATTTACTACAAAGCACCATGATGGATTTTGCATGTTTCATACCGAGACTACGGAATACAATATTGTTGATTTCACTCCTTACGGGAAAGACATTGTAAAAGAACTTGCCGATGCATGTCACCGGCACGATATAGGATTGGGATTTTATTATTCCTTGCCAGACTGGCATTATCCTAAAGGCATTGAACGTTTGGAACCTGATGAAAACAGCGATTGTACAGAATATGTCAATCAGGTATATTCCCCGCTCGAGATTATCACCCCTGAATTGGAGGACTACATCGCTCTGCAACTCACCGAGCTGCTCTCCAACTACGGCGATATCGTCACCATCTGGTTCGACATGGGGTTGTTGAAGCCCGAACAAAGCATTCGTTTTCGCAACATAGTGAAGTCTCTGCAACCAAAATGTCTTGTCAGCGGCAGAATCATGAACAACTGCGGCGACTATATGACACTGCCCGACAATGGTGACGTGGCTTATTATGCCAATATCTTTTGGGACAACCCGGCTTCTCTTTATAACACTTGGGGTTACAAGTCCTGGATACAACGTCCCGAGGTGTCATTACAGACAAAACGGCAAATAGACAGATTGCTGAACACCGTAAGCAACGGCGGAGTATTCCTATTGAACATTGGTCCTGACGGTAAAGGCAATGTCATCGATTACGAGAAAGATGTATTAAACGGCATAGGAGATTTCCTCCTTGCCAACCCCGACACCCTAAGCAGAGTAAAACACAACGAGAAAACAAAACCATCGATAAAGCCTGATAATGACATCATCGTTCTGACTGATGATAACGGTACAAAACACGCTGCCATAGACGCCACCGGTTATATAAGCACCCAAACTGATTCATGGCGTTCATGGACAATAGAAACAGACGAAACTGCCGAATATGATGTCTTCGTGATTTATCTCCCTGACAATGAAGACAAAAAATACATATTACACAATAACAACGACACTCTTATACATACCTTGCCGGGTGTTGACAAAATGAAACAGACCTCCTATGCCGGAAGAATCGCTATTAATAAAGGTACAAGCAAGTTTATATTAGACCAATATGAACGTTGTCGTCCATTGGAACCATTGGGATTAAATCTCTACTGTATCATATTGCGAAAAACCAAGCAATAACATATCCAATACAAATACAAAATATAACAATATAGACGAGGTAAACACCCCGTCTATATTATTGGTTTTTAGGATAAAAAAATTATTCTGCAGTCTGCAAAGGAGATGCCTGTGTATAAGTACGTGCAGCCAATTCCTTGTCAAACATGTAAAGACCGAAACCATTGTCCTTAATCATTTTCAGACTGTCGATAAGTTTCCGGGCGCTGTCTTCTTCTTCCACCTGCTCATCAATGAACCACTGCATTCTGTTTTGAGTAGCATAATCGTTTTCTTTCATTGCCAAAGCATTGATGTCATTGATCATCTTGGTAACTTCTTTCTCATGCTCAAGTGTTGACTCAAAAGCGTCAAGAGGAGAATCCCATGATGTAGGGACAGCGTCTATTGCTTTCAACTCTACTCGACCGCCTCTTGAAATCAGATAATTGTAAAGTATTGTTGCATGGTCCTGTTCTTCTTTAAATTGAACCTCAAACCAATTGGCAATACCACCAAAACCTTCTGCATGGAAATTTGCAGCCATCGACAGATAAAGATATGCTGACCATAACTCAGCATTAATCTGGGCATTGATAGCCTCTTCAATTTTCTTGTTCATATTATATTATTTTATATAAAATACTCTTTTTATCTTTATATACCATATTTCAGATATATTTTGCAAATTAAACGATTTTTTTTATCATAAATTATAATTTTTATCATTTTTTATTGTTTAAAATAAAAATCAACTGTCAGAAATAACATTTTTTATATATTTGTCACGAAAAAACAATCAACATGATAGCATTATCTACAAACGACAAGCAACAACTTAAGAGAATTGGCATTACGGAACAACAAATCGAACAGCAAATAGACCAGTTTAAAAAAGGCTTTGCATACAGTAACCTCACTGCTGCTGCCACACTTGAAAAAGGCATTATACGATTTACCGATGATGAGATTGAAAGTCTTGTAAATCAATTTGATGAAGACAAAGAATATTATGACATCATAAAGTTCGTGCCTGCTTCCGGTGCAGCAAGCAGGATGTTTAAAAGTCTGTATTCTTTTATTGACGAGTATAAAGACAAGGATATACCTGAAAATTTCTTGAAAAAAGACAAGATAAAACCTGATTCCGTTGAGAACTTCTTCCTTGGCATAAGACATTTTGCCTTTTTTGAAGACTTGAAGAAAGACCTTGCCCAAAAAGGCAAAGATATAGAAGAAATGTTGAAAAACAACGAGTTGGTAGAAATTGCAGAAGACCTGTTGAATCCGGAAGGCTTATCATACGGCAAACTGCCAAAGGCTCTGTTGAAATTCCACAACTACGACAACTACTCACGATACGCCATAGAAGAACATCTTGTCGAGGCTGCACAATACAGCACCATAACATCTGAAAAAGGTGTCATAGCACAGGTACATTTCACAGTATCAAAAGAACATCTCCCTTTGTTCCAAAATACAATCGACAAGTTACTGCCAAAATACGAAAAGATGTTCAATGTAAAATACAAGATAACATATTCAGAGCAAAAACCCTCTACCGATACCATAGCTGTAGATTTAAACAACGAGCCTTTCAGGGACAAGAATGGAGAGCTCGTATTCCGTCCCGGCGGCCATGGTGCTTTGATACAAAACCTCAACGATTTAAGAAAAGAAATCATTTTCATAAAAAACATAGACAATGTGGTACCTGACAGGTTGAAAGAGACAACCATTATATACAAGAAAGTTCTTGGAGGTTATCTTTTCCGTTTACAGCAACAGCTGTTCGAATATCTCGTCATGCTTGATGAAGGCGGACTTGAAAAAGAAGACATAAACGAGATAGTAAGTTTTGCCAAAGACACTCTGATGATTGAGATACCGGAGTATTTCGAGACATACAATGAGATAGAAAAGATTGATTTTCTGTACGACAAATTAAACCGCCCTATGAGGATTTGCGGTATGGTACGCAACGAAGGAGAACCAGGCGGAGGTCCTTTTTTCGTAAAGAATCAAAATGATGAGTCAAGTCTTCAAATAGTAGAATACTCTCAGATGAACCATGCCGATGAGAAACAAGAGGAAATCCTTAAAAATGCTACACATTTCAATCCTGTTGACCTTGTTTGCGCAACACAGAACTACAAAGGTAATAGTTTCGACCTGACGGATTACATAGATCATTCTACCGGATTTATATCACAAAAGTCTAAAGACGGAAAAGAACTGAAAGCTTTAGAGCTTCCCGGATTATGGAATGGAGCCATGGCAGACTGGATTACTATTTTTGTCGATGTTCCCATCATCACTTTCAACCCGGTAAAGACAGTGAATGACTTGTTAAGAGAAACTCATCAATAAAATAATAATTGTCATGAATGCAAAAAAGCCCCAAAAAGGGGCTTTTTTTACAACACTCACTATTAAATTGCTACTTTATTTTTTCAACGATTGCTTTAAAGGCTTCCGGATTATTCAGTGCTAAGTCGGCAAGAACCTTACGGTTAATATCGATATTAGCTTTATGAATTTTACCCATGAAGGTGCTGTATGTCATACCGTACTCATGAGCAGCGGCATTTATACGCACGATCCATAACGATCTAAACTCACGTTTTTTGTTTTTTCTATCACGATAGGCGTAGGTCAATCCCTTTTCGTAGGAATTTTTCGCCACTGTCCAGACATTTTTTCGTGCACTGAACTGTCCTTTCGTCTGTTTTAATACTTTTTTGCGTCTCGCTCTTGAAGCGACTGCATTTACTGATCTTGGCATTTTTTTAAATTTTTATTCCGTTAGAGCGCCTCGCTCCTTTCGAGAACTTTTCTGCTCTAACAAGTTAAACAATTTCGTTAATTACATGAGAAGCATTTCTTTTACAGCTTTCAAATTTGCATGTTCGACTATGGTCTGTTGACGCAAATTACGTTTACGTTTAACAGATTTCTTTGTCAGAATGTGGCTTTTATAAGCATGCTTTCTCTTGATTTTACCGGTGCCTGTAAGTCTGAAACGTTTTTTGGCAGCGGATTTTGTTTTCATTTTTGGCATTGTTACAAAATATTTTTAAGTTAAAATGAGTGTTCTATTTCTTAGGAGCCACCATCATCATCATTCTTTTTCCCTCAAGTTTCGGCATCGCTTCCAACTTGCCGTAATCTTGCAAAGCCTGAGCAAATCTCAACAACATTATCTCGCCTTGCTCTTTGTATGCAATAGAACGACCATGAAAAAACACCTCCACCTTCACTTTTGCACCTTCTTCAAGAAATCTTTTTGCATGATTGAGTTTAAACTCGAAGTCATGGTCATCGGTTTGAGGTCCCAATCTTATCTCCTTGACAACGACTTTTGTTGCCTTGGCTTTGATTTCTTTTTGTTTCTTTTTCTGATCAAAAAGGAACTTTTTGTAATCCATCAACTTACAAACCGGAGGGTTTGCATTTGGGGATATTTCCACCAAATCAAGTCCCATCTCATCAGCAATCTTGAGAGCATCCTTTATAGAATGTATCTCATTGTCAACATTCTCACCAACGACTCTTACCATTGGTGCTGTAATTCTCTCATTTATACGGTGAGGATCATCATTTTTTTGTCCTCTTTGGGGATTTTTCCCATTCATTGGCAGTGCTATAATTTGTGTCTCCTATTTTAATTAAACAATTTATTTATTTCGCACATCATCTGATGTCTTGTTCTTTTTTCACTTGTTCATTAATCATTTCTATGAATGCGTCTATTGTCATGAATCCGAGATCTCCTTCTCCATGTTTTCTGACAGACACCATCTTCCCATTCTCTTCTTTCTCACCCACCACGAGCATATATGGAACCTTTTTCATTTCAGCGTCACGAATCTTACGTCCTATCTTCTCATTTCTGTCGTCCATCAGCACTCTGATATCGGCTTTATCCAGTAGAGATTTGACTTCATCGGCATATTGCTGATATTTCTCGCTTACCGGTAATATAATTGCCTGGTCCGGAGCGAGCCACAACGGGAAGTCTCCTCCGCAATGTTCTATAAGCACAGCGACGAAACGTTCCATAGAACCAAACGGTGCACGATGTATCATGACAGGACGATGTTTCTCATTGTCGGCACCTATATATGTAAGGTCAAAACGCTCAGGAAGATTATAATCGACCTGAATGGTTCCGAGTTGCCATTTACGACCGAGAGCATCTTTTACCATAAAGTCGAGTTTAGGTCCGTAAAAAGCCGCCTCGCCATATTTCACATTAGCAGGTAAGTTTTTCTCCTTGCATGCCTCCACTATGGCTGCTTCCGCCTTGGCCCAATTCTCATCTGTCCCGACATATTTTTCATTGTTGTTAGGGTCTCTCAACGATATTTGTGCCTCGAAATTATTAAAACTCAATGCTTTAAAGATGATCTCAATAATCTCCATCACTCGTATGAACTCATCTTTGACTTGGTCGGGACGACAAAAGATATGAGCATCATCCTGAGTAAACGAACGGACTCTTGTCAAACCGTGCAATTCTCCACTTTGTTCATACCGATATACAGTACCGAACTCTGCAAGCCGCAAAGGAAGGTCTTTATAAGAACGCGGCTGCCATTTATATATCATACAGTGATGAGGACAGTTCATGGGTTTCAGCAGGTAAAGCTCTCCATCCTCAGGAGTAGTTATAGGTTGAAAACTGTCATGCCCGTAATGGTCCCAGTGTCCGGAAGTCACATACAGTTGTTTATTACCTATATGAGGTGTCATAACCTGTTCATAGCCATACTGTTTCTGTATCTTTGAAAGGAATTCCTGTAAACGCAGACGCAGAGCCGTACCTTTGGGCAACCACATGGGCAAGCCTTTACCCACCATATCGGTAAACATGAACAACTCCAACTCTTTCCCCAACTTACGATGGTCACGTTTCTTAGCTTCCTCTATCAAGGCGAGATATTCGTCGAGTTCTTTTTTCTTCGGGAATGTTATACCATAAACACGTGTAAGTTGTTTACGTTTCTCATCGCCACGCCAATATGCGCCGGCCAAGGATGTAAGTTTCACAGCTTTGATAAAACTTGTGTCAGGAATATGAGGACCTCTGCACAAATCAGTAAATGTTCCTGATTTATAATATGTTATAGTACCATCTTCCAATTCGTTTATCAACTCCTGTTTATAGATATCACCTTTTTTAGTAAAATAATCCAAGGCTTCAGCCTTTGTGACATCAACACGTTCAAAAACCTGGTTCTGGTGTGCAAGTTCCGACATTCTTTTCTCAATCTTAACCAAATCATCTTCTGTCAGTACCTTATCACCAAAATCTATATCATAATAAAAACCATTTTCTATGCTTGGTCCTATGCCAAACTTAACACCTTCATACAGTTGTTCTATAGCCTCTGCCATAAGGTGGGCAGAAGAATGCCACATGGCAGCTTTGCCTTCCGGGTCATTCCATGTATAAAGTTGAATCTCAGCATCCTCAACAACAGGACGTCTCGCATCCCACATAACGCCGTTCACTTTGGCAGACAATACGTTACGTGCCAAGCCTTCACTGATGCTCTTTGCTATATCCAAAGGCGTAACACCTGCTTCATATTGTCTGACACTCTTGTCAGGAAATGTTATATTTATCATAATTTCAGTCGATTAAAAAATCATGCAAAAATACACTTTTTTTCAATTACATAATCAACTACTTAACAAGATTTTTTTTATTTTATTTTTTTTATTATTTCCATGGTTACAAAAAGAAACGTTTTACGCCACATCAAATCACAACTTATTATTATTCAATACATTAAAATACACAAGACACATCAACTGCAAACATATTTCCAAAAATATTTTATGATTTCCATAGAATATTTTCATTTAAAAGAGAAAAAAATGAAGCAAAAAAAACTGCGGATAAGACTCAAAAATGACGCGGTTTGTTTTTTCATCATTCTTTCATCTCGACATTTTTTAGATTTAAAAGATTTGTAGAGTTGCTGCCAAGACCTGATATTCTGTTATTGACAAAGCGTAGGACTTCATCATAGTAAAGTATAACAACCGGAGCATCCATCATCATGACACTATCCATCTGTCTATACAATAAATACCTATCCTCAATATTGTTACACCCCACGGCTGCATCATACAGGCTGTCATACAAAGCATTGGAGTAATATGTATAATTAGGTCCCTGAGGAGTAAAGTTTTCGCTTATGAAAAGCGACAGATAATTCTCGGCATCAGGATAGTCCGCCACCCATGAAGAACGGAAAAACGGCAGGTTTCCTTTAGCACGTCTGTCTCTCAAAACGGCAGGCATCATCTCTTCCACCTCACAATCAATGCCAATCATAGCAACAGAAGACTGTACAAACTTTGCAAGGTCAATATATTCTTTTGTAGCATAAAGTTTCAAGTTTTTTCCGTACAAGTCATTATCTTTTACCAGGTCAAATGCTTTCTGCAAGTCATATTTGTAACCTATCGTACCCGTAGTATCATAGCCCGGAAGACCTTTAGGAATGATGCCGGAATGACCCGGAGTTCCAATGCCGTTTCTAAGATATCTGAGCATATTTTCCCTATCTACCGAATAACTGACAGCCTGGCGTAACGCCTTATACTGTTCTTTCGACATATTTTCCATGTCGTTTATGTTAAATGACAAATATTCAGTATTCAGATATGGTTCCCTGACAAGATAAATCCTGTCATTATATTTGGCACGCAAACGACCATCTCGTGTAAGAAGCTCATCTTTGTAACGAGAATCTATACCGGACATAAAGTCAAATTTGCCCTTGACAAATTCCATAAAAGCCACTTGTTTGTCAATGATAAAACTTATTGACACTGCATCTATGAATGGAAGACGTCTTCCATTCTCAAACTCGAAATAATCAGGATTTTTCCTAAAAACGCAACGGACACCTTCTTTCCAATATTGAAATCTGAAAGGCCCGGTTCCCACCGGATGACGCCCAAAGTCATCACCGTAAAATTCTACGGCTTCTCTCGGTACCACAGCAGTATAAAGCATGGAAACAATACCGAGAAAAGCCGGAAAAGGATGATCAAGTTCCACAACAAAAACACTGTCATTCAATGCCTTGAAAGAATATCCATTTTCATCCTGATGTACGGCAGAGAAAATCCATACTCCAGGCGAACTCAACTTTCTATCGACTACTCTGTTAAAAGAAAACACCACATCATCGGCGACGACTTTTCTGCTTTTCCCTCCAAAACAACTGTCGTTATGAAAAAAAACATCATCCCGAAGAACGAAAGTATATGTCTTGCCATCATCGCTAATGTCCCAGCGTTTCGCCAAAGAAGGCACGAGATTCATGTCATCGTCGAAAGACAACAGAGTGTTATATAATTGATTGCATGCCCAGATATGCGGCAAGTCTTTGGCATAGACAGGATCAAGAGTCAAAATGTTAACCGACTCGTTATATTTGAAAATCTTGTATTCTTCATTATTCTCTTTTTTAGAACATGAAAAAAACAAAAACGCCAAAAACAGCAAAAAAAACGCATTTCTCATAACAAGCATCATTCGTCATGCAAAAATAATTAATTTCAAGAACATATAAAATGACATTTTAAAGTAGAAAAACATTAACTTTGCAAAAAAATTCATGGAAAACACGACAGATACATACGCAGATTTACTTCTTGAAACGCCAATTTTCACAGGGTGGAAGAAAGAATATCTGACTGCATTTCTCAATCAGTCGCGTTATTATATCAGGTCATACAAAGCCAACAGTATAATAATGATGCAGGACAGTGAATGCAGCTATTTGTCTCTCTTGACAGAAGGGAAAGTCAACGCTCTGCTGATGAACGACGAAGGCAAACAAGTCATCATAGAAGACATGCAGGCGCCAAGGGCTATAGCCCCTGCAGCACTTTTCGCGACAGAAAGCCGATACCCTGTATATATTCAGTCTGTCACAGATTGCAAGATATTTTATATCGACAAGGCCCAATTTGAAGAACTGATGCATAAAGAATCAGTCATCATGAAAAACTTCATACGGCTGTTATCCGACAAAAGCATCTTTTTAAGCAAGAAAATAAACACTTTCGCTTTACAGACCCTGAAGGAGCGTCTTGTATCATATCTGAAAAACGACGTAGAGGAAAGGATTACACAGCAAGAATTGGCAAACAGATTAGGTGTAACTCGCCCGTCACTGTCAAGAGTGTTATCCGAATTGATAAATGAAGGTACCGTATCGGTGGAAAACCGCAAGATTTTCATCAACGACAAGAACAACCGACAATAATATTCCGAAAAATATCAACTGTTGTAACATGGCAACAAACACAAGGTATTTTAATCTAAATTATTTCAAAAGATACTGTTTGTCGAAATACGATTTATACACATTCCCCGCTTTCAGCACATCTCAAAAAACACACGTCTTCCCCGCTCGAGAATACAAAAACATTCTCTCACTTAAATAAAAGCATTTCAGGGAAGTCGTGTTTTATATCATTGTATCATCATTTGAGTTGCAGGTCTGAAACCTGTCACTTTCTTATGCGAATCAATCAGATACTTATTATAATCGAGATCGTTAACATCCTGTTCTTTCTCAAGAGAGATATCAAGCACCTCCATCATGTCGCGAACAAAATGTATCTTGATATTTTTTACATACTCCTCTTTTATATCAAGAAAGTCGCGTTTATTATCCAAAGACAATATGACGTCCGTCACCTCATTACGTTTAGCGGCAAGCATCTTCTCCTTTACTCCGCCCACCGGCAGCACCTTGCCTCTCAATGTTATCTCTCCCGTCATGGCGAGATTGTCTTTAACTTTACGTTGAGTGAAAGCCGAAGTAAGAGCTGTCAACATAGTAACACCTGCCGACGGACCATCTTTGGGAGTAGCACCTTCAGGCACATGGACATGCACATTCCATTCCTCAAACACCAAAGGATTTATATTCAGTTTATTGGCATGTGCCTTGATAAACTCGTATGCTATGGTAGCAGACTCTCTCATAACATCGCCGAGGTTGCCTGTCAGATTCAGCATACCATGGCCACGGCTCATACTCACCTCAATAGACAATATTTCGCCTCCAACCGGTGTCCATGCCAACCCCACAGCCACACCGGGCATATCATGCTTGACTACTTCATCATCATGGAACATAGGTACACCAAGCACATCATTCAAATCTTTCACCGACACCTTTTTATCATATTCCATACCTGAAGCTATGAACTTCGCCTTACGACGCACCACGTCGGCAATCTTACGCTCCAAAGAACGCACGCCCGCCTCTCTCGTATAATTGTCTATGATACGCATGACAATATCCTTACTAAAATTCACATCAGAAGACCTCAAACCATGTTCCTTAATCTGTTTGGGAATAAGATGACGTTTTGCAATCTCATATTTCTCTTCTCTCAAGTATCCGTTCAGTTCTATTATCTCCATTCTGTCACGCAAAGCCGGATGTATAGTCGAGAGATTGTTGGCAGTAGCGATAAACATAACTTTGGACAAGTCATAATCCAATTCCAAGAAGTTGTCCGAGAAGGTGTTATTCTGTTCAGGGTCAAGAATCTCAAGCAAAGCAGCCTGCGGATCGCCATTAATATTGTTTCCGCTCACCTTATCTATCTCATCGAGGATGAAAACCGGGTTGGAAGACTTGGCTTTTTTAATATTCTGTATGACACGACCCGGCATGGCGCCAATATAGGTCTTGCGATGACCCCTCAACTCCGACTCATCACGCATACCACCGAGTGACATTCTGATATATTTACGTCCCAATGCCTTAGCCACCGATTTACCCAAAGACGTCTTACCTACACCGGGAGGACCGACAAGACATAAGATAGGCGATTTCATGTCATTCTTCAATTTCAATACTGCAAGATGCTCAACAATACGTTCTTTTATCTTCTCCAAACCGAAATGGTCCTTATCGAGTACTTTTTGAGCATGGTCGAGATTGAAGCTATCTTTAGTAAACTCATTCCATGGCAATTCAACAAGATATTCAAGGTAATTATGCTGAATGCCATAGTCGGCGACCTGTGGATTCATACGCTGCAATTTCTGCAATTCTTTCTCAAAGACCTGCTTCACCTCCTTACTCCATTTCTTTTTAGCAGCCTTTTTCTGCAACTCTTTAATATCCAAATCATTAGGAGTACCACCGAGTTCTTCTTGAATAGTCCTCAACTGTTGATTCAACAAGTATTCACGCTGTTGTTTGTCCATATCGGACTTTACCTTATTCTGAATCTGATGTTTCAACTCAATCATCTGCAGTTCGTTATTCAGGACTTCGAGCAAGGCTGTGGCGAATTTGGTAATCTCCATTATTTCGAGCAAATTTTGTCGTTCTTTCATTGCAGGGACCAAATTGCTTGCCACGAAATTTACCATAAACCATGGACTTTCAATATTTTTTATGGCGAGAGATGCCTCGAACGGCATATTGGAAGACTTCTGCATAATCTTCATTGCCATATCTCTGACAGACTGTATCAAAGCATCAAATTTCTTATCATGAGGAACGTATAAATTTTCTCCGTAAGGATGTATCTTGCCTTTGATATAAGGTTCTGTTTCAATGATATCATCTAAGAAGAAACGTCTTTTTCCCTGAATAATGACGGTAGTATTACCGTCAGGCATTTGTAATGTCTTGATAATCTGTGCAACAGTTCCTACAGAAAACATATCCTGCAATTCCGGTTCTTCTATTTCCGCATCACGTTGAGCAATGACTCCAATAACCTGACGGTTTTTGTATGCATCTTTTACGAGACGTATGGATTTATCTCGTCCTACAGTTATCGGCATAACGACGCCCGGAAAAAGAACAGCATTACGAAGCGGCAGAATAGGCAGTATCTCCGGGAAGACTTCTTCGTTCATACGTTGTTCATCTTCCTGTGAGAGTAAAGGTATATATTCTGCTTCTGTCTCCACAATATCGCTGACAATTATATCTGGATTAATACGGTTATTCATAATAATTTCAATTTCAAAATATGAATGTCAATAATCATGCCAAAAAAAACCCTTGTCATTACTGGCAAGGGCGAAACTTCATTATGAAAAATTTAACAAACCTTATTTATCCTTATTTTTTCCTATTTTCCTGAAATTTTTTATACTTGTTGTTAAATTTATCGACACGACCTGCTGTGTCAACAAGTTTCATCTTGCCTGTATAGAACGGGTGTGATGTATTAGATATTTCAAGTTTTACCAATGGATACTCATTCCCATCTTCCCATACTATGGTATCCTTTGTATTAATTGTCGAACGTGACATAAATGCATAATCGTTCGACATGTCTTTGAAAACGACCAAACGGTAATTCTTCGGATGTATGTCTTTCTTCATCGCTTTTTTTACTTTTATTTTGAACTGCAAAATTACAACTTTTACTTATACAAAAGCATATTTTTTTAACTTTTTTTTATTTTTTTACAAAATATTGTAAATCATCATATTAAATATTTAACAAAAAATTCATGGTATCAATACCATCAGCATAATCCATTAAGGATGGAATCTGAGCTTTCCCAAAATCAAATGATTTTTCCATAAAAGCCTTTTCAGTTACAACACATTGTATCTTATCTTCATTAATCTGTAAAAATGACATAACATCTGACAAATTGTCATATTCCTTATAATAAAGCATTGACACCGGTGACGCCATAACATCAGACTCCTTGAGAATCAGGAAGCCATTATCATAATGTTTGACATTATTCACCAGACAAACAGCTTTGTTATATTCATAATTGTTAAAATAGCGAGCATGTGTCGCAAGATGTTCATATTTGGAAAATGCCTTAAACATATCTGTAAAATCATAATTTGCCGGCACCAACAGGAAAGATACGGAACGGCAACCAAGACCAAAATACAGAAATACGTCATCAGCAAGACGTGTAAGGGCATCAAAAGACTCATCACCTCGCAACACTGCTACAGAGTTTCTGTTTTTCCTGATTATATTAGGATATTTTGAGAAATAAAAATCGAAATAACGAGAAGTGTTATTGCTACCTGTGGCAATGACAGCATCGAAGTCGGATAAAATATTGTCGGTGAAACAGATAAAATCCGAAAAGCGAGGTTCTATAGTACAAAGCATATCGGCGAGAGCTGGCAAAAGATAAGGGTCGTTATGGGATAACTTGCCAATAAAACGATGACCCGACATCAACACACAGAAAAAGTCGTGAAATCCCACCAAAGGTATATTGCCTGCCATTATGACACCTACTGTTTTTGGAACGATATCGATATTATCATAACGATTTAAAAAATCTTCCATCCCAGACTGCTGTAACATACAGCATATTGATTTTATGGCATTAGATACATTATCCTGAGTAAACCAAACGTTATTTTCTGAAGCCGAAACACAAGCCTTGTCAAAAGCCTGTCGTGCCGGTAAAAAACGGGCATCAACATCTTCAATATCAGACCTTAAAACAAAAGCCAATTTACTGAATGCCAATAATTTATCATTTCTTCCAAACATAATCGCGTTTTTTTTGCAAAAAAAAAACATTTTTTTCAATAAAACACATTTAATCAATTTTATTTTCTACCTTTGCAACGTGAATAGACAAATATTAACGAATAAACTAACTAAAAAAATATAGTGATGAAAGTAGCTCACAATTTCAACGCCGGACCATGTGTCCTCCCAAAAGAAGCTATCAATGCAGCTATTGAAGCATTGAAAGATTTTGCCGGTACAGGTATGTCAGTAATCGAAGTATCACACCGTTCCAAAGAATGGCAGGCTGTGATGGATGAGACAGAAGCTCTGTGGAAAGAGATTCTCAACATTCCCGATGGATATAAAGTATTGTTCCTCGGCGGTGGTGCATCTACACAATTCCTGATGATACCCATGAACTTCCTCGAGAAGAAGGCTGCATACCTTGAGACAGGTGTATGGGCAAAGAAAGCTCTCAAAGAAGCAAAAGGAATAGGTGATGCATACGCATTGGCTTCATCAGCAGATGCGACATTCAACTATATTCCAAAAGGTTGGCAGATTCCTACAGATGTCGATTATTTCCACATCACTACCAACAACACAATTTATGGTACTGAGATACGTCAGGACTTCGACAGCCCTGTTCCATTGATTGCCGACATGTCATCAGACATCATGAGTCGTCCTGTTGACGTTTCAAAATACACTTGCATTTATGGCGGTGCACAAAAGAACGTCGGTCCTGCCGGTGTTACATTCGTCATAGTGAAAGAAGACGCTCTCGGAAAAGTCAGCCGTTACATCCCTACCATGTTGAATTACAAAACACACGTCGATGAAAGTTCAATGTTCAACACACCTCCTGTATTTTCTATCTTTGTAATGAAAGAGACTTTGAAATGGTTGAAAGGACTCGGTGGTTTGACAGTGATGCAAAAGATGAACAAAGAGAAATCAGATTTACTGTACAACGAGATAGACCGCAACAGCATGTTTGTCGGAACAGTAGCCAACAAAGAAGACCGTTCCGTGATGAATCACTGCTGGGTGATGGCTCCTGAGTACAAAGACAAAGAAGAAGCTTTCATGGCATTTGCCAAAGAGCGTGGCATGGTAGGTATCAAAGGACACCGTTCAGTAGGCGGTTTCCGTGCTTCATTATACAACGCTTGTCCAAAAGCCAGCGTAGAAGCATTGGTACAATGCATGCAAGATTTCGAAAAAGCCAACAAATAATTAATAAAAATAGGTATCATGAAAGTATTAGTTGCAACAGAAAAGCCTTTTGCAAAGGCAGCCGTTGACGGCATTAGAAACATTGTCGAAGAAGCCGGATATACCTTGGCATTGTTAGAAAAATACACCGATGTACAGCAACTTTATGATGCAGTAGCAGATGTCGATGCATTGATAGTACGTTCCGACAAAGTCACCAAAGAAGTGATATCACATGCAAAGAACTTGAAAATAGTGGTTCGTGCCGGAGCAGGATTCGACAACCTCGACCTTGCAGCATGTACAGAAAGAGGCATTGTCGCCATGAACACACCGGGGCAGAACTCCAACGCCGTAGCCGAATTGGCTGTAGGTTTCATGGTATATATGGCACGTAACACTTTCAAACCCGGAACAGGCTCCGAGTTGAAAGGAAAAAGAATAGGCATACATGCTTACGGCAATGTCGGTCGTCTCGTAGCAGAGAAAGCAAAAGCCTTAGGTATGGAAGTCTGGGCTTTCGACCCATTCGTACCTAAAGAAAACATGGAAGCAGAAGGCGTAAAGGTCGCGGAAACAATAGAGGAACTCTATGCCAACTGCAACTACATCTCATTGCATATTCCTGCCAATGACAAGACCAAGAATTCCATCAATTACGAACTTCTTTCAAAGATGCCGAAAGGTGGTTGTTTGGTCAACACCGCTCGTAAAGAAGTCATTGACGAAGCAGGAATGGAGAAACTGCTCGCTGAACGCGAAGACATGAAATATATCACCGACATCGCACCTTCTAATCAAGACGTTCTTGCAGAGAAATTCGGCAATCGTTTCTTCGCCACTCCCAAAAAACAGGGAGCAGAGACAGCTGAAGCCAATATCAATGCCGGTCTTGCAGCAGCACATCAGATAGTATCTTTCTTCAAAGAAGGTAATATCAGATTTAAAGTCAATTGATAAACAACTAACCAAATCGTCATCTCGCATTACTGCGAGATGACTGATTTTTAATCTCATAACCCGATTTATACGTATGAGTCAACAGGATAACAAGACACCGACTTTTTTTAAGTTTGAAGACCTACGTGTGTATAACAAAGCAGTGGATTTTGTCGTCTTTTTAATGAAACTGTTTGAGAACAACAATGATACATATTATTACAGGCTCATTGACGATGCTACACTTATCGCCATCAATATAGTCGATGGCTCTGTAAAAAACAAAACACAATTCGTAGAAAAACTTCAAGAAGCAAAAGGAAACATCCGTAAAGTTGTAGTATATACTACTGTCGGGCAACGCAAAGGCCTCATTGGCGATGAATATTATGAAAATATTCGTTACAAGTTGATGGAACTGACAAAGATGATAGGTGCCTTAATAACATCTCTTCAAAAACACAACGACACTTATCATGTTGAACTTCAACACGATGATGGCTTTGATGAAAACTTAACCTGGTAAATATAACAAATTAAAAAATAATCATCATGTCTATAATAAAACCATTTAAAGGGTATCGTCCTCCTAAAGATATAGTGACAAAATTAGCATCGAGACCGTATGATGTCTTGAACTCAGAAGAGGCGCGTGCTGAAGCAGAAGGCAATCCTTATTCACTTCTTCACATCACCAAAGCTGAAATAGACCTCCCCAAAGGCACTGACGAACACAGCCAGGCTGTTTATGACAAAGTAGTCGAGAACTTCAAGAAATTCATTGACAACGGCTGGTTGGTACAAGACAAGGAAGAGAAGTTGTACATTTATGCTCAGACCATGGACGGACGTACACAATACGGTATCGTTGCATGCGCCCATTCTGACGACTATGCCAAAGGTATAATCAAGAAACATGAACTGACACGTAAGGATAAAGAAGAAGACCGCATGATACATGTACGCATCACCAATGCCAACGTAGAACCTGTGTTTTTCGCATATCCTGCACGTCCTGAAATTGATGCCATAGTCAACAACATAGTGCGTCACCAGGCTCCGGAATATGACTTCGTGGCAGACGACGGTTTCGGTCATACCTTATGGACCATAGATGACAAAGCCACCATAGCACGTCTTGTGGAGTTATTCGACAAAGAGGTTCCATATATGTATATAGCCGACGGCCATCACCGCTCTGCTGCTGCTGCCCTCATTGGGCAAGAAAAGAAAGCTAAAAACCCGAACCATACCGGTAAGGAAGAATACAACTATTTCATGACCGTCATATTCCCTGACAATCAACTTAAAGTCATAGACTACAATCGTGTTGTAAAAGATCTTAACGGTTTGTCAAAAGAAGAGTTCCTCAAGGCTCTCGATGAATCTTTCACAGTAGAAAAAATGGGTCCCGACATTTACAAACCCACAAAATTACATGAGTTCAGCGTTTACCTTGACGGAGAATGGTATAAACTCAATGCTAAACCCGGAACATACAACGACAACGACCCAATAGGCGTTCTCGATGTCACCATTCTGTCTAATTTGGTATTAGACAAAATATTAGGTATAAAAGACTTACGTACCGACAAGAGAATCGATTTCGTCGGCGGAATACGTGGTCTCGGCGAATTGAAACGCCGTGTTGACAGCGGAGAGATGAAAGTCGCTTTTGCCTTGTACCCTGTTTCCATGAAACAGATTATCGACATAGCTGACAGCGGCAATATCATGCCTCCCAAGACCACATGGTTTGAACCAAAACTGCGTTCAGGCCTCGTAATTCACACATTGGACTGATTTAATCGATCCAACAAACATTATAAACAGGAAGAGAACTATATTGTTTTCTTCCTGTTTTTGTACTTTTACATATCAACCATTGTCATTAATTATCTTCATTCAATTTTTTTAAGAATATTGATGTCCGTCCAAACTTTTTAAGAAATTATATATAATTATGGTTGAAATACATGCGAAATCTCACCCCTTTTGATTATCTTTGTTATTCTATAACTAAATATAATTTAACCTAAAAACAATAGTAATCATTTTATCTTACAGCCGAAAGTTTAAGTCCCGTCATGACTTGACTGATTCCAAATTATAAATTTACGACAATCCATCTCTCCCATTTTATTTTCAATTGCACTTGCCGGTTATCCTAAGACATTGAAAAAATAAAAGTGCATAAGAATATTTATTCCAATGACAGCGTACCTTTCGACATCAGATCCTTTCCGAATAAAATAAAAAAACAACTTTCTCAAAAAAGCACATCAACATCACTGTTT
Source organism: Bacteroidales bacterium Phil6 (assembly GCA_002633315.1). Classification (GTDB taxonomy): domain Bacteria; phylum Bacteroidota; class Bacteroidia; order Bacteroidales; family F082; genus Limimorpha; species Limimorpha avicola. Next base: position 107,645 of record NWBN01000014.1, read on the forward strand.
ATAGTATTGCAGATAAGAATTTTATAACTTATATTTTAAAAACACTAATTTTTTTTTACAACAATAACAAATAAAAAAGATTTTTTTTGATATTTGCAGAAATAAACATTACGGGTATGGCTGAATTTATTTTCAATCCGAACGACCCTGCATTGACTGACACCGGGTTATTCGGTCTCCCTTTTGATGCAGAACAATCTGAAATTGTAATAATTCCCGTTCCATGGGAATTGACAACGAGTTATAACAGAGGCACATTTCATGGTCCGGAGAACGTTTTTGAAGGTTCTTGTCAAGTAGATTTATGCAATCACGACTATCCGGATTTATGGAAAAAAGGGATATGGTTGGACGAGTTCCCCAAAGAACTTATAGATCTTCACGAAGCATTAAACGAAAAGAGTCTTATATTGATAGACGATGCAGCTAATGAAGACACAGGCAAAACCGAAGAAGAACTGCAATCGTTCAGAGACGAGATAGAATCGGCATTCAACATCATGTATAAATGGGTAAAAGACAGGGTCTCATATTGGAAATCAAAAGGCAAGAAAGTAGGCTTATTGGGTGGAGACCACAGCATACCGTTACCCTATCATCAATATTTTCATGACAACAATATCAATTACGGAATACTTCATGTAGATGCACACTGCGATTTAAGAAATAGTTTTGAAGGATTCAAATATTCCCATGCATCCATATTTTATAACGTCATGCAATTTGAAAATGTGAAAAAGCTTGTTCAGGTAGGCATTCGCGACTATTGTCATGAAGAAAAAGATTTTGTGGAACAGTCCGATGGACGCATAAAAGTGTTTTACGACAGAGAATACAGGAAAAGACTGTTCGAAGGAGACAATTGGAAAACCATTTGTGAAGAGATAATAGATGAACTTCCTGACAATGTATATATATCTATTGACATAGACGGCCTTGACCCCAAGTTGTGCCCCAACACCGGAACACCGGTTCCGGGCGGAATGGACTTTGAAGAGTTCATATATCTGCTTAATAAGCTCAAACAATCCGGCAAAAACATCATTGGATTCGACTTATGTGAAGTTGCCAATGGCGACAATGAATTCAATGGCAATGTAGGAGCAAGAGTATTATATCAACTTTGCGGAACCATAAACTGAAATTGTAATTAAATAACGATATAACATTTAAAACACATATCAATATGAGTTTGGACAAATTTTTACAAATATTCGTCACCAAAGAAACAAAATTCTTCCCTCTTTACATAAAACAGGCAGAAAAAATACATCATGCGACCCACACCTTGTTGGAAATGGTCAGGACAGATGATTTCGAGGAACAAAAGATACTTGGAAGACAGATAAAAAAAGACGAGACAGATGGAGACGAGTTGTTTCGCACAATATACAAGGAGTTAAACAACACATTCATAACTCCGTTTGACCGTGAAGATGTACACGAATTAGCGACCAATATGGACGATTTCTTAGACATAATAGAAGATTGTTCCAAGAGTCTGTTAATGTACAAACCCAAAAAGATAGATAAACAAATCATCGAAATAATGAAACTTATGGATGAGAATGCCAAGTATTTAGTTGAAATGACGAATGCCATGACTGACATAAGAAAGAATGCCAACATCATACTTGTAAAATGCGACAGAATAAAACAGGCAGAACATACAATCGATGATATATATACAGATTATATAAGTCATCTTTTTGAATCAGAAACAGACTATATCGAATTAATCAAGAATAAGAATATCATCGAAACATTCGAAGCGGCGAGCGACACGGCAAAGACTGTATCGGACACCATTAGAACCATAATAATAAAGAAGTCTTAAAATGTTGGAATTCATAGTAATAGCATCATTAGTAATAGCAATAACCATCACATTTCTAAATGGCATGAATGATGCAGCCAATGCCATTTCGACGGTTATAGTGACAAGAGTATTAACGCCGATAAAAGCAGTGATATGGGCAGCATTTTGGGAGTTCATGGCATTTTTCATCTTTAAAGTCACTGTTGCCGAGATGATAGGAGGCGGCATAGTACAGCATGGATACATGAATCCTTACATAATATTTTCTGCATTGATAAGTGCCGTTATTTGGGTTTGGCTGTGCACACATTACGGCATGCCAATCTCTACATCCCAGGCTTTAGTGGGAGGCATGATAGGTGCAGTATGGTTCGTTCATGGCATGGATGCTCTTATCATGAGTAACATAATATGGATATTCGCTTTCATAGTGATAGCGCCATTAGCCGGCATCATAGTAGGCTTTTTCATAATGTGTTTAGTATTGTTTATTTGTAAAAACGTAAAAAGAAAGAAGGTAGAAAATATTTTTAAAAGACTCCAACTGATATCATCTGCAGCTTTCAGTTTAGGACACGGTGCCAACGATGCACAAAAAACGATGGGCATCATAGCTCTCACCATGTTAATAGCTCTGCAGACTACGGACATTTCGGAGACATTACATAATGTTATAGGTTTCATTTATGATGGTGAAAAAGGATTTTACATCCCCAATTCATTGGCAATATTATGTTATGTGATAATATCTGCCGGAATACTTGTAGGTGGTAAAAAGGTCATAAAGACTATGGGCAAAGACATAGCAAAAATGGATAATGCCAAAGGCTTTTGTGCAGAGACATCCGGCGCCATTACACTAATTATAAGTACAATACTCGGAATGCCTGTCAGTTCCTCTCATACCATGACAGGTTCCATTATAGGGGTCGGACTTACCGATGGTGTCAAATCCGTTAAATGGGTTACTGCCAAAAAGATAATCTGGACATGGTTTATGACAATATTGGCACCCATGGTGATTTCAGGACTGATATACATGTTAATATACAATACATGTTTAAAATAACAACACTTTCAATCATTAAAGTATAATTGACACATATTGTTGATAAGTTTTGATTTTAAGTATACCTTTTAAAGATAAGTTTTGTATCTTTGCATATCGTTTAATGAGTTGTTGATACAAATTGTTTAGGCTGGAATTTCAAGTACCAGCCTTTTTTGTATCAAAATGACGGATTTAAGCATTTGAGATGGAGTAGGACAACAATTAGTCATACAAAAAAAGGACGTGCCGATATCAAGGCACATCCTCATCATATAAAAGTTTAAAAATACACTAAAAAAATCAACCTATATTAGTATAGACTGCTTGTACATCCTCATCGTCCTCCACTTTATCAAGGAAAGCCTCGATGCTTGCCATTTCTTCATCGGTAAAACTCACCGGATTATTAGCAAAACGTTGAAGGTTAGCTTTAATAATATTTATCTTACGGCTTTCGAGAGCTTCGTGCATAGTGCCGTAGGCTGTCCAATCTGTATAGAGGAACACTCCGTCTTCAGACTCATCGATTTCTTCCAGGCCGGCATCTATCAGTTCCAGTTCGAGTTCATCTTTATCCATAGAAGCCGGCAGTTCAATTTGAAAAACAGCCTTACGGGTAAACATAAACTCAAGAGAGCCGGTAGGTACCAATGAGCCGCCATTTTTATTAAAATAAGAACGCACATTAGCCACTGTACGTGTAGTATTATCGGTGGCACACTCCACTACGCACAAGACTCCGTGAGGGCCCTTACCTTCATAAACGATCTCAACCATATCGGCAGCGTCCTTACTTGTAGCACGTTTTATGGCAGCATCAATATTGTCTTTCGGCATATTTTCAGCTTTGGCATTAAGGATAGCCTGACGTAGTTTAGGGTTCATATCGGGATCCGGACCACCCTCTTTAGCTGCAATAGTAATAAGTTTGCCCAATTTCGGAAACACTCTTGACATGTGTCCCCATCTTTTCATCTTGGCCGCTTTGCGGTATTCAAAAGCTCTTCCCATAGTTCATATTTTTTCGACTGCAAAGATACATATTCATCATCAAAAAATGAAATATTTTACATGATTAATAAAAAAATCAGTTAACACAACTGCTAATAAGGCATCATTCTTCATCTTCCAACTCATCAAGTTCATCAAAACCATCTGCCCATTCCTCATCATAAAACTCCTCCCCCACCAAGTCTTTATCACTCTTTTCGGTAATACCCTTAAACATTTTTTTCATAATATATGCCGGGAAAGGCAAGACCGAATCAGAGTTCGATGATGACAATGCGATGCCTATGCCATCGTTACCCAACTCATTAAGCCAATCAACGAACTCATCGACACCCATGGTAGTAACTGCATAGTCGCTCCAGTCATCACTGATATTAGACTTTGCTTCCTCTTCTGAAGCCCATACCGGGATAAAAGAATTGCCGTCGCCATCTTCCAACATGGCAAAAAGTCCAGGTTTTGCTTCAAGAAGCCATAACATTCCTTTTTCTTCCGCAGCTTGTAAGAAAGCTGTAATTTGATTAACATTATCCATCATATCAAGTATTTAAATTTCATCAAGTTCAAGCCAACGTAATTCCTTCTCATCGACAAGAGCGTCTATTTCGAGCATACGCCGCCCCAACTTCTCAATCTCCGCATAATCAGTAACCGTTTCCAACTTGGCTGTAATATCTTTCTTTTCATTTTCCAAATCAGCAAGTTCAATTGTCAAAGACTCATACTCTTTTTGTTCCTTAAAAGTCTTCTTCCGTTTACGTTCCACAGTACGAGTAACTGTCTTGGGCTTTGAAGAAAGCTCAATTTGTGCCAACTCTTTGTTTTTTTCCTCCATCCACTGATGATATTGCGAATAGTTGCCCATAAAACCTTTCACTTCTCCATTACCCTGAAATACAAATAACTGGTCAACAGTACTATCAAGAAAACATCTGTCATGAGAAACAATAAGAAGACAACCTTTGTAGGATTGAAGAAAATCTTCAAGTTTCTGTAATGTCAATATATCGAGGTCGTTGGTAGGTTCATCGAGAATAAGAAAATTAGGATTTTTTATCAGGACAGTAAGCAGATATAAACGACGTTTCTCGCCTCCGCTCAACAATTCCACAGGTTGTCCGTGCATTTTATAAGGAAACATAAAATGTGCCAACAGCTGTTCGGCTGTATAGACTTTATCTTTTCCATAATGTATCACCTCTGCTATCTCACGTATTGTATCGAGTATGGACATTCCAGATTTAAAGTTCATACCCTGTTGAGTATAGTAACCATACGTTACCGTCTGTCCTGTCGTTATAGTTCCGCTGTCCGCTTGTTCCGCACCTGTTATCATATTCAGGAAGGTGGACTTCCCTATTCCATTTTTACCAATTATACCTATACGTTCACCTCTCTTAAAAATATAATCGAAATCTTTTAATATGAAAGTATCGCCATACATCTTGTTGACGCTGTTCATTTCGAGTATCTTACCACCGAGGCGACGCATCTCAAGACCGAATTGTATTTCATTATCTTCTCTGCGTACCTTGGCTTTTTCTTTAAGTTCAAAGAAAGCGTCTATACGTGATTTCGACTTACCCGTCCTTGCCTGTGGTGTGCTGCGCATCCATTCCAATTCATGTTTCAGCAACTGTCCGGCTCTCTCTGCAGCAATACGTCTGTTTTCCTCTCTCTCCCGACTTTTCCTGACATAATAATCAAAATTACCGTTATGAGTATATATTGTACCGTCATGCAATTCAAATATTTTATTACAAACTCTGTCAAGAAAATATCTGTCGTGAGTCACCATAAAAATAGTGACATTGGACTGTTTTAAATATTTCTCCAGCCATTCCACCATATCTATATCGAGATGATTGGTAGGCTCATCGAGGAACAACATATCCGGGCTATCGAGCAATACAAGTGCCAAAGACAGACGTTTCACCTGTCCACCGGACAAAGTACCTATTTTTTGTTTCAAGTCAAAAATCTCAAAAGTCGATAACAACTGTTTAAGACGTTGTTCGTATGACCAGGCCTGAACCGAATCCATTGCAGATATTGCCTGATCCAAACGAGCCTTGGTATTTTTATCATTATCATCGACATGCTGAGAAATAGCTTTCTCATAATTATCAATAATCTGCATCAGATTAGTATGCCCATCAGAGATAATATCCTCTATTGTAAGATTCGGATCATATTGTGGAGATTGTTCCAAATATCCTATTCTAACGTCACCATTAAAAGCCACAGTACCACTATCACTCTCCTCTTTACCGACTATAACACGCATCATGGTTGTCTTTCCACAGCCGTTGGGAGCAATCAAGGCTGTCTTATCCCCTTTCTCTATACCAAAACTGATATTCTCAAAAAGCAATTTATCACTATACGCTTTGGATATGTTATCTACAGACAAATAATTCATACCTGAAAAACAAAACGGTGACAAAGATAGTATTTTTTTTGACAACACATCAATAAAAGGTTAATTAAACATTCATCAACAGCATAAGAAAAACAAGTCATTTTCAATTTATGACATTAAAATATTATTGTAAACAACTTGGTTTATAAAAATATCATCAACTTTTAAACATTAATTTCAAAGAATATCAAAAATTATATATTTTTGCCCCTCAAAAAAGCACTGAATCATGATTAGTTAATCATTTGATTTTCATTTTTTTAATTAAAATTATCCAACAAATCAATAGTATAAAAGCAATGATTTTTCAACCCAAATTATTCGTCTGTCTGAAAAATTACACCAAGAAAGAGTTTTCGTCAGATTTGATGGCAGGTATAATAGTAGGAATAGTAGCATTGCCGTTAGCAATAGCTTTCGGTATAGCGTCCGGAGTAGGGCCGACAGAAGGATTAGTAACAGCAATCATTGCCGGTTTCATCATATCATTATCAGGAGGCAGCAAAGTACAGATTGGAGGACCTACCGGAGCATTTATCATCATAATATACGGTATCATACAAAGTCACGGATTGGGAGGACTAATGATAGCCACCTTGATGGCCGGAGTCATGCTTGTTGCAATAGGAGCATTCAAACTTGGCAATGTGATAAAATTTGTTCCCTACCCTGTCATTGTAGGGTTTACTGCCGGAATAGCTCTGACAATATTTTCCACTCAAATGAATGACCTTTTCGGACTTGGCATTAATGATGTTCCGGCAGATTTCATCAACAAATGGATTTGTTATTTCAAAAATATCACCAATATCAACTGGTTATCATTAATTATCGGGATTACAAGTCTTTTGATAATAATATTCGTTCCAAAAATTTCAAAAAAGATACCAGGTTCATTGGCTGCCATTGTCATTATGACATTTGCGACATGGATAATGAAACGATATTTGTCGATGGAAGAAATCATCACCATTGGAGATATCTATGAGTTACCGACATCAATGCCCAAGCCGAGTCTTCCGAGCATACAGTTCGAAGAAGGGCAAACGCTACTTAATCTAATTCAGACTCTTTTCCCTGCAGCATTTACCATTGCAATGCTTGGAGCCATAGAATCGCTATTGTCCGCCATGGTAGCAGACGGTGTCACCGGAGAAAACCACAACTCCAACACAGAACTTATAGCTCAAGGTATTGCCAATATTGTAACTCCGTTTTTTGGAGGCATCCCTGCCACCGGAGCCATTGCGAGAACCATGACAAACATCAACAACGGAGGGAAGACACCTATATCAGGTATCATACATGCTGTTTTACTGTTATTTATCATGATGTTGTTCGGCAAACTCGTCGGCATGATACCTATGCCATGTTTAGCGGCCGTGCTCATCATGGTATCATACAACATGTGTGGCTGGCGTACTATTGTGGCACTATCAAAAAACCCAAAAGCCGACTTTTTCGTCATGCTTCTCACATTCTTCCTCACTGTGATATTCGACCTTACTGTTGCCATAGAGGTAGGACTCATTGCATCTGTTGCCTTGTTCCTAAAACGCACCAACGAGGCGACAGTGATACGTTCATTTCACAAAGAGATAGATCCCAACGATAATATTGACCTGCATCTCAACAAGGAAAAAATCATCATTCCGGAACATGTTGAAGTTTATGAAATAGACGGCCCTTATTTCTTCGGCATAGCCAACAAATTTGAAGAAATCAGCAAAATCATACGCGACAGAAACGCTTTAGTTCGCATTATCAGAATGCGAAAAGTATCTTTTATTGACAGTACAGGTATCCACAATCTTGAAATGCTTTGCGACAAATGTAGAAAAGATGGTATGGAAGTAGTACTGTCCGGTGTTAACATTCATGTACATAACGCATTGGAAAAATCAGGACTAATAAATAAACTTGGCACCGAAAATGTTTGCAGCCATATAGACTTTGCATTGGAAAGAGCCAAAATAATAGTAGAAAAGAAGATGTCTGATTCTTAATCTAATATTGGAGTATTTTATGAATGTAAGATTTATGATTGCGACAAAAAATTCATATTTTTGCATAACTAATACAAAGACTAATGAACATAGAAGATTGTTGCAAGATAATGGAAGATGCCGGAGTAAAACCAACATCCATAAGAATACTTGTTTACAGAACAATATCACAATTACACGACACATTCAGTCTTAACGACATAGAAGAACTTCTGTCTTCCGTTGACAAATCGAGTATTTTCAGGGTATTAAGGACATTTCAAAACAATAATTTAATACACAGTATAGACGACGGCAGTGGTTCACAAAAATACTGTTTTTGTCACAAATACGGAAGCTGTAAAACAGAAGACAGACATTGTCATTTTTATTGTGAGATTTGTAAAAAGACCTATTGTTTTGAAAACGATTTGATTCCATCTATTGTGATACCTGACAATTTCAAAGTCAAAGAGATAAATTACATTATCAAAGGCATTTGTCCAGAATGTCAGAAACATCACGAACAATAAGCATGATCATATATGCAGACAAAAGCCTTTACGACGATATGTCTCAATTTTAATATTCGTAATGCCGCATTCAGAGATATTCTTTCGTAATTTACTCATCGTGACTTTTAGACCATTCATGGAATCATTCATTAATCTGTTGTTTTTCTTACAGGTATCTATAATATTCTCGAAAGAAACAATCTGGTTTTTCTTCTCGAGAAGATACTTTACTATCAAAGACTGAGTCGGTGTCATGGCACAAACTTTCATTCCCTGTTGTAAAGAATTAGAAGTAAAATCAAAAACCACATCATTTATCTTTTTAGATACAAGAACATTATTCTGTTGGCGTGTTTTACCGCGATAAGACAATATCAGATCCATGCGGGCTATCAGTTCACGAGGATCGAAAGGTTTCATAAGAAAGTCTCCACCTCCAATTTGCAATCCATATATCACATCATCAATACTATTATTAGACGACATAAAAATAACGGGAACATTATTACCTTTCATTCTCAGTTCTTCAACAATCTCGAATCCATCTTTTGAAATTCCCGATACATCAACCATTACAATATCGGGAATAACCTTCTCTATTGCATCACAACATGCACATTTATCATTGTACAATGTAGCCTCAATACCCACTGATTCCAAATCCTTTTTAAGAATCATTCCTTGTATTTTATTCTCTTCAAATAGCATTACCTTTACCATACATCAATTGTTTCAAATTACACACAAAAATCAATAAGTATTGCTTATGTTAAAACAATTACAATAAATAAAACAGTTGTGAATAGACAATAAAACAATCCATGCTGACGAAACACAAGCAATAATAATGTTTTTGCAAAATATTAACACTTTAATGAAAGAAAATTAAGAATACTGTAAGCCACATACATTTTTTCCGATGTCATTATTTATAAAAGCAGCCACAATTCTTACAAACAGTGAAGTCTGATTTTCTAATGATGAAAATCAAATTGGAATAATTCAAAATCCTTTCTTTTCGGGGTGCAATATACAACAAATTTCAATATACAGAATAAAAAAACATGATTTATTTCTTAAAATTTCATATTTCACCAGTCATTAACTATACATTTAATTTATATCACAATAAAATGATAAAAAGGGTAAAAAGTCAAGATTACAAGATATTTTTAGTATTTTTGCAAAAAAAAATGAAAACGTGTTTACAACTGTTCATCACCTTTTTTAATATAGGGGCATTCACTTTGGGAGGTGGTTATGCCATGCTTGAAATGGTAGAAAAGGCTGTTGTTGACCGCAGGAAATGGATAGACAAGGATGAGTTTTGGGATTTAATCACAGTAGTTCAATCACTTCCAGGGGTTTTTGCTGCCAACACGGCTTTATATGTAGGATATAAAATAAAAGGACTCAAAGGAGCAATAGCAGCATGCTTAGGTGCACTAATACCATCGATAGTAATAATTTTGCTTATCGCCATTTTCTTTACTGACTACAAAAACAACGAAGTCGTTGAAAGTATTTTCAAGGGGATACGTCCTTGTGTTGTTGCCTTGATACTATCGCCTGCCATCAAGATGTTTTTTTCGTCCAAGACATCATGGTTCAGCATAACATTGCCCATTGTCACTGTAGCTCTGATATGGTGGTGTAAGGTATCGCCGGCATACATCATACTTGCTGCCGTTGTTGGAAGTGTAATGTACGCAATATATTCACAAAAGAAGTTACAAAAAAACGAAAAGTCATGATTTATCTTCAATTATGCCGGGTATTCATCAAAATTGGCATACTCGGGTTTGGAGGCGGATATGCCATGTTGTCCATGATACAATTCGAAATTGTAGAACATCATGCCTGGATGACAGCCTCTGATTTCGCAGACATGGTTGCCATCTCACAAATGACTCCCGGTCCTGTATCAATAAATCTCGCCACATATACCGGTTATACCATTGGAGGTATTGCCGGCTCTTTGTTATCGACATTCTCGTTAGTATTACCTTCTTTGCTATTGCTGTTCATAGTCTTGAAATTTTTATTGAAAAACAAGGAAAATTTCATAATAAAGACTACTTTGTCAACCATGAAGCCCATAATTGCGGGACTTATTTTGTCGGCTGCCATTTTGATGATGAACAAAGAGAATTTCGGAGATGTAGGTTTTGGAAAAAACAACATCAGTATCATAATATGTGCCATCACTTTCGCCGGTGTGTATTTTCTGAAAATCAATCCGATGTGGCTAATCTTAGCTTCAGGCGTTGCCGGTTGGCTGATATACTGAATCAACATACAAGCCATTATTCATATACATGCAATGAAATGTTTTAAGAAAAAGAATATTTGGTCTGTATTATTTTTCGTGCTTATACCAATTTAATAATTGATTATCCGTCATTTTTATGCAAAATACCAATAAACAGGTTGAGATTGTTCTCAACTATTTATCTTAATGTATTCAATAAAAATAATTTATAACCATCCATGTTTTTATGATTAACGACATTGTCCGATTATTTTCATTTTGATGTTATAATTTATTATTTTCATGAAACCATTCTATGGCATCATTCAATGCATATCGAACAGGACGATAAGAGACATCCAATTCCCGAATCGATTTTTTATTGTCATAATAATTATTGACACACAACAAGCGCATATTTACCAGAGTCATATCATTACGCATGCCCAAACTGAAGAGTAAAGAGCCCAACAACCCGACTGTCAAAAGCACACATCGAGGAAGGCGAATCAACAGGGGGTGCCTATCGGTCTGTTCAGCAAGCATTTCATAAAATTCCTTATATGAAAGGTTCTCATTAGCCAACAAATAACATTCTCCATTACTACCTTTTTGCAAAGCCTTAACAATTCCGTGTGCCACATCGCTAACATGAACAAAATTTTTACCTCCCGGCGGATAAAACAACATACGTTTACCATAACCAAACAATATGATTCTTCCGGAAGAAGGTCGGGAATCATAAGCACCCAACATGAATGTAGGACAGACAATTACTATTTCTATATTATCGATATATTTTGTCAGTCTTGTCACTGCTTCGACTTTACTAACGGCATAAGGAGATTTTGTAAATGGAAAACGAATCCGATGTTTTTCATCACCGGGAGTATTTTTGTCATTATATGCAAAAATATTGGCTGTTGCAACATATATTATTTTCTTGATTTTCTGCTCTATAGCAACACAAACCAACTGTTCCGACGCAATAACATTTATTTTATCATAACTTTCATAAGAAGATTTCTGGTCAGTTTTAGCTGCACAATGTATCACATAATCACAATCCTGCATTGCGGCACGTAATACCGATGCATTTGTAAAATCACCTTCTACCAATTCCAATTCCGGATGCAACTTACCAATAAATGACATTTTATTGCGCAACAATCCACGCACCTTATATCCTGCATCAAGAAATTCTGCAACTACATTAACCCCAAGAAACCCATTTGCACCGGTAATCAACACACGTTCCATCACTATTCAAGTATAATTTTAATATCATCAACACATAAATAACAGTAAATATATAGATTTATGATGAATAAAATGGCATTTACAATAAAAAACAGGAATACCATAAGGCACTCCCGTTTTTTAAGATTATCATATTACGAAACAAATTCAATAAACAAGATTCGTTATAGTACACTAAATGCCACTGTAAGGCCGGCCATTACTATGGAAACCATACTCATAAGTTTGATAAGGATATTCAAAGAAGGACCAGATGTATCCTTAAACGGGTCGCCCACCGTATCGCCAACAACAGTAGCCTTATGATTCGACGAGCCTTTTCCTCCAAAGTTACCCTCTTCAATATATTTCTTGGCATTATCCCAAGCGCCACCGGCATTAGCCATAAAGACAGCGAGGACAAAGCCACAAGAAAGTCCACCAATAAGAAGGCCAAGGACACCAGCCACACCAAACAAAATACCGACCACTATAGGTGTAATAATAGCAAGTATTGAAGGGAACATCATCTCATGCTGAGCACCTTTTGTTGAAATTTCAACACAGCGTGCATAATCAGGTTCTGCTTTACCATCGAAAATGCCTTTAATCTCGCGAAACTGCCTTCTCACCTCTTCCACCATTTTCTGGGCTGCACGTCCAACAGCATTCATGGTAAGACCACAGAAGAGAAATGCCATCATGGCACCAATGAATACACCTATCAAAACTTTAGGATTCATCAAGTTAACTTGATAATATTCCATAAAATCTATCAAAGACGCATTGACAGTTTCAACTGTACGAGTACCCAAATCCAATGTCACTGTACCTACACGTTCAAGAGCTATTTTTATCTCTTCCACATAGGAGGCAAGAAGAGCGAGAGCAGTAAGAGCTGCAGAACCAATAGCGAAGCCTTTACCTGTAGCAGCCGTTGTATTTCCAAGAGCATCGAGAGCATCGGTACGTTTACGCACCTCAGGACCGAGTCCACTCATCTCTGCATTACCACCTGCATTGTCAGCAATAGGACCGTATGCATCAGTAGCGAGAGTAATGCCAAGCGTTGAAAGCATTCCGACAGCAGCTATTCCAATACCATAAAGCCCCAAAGAAAGGTTTGCAGCAGTAAAGAAGTTCTTTATGTCGAAGCCTATGGCACACAGATACGAAAGAATGATTGCCGCACTTATCGTAATAACGGGCACTGCCGTAGATACCATTCCAAGGCCAAGTCCGGAAATGATGACAGTAGCCGAACCGGTTTGAGAACTTTCAGCCACTTTTTGAGTTGGTCTGTATGACTGAGAAGTATAGTATTCTGTAAATTTACCTATTATGACACCGGCAAGGAGTCCAACAATGACAGAGAATGAAAGACCCAACCAGTTATTAATACCAAGAGCCCATAAAATGACAAACGTTGCTATTGCGATAAGAACAGAACTACAATTGGTACCTTTGCTCAATGCACCTAAAAGCTGTTTCATTCCGGCGTTTTCATTAGTTCTTACCAAAAATATACCTATTAATGACAAAATGACACCTACAGCGGCAATCAACATTGGGGCGAAAACAGCTTTAAGTTGCATACCTTCAACTGCAGAGGTAGCGAAAGCGGCAGCACCGAGAGCCATGGTAGCAAGGATAGATCCGGCGTATGATTCATAAAGGTCGGCACCCATACCGGCGACATCACCGACATTGTCTCCAACATTGTCTGCAATAGTAGCAGGATTACGAGGGTCATCTTCAGGAATACCGGCTTCCACCTTACCAACGAGGTCGGCACCGACATCAGCAGCCTTGGTATATATACCGCCACCTACACGGGCAAAAAGAGCCTGAGTAGAAGCTCCCATGCCAAAGGTGAGCATTGTCGTTGTAATGATGACAAGATTGTAATCGGTAAGATTTCTTAATACTATAAACCAAATACTGATATCGAGCAATGCCAATCCAACTACGATAAGTCCCATGACAGCACCTGAGCGGAAAGCCACCTTAAGACCGCTGTTCAATGATTTTCTTGCTGCATTAGCAGTACGAGCTGAGGCATAAGTAGCAGTTTTCATCCCAAAGAAACCGGCGAGACCTGAAAAGAAACCACCGGTAATAAATGCAAACCACACCCATTCGTTCTGCAACCCGAATATAGCCATCACACCAAACAAGACGGCAAGAACAACAAAAACAATAATAACAACTTTATACTGTTGCTTCAAATAAGCCATTGCTCCCTTTCTTACGTGAAGAGCAATTTTTTTCATCAAATCGGTACCTTCATCTTCCTTCATCATTTCCTTATAAAACAACCAGGCAAAGAATAAAGCCAACACCGAAGCCCCAAGTACGAGATAAATAATCCAATCCATACAGTAAAATTTAGTTAATAATACAATGTTTTTTAATATCTTACAATTTATTTCGACTGCAAAGTTGCATAAAAAAAATCTATTGACAAAGAAAAAACAAATAAAGTTTGCACATTTTAATATTTATTCTTGTTTATTTCGTTGTTTCTATATAATTTTGTAACATGATAAAGAAGTTGCTCGAAATAATAGGCATTACATACAGTCATTCTCAAAGCGGGGCTTACGCCTTGATATTGGGAGAAAAAGGCAGCAAAACAAGACTGCCGATAATTATTGGCAGTGCTGAGGCTCAGTCTATTGCTATTGCTATGGACCACATAGAAAACAGAAGACCCCTGACACATGACCTTTTCAAGACTTTTGCTGACAATTATGGTATTTCACTTACTGAAGTGATAATAAATCATTTTAAAGAAGGCATTTTTTATTCCACCTTGGTGACTAAAAGCAACGACAAGGAATGTCTTATAGATGCAAGAACGTCGGATGCCATAGCGTTGGCGATACGTTTCAAATGCCCGATATACACTGTACCACAAGTATTAGAAGATGCAGGTATAGACATTGATGACCTTGATTTAGAAGAAGACAATGAAGATGAAATGGCATCAACGGATAATGAATACTATGCTTTCAGCACCGAAGAACTGCGCAAATTATTGGATGAAGCCATTGAGAATGAAGACTATGAATCAGCATCTTTGATTAGAGACGAAATAAAACACAGAAAATAATTTTTTTAGAGAACAATTTAACTGATATGAAAGGTATTAGGGTACGACTTACTGTCATGAATTTCCTGCAGTTTGCCATTTGGGGTGCATATCTCACATGTATGGGAACTTATCTTGCAGGACACGGTTTAGGAACTAAAATAGGATTGTTTTATTCCATTCAAGGTATTGTCTCAATATTCATGCCTGCTCTGTTAGGCATCATTGCAGACCGATGGATTCAGGCACAAAAGAGTTTGGGAATATGTCATCTCATCTCCGGATTTGCCATGACAGCCGCCGGATATTACGGACTTAATGCCGGTAGCGATGTAGAGTTCTCGACTTTATTCCCTTTATATACTATAGGTGTAGCTTTTTACATGCCTACTCTTGCATTGTCAAACTCTGTTGCATACTACGCTTTGGACAAGGCTGGTTTTGACACTGTTAAGGTCTTTCCTCCTATCAGGACATTCGGAACTATAGGTTTTATTGTATCCATGTGGATCGTTGACCTTGCCGGATACCAGACCACAGCAGCTCAGTTCATAGTAAGCGGTGCCATTGGCATAATACTCGGACTGTACGCTTTCACCATGCCACACTGCGAGATAAAGCATGACACTAAAAAGAAATCCATTTCAGATTCTCTCGGGTTAAGAGCATTTACATTGTTTAAAGACAGCAAAATGGCGATATTCTTCATCTTCTCCATTTTATTGGGAGTGTCATTACAGATAACAAACGGATTCGCCAATCCTTTCATCACAAGTTTCGGTGCAATAGAAGAATATGCCGACACTTTTGGCGTACGTCATGCCAATATTCTGATATCACTATCCCAGATTTCCGAAACATTGTGCATTCTATTGATACCATTTTTCTTGCGTAAGTTCGGCATCAAAAAAGTGATGCTGATAGCCATGGTAGCTTGGGCATTACGCTTCGGCTTCTTCGGACTCGGCAATCCGGGCAACGGAGTATGGCTGTTTGTCCTGTCATGTATCGTTTATGGCGTAGCATTTGATTTCTTCAACATCAGCGGTTCCTTATTCGTTGACAAGGAAACAGACTCAGGAATCAGGTCTTCGGCACAAGGACTATTCATGCTGATGACAAACGGCATCGGAGCCACAATAGGGACATTGGCTGCACAAGTTGTTATAAACCATTTCGTTGAATCACAATCTGACGCCATGGCAAGAGCCGCCGGATGGCAGACCTCGTGGTATATCTTTTCTGCTTACGCTTTGCTCGTAGCCATTGTATTTGCTGTTGTTTTCAAATACAAACATGTAAAAGAAGCATTATGAGACAATATCACGAATTATTGCGCAGCATACTTGAACACGGCTGCCAAAAGGGAGACCGTACAGGAACCGGAACAATAAGCATCTTCGGCTATCAGATGCGCTTTAATCTGCAGGAAGGATTCCCATTACTGACAACAAAAAAAGTGCATCTCAAATCCATAATTCATGAACTGTTATGGATGCTCAACGGTGATACCAATATAAAATACCTTCATGATCATAAAGTCAGCATCTGGGATGAATGGGCTAACGATAATGGTGAACTTGGTCCTATTTACGGCGCCCAATGGAGAAACTGGAATAATGAAGGTATAGACCAGATCAAAGGTGTGGTCGAAAGTATCAAGAACAACCCAAACAGCAGGAGACATATAGTAACAGCATGGAATCCGAGTGTCTTGCCTGATGAAAATTCCAAAGACTTTGCCGCCAATGTGGCACAAGGGAAAGCTTCATTACCTCCATGTCATGCTTTTTTTCAGTTTTATGTGGCAAACGACAAACTTTCATGTCAGTTGTATCAACGAAGTGCCGACGTATTTTTAGGAGTGCCATTCAACATCGCTTCATACTCTCTGTTGACAATGATGATGGCTCAGGTATGCAACTTGCAGTTAGGGGAATTCATACACACTTTTGGTGACGTTCATATATACAACAACCATATTGAACAGGTAAAACTTCAATTGGAAAGAAAACCTCGTCCTTTACCAACAATGATATTAAATCCTGAGGTAAAAGATATATTCAATTTTAAATATACCGACTTTACATTAGAAAACTATAATCCATACGAAGCCATAAAGGCTGATGTATCAAAATAAATTATCATGAAACCAAAAATTTCAGTAATAGCAGCAATAGCAGAAAACAGAGCCATTGGCAAAAATGGACAGCTTATTTGGCATATCTCAAGAGATTTGAAACATTTCAAAGAACTGACGGAAGGCAAATGCGTAGTGATGGGACATAACACTTACGTGTCATTGCCAAAACAAAAGGCTTTGCCAAACAGGCGCAACATCATAATATCTGACAGATTGGAAGAAGCTCCGGAAGGATTCGAATACGTAACATCTATCTCCAAAGCCCTCGAACTGTTGAAAAACGAAGACGAGATCTTCATCATGGGCGGCGGAATGATATACGAACAGTTTATTCCAAAAGCGGACAAACTGTATCTGACACGTATTAAAAAATCTTTTGAAGCGGACACATATTTCCCTATGGTCAACTTCGACGAATGGGAATTGACAGACATCCTTGTCATAGACGATGACCCTCAAGTGGATTTCTCGTATCAATTTGAGACGTGGGAAAGAAAAAATTGACGAATATCAGTCTATTGAAGTGTCAAAACAGAAGATAAATAAGACCAACGTGGCACGGATACTCGACAAAGCCGGTGTCAAATACGATTTAATACCCTACGAAGTTGATGAAAACGATTTAAGCGCCATTCATGTCGCAACTCAACTTAATGAGAATATTGAATTGGTATTCAAGACGATAGTACTTCATGGAGACAAGAATGGTTATCTTGTTTGCGTGATACCCGGAAATCATGAGATAGATTTAAAGAAAGTTGCCCGTGTCAGCGGAAACAAAAAATGTGAGTTGCTACCTCTGAAAGAATTATTACCCCTGACCGGGTACATACGCGGCGGATGTTCGCCTGTCGGAATGAAAAAGCAATTCCCCACTTTCATTCATGAGAGTGCCATGTCGCATGATTTTATTTATGTCAGTGCCGGGCAACGCGGACTACAATTGAAAGTGTCTCCAACCGACTTGGCTTCCATAGTCAGAGGCACATTTGCCGACTTGACATAATAATATCGCATCAACAGAAAACAGAAACCTCTAACTTAATAACAAAAAAAGTTAGAGGTTTTTATATTATTAAAGTTGAATTATTGTTGTTTTCGGCATCATCGCCTATTGACATATCGAACTACTGACTCCATAGTTTAAAACATTAATACACATTATTCCTTAAAATAGAGTCATTTCAAAGAAAATCAAGAGCATTCTTTTCAATATGAGTAACATTTTCCAATAATGTAAGACCATTTTTGTCACCAATGACATAAACCACAGGAGGACTCCCGCAATGTACCAACTCATCCATAAAAAGAGGTTCACCAAACACAAACAGACTGCATTTAAAAGTATCTCCAACATTAAGATTACAGTTTAATGCTTTTTCAACCACAAAGCACTGATTTCCCAAATATCGAAACAAGCAGTATCGATTAGGTCGCCAACCGACTTCTATAACATCTCCCTCATACAAAAACTGACTTTGTATATAACGAGTGCATATATTTTCAGATTGTATTTCAATATCATTCAATTTCGTTAAAAAATCATCCCAACATTCCAACCCAACAAATCGTGAAAGCAAATCGAGTGTACTATTACGTGTATTATGTGCTCCGTCAACATAAAACCAAAGCCTTTTCAGTGTTGATGAACTAATAGTTTCATGCAGTCTTTCCCATATCATATCCACTAAAAAATCAAAATCTGCCGGTGTTTTCATTTTACGACCGACAATAGATTCTATACGGCAACGTAATTCTGTTATTTCGGGACGATTCTTATTCATTATTTAATACATCACAATTTAAACTAATATTGATTTCAAAAAGCTTTTTTACATAACATTTTAATATTCAACAAATAATAAAACTCCATAACAACAAGTAATTACTTAATGACAACATCATTATCAAGCCGCATAACATCCTTTATTGAGAATAATCTCAATATTTTATGTCATCAAAAAATGAACACAACCACACTATGGCTCAATACATGAGGTCAGTCAAAGCATTGCCGAGATTTAATTATAAACACTTCGCCATAACATACGGTTATTTCTTCTCTCGTTTAAGCATTTCTTTAGCGTTTTCAATCTGTCTTTTTAAAGACTCTATTTTATTGTCATGATAGGCGGTCTTGTCCACCTTATTTTTGCGATATAAAGCTTTACTTGAAGGAGAGGAAGCCTTTTTTATCATATCTGAATAATGTGCATTATCTTTCTTCTTAGCTGCTTTCTCCTTGTCTAAAGCAGCGCGTAAATCGATGATTTTCTTTTTATAATATTCTTTACTCATAGTTTAACTTGTATTAGCTGAATTCAATTATAAGTGCAACAGAATCCATAATGAATTAATTACATTTATCATTTATATGACAAAACATATTTCCACAATCACATATAAAATACATTCACCCCTTCATTTCAAGTATTCATCTTGTCCTTAACATCATCGACAACATCAGTCACCGAGCCGGCAGCATTCATTATTCCGTCAGTCACCAAAGATACAGTATCTTTCACGAACGACAATTTTTTTCCGATAACGGTAGTTTCAATACAGCCGTAAATACCGTACAGCATAAGAATTACGCCTGAAATAATAAAAATCACATCTGCCGATTTTGCCGGATAGAATAACATTCCAACGCCAAGAAGGACCATTATTCCCGGAAATATATACATGCTTTTGGACAATTCAATCTCTTTTCTTTTCTTAAATAAAGATATTATGGAATACACTCCAAGAGCACAAATAACCACTCCGAGAATAAACTGAATAAACCCGAAGAAGAACCTTGGGAAAATAATCATAAGGATTCCGAGCAACAATAATGCACCACCAGAAATATTATATACCTTTTTCTTAACTGAAGGTGCATTTCCCAACAAATACTTCAGGTAGAAAAAGATTCCAAACAGAATCAAAACAACAGCAAGGATCTTCACAATTATTTCTTTTACGGTGCCATGCCAAAATGTAAAAAACACTCCTGCACCAAATAACAACACGCTTATCACATAACCTAAAACTCGATTTGTTTTGGCTGAAGCTTGTTTATTAGATTTCACTTTTTTCATGGTATTTGATTTTTTCATATCATTATTCCTTAATTAATTTGTAGAAGGTTGAATTGTAAGATACACCTGACTGAATCCCAATGATTTAAAAAGGTTTTGCAACTTTGCGATACCCGTTGTTTCAGCTTTTTTCACCAAATCGTAATCAAGTGCATTTTTCTCAAGGTTATGTTTTGCTTCCGACTGTAGTTCTGTGACATGTTCATGTTTCCATGAGCCTTTCTCCACATAGACCTCATAACCGGAAGGATTTATAATTATATCAAATATTTCTGCCCGAGGTAATTCCATATTCAAGGTATCGCCATTAACATGGATTTTATTTACATCAACTTTGGATAAATCATAACCGGCACGAACCTTTCCGTAAGCAATAAGCACTATTTCGTCCATCACTTCTTCATTTGAGACTTTATTTGAAAAACGTCCAATACGCGAGTCATTAAAATCGCTTCTTTTACTTTTGGTAATTACCATTTCTTCATAGTAACATACGCTTGTAAATTCTCCAATCTTCTTTATCTCCTCAATCACATTGGCAGTTTTGTCTATTTTCACTTCCTTACGGAACAAAGAAAATTTAGGTAACAGACCAAATTGCCGAGCCAGATAGAAGCCGCCGGCCAATATTATCACCAAAATCACAGTTCTCAATATAGTTTTCATAATACTTCCTCCTTATCTTCAAATTTAACTGTTACTTTTTCAAAACCCAACTGATAAAGCATTGCTGAGAAAAAATCCGAAGCATTACTTTCTGCATCGGTCAATATTCCCATATTTCCAACATCGGCTATAATATCTGCTTCGCCCTGTTTCAACAATTCATTACGTTCTTCAGCAGAGAACGAACTACGGAAAAAGGATACTGAGGAATACTCCAACACCACTGCTTCAGCAGGCATATTGATAGACAGCAGTTTTGCATGTGGCAATGTAACCTCAACAGACTTATTAGACTTGTCGATAATCACATCCTCATACGAAAGTTTTCCGATGTCGATTCCGGCCTTGAGATAAGCAGTGCATGTAAAAAGAATTTTTCTATCCCCAACAGTGTACCATTGAACATCACTTGCTTTAATAACCTTTTTCACAGTGTATTCCACTGAACCAAAATCCGCCATTTCTGACATTTGCTGCATCCTCGTCTTCAAAGATTCCTCCAAATGGTTGTCACACCCGGTAAGAAGCACTGACAGCAGTATAAACACAACAATTGTTTTTAAATTAGATGTCATAATTAGTTTTTTAAATTGATGAGTTCTATCAAATTCATACTCAATATCAAACAGTAGAACTCATTGCCTGTCCGAATTGAGATTAAACAACTATTACAATCACGAAACGGTTTCTATGTCATAATTGAATTTGCTTTTAACTACATCCAGAAGTTTAGCAAAGACAGCAGGTTTACCCTGTGATGTAGTAGGCCAATTTGAAGATATGAGAATCTTCGCATCTTTCAACTGAATAGCATCGTTTTCATCTTTCTTTCCATAAAATGGGACCTTTCCATCTCTATCCAACAGAGCCTTGTAATCATCATACTTCATAAAATGAGCATCCATATTTTTCATAGCGTTAAAATCGGATCTCAACTGTTCTACTGTCAAATCAGGATGTAATGAAAGATGATATAACACCAAGTCACGTACCAGTTGCACTTTCTTTGTATAGACCTTACCATTGAATCTGTAATCAGAGGTATCTCTGTTAAACTTCTTTTTGACCGGACCATCAAAAGCTTTCAGATTTGTAACAGCGGACAATTCTATAGTAGTTGAAATAACATTTCCAATTTCCTTGTCGTCACCTATCAATTCTGCAATCTTATTCAACAATGAAGATACGGAGAACACCCGATTGCTTAAATACGTTTCTTTTTGACACATTCTGAAAGTGATTTTCTCCCAGTCTTCATCAAATTCATCAATAGCATCCAATGACTCTTTTTCTTCTTCAGTAAGATTTCTCAATTTAAGTTTAGAAGCAATTTTCTCGTTCCATTTTTTAAAATCCGGTTCTTCTGACAATTGATTATAGATATACGGATAAGCAATCTGCATGCAGACCAAAGAGAAGTTAAGCAATTTGGAATTAATAGAAGTAGCGGATGTATGTCCTTGTACATCATTTATTATCGATATCAACGACAAAGTATTCATAAGACGTTTAAGTGACCTGGGATTAGATCCTACAGAAAGTCTGGCTATCTCGGAAAGATTCTCGGCGAGTTCAATATCCTTAAGTTCCTCGGGAGTAAAAAACTCAATGGTTTTCAAAGCATCTACGAGGAAGGTATCCACATTATACGAAGCTATTGGCATGGAGAATGGCAGTTGTATGATTTTATCGAAGAAAGATCTAAATTCACGTTCATTTCTATCAGTCAATTCTCCGAATTTAGGTTTAAGTCCTTTTATGATGACATCATAGTCAATAGCAAGAATAAACACACAATTTTCTATGTCGAAAATATTCTTTAGAAGTTCCAATATTTCAACTGCCACAGGAGGGTCGATACGATCCAAGTCGTCAATATAGAAAGTAAATCCGACCTTTGAATTATTTAAAGACAATGCTTCTTCTATCAATTTCTTGATTTCTTTTTTCAATGTCAAAATAGAGGATTCGCCTGAAGTTTCAAAGCCAAACACTTCATCGACAACGCCGCCATCTATACCAACAGTACCAGCAGCAATTTTAGTCCCTACAGATGCCATTTTCTTAAACAGTCCACCTATTTTCTTTTTACTTTCCTCCCATTTATGTCCGGGATTAAGCTCTCCTATCTGACCTATAATACCTTCAAGAATAGCAATGATCGCCTGATTAGGAGTATTCATAAGGGAATACTGCCATGTGTTTATCCAAACAGGATAGAATAACGCATCATCTCTATCGCACAAATTGTATCGAAGCATATTCATCAATGATGTCTTACCACTACCCCATTCTCCTTGAAGTGCTATTGTAATAGGTGTATCTGTTAATTTAATAAACTTTATCAATGCATCCTGATATACCTGAATACCGAAAAGGTCATTCTGTGAATATTGTCTCGGAACATCTATTACACTTGATTTCATAAAATTAGTATTTTCTGTTTCATCTTCAGATTTTAGTCATACACAATATCAAGGATAAATCTGATATTCAATTTATTTCAGAATTAAAAACCTAAAAACCGATATGACATGATCTTATCCTGTCATATCAGTTTTTAAAGTCTTTATAATCTATTTACCGGCTGCAGAAAGAGTAATATCATTGTCAGCCAAAGCCGAGTCATTTGCATTTGCCACCTGAACACCAATTCCATACAACTCTGCAATTTTATTCTCGAAATTACCAACTTTAATATTGCCTTTCACAACAAGTTCACCACCTTTGGCACCTTCAGCCCTTATAGAGGCAAGTGTTGCATTTTCATCAGCAAAAGCACCTTTGCAAGTAACACTTTTATATACTCGCAAAGTAGCACCAAAAGAATTTTTGAAATTTTCTTTCAATGTTTTGACCTTCATACGGCCATCCAATTTAAACTCTGCCATAACTATTAAAATTTAATCTTGCCTACTCTAATCAGGATTTTCGGCATTCTCCTTGTTTATTTTTCACCGCGAGCAGCCTGCCCAATGGTAAGATTATTGTCCACGCATACCTTTCCCGTAGGATCTTTTATCTGTACCGTCAAGCCGAAAACAGTATCAAACAGTTTTTCAGCTTCACCGACTTTCATTGAAGCTTTAATATTCAATTCCGTCTTGGTAGAAGATTTTACTTCCTTGGATGTTAACTGACTCAGCTGTTTTATTGTAAGGTCCGGATCAGCCAATTTGTTTCCTTTATAAACTGCCAGAGTACAACCAAAAGTTTTCTTGAAATCATCACAAATAGTCTTTAACTTTTTGTTTGGAGCCACAGTAAATTCTGCATTCTTAAAGTGGTCTTTCAAATTATTCAATATTCCCATAATAATTTAATTTAAATGATTATTAAATAGTTTTATATTTCTTCTATGTCATTTATGTTCTAATTATTCTTAGAGACTTAACTGTTCAATTTATGATTATACAAGAAAAGCCTGCTATCCAGAACAGGACAACAAGCTGATACAATCAGACATTTCAATCTTAAGACAATGCCTTTTATTTTTATAAAGTAATGATTATAAAGCAAATAACAAACCAGTATGGGGGGGGGTAATAATTAAATCGACAATATACTTAATATTGCCAGACAATAACGACTCTCCCGATTTTGCTTTCATAACGACTTATTTAGATTGCAAATATACATTAATTTTTTATTAACCAAATTTTTTTAAATTATTTTTGCAATTCATCTCTCGAAAAGACACCTTAACTACAAATCAATTTCAATCAACATGTTAAACATTAAGATAATAACAATAATTCCGGCATATATCTCTATATACGTATTTAAAAAGTTATCCATTGACTACACTATGAAAAGTCATTTTAACAATAAATAGAAAAATATTAAACTTTGAATTTTACACACTTTTTGGGACAGTATCTTAATAACAGAAAGTGCATGTCGAAAAATTCGACATGCACTTTTCAAAGACAAATAAATATAATCTATTAAATAAATTAACGAATAACAGAGATTCTTCTTGAGATCTCACCATTTCTCGTAGTAATACGAACGACATAAACACCCGATTCCAGGTCGCTCATATTGATAACAGTTTCATCAGCAGCTACATTATTTTCATAAATCATCTGACCTACGACATTGAACAGAGACACGCTTGTAATACCCTCAGCCTTAACTGTCAAGTTATCTTTCACCGGGTTTGGATAAATGCTTGCATTTAAAGCCTCGTTTTCGCTAACACCTGTCAATGAATAGAATATTTTGACAAAATATTCATAATCGCTATACAATGATTTAGCAGGAGCTGAAGTACAATCTATATCCTGATAGTAGGCATAAACCATATAACCATACCAATGACCATCTTCAATATTTGATGTTTCATTATAAACAGTTTGATTAGCATTTACCAGTTTAACACGGCTCCATTCGCCGCCATCCTTATTTCTATAAATCATATAACCACTGAGGCCCTCCATATTTTCAGGAGCCACCCATGTTAGTTTAGGTTTTCCGTTAGTATTCAATTCATACCATAAATCCGATGGAGCATCACAGCCCTCTCCAACATTGGCGCAAGCCTCATTAGTTGGACCTGATTCACCTGAAGTAGTAAGGACTCTAACCTCATAGCATTGACCGCCAATAGTTTCCGGAGTATCGGCAAAAGTTGTCTCCTGAGTCAAAGCGATAAGCAAACCGTTACGATAAATATTATAACCATATCCAATATTACTTACTCCATCCCACGACAAGACAACCTGTTCTCCGTTATAGTCGGCCAACAAGTTGGAAGGAGCTTCAGTAGGAGCTGTACCACCGCAAGTATTCTCCACTGTAACAAGGACACCTGCTGACAATTCATCAGAACTGCCCGAGAAATTATATACTGTATTATTATCTGAGTCTTTAATTATTATTGACATATTGTTAATTGTTTGGGTAGGTTCTCTCCAAACAAATGATGAAGTTCCAAGAGGCATATCTATTGTAGCCTGTGTCGGTGAAGATGATGTAGTGGTAGCAGTAGCGATGAGTTTATCCTGAGCGTTATAAACAGCAACTTTTCCATCACTCCAGCCTTGGAATGCAGATGAAGTCATAGTAATAGTCCATTCACATGTAGGACCAAAAATTGCATTAGCCAATGCCACATTACCGGGGGCATCTTCTATAACAGCATATACTGAATATTTAAAGATACTATAACAAGGAACATTTTCATCGACGAAAGACATCTGTTCACCAGGTTGTACATTATCCTGAGTATAAATAATGTCATTATCTCTCTTTACGACAATAGAATTTATAGTACTAATACTTTGATTGTTTATTTTCATTGTAGGATTAGTCCATGACACTGTTGCTGTGAGAGCCTCGTCATCAGGGACGGATACGCTGATATTAGTAGGAGCCTGAGCCGTATTGGCATACATTTCTGAAGGCATAAGGTTAAACAAAGCTCTTTGGCTACTACTATAATCCATAGCATCGCAAGCGAAGAAACCGTCATCAGCACCACCCCAACCCCAGTTGAAGTGCATAAAATCGTTGTCATCATAGCCGTCACAAACAAAAGCATGACCATAATTTCCATCAACGCCGGCATAATAAATAGGACGACCTGCATCGAAAGAAGCCTTCAACATCTCATTCCATGCATCAAGAGTATATGAATACCTTGATAAAAGAACAGACGGACCATAACCAAAATATGAACTCATAGCCTGAGATACGTCTTCCGAATAAGCACCACTGCCATCCGGAGCGAATTGCATATTTACTGACACAGCACAATGATACAGGAGAGTTCCGACAGCTTCAATTTGTTCCTGTGTTGAATTATTGCCGAGAGACACCGGCATATTTTCCCAATCGTATGTCGTCTCACCGAAATTGGCAGATTGTTGACCATAACCGGCGCAGTTATACGAATGCGAACCAGTACCCTGTATCGGATGTTCCCAATATTTCATAACCTGTCCCATGGCTGTAGCGACACAACCTGCATAGCAACGACCGCCAGGACCGCCGGTTGCAGCCGGAGAATAATAATTATATGGACTGTCCTGATTCCATTTCGTCTTAACAAGAGGTCCTACGGTATATCCTTTATTTTCAGGAAGTAGTTTACCTGTTTCTTTCAGATTGTTCCATTCTTTTGAAATCCAAGTTTCCGGAGTTTGAACATTTTCCAAAGCGTAGCTGATACTTTCCTGATATACGCCAAGGAAATAACCCAATCCGGGAGCCACATTGTCGATATCAAAAGCATTTTCGAGTGAATAACCCAATATAGGACGTACAAGATCACTTGCCGACACTAAAACGAAGCCTTTATCTGACACATTGAATACATACAATGCAGGTTCACCATTGTCAGCATTAACTGTATAAACCAGATTCATGTCCGTACTCTGTCTGTCTAAATCAAAATTAGCCTGAACAAATTTTTGTCCCAGCGATTTTGCGACCTCCACACTGATGGGTGCTGCGAACAGATTACCCATCATGAGGATCAAAACAACCATTGATAATAATTTTCTCATAAGTTTAATTTATTTAAGTTTCTAATCAAATCAAGTTTGCAAATATACTACTTTTTCGTTAAAATTTTCAAACTTATATCGTTTTTTTAACAAGAAAATAATCCTCATCTCATCACAAATATATTTTTAGTTATAAATCAGTAATTTATAATACAAACGGTGTGCCAAATTTTAAAATTTGGCACACCGTAAATACAAAATACATCATTTTTTATTTGGTAACAGCGACACGTTTTACCAACTCCATATCACGGAGTGTCATTTCTACAGTATACAATCCATTATCAAAACCAGTCAAATCCAAGACATAACTGTCATTATAAACATCAGTATCAATTAACATCTGACCGAGTGTATTGTAAACAGTAATACGGCTCAACCCATCTGCCACGATATTAATGAAATCCTTTGCCGGGTTAGGATAAAGAGCAACCATCACTCCTTCAATCTCATCCACAGAAGTAACTTCTACTAATACATAATCACTTGTCATATCCGGATTCATTGCAAAATTGGATTCACAATAGCTGTTGTATGCAGTCACTTTATAATAATAAGTACCTGCTTCTACGACATCGAAATACTCATGTTCCGTATTATCAACAGTAGCGACCACCACATAATCTATACCATTGTTACTTCTATAAACCTTGAATGACTGAGGTTCTCCTCCTTCTTCCCATGAAACGAGTGCTCCAAAGACGCCGTCAACATAATGATACCCGGCTGTGATATTCTCCGGTGCTTTACAACCATCACAATTGTTTTCACCATTATATATAATGTTATTAAGACTTGAAGACGAGCCCGAGAAAGAATATTCAGTATTATTTGAAGAATTTTTTAAAACTATAGACATATTAGATACTGTTGTAAGCGGGTCTATCCATTTAAGTGAAAAAGCACCTTCAGGCATAGAGAAGGTAGCACTGACAGGTGTTGCTCCGGTCATTGTCACCTCATTAAAAACAGTTTCATTGGCATCGAGAATCTGAACAATACCACCATTCCAGCCTTGGAAGTTATTTGTAGTACCAATAATTTTCCAGGTACAAGTAGGACCATAGATGCAACTCACATTAGAGAAACGACCTTTGACACCATCATTAACGGCATAAATCTGGTAGTTATAGCTGCCATATTCGTCAACTTCATCAATAAAGTTCATTTCTGCACCGGGTGTCGGATTATCTTCTGTAAAAATGACCTCACCATTTCTCATTACTATGACTTGAGACAAAGATGCAAGTTGAACACCGGTAGGGTTAGTTACCGGATTAACCCAGCTGACCACTGCATTTTTAACATAAGAGTTTTCAGGTGTGACAATAAAGTCAGAGACGGCAGCCGGCATCATATCGAACACATAATCAGGTACCATATCGAAATAAGCCGTTTGATAATCATTAAATGTCTGACCATAAATATTCAATGCATCAATAGCAAAATAACCGTTGTTATAACCGCTCCAACCCCAGTTGAAATGGAAATAGCGGTTCTCATCATAACCATCACAAATAAAGGCATGACCGCCTGAGTTTCCGCTTCCGGAATAATATGCAGGAAATCCCTGATTGAAGTTATTTATCAACATGCTTTCCCATTCATATTTAGAATAATCTTCTCTTTCTTCATATCTACAATTCTCTGAATATTTAAAATATGTCGTAATAGCATCGTAAACATCATTAGAATAAGCACCGCTGGCATCCGGACCATATATCATATCAACGCTTACACCACAATGATACATAAGAGTTGCTATAGCATTTATCTGGTTTTGAGGAGAGCCAACACTGATGCCATTGGGCATATTTTCCCAGTCATAAACTGTCTCTCCGAAATTTGCGGATTGCCGGGGATAACCTTCAGGAGTATAAGAATACGAACCTTCTCCTCTGTCAGGATAATTCCAAAACTTCATCACCATGCTCATTGCTGTAGCCACACAGCCGGCATACACATGACCTCCGGGACCCATATAATCTACAGGACATAAATAATTATACGGATAATCCTGATTCCACATAAGCGATACAAGAGGTTCCACTGTTCTTGATAACGGATTCTCTGTAATAACACCTTTCCCGGCTACAAGATTCCATTCATTAATGATATCTTGCGTTGCAACTCTATCATTTTCAATAATATCGGTAATTGTCAAAGCATAATGTCCCATGTAATACTCCAAGCCTTCTGAAATATTGTTCGCATCAAAAATGCCATCCTCAGAATAACCGAGTATAGGTTTCACCCTATCATCAGCTGAAATCATAACAAATCCATTATCATAATTAAATACATAGAAACAAGTATTACCATTATTATCATAATAAGTATAAACCAAATCAAGATCATTTACAGATCTTGCAGATTCCACATTGGTTTTAAGATACCTTACACCTAATGCTTCAGCCATATTAACATCGACCGGATTAGCATTAATGTTATACACTGTAACAAACAGCACGAAAAAACTAAATAAAAACTTTTTCATATTCAACTTTTATTAAACTAATAATTTATTTATTCAAAACTACTCTTTTTGTCACACAATTTTTTTCATTCATAATGCGAACAAAATAAACACCATTTTCAAAGGCACTCATATCAAGAATCATTTCATCGCTTTTACAAGCAATTCTCTTAACCATGTGACCTACAAGATTATAAACTTCAACTGATGTTATATTGTCATTTTTTATCACAAGCTTTCCATCAGTAGGATTAGGATACATAGAGATATTATCCAAAGACTTTTCCACTGATGATGTCACTGTCACGACTACGAAGTTTTCGCCCTCAGGTGTCATTGCAGGCTCAGACTCACAATATTCGTCCTCCATCTGATACGTGGCACATATTTTATAAAAATAGGTACCAGAACCTATTTCGTCAAAATACTCATAATCAGCTATCGTTGTTGATGGCACTGTAGCAAGAAGAGAATAGCTTTCATTATCATTACTGCGATATATATTGAAACCCGTAAGGTAATCTGCGGACAACGACCATGACAAAAAGGTACCAAAACCATCATCACTCCATTGATATTCACCTTCAAAATCATTCGGTGACATACAATTCAGTGCATTATCACAAATATTGTCGAAAGAGAACAAGAAGCCTTGAACCAAAGAGTCCGGAGAGGCGAACAACTCATTATTATCAGCATCATAAATTGTAAAAGATATTTCATTGTCGTCCATAGCCGAGAACCAGCCACTATTCCAATAAAATGACAACTCACCTTTAAGCAGAGGCACTACACGAGTCTCATCGCCACCGTTTTCCAATTCCACGACAGCTATTCTTCTGCCGGATTCCACCACAGAAACAGACGCACCTCTCCATCCATTGCCGCCGGCATCATTGAGTTGGAATATAACATCGCACTTCTCGCCTACCATGACAGATTTATATTCAGTATCAGAAAAACCGGCATCATTTTTCACCAGGACGGAATATTCATAAACACCCGGTTCAAGACCTTCATCAACAAAAGACATAATATCTCCGGGAGTCACATCGGCAAATGATGCAATTTGCTGAAAATCACGGCGCACGATAACGCTATCTATGGAAGTAAGAGCATTACCGTCAAGAGTGAGGGTAGGATTAGTCCACTGTATGGTAACATTTCTATTGTCGGCAGATTCTTCCAAAATAACATTTTCTGCTTTTTCCGGACGATTAAAATATTCGTCATCGCGAGGATAGCAATCAAAGATAGCGGAGTTCCAGGTATTGAAAGCATAACGAGTAGTGTTAAGAGCACCTATGGCGAAATAGCCGTTATCACGTTTACCCCATCCCCAATTAAAATGGAAAAAGTCGTTTTCGTCATAACCGTCACATACAAAAGCATGTCCACCCTGACCGGCATCATCAGAGCCGGCATAATAAAGAGGTCGCCCTTCATCGAGCTCGTCTTTCAACATATTTTTCCATGTATTATTATCATAAAAATCCCTATACTTCAATTGCACAGCATTTGAATAATTGAAATAGTTTTCAAGAGCATAAGGGACATCTTCGGAATAGGCGCCACTTGCAGTAGGTCCATACATCATTTCGACAGCCACGCCGCAATGATGCTGCAGTTGAGCCACATAAAATATCTCTTCATCAGTACTTGTAGAATCGAGGGCATTGGGCATCATTTCGAAATGATAATCAGTCTCGCCGAAGTCAGCATATTCTGTAGGATAATAAGGTCCCCAACCACCCGGAGTATAGCTATGCGAGCCATTTCCCGTCTCGGGGTAGTTCCAGTATTTCATCACCTGCGACATTGCAGTAGCGACGCAACCGGCATATACATGACCATTAGGACCCTCAGGATCTTCAGGACATTGGTCATTATAATATTCATTTTGATTCCAAGTCACCTCAACCAATGGAGTCACACTTCTGTTATTACGCTGTTTCATTATGCGACCTGTTGATTTCACCAAATCCCATTCCGCCTCAATATCAGATGAACGTTCAACATTATTATCTCTAATATATTGAATTTCATCTCCATAGCCACGCATCACAGACATAAAGCTTTCAGCTGCTGTTGCAGCATCAAAAACACCTTCGGTAGAATAACCGAGTATAGGTTTAACTTTATCATCAGCAGATACAAGGATAAAACCGGAATCATTGACATTGAACACATAGACAGAAGGCATTCCATCAGCATCATTAAGAGTATAGACCAAACTTACATCAGCTACATTTCTCATCTTGGCGCTCTCCGTCATAAACAATCCGGCTACATTTTCAGCTGTGATAACATCGACATTTTCAGCCAAAACATTTGTCACACAAACATTCAATGCACAAAATAAAAATAATACAATCTTTTTCATTTTAAATATACATTACGTTTTTTGTTTTTTCTTTTTAGCAGCAGGAAACAGAACATTGTTAAGTATCAATCTATAGCCCGGAGAGTTGGGATACATATCCAATTCTGTAGGAGGGTCTCCGACGAGATGGCGATAATCCTCAGGGTCATGTCCACCATAAAAAGTCCAAAAACCATTGCCGAAGTTCCCATGAATATACCTGTCTTCACCTATTGCAGCATTATCACCGAGCACGATTACAGTAGGTTTAACGAATCTCTTGTCGAAAGCCGTTGTCTGTCCCATAAAACCTTTGATAAGCCGTTCATGACATTGTGTCAACATAGTAGGAACGGGGTCCCATTTGGCCGAGAAATCGAACAACAGAAAGAAATCATTATTTTCTTTCACTGACTTAGGGCGTCGTTCCGTAACATCTATATCAGAAATCTCATATTCCTGAGGATTTTGAGAGACTGTAAAATCAGTAAAGGCGAAACAGTTGTCATAATTAAGGCGCGAAGGGTCGCCTGACTTTATCGGGTCACCGTCGAACATCACGTCACAAATATCGAGTCCATCAGCAGCGAGAGCCACATCGTAACTATCCGGAGCAGAACACATGGCAAAAAGGTAACCTCCGCCTGCGACGAAATCACGTATTTTTTTCGCCACCGCAAGTTTCAACTGAGACACTTTGCTAAAGCCATGACGTTCAGCTATTTTCTTCTGTTCTTCAACATCATTCCGGTACCAAGGATAATTTCGGTAGCGAGCCCAAAACTTGCCAAACTGACCTGTAAAATCCTCATGATGCATGTGAAGCCAGTCGTATGTAGGCAACACACCATCCAAGACCTCGTCATCATATATCAAATCATAAGGTATCTCTGCATACGTCAGTACCAAAGTCACCGCATCATCCCACGGCAAAATGTTTTTAGGAGCATACACAGCAAGACGAGGCACCTTTTGCAGTTTCATCTCATCCATATTAGCCTGAGGATCGGCAATTTCTGCAAGAACAGCCTCTGCCTGAACGTCTGCAATAACCTGATATGACACATTGCGCAACTTACACTCACGTTCAAACATCTCGTGATAAGGAATCAAATAACTGCCGCCCTTATAATTCAGCAACCAACTTATCTCAACTTCCCTTTCAAGAACCCAATAGGCGACGCCGTATGCTTTAAGATGATTCGATTGCGTCTCATCCATTGGAATAAGAATGTAGGCAGCATGAAGATTTCCTGCCAACATTACATTGATTATCAATAATATCAATAACTTTCTAATCATCTTTATTTTATTTCGCAAATATAAGATTTATTTTAGAAACATCACAACTTTCGTTACTTATTTTACATCTTTGACAAAATTTATTTTTATCGTAATACCGTTTTCAGAATAATTATCTTCATATCATGATTCAAAATAACATTTCAAAATTCCGTAATACAAAAAACAAATTTTAAAATTCCATAAATCATTCGAATGTAATCTTTTATAACACCAATTAAAATATGATATTTTATCACAAGATATATAAATAAACATTTTAAAATGTCAACATTACAATTATCATAAGATATGTATACAGTAATATCGTATAAACATGATGCATATCAGAAAAAGTACTAATCAAAAAAACATCAACAAAGAAGAAACGATATTTCTGTCACCTTGATAAAAATATTAGTATAAGGTATAATATGTAATGACATTTTATTATTTTTGCAGAAAATCTTTACACACAATTAGTAATTGTTATGGAAAATACTGAGAATTTAAAAAAGACTGCATTAAACAAGATGCATTACGAGATGGGTGCCAAGATGGTTCCTTTTGCCGGTTTCGACATGCCTGTACAATTTGAAGGTGTTAACATTGAACATGAGACAGTACGCAAAGGCGTGGGTGTTTTCGATGTATCGCACATGGGAGAATTTCGTGCCAAAGGACCATTGGCAAAAGCTTTTGTACAACGTTGCACAAGCAATGATGTCGCAGCACTTAATGATGGCAAGGTACAATACACATGTTTACCCAACGGGAGAGGCGGCATTGTGGACGACATGCTTGTCTATCGTATTGCCGAGGATGAATATTTCATGGTTCCCAACGCTGCAAACATTGAAAAAGACTGGAATTGGATGAGCAAAGTGGCTGAAGAGATGGGGCTTAAAGTCGGTATTGACTTTGTCAACGAAAGCGATCAATGGTCACAATTAGCTGTACAAGGACCATTAGCATTAAAAGCCATGCAAAAACTGACCAATACCACTGTTGAAGATATGGAATATTACACATTCAAGGTTTTAGAATTTGCCGGCGTAAAGAACATCATATTTTCCACTACAGGTTACACAGGTTCGGGCGGCTGCGAAATATACATGCCGAACAATGAGGCTGTTTCTATTTACAAAGCCGTATTGGAAGCCGGAAAAGAATTCGGTATCAAACCGATAGGACTCGGTGCCCGTGACACTTTACGTCTTGAGATGGGATTCTGCCTTTACGGCAATGATATATGCGACACAACATCACCTATAGAGGCCGGACTCGGATGGATCACTAAATTTGTTGACGGCAACGATTTCATAGACCGTGAATACAATGAAAAACAAAAGACCGAAGGAGTAAAACGCCAACTCAGAGCCTTTGAAATCACCGGTAAAGGCATTGCACGTCATGGTTACGAGATTTGTGATGCTGATGGCAATCATATTGGAGAAGTAACATCCGGTACCATGGGACCATCTGTCAAGAAAGCTATTGGCATGGGTTATGTAGATAAAGCTTTCTGCAAGATGGGTAATGAGATTTTCATCAAAGTAAGAGAAAAACTCATCCCTGCCGTTATAGTTAAACTCCCATTTTACAAAGGAGAATAATACAATACAAAATGACAAAATAAAAACAGAGCGGCTCTTTAGTTCATTTTGACAAAAGAGCCGCTTTTATTTTCATTATTTAAGTATCATCGTTGGCAAGACCCAATAGTCCATACAATACCAAATCTAAGATTATTGGCAGAATAAGAAGTCAATAACTTATCGACAGGTGCACCAATTTTAGTTACAAGCAAAAAATTGTCTGTAACCGCATAGACATTAAACGGACCTATATGAATACCGGCACCCAGACCGATACAATTGCCACAATATTTTGAATATGTATAATTTGCTGTAAGGCTTAAAATATTATTAAAGAACACGCCACTATAAGCCAAAGTATAAACCGGTGTCGCCTGATCATTAATAAAACAGAGTTGTGCCAAAGCAGTCAGACGTGCCATAGGATTAAGTTCACCGTATGCCTGCAACATGACACGTGTTCTAAGAGATGTATCATAACTGTCTCCATCGACCAAAGTATCATTGCCAATAACATTGTTAACAATATCGTTCACCATCCCGGTATAATCCAGATTCATGTTAAGAAGTTCATCAATATCATCGACAAAAGCATCATTAAGGACAAAATCCTCTTTCTCATGATGATGAACTTTAGAATTATTCCATTTGATAAAACCCAAATCATATACCGATGCACCAAAACCAAAATGTTTATTAAGTTCATAAGAAGCACCTATATCGACACCCAGTCCCCAATTGCCGAAAAATCTCAAATCTTCGAACATATTTCCAATATCATCGACATTATATACTTGAGGATTAGTTATTGAAGACATTCTAATATCAAACACTGAAGAAGCCGTCATGACATAAGTGTCAGGGTCAGTATAAATCTGAAGATTCATATCATTCATTTTGACATTAACGATACCATTAAGCATTTTCAAGCGAATGCCCACTGTAAGATTGTCTTTTATATCATATTGGGCACCAACACCAAACTCTGTATATACGCCCATATCAACACCAAAATGTATATTAGCAGGATTATCAGCGCCCATATAGTTACCATTACCAAGAACGAAAAATCCGAGGAAGTCTTTAGAATAGTCAATATCTCCATAATAGCGCAACCTATAATCCAAAGAGAAATAAAACCTGCCTTTTCTAAAACCAGCATTAGCCAAATCCATGGAAAAGCCTGTATTGACGAAGTTGCCGTTTTCCTTAAGTGTACCTACAAAATCAGATGCTGCAATAGCCACAGGTTTACCATTGTCAAAGCGGTAAATATTTTTATACAGCAAACTTGAGTTAGTAACACTGAGATTCAAATTAGATACGGCAGCCCCC
The DNA here is from genome assembly GCA_002633315.1 of Bacteroidales bacterium Phil6. Classification (GTDB taxonomy): domain Bacteria; phylum Bacteroidota; class Bacteroidia; order Bacteroidales; family F082; genus Limimorpha; species Limimorpha avicola. Next base: position 144,488 of record NWBN01000014.1, read on the forward strand.
ACTATGCCAAGATATGGAACTCTTGCACCAGGATTATAATAATTAATATAAGGTATGTTGTTTAAGAAGGTAAATGTCATACCATCATATTGTGCCTTTGCCCCATAAGACGACAACATCAAGACAACGAGCAATAATTTGTATATCTTTTTCATTTCTTTCAAATTAATGGTTAAATATATCAGTTGATATAGATTTGGTTTTCAATTTAGCACCTATTCTAAGACCGAAACCGTCGAGTGTATTCATCGTGACCTCATGACCTTCAGTAGAAAGACCAAATCTAAGTTTCAACTGGTCGGCATTCATCACCTTGTCAAGACGGTCTTCAGAAACAGATACCAACAGTTCTGTTTTTGAGGTACTACCATCATAACATCCCGAAATAACATTATCTGACAGAATTAATGAGTCAACGACAACACTATTTTGCATAAAATATATCTGAGGAATTATCTGCATCGGCAGTCCGTTTTCAAAACTGAACTTAAACTCTATCTCGTCTAAGGACAAACCTTCATCTTCCAATTCAATACCCATGTCAAAATCCACAGTATCCGAATAAACAAATTCTGTCACTTTATATTTAATAGGCATTTCCACTTCTGCAGCAAGACTAACAAAGGAATCATCAGTCATACGTGCAACATTATTGTCCGAACCAGGAACAGAAACACTGCCGGTAAAACCAAGAAACGAATAATCTCCAATAAGATTAAGCATATCGACAATCTGTTCATCAATAATCAGTGAATCGTATGAGGTATTATCATCGGAATTATTCAATTCCAAACTGAGAGATTCCCAATTTTTGATTATTGTAGTCTTTTCACCATTATCATCACCTAGATACAAAGAATCAACATCACATACTGTTTTCAATCCCAATGTATTAATATACCCAAGTATTACTTTAGGAGTATATAACTCAAAACTTCCCGAGACATTATTCAATCCAAAATCTATATTTACCGTATCAGAATAAGAAGCTGTCATTTCTGAAAATATACCTTCTACAAATGAGAACCTTGCATCGGCAAAATGAATATCAATATTAAAAGTCTGGATTCCAGAAACAGGAGTATCATCGGTAGTCACAGCCAATGATGCCGAAAAAATCACATTACCATTCTCATCAGGTTTCAATACGCATCCAGACATATCGACAACTGCAGAGAAAGATGAGCCATCTGCAACAAAAACATAATTAAAATCCGAGCCATCAAGCATGACAATATTGGATGATGACAACACAACCGTGTCTATCACATTCAAACTTGATGAAAGTGCCATAGACATCTCACCATCCCGCATTCCAGCCTCGTTGATTTGAAATCCGTCAAAATGGAATGGCACGGAAACGAAATCAGATTCATTGACAACAACATGCAATCCCGGAACAGCAGGTAATTCAGGTAACTCGAACTCTCCTGATGCAGAGAAATCAGCATCAGGAACAGCCCACAATACATCTTTGGCATCCAACACCCTGTCAACACTGTCTGAATAACAGGCATATAAATCACCATTCGGTTTTACTTTAAGCCATGTATTCCAAGTGCTGTCAACAAGATTTAATGCATCACTTACAGTAATATAGTCATGAAACAATGACATACTCCAAACACTGTTAACTTCAATAACCTTAACTTCATCTCTTTTACAAGAGAACAAAGTCAAAAACAGCAATATTAATACCATTGCCCTTACAATAATGTACCTTTTCCTCATAACTTATAAATTTATGCAAAAATAATAAAAATCAGATAAAACAACAGATTTTAATTACATTTTTCAACTGTCAAAAAAATACAGAATTCAGCATAAAATCAAGAAGGGGAATATATTTTATTAAATATCAATGTATTAAGCAGATTATTTTAATGATGGCAAAGTCAATATCATTAATAAATTAATTAAATAAATGTTTAATAAATAATAAAAATATGTACTTTTGCAAAGTTTAACACAGAGAGTATGAGTTTCTCAACAACATACATAAAGGATTCCGTCGCATCAGGAATATCGGTTTACAACACTGATATGACGGATACCATTACACATACTGAAGATACCATTACGCTTACGACTGACACCACCGGAAGTATTACAGATACCATTACCTGCGTCATGGATACCATTGTACATAAGATGGACTCCATTGTAAAAGTTGATGATACAACCATTGATACTATAATAAACAACACGCAAAACCATTCCAACGATTTCAATATAGGTATTGTAATAGCATTTATTGGTTTTTTAATTTTCGCGGCACATTTATTCACCGAAATATTCAGTCGGAAAAGGATTCCTGATGTGTTACTATTAATGATTATAGGATTGATATTAGGACCTATATTTCACATCATCGATGCAGAAAGGATGGGTTCCATTGGCAGTGTTTTCAGTCAGATAACGCTTATTGTCCTATTATTCGAGAGTGGTACAAAATTAAGTTTCAACACATTGGTAAACTCTTTAAAAGGCACTACCATGTTGACGCTCATCAATTTTTTTGTAACATTCTTTGTCATCGGAATATTAGGATGGTGGTTATTAAAGTTCCATCCTGCTGTCAGTTTCATGTTGGGTGCAATTTTGGGAGGCACGTCATCGGCAGTCATCATACCTATAGTAGGAAAAATAAACATCAGTGAAAAAAGCAGAACCATATTAATATTGGAATCAGCTTTTTCCGACGTATTATGCATAGTTTTTGCACTTGCAATTTTAGAGTCATTGAATATCGGCAAGTTACAGGTAGGAAACATCTTCGGTCAAATATTCTCATCATTTGTGCTTGCCACAATCATAGGACTAGCGGGGGCCTTATTCTGGACCATGATACTGGACAAGATCAGACACATTGACAATTCTATTTTCACCACTCCGGCATTTGTATTTATCATTTACGGAATCAATGAAATATTAGGATACAGCGGAGCCATTGCCGCATTAGCATTTGGCATAGGTATGGCAAACGCATACGACGTTTTCAATATTTTCAGTAAAAATGAGAATAAAAAGCCTAAATGGCTAAAAAAGATGCCAACAGTACTCAACGATACAGAAAAGACGCTGTTTTCTGAACTTGTGTTTCTCATGAAGACATTCTTTTTCGTTTACATCGGTGTAAGCATACAACTTAATGACCTCACATCCATACTTACCGGTTTTGTCATTGCAGTACTTATTTTCGTACTCAGAGTTCCAATAGTAAGAATGTCTATGCTTTCAAAGTCACCTGATGTCAGTGAAACAGACCTTACATACATGTCGGTACTCGTACCCAAAGGACTTGCTGCTGCAGTACTCGCAATTGTGGTAAGTCAATCTATGATACCAGGCACTGAAAACATATCAAACATAGTGTTTTCAGTAATATTATTCAGCATAACATTCTCATCAATATTAATCCCTTTGGTTGAGAGATCTGCCGTCATTAGAGGTTTTTATGTAAAGATTCTAAACATTTTAAATTTTGAAAAAAACAGAAACAATGACAAGACAACATACAATGACAAACAAAACGGCGCCCTTAAAAACGAAAGAGATGAAATAAATAAACAAACAACGGAAAAAAAAGATAAGATCATAGAAAAAAAACGACAGTGAATCAATTCATCCATAAATAAAACCACATTAACATAGTAGTACTAAAGCAAGAAAAAAGATAAAATACACAAGTCAAGGCGACATTATTTTATATATTTAACTGAATATCAATATTTTGAAAAAACACAAGATATTTTTACAAAATTTTTTTAGAAATGTTCAAAAAATTATCACAGATAACAAAAAAAGTATTATTTTTGCGCACCGAAAGATAGAAGAAAAGAATAAGATATGTATTTAACTGCAGAAAAGAAATCAGAAATTTTCAGTGAGTTTGGAAAGAACGCACAGGATACCGGTTTAAGTGAAGGACAGATTGCATTGTTCACATTCAGAATCAAGCATTTAACTGAACACATGAAGCAAAACAAGAAAGATTTGGCAACCATGCGTTCATTAGTCCGTCTTGTTGGTAAGAGAAGAAAACTCCTCGATTATTTAAAGAGAAAAGATATTGAAAGATATCGTACCATTATTAAGGAATTAGGAATTAGAAAATAAACGTTTCTTAAGAGCACGTATAAAAAAAGGCAATTTCGGATTGCCTTTTTTTTGCATTTTCATTTCCACATAAATATATTAACTAAATTGAAACAAATGGGTCCTGAAGGAATAAAACAAACCATTCAAACCGGCAAAGACACGATAACGATAGAAACCGGTAGATTAGCCAAACAAGCAGACGGTTCTGTAGTATTGACATGCGGAAAGACGATGTTACTTGCTACAGTGGTAGCGGCAAAAGAAGTCAAAGATGACACAGATTTTTTGCCTCTTTCTGTTGATTATAAAGAAAAATATGCTGCCACCGGCAAATTTCCTGGTGGATTTTTCAAACGTGAAGGCAAACCGTCGGATTACGAGATACTGATCTCTCGTCTCGTAGACAGAGCTTTACGTCCTTTGTTTCCGGACGACTTCCACGCTGAAGTACAAGTCCAGATCACACTGATATCAGGAGAGAACGACATTCTGCCCGACGCCTATGCTGCTCTTGCAGCATCAGCAGCAATAACAGTATCCGACATACCGTTCCATGGTCCTATCTCTGAAGTAAGAGTTGCACGCATAAATGGCGAATATGTCATCAACCCAAGTCAAAGCGAACTAGAGAACGCGGATTTAGACCTTATGGTAGCGGCTTCCATGAAAGACATAGTAATGGTAGAAGGAGAATCAAAAGAAGTGTCGGAAGAAGTGATGCTTAATGCTCTCAAGGCAGCACATGAAGCCATCAAGGGGCAATGTCAGGCTCAGTTAGAACTTGCCTCAAAGGTAGAAAAGGCGCAGACAAAACGTGAATATTGTCACGAAACAAACGATGAAGAGTTGCGCGCCGACATGATGAACTGCTGTTATCAGCCATGCTACGACTTTGCCCTCACCGGCAATCCCAACAAACACGAACGTTCCGACAGTTTCGACGCCATACTCGAAAATTATCTCTCAAAATATACAGAGGAAGAGTTGGAAACCATAACACCATTGGCAAAACGTTATTTCCACGACATAGAGCGCAAGGCAGTACGTGACGCCATCCTTATCGAACGTAAACGTCTTGATGGTCGCAAATTGAATGAAATACGTCCTATATGGACAGAAGTGGATGTATTACCGTCAACACATGGTTCAGCCATTTTCACCCGTGGTGAGACACAAGCATTGGTAACAGTGACTTTGGGAACGAAATTGGATGAACAAACCATAGACGGCGCAGTGGTAGAAGGGACATCGAACTTTATGTTGCACTATAACTTCCCAAGTTTTGCCACCGGAGAGATAAAAGCCAACAGAGGAGTCAGCCGTCGTGAAATTGGACACGGCAATTTGGCTGAACGTGCATTGAAATCGATGATACCCAACGGAGATGATAATCCGTACACCATACGTGTAGTATCCGATATACTCGAATCTAACGGTTCATCTTCGATGGCATCAGTCTGTGGAGGTACACTTGCCTTGTTGGATTCCGGTGTCAAGATGAAGAAACCTGTAGCAGGTATAGCGATGGGTCTTATCACCGACAATGAGACCGGCAAATATGCCGTATTGTCAGACATCCTTGGTGATGAAGATCATCTCGGAGACATGGACTTTAAAGTTACCGGAACAAGGGACGGCATCACAGCATGCCAAATGGATATCAAAGTTGATGGTCTGTCATACGATGTTTTGACAGAAGCCCTTGAACAAGCAAGATTAGGACGCCTGCACATACTCGACGAAATGGCAAAGACAATAACAGAGCCACGCGCCGATTACAAGGATACAGTGCCTCGTATAGAGAAACTCGTGATACCCAAAGACTTCATCGGCGCTGTAATAGGTCCCGGCGGTAAAGTGGTACAAGAAATACAAAAGAGCACAGGAACAGTGATAGTCATCACTGAAGAAAAAGACTGCGGCATAGTGGAAATAGCCTCGACCGACAAAGAAGGATTGGAAAATGCGAAAAGCAAGATACGCGGCATTGTAGCAATACCGGAAGTCGGTGAAGTATATAAAGGTGTCGTGAAGTCTGTAATGGCATTCGGTGCATTTGTCGAGATTCTTCCAGGCAAAGACGGTCTTCTTCATATCTCTGAAATAGATTGGAAACATCTTGACAGCATGGATGGCGTTCTGAAAGAAGGTGACACCATTGACGTGAAACTCATAGATATAGATCCAAAGACCAACAAGCTGAGACTTTCACATAAAGTATTATTGCCAAAACCGGAGGGATATGTAGAGAAACCGGAACGTCCTGCAAGTCATGGCAATAACGGTGCCAAAAACACACGTAAACGCGATAACGGCAATCCTAAAAGAAAATAATATTTCCAACCTGTGACTGTAAATACAGTCACAGGTATATATACTAAAACACAAACTAAACATTATGAGGCAGTTAAAAATTACCAAACAGGTTACTAACAGAGAGACCGCTTCTCTTGACAAATATCTACAAGAGATTGGTAAAGTTGAATTGATAACAGCTGACGAAGAAGTTGAATTGGCACAGAGAATACGTCAAGGAGACAGAGTGGCATTGGAGAAGCTCACCAAAGCCAATCTTCGTTTTGTAGTATCAGTATCAAAACAATATCAAAATCAAGGGTTAAGCCTCCCCGACCTCATCAACGAAGGTAATCTCGGACTTATCAAAGCAGCACAACGTTTTGATGAGACAAGAGGTTTCAAGTTCATCTCTTATGCTGTATGGTGGATCAGACAGTCCATACTTCAAGCCTTGGCAGAACAGTCACGTATAGTGCGTCTTCCTTTAAACAAAATCGGCTCCATCAACAAAATAAACAAGACATTCGCCAAATTGGAACAAGAATTTGAGCGTGAACCTAATGCTGAAGAAATAGCTGAAGCACTTGACATTACTGAAGCTGAAGTAAAAGAGTCCATGAAAAACGCCGGACGTCATGTGTCAATGGATGCTCCTTTGACACAAGACGAAGACAACAACATGTACGATGTCTTGAAAAGCGATGAAGTGGTAACACCTGAGACTGAGCTTTTATATGAATCATTGAAGAAAGAAATCGACCGCGCCATCTCAACGTTAACGCCAAGAGAGGCTGATGTGGTACGCCTTTATTTCGGACTTAACGGCAGCCATCCCATGACTTTGGAAGAGATAGGCGAGAAATTCGATCTGACTCGTGAACGTGTTCGCCAAATCAAAGAAAAAGCAATACGACGTCTCAAAAATACCAGCAGAAGTAAAATCCTCAAGAGTTACCTCGGATAAGTATAATCTTTACTATTACTTAAGGGACTTTCATATTACTGTGAGAGTCCCTTATTTATTATTGTCATTCCATTATTAAAGAATCATTTTTTTATATTTGCATAATACTTCATACAAATAATTAGTTATATTTGCATCATCAGTTACAAAAAAAGACAACAAAAAAATTATTATCTAACATGAAGAAACTCATCGCACCTTCATTATTGTCAGCAGACTTTCTCCATCTTTCAAAAGATGTGGAAATGATCAACGGCAGCAACGCCGATTGGTTTCATCTCGACATCATGGACGGAGTATTCGTGCCCAATATATCATTTGGCATCCCAGTAGTTAAGGCTGTCAAGTCATTGGCAAAAAAGCCTTTGGATGTTCATCTTATGATAGTGGAACCGGACCGTTACTTCGAAGCGTTCCGCGATGCCGGAGCTGATATCATTACCTTTCATTATGAGGCAAGCACGCATATCCACCGTTCTATTCAGAAAATAAAGTCATTGGGTATGAAAGCCGGAGTTGTCCTCAATCCACATTCCCCTGTAGCCTTGATAGAAGATATATTGTGTGAATCAGATTTAGTACTTCTAATGTCGGTAAATCCCGGCTTCGGAGGACAAAAATTCATAGAACGCACCTTTGACAAAATAGTGAAATTGCGTTCCATGATAGAAGTTCAAAAACTCGATACTCTCATAGAAGTTGACGGAGGCGTTTCCGTAAACAATGCCAAACAACTTTTTGATGCAGGAGCAGACGTCCTGGTTGCAGGTAATGCAGTGTTTAAATCCGACAATCCTGTGAAAACCATTGACATTTTAAAAGGGGTGCTTTAACAGCGATGAGTAGCAGATATGTAAACTACATCTGTTTTACCAACATTTATAGAAAATCATAACAAAAAATGTCTTTTATTAGATTATCATAATTAAAACTATAACAATTTAAACATCACATTATATGAACGAAAGTATCTTAACATTAAAACCAGAAGGAGTATGGAAACAGTTCCATGGAATCCTCGAAGTGCCGAGACCATCAAAAAAAGAAGACAAGATGGTGGCATATCTTGAGAAATTTGCTCAAGAGCACAATATTGAATATATCAAAGAAGAGTGTGGCAACATCATAATGAAAGCCCCTGCCACCAAAGGATTCGAAGACCGACAAACCATCATATTGCAGGCTCATATCGATATGGTATGCGAGAAAAACAGCGATAAGACACATGATTTTGAAAATGATCCCATTGAAGCTGTAATAAAAGGCGAATGGTTACACGCCAATGGCACCACCTTAGGAGCCGACGACGGCATTGGTGTAGCTGCCGCTTTGGCAGTATTGACAGAACCTGATGTAAAACACGGTCCTATTGAGTGTATCTTCACTGTTGACGAAGAGACCGGATTGACAGGAGCCGACAAATTAGACCCCAAAGACTTTAACGGGCGCATACTTCTCAACCTTGACTCGGAAGACGAAGGCGAGATATTCATAGGCTGTGCAGGCGGTATGGACACTGTAATAAAGGTATTTTACCGTATGAACGAAGCTCCTGAAGACAACACATCATACAAGGTATCCGTCAGTGGGCTTAAAGGAGGTCATTCGGGAGACGACATAAATAAAAATCTTGCCAATGCCAACAAACTGCTTACAAGAGTCTTATGGTATTCTTTTAATAATTTCGGATTGAGTGTCAATGATATAAATGGTGGCAACTTACGTAACGCCATTGCTCGCGAAGCATTTGCCATCGTTCTCGTTCCAAATGATCTGACTGAAGATTTTGAACAATATGTCAAAGATATGGAAACTGCTTTCCGCAATGAATATCAGGTCACAGAACCCAACCTGTCACTTAAACTGGAAAAATGCGAACAACCGGATGTTGTCATTGATGACATGACAGCTTTCAATCTAATAAATGCACTGTATGCATGTCCTCATGGTGTAATCGCCATGTCTCAGACCATCCCTAATTTTGTTGAGACGTCAACAAACCTTGCCTCTATCAAGAAAAAAGACGGATATTTCTTCATTCAAACTTCACAACGCAGTTCAATAGAATCTTCAAAAGAAGATATTGCCGACATGGTAGAGGCCTGTTTCTCTCTTGCCGATGCTGAAGTAAAACATACTGACGGATATCCCGGTTGGACTCCGAACCCAAACTCGGTGATATGTGCCATTGCCGAAGACTGTTATAGAAAACGTTTCTCGAAAGAGCCTAAGGTAAAAGCAATACATGCCGGGTTGGAATGCGGACTCATAGGAGACAAAATTCAAGGCATGGACATGATATCTTTTGGACCAACACTGCGTGGTGTTCATTCACCTGACGAACGCATCGAGATTGCCACCGTACAAAAATTCTGGGATTTATTGCTTGACATTCTCGCAAACGCACCGAAGAAATAAATACACCAACATAAAACAACAAGAGCGGCATTTGTCGCTCTTGTTACGTATATCCTTAAAACTTGCCGTTAGTCTCGTCAGAAAATATCATCATAAACTTTCTATCTATACGTCAGACCAAACATCAAAAGAGTCTATTTTGTTGTTATCCATATTATTCAATATGAATCATTTGACAGAATCTATCTCTTTTTGCAGACGATGAGGCAAGTTCTCGACACAATGATGACATTTCATATCTTTACTGTACATTCTTCCAATACAATAGTTAGAATGCCCGCATTCACTTTTATGGATCTCTCCGGATTTCAATTTATTGACAAAATCAGTATCATTTATCAAAGAGCGAGCCATCTGAAAAGCCACAAATCCGTTATCGAGCACTTCTTCCATTTTATCCTTGGAAATCATTCCACCAACATAAATTAGAGGCAGAGAAAGATTTTCACGAAATATCTTTGCTGTATCCAAAAAATAAGCTTCTTTATAAGGCACTGTCGGCATCATTAATCTGCCGAAGAGCAAAACGCCTATCTTAAGCCACCAAAAATGTCGAGTATCCATATAATAAGCAAGCGTTTTAAGAGGCATGGCCCCGGCCATCACCGTCATCGGAGCTCTGCTTACAAAGCCGGCAGTAAGGACGAGAGCATGAACACCGAGACGTTCCAACTCTTTCGCCACCGTAATACAATCATCGACCTGCATGCCTCTTTTGAAGCCATCATACATATTAGTCTTCACTATAACTGCCATGTCATCACCAGCCTTATCCATCACTTCTTCTATGACCATACGCATCAAACGCATTCTATTGTCGAGAGATCCGCCCCATTTGTCATGTCTATGATTGGTATAAGGCGAAAGGAACTGGCTTATAAGATAACCATGACCAGCATGAATCTCCACACAATCGAAACCTGCCTCGCGTGCAAGACACACAGCTTTGCCGAAATCCTTGACAAGTTGCAATATTTCATCTTCACGCATTTTACGCACAATGGTAGGAGAATAAAGATTAAAACCAGATGATGCACCTACAGGAATAGAGCCGCAGGTCGATCTGTGTGTCATGTTACCGCAGTGACCGAGTTGAATAGAAGCCTTAGCTCCTTCTTTATGAATGGCATCTGTAAGTTTACGCAACTCCGGGACTATCTCTTCCCGCATCCACAACTGACCATCAAAAGAAAGACCACTCCTGTTCACTGCTGCATAAGCTACAGTTGTCATACCAATTCCACCACGAGCCACAGCAGTATGATAATCAAACAATGCCTGTGTAGGCCTATTGCCTTGGCACATGTTCTCAAAAGCAGCAGAACGTATTGTTCTGTTTCGAAGCTCAACAGGTCCAATCTTGCAGGGCGTAAAAATCTTTGATTCAGCAACTTCCATAATTTAATAAATAAAAGGAATTATTCTTTTCACTTTTTTAGTATCAAGTTCATCTCCAAATTCAGATTTATAATGATTATAAATACGAGCAGCACGAGGTGCAAGATTGGCAAATGTCCACAACACGAAAACAGCACCCGACAATGAGTATGTCAAAATGGCAAATCCAATCCATTCGACCAACTCTCCAAAATAATTCGCAGACGTCACATATTTAAACATGCCGCCTTTAGGCAAATAATGTTTTGTATCACCATTCTGCCGAAGATTTCTTATAATATTGTCAGAATGAATATTTATAACCATACCAACAAAAAATATTATCGTTCCGATAATAAACTTTGGTGTTGTAAGCCATTCTATTGTATAATAATCAGTTGGAGATTTATAAAACAACCAACCGCCCTGCATAATAGCATTAATACAATTAAACAACATTCCTAACAACATAATAACAAGAGCCATTTTACTCTTACCCCTCATCAAAAAAGGAAACACTAATGACCTATTTAGATAATGTATCTCAAAAATAACAAGAATCACTATACAAGTGATATTGTCAACCCGTGAAGATTTCAACCACAATACTAGCATAATAATAAAAACAGGCAATTCCATCAATACCCAACCGAGTTTGTTATTTATCGGCATACCCCATTTTCTATTGTAAAACACACCATAACCTGCCTCTACGAAATATAATGCAATGAAAACGACTACGGCAAGTACCGACATTATCAGAAGCAACATATCATAACCATCCATAAACAAATACCCTTTTAATTCATATTAGTTAAACGATTGTAAATCCGTAAGTTTTTTATAAACTCCTCCTTTAATTATCAATTCTTCATGTTTGCCTCGTTCCACGATGATGCCTTTAGAAATAACTATTATCTCGTCAGCATTTTGAATTGTGGACAATCTGTGAGCTATAACTATTGAGGTTCTGCTGCTCATAACTTTAGAGAGTGCCTCTTGAACAAGACGTTCTGATTCAGTATCGAGGGAAGATGTTGCCTCATCAAGAATCAAGATAGGAGGATTTTTCAAGACAGCCCTTGCAATACTGATACGTTGTCGTTGACCTCCGGAAAGATTCATACCACGGTCGCCAATAAAAGTATCATAACCATTCTCCATTTCCATAATAAAATCGTGAGCATTAGCCACTTTAGCCGCCTCAATGACCGCTTCACGTGATGCATGTTCCATACCAAAAGCTATATTATTGAAAACTGTATCATTAAATAGAATACTCTCTTGAGAAACAACGCCAAACTGGCCACGAAGATCCTCTATCCTATAATCTCTAATATCAACATCATCAAGTTTGATAACTCCACCGGAGACATCATAAAAACGAGGCAACAGATCCACCAAAGTAGATTTTCCCCCGCCACTCTCTCCTACCAAAGCAATCATTTTACCTTTTTCCACCGTGATATTGATATTTTTCAAGACGTCATCTTTGCCATAGCGGAAACTAACATTATCATACTGTATGGATTTTTCAAATGATTTCAATGGCAAAGCATCAGGTTTCTCAACAATAATTTCTTCAGCATCAAGTATTTCAAAGATACGATCTGCAGAAGCCATACCTTTCTGCAAACAATAAAAACTCTGTGAAAAAGACTTTGCCGGAGATATTATCTGCGAAAAAACAACAATATAAGCTATAAAATTAGCAGCTGTTATAGTGGAATTGCCATTTAAAATCAAAGTAGAGCCAAACCACAGCACCACTGCTATGATAACAGAAGAAAGGAACTCACTCATTGGAGAACTGAGATCCCTTTTCCTATAGACGAATTTCAATAAACGTGAATAATTGTTATTCTGTTCATCAAATTTCTCATCTGAATATTTGATGGCATTGAAAGCCTTGATGATACGCAATCCCGAAAGTGTTTCTTCTATGGTAGCAAGCATACCGGCAAATAGAGTCATACCTTCTTTTGAATCTTTTTTCAATGACTTGCCTATCTTACCTATTATAATACCGCCTATAGGCAAAATCACTAAAACAAAAAGTGTAAGTTTCCAACTTACGCCAAGCATATACAGAAAATATGCTATTATTGTAAGAGGTGATTTGATAAATACATCGAGATAATTCATTATTGAGACCTCAATCTCTTGAACATCAGTAGTTATCCTTGCAATAATATCACCTTTTTTCTGTTTTCCGTAAAAAGAAAGAGGTAAAATCAACAACTTGGCATATATGTCACGCCGAATGTCTTTTATAGTACCGACACGAACTGAGGCCATATAAAACAATGCCATATAGGTTGTAAGATTGCGCAGGAAAAATGCCAAAACGAGCAACACACAAATAAATATCAAAGCCACAGCCTGGCCTTTTTCAATGATAATCAAACTAATATAATAATTCATCAATCCCAATAAAGCATCTGAATTAATTGAAAACTCCGGTTTTACAAGTAAAAGATTTGAAGGATTGAACAACAAATTAAGAAATGGAACTATCATAGAGAACGAAAACAATGAAAACACTATTGCCAACAAGTTGAACAACAAATTCATTGTAACGCTAAACCAATATGGTTTAACATATTTGAGGATTCTTTTGAAATTGGTGTTGCGTTTCATCTAACAAACATTAGTAATTAAAACCGGTATAATTTTCAGGCGTAATACTATGCATTTCTGTCTTAACAGAGTCACTTACAGGAAGTTCGTCAATAAAATCATCAATAGATTCTTTTGTTACTTTAGTATTGGTACGAGTTAATTTCTTAAGTAATTCGTACGCACCTTCCACCTGTTCACGACGCAAGATTGTCTGTATGGCTTCTGCCACCACAGCATAATTATTATGCAAGTCTTCATTAAGTTTAGGCTCATTAAGTATCAGTTTATCAAGACCTTTCATCAATGATAAAAATGCTATCAAAGAATGGGCGACCGGCACTCCAATATTACGTGTCACTGTTGAGTCTGTCAAGTCTCGTTGCAGACGACTTACAGGCAATTTACGACTCAAATGTTCGAATATGGCATTTGCCATACCGAGATTACCTTCGGCGTTTTCAAAATCTATCGGGTTCACTTTATGAGGCATAGCCGACGACCCCACCTCACCTGCTTTTATTTTTTGTTTAAAATAATCCATCGAGATATACAGCCAGATGTCGCGAGACAAATCCATAAGTATAGTATTGACACGTTTCATGGCATCGAAATAGGCCGCCATCATGTCATAGTGTTCGATTTGCGTAGTAGTATTTTGTCTTTTCAATCCCAAATGCGCCACGAAATCATTAGCAAAATCTTTCCATGATATTGAAGGATAAGCCACTTTATGAGCATTCATATTACCCGTTGCTCCACCGAATTTTGCTGTAAAAGGAATATCATCAAGCATATCCAACTGAGCTGCAAGACGTTCTACAAACACATAAATCTCTTTTCCAAGATGCGTTGGACTTGCAGGTTGACCATGAGTATGAGCCAACATCGGCACCTCACGCCATTCTTCAGCAAGAGCATTTAGTTTATTGACAAGCGACAACAAAGTTGGCCTAATGACTTCCTCTTGAGATTTCTTAATACAATAAGGGACTGCCACATTATTAATATCCTGTGAAGTGAGACCAAAATGAATAAACTCCTTATACGATGTCAGATTCAATTTGTCGAAACGTCGTTTTAAAAAATATTCTACCGCCTTAACATCATGATTGGTTTCCTTCTCAATATCTTTAATCTCTTGAGCATCATCAAGTTGAAACTCTTCATAAATCATACGTAGAGCAGAGAACTTATCATGTTCAAACTCTTTCAATTGTGGTAATGGCAATTCGCATAAAGCAATAAAATATTCAACTTCCACCATCACTCTGCTTTTAATAAGAGCGAACTCTGAGAAATAGTTGTCAAGTTTCTCAACTTTTGAACGATATCTGCCGTCTATTGGAGAGATAGCAGTCAATTGGGATAAAGTCATTTTTGTCGATTTAATTTATCGCAAAAATACAAAATATAAATGAAAACAAAAGTAAAGACAAAAAAAATACAAATTTTCAACGAAACAAGATATTTCTAAAACGCAATAGTTATTATAATAATCAAATAAATGCAGTAAAATAATAACAATATCAATTGCACGAATCAGAGAAAAAGAGTGTATTTAAACATTTGTTTTCAAGAATAATATCATATACATTACAATCAAACGGCAATATATTAGTTACAATAAAAATAATATTATTTTCTTTTCCATATAACACAAATGCATTATATGCATAACACCATTGCAATGTATATGTTAATATTTTAACATTATGGTAATATACACTCAATTGCAGCTCATCCAAGCGGGATAACATTTCACATTGCAGTATTTTTGATTTCTTTTTTCCATTATCATATACTGCAACAAAGAGTATATCAGCTTTAGACCTGTACCACATTGATATATAAAAGAATACATCAACAACACCACATTCATTCCAAGATAACGGGAATGCGGCAGCATACCATTTTCCCGAAAAGCCTGCACACAGCAATGGCTTCAACGGATTTTTTTCAAAATCTTTAAACATAATTCAAAAAATAAAGGGAACACGATGCCAATGGCACCACAAATTTGATTTATCACTGCAAAAGTATATATAATATAAATGTGTCAAGGTTTTTTGAAAAAAAAACTACATTTTTTCAAAAATTTTAACATATTAAATAAATCATAACTTTAAAAAGTAATGTTTCATTAACATTTTTAACAAAAAAAGTCAAAATATATAGCATATAGATAAATTTATCAAAAAAGACAGAGCGATAGTTTGACATACCAATTTTATTTTGTAATTTCGCACTCTAAATACATTAAAAAGAATAGCAATAATTAAACAAGTGATTTTATGAGGTACGATGTTATTGTAATAGGCAGTGGACCGGGAGGATACGTTGCAGCCATCAGAGCTTCACAATTAGGGAAAAAAGTTGCCGTTGTCGAGAAGGCAGAAATTGGAGGAATATGTTTGAATTGGGGTTGTATTCCGACTAAAGCATTATTAAAAAGTGCACAGGTATATACTTATATGCAACATGCCGAAAGTTACGGAATCTCTATTGAAGGCACAGTAAAAGCCGACATGGAAGCCGTAGTTAAAAGAAGTCGTGGTGTAGCAGAAGGGATGAGCAAAGGAATACAGTATCTTTTTAAAAAGAATAATGTTGAGATGATTAACGGATTCGGCTCGCTGACGGCAGAGAAAAAAGTCAAGGTCGTCGATTCCGACGGTAATATTTCAGAACACGAAGCAGACCACATCATTCTTGCCACCGGTGCAAGAGTTAAAGAACTTCCCAATTTGCCAATAGACGGAAAAAAGATAATAGGATATCGCCAGGCACTTGTACTCGACAAATTACCTGAGACCATGTTGGTAGTAGGCTCCGGTGCAATAGGTTCCGAGTTCGCTTTCTTCTTCACTTCCATGGGCGTGAAAGTAACTTTGGTAGAATTCATGCCTAACATATTGCCTGTAGAAGATGAGGAAGTCTCCAAACAGGTAGAACGTTGCTTCAAAAAACTAAAAATGACAGTAATGACGGACTCATCAGTCACTGACGTTGATACATCGGGAGAAAAATGTATTTGTACCGTTAGCACCAAAAAAGGCGATAAAATCGTTGAAGCCGATATCGTATTGTCAGCTGTCGGAGTTCAAACCAACCTCGAGGGTCTTGGTCTTGAAAATATTGGCATCAGCAATGAAAAAGGTAAAATCAATGTAGATGAATATTACAGGACCAATGTAGAAGGTGTTTATGCTATTGGAGACATAGTGCACGGACCGGCATTAGCGCACAAGGCATCGCACGAAGCAATCATCTGTGTGGAAAAAATATGCGGATTAGAACCCAAACCCCTGAATTATAACAACATACCCGGATGCACTTATATCACTCCCGAAGTAGCGTCGGTAGGACTTACAGAAGCAAAGGCTTTAGCTGCCGGATATCAAATCAAAGTAGGAAAATTCCCATTCACCGCTTCCGGCAAGGCAAGTGCTGCAGGTAACAAAGACGGATTCATAAAAGTTATTTTCAATGCTGAGAACGGACAATGGCTCGGTTGTCACATGGTTGGAGACAATGTTACAGAGATGGTGGCGACAGCAGTATTGGCACGCGAGTTGGGTGCTACCGGACGTGACATCATTGAAAACATTTTCCCTCATCCCACCATGTCCGAAGCTATCATGGAAGCTGCTGCCGCAGCATACGGAGAAGTGGTGCATCTTTAATTTTTAGCGAAATACATATAAGTGTCGTCACGTTTTTTCGTGACGACCTTTTTAGTCAAATAAACATAATATGAAAATAGACAAAACACCTATCGAAGGTTTATTAATAATCACCCCTAAAATCTTTAAAGACGAAAGAGGTTATTTTTTTGAATCTTATAACAAAAAGACATTCAATGAGATGGGACTGAACTTTAATTTTGTTCAAGACAACGAGTCATTTTCGTCAAAAGGTGTATTGAGAGGTTTGCATTTTCAGAAGCCACCATATTCACAAGGAAAACTGATAAGAGTTGTAAAAGGCAGTGTTTTAGACGTGGCAGTTGACTTGCGCAAAAGTTCCAACACATTCGGGAAATGGCATTCCATCATCCTCGACGGAGAAAACAAACAAATGTTTTATATCCCGGAAGGTTTTGCTCATGGCTTTTTAACATTGGAAGACAATACCATATTCACATATAAATGCACCAATCTCTACTGTAAAGAGTCAGAGGGCAGCATAAGATGGAACGACCCCGACATCAATATCGATTGGGAATGTGTTAATCCTATTCTCTCTGATAAAGACAATACAGCTCCATTTTTAAAAGATATTGTAATTCCTTTTTAATGACATGGACACGAAAAACAAACTTCTTTTAATCTCGAAAATATCATTATGGGTCATTGCCATAACAGCAATAGTGATAAGTATCAGAGCAATACATATTGCAAAACAACGTCCTGTAACGTATGACCAGATAATGATACAAAGTCATGACATAGATTTTGCACCCGATATAACATTTGCCGGAGAGATTGTACCTATGGAAATGTTCAATATCAGAGAACGTTACGAACGTGAGCTGCTGTCGAACTGTTATTTCCACAGCAACACCATGCTCCTTCTGAAACGTTCCACACGCTGGTTTCCTGTAATAGAACCCATCTTAAAACAGTACAACATACCCGATGATTTCAAATACATCTGTCTTGTGGAGAGCGGACTTACCAATGCCATATCGCCAGCCGGAGCTGTCGGATTCTGGCAGTTTATGCCTGCCACAGCAAAAGAAATGGGATTAACCATCAACAAAGAAGTCGATATGCGTTATAACGTTGAAGCAGAAACAATTGCTGCATGCAAATATTTTCTGAAGGCATACAAAAGATTCCAAAGTTGGACCTTGGCAGCTGCTTCTTTCAATATTGGTTCAACCAGACTCTCGAATAATATAAAAGAACAGAAAACCAACTCATATTACGACTTGTTAATGGCAGAAGAAACGGAACGTTACATATTCAGAATACTCGCTTTCAAGACAATTTTTGAAAACCCCGAAAAATACGGTATTTTCGTAAGTGAGGAACTCTGCTACAAACCTTTTAAATACAAGACTGTAACAGTGACGAAAGATGTTGACAGCTGGGCTGACTTTGCCAAAGAACATGGAATAACATATAAATTGTTAAAAGTATTCAATCCTTGGCTCCGCTCAAAATCATTAAAAGTCCATAAAGGCGAAGTTTATGAAATAAAAATACCTACACCGCCTTTCAATCTGACTTACGATGATTATGAAGACATGTTAGGCAAACATAATATTGAAAAATACCGAGACAGCATCAACGACACAATCATTTAGTTATCGAAATGGATAAAAAGGATATTGCAGAGAATGAATTTTTAGAAGTTTTCGGGGCAAGAGAAAACAACCTCAAAAACATTGATTTACGTATTCCGCGTGATAAACTTGTAGTCATAACCGGATTGAGCGGCAGCGGGAAATCATCATTGACCTTTGAAACCATTTATGCGGAAGGACAAAGACGTTACATGGAGTCATTCTCCACATACGCAAGACAATTCATTGGCAATATGAAACGTCCTGACGTTGATGACATTAAAGGTCTGAGTCCTGTCATTTCCATAGAACAAAAAACCATCAACAAAAATCCGAGATCAACGGTTGGAACTGTAACTGAGATATATGATTTTCTTCGTCTTCTTTATGCCAGAATAGCAGAACCTTATTCATACGTCACCGGAGAGAAAATGGTACGTTATTCTGAAGAACAAATTACCAAAATGATTTTAGATAGCTATAAAAGCAGAAAGATCAACATTTTGGCACCAGTAGTAAGAGGAAGGAAAGGGCATTACCGAGATTTGTTCGAACAGATAAGAAATCAAGGATTTCTCAAAGTGCGCATAGATGGTGAAGTTCGGGAACTCGGTATGGTTACACAAGTAAACAGATATCAAACCCATGATATAGAGATAGTTATCGATAGACTATTAGTTGACAACAATAAAGACAGACTTGCCAAATCCATAGAACTGGCATTCAAAAAAGGGAAAAACATGCTGATGGTATTAGATGAGGAGAAGAATGAGTTACGTTATTTCAGCAGGTTGCTGATGTGTCCAACATCCGGCATAGCCTATCAAGACCCGGAGCCTAACACCTTCTCTTTCAACTCACCGTATGGAGCTTGTCCCAAATGTAACGGACTCGGCAAGATAACTGCCATCGACATTAATAAAATAATTCCGGACCCGAACCTGTCAATAAAAAATGGTGGTATAGCTCCCATTGGCAGCTATAAAAACAATATGATATTCAAACAGATAGTTTCAATCTGTTCAAAATACGATTTCGATATCAATACTCCGTTAAAGGACATTCCCGAGAAGGCTTTAGATACCATTTTATATGGCAGTAACGATTATATCTCATTGGCAAATGATGATGTCGATACTCCATTTTCATATTTTACTACATTCGAAGGTATCATTAACGTTATTGAAAAACAAAACACTGATAATGCTCCTGCTGATATTGTACGATGGGCAACAAGTTTCATGAACGAAGAGACATGTCCCGAGTGCAGCGGACAACGTCTGAAGAAAGAATCGCTGTATTTCAGAATAAACGGCAAGAACATTGCAGAAGTGGCATCAATGGACGTATTAGAGTTGTCGGGTTGGATAGACGACCTTCCAAATCATTTGAATGACAAACAAAATGAAATTGCAAAAAGCATACTTTCTGAAATAAATAAAAGATTACATTTTCTCCTTAATGTAGGTATAGACTATCTCAACATGAATTGTCCGTCAAAGACACTATCTGGAGGAGAAGCACAACGTATAAGACTTGCCACGCAAATAGGCTCACAACTGACAGGCATATTGTACATTCTTGACGAACCAAGCATAGGACTGCATCAACGCGACAATCACAAGTTAATAGAATCATTGAAAGACTTACGTGACATAGGCAATTCCATTATTGTTGTAGAACATGACAAAGACACCATGATGGAATCGGATTATATTGTTGACATAGGACCTGGTGCGGGATGTCACGGCGGAGAAGTCATCTTTCAAGGAACTCCTAAAGAAGCCATGAAAGGCAAGGGATTGACGTGTGATTATCTTAAAGGAAAGAGAAAAATAGAAATTCCGGAAAAGAGACGACAGCCTCTTGAAGGACAGCGTATTACACTATACGGTGCAAGAGGCAACAATCTGAAGAATGTAAATCTGACAATACCGCTCGGCATCATGATATGTGTCACTGGGGTGTCAGGTTCAGGAAAATCATCTCTTATCAACGAGACCTTATATCCCATCCTCAGCAAGCACTTTTACAACTCGGTAAAAGAACCTCTACCTTACAACAGCATCACCGGACTGGAAAATATCAACAAAGTAATCGAGATTAATCAAGCTCCCATAGGACGAACTCCGAGGTCAAACCCTGCGACATATACCAAAGTTTTCGATGAGATACGCAAGTTATACAGCGAGTTGCCGGAATCAAAGATACGCGGTTACAAGTCGGGAAGATTCTCTTTTAATGTCAAAGGAGGACGATGCGAGACATGCGGTGGTGCCGGATTGCGTGTAATAGAAATGAATTTCTTACCTGATGTTCATGTCTTATGCGAGACATGCCAAGGCAAACGATATAACAGAGAGACTTTGGAGGTTCGTTTCAAAGGAAAGTCTATCAACGACATATTAAATCTTACCATTGACGATGCTTTGGTTTTTTTTGAGAACTTCCCTTTGATAACTCAAAAGATAAAGACGTTGCAAGATGTCGGACTTGGATATCTGAAACTCGGACAGCCTTCAACGACATTGTCGGGAGGAGAAGCACAAAGAGTAAAACTTGCTGCCGAATTGTCGAAACGCGATACAGGTAAAACACTGTATATTCTGGATGAACCTACAACAGGTCTCCATTTCGAAGATATCAAGGTTTTGATGAACGTTCTCGACAAACTTGTAGATAAAGGGAATACAGTATTAATCATAGAACACAACCTCGATGTCATAAAAATGGCAGATTATTTAATCGACATGGGACCGGACAGCGGCATACGAGGCGGAGAAATAATATGCGAAGGAACACCTGAAGAAATCGTCGCCAAAGGCATTGGATATACAGGATATTATCTCAAAAATGTCTTGGAATAAGGCATTTTAAAATACTTAAAAATAATTTGCAGAGATGATGCGACAATTCATATCGCATCATCTAAGTGCTTGCAACTATCAGTCTTCAAGGAAATAAGTTACGTTGGTAACAACTCTGACAGTCTTTATATAAGGTGTATTATCATCCCGGTCAGAAATAGAGAATTGTCCTTGTGTAGCAGTTTTTATTTTACCGAGCTTGCTATTAGAGTCAAAAGCAAACTTCTCAGCAGCAGCACGAGCATTTTTTGTAGCTTCCTCTATCATCTGAGGTTTTATACTGTTCAAATCAGAATATATGAAACTGACATGGTCGGTATAAAAATCTCCGTTAGCTATAGCTACACCTTGTTTTATCAATTCTCCTTGACGGCTCATCAAATTTCTGACAAGATCGATATTGCTTGAAGATACCGTTATTGTTGACGTTACATTATACCTCGTGTTATAATTATTATTCGAATAATAATCAGCTTCCCTATCCTGTACTCGAGGCGCATTTATGCTGATTTCAGACTCAGAAATACCATTGTCTTTCAAAAATTTCTCAACAATAATATTCTTGGCATTCACCTCATTATAGACAGTAATCAAATCATTGCCAACGACCTTAATGGTTATAGGCCAGAACACACGGTCTGCTTTCACTTCCATCTCTGCCAATCCTTTGACATTGACTGTACGGACATCTTTGGAAATATGAGAAAGCCCCAACCAAATAAAAAATCCCATAATAGCCATTCCTAACATAAGGAACAATGCTTCACTTTTTAAATTTTTCATTTTCAATTATTTTAAGTTTGTTTTTATTATTACTTTCCCTCAACAAAAATAATTATTTCAACAATTTCATGACTACAAACCAACAAAATGCATATTACATCCAGATAAAACTCTTATCTCATAAACAAGTTTTCCAAACTGATTTATATACAATTCAAAAATATAACAAAAAATTAAGATTAATATTATAAGGATAGATAAAAATAAGGAAATATAGCTACTGAATATAAACTGACAATAAACAATATCAAAACATATTTATTTCATAATCAATATATTGTGCTATAATATTTACAAAAAACAATTCATGACAAACATTGTAAAACCACACAGTAAAAAACAATTTTACGAAAAAAACATAAAAAAACGACCGCTAAAATTCAGCAGTCGTTTTAATTGTGGAGCTGGAGGGAGTCGAACCCTCGTCCAAACAAGGAACAACCATGCTTTCTACATGCTTATTCTGCCATTGGTTTTCGTGAAGAGCAAGGGGACAGACACCCTAAGCCCGACCTTATCTTCTAAATTTTCGCGACATGAGCGAAGAAATCATGTTACTATCCCGAAATTGCTGAGCACCTCGTTACCGGACCGGAATCGAGAACATCCATCCGCGAGATGTCTCGTTCCCCCACCTTGTGAGAGAATTAAGCTACATCTACTGTACTTCGATTAAGCAGCGAGAGCGTAATTATATTCGCCAATTAATTTTTTGCAGTCAAGATTTGCGAGCGTCACTGCGAGGCTCGACATGCTTACATGACCATTCTACAAGCTGTCAAAACCAATCAACCCCTTCAAAGAACTTTTGTCATGCAAAATTACTACATCAACAAGTTTTTGTCAAGTGTTATTTTCATAATTTTCTTTTATATTATTCTGAAAATTATAAAAACTGCAACCATATCATAATCTTCATTTCAAGACAATATAATTAAAATACAACATTGGACATTGACCATCATCATATTAAAGTTTAAAAACAACAATCACAAAAGCGACCGAATAACGGAATGACGCCATCTGACATATACATCACATTTTAATTAAAACCATTGAAACTTATCATTCAAGAAAGAAGAGCGGATAACGGGGCTCGAACCCGCGACCTAAAGCTTGGGAAGCTTTCGCTCTGCCAACTGAGCTACATCCGCTTTTCGATGCAAAATTATATAAAATTTCATTACATCATAACATAAAAGCAAATTTTTCTATCCTAAAATTGTAAACAAAACCATCATATATCATTTTTTATTCTGACAATTTATTAAAAATCATTATTTTTGTAACCCAAAATAAAACACATGGAAAATACTGAAGAACAAATAAGAGAAGCCTTTCAGGAAAAAAACTGGAATGAGATAAAGACGCACGACTCCTGGTCTGTTTTCAAAAGCATGGCAGAATTTGTCAATGGATATGAGACATTGGCTAAGATAGGACCTTGCGTTGCTATTTTCGGGTCTGCGAGATTGAAACCCGACAACAAATATTACAAAATGGCGGAGGAGACAGCATATATACTTGTCAAGAAAGGTTTTGGAATTATCACCGGAGGAGGTCCCGGCATTATGGAAGCCGGCAACAAAGGTGCTCACTTCGGAGGAGGGAAAAGCGTAGGTCTGAATATCATCTTGCCTAACGAACAAAAGGCAAATCAATTCGTTGATCAAGATAAATCATTAAATTTCAACTATTTTTATGTAAGAAAAACCATGTTCATGCGTTATTCGCAAGGTTATATCGCATTTCCCGGGGGATTCGGAACCCTTGACGAGGTATCGGAAGCCATAACGCTAATTCAGACCAACAAACTCATCTCCTTCCCTATCGTATTAGTAGGCAAAGACTTTTGGGATGGTCTCGTAAATTGGTTTAAAAAAGAACTCCTCTCAAACCAACTTATTTCGGAAAATGACTTGAATATCTTTCATGTAGTTGATACTGTTGAAGATGCAGTGAAAATAATAGAAGACTTCTATAACAAATATGCTTTAAAACCGAATTTTTAATGCGTAGATACACCGAGATACCTTTTGACGTCTTACCTATTGATAACGAAGGTTATCATATAATGATAAAAGGTAAGATCAATGATAAAGATGCAAACTTTATCATTGATACCGGGGCTTCACAGACTGTTTTCGATAAGACAACAATCAACGATTTTGCCGAGCCTACATCGGTAAAGCATAAAAAAGGTGTTTCTGCAAGTGTGGGAGCGTCCGACATAAACATAACATTGTCGGTAATAGGAAAAATTTCGTTTAATGATTTTAATTTATATGATTATCAAGGCATTATCATTGACCTATCACATATCAACGACTCATATCGAAAGTTCAATCTGCCGGTGATACATGCCATAATAGGCGGTGATATTTTAAAAAGTTACGATGCCGTAATAAATTACAGATTAAAAAAGTTAAGATTAACACCAAAGAAGAAACCAGATGCCTCGCATTCTAATAATAGATGATGAACCTGCCATAAGACGGGTTCTGCGCGATATTCTTGAAAATGAAGGATACATTGTTGAAGATGCCGCATCCGGCATAGAAGCTTTGCCCATCATCAAAGAACAGGAATTCGATGCTATTTTTTGTGACATCAAAATGCCACAGATGGACGGCATTGAAGTTCTTGAAAACATCAAACAAAATTCCGACACTCCTGTCATCATGATTTCCGGACACGGCACCATAGAGACAGCAGTGGAAGCCATTAAAAAAGGTGCTTTCGACTATATCTCCAAGCCGCCGGATCTCAACAGGCTACTTATCACATTACGTAACGCACTTGACAAATCCAAACTCATGACAGAGACCAAGGCTCTTAAAAAGGTTGTCAGGAAACAATATGAAATGATAGGTGAATCGGCTCCTATGATTGAGGTTCGCGAAATGATTGAAAAGGTCGCTCCCACCTCGGCTCGAGTTCTCATCGAAGGTGAAAACGGCACCGGCAAAGAACTCGTCGCCAGACAGTTGCATGAGTTAAGCAACAGATCATACAATCCTTTCATTGAAGTCAATTGTGCAGCCATCCCTTCAGAACTTATTGAAAGTCAATTATTTGGACACGAAAAAGGGTCTTTCACTTCTGCAGTGAAGATGAGAAAGGGAGATTTTGAACTTGCCAATGGAGGAACTTTGTTCCTCGATGAAATTGGTGACATGAGTCTGTCGGCACAGGCAAAAGTGTTACGTGCTTTGCAGGAAAACAAAATAACACGCGTCGGCAGTGAAAAAGACATACCCGTTGACGTAAGAGTCATTGCTGCAACAAACAAAAATCTTAAAGAAGAAATAGAGAAAGGCAACTTCAGAGAAGATTTATACCACAGACTCAGCGTCATTATCATCATGGTGCCTCCATTAAGAGACAGAAAAGACGACATACCATTGCTTGTTGACGCCTTTGTCAAACGTATATCCGAAGACATGGGAAAACCTGCTCCTGTTTTTAAGGAAGAAGCTGTAGCAGAACTGCAGAATTACAGATGGACAGGAAATATAAGAGAGTTGCAGAATGTGGTGGAAAGACTCGTGATATTATGCGGAAACACCATCACGGAAGATGACGTAAAGAAATACGCACAACCACTTGTAAAATAAAACATCTCTATACATTTGAACACTCCATTGTAACAATAAAATCCCGATGGTAACAACATACATCATCGGAGTTTTATTATTGTATGTCATTTAAAACCATGATTGTCAAGCCACACCATTTTTTCTTTAAAAAAATGTCTTTTTTATTTGTTCATATCAAAATAACATGTATCTTTGCAAACGCAAAACGGAACAAGTTCTTTGCCTATCGGAAGCTTAGCTCAGTTGGTTCAGAGCGCCTGCCTTACAAGCAGGAGGTCACTGGTTCGACCCCAGTAGTTTCCACAATATTTTTTTAATAACATCATTTTAAAGATTTCTATTATAGAAATCTTTTTTTATGTCATTAAATAAGATTTCTGTAAAATACAGCATATAACAAAAACAACTCCGAAGAGCAAATAAACGTTCCGGAGCTGTTTCGTTTAAATAACTTTCAATTCAAAAACATCATTCTCCCAAGAGATGCTCGAACAGGAAGTTATTGATTTTAGTAAATAAATGTATCCTGCATTCTCCACCCTTGCCATAATTGCCATAAATACCGTGGTTCTTGTTAGGATAAATCATCAAATCGAATTGTTTGTTTGCAGAAACGAGAGCTTTTATAAGTTCCATAGCATTCTGATAATGCACGTTATCATCGCCGCTGCCATGGCACAACAAATAATTACCTTTTATTCTATCGACAAAATTAATCGGAGAATTATCATCATAACCTGAAGGATTCTCTTCCGGAGTACGCATAAAACGTTCCGTATAGATATTATCGTAATAGCGCCAGTTTGTCACGGGAGCCACTGCCACTGCAGTACTTATGACATCAGCACCTTTGGTAATTCCCGAAGTAGCCATATAACCGCCATAACTCCAGCCATAGATACCTATCTTATCTGCATTGACATACGGTTGCTTCGCCATATATTTTGCCAAAGTAATCATATCTTCCGTTTCATATTTTCCCAACTGTTGGTATGTCATCTTTTTGAACTCTTGTCCCTGAGCTCCGCTACCTCTATTATTAATAGATACAGAGATGATACCATGCTGAGCAAGAAGTTGCAACCAATCATAATCGCTATTGCCCCATGAGTTCAACACGGTCTGATAACCAGGACCTCCATAAACATAAATAAGGACAGGATATTTCTTCTGAGGGTCAAAATCCGGAGGTAAAATCTGCCATGCATCTATTTCGACAGGAGTACCGTCCGGCATGACAAATGCCGAATCGCTGATCTTGAAGAATGTCTTTTCCGACAAGTTGTATTCTTTCATTCTTTCTGCAAATTCAGCATTGTCCTCCAACATCTTCACCATCTTGCCCTTGCTGTCATACAAAGCATATTGCGGCGGTT
This sequence comes from Bacteroidales bacterium Phil6, assembly GCA_002633315.1. Lineage (GTDB taxonomy): Bacteria > Bacteroidota > Bacteroidia > Bacteroidales > F082 > Limimorpha > Limimorpha avicola. The sequence continues at coordinate 172,183 of NWBN01000014.1, forward strand.
GTGAAGCCGATGAATTGACATTGATAAAATATTTGAAATTATTGCTGAATCTTGCATCATTGGTTCCCACTTTATCAACTACAGTTCTCATTTTACCTTTTAGATTGACAGCATAAATCTGACGGTCAACAGGAGAATTTTTGGCAGCCTGGAAATAAACCTCGTTGTTTTTCTTATCATAACCATACACCTCGGTAACGTCCCAATTGCCGTATGTAAGTTGTTTTATCATATTTCCTTTTAAATCATAAAGATAAATATGATTATAACCGTCGGCTTCACTTGTCATCAAGAAGGATTTCCCGTCTTCAAGGAAAGTCCAGTTGTCGGTAACATCAATATAATAAGGATTCGTTTCGTCATAGAATACTGTAGTCTGACCTGTAGAAGCGTTGGCAGCAAGAATCTCGAGATGATTCTGATGACGATTAAGACGTTGAATGGCAAGGATATCAGGATCTTTGGTCCATTTCATGCGCGGGATATAAATATCCGTCTCTTCGCCAGTATCCATCTTTATGGTCTTTTTGCTTGACAAATCATAGACATAAACTTCCACTATGGAGTTGTCTTCACCAGCCTTGGGATATTTGAAAGAATACCAGTCAGGATAAAGATTGTCGAATACCTCCATCTGAAACTCTTTGACATTGGACTCATCGAAGCGATAGAATGCTATTTTCATGTTGTCGGGAGACCAGAAGAAGCCCTGGGCAAAGCCGAACTCTTCCTCATATACCCAGTCCGGAGCACCATTAATAATATGGTTATATAGCCCATCGAAAGTAAACTGAGTCTCTTCTTTTGTAACCAAATCCTTAATAAACAAATTATTATCCCTCATAAAAGCCACTTTTGAAGCATCAGGAGAGAAAGTGGCAAGACGTTGACTGCCTCCGTCTGAAAGAGGGAACAACTCCTTCGTTGCCAAATCATAAACATAATAATCAGCGGTAAAGGAATGACGATATATAGGATTATAATCAGTCATAAGAAGCACCTTAGACTCGTCATCACTAAGAGTATAATTCATAACCGGGAGAGGGTCAGTCTCACCGGGAAGCACGAGGTCGCCAAAGTTGAACAATGTCTTGACTTTTTTACCTGTTTTATAACTGTAAACATTAAATTCACCTTTTTCTATTGCGGCGTATGTATCACCGTCTTTCATGGATTCCATACCTCTAACTCTCTTGTAAACGAAAGTAGGACGTTCATAAATATCAGACAAAGTAAGGTTTTTCTTTTCCTGAGCTTTGACATTTAACATTCCCGGAATCAGGAACATTATGAATAATAAACACTTGAGTCTTTTCATAACATTTATTTTTATAAAGTCCAAAAATAATAAAAAAAATAACAAAAAGGCTTGTATCAATAAAAAAAGTTTGTATCTTTGCACCGCAAAATGGGACGGTAGCTCAGTTGGTTTAGAGCGCATGCTTGACAGGCATGAGGTCACAAGTTCGATCCTTGTTCGCCCCACGCGACGCCAGAAGGCGTTTTTTTATTGAGATCGGGACGTTAGCCCAGTTGGTTTAGAGCGCTGCCTTCACACGGCAGAGGTCACTGGTTCGAGTCCAGTACGTCCCACTTCCCTTAAAACAACCATTTACAATAATCTACAATTTATTAAACCTGGTTTTTCATCATTCATGTTTTATTTCCAAATTTATATCAAAAACATAAGATAACAAATCCAAGACCTCATTATCATTCGGTAATTACCAAATAAAACAGCACAATTGTCCGCACTGTTAAAATTACTATCAAGATATTGGAAAACCATTTCAACATCAACTCGTCTCGCATATCGTTCATTTGAAAACACTTTATAACATTACGACAATAATTTTATTTAAATATATTTTTTATCATAATTCAATATTAAATAAAATAATAATTCAATATAACAATTCGCCTCAACTTTAAGAACATATAAACATACATAAAAAAACAAAGCATAGCTTAAGACCACATCAAAAATATCTATGAAGCTTGCAAAAATCAAAAACATCCAAACAATCTTAATTTAAACAAAAAAACTTGTTCAAACATGTCATTTATAAAGATTAAATGACTCATATACAAAACTGATAGTTTAACATTATTCAATTTTCATTGAAAAGTTTAAGAAAGATTTTGCAGATTAACAAAATTTGTCTAACTTTGAAGCGAATTTAGAAATAGCACAAGTCATTAATTAACAAACAAATATTTTATGGAATATAACATTGTAGCAAAAGAAATCGCACAGAAAGTGTTTAAGGACAGTGGATTACCCAATATTGGGAAAGCTTCTATCAGAGAAATCAAGAAGCTTGTCGATAATCTGGAAAACGCAAGTAAAGTCAAGTTCGTGCGCATGGAGATGGGTATTCCGGGGCTCCCGCCTGCACAAAAAGGTGTTGAAGCACAGATCGAGTCGTTGCAAAAAGGCATTGCCTCACTATATCCCGACATTGAAGGCATGCCAATATTGAAACAGGAGATCTCAAGATTCGTAAAAAATTTCATCGATATAGATGTAAACCCCAAAAACTGTATTCCCACAGTAGGTTCCATGCAAGGTGCTTTTGCAAGTTTCCTGACATGCAGCAGAGTCAACAAAGAAAAAACCACTACATTGTTCATCGACCCGGGCTTCAACGTTCACAAGTTGCAAAACAAGGTATTGGGCATTCCGATGGAGACATTCGACGTTTACGAATACCGCGGAGAAAAGTTGCGCGACAAATTGGAAAGTATATTCAAAACAGGAAAAATACATTCAGTATTGTATTCCAACCCCAACAATCCATCATGGGTATGTTTTACCGATGAAGAATTGAAAATAATAGGTGAACTTGCGACCAAATACGATGTCATCATCATGGAAGACCTCGCCTATTTCGGCATGGATTTCCGCAAAGACTACAGTCATCCGGGCGTCGCACCGTTCCAACCCTCTGTTGCCAAATATACCGACAATTACATATTATTGATATCCAGTTCAAAAGCTTTCAGTTATGCCGGTGAGCGTATTGCCATGATGGTGATAGGCGACAAACTCGCAGAGCGTGAATATCCTGACTTAAAACGATATTACAGTTCGACAAAATTCGGATATACCATGATTTATGGTACCATATATCCGTTAAGTTCGGGAACATCTCATTCGGCGCAATATGCATTGTGGGGTATTCTGAAATCTGTCAATGATGGAGAATACAATTTCCGCGACGATGTGATAGAATACGGTAAAAAAGCCAAGTTAATGAAAGAAGCCTTCATAGCAAACGGGTTCGAGATTGTATATGATCATGATTTGGGAGACCCTATAGCAGACGGTTTTTACTTCACATACGGATATCCTGGATTCGGAGGAGCCGAATTACTCGAAGAGATGTTGTATTACGGCATTTCAGCAATATCATTGGATATCACCGGCAGTACAAGACAAGGCATCAGAGCCTGCACCTCATTGATACAAAGAGAAGAGATACCTGTATTGGCAGAGCGACTCGCCTTGTTTGCCAAAGATCATCCACTTAAATAAGTAAAAACCGACAAAATAAAACACATATTAATTAATTTTTTCAATTAATAAAAAAGATGTAAATTTGTGCGTTTTTGAAATACATAGAAAATCATACATAATAATAACCTAAAAAATAAAAATTATGGCAAGTTTCAAAGGAGCTATTTTAGTTGATACTGAGCGTTGTAAAGGATGCGGCGTATGTGTCGTAAACTGTCCATGCGGTGTCATTGGATTAGCTAAAGAAGTTAACGGAAAGGGTTACAATTACGCTTACATGGAAGAACCCGACAAGTGTATAGGCTGCGCAAGTTGCGGCGTTGTATGTCCCGACGGAGTAATATCCGTATATAAGGTCAAACTTTAATCAAATCATTGTCTAACAATTTAAAATTAACAATAATGGGAGAATTAAAACTGATGAAGGGTAACGAAGCATTAGCCGAAGCAGCAATACGCTACGGTTGTGATGCTTATTTCGGATATCCTATCACTCCACAGTCTGAAGTGATCGAATATCTCTCGGAACAGAACCCTTACGAGCGTACCGGAATGGTCGTTCTTCAAGCAGAGAGTGAATTGGCAGCCATCAACATGGTATATGCTGCCGGAGCAGCCGGAAAAAGAGTCATGACATCATCATCGAGTCCGGGTGTCAGTTTGAAACAGGAAGGAATCACATATATAGCTGGAGCCGAGATTCCATGTCTTTATGCCGACGTGGTACGTGGCGGCCCGGGATTGGGAACAATACAACCATCACAAGCCGACTATTTCCAGGCTTGTAAAGGCGGTGGTCACGGTGACTACAAAAACATAGTTTTAGCACCGGCATCAGTACAGGAAATGGCAGACTTCGTGGCATTGGGATTCGACCTTGCATTCAAATACCGCATGGCATGCTGCATACTCTCAGACGGCGCCATAGGTCAGATGATGGAAAAAGTCGTTTTGGCAGACCAAAGACCTCGTATGACAGACGAAGAGATCAAAGAGAAATATCCTTGGGCAACGACAGGCCGCAAGAGAGGTACTCCTCATCGTATCATAACATCATTGGATCTGGATTCCAACAGAATGGAAGCACACAACCGTCATCTCCAAGAGAAATACAGACAAGTCGAAGCCAACGAAGTACGTTTCGAAGAGATCAACTGCGAAGATGCCGAATATGTATTCGTAGCATACGGTTCAAGCGCAAGAATAGCACAGAAATCGGTACAGTTGGGACGTGAAGAAGGTTTGAAAGTCGGTTTGCTCCGTCCTATAACATTATATCCTTATCCTACAAAAGCCATTCAGGCACTCATCGACAATGGTGTCAAAGGCTTCTTGTCAGTGGAATTAAGTTGCGGTCAGATGATAGAAGACGTCAGACTGGCTGTTAACGGTCGTGTTAAAGCCGAGCACTTCGGTCGTGTTGGTGGAATAATCCATACACCTGAAGAAGTCCTCGAAGCAATGAAAAAACAAATTATAGGAGAATAAGATCATGTCAGAAATCACAGTAAAAGATATAATCAAACCGGAGAACTTAGTCTATCAGAAATCAAAATTGTTGACTGAGAAGCCGTTTCACTATTGCCCGGGTTGCGGTCACGGCACCATACATCGTCTGATTGCAGAAGTGATAGAAGAACTCGGAATAGATGAAGACACCATAGGTGTAGCTCCTGTAGGTTGCGCCGTTATGGCATACGATTATTTTGATGTTGACTTTCAAGAGGCGGCACACGGTCGTGCTCCGGCGTTGGCAACAGGAATCAAACGCGTATGGCCTAACAAGATAGTATTTACCTATCAAGGCGACGGAGACCTCGCTGCCATTGGAACATGCGAGACAATACATACATGTAACCGTGGAGAGAACATCACCATGATATTCGTCAACAATGGAATCTACGGCATGACCGGCGGACAAATGGCTCCTACAACACTCGAAGGCATGAAGACAGCCACTACGCCATACGGACGTAAAGCCACATTGCCACAGGGTGCGGGCTTCGAAGGAATGCCCAACAACGGTTATCCTCTGAGAATAACGGAACTTGTAGCCCAACTCCCGGGAACAAAATATGTGACACGTCAGGCTGTATATTCACCTGCAATGGTTCGCAAGGCAAAACAAGCCATAAAAAAGGCTTTTGAAAACCAACTTCACGGCAAGAGCGGTGTCAACTTCGTTGAAATCGTATCCAACTGTAACTCTAACTGGAAGATGAGCCCTGTAGATGCCAACAAATGGTTGGTGGAAAACATGTTGCCATTTTATCCACTCGGTGATATTAAAGTTGACGGAGAGCTTGTAAAAAAATAACTAAAATCTTAAAACAATGACAGAAGAAATTATCATAGCCGGTTTCGGCGGACAAGGTGTTTTATCAATGGGTAAGATCCTTGCTTATAGCGGTATCATGCAAGACAAAGAAGTCAGCTGGATGCCTTCATACGGTCCGGAAATGCGTGGCGGTACAGCTAACGTTACTGTCATCGTAAGCGATGAACGTGTATGCTCCCCTATCATCAACGCTTTTGACACAGCAGTGATACTAAATCAACAGTCACTCGACAAATTCGAAAGTAAAGTAAAACCAGGTGGCGTATTGATATACGACCCTAACGGCATCACTCACAAACCAACTCGTAAAGACATCAGCATCTACACAATAGAAGGTGCCCAATTGGCATCAGACATGGGTAATGCCAAAGTATTCAACATGGTCATTCTCGGTGCACTTCTTAAAGTTAAACCCATAGTAGAAATGACTAACGTTGAAAAAGGTCTCGAACATTCATTGCCTGAACGCGCTCATAAACTTATTCCTTTGAACATGAAAGCCATACAAGTTGGTATGGATAATGTAAAAGTCGAATAATTATTTTTTCATAAATCTTTAGTGTGTAAAAAGGGGCCACCCGATTTACACACTTTTTTTATATCATTACATGAATGATTACGGTAATAATTTCATTATTTCAAACCATTACTGCCCGACAAAGTTTTCAAATTCATTTATAACGTTTGAAAAAAATTATATGCTCACAAATCATGTAAAAAGTTTATGTTATGACTTCATATCGATATTCAAGTAATTTATCATATTTGTCGGATTCCAAAGAAATACAATATGTTTTTCACAACTAAATAGCATTGCTGTCTCGAATGATTATCTATTATATAGAATATTTTTTATTGTACATGAATGAAAAATTTTACAAAAGATCCTTGCATATTTGAATAATATCATTAACTTTGCTGTGTTGTAGTAACTACAATATATTGCCGAGAGCGAAAATGTGGCAGTTTTCATAAACAGGGCAATTGTATAATCTACATAAGAATGATTTTACTAATCATAAGATTTATGTGGAGGAGCCTTGTATGTGTAACAAATTGCAGCCACCAATCGTCCGTGCAAGAGCATCCTCCACTTTTTAAATATTCGTAACACATCATTGGTATCCTGAAAAATCAAAATATATAAGAATTATGGCTGATTTTATAGTAAGGTCAGCTTTTTTTATCAGATTGCTGTAACAAAACTAAAATACAATCCTAACTTTTGGGAAAAGTAAACATATCTATCGGGCTGTAATGTTAGTCATCGTAAATTAATTTTTAATTTCAAAAAGACTTGCATTAAACTATTTTTTTGTAACTTTGCGCGGATGATAAGTTATTAAAATAATTTGACTGAAATATAAAGATATATTGGTATTGTCTTAGTTAAAATTAAAAGGAGGTTATACTAAAATTATTACAATAGAGTTATTATAGTAAATATTATACTTCCATGTCATTCGTTAACCAAATTCAAAAAATCATATTGATCAATCTGATTTTTTATTATTGAGGTATAAAAATAGTAAAAGATATTATGAAAAAGATTTTATTAAAAAACGTAAGATATAATGTTAAATTGGAATTTGCAACTAATATAAATAGTGTTTATATTTTATATGGAATTATTTTAAAAAAAATAAATATTGATTTTAAATTAACATAGTTATAATTATAAATCACCCAAGCATTTGGTAGATAAATATAAAATATACAAATTATTAACATCAATATATTATTAAATATTTTTTCAATATGAAAACAAAAGTTTTTTTATTATTCACTCTATGTATATTGATTTCTTGTTCATCACCTGAGTCTGATGGGAAATTAGCAGCAAGAAAATATTGTGATTGTGAAAAAAATCGCATGGAAAGTATTAACCATGCTTATCAGAAATTTCTTCGGGATTTTAAATCTTATAATTTTAAGTCTCGTGTAGAAGCACGTGAAAAGATTGCTGAATTTGAAAAAGAAATAGAAATGGATTATTTAGCAAATAAAATGGATGCAGACGATTTTTATAAAAAGGTAAAAAATAGATATTTGACTAATTTTGAAAAAAATCTTCAATTTGAATATGCTTTTAATCAATATTACAATGCCAATATTAAAGTAGAAAATAGTTATATTCAATTAGAAAAACAAGTCAATAAACAAATTGCTAACATTATTCCGCCGAAACCTGATATTGAAAAGGTTTGTTTAGATTTAGTTGGAAGAAAGTTTACTGAAAAAGAAACTGTTGAATTTCCTAATTTGTCATGGGAAATTACCGATAATCTAATTAAGCAATGTGATATTATTTCTGAAGAACAATGTGGAGACGAATATACATATAATATACATCTGATATTACAAGAAAATGGTGGAAAATATGAAGTTGACATTCATCTTTTTTACGTACTATTTGATAATGAATCTGATTGGAAAATCGATTTTGTTGAATCAAAAGGATTGAAGGTTATTCGTACGGGAAAGTATAATGGTTGTATCACAGCTAATATTGAAGGTATCAATTATGAATACTCGTTAAATTTAGTTAATCATTGTGACGTTGAATTGGTGATACGAGGACAAGTGCTAAATCAAAGCACAAATAAATGGCAGGATTTTATTAAAATAATAAAACCCAATGGAAAAGAGACTGTTGGATGTTGGTTCTTTTTAAGTGTTGAAGATTTTAGAATAGATTTTATTGAACGTCCTCTTATGTAGCCATCCTTTAAATTTAGTTTTATTATTTAGAGGATTGATTATTTAAAAATTTTATTGATATCCGATAAAAAATCAAAAATTTATGCTGACTTTATTTGCAAGGTCTGCATAAATTTAGATACTGTCCCAAACTAATTTTCAATATTTTTTCTATTCATTTTCCTAATTTAATTATATTTTTTCTATAATTTTGTACTTTTGCTCCTATACAAAATTCATGTTTGTGTTTTTTAAAAGATTTCTAATTGCTAAAACATTAAACTTTGAATTTTACACACTTTTTGGGACAGTATCTATAAATAAAAAAATTAAATCTAAACCAATATTACAAATGTTAGAATCAACTATTGCAAAAATAGAGAATTATCAAAATATTAGACGCAATAATATAAACTATTAAAAGTACAATAGTTTTATTTTTTTAGATCAAATGGTCACGTATATCTCAATTGGAAAAATCTTGAGATATTAGATACTATCACAAAAAGTATCATACCTATAGTGGTAAGCTCCTTATAATAACCTGAAATCTTTTCAGCTACAACAATACTTACAGTACCTGACCGATTATTTTTTCGCTTGATAAACATACAAAAATACTTTGCGTACCCCAAAATCAAGGCATGCAAAGTTACAAAACATTATTTATCAAGACATTATAAAATTGATATTTTTATAGTGACGAAGTCAGAAAAAAATGTATATATATGCAGTCGAAATATGAATCTCAATTATATACATTTAATACCAGACAGCAATGATTTTTTAATCATCATTATTTAGTTTAACTATGTCTATAAACCTTACTCCATGAAGTTGTGTTTTAATATAATTTTGAATAGAATTGTCTTGAGATATAAACCCTATTTCATCTGCTGCAAATTTACCTGGAAGTGCAAAAAGTATTTTTTTTGAATTACTCCAACAACTCATCACCAAATAATCATCAAGTTCAACAAAATTTATTTTTGAGTTAAAATTGTTCTCCAAACTATTTTTTATAGCAAATGTTATTTCTTTATACATATTGTAGAAATCTGCAAAAGTTATTTCATTCACATCTTTCAACAATGCTTCAGTTCTTATACTATCAATTTGTTTAAATAATGGAGCATCTCCACTTACATATAATGGGGTAGTATACAATGCAATCTTTTCTTTAAAATCCAAAATATCATCATTACGAGTCTGAGCAAAATATCTCTCTGAAGCTATTGAATCAGCAATTTTAAATCTATCTTTACCAGGCATCTCTGGATTTGTAATCGATAGCTCATTAATTATCTTACGTACTTCTATTTTAAGTTTAGACAAATACTCTTGTTTAATTCTTGATTCTTGAACAACCTCCCTAAACATCCATGTATCAGTTCCATAATAAGCTATTGTAATATCATGCCCTTTATTGGATAAATCCACAATATTAGCAATCATTTTTTTGAATTCTAATGGAGTATAAAATAAACCATAATACAACACATCTTCAAATATTATTATAGAATCATTCGATTTTGTATCCTCAAAAATATCATTTATTTGAGCAAGATAATCAGGAAAAATGCCAATATACCTTGTTGAGAGAGATTGTTCAATTAATTTAAGTTCATTTATCATTTCTTCTCCATCTTTATCACTTCTATACATTTCTACCCAAAATAACAGAAGAGATAAAAGTAATGCAAATGGTGCTGAACCAAGTATATAACGTCCAATTTTATATAACCTATTTTTTTCAATTATATCTTTTGATATTTTCATAACACAAATAATTAATCATTAAAAACTAATTACCAAACAAAACATTTTCAACTTAACCTTTTATCGATTTTGTTATTCTTAAAAGAATAACAACACAAATATTATAAAAAAGTTCTGACGATAAATTCAAATATTAAATCATCAACACAATCTGACATTACATAGGTTTATACTATATTCAATATATAACCATATTATCAATGATTTTTTCTAAAAAACCAAATACATCTTTAAAATTTAACATTAAATTTATTCCATAAGGAAGGAAACGACAACCTTCCTAAACAAAACTTATTAAACATTAAATCATTTATACAAAATCAATTTATTTAACGTCTTTCAAAGCGTTTTCAATAATCTGTATTTGATTATTTATATAAGGAATATCATCTTCTAAAATACTATTAATAATTTGGCGAATAATATTTTCATTATTTCGAAAATTTACTTCCTCATATTTTTCAGCAACTTGTATTGCCACTCCTGCATCAATCATATTAGTAATATGACTACGATAAGCATTTAATTGTGTTTCTAATCCTTCTTGGAGTTGTTGTAAAAAATTACGGAGGCCATAAAGCCCATCTAATATTCTTTGATAGTCTTGCATAATTAAAAAATTAAGTTATTATCTACAATTAGGGTCTCTGCCTGTATCTTGAAACAATTTTTTAAAACATTTAGGACATAATACTATTTTTGAACCAACAGGCACTTCGAAAGTATTATCACAACATTGACATCTCTTCATAATCATTTCATTTTTAATTCGTTGAATAGCTCGTTTAAATTCTTCTTTTGTATATTTAGAATTATTGTCTGCATGACTGATAATATTAATCTGATTTTGAAGATAAGGTATATCTAATTCCTCAATTTGTTGAATTAAAGTCATAATACTATGATCCTTAGGTTGCCAAAAAACAAGTGAATATTCTTCAACTACCTGTCGAGGAACTCCACAATCATTTAATTCTAAAATTTTATTACCATAAGACCTCTGCGAACTCTCTAATTGCTTTTTCAAATCCTCAATATAACGCTTCAATAATTGCAAAGCAGATAGTTGAACATTATAATCTTGCATAATATATATTAAATTAATCATCTTTTTTAGATATAATAGAAGAAAAAATCCACCAACACGCCACAAAAACAGCACCAATAGCCATTGCAGACCATTTTAAAATAGTCCATACTATTTTTCCTACTTTTATCCAGTTTTCTTTAATCCTCGCTTTTTTATCCTCGTAATCTTTTACTGCATTCCTTAATTCTTCAAACAATTCTTCTAACAACTGATATCGAGTTATAGCATTTTCATTACTTAAATCTTCATACATCGTACAAAGAGCAGATGTGGAGGTTGGATGATATGGATTATTTTTATAAAATTCTTTTAGTTCATTGGATTTATTTTTACGATATATCTCTATATTAGTAATTGCATCATTCATTTTTATTGCATAACTGAGTTCTTCTTTTATCATATTAAGTTGATTCAACACTTGACTTCCATTTACTTTATTAAGACCAACATATAATCTTTCCATATTTGTTGACAAATGGTTGTGATTAATATTATAAAAATTTTTCAATTTAATAATATTATCTTTTTTAAAACCTTCTATTTGACAGATAGTATCAGCGACATGACTTGCTATTTGTAGATCTTCTTTAATATCATTAAGTTCTTGAATAATTTCCTTACTATTGGTAGAATTAAAAAGTTCATAATATTGTTGTAAATTTAATGCACCATGTTGTGGATTAGCAGCAAAAAACAGCTCAAGAACTGAGCCAAAATTTTTTTTCTCTTGCTGAACTTCAATAATTTTTTCTGCAACATTATCACACAAAATAGCAATAGACGAAATTTCTTGTGGATTATTTATATCCAAATTAATCAATTTCTCCATCAAATTATCCAACACTTTATGAAATGGTTTTATAGAAGATGAATACTTTTGAAGTGTTTCATAATAAACTTTAGCCATATTATGCCTAAACTCACATGTAGTTTTATTTTGCTCTATCATGCAATTATACTCATGCAAGTTTCTATATAAGTTCATTATCATATCACTGTAATTTTAATTATATTTATTTTATATTAAAGAGTTTTTCTAAAAAAGAATCATCTTTATGAATACTTGCTTTATTAAAAAATTCGCCATAAACACGAGTAATATCAGGATTAACTTCGGAAAGGTCTTCTCCATTTTGAAGAATAACAGATCCATCTGTCACTTGTAATCCAAATTCACTTGAAAATAAACATTGTATATTTCTTATATTATTATCAAGTGCAATTCTATTCTCAAACTCACTCGTAAGACCCTGAAAGAAATCATTATATGATTGTGCATTAAGTGCATGTACAAATACATGAATTCCATATTCCGGACCATCTTTAATAATACGTTTAAGTTTTTCCATCGCTGGAGAATCTTTATAACCGTCTTTACGAAGAGCCTTGCAGTTTTGCACATAAGGCATGAATAATACAACACGCCCAGTTACCACCTCATCTTTATTACTTGCTTCTTGCCTATTAGAAAGCTCAATATCAATTATATCCAATACATCATTAAGTTTACGCGGTGGTAGCACTTTAGTATTATCATCAGACATAAAATCAAACACATCAGCATATTCACTATCTACATTGAAAGCATTGACAATATAATAAAAACTTCGTTTGCCACTTTGTTTTTTCAACTGATAAAGAGATAAGCCTATTATCTGCACCAATAGTTTAAAATTACTTCCCAAAATCAAAACATTTGAAGCAGTTTGTTTTCTAATCCGTATAAAATTATGCCTATCTCTAATAGCATCTGGCTCACCTATATAAAGATCACAAAATCTATCATTTATCTTGAAAGTATCGGTTATAATAGCATTTGCTAATGATTTATTATTTTGAATTTTACCCCAAGTAGTACCATCAGAATCACCCCATTTCTCAAAAGTTTCTATATTATATTTCTTTTCAGCATAATCATTAAGTATATTTACCCATGTATTTGGATTATCAATAAATCCAATTTGCAAGTTAATATTTTTTGAAGAATCTCCATTTTTGTTATTTAAAACAGCATCTCCTGGTTTTGATAATTGAAGTGGTGCACTATTACCGATAATTCTTCTTGCTTCATCTTCTGATGATAATTCAAAAGATAATCTCCATGTAACATTTTTAAAAATATCTTGCGGTATATCAGCCTTACCAATACCTTGACTACATAGTAAAAGATGAACACCAAATGCACGTCCCTCTCTAATAATTTTATCCAAAAATTTAGCAACTTTAGCTCCTAACCTTGCTTCTTCAAAAAGAACCTGAAACTCATCAATAATCACTAGAATACGTGGCATTACTTTACATGTTACTTTGCGATATGTCTGCAATTTATCTACCATTTCTCCAAATTCATTTGCCGCTTGTTTAAACAGCTCTGCTCGACTTTTCATTTCATCAACAAGTTTCTCCAAAACACTCAAACAAAATTTACTATTATTGGAAGTAGACTGAACAAGAGTATGTGGCAACTTTCTATACAAATTTAATCCTGTACCATTCTTAAGATCAATGAGACAATATTTGAGTTCTTTAGGAGAATACTTACATGCTCCCCAAAGAATTATATTATGAAGAAGAACTGTTTTTCCTCTACCCGGCAAACCACCTATTAGTCCAGAATAATCTGCACTCTCACCAAAGGTAAGGTATTGAATTCTTTTACCAAAACATCCAATTGGAATATTAATAGCATCTATCGTAGTTGATTCCCAAATATGGTTATCTCTGATTCTTTCAGAATACATACATTCAATGGATGTTTGATTCTTTTCAATACTCCGTTTATTAATTACATCTAAAATAAAAGGAAATGTTTCCGAATTAATTATTTCAATATATATATCTTTAGGAGAAAATAACTTAAAAAGAAAGTCATCTTGTTGTGGAAAATTTAAACATGTAGTAAATTTTATTATTTCTAAAATACTATTATTATAACTATCTAAAACTTTGTCATTAAATGACAAAAAAAAATACACACCTGCATTTGTCGCATTTCTATTATTTATCAACATCTTAAGTCGTTCAATATTTTCTAAAGACATACCTTCTGGAAAATCAGACAAAAAGACAAAATGCTGTATCTCAATATCTTCATTTGGAAACATATTATGGTCAGTAACAATATTTGACAAATCTAATAGTAGAGATGTAATCTCAGTAGTTTGTATACGTTGATAATTTACTTTTTCTACATTAATACTATTAACTATCGATAAACTTTGTCCAAATGCATTATCTATAATGTAAAACTTTGATTTTTCAGGTTGGCAAGCACACATAAATCGCAATGCTACAGAAGTCATATATTGGTCAACAATATCAACATCATTGTTATTAACACTAATATATGATGATTTTAAAAAAGATGTAGCAAAAGCATCAGTAAATGGATATAAAAATGGGAAATTACCACATAATTTTCCCACACACACAATATTGGGCATTGTAACGTCAGATTCAACACCAATATTAGGATATTGATCAAAACTTCTAAGAGCATATTTAGAGCAAGTTTGTTTGTCAATAAAGTTACACATTTCATGCTCATTATCTATGATAAGTTGCTTAATATCATTCTCTTTATTTATAAATTCTTTATCGATTCTTTTTTGTACTAATCGAAAAGCATCAGTAAGTTCATCCATTATTACATTATAATTTTCCATTACATAGTTGCACTTTAAAGCTATATTTTAAATAAATTATCATGTTATCAAGAAACAATATCTCATTGACTTCTTCAATAAATCCAAAAACATTTCATCATTTTTTTGAAATTCCATGTAGTTGCCACTCTTACATTCACTACACCACCTAATACTCTTTTATAAAAGTGTAATCTAAACAATGACCTCTTTTAAATGTCATATTGTCGTTCTATTCCTGCACGCCTAAGAACGACCTGTACTTATTTCTCTGTGTATAATAAAAGAATGCTATTGTTTTAGTTAGTTGTTGTTAAGACTCACACATTCTTGGAAATATACAGTTGCTACCTTAAGAAAAGTCATGCAATACTTGTTGTCTGATTCGTAATAAGTTTCCGAGAGATTACCAAGTCTCTTACGCAACGCATCACGGTTTTGATCCAAAGATGGCGCAAAAACTATTGAAAGGGGTATAATAAGCCCTCTTTCTCTGCTGCTTACATTCATGAATATGTTAGACTGCTCATTAAGTATTGTAGCAAGTTTGCGATTAACTTCCAATGCGATTTCCTGGGACGCATTACTTGCAACATGGGTTGATATATCAAACTCACGGATTTCTTTACGATCTATTATTTTTTTAATCAGGACATTTATGATCGTGTCCTGATACTGCGACAATAAGATATGGTCAATATCATATTGATTAATATAACCGCAAAAGTCCAACATCATTTCAGGGTCATTTTTAAGTTTTTTTTCAAAAAACTGATCTAGCAAGCTTGATGACAACAATGATGTATCTGGAAATGTCGTATCAAGAGACAATGAGCTCCCTTTTGCTTCTATATTTGCATACCAAGTCCTTAAATTATTTATCAGAGCTATTATTAAGGTGTATTTTGAATAGAACATTGTCTGAAGCGCCTGAAGTTTTGTAATCAAAATCCATGCAGAAAAAGTTTTGATCTTAAATAGCTTCTTAATATGTTCCTTGAAACTGATTTCTTTACGCAGTTTATCAATTTCAGCTTCAATCCGGTCCCGGTTTTCTCGCCATTCTTGCCAGACTCTATGTGCTTTCCAAAGCACAATCACTATCGCAACAGCAAAAACAGCTACTAACCATAATGCCTGACCTCCATTAACTTCTGAAAAAAAGTCTTCAGGTTGGAAATAAGAGATCAGAGATTCATCACCTACAAAATAACGGAATAACCGTATTATTGATTTCACTGCAAGAACTCCTGCCAGTCCCCAAAGCGACATCCAAAAAGAAGACACAAAAGATTTCTTTCGTAACAGATAACTGACACCAGCCAATATAGCATAAACCAAAAGCCAAAACAGAAAAGGCTTAAATGTAAAACCTAAACCTGAATGCAAAAAATCAACAAACTGTCTGTATATCAATGCCAAAAAGATTGTTCCCGTCAAGAATGAAGCGGCTCGAAAAAAAATATCTTTCTTGTAATCTTTTAATACATTATCGTTTTCGTCAAGTTCATTATTCTTTTCCTTAATATTCTGTTCTATAGATTCTTGTTCTTTACTAAGATGCTCTATATTCTCATTTATGAATCTGTCACGATTATTTGGATTACTATATAATTGCTTTAATGATTCAAAATAAATTCGCCATGCATTCTTTTCTTCACGAAGCTTTTCTGCGTTATGTTCTTCGGAATACAACTCATTTCTTTTGATCGCATACTGGATGTTAAGGTCATTATTATCTATCCTAAGTGGAACAATCTCGACATTACTATGAGTGGTCACCATATTTTCTATTTCCGTCAGGGTGCAGGCATAATTAAACAACAACTTATGCTCTATATAGCTATATGGAATATAACAGTAACCATGATCCCCCCAATCTTCTCCCCAGGAATTCCTGACTATGAACATCTGCAATTCATCGCTAAAACCGACAATCACCATAGCATGCCGACCATGCAGACTATCATTTGAGTCCTGTTCAAGTCCAGACCGTATTTCTTCTTCGCTAGGCATCGGAATATAACCGTCAACCCTCCCATGCTCAAAAAATGATTGTGTCAATGTAAAAGATGCCGCGACAGGACAATTATCCACTAATGCTGATTTTATATCATCTACTTTAAGGTTTACGTTCATCGCCGAAACGAGCTTGCGTTTTGCTCCGTCTGCATATGCTTCATCGCTTGGTTTCTCGTTGTAGACATTTTCTTTATAAGGCCATATCCTTTCTAATGCTATTCCATATTTTACAAGTGAATCGATGGAAGGCTTAAAACGGGAACCCGAATCTTCGTTTACAGTTCCGTCTTCGTCAAGATTTCGGGCATTATAATAAAGAAAAGATTCACTCAAATCGAACTCTTCAGCTGAGTTGAGTTGCATTATGTACTCGAATATTGATGTCAGAGAGAAAGAAAGACAAGAGCCCTGCTGCCCTTGATTTTTGATACGGGTAAACTTATACCTCATATCAAGGCTGGCAACATTGACATTATGAGGTTTATAAGTCTCAACCAACGGCTCTTGTTCAACGGAAGGCAGAAGACGGAATTTCCGGTTATCAAAATGGACATATCCGTTTTCTACATAACAGTCTGTTACTTTTTGTGAATCTCCTATCTGCTTGCTCAGTTCCGTCAAAGAGTTTCTCAGATTTCTGATTGTAGTTTCAGAATTAATGAGACTAGTGTCTAGTTCCTTAAATGTCTTAATTGGATTGACAGGGTCCTCACCATTTAATTTATAATAATGTGCATAATCATTATTGATATAATAATCTATTGGTTCATTGAACAGTTCATCTACCGTGGCAACATTTTGGGAGAAAATTGTTTCAGAAAAAAGTTCACAATCGGTCTTGGCCAAGCATACCGCCAGGATGGCCGCATGCATTGTAACAGTTTTTTGCTCTTCCAATGTCTGCTTGCACCTATCAACGATACCCTGCACCTCTTTTGCCAATATTTCCTGAACTTTCCTGAATTCATCATCTTCATTAAAGTTCTTAAGCTTGTCAATCTCTGCAAACTGTGCCGAAAGCAGTGATGTCTTGTCTTTCAACATATCATTTGCGATAACATGGGCTTCATTGGTATCAACCTTCATATCGTTTACCCGGACAACATCCATAGCATTCAGCAATAATTTGTTCAGCAGATATTCCGTAAACAGATATTTGTCTAAATATAAGTTGGAAAGGCCCAACGTAACTGCATCAAGATATTTCATAGTGCTTGGAAATATCTGATGATAATGGCCGGCAAAAAGAATAGAGAAGTGGGCTAATATTCTAGCAAAAGAGTCAACATCCAAATTTAAAGAAATACCGTTCTGTGATGTATTTTGCATCGCGATGAAATGTGTACTATATCCAATAGACTCATTATCGCGAAGTCTCACATATTCTTTCACCTGATTCTTCGATGGGCTGGAAATGACATATCCTGGTTCTATTATATGAGACAAGTCATCACAATATCCCATGAAATCCACTTCGACAGGACGCTCTGTTAGTTTTATTATTCTATACAGGGACAATGCATCCTTCAGTGCATTTTCTTTATAGAGAGGAAAGTGCAGTATGCAGTATAAAGTACCGTTTGTCCTTGTTGTACTTACATTGACAATTCTATTGAAAATTTCATTCAGAAACAAATCCTTATCATGTTCAATATCTTTTGTAAGTTTGCCAATATCCATCCAATTCACTTGCAATGAAGGACTGTTAAAAACAACATCCCTTACATTAGTCTTTTCAGGATAAAGTACTCGGCGGACATTATTGTCATCTATCACAAAGAGATTAACGGAGGATAGGACATCCTCTCCTCCGTATTTTACAATCTGGACTGCGATATTTGAAACAGTTTCCGCAAACTCCTTGCCGATGAATATATGCGCAAAGTATTCCATTATGAGGCTATTTAAAGTTTTCAATAGTGTTAATCAAATCCTTGGTGATAAATTCCCATTCTTCGAGAAAACGCTCCTTCTCTCCATTCTGTTTTGATTCGTATGTCAGCGAATTCTTATCTGTACAAGCGACCTTGTCTATGTAGTCAGCATAACCATCTTCAATAATCCCCTTTATCATCATCTTGTACACCTCTTTACCCTTTGAGCGAAGATCTTCGAGTATCTTATCATGAAGCGTGTTTCTCAACTCCGGCAATGCTGCCACCTTGAAATAACTGAATGCCTTCTCCCTTTGAGTGGTATTTCCAAGGCTTTCCCATTTGCCTTCCAGACTCTTTGCTTTACCCTTTTCATTCCAGACCTGATATTTCCCTTTATAGCAGCGGATGTACTTGGTATGCTGAACATCTTCTTTGCGTTCAATCTTGACTGGTATGCCGTTACTGTCCTTCTCCATGATATACTGTGATTCTGTTATATCCCTCCAACCGAAAAGATGCCCGCACACCCAATAGAATTCCGCTTCGTTCTTCATTTCCGGCTCCAATTTGAAGTCAGTATTCCTCATGTTGTCGAAGATCTGTTTGTCAAAGTGAGGATTGAAGCTTGTCGTGTTTGCAGACATGGCATCCCGGATAAGGACATTGTATTCACGCTCAACAGTACTCTCATCAAATGCTCCTACGCAATATGGAATTATTGCCATGTCTGATCTATAAAATATAATCTTCTGTCTCATCGAATCGAATTCCGAAAAAATAAATTTTTTTCTTATAGTGTCAGCTTGCAAAAATGCAGTATCACTTTGCAATCTGCACACTCTATTGCCGTTATATGTAGATATTAAATAGTTCTGAACAAGCATTGCAGTTGGCAACATGTTGCGAGTTACACTGAATTGTCCACGG
The DNA here is from genome assembly GCA_002633315.1 of Bacteroidales bacterium Phil6. GTDB lineage: Bacteria > Bacteroidota > Bacteroidia > Bacteroidales > F082 > Limimorpha > Limimorpha avicola. Next base: position 192,080 of record NWBN01000014.1, read on the forward strand.
TCGTCAAGGCGGAGAAGGCGACTTGATTTCTCGGCAACAATTTTCTTGAATGTTGCATAATCTGCTGGGGATAGATTTTCTATGACATCTATTATAAGCTTGTCGCAATATGCCTTGGCTTGCGGAAGCGATGCACAGTAACCAAGAATCCCTTTACCCAGTTCCTCATTGATGTCGACATCCAGAATTGACTTGCCTAAAGACCTGAAATAACCGTTACAGAAATCATCGTCAGGAAGAAATGTCATCGTCTTCCTTTCCTGTGCAGATAAATCATATTCAAACACCTGCAAAGTAGAACTTTCATTCTGCTTCGACGTAAGGGACTCTGTATATATATTCTTCAAAGAAGAAAGTTTGTCATACAAACTTTCAACCTTATTGTATAACGAAGTTGCAGCTACGAGCAGAGCTGTATAAATTGCAGATGCAACTTTGCGGCGTTCTGCCTCAATCCTATCAATGAGGATACCTTTTGCACGTCTGCCTATGACATCGTCAAGCAGAGCCTCCATCTTCTTGCCTTTACCTATTGTTATTTTCTTAGAGAGCGTCTCGTAATCCTTGTACTCGTTTTCAAGAGCAGACTGTTTATCTTGTGCACTTTTCTCATAGTCTGAACGTTCAGTATCCATTTCTGTACGGTATATCGTCAGATTGGTAATCATCCGGGACAAAAATTCCTTCGTATTAGCGATTCCATTTTCAGCATTAAGCAAGGAAGTTACCTTATCGTGCAAAGATTCCTCCAAAGAGGCTATTCGAGCATTAATAACTTTTGTATCTGGAAATTTGGGGAACTGTTCTATATAGCGTTTGACAGCCTCTTTTATCTGAATAAGGGAATCCTTTGTATCAAGCGGTGCTGTTCCTAATTTGGCTTTCTTCAAATCATATATACTGTCAATAAGCTGGTCATAGTCCAAGTCCTCACGGATGTTATTTTCGATAGCCCATTGTATGGCTGCAAAATCCGCATCAAGGGAAATGTTCTGCATATTGGTTATCAAGTACAATGCGGCTTTGAGGGAATATATCTCCGCAAGTTCTTTCCCCTTGTAGACAACCTGACAGGCACCCAGCCCCTGTACCCAGCCTAGCTTCGGGGAAATATTATACGAACCCTGTTTCCACCCAAAATTGCTTGTTCCAGAACGTATAGTGGTACCCATCTCACCTCCTGAGACATACATACATAAACCGATAACTTCGCATAATTGCTGGATGTCCGTAACTTTCTTTGAATTCTCCGTTTCATTATCAATAACATAAAATTCGTCATAGATTGGTTCTGTCAGCTCCTGTATTCGTCCATTAATTGAAACTTTTATAGGTTTGTCGCTTGATGCTTCCATAAGATAATCCAGATCTAAAATTGACGCATAGGCATTTGCGACGACACGTGGTGTTTGATTTCCAGACGGATCCATTGTCCTAAAGACACTGTGCAACACACCATAACCTATTATACGAATCCCATTCGCGGGGAATCTATCACGTATGAGCTGGGCAACATTCAGGAATGAACCGGCACCGGTACCTCCTGCAAGCGACATTGCGATGTGGATGTCTATAGGCTGGTTCGCCACCTCAGTTGCGTCAAGAGTGCTTTGGATATCTCTGACTTGGGTAATGCAATCTGAAATGCGTCGGATTATACTATCCTGAATCATTTCCGTCAGAAAACGTCCGTATGTACGAACCTGACTAGCTCCATCACTGATTTTATTTCCTATAAATTTAACATTTGATGGGAACACCCAACCGTACTCTCCTCTTTTACTCCTGACATCATATAGGGTTTTTGGACTAGCTGCAGAAACATTCGCAAATGACAGGAAATTGTCGTTTATATCGGTAGCAAGACTAGGATCCTTAGGTGCTCCCAAATCAAAATCAATTGCTGCGAAAGCAATCTGTCCTGGAATGTTTTCTACGCCTTTATAGGCTTCCTCATACAATTTCTTTGTATGCGATATGGCCTTAATGCCCGTACCGCCCAAGCCGATGTAAATTGATGGTCTAATTGCCATAGTTTATATAGTTTAAATTTATAATTGAATATTTACCTCTTCTCCTTTATTGTTGGTTACTGTAAAGTTATCACCCTTCATGACCATATCCGGATTTATGTCATAACTAGCTTTCCCCACAAACCTTATTTGTTTATTACGAATTCCGTTTGTAATAACTAATTCGTTCTCCCAAAAGTCGTTTACCTCATACTTGATATCTCCGACAAAAAGTTTCTTAAAAAAAGATATTTTCTTTGAATTATTGGTACAAACTAGTTTATATGCAGAGCCCATCCTGATTGGACGACCCTCCCCTGAGCCATAATCAAAAGTCACTCTATTGAAATATGTTCTGGGATTGACAAACAAATGCATTATAACAATCCAGACAATCAGCATGATTGCTAATGCAATAAATCCGAGAGTCATGCCTTTGGCAAGAGGATTCATTATATTTTCTTTCTCAAGTACAATACCATTTCCCAATTCAATTGCATCGATTCTGTCAAGCCCATTGAGACTTTCTGGTTGCAAAGCCAACATATACCTGCCTTCATGAGCTGTAGGCAGGAACTCAATTCCGACTACCACTTCATTATCTGAGGTACTAATTTCCAAAAAATTATCTTTACAAGCCGTTCCATTTTTATAAAGGATAACCTCGTCAATCCTTTTCTTAGTATTAATATCTACCAACTCAAAGTGAATCACATTATCCCAATGCTTAATTGCATCTTCGTTGAATTCGAATACAAGAGTCTGCTCCATTCTGACGGGCTTGTACTTTTTGGAAAGAAAGTCAGAATAGTAGTATGTCTGTCCCCAAAAAATAGAATTATCATTCCGCTCTTCGCATGAAATGAGAAAAAGGATGGAGAAGATTGCCGTTACAAGTATAAAAAGATGTTTTTTCATAATGATTAACGTTTAAGAGTGATTGTCAAAGTCTTTTCTGGCTTATTAATCAATTCCAGCTTGAAACTGTCTGCCGCAAGTCTAACAATGGCATCAGAACGGTCTTTGTCAACTAATTCTATTTCAAGGGTTACTGTAGATATTTCCGGCAGCTTATCTTTCAAATCCTCGTATGAATAATAAAACTTGAGAGGAATTTCAATCTGATTGTTATATATGGTAAATATCTCATCGTCAATGTCAAGAATTTTCTCTGCCTCACCTTCAGCAGAAACTGATATCTCAATATCGTCAGGAAGCGGAGTCCGCTCATTGATTTTAAAAGCCAGCGATATTTTTTTGTCGTCCTTGATATTGGCGACTACCTTTTTTGCCGGCTGAAGTATAAATGAGGGTTTAAATGCCTCTCCTGGCAATACTCCTGAAACATTCTTTGTTTCTTCTAACGTTTCTTTTAATTTATCATCAGTAGCATTAACGGTCAGCATATAATAATATAAATAAGCAAAAATGTTGTTTTCATCCAAGTCCTCCCATGCTTCTATCTCCTTGCAAAGATCTTTCATTGTGGTAGGTTTGCCATCACTAAGCCTTTCATTTTGTATACCATCTGTCAGTATAACCAAGAAATTGTCTGCATCCGGTCTGATGTAGTTTGCTTTGGCTTGGCGGATTGCAGAAATGACATCAGTATTGGTTAGCTTTTTCTCTAACTTGATTTTTTTTGCAAAATCATCAATTGCCATACTTATTAAAGATATTCCCTCTTTTGTGGCATTTCCTGTAAATGTCTCAAGTAATCCTTCTTTTCCACGGAAAGGGCATACTACAATAATTGTATTAGGATCTATTTTTGAGTTTATTTGTTTCTTGAGCAAATCTACTACTTCGTCAAAAATATCCTTTTCTTGGTCAATTATCATTTTTCCTCTTTCATCAGTACCAATATAACCACACATTGAATATGTGACATCCCATAAATAAATGTACCGTTGAGGAATATAATCATTTTGCGCAGTTATAACCTTTACACAAAACATGAATAAAATAATTAATAAAAAATTTTTCATATGTAAAACATTTGTCATATCTCAATTTATATAAGTTATAATATTCTCTGTTTTTAATTACTCAATCAAATTTATAGTTTATTCTAAATTATTATAAAAACATAATATAGTCATATATTCAATTCATTATCTTACTATTTGACTGCAATTTAAAATCCATAAAAAGTAAAACCACAAAAAAAATACTCCTTTTGTTTAGATTCAAACTATTATTGAGTCTTTTGGCTGTAAATATTTTCATTTATGTACAATATTTTATGTTCTTTTATAATGTTTTGAGGATCAAACTTATATGCATGTATTAAAAAGTATCTTATATATTTTTTAATAATTAGGTATTTATTATGGTTTATCAAATACCCATAATTAAATTTTCGGATTATAATTTATTTCAAAACTTAACATGCTATCTTCAATATCAAAATAACATAATCGTATCATTTTGATATTTTCGAAATTACATTCACATTTACTTATAAAAAATTCTGCCAAAACTCTTTCCTATCATTAAACTACACCCCAATAATATAACAACAGCCACTATAGAGTTGCTATCATAAAACTACTCTTTATAACCTCGCAAAATCACGCTTACAATTCTTATTGCATCTCCAACATTCCATTTTGAAACAACTGTTAATTACCCATTGTCTATATTAAACAAAAAGGAATTAATATTTTCTATCTGAAAATCATAACCCCATTAGTACTAACTTCTTTTAATCCAAACAACATGAACAATATATACACAAAAGAAATAATTCCATGAATTTCATTCTCGTTATTAAAAACTTAAATAAAGACAATTATTAATAATATTATCTATAATTTTTATAATCTCTCCAAAAATGTTTTTCCTTTTGAGACCAATTACATAAATTTCATAACTAAATTTGTTCAGTTATGTTTTTTAACAACTCACTTAAAAACTTACGGAAGTTATTCCCAATTTTAAAGTACACTTCGTGGTCGTTTGTCCCATTTTGACAAACATTAATCCTTAAAAATTTTTGCTACACATCCTTACTACTTTAATTAATAAGATTCTCTGTTTATAAAAGAATCATAGTCTTTTGCAAATATAAGATTTTTTTAATTATCCTAATATTTTTTTAAAAATTAATTAATTTTTTATCAATCAACCGCTCAATTTACTTAACATATTGAATATTAACTGAATTTAAAAAATCAATTCTCTTAAAAAATATAATGGTCAATGTCCAATAAAATATCAAGAATCATAAAAATTATAGCCACCTTGTATTAAAAGGTCATCCATTTTATTTAACTACAATCACAAAATTAAAATACAGTCCAATATTTTTAAAAACAGCAATAATTTTAAATTTATATCAATAAATACATCTTTTAAACCTTTGAGACCATTTTCACATATTAAACTACACTTGTTTTTTCATTCATTTTTTGTACAATTCATTCAACATTTCTTTACATCTCAAAGTGTCTCCCGAGAATTTGTTGAAGATGCATCGACCAACTCAATACAATCCTTTGACAATTCAATATATGCATATCCCAACATATAAAGTCTGATTGCGACCACTTGTCTTATTCCATCTATCATACCCAATTCGCCTTCAATACCTTTTAATGGTCCTTTAATAACTCGTACCATATCACCAACATTTAACGAAGCGATTATCGAAACCTTGGCATTAGAATTATTCAGTATATATTTCAATCTTTCAATCTGCTCATCAGGTATAGGTGTGGCCAAGTCCTTAACTCCGGGATATTTCAAAAACTTCAATATAAAAGAACATTTTTTAAGTTCATATACTTGTCTTGCTGTTATCCGGACAAACACAATCATAGGAATGACAATCCTATCTATTCTTTTCCTCCTATCACTCCATTGATGAGTTTCCCTTTGTATTGCAACATAATTTAAAATTCCAAGCTTGGTTAATTTCGACGATACACTTTTTTCACAATTCATTTGCACGACCACGGCATACCAAAACTTTTGACTATCAATACCATCATTTGTACAATTGACAAATGAAGCTTTTTCATTATTACAATTATACATTCCAATATACCAATATTTAATAAATTATAAGATTATACTATTGCCACAATAAATAACAACACATAAAAATCAAAGAAAAATAAACATCAATATAACAAAACTAAATGAAATCTATAACATATTTCAGCCAAAAAGTCTAATTATTAATTTAACTCAAAAATTATATAAATCTAATAATCTTCAATAAATACATGCAGACAACTCTTTTGTATATAAATATTATAATTCAGATTGATATAATTACTCCCAAATGTCAATTAAATCTCCGAAGTGATCAGTTAAGAATATTTTACATGAAATACTGCCGTATCTATCCTGTCTTATAAATTAATTGCTTGAAAAACACAATCCAAATATATTCTCAAGAAACTTATAATGTATTACTTTTTAAAATTACTTGGATAAATACAAAATTCAAAGTACACTTCGTGGTCGTCTGTCCCATTCTGACAAACATTTACTTATAAAAACTCAGCTACACTTCCTTTACTACATTAATAATACTCTATGATTATAAAAGAATCATAGTCTGCTGCAAATATAAGAATAATTTTACTATCCTAATATTTTTTTTAAAATTTTAAAAAAATTAATTAATTTTTTATCAATCAGCAAACCATCTTAGTTAAATTATTGAATCTTAATACAATTTATAGATTCAGATTTTTTTAAATAAAATATTTTTACAGGTAATGTTTCAACCTGAAAAGCAAAGTAAATTTCAACTCTTTCAATATCCCACATTGAAAATAAGGTCATTAATATCCGAAAAATAATTACAAATAATTTATTATCAATAAAATACACAGATTAATATATGGGATTTTAAGATTTATAAGACGGATTTTCTTGACATCATTAAAAAATCAAACTTTTTTTTGACATCAATAACAATTAATCTAGTTTTTCATTAATCAAAATTTTTTTACAGTTTATCATAGTATCTATCTCGTACTTCATTTATTTTCCATAACAAACTTCATCAACATAGAGATAAACTGCTTTCCCGTGATTTTTAATTTTCTCAATAAATTCTATTATCCATTTTATGATTCAAGTGTTCAATCACATCATATTCATTATAATCTAATAACAATCACACTACTTTTTATCCGAAAATCGTATTTTCCCTCAAAATACAAATAAAACTGCATTCTTTAATGAATAAAACAGTTAATCTGATCGGATAAATCATTATTTTCATGATTATACAATACTTCTTCTAAACATATATTTTAATTGACACTTGCCGTGTAAACAGCAATATACATATTGTATCCATCAAGTATAGTATTCAAAACGAAAGACAAGGTCGTTCTTGACAACACATTTAATGAGTTGTTCATAGGTCCCTCTTTTCAAGATGGGAAAAGACACAATTTCTTTTTATCAATATTACAATTAATTGTAATTCTCAGTGGATGCAGAATTCAAATATTCCCATCTTTGTCAATTTACATTATAAGATTTAAACGCCATCTCAATTGTTTTTGAGATCAACATCTTTCAGTATTATTTCAATACCAAATGCTATTACCAGCCTCCTCCCAAAGCCTTATACAATTGTATCAAAGATATCTGTTTGTCGCGTATGGCATTGCTTAATCCTATCTGTGCATCAAAATATCCACGTTGTGCATCCAAAAGATCGAGGTAATCGATAACTCCGTTGATATATTGCAACTGGGCTAGTTCCACATTAACCTTGGCAGCTTGTTCCAATTCAAAACGAGCCTCATAAATATCCTTTATCTTGTTGAAATTCACTATAGCATTGCGTACATCAATAAATGCCGAGAGGACAGTTTTCTCGTAGCTGTAACAAGATTGCTCATACGCAAGTCTTTCTGCTTTCAGTATGGCACGATTTTTACCGAGAGCGAAGAGAGGAGCCAACAGATTGGCGCTTACGAAATGATAAGGCGAGCGTATCACGTCTTCCAATTCCAAACTTTCCAGGCCGAGATGTGCCGTCAGAGCGAGTCGAGGAAACATATTGGTATAAGCTATGCCCACGGCAGCATTTGCAGCGATCAAGTCCTGTTCAGCCTTTCTGATATCAGGACGTCTTTCCAACAGATCAGACGGCAAGCCCACAGGCAAACCCTCTGGCAGGTTTACATTTTCCGGCAGCACAGCTCTTTGTATTCTATAGGGATATTCTCCTGCAAGAAAAGCTATCTCATTTTCTTTCAACGAAATACTTCGTTCAAGGTCAGGTACGAGTGTTGCTGTACGGGCATATTCCACCTGAGCCTGCTGATATGAAGTTTCAGAAGTAAGACCACCTTCAAAACGTATCTTTGCCAGACGCACGCCTTCTTTTCTGGCTTCCAAGGTCTGTCTTACAATAGACAACTCATTATCCAAAGCTACAAGTTCGAAATAAGATTGGGCGACCTCAGCTATAATGCTAAGTTGTAATGCCCTCTGGGCCTCAACGCCGGAGAGATATTCGGCAACACTTTCATCCTTAGCCCAACGCAGATTGCCCCAAAGGTCTATCTCCCAAGAGACAAGCCCTTTGATCTCAAAACTATTTTCCGGATCATAATTATCGCCTCCATAGTTTTCAGCCTCCTGGTCCACATAAACCTGTCCATTGACCTGAGGAAGGAATTTAGCATAACTTATACGTTTCAATGCTGCAAGTTCATTTACTTTCGCAGCAGCTATTTTCAGGTCTTTATTATTGACTAATGTTTTTCTTATCAATGATTGCAAAGTCGTGTCGGTATAAATCTCCCACCATTTCATGTCTGCAATAGTCAAAGTATCTTTCTGCAGTGAGTCTGTCATACGATAAGGTATATCGAGTTGAGGACGAGAGTATTTTTTTCCAATCTGACACGAGGTGATAAAAAATATCAAACCGCACAACAGGCAGAATATATATCGTTTCATATCACTTTTTTATTTTATTAACTTTTGCTTTCATTTTATAAATCAATACGAAGAAAAACGGCACGAGCAAGATACCCACTGTCACGGCAGCTATCATTCCGAAGAACACGCCTGTTCCTATTGCCTGTCTGCTTGCCGAGCCCGGACCGGAAGCTATTACCATAGGCAACATTCCCAAAATAAAAGCGAGAGAAGTCATCAAAATAGGACGGAAACGAAGCTGAGAGGCGTTCAAGGCTGCTTTCACGACGTCCACACCATTGTCAACCTGCACCTTTGCAAATTCAACGATAAGAATAGCATTTTTTGCAGCCATACCTATCAACATCACCAATCCAATCTGGAAATATACATCGTTTTCCAACCCGCAAAACCACACGCCGAGATAGGCTCCCAAGGCAGCAACCGGAAGAGAAAGCAATACTGCAATAGGAATAGTCCAACTCTCATAAAGAGCCGCAAGGAAGAGGAAAACGAACAAGAATACCAAAGTCAAAATCATTGCAGTTTTACCACCTGCCTGTTTTTCCTGATAAGAAAGGCCACTCCATTCCACACCAATGTTATCCGGTAGATGTTCATCGGCAATTTGCTCCATGATTCGCATTGCCTGTCCTGAGCTATATCCTTCTGATGCAGATCCATGAATAACAGCACTATTGAACATGTTAAAACGTTTGATACTGCCCGGACCTGTAGTATAAGATGTAGTTCCAAGAGAAGTAAGAGGAATCATGGCATTATTTATACCTTTGACAAAAAACAGGTTGATGTTCTCCTTATGTTCACGATAAGGAGCCTCCGCCTGAATATAAACCCTATATATTCTATTAAACATATTGAAATCGTTAACATAAACAGAGCCGGTATAAGCTTTCATTGTCGAAAAGACATCTGCCAACGGCACGCCTGCAAATTTTACCTTGTCACGGTCAACATCGAAATAAAGTTGTGGTATCTCAGCCTGTAATGATGATGACAAGTCGGATATCTCCTTACGTTGTGATGCGTAATACAACAATGTATCTGTCGCCTGTACCAAATTGTCGAACGTAGCATCTCCACGAGCCTCCAATTGCATTTCAAAACCACCTGAAGTTCCCAATCCGGGTATCACAGGAGGAGTAGAGAGATACACCTTACATTCAGGATATTGCTCAAGGTCTTTTTTCACCTGAGCCATAATATCGTCTATAGATTGCGTCTCTCTATCGTTCCATGGTTTCAATATTACCGTCAATTCGCTTCTTGCCTGGCTACTGCCCACACGAGGGCTGGAACCAGCAACACTTTGTACGTATTCTACAGAAGGATTCTCCATCAAATAATCTACTGCTCTTTCTGTAACTTTTCGTGTACGTTCCAATGTTGCTCCCTCCGGCAATTCCAATTCAACTTTAAAATATCCCTGGTCTTCAACAGGCAAGAAACTGCCGGGAAGTAATCTGTTTATAAAAATGATAGCTATGACAACGACACCGAAAGATGTCAGTACTCTTCGAGGATTCTTAATCAATCTCGAAATAATTACAATATATTTTTTATTGCCTATATGAAGCCAGGCATTGATATAGCGAAAGACAATATTACTTTTCTTTTTAGGGTCCTTTGGTCTCATTATCAGAGAACACATCACAGGACTCAATGTGAGAGCCACCACCGTAGAAAGCAAAACTGACACCACGATAGTGATTGTAAACTGACGGTAAAGCTGTCCGGTGATACCTGCCAAGAAACTCACAGGAACGAATACGGCCGCCAAAACCAACGAAGTTGCAATGATAGCACCTGTCAATCCGTCCATAGCCTTTTTAGTTGCCTCATAAGGCGACAAATTCTCCTTCTCCATGATACGTTCGACATTTTCCACAACCACAATGGCATCATCCACTACAATTCCGATAGCGAGGACAAGACCAAGCAATGTAAGTATATTGAGTGAGAATCCGAATATCAACATAAAACCGAAAGTACCTATAAGGGAAATAGGGACTGCTATTAATGGAATTACAGTAGCTCTCCAGCTCTGCAAAGAAAGGAATACCACGACAATAACCAGGAACAGAGCCTCGAACAATGTCTTATATACTTCATGTATAGACTCAGAGATATAAGTCGTCATGTCAAAAGGTATTTCATAATGCATACCGTCAGGAAAGTTCTTACTGATATTTTCCATTTCCGCCTTGACTCTTTTTGCGACTTCCATTGCATTGGCACCGGGCAGCATATAGATTGCCAGGACCGCAGCATTCTCGCCATTGATATTACTCTCTGTATTATAAGAGGATGCTTCCAATGAGATACGCGCCACGTCACGCAAACGTATTATAGACCCGTCAGGATTGGCACGAACCACTATCTCTTCGAACTGACTTGCCGTTGACAATCTACCTTGTGTTGTAATTGGTATTGTGACATCGAGACCTGTGACGGGCTGCTGTCCCAAGACACCTGCTGCAGATTCACGGTTTTGATCTTTCAAGGCAGTCTGCAAGTCCGCCACAGTAAGACCGAAACTCGCCAACTTATCCGGCTGCACCCATATCTGCATGGCATAATAACGGCTACCAATATTAGAGACACGTCCAACACCGGGGATACGACGAATCAAGTCAAGTACATTAAGTGTAGCGAAGTTACTTAGATATATCTCATCAAATTTAGGGTCAGTAGAAGTAAGACATATAGTCATCAACTGGCTGGCAGCCTGTTTTTCCACAGAGATACCATTTTGGACTACTTCAGCCGGGAGACGCGATTCTGCCAATTTAATACGATTCTGTATCTCCACCGCTGCCAAATCCGGGTCTGCAGATATGTCAAATGTAATAGTTGCCGAAAAACCTCCGGAATTGGAACTATTTGATTCCATATAAAGCATGCCAGGCGTTCCGTTCAGCTCCTGTTCAATAGGGGTAGCGACAGCCTGCGACACTGTCAAAGCACTTGCTCCGGGATATGAAGCACTAACCTTGACAACCGGGGGAGTAATCTGAGGATACTGGTCGATAGGCAACATGGTAAGACCTATGATACCAACTATCACTATCAATATGGAAATGACTATCGAAAAGACTGGTCTGTCTATAAAAAAACTCACTTTCATAATGCATGAAGATTTTTATTGCCGTCCTGTTCTGTCGAACTCAATTTGACTTTCATTCCCGGACTCAATTTATGATATCCTTCGGAAACGATATACTCTTTAGGACCAAGACCTCTTTCTACTACAACATGATTTTGGAACTCTGGTCCAAGTTCAATAAAACGTCGTTCCACAGTAGTATCTCTACGAATGACATAAATATAAGCTCCTCCTTTTTCTATCATGACAGATTTCAAAGGCACTACGATAGCATTTTCCCTTACATCCAACAACAGTTTCACCTTGGTAAACTGCCCCGGCAAAAGCACGCGGTTAGGATTGGGCATCTCAGCACGTACAGAGAAAGTTCCTGTAAGAGGGTCAACCTGAGGTTCTGCAAAATCGACATACCCTTTAAACGGATAGACTGTTTTGTCGGCCAATGTAACAGAAATATTAGGTTGCCATGAACGAGTAGAATCCTTCACTCCCAAATTCACATCTCTTTCTTTACTTTTCAAATAGTCTAAAGCCGTCATGCTGAAATCCACCAAAACCGTATCACTCTTCACTATTGTAGCAAGCAACGATTTACCACCTGTACCAACGAGAGTACCGAGGTCAACGTGGCGTTCGCTGATATGACCTGATAAAGGAGAACGCACTATAGTATAACCTAATTCCTGTTCAGCCTGATAGAGGTCAGCCTTACTCATGGCAACAGAAGCCTCAGCTGTTTCATAAGCAGCCACGGCATTATCTAAGTCCAACTGACTAGCTGCATTTTGTTCATACAATGGACGCAAACGTTCCAAATCACGTTTTGCCTTCTGAGCCTGAGCTTCATCTTTCTTTAACTGTGCACGAACTTTGTCAACTTTCGCTTTGTATTGATCCTGATTAATTACAAAAAGGACTTGATTTTTGGTAACATAAGTACCTTCTTCGAAAAGCATCTGTTCCAAGTAACCTTCTACACGTGCATGAACTTCTACAAATTGTTGAGCACGAATTCGACCCACATATTCTCCATAAATCTCAACATCCTCTTCAATAACAGGTTCTATCGCAATTACCGGAGGTTCTGGTTGAGGAACAGGTTTACGAGATATAATTACATACACAACGACAACGGCTATAATGACCACTAATGCGATTGCAATTCTTTTTTTTCTTGATGCAACGTCCTTCTTTCCAAAAAACGGTTTCATACCTTACTTTTTTAATGCTACATTATATACAAGAAGTATGCTAAATTTTGCAAAATTAAACAAAAAAATCAGAAGATCAGTTTTTGAAATCAAAAAGTATATTTTTTTAATGAATTTTTAGTTACAAAAAAGTTATTATTATATCTTTAGATTGATAATCAATGAATAAAAAGTTAAAAAACAGTATCTTCATATTCTTTCCCTTTCTGCCTTCATCGGTATCTCAAGACTTATTTTCAATATTTCTTCTATTCCTTTTCCTTCTTTGATTATCTTTTCAATAATTTCGTATCTGTGCTCCTGTGTAAAATTCTTGTTTTGTTTTTTAAAAAAATTTAACTACTACAAAAATATTAAACTTTGAATTTTACACACTTTTGGGACAGTATCCAAACAAACATCGTCCGGATTTTCCAATTCCACAAACAAGCGGCAATCAGGCAAAAAAAGACATAATACAAAAAGACCCGGACATCTTGTCCGGGCCTTCCGTTAGGGGGTGGCGACT
>NWBN01000015.1 GCA_002633315.1 Bacteroidales bacterium Phil6
AGTCGCCACCCCCTAACGGAAGGCTCGGACAAGATGTCCGGGCCTTTTTGTATTATGTCTTTTTTTGCCTGATTGCCGCTTGTTTGTGGAATTGGAAAATTGTCACTTCTCTCCATTGCAAAGAGAAGTGACAACACAAATTATGAATGATTATTTATATATAAACCTTAGGTTCTGTTTCACCATTGAGAACCATCAAGCCGTTAAGGGCAAGAGCCATCATTTCATCCTCGCCTGGATAAACATAAAATGGAGCCACTTTGGCGAAATAATCCTGCAATATGGAACAGAATTGTTTGTCGTAAGCCATACCGCCTGTCACTAATATTCCGTCCAAGTCCATCTTGAAGACTGCCACTGCAAGGGCACCTACTTCTTTAGCGATCTGATATGCCATGGCACGATAAACGAGTTCCCATTCCTTGTTGCCGGCCTTTACTTCCTGCTCAACCTTCAAGGCGTCATTAGTGCCGAGATATGCCACAAAACCGCCCTCACCTTTCAGCATCTTGTCGATATCTTTTTTAGTATATTTACCGCTGAAGCAAGCATCCATGAGAGGACCTGCCGGCAGCGAACCGGAACGTTCCGGAGTGAAAGGACCATCACCATTGAGAGCATTGTTGGTATCGACAACACGACCTTTTTTATGAGCCGAAACCGAGATACCTCCGCCAAGATGTATGCAAATCAAATTGAGGTCTTCATATTTCTTACCCATATTAGCTGCATGTTGACGCGAAATAATCTTCTGGTTGAGGGCATGGAAGATAGAATAACGCGGGAAAAGCGGATGCCCGGAGAAACGCGCCAACTCGTCCATCTCATCGACGACAACAGGGTCAGCAATATACGCTTTGATATTTAACGACTTGGCAATATCGTTTGCAATAAGGCCTCCGAGATTTGACGCATGATCGCCCAAAGGGCTGTTGACAAGGTCTCTTATCATGGCATCATTGACCTCATAGACACCGGAAGTGATAGGTTTCAACAAACCGCCACGACCCATGACGAGATCCAACTCAGAAAGGTCTATGTTTTCATTTTTCAACTCATTAACAATAACATCCTTACGAAATGTCATCTGATCGCTGACTTTCTCAAAACGAGCGAGATCTTCGACTTGATGTTTTATATTTTTCTTAAAGACACATTCTTTGTCATTAAATATGGCAACTTTAGTCGAGGTCGAACCGGGATTAATAGCCAATATTTTAAAACTCATAATTACAAATTTTAGTTATACAATATATTTTATCATGCCAACATAGCTGCGAGAGCTATTGAATACAATTTAGTTTTAGAAGTATCGCCACGTGAAGAGAGTACACAAGGCACTTTAGCACCCATCACCATGGCACCTATCTCTGAATGGTCGAATTTGGTACAACATTTATAGAACACGTTAGCACTCTCTATGTTAGGGAAGAGCAGGCAGTCGGCATCACCGGCGACAGGACTTTTAAGACCTTTGATGGCTACTGCTTCAGCATCTATGGCGAGGTCCAATGACAGAGGACCGTCAGCTATACAGCCTTTTATCTGACCTCGGTCAACCATCTTTGCAATGATAGCAGCATCGACACAAGCCTGCATGCCGGCGCTCATCTGCTCAGTAGCAGCGATAAAAGCCACCTTGGGAGTAGCTATACCCAAAGCCTTGGCAGTGGTGGTGATATATTTCAATATCGTTTGTTTCTGTTTGAGATCCGGAGCCGGAATAATAGCACAATCACTAGCTATCAACAACTTATGATAGTTAGGATTCTCCATTACTGCAATATGGGCCAATGTCACATTAGGGGGGCACAGTCCGCGTTCTTTGTTGAGGATGGCACGCATATACTTATCGGTAGGAAGCAAGCCTTTCATCAAAATGTCGCCTTCACCGCTGTTGATGATGTCGCAAGCCTTGGCAGCAGCCTTGACATCTTCCGGCTCATGAACGATTTTAAACTTCTTCATATCAATATTCTCAGAAGCACAAATCTTTGCGATGACAGCCTCGTCACCTACCAAAGTAGCATCGATAAGACCATGGTCCACGGCATTACTCACAGCGCAAATGGTATGATCATCATTAGCATAAGCTGCCACCAAACGTTTTTTAGGACGGTTACGCAGCACTTCAAACATCTGTTCAAGTTTTCTAATTTCCATAACTAATATTTTTTAATATTACTAAACCATTAACATCCAATATATCTTGATATCACAATACGAAGTATCTCTGAGGTGCCCTCGCCAATCTGCAATATTCTCTGGTCACGATAAAAACGTTCCATGTCGAAGTCTTTAAGAAGTCCATGTCCTCCCATCACCTGTACAGCGTTGTCGCACACTTCCGCTGCCACTTGTGAGCAATACAGTTTTGCCATGGCAGCCTCTTTACCAAAAGGCAGGTGCAAGTCTTTCATGCGGCATGCCTTATATAGCAAGCCACGCGCTGCCTCTATCTTCGTAGCCATATCGGCAAGCATGAAACTGACAGCCTGGAACTTGCATATCGGCTTGCCAAACTGTTCTCTTTCCTTAGAATAAGCAAGTGCCATCTCGAAAGCGCCCTGTGCACAACCGAGTCCCATGGCACCTATAGACAGACGTCCGGAGTCCAAGGTGGCAAGCATGATATGAGAGCCTTGTCCTCTCGCACCGAGCATATTGGCATTGTCTAATTGTACATTATTGAATATCAATTCTCCGGTATTGGAAGCGCGCCACATCATCTTGCGATTCACAGGCTTCTGTGTGAAACCTTCAGTGTCGTTTTCTATAAGAAAAGTAGTAAATTCCGGCTTGCCATTGACTTCACCTGAGATTGTCTGTATGGTGCTTCCCATAGATATCGAGGTCGCACTATTTGTAATAAACATCTTTGAACCGTTGATGATCCATTTGTCATCGACGGGATTGGCAAATGTCTTGGTTCCTCTTGAATCAGAACCGGCAGTAGGCTCAGTAAGACCGAAGCCCCATAAACGATCGTTGCACAGACGCGGCAAATATCTCATTTTCTGTTCTTCCGTACCATAATCATTGATAGGTCCTATACCCAAAGAGTTATGCGCCGCTATTGTCGCAGCAGTAGAACCATCGACACGAGCAAGTTCCTCAACAGCAATGATATAAGACAAGACATCCAATCCATGCCCGCCATAATCTTCCGATACGCACATCCCTAACAGTCCCAACTTCGACATCTTCAGGGTAAGGTCAACATCGAAAATCTCGTTTTCATCGTTATAGGAAGCAACAGGCTTCACCTCTCTCTCGGCAAATTCCCGTACCTTGGCACGCAACTCCTGTTGTTCTTTTGTCAAACCGAAATCCATATCAATATATATTTATATCAAATCAATCAAAAGTGTTTTAGCATCTACCTTATCGCCTTCACAAACATAAATTCTGTTGACTTTAGCATCAGTAGCTGCCACTATGTTATTTTCCATTTTCATCGCTTCCACTACACATAATACTGTTCCATTAGTAACCGTATCACCCTCCTTGACATTGATTTTCATCACCTTGCCAGGCATCGGAGAATAAAAACACATATTGTCCGGCAACTTATCCTGGCGAGAATAATCTTTAGATTCGTTAAGTTGGTCATCACGGCGACATATAAAATCAAGTCCTTTAAAATGAACACAATAGTCATGACTTGGCGTCTCAGAGACGAAAAGCGATTCGGTACGACCGTTGACAATAACCTTGTCAGCAGCAGCAAGATACACCTCGCAACAGACATCATCGACACTGCATCTCAACATGTTGCGATTCAATTTTTTAATCTCCACATTAAACCGACAACCATCCACTTCGACTATAAGATTCATACGAAATCTCCAATAGCCTATCTCTTCCCAAACATTGTCTATATCTTTATTTTCAAGAAAATATCTGTTAAAATTATGGAACAGGAACAGAGCTGCCACGTCATGTTTTCTCACCGCATCACGTTTATTCTGCATGGCATTCATCAGAACATCATGATGTTTTTTGCAATAAGAAGTATTTATTCTGTTATTTATGAAATCTTTTTCTTCTATGACACACTGAAGATAAGGTATATTGGACTTATCTGTCTGTACTATATAATTACCGAGAGCATTGCGCATTATCTCAATAGCGTCGGCTCTCGTTTTGCCATGACATACGAGTTTGCTTATCATTGGGTCGTAACATTCCGATATGACACATTGACCATCTATGCCGCTATCGATACGCACACCTCTTTGACGAGGTTCATGATATAATGTCAGTTTTGAAGGAGCCGGCAGGAATCCGTTCTGAGGGTCTTCGGCATATATCCTGCATTCCATGGCATGACCTTTTGCAGTGACAGATTCTTGTGTATAACCCATCACCTTGCCTCGTGCTATCCTTATCTGTTCTTCCACAATGTCAATACCTGTACGTTGTTCAGTAACAGGATGTTCCACCTGGATACGGGTATTCATTTCGAGAAAATAAAAGTTCATGTCATTATCCACAAGGAACTCCACCGTACCGGCATTGGTATAACCAATACTCTTGCAAAGTCTCACGGCAGTATCGCATAACTCGTGACGAAGCTGTTCCGACAATGAAGGAGACGGCGACTCTTCAATAATTTTCTGGTAACGGCGTTGCACTGAACATTCACGTTCAAACAGGTGTATCACATTTCCGAAGTTGTCAGCAAGTATCTGAACCTCAATATGGCGCGGATTTTCCAAATATTTCTCCACATACACCTCTCCATTGGCGAAATACTTTTCTGCCTCGCGGGAAGCCTGAAGCAAGGCGTGAAGCAACTCGTCTTCATTCACCACGATATGCATGCCTTTACCGCCGCCACCGGCAGCCGCCTTGATAAGTACCGGATAAGGCATGTCAGTAGCCGCTGCCGCTATTTCCTCTATGGTACCGGTCATACCGAGAACCACAGGTATTCCATTCTCGACAGCGATACGACGAGCCTCTTTCTTATTGCCCATCAAACGCATTACATCGGCATCCGGTCCTATAAAAATAATATTGTTGGCAACACAAGCCTCCACGAATTCAGGATTCTCCGACAAAAAACCATAACCGGGATGTATGGCATCGACGCCGGTATCCAAGGCTACATCGATAATTTTCTGAATATCGAGATATGTGTCTTTTACCGTACCATTGCCCAAAGAACGCACTTCATCAGCCATACGGCAATGTAACGACATTCTGTCATCATCGGCACACACGGCAACAGAAGATATACCTAACTTCTTCAACGTCCGCATGATACGTACCGCAATCTCGCCCCGGTTGGCTACCAATATTTTATTTATTTTTTTTGAAGGCATATTTCTAATTGACGCGCAAAAATATTAAATCTTTCCATTTCCTGCAAGTTTTTGCTCACCTATTCAACATTTTATATTCTATTGTCATGACAAAATGACGTTTTTTCTAACTATATCATAACTTTTACAAAGAATGTTTATCATAATAAAATTTAAAACATAAACGGTATTACATCATAAAAAATCAAATGTATTATGAATATTTTTTATCTTTGCACTGTACTTAATATTTATCTAATTAACTATCATAGTTATGAAAAAGAAAAAACACAAGAAAGGGTTCAACATTTCAAAATATATTATCATAACACTAACGGTATTATGTTATCTGCTTATTAACAATTACGTGATACAACCTCAGAAAGTCAGGGGATATGACTGTGACATTGAAACGCCTGTCTTCTTGAAAGGTTGTAATGAATTGATAATAAAACATATCGGATATGTCACCAACTACAATCCCGACTGGAAGATTCCAAACTGGGTGGCCTACGAACTTACAGATGTAGAAGTCAATGGGACCATACCGAGGGCCAAACACTTTGTGCCGGACCCCGAAGTACCTGAACATTTATCCGCCACTACCAATGATTACAGAAATTCCGGCTGGGACAGAGGACACATGGCTCCCGCAGCAGACATGAAATGGTCGGAGACAGCAATGAAAGAATCGTTCTACCTTTCCAATATATGCCCACAAAATCAGAAACTTAACGGTGGTATCTGGAAAGACCTGGAAGAACATGTGAGACAACTTGCATTGGAAAAAGGTTCTATTTATGTCATCTGCGGACCGATAGTATCCGACAATCACAAGAGCATTGGCGACAACAAGGTGGCAGTTCCAGATTTTTTCTTCAAAGTCCTGATGCAAAACGATAATGGCGAAATGTATGCAATAGCATTTCTGTTTCCTAACAAAGCTACCGACAATCCGCTTATGACTTACGCTCTCACTGTAGATGAATTGGAAGACATTACCGACATGGATTTCTTCCCGACACTGCCGGACAAGGTAGAAAAGAAAATGGAAAGTGAAATAGATTTCAGCCTGTGGAGCATACGACGTCCCAAATAACATTCTTGGAATTGTTTTTATTCATTGTTGTCCGGATAAAATCATTACATGAATGTATCTATAAGATTATTATTAAAAATACAAATATTATATTATCAATATGTTTTTGAAGCATCATTATGGCGTCTCTATAACATTACCGCAACATAGAATAAGTTGTTCTTAAAAACCATGGCGATATTCTTTTGCATCAAAAAACATATCCGATACTATTATTTTTAAATAATAATTATCAAATATTCAAATATCATATATGAGGTCAGACATTATTGCGGGCACCAATAGGGTTTTCTTTTTTCAAGAAATGATGTCAGACCTTCCTGTCCGTCATCAGACATTCTTTCGCGAGCTATAATAACAGCCGTTTCTTCGAACGCCGACATGTCGGTATCGGTGCCATTAACTTTTTCAATAAGATATTTGCAATCTCGTAGAGCCTGTGGAGATGCCTCGAGGAAATGTTTTATGTAAAAATCCATACGTTCATTCACCTCATTCAAGTCACCGACGAAAGTGACAAGACCATAACGAAGAGCCTCATCGGCAGAAAATATGCGACCGGAAAGCATCAAATCCCGAGCTGTCGCAACGCCGCAACGCCGCAACACAAAGGGCGATATTGTAGCCGGAGTGATGCCGAGGCGTACCTCTGAAAATGCAAATCGAGTATCTCTCACAGCGAGCACTATGTCGGAAGCCGCCGTTATGCCGTTGCCGCCGCCTATCACAGCACCATGCACCATGCTTATTATTGGCTTCTTACAATAATAAATTTTCTGAAAAAGAGAAGAAAGACGACGTGCATCATCCAGATTTCTATCATAATCATATTCTCCTATCCTTTTCATATATTGTATGTCGGCACCGGCACAGAACGTCTTGCCGTTGCCGCATATCTCAATCACTCTGATATCATCGCGGCAATCCAACCATTCGACAGCCTCGGTAAGTTCTGTAATCATCTTTTCATTCAAGGCATTACGCACATCAGGACGATTAAGGGCTATACGTGCCACATTTTTCTCTATGCCTATCTGTATAGTTGTAAAATCCATATCGAAACAGTTAAATGTCACATTCTAAATACTCCGAAGTGCTGCTGTGGGAACTGTCTGTTCAGTGAAGCCGCTATTCCTATGGCGAGAATCTTACGGGTATCGACAGGGTCTATTATGCCGTCGTCCCACAGACGTGCAGTGCTATAGAATGCAGAACCCTCATAGTCATATTTTGACAATATATCTTTTTTCAATTTCAATATCTCGTCTTCAGGTACCGGCAAGCCTTTATATTTATATTGGTCTTCTTTAACAGTAGCAAGAACGTTGGCAGCCTGTTCTCCGCCCATGACTGAGATCTTGGCATTAGGCCACATAAAAAGCAGACGCGGGCTGTAGGCACGTCCAGCCATGCCATAATTGCCTGCGCCGAACGAGCCACCGAATATCACGGTGAATTTGGGCACATTGGCATTGCTCACGGCATGCACCATCTTGGCTCCATCTTTCGCAATACCTCCCCATTCATACTGTTTTCCGACCATAAAACCCGTGATGTTCTGCAAAAACACCAATGGTATGTTTCTTTGGCAGCACAACTCTATGAAATGCGTAGCTTTGAGGGCAGACTCGGAAAACAGCACGCCGAAGTTGGCTATTATACCTACCGGGAAACCCATGATATGGGCGAAACCACATACTATGGTAGTAGCATACCGAGCCTTAAACTCCTGAAAACGGCTGCCATCAACGATACGCATTATCACCTCGCGAGGGTCCACTATCTTGCGAAAATCTATTGGAGCTATGCCATACAACTCTTCCGGGTCGTATAATGGCTCTTCCGGACGCAACATATCGAGACTCTGTTTCTGAGGTTTTTGCAAGGTCTTGAAGATGTTACGGCATATCTGCATGGCGTGGGTGTCGTTCTCAGCGAGGTGGTCGGCGACGCCGCTGACGGAGGTATGCATCTCGGCACCACCCAACTCCTCGGCAGTGACTATTTCACCTATTGCCGCTTTGACGAGAGGCGGACCTCCAAGATAAATGGTACCTTGATTTCTGACTATTATAGTCTCGTCACTCATTGCCGGAACGTATGCGCCACCGGCGGTACACATGCCCATCACTATGGCAATCTGCGGTATTCCCATGGCTGACATACGAGCCTGATTATAGAAAAAACGCCCGAAATGGTCTCTATCGGCAAACACTGTATCCTGTTCCGGCAAGAAGGCACCACCGCTGTCAACCATATAAACACATGGCAGGTTGTTGTCCATGGCTATCTCCTGTGCACGAAGGTGTTTCTTTACGGTATATTGCATATAGGTACCGCCCTTAACAGTGGCGTCATTGGCGACGATGATGGCCTCTCTGCCTTGTATCACTCCAATACCTGTGACAATTCCGGCTGAAGGGAAATCGTTGTTATAGGTGTCGTAGGCGGCCATAGGCGACAACTCAAGAAAGGGAGTGTTTTTGTCGATAAGCATATTGATACGCTCTCTTGCAAGCAACTTGTTTCTCTTTTTATGTTTGGCTACGGCAGCCTCTCCACCGCCCTGCATACTAATGTACATGGCCTCGCGATAGCGTGACAACAATTCCGAATATGCTTTCTTATTATCTTGAAAATCAGCACTTCCTGTGTTAATCTGTGATTTTAATGTCTGCAAAACCGTATATTTTTAGTTATATAATCACTCTGAACGTCTTAATGTTACAACTGCATCTCATTACGAGTCGATAGAAGACCGCAAGCAGCATCTATATCCTGCCCGCGTGAAGCTCTTATGGTAGCTATGATGCCTTTGTCGTTGAGTTTATCTCTGAACTGCACCATATCTTTGTCTGAAGGACTCTGCAACGACACCCCGGGAACCGAATGGAATCGTATCAGATTGACACGGCAGCGCATGCTTCCCAACAAACGAGCAAGCTCACGTACATGGTCTTTAGTATCGTTAAGTCCTTTAAAGACAATATATTCGAAAGACAATCTCCTTTGTCCGCTCCAGTCATGTTGACGCAAGGCATGTATCACCTCAGAGATAGGATAAGCTGCCTCCACCGGCATCAACGACAAACGTTCGTCATGGAAAGGACTGTGCATGCTGACTGCGAGGTTACACTTGGATTCTTTCATGAAACGCTTCATAAAAGGTATCACTCCTACTGTAGAGACAGTGAAACGTGTAGGACTCATGGCAAGACCCCATTCAGATGTCATTATCTCAAGACAACGCATCACGGCATCGTAGTTGTCCATAGGCTCTCCCATACCCATAAAAACGAAATTTGTAAGATTTTCGAACTCTGGAAGAGAAAGAATCTGATTAATTATATCGCCGGCACTCAGTTGGGTCTGAAATCCCTGTTTACCGGTTTGACAGAACTCACATCCCATTTTACAACCCACCTGAGAAGAAACACAAAGCGTGGCACGATCTCTGTCAGGTATATATGCAGTCTCCACATAGCCATCTTCGACATGAAAAAGATATTTTTTTGTGCCATCATTCGACACCTGTACCTTTATTGGAGGATGAAACCCTGTATCATAATTGTCATTCAACAGTTGACGTGTAGTCTTCGAGAGATTCGTCATATCATCAAAGTTACGACAACGTTTCTTATACAACCATTCCACTAACTGATTAGCAGTGAACTTGGGTAAATCGTGCTTCTGCACCAACTGTTTCATCTCATCGAAAGAAAGTCCTAACAAAGAATTGTCCATATTATGTATTTCTAATATTTACAATATATATTCATCATAAAACACATGCCATGAGGGCATACATTGTCATTTTGCAAAGATAAAAAATAAACCAACCAACAGAAAAAATAATTTCAAGTGCAATTAAAATAAAAAATGGTAATCATAAACTGCCCAAATAAAAAACCTGTCAGTTGACAATACAACTGACAGGTTTTCATGTACCCAGGGCCGGGATCGAACCGGCACGAGTATTACCTCATCGGTTTTTGAGACCGACGCGTCTACCAATTCCGCCACCTAGGCATTACTTTCAATGAACCTTTGCGGCTGCAAAATTACTAATTTTTTTTAATCTGCAAATATTTTTTTGCTTTTTTCCCACCTTAACACAATATATTTTACATGTCTCTTATTATCAATGACATACAAACATTACATGATTTTTATCATCACTTGATTAAATATAATGAAAAATTCCAACAACACAAAGGCTTCCTTATTAATCCCAAAATTTTTCAGTTAAAAATCATCTTTTTTATTCAATTGTTTTTATGTCAATATAATAACAAAAATATGAAACACAACATGTATTTAATATATCATATTGATTATCAACATTATATTTTCAATAAACATATTATTCAAAATAGATTGAAACAGAGATAAAAAAATTTTCATAACATAAAAAAATGTCTTATTTTTGCGGCAAAATTGTAACAGACAACATCATTGTTATGCAAGAACCTATTGTAACGATATTTTCAGGCAGAGCCACAAGATATTTAGCAGAAAAGATTGCAGGATATTATGGCAAACCTCTTGGTCAATCGAGTGTTTTGGAGTTCTCTGACGGTGAGTTCCAGCCGAGTTTCGATGAAAACATCAGAGGAAGGGATGTGTTTTTGATCCAATCGACATTTCCTCCTACAGAAAACCTTATGGAACTGTTATTGATGATAGATGCCGCAAAACGAGCATCAGCGCGCAGGATAGTCGCCATCATTCCTTACTTCGGATTTGCACGTCAAGACAGAAAAGACCGTCCACGTATCAGTATAGCCTCTAAGTTGATTGCCAACTTATTGACCACTGCCGGTGTGACAAGAGTCATCACTTTGGACATTCATGCCGATCAGATACAGGGATTTTTCGACATTCCTGTCGATAACGTCTATGCCTCGAAAATATTCGTTCCTTACATAGAAAGCCTTAAATTGCCGGATCTCATCATGGCATCACCCGACGCCGGCGGCACACGTCGCGCTGCATCGTACGCCAAGATGCTCAACACGGTATTCTGCATCTGTCACAAACAACGTTCCAAACCGAACGCCATAGAACAGATGTTGCTCATAGGCGATGTAAAAGACCGTGATGTTATTCTGATAGACGACATCATTGACACAGCCGGCACCATCACAAGGGCAGGTCAGCTCTTGAAAGACAACGGAGCAAGAAGCGTACGCGCTTTCGCTACACATCCTATCTTCTCAGGCAACGCCATGGAGAAAATAGAAAACTCCGTATTCGACGAAGTCGTCGTCACCGACACCATACCGCTGAAAGACCCGTGCAGCAAAATACATGTGTTGTCAACAGCAGAACTTTTTGCCGAAGTGGTAAAACGTGTCGAAAATTATGAATCCATTAGTTCTTTGTTTAACAAGACTAAATAATAATCAACTAAAATTTAAAATCATGAAAACAGTATCATTGAGTGGTTCTCTCCGCGAGAACGTAGGGAAAAAAGATGCTAAGAAACTGCGCAAAGAGGGCTTGGTGCCCTGTGTACTCCTCGGCGCCGGTGAAGAAATGGAATTTAACTGCGGTAAAGGAAGAAAACAGTTGACCTACAAAGGAAAACAACTGAGATTCTATACCGATGCCAAAAATTTCAAACAT
Organism: Bacteroidales bacterium Phil6; assembly: GCA_002633315.1. Taxonomy (GTDB): domain Bacteria; phylum Bacteroidota; class Bacteroidia; order Bacteroidales; family F082; genus Limimorpha; species Limimorpha avicola. Next base: position 12,037 of record NWBN01000015.1, read on the forward strand.
ATTCTCTTCACACCCGAGACTTTTGTCATTGATTTCGACATTGATGGCAAAGTTTATCATACTATTCTTCAAGAGGTTCAGTATCATCCTGTTAATGATGAGGTATTGCATGCCGACTTCCTCGCCATCAACGAAGAAAAACCTATCACAGTATTGCTTCCGGTACGTACTAAAGGAACTTCTCCGGGCGTAATGCGTGGTGGTAAACTGAATCACAACATCTCCAAATTGAAAGTGTCAGGTTTTGTCAACGACCTTCCTGATTCAATCATTATCGATATCAGCAAATTGAACCTTAACCAGTCAATAAAAGTAAAAGACTTGGATATCCCGAATGTTACACCTATGATAGCCCCCAATACCATCATAGTAGATGTTAAGATGGCTCGTGGAGCATCTGTCTCTGAAGAAACCGAAGAGGAATAATCGTTTAGTTATACATAACTTTAGCCTTCCCTCGGGGAGGCTTTTTTTATATCCTTTATATTTTTTTATATCTTTGCACTATGAAATATCTAATTGCTTGTCTCGGTAACATAGGTCATGAATATGCCCAAACAAGGCATAACATTGGTTTCATGATAGCTGACAGAATGGCGAAAGAGTTCGATGTACAATTCACCACGTCGCGTTTTGCCATGATATCGGAGATGCGTTTCAAAGGACGTGTCATGCTTGTCATAAAACCCACTACTTATATGAACCTCAGCGGAAAAGCGGTACGATATTGGATGACGCAGGAAAAAATACCGTTAGAAAATATCTTAATAGTACTCGACGAGATAGCTTTGCCTCTCGGCACTCTGCGTATGAAGAAAAAAGGCAGCGATGCCGGCCATAATGGATTATCGGACATTATCAACTCATTGGGAACCAACAACTTCTGTCGTCTGCGCTTCGGAATAGGCAATGATTTCCCATACGGAAAACAAATAGATTATGTCATAGGACAATGGAAAGCCTCTGAAATGACAGTAGTGGAACAACGTTTAGATATTGCAGTAGAGATGATAAAAAGTTTTGTCACTCAAGGTGTTGACCTCACTATGAACCAGTATAACAATAAATAACATGAAAAAAGTCGTGATTTTAACAGGTGCCGGTATGAGTGCTGAGAGTGGAATAAGCACTTTTCGCGATGCCGGAGGATTATGGGAACAATATCCGGTGGAACAGGTCGCAACACCGGAAGGTTATGAAGCAAACCCAAAACTCGTAATAGACTTCTATAATGCAAGAAGAAAACAACTACTTGAAGTTATGCCCAATGAAGGTCATGAACTTGTGGCATCATTGGAAAAAATGTTCGACGTGACGGTGATAACACAAAATGTTGACAATCTGCATGAGAGAGCAGGAAGTTCCAATGTGCTGCACCTACATGGAGAATTGACAAAAGTATGCTCCTCATTCAATCCCAATGATCCACGCTATATAATTGAATTGCAACCGGATAATTATGAGGTAAAGATAGGTGACAAGGCCGGAGACGGCAGCCAACTGCGACCTTACATAGTATGGTTCGGCGAAGCCGTGCCCAATATGACAAAAGCTGTCGATTATGCATCAAAAGCCGATATCTTCATTATTATCGGCACCTCTCTTAACGTCTATCCGGCAGCCGGACTGATTCATTATGTCCCAAACAAAGCCAGAATATTCCTGATCGACCCCAAACCGGTAAATGTCAACAGAAATATCGACATTACCGTTATTAATAAAGGTGCTTCGGAAGGAATGAGAGAACTCACGGAGATATTGAAAAATATGGCGTGATTCCATGTAACAATGATTAGCTCAATAATATACGTGTATATTGTAATTTAGTTAAAGTTTATGACTCATATTGCAACACAAAAGTTGTTGATACAATCTGTGATTTATTTAAAAGATACTGTACAAAAGATGTTCTTTTATAAAATCCGTAAAATCCGGATTAATCGTGAATTTTACAGATAAAAACAGTTTTTATTATCATATAACATAACAAGTGTTGCTTGACACTAAAGATAACAAACTTATATGTGATTGTTTGTAAAATACAATATTTACCTTATTGAACAGAAATGAAAAACATTCTGAATTTTGAGGTAAATTATTTCAGATGTGCTGTCATGATTTTATCATCGATTTGCCGATAGTCGTAAACACCGGTAATGCTGTCGTTTTCCATGAATATAAAAGTCGGGAAACGGCCTAAACAAATATCTATGGCTTCAGGAGGCGTTATTCTCCAATATTCATAACTGTCACTGCCTGTCTCTTTTATGAATCCGGCTATGGATTTTTCATGACCGAATGCTATTATTTTAATATCATTTTTATTGATATTCAGGTTCTCAGTCATCATATTGATTTTTTTCATACCTGTCATGCAAAATTTGCAGCCGGGAGCGATGAATATCATCATTTTCTTTCCTTGTATGTATAATGAGGTGCTGTCTATTACTATATCCGGCAAGTCTTGTTCTGTGGAAACGATGGTGATAAGTTCTTTTTTCTCATCTTCAAGAAATGTCTTTCTGAAAACCTCGTTATTGAGTTTTCTTTCTCTTGAATAAATCATGTTATACAATGCATCTGCCGGCATGATGAAAAAAGGTATTATTATTGATAATATTGTTATGACATTTGTAATCAGAATTTTGTGTCTGTATTCATGGCTTTTTTCTTTTCTTGTGATGATGAGCAGGAAGATGGTGATTATATTTTTTATTATTGACTCTTCCGGTTTCAGTTTTATTATGTCGCCGAAGCAGTAACAGTTATCGTCTTCTCTGAACATCATTACATAAACAAGAAATACGGTGAAAGCGCATAATACTAATAATGTCGCTGTCCAAGCGAATCTGTAATGCAGTTTCAATATCAGAAAACAGCCTATGACAAATTCCGCCGCTATAAGAAGACGTGCTGACAGTGCAGTGATAACGAAGTCGAATAGTCCGAAACTGTACAGGTATATCTCAAAGCTGTCTAAAGATATAAGTTTCAATACTGCCGAGCATACAAACATGATGCCCGGCAGTATTCTTAAAACGGTAATAATATTTTGCAAGCCTTTCTTTGACATTTATATGTCATTCCTTAATGTTGTCTTCCAGCGATTTTGCAATGGCAGCTTTAACACGCAATATCTGTTCTTGTATGTGATCCCTTTTGTCGGGTTTGAAGAGATTGACATGTTTGCTTTTTATCAGATGATATTGCAGATTGTCGATACTGCCGTTTATGTCGAGTCCCAAACGGTTGATGATGGGCGGTCTTATGACAGACAGGTTGTAGTCGAATGTCATGTCGAGGAAATGACGTCCCGATATGGCAACCTGATAATCGTCCATTGCTATTAAGAATGGATAGACATCGACTTCATTTTTAAAGACACCTATTTCCACTGAGAGACTGTCTATCTGATTCTTGGCATCTTTACCCATGAGAAGATATTTTGAAATCATCTTGAATGTCTCACTGTCGAGGACAACGAGGTCTTTGCCTTTTATTGACGTGGCGCCTCTGAGGGTGGAGATTTTAGGCTCGTAGTTGGATTTCAAATTGGTCTCAGCAGCAAGATGGAATTCTGCCTTGCCGGAAAATGATTTAAGCATAGGCACTATAGTATCCAAATCCGGTATGATACGTATCATCTCGGCTATGTCAATGTCAAGGAGATGGAAGTCGAGACCAACGTACAGATGATTCTTGCGTGGAGATTTGTACATTGCGGTCAGCAACATTCTGGCAGCGTTGCTCGTGAATCCCATTTCCTGAAGTATCAGCGTGCCGTCCTTCACGGTGAGCATACCACCTACGTTTGCGAGGTCCATATTGCCGGCTTTAGCTGACTCTATCTTGGTGTTCAATGTAATATCCACGCCGAGAGGCACCATGAATGGATCGTCTTCTTCTGCAGCTTCAACGGAGGTTTCAACAGTGGTATCTTCAACTATAGTATCGTTTGTTCCCATGCCGTTGAAAATATCCATAATCTCGTTGACATCGGTATATGAAGATGTAAAGGTGAGGTCGCCTTTCAACAAGCCTTCTTTTTTAAGGAATTTGTTTATGTTGGTTATGACACCCTTAAGTTCGAAATCGGAATTTCCGAGTAATATATTACTGTTGTTGATATTTAACTTGTTGCCGGAATATTCAAAGTTTATGGCAGGGAGGAATACGGTTTCTTGCATGCTGCTCATATCGAGCAACGCATTGCTGAGGTCCACGTTGACTTCCGGATTCCATTGCAAGAGCAGTTCTTTCTCGTCTTTGTTATAGTCAGCAGTAGCATCGAGGCTTATATGTTCTGTTTCGAAATGCATGTCTTCACCCATGGTAAACAAAAGGCTGTCACTCGAGAATACAGCAATATAATACTGGTTGTCTATATTTGTTGAAGGCAACATGGCACCGCTGCCTGACGCATTGTCGGCGTTGACTACCATGTCATCCATGGTGAAGTCGATGGCTCCAAAGCCGAAATCAACGAATATGGCAGGCTTTACATCATCGTCAAGGATATCGGAGGTATGTATGTCGAAGTTGAAGTTCTCCAACCGAGCTGTCAACATATTGGTGATATCGGCATTCATATTGTTGCCTATGATATTTATCTTTGCCAAACTGTTGGATACCATAGTGCTATTTGGATTCGGAACTGTTATGTCGCCTCTTATTATCGATGATTGGGCTGCAATGGTATCGAAACACAGCAGGTCGAGGTCTGTCAATTCGAAGTCGGCATTGACAGAAGTCTTCATCAGGTTCATTTTGGCGAAGTCATCCATATAGCCTTTTGCGTTGATATGTGCCTTTAACCGTCCTTCAGCATTTATGTCTTCCGGAATGAAATACCGCAAATCGTCAAAATATGTGTCTATGTCCATTGTGACATCGCATGACATCTTGTTCATGACATCTTTGATGTTGCCTGAAAGTGTCAATGAGGTGTTGTTCATCGAGACTTTCAGATTGTCAATTGTAACGTCAGACCTGTTGTTGAGGTCTAAATTCATTGTTAATGCCGTGTTTATATCGGATAATGGGAAAGGAAGCATATCAGGCATTAACACATTACCGTCATTATATGTCACGGTGGCGGTGACGACAGGCATTATAGAGTTGTTATATGTCCCTTCTATATGAGCGTCTATTTTGGCAGAGCCTTTTACATTCATGTTGCCCATTACATCCTCTATTATAAAGGCAGGTAGCAAGGCTACGGTCTTTTCAATGTCTATCGTGTTGGTGTTTACATCGAGATTCATGGCAATGTCTTCACCTTTCATCGAAGCATCGCCTTTAAAATCTATCTCAATATCATTGATTTTGATTTTTGAATCGTCAAAAGTAGCATCCGTTGCACTGAGGTTTAGAGCTAAAGGCAGAGTCATTTCAATATCTATATCATTAACAAACTTTTCATCTGCTATTGTCATCGACAAGTCAGTGAAATTCATATCCATAATACCCTGTATTATGTTGAGAGATTCCACCTTGCCGTTATATCTCAGGTTTATGTTGTTAAGAGAGATATTATTGTTGTCACTGTCGTTGTATGATATTTTGTCGCTGCCTAAAGTCATGTCGGCGCTGAGGTCTTCGCCATACATTCTGCCTATGCCTTTCATTTTGACGCTGTCGAGCTTCACATTCATGGCAAGAGAATCCGCGTTGCCGTCATAACTGATGTTCTGTGCCGTGATGTTGAAGTCTGCGTTGACAATATCATTGGAAAGGTTGCCTTTTATCAACATGGCGAGTGCTTTGATATCAGCCATTATGCTGTTGGGCGTATCGGTATATTTAATGTTAATGTTCTTGACTTCTATCTTGTTGAGATCTATGATGTTGTATGGAAAAGTGTTTTCGGTTTCGTTCTTGTTTTCTTTTTCAGGTTCTTTTTCTGTCATGATGTCAATGTTGGTATTCCCTTCAGCATCGTAAAACACATTGATATCACCATTTTCCAAATAGAACTCATTTATTATTATCTCTTTGTCGAATAAAAACTTGACGATGTTGACAGAAACAACACAATTATCTATAAAGGCAAGAGTATCCGAAGGACTGCCCTGAACAGGAGAAATCAGCACCACTTTGCATAGTTCCAATCCCAAGTCAGGAAAGGTTTTAAACAAAGAGACATCGACTTTCTCGATGTTGAAATCACAGGTTATGAATTTGGGAGCTTGTTCATTCACTATGGCAGTGACACGTTTCGGACTTAATAAAATCCATAATGCTATTATCACTGTCAAGATAACTACTCCTAACAGTGATGCAAGACTTATCCAAGTGATTTTCAGTGCTTTTTTCATAGTCTAAGTTATTCTGCCCTTATCAGGGAATATTCTGCTCTAAATCCTTCGTTGTTATATCTGAATGTATTGTCTGTAAGTTCCAATATTATGCAAGCCTGAGGTACTTCTATTCCCACGCTTGTCTGTATCCATTGCATGAAACGTGTAGGTTCTTCCGTATCCATTTCCCATCTGAAAGGTACTGCCTCATCTTCTTGTACGTCGTCTTTGAGGTCCCACTGTTTGCCGGTGCCGTCCGAGTAATATCTCTCGAAGTATGTGCTGTCAGCGGTTCTCCATTTGCCGATGATAAGTTTTCCATAATCGGGTTGTGTGGCGGAGTTGTCGTCATTGCTACATGAAGCCATCAAAATGATGGAAATTATGCTTAATAATAATACTTTAAAATGTCTCATTTTTCAAATAACTTAATGTGTTGATAGCTGTGTTAATGATAATATCATGGTCGAAAGCGAGGGATGAAGGCAGAGATGACAATGGAAACCATTGAGCATCTGCGGCATCATCTTCACCTTTGACTTCGGTGTTGGTGTTATCCAAGGCATAGTATGCCACTGTTATTGTACGACCTCTCGGGTCTCTGTCGGGGTCTCCGAAGGTGCCGAGTTGATGTAACTCGACACCGGTAAGACCTGTTTCTTCGCGCAATTCTCTTGCTGCCGACTCTTCCAATGTCTCCTGCATCTCGATAAAACCGCCGGGAAGAGCCCAGGCGTCTTTGAACGGTTCGTTCTTGCGTTTTATCAATAAGATGTCATACCCTCTGTCTGTGGCTCTGAATACTACGATATCAACAGTCACACACGGGCGTGGATACTGATAAGTGTACGGCATGATTAATGTATTAAAGAACTGCTATCATTTCAATCTCTACCATGACGTCCTTCGGGAGAGTTTTTGCTGCAAAAGCGGCACGCGCCGGAGGATTCTCGGTGAAGTATTTGCCATAAATTGCATTCATGGCACCGAAGTTGGCCATGTCGCTGAGCAGACATGTGGATTTTACCACATTGGCGAAGGTACATCCTGCTTCTGCCAGAATGGCTTGCAAGTTTTTCATCACCTGTTCTGTCTGTTCGTTGATACCTCCTTCAACGATATTTCCCGTTGCAGGGTTAATCGGAATCTGGCCGGAGATAAACAACATCCCGTTGGCTACTATAGCCTGACTGTAAGGTCCTATGGCTCCTGGAGCGTTATTGGTCGCAATAACTTTTTTCATAGTGTTGATTTTTTTAATTAAGTTGATTTTTAAATAAGTTTATTAAACTGAAAAGTATTAACGTTTATTTTATCCATTTGTTAAAATCATCCATTCTCGAGGACACGCGCCTGATATAGTTTTGTGTTTCCGGAAGAAGGTGTTTTTCGAGATAGGAAAACAGTTCCTTATATGACATCTCGTTTATTTTGGGTATTGCCTTGCTGATGTTGGTATCGCCTCTCAAAGCACGAGCGAGGTTACCGGCTCCTGTATTGTATGAAGCTATCATACACAATATGCTTTTGTCTGTATCAGTCACTTTGTTGAAATAACGTTTTCTCAGCAGATACAGATAATGTACACCCATTTCTATGTTGTTATTCGGTTCATAGAGATAGTTTGCCGTAGGTTTGTCGAAAGGTTTCTTGAGACTTTGGGCACAATCTTTGCCTGCCGAATTAGGCACTATCTGCATGAGTCCGTATGCAGGCACATGAGATTTGGCTTTTGGATTAAATGCCGATTCTGTCTGTATCACGGCATATACCAAAGCCGGTTCGAGGTCATACATGTTACAATATTTTTCCACCTCGTTTTTGTATTGTTCGGCGCGGGTTCTCAAGTGGTCGGGAACAAGGTCCAACTTCACTGTCACCACTTTACGTTCCTTCCCGTCGGAACCTTTAATGGTCTTTACTTCCGGCACCATGGCAGCGGCTATCTCTTTTGCATCTTCTTCAACAGTCTCTTCTGTCACCATCTTGCCTGAAGGAGTCTGCACCTGATTTTCCAAAACCGCCTCTGACTGCAAAGGTACTGCTTTCTCCATTGGAGTATCATAGTCTTTGGTCTTGCCTTTGGTGATGAGAAGTCTCTTGACACTGTTCTCTACCTTGTTTTCTATGATGCTCTGTTCTTCTTCTCCGCTCGCCTGTGAAGTGTCTTCATCGAGTATTATCTCAATAGTGGCCTCTCCGTTCTCGAAATCTACATTGCTACGTGTCTTGCCGTCGTCATAATACTCTACCCAGTTGGTCTGTGTGCTCTCAGTGACATTCTCTTCTCCCCATAATGCACTCATCTTCTTGACGAAAGCATTGTATGCTTCTTTTTCAGCCTTGACGTAATCGTCATATTCTTTTATCATGGCTTTTATTTCGTCATTCTGAGAATCTTTCATTGCATTTAACTGTTCCTGCTGCTCTCTTTTGAATTTTTCGAAATCGCTTTCAACTTGAGCAAAACATGATAACCCTGTTATCAATAATAATAATGTCAACAATCTCTTCATATCAGAAGTTTTATTTATTTTCGGTGTAAAGATATAAATATTTTTTCAATTATTAAGAAAAACACAAAAATATTATAATCGAACAGTTAAAACAGGAGTCATCAGTTGTCTCTATAGTCTTTTTTCTTGGTGAGTTTCAGGTCTTGAAGCGCCGAAGCCTTGACGTTGATGGCAAAGTTCCAACTCTTGTATGTCCCCATAGGTATCCAGTTGAATCTCATCTCCCAACAATGCAAGTCCCTGTAAACTGTCAGAGAAGTGTAAGACAATTTCTTGGCCTCGAAGTCCCAGCCTGTCTGTACCGACACTTTCCAGTTGGGTGACAGTTTTACATCCCCCCTGACACCCAAAGTCTGTACTAAACTTCTGTTGTCGTTGAGTATGAAGTTGATATACGACAAACTGTTGCTTAGTCTCAGATTATATGACAGTGACAGAGACCATGCTGTTTTCCAGTCTATATATGAATCGGGATTCTCTCTTATGTCTTTCATTTCCTGTTCGGAGGCAAAAGGCGAGTCGGGTATGGTATCTGTTTTCTTTTCATTGTTTTTTTTCTTTTTGAAAGTATCATTGTTCAGTGTATAGCTGACACTGAGATTCCATGATGAGCTGTTTTTTCTGAATAGACGTTTATTTACGTCCCATTCAAATTTATTGGTCTGACGACCGAGTGAATCTACAGCATAAGGGTCTAATATGCAGGAATATTGTACTGACAATTTTTTAAATAATGTGGTTCTTCCGCTTATGGAGAGATATGACCAGTTGACAGAGTCTTTTGCCAAGTCATAACTTCCTGATAATGAGAGATTATCTATCAAAACCACTTTCTTCAATCCCGTCACTGTATCTTTTTTAGATGGTACTTTTATTTCCAAATTGTTTCCAAAGCTGTAAGTCAGTCTCCCGGATTGTGCGGAAGGTGGTGTCCCGTAAACATTGCCTTGGAACAGGCTGTACAGTTGTTCCACTCCGTTACCATCTATGTAGGTGTCGTAATAATTCCAGAAATCCGAGCTGAAGTCCGGGTTGTATGAAAATCCTATTTGCGGAGTGAAGACATGACGGATGGCACGCAATGGTCCTTTCTTGAATGTCACCATACCGTAAATCTTTGTGGTTAAAGATGTTGACATGTCGAAAGAGAAGACATTGCGGAAAGCATGTACTGTGTCGGTTTCTACATGACCTCCCAATGAGTCGTTGACCCATTCTCTCTCGAAATAATTGAAATACATACGATCCACGGCATTGAAAGATGTCGTCAGAGTGAAGTGTTTCATTACTTTAAGAGGGATGTTTATGGGTATCCTGTGTTGTATTCCGTTTTGCAGATTGTTGACCCAGTTGCCTTTGAAAATCATGCTGTCTATTCCTGTGATATAATTTTGCGCGTTGAAAGTATAACTGAGATTGATATCCTGATACCAGTGTTTCTTGCCGGGTTTGCCAAGATTTTTAAAAGGATATATTCTATTCATCGACAGTGTTACTTCCGGCAGTGTTATCGTCATGGTGTTGTTAAGTGTGTTTTGGCTATGGCTGCCGTTGACGGTGAGATAGAACAAATCGGCAAAACTCGTCTGGTATGCTATACTCGACTGAAAAGTATTGCTGAGATATTCATTTGACGAGATGGCGTTATATTGGTTGTAATCGGAGCTGACGATATACACGTTGGCGGAGAAAGATGACTTGGGACGTGCTTTAGGGTCTTGAGTGTGTATCCATCTTATCTTGAAGTCTTTGCTTACTGTAAAGTCGGCAGAGCCTTCGGTGCCTACTTTGTTGACAGCATAACTGCCGGAAAATGAACCGTTGTAGGCATAACGTTTCACATAACGAAAGGTGGGTTTTATGGCCCAGCTGCCTCTTGTGTAGATGTCACCTACGAGTTCTAAATCCATGTGTTCGTTTATGCCCCAATAGTAGCCTCCGTTTTCGAAGTAGAATCCGCGGTTGGCTGACTCTCCGAAAGAGGGGAATATTATTCCGGAACGTTGACCTTTGCTGTTGGGGATAAGGCTGAAAGGCACTCCCACAGGTATGGGCGTCTCTTCCAGGACGAAATATGCAGGTCCGGTGACGATCTTGTCATTGGGAATCACTCTCGCTTTCTGAAAACGGAACTCGAAATGTGGATGTTCCTGATTGCTGCAGGTGGTGAATGAACCGGATCTGATGTTGATGCTGTTGTCATCCATCTTTTTGACTTTGGTACCATGAATATAACCTTGAGCATCTTCTGTAAACACCTTGTTGATGATGCCTTTCTTGGTGTCGAAGTTGAAAGTCATTTCGTCGGAAAGATATTTCTGACTTCCCTCCGTGAAGACAGGTTTGCCTGCTATTGTGCCGGAAGAGTCGGGCAAACCTGAGGCGAATACTGTATGTTTGTCAAAGTCGAATTCTATATAATCTGCCTCTATGGTGATATCTTCGTATTTTACCTTGGCATCTCCGTAGTAAAAAATTTTGTTGGATTTGAAGTCCTGTATTGTGGAATCGTTGCATGAACGTTCTATTTCACTGTCGATGACGGACTTTTGGGTTGTTGATATGGAGTCTTTTTTTACCGGAGCGACGCCATTGACACTGTCGTTGATCGCGCCTTGTCCTATGTTGACTATGCTGTCTCCTTTCGGGAGACTGTCGTTACTCGTTATAATATATGTCGGGGAAATGCTGTCTCCGGCTTTGAGTGTGTCCTCGTCTAAAGTGGTGATATACAGTGTTGTAAGACTGTCATTATTATCTTCTTCTTTAACTGCAAGACTATCGGCAATCTCATTGTCTTCTTCAGAAAACATAGGTTTTGTCGTCTTACATCCATGTATTATTATTGAAATAATCAGGAATAACAACAAAAAAAATGTATATGTTCTGAGTTTTGACAATTTTTATTTATTTTTGTAAGATGAAATTTGATGCAAAGATACATTTTATGCTTTATCAAATGACTAAAAAACGGTTGAAATTTATTTTTCTTGTTGTGATGGCTGTGTTTATGGCTGTTTTTGATCTCCCGGCGCAGGAGGGAGTGATAAAAAAAGTCGTTATCGATGCCGGTCATGGCGGCAAGGACCCGGGTGCTCTCGGCAAAAAGTCGCGGGAAAAAGATATTACTCTCAAGGTCGCTTTAAAGACAGGTCGTTATATAGAGAAATACTGTCCGGATGTGGAAGTTGTTTATACTCGGAGCAAAGATGTGTTTGTTTCATTGAATCAGCGCGCCAAGATAGCTAATGACGAAGCTGCTGACGTATTCATCTCCATACATTGCAACTCGGCTCCTAAAGCTACTTCTGCCAACGGCGTAGAGACTTTTGTGATGGGTGAGCATAGAAATGAAGCTAATCTCGAAGTCGCTAAATTGGAAAATGCCGCTATTCTGTATGAAGAGGATGCCGATGTCAACTATGGCGGCTTCAACCCTAACAGTACTGAGGCTTACATAGCCTTCAGTTTCATACAGAGTGAATATAAACAAAAATCTTTAGACCTTGCCGAACGTGTCCAAAATCAGCTTGTCAATAGAGTGGGGCGTAAGAATAGAGGCGTGCAACAGGCGGGCTTCCTCGTGTTGTACCGTACTGCCATGCCTTCCATCTTGGTGGAAATTGGATTCCTGTCCAATGTCAATGAGGAGAAGTTCCTGTTGTCGGAACTGGGTCAGGATTATATAGCTTCCGCTCTTTTTCGCGCCTTTAGGGATTATAAAAAAGAATCCGATGAGAATTGGAGGAAAACAATGGCAGTATCTGATGCCAATGGAAAGGATGATGTCATTGTGTATAAAGTACAGTTCGACAGCAAACCTGAAGAAGTAAGCAATATGAAGTCTTGCTATAAAGGTCTTGACAATGTGTCGTGTTATTACTATAAGGGCAGTTACAGATATACTGCCGGGCAGTTCAGTACCAAGTCGGAGGCTGACAGATATTGTAAAACAGTGAGAGCAAAAGGTTATAAGGATGCTTTTGTGGTGAAATTCGTAAACGGAGAAAGAATAAATTGAACAGACTATATAACATTTTATTAAAAGTAATGTTAACGTATTAAAATATCTCTATGGAAAACAAAAGAAAATCTATTATAATAGGCTTGTCGTTTTTGGCAGCAATGGTACTTTTTATTTGGGGCTTCAATTTTCTGAAAGGCAAGAAACTGTTTCACTTTCAACCTTATTATTATGCTGTTTTCGATAATGCCGGTGGCATAGAGCCTGCTAATCAGGTACTTGTCAGCGGCGTCAGCGTGGGACAGGTCGATGATATTTACCTTAATCCTGACAATGACGGTACTGTGATATTGAAATTTTCCATCAACGAGACTATCAAGATACCGGAAAATACTGTGGTGTCTATATCGAGTAGCCTTCTTGGTTATTCTTCGGTTAGTCTCGTTCTCGGCAATTCAACGACAGTTGCCAATGTGGGCGACACTTTGTTGTCAAAAAGAAATTTGGGTGTGATGAATACTCTGTCTTCTCAACTGATGCCGCTGAAAGACAAGGTCGAAAACTTGGTCATGTCTCTCGACACTCTCACAGCTTCTCTTAATGCACTCCTTGACGACGGTCTTCGTGATGATATTAAAAACGGGGTTAAGGAATTCTCTTCATCCATGCAAAACCTGTCGGAATTGTCGTATGGTGTAAATAATACTTTTAATGACGAGAAAGATAAGATACATGATATCATCGACAATTTCAACAATGCATCAGCGAATCTCTCACGCATAAGTGATACTCTTTCTGCCATGGAATATGGCGATATGATTACTTCTTTGCATTCTACAATAAATGAACTCGACATACTTATATCCAATATTAACCGAGGTCAAGGTTCCGTAGGAAAGATGATGACGGAAGACTCTCTTTATTATAATGCCAATGAAGCTATTCAGGCATTGCAGCGGTTGGTGAAAGCCATAGAGGAAAATCCTAAAAAATATATCAGAATAAAAGTCTTTTGATGTGGTGAAATCGGCAAGTTTGTGGTGAAATTCATAAAAACAGGCCGTTTTTGGCATTTTTTGTGGTGAAATCAGGTGACGATGTGGCGAAATTGTTATTGTCCCAATTCTGAAAAAATAGTATTTTTCTGTGAAATAGGAACCTTTAATTACACACTTTTTGAAACACTGTTCAAAAAGAAGATTATGTTCAGAGTAATAAAAATAGTCTGGTTTTTATCATTTTTTGTTTAATTTCTCACAAAAATCCCGTATTATTTAAAACATTCTAAATTATTATCAATCAGATAGATATATCTATATAAAAACATTTTCCGTCAGACATCAATGTTATAATATAAAAAAATCCCGCTCTTGAAGCAGGACTTTCAGTGGAGCATAGGAGAATCGAACTCCTGACCTTTTGAATGCCATTCAAACGCTCTACCAACTGAGCTAATACCCCTTTCGATGGTGCAAAATTACGTAATTTTTTGTTTTGTCAATATAAAAAGTCAAAAAGAATAAACTCATTCCACAGGACAACTGACTTTTGTTAAATTAAAATCCTATTTGCCCATAAATAACTTCTGTTGACAACAAAAACGAAAATACCAAAAGTTTCTCATAATACATATACTTTCAATTTTCAAAACAAAAAAATGAACCACAGCATCATCATACTGCGGTTCATCATGTTATCGTGATATGAATTATTCTGTTTTAATATATTTCACAGGATTCTCTCTTGTTGCCTTCAGAATTTGGAAAAGAACCGATAAAACTGCAATTACAAAAGTAAATATTATGGCGACTACAAATATCCATGGGGTCCATGAGATTCTGTATGAATAATTTTCAAGCCAACCATTCATTATATACCATGACAAAGGAATTGCTATTATTGCAGAAATCACTATTGGAGCACAGAAGTTTTTCAAGGTCAACCATGTAACCTCTTTCGTAGTGCTTCCCATGATTTTGCGCAAAGCTATCTCTTTTCTTTTCTGATAGAAATAAAACACCGACATACCGACAAGACCGAGCATGGAAATGATTATTGCGATAAAAGTAAACAATTCTACAATTTTAAGAGTATTCCTCATGTCCTCATATTCCATGGAAATAAGTTCTTCAACACTTAAAACCATTCCGGAAACAGAGCCGGCATCAGCATAACCTTCTACCTCAGCAATCACATTGCATATTTCCCTATAGGCATCGTAAGAACCGTCAGTCTTGACTATATAAGAACTTAAATTTTCCCTGTCTTCAATGGTGATAATTAAAGGCGAAGGATTGTTCAGAATACTGTTAAAATGGAAATCAGCCACTATCCCTGCTAAATCAAAATGTTTGTCTCCTACCACAAAAGACATATTGTTTTCATCAAGCTCCAATGAATGCAATCCACACTCATTGACATAAACAGCACCTTTCTTACATCCTTCATCTTTAATAAATTCAATATCATAAATTTCCATTGCCTCCTTGTCGAGTTCCGTGAGCAAGAAAACCCGTTTCTTTCCATTATCATCCGTAAATGAAGTATATGACCTGTTGTATCCGGCAAAAGAAGAACCGCTGAAAGCTCCAATTTTATCCACACATGTCAACTTGGCAAGTTCTTGACCTAAAACATCATAATTCTCAGGATAATAGATATAATATATATTTTTGGTTTCAAATCCCAAAGGAGCATTTGTAAGATGTCTTATCTGCAATATCATCACCAAAGAAGCCACAACCAGAACTATAGTTATGACATTTTGCACAATGATAAAGATTCGGCTCAACACCATCTTGGAATGATAACGAAACGCGCCTTTGATGACATTGATAGGTTTGTATCTCATCATCTGTATGCTTGGAATAATGCCGGAAATAACACCTGTCAATATTATGAATGCAAGACAAATAGAAACCGTGCCTACAGTAATGTCATTTTTCAATATTATCCTTCCCTTGAAGAGTGTGGCAAACTCATTTTGGAAGTTATATGCAAAGAAGAAAGCGATAAGAAAAGATACTGTGACAAGAAATATCGACTCAACTATCAAAGTAATGAAAATATTGCCCACACTGCTTCCGAGCAATCTTCTGGTTGCCATCTCTTTGGAGCGAAAACCTGTATTGGCGACAGTAAGATTGATATAATTCATAACAGCAAACAGCAACAATGCAACGACAGCAGACAGCAATATGGTTAACAATCCTTTGTTGCCTTTTTCCAATCCGTATCCATCGTTTTGAGGTGCAAACATGATTTCTCCTAATGGAGTAACAGTGATTTT
The DNA here is from genome assembly GCA_002633315.1 of Bacteroidales bacterium Phil6. Taxonomy (GTDB): domain Bacteria; phylum Bacteroidota; class Bacteroidia; order Bacteroidales; family F082; genus Limimorpha; species Limimorpha avicola. The sequence continues at coordinate 28,105 of NWBN01000015.1, forward strand.
TTCCTGTTTTCCATAATTATACATATCTATATTGTCAACATAGTATTGTGTGACGGCATCCAAATTCGACAACATGTCTGCATCCGGTCTCAACATCATAAAAGATTTATAATAACCTGTAGAACCATAAGCGTAAAGATGTTTGTTCAAGGTATATCCAAGCGTTTGAGGATGTCTGTCCATATTCACTATTATTTTCGTTTCATTAGGCAGCACAGTTTTGTCAAAATCCTTTATAACAGCGGATACGGTATATAATACTGTAGTGTCATACGAATCTTGTCCTCCCACAATGACATCTCTTGCACCAATAATAGTAAGAGATTTTCCTATAGGATATTCATCATTAAACAACTGTTGTGCCATAGACTCAGTAATGACACATTTATCCGGAGAATCCATGGCAGTCGCCTTGTCACCTATGACAAACTTAAAATCAAAAAAGTCGAAGAATGTCGAATCGGCAAGCAGGATAAAAGGCTCATCATCGGACTCGTAATAATGAAGGTCGCTTTTTACCTTACCATGGTGTGACATTACGCCGCACATCTTTTCTATCTCCGGGAACGACTCCGCCAAGCCATTGGTGATCTCAGGCCATGAATAAAATGATGAATGAGTACCGAGGAGAAATATACGGTCTTTATTTTCGTTCCATGAATCGGTACTGTTTTGACGCCAGGCATAATCGGCAATAAGAATGACAAACATCAACGAAACGGCAAAACCCAACACATTGACCAAGGTGTACAGTTTGTTGCGATATAAAAATCTAAGATACGACAGCATAATAGAACATTTAAATATTAAAACTCATTATTATCTTCATCAACTATCTTTCCATCAAACAGATTTATTATCCTGTTTGCATAAGCGGCATCTTTACGTGAGTGAGTCACCATTACAATGGTAGAACCCTCCTCGTTAAGGGACTTCAAAAGATTCATGACATCGGTACCGTTTTTAGAGTCGAGATTTCCGGTAGGCTCGTCGGCAAGTATAAGTTTTGGACGGGATACCATTGCTCGCGCTATAGCAACTCTTTGCTGTTGTCCTCCAGACAATTGCTGCGGGAAATGATCCTGACGGTGAGTGATGGACACCTTTTTCATTATGGCATACACACGCTCCATTCTTTCTTCCTTGCCAAGTCCAAGATATTTCAACGGGAGTTCTATATTTTCATAGACAGTAAGTTCATCAATAAGATTAAAGCTTTGAAACACAAAACCTATATTGCCTTTTCTGAGAACAGTCCTGTCTTTCTCTTTCAACACGGCAACCTCTTTGCCCATAAAAACATAACTGCCGCTTGTAGGATTGTCAAGCAAGCCAAGAATATTGAGCAACGTGGATTTACCGCAGCCCGAAGGGCCCATAATAGCGACAAACTCTCCCTCTTTAATCTCAAAAGATACATTATCTAAAGCTGTAGTAATGATATCTTCAGTTCTAAATTCCTTAACCAAATTCTCTACTTTTATCATTTTATTCAATATTTTAAGTTTAAAATCAAAAAAATGTAAACAAACCGCGTGCCATATTTATAAAATATTGTTTATCAATTATTTATAAATATAACTCGATTTATAACTGTCTAATTTTTGGACAATTGTATCCAATTTTTGGACAATTCGGAAAAAGAAATATTATATGTTTACATTTTAAAGATGAAAAGACAGGATAAAAAAAGTCCTGCTAAGAAGCAGGACTTTCAGTGGAGCATAGGAGAATCGAACTCCTGACCTTTTGAATGCCATTCAAACGCTCTACCAACTGAGCTAATACCCCTTTTGATGGTGCAAAATTACGTATTTTTTTGTTTTGTCAACATAAAAAATCAAAAAAAGTAACTTTTTTGTATATTCATGATTATCATTAAATAAAAAATAATTTAAAAACATGAAAAAACTCACCTGTCGGATGAGAACAAAAATCAGATTATGAAAGGCTAAAAAATCAATGAAGTATGAAATTGTGTATTATCTTCTCCTTCTTTTCTTCGGGTTGTCATCCGTATTATCTGAAGGTATGACAGGTTTTCTGAAGATATCAGTTTTATCTTTGGGACGAAGTTCATCTTGCCAGAGGAAACCTTTCAGCAAGTCTTTACCTTCCGGAAGTTTCTCCTCAGGATACAATATCTCGTCTGTTTTTTGGAAATATTTTATTCTTTGTATCTGATTTTTAACGACTGTGATAATCATGGATACTGACTGTGAAGAATTGATGCCGATAAGACTCCCGTCATCTTCACGAAGCCAATATATCGTTTCGGCATTACCGTCGTTAAATATTCTGTCCAACTCATCATTTTCAAAATAAGCCACAATGAGTTTACCTTTTATCTGGTTAAATCCTTTAATGCTGTCCTGTTGAATTATAAAGGCATTGGGAGTCATCAGCACGCTGTCTATGGCATTATTCTTAACAACGATGTTTATAGAATCGCCCGTCATCTGGCTGTCACGAGACCACAACACAGGGTCACGACGCAAACGAGCGGAAGAATCCGCTACCAAATAATCGAGAGAGTCACATTTTCCCTGAATATCGGCACGATAAAAACGCACGTTATAAAAAGACTTGACTCTCAGCAAGTCATTTGTCAAAGTGTCGAAATAGAAATACAGCGAGTCGGAGTGCATAAAAAGGGTGTCTCTGTCAGCATAATAGAATGTTTCAAGGCTGTCAGTTACAAAGCCATAGCCTTTCTTACTCCACAATTCAGCATACTCACCGTTGACGACAGCCTTGTTGACAGTATCGTGCATGACTACATCACTCATCGCCTTGGCAAAGCCTACAGAACGTGAGTAATACATAGAATCGGAACTTATCGACTGCTCATTATTCATCAGCACAGCCTTTTTGTCGAGGAAAGCGATATCAGCATTGGCATCATACCATCCGTAATTGCCTTTCAGAATATTGTCTTCATTGATGATGGTAGTAGGACCGAAAAAATGCATTGTCTCTATCTTGGTATCGTATGTCAATGTGTCGCTAAGCATCTTGTAATCAGGCATAGTCACTACAACATCTTTTCTAAAGTAGAATACCTTGATATCGTCGCGGTAGTAACCTTTCTCACTCACGAGTTGTTTGTCGTTGCGTGTTATGACGCCATGATGCGGATATGAAGCGAGATGACCTATACGGTCATAAGTAAGATAATCGGTTCTAAGGACGGTGGAATCGTCGCGCATGACTACGTCGTCGAACACCTCGGCGAAGCGTGTCTCTCCGTTATATTTAAGACGTCTGCCATAAATGTCTATACTGTCGTTAACCTCCACATGTACATTGCCGAACCCTTCGAACCATCTTGTCTTGTCATTAAGATATGCGCTGTCGCTATAAAAATAAGAAGAATCCTGACGAAGTACCACATTGCCTATAAGACGCTGAATGTCTTTGCCGAGACGGTCATCATAATCGGCTCTATCGGCATGGACGATATGTATTACCGTTTTGTTTTTCTGTGCCTTTATGCTGCCGGCAAGAAGAAAGACGAGAAAAACAACAAGACAAAGCCGTATTTTCATCATTTAACAATTTTATGCAAAAGTACAAAATCCATGTGAAATAAGACAAAAAAGGTTTAAATAAACGATTAAAAAAACGTTAAAAAAATGATGTATTATAAGAAATAATCAGTAATTTAGCGGATTCTTAAAAAGTACAAACTTCTAATAAAAATATGAATACACAATTTGACCCTCGAACAAACTACGAACACACTAAAAATCAGGCAGGTTACGTAGATCGCAAAAAAGCAACACAAGCCGACTATGACCGTATAGGCTTCATGTCGGGACTTGAGGTTCATCAGCAAATAAAAACGGAAAAGAAGTTGTTTTGCCATTGTCCGGCAGGCAAATTCAACAAATTCGACAACTATCATGCAGAGTTGATACGTCACATGCGTCCCACATTGAGCGAGTTGGGAGAATATGACGGCACTGCATTGATGGAATTCAAGACTCGCAAGGAAATCGTTTACCGTATCAACAATGCCACAGCATGTACGTACGACATAGATGACACTCCTCCGTTCCCCATCAACAGAGAAGCCTTGGAAAAAGCCATCAAGATAGCTTTGCGTTCCAACTTAAACATTGTAGGTGAGGTACATATCACCCGTAAACAATATTTGGACGGAAGTATCCCTACCGGTTTTCAACGTACCGCCATCATAGGAGTGGAAGGTCTATTGAAAATGCCAAAAAAAGACATACGTCTGATACAGTTGAGTATAGAAGAGGACGCTTGCCGGGAGATCTCCGATATAGGACATCGTAGAGTATATCAGACCGACCGTTTAGGTGTGCCGCTTATTGAGACAGTGACATATCCTGACTGTACCAATCCCGATGAGTTGCGCGATGCTGCATCATTCATTCGTTTTTTAGGAAGAAGTACCGGTTTGGTAAGGACAGGCATGGGAGCCGGCAGAGAAGATGTCAATGTCAGCTGTACCGGGGGCACACGCATAGAGATAAAAGGCGTCTCCCATATCAAATGGATTCCGGAACTGTCGCATAACGAGGCTTTCAGACAATGGTCTCTGCTGCTGCTGCGCGACAGACTCAACAGCATGGCGGATAAAGACAACTGGCACATAGTGGCTGCCGATGTCCATGACGACGATTTCAGCTTTAAATTTGAGCCTATAGTAGAATCTCAGAAGGCAGGTGGTGCCTTGAAAATCATCAAACTGCCCAAATTCCGTGCTGCACTGTCACATTTTACTCAGCCGGGCAAGATATTTGCCGATGAGATAGCAGACAGACTTAAGGTAATAGCCTGCTTGGAACGTCCCAACATGCTGCACGACGAGATGCTTGAACCGGTGTTAAGCAACAACATGTGGAAAGAACTCGGAGAGGTGGTACAAGCCGGCAATGAAGACGCATTGATACTGTTATGGGGACCGCAAGACGACATGAAGACAGCTCTCGAAGTGATAGAGGAACGCTGTCTCATGGCCTTTGATGGCATACCCAAGGAGACACGCAAGTCGTTTGAAAACGGGACTACCATTTTCGAGCGTGTGCTGCCCGGAGCCGACCGCATGTATCCAGATACAGACTCGGCACCTATACCGCTCGACCTCGCCTGGGTGGAAAGCCTTAAAAAAGACCTTCCTACTGAAATAATAGACCAATATTATAAACTTAAAGAGTGGGACGTGCCGGAAGACTGCTTTACATACATACTGTCGAGAAACCATTTCCCTGTCATGTTAAAAATCAACGAAGAACTCGGCGTGAACGGCAAACTGCTCGGCACTTTCTTCGGTCACAGAATGAAATACATAATGGGACAATGTCCTAAAGCACAGTTCACGGGCGAACAGATATACAACATGTTCGCTTATCTCAAAGAGAATAATCTAAACTACCGTCTTGCATGGAAAATGTTGCCATTCATGGCATTACATCCCAAGACAAGACCTGCCAAAGTGATAGAAGCCATACATTTCCGCAAAGTATCTGAATCGGAAATAACGAAGAAAATAAGTCGCATCAAAGAAGACTTCGTACCGGTCAAGAAGAAAAACCAAGAGGAGAACCTTCGAAACTGGATTATGGGTCAGATACATGACGAGGCTGTCGGCAATGTCGATTTAGCAGAAATTTCAAAGACTATATAACTTTTAACAATTAAAGAAATGGCTGAAGATTTTTTTCAAGGATATAAAGGAGTGGCATTAGAGACACTCAAGAAGTTCAACTGTCGTGTATGGGGTCAGGCAGAATGCAATACTACACAAGGCGTTTTCAAAGGTACCGTTTTGCCACGTGCCTGTAACGACGACGACAAACACATAGTGATGAAAGTCTCTACAGGATATAACATTGGCGTTGACGTCGATACCATATTGTCGATGAAGGAGACGGATTACAAGAAAGCCAATTATCATATACCGGAGAAGGAGTTTCCTTATACCGAAGGACTGCCTCATGTAAAACTGCTCGGCACGGGAGGCACCATAGCCTCACGTTTAGACTATCGCACAGGAGCTGTCATACCGGCATTCTCTCCAGGCGAGCTGTATGGCGCAGTGCCGGAGTTGGCAAGCATCTGTAACCTCGACACTGAGAAAGTCTTTGCAGTATTCTCCGAGAATATGGGACCCAAACAGTATATAGCATTGGCAAAGAAGATTGGTGAAGAGATAGAAAACGGCATAGACGGCATAGTGATAGGGCACGGCACAGATACTTTGCATCATACGGCTTCTGCTCTATCGTTCATGTGCCAGAATCTGCCGGTGCCTGTAGTATTAGTCGGCTCACAACGTTCCTCCGACCGTCCAAGTTCCGACGCGGCACTTAACTTGATGCATGCCATGACAGCAGCCGGCACGGGCGACATAGCGGAAGTGATGGTATGTATGTTCGGACCTACTTCCGATGAATACGGATTCTTGCACAGAGGTACTCGCGTGCGCAAGATGCACTCGAGCTACCGCTCTACCTTTCGTACCATAGGCGACACTCCTGTGGCAACGGTGACAAGAGCCGGAGTGAAACCTATAAAAGAAGACTACAAACACCGCAGAAAAGACCGTAACGTCAAGATAATACCCACATTCTCAGACAAAGTGACTATGTTGTATTATTATCCCGGCATGCACCCCGACATGCTCGACAGCATCATAGACAACGGATATAAAGGAGTGGTATGGGTAGGAACAGGATTAGGACATATCAACAAGGAGATGTACCCTGCCGTGGAAAGAGCTCAACGTGAAGGGATACACCAATATATGACGTTGCAGACTCTGTGGGGTTATTGCGGCATGTTTGTCTATGACACGGGAAGAGACATGATGGCACGCGGCATAATACCGGCAGGCAACATGCTTCCTGAGGTGGCTTGGGTGAAATTGTCATGGGCTTTGGGACAGACTGAAGACCCGGAAGAGGTGAAACGCCTGATGCTGACACCTATCAATGACGAGATAACGGAAAGAGAACCTTATAATGGCTATATGGTTTACCAAGGCGGAGTACCGGAAACCGATGACTTTATAAAGAGATTCCATAAATAATGTAACGTTTTTATATATTATTTCAATATGAACACGTAGAGACGCCAATACTATGACGTCTCTATATATTTACAATATGATGATTTTTCATTATAATGATATTTCAGAGATGTAAGCTATTTAACAATAAAGACAATCTATAAAGATGATGAACCCGTGCAGAAAGCAAGAGACTGTCTAATCTTTTTGTTGTTAGACAGCCTCTTCTTGTTTATTAAGAAAGTTTGTGGATTATAAATTGTTTTTGAAATATTCTGTTATCTTCACAATCAAATGTGCTCTGTCGGGACCGTAAACATTATGGTCGTGACCGGGATATACGAAGTAATCCACTTGTTTTCCGTTGTGGATGCAGTTTTCTATGAAACTGAGACTGTGTTGCCATACTACTACAGGGTCTGTGGTGCAGTGTATGATGAGAAGTTTTCCTTCCAATCTGTCTGTTTTGTTTATCAGACTTGTAAGTTCATATCCTTCAGGGTTCTCTTCAGGAGTATCCATATAACGTTCACCGTACATTATCTCATAATATTTCCAGTCCATCACTGGACCGCCTGCCACCGATACTTTGAATGTCTCAGGGTGATAAATCTTGAGGTTTGTACTCATGAATCCGCCGTAGCTCCATCCGTCGCTGCCTATGCGTTCTGTGTCAACATAAGGCAGGGTCTTGAGATATTCGATGCCCACCATTTGGTCACGTACCTCTGCTTGTCCGCACTGACGGTGTATCACTTGTTCAAACGCCTCGCCACGGTCTGCCGAGCCGCGGTTGTCCAAGGTAAACACTAAAAACCCTTCCTGAGAGAGATAATGCAGATAAATGCCGGCACCGGCAGTCCATGAGTCTGTAATCATCTGAGCATGAGGACCGCCATATACATAGACAATGACAGGATATTTCTTTGCGGGGTCGAAGTTATAAGGTTTTATCAGACGTGTATATAAAGCATGTCCGTCTTCCGATACTAAAGTGTCGAGTTCTATGGTGCCGATGTTATAGTCCTTCAACGGGTCAACGGCTTCATAAATGCGTTTGAGGAACACACCCTTGTCGTTCATGAGGTCTATGTTATTCGCCACATCGGTGCTTGAATAATAGTCGAGGAAATAATTGCCGTTGCTGTTGGGAAGTACCTGATGCGTACCGTGTTGTCTTGTAATACGGGTCTTCTTGCCGCTTTTGATGTTTTGTTTGTAGAAATGACGTTGCAGAGGGCTTACCTCCGTAGAAGTATAATAAATGTTGTTTCCGGATTTGTCGAATCCGTTGAACTCTGTTACGACGAAGTCGCCTTGTGTCAATTGCTTTGCCTCCAAGGTGTTGGTGTTGTGGAGGTATATATGGTAATATCCGTCTCTTTGTGCTCTCCATAAGAACTCGTGGTCGCTGCCGGGCAGGAAGTATGCCGGTCCCTGAGGTTCCACATACTGTTCGTCGGCATCTTCGAAGATGGTCTTGACGAAATTGCCTGTTTGAGCGTCATATTCATTGAATTTCAGATGGTTTTGCTCTCTGTTGAGGACGCCGATGTAAATCTTCTTGTTGTCGTTGTTCCATGTTATGGCAGTGAGATACTGGTCAACGGGCTCGCCTGTCTTGATGAGGGTCTCATTACCTGTTGTTACATCATAAATATTCAACGTAACCTGATGACTTGTCATTCCAGCCATAGGGTATTTGATGGGTTTGTCGGTGGCAACGCGGGTGGTGATGTCAACGAGTGGATAGTCTGTCACCATACGTTCATCCATGAGATAGTATGCGATTTTATTGCCGTCCGGTGACCAGAAGATGCCGCCGTCGATGGCAAACTCATTACGGTGCACCGCTTGTCCCGCTATTACACCTTCAGGATTTTGTGTTATCTGTATCTGTTTCTCTCCATTATTGACATACAAGTCGTTCCCTATTGTATAAGCCACTTTCAATGAAGGTGTGGTGATTTTGATGTTCTCTGCCGTGTTGGGTATGGAAGTGATAGTCTCGACTTTTTTGTTTTTGAAGTCTATGCAGTTCAGAACATAATTGTCATCATTTGAAGTCAGGTAATATGCAGTGTTGTTGTCTATCCAGTTGAGGAATGGTATTCTTTTAAGGCTGTCGAGACTGTTGTTTGTCATTATGGTATTGAGGTCGTCTAAAGAATACAAAACTTTAGCAGCCTTGTCTTTGACGCCTTGTACCATTAGGTTGTTTTCTTCAGTGAAGATGAACTTGTCTGAATCGGGAAGCCATCGCACTGATTTACCTTGTGGAAATACCGCTCTGTTGAGGAAGGCAGCATCTTCCGGGGTTAACATTTTCTTTTCCTGTGCTGCTGCCGTAATAGTGATACAACATAATACGGCAAAAAATAAAAATACTCTTTTCATAATATGGATTTAAAAATTGTTATTGCACTTTCATTTGGTGTCATGAACGGCGTCGGCAAATTGTTTTATTCTGTTGTGGTCTTCTTCGAAGGCGCTGCCTATTACGATTATGTCGGCACCTGCCATTGCCGCTGTTGCCGCTTTTTCCGGGGTGTTGATACCACCGCCCACTATGAGAGGTACGTTTATTGTCTTTTTGACTTTCATTATCATGCTCTCCGACACAGGCTCCTTGGCATGGGAGCCGGCTTCGAGATATATCAGTTTAAGTCCCAACATCTCGCCTGCAAGAGCTGTACACAAGGCTATGTCGTCTTTGTCGTGCGGTATGGGAATGGTGTTGCTCATATATGACACCGATGTCGGCATTCCGCTGTCGATGAGCATATACCCCGTAGGGATTATTTCATTGCCGTACAGTTTGAGATAAGGTGCCGCAATGACATGACGCCCTATCAACATTTCGGCATTGCGTCCGGAAATTAAAGACAGAAGCAGAAATCCGTCACAATATTTACTGATCTGCAATGAGTCGCCGGGGAATATGAGGGTTGGTATTTCGGAATTTGCTTTGATGAGTTTTATGCAGTGCTCCAAACTGTCGGTGGTGAGAAGACTGCCTCCGACAAAAAAGAAATCAACACCGGCCTCGTTGGCATTTCGTACTGTAGCCAACACTTGTTCATCAGTTGGCTTGTCAGGGTCTATTAGTACCACAAGTTTCTTCTTGCCGGTATCTAAGAACTTATCGTAAAGACTCATATTGATATTTTTATGAACTACAAAATTACATGGTTTTTTTGTAAAAATGGCATAATTGTGAAAATTATTTGTATGATATTGTTTCTTAATGTCTTGATAATTTAATATCTTTAAAAATGATTATCTGAAAAACTGTCGGTATGATGTTAACACTGTTTTTGTATGTGTCTTTATTTTGAAAAAATATAGAAATTATTCTGTATTGTAAAGTTATTATTATGGCATAAAGTAATTTGCATATATGAATTGTTAAGTTTATGAAATAACAATTTATTTGCCATATTGTTATTTATAAACAGTGATATGAAAAAATAATTTAACAGATGGAATAGTGACAGAAAATGTTCTTGAATATACAAATATCTATGTTATGATAAGTCATAAACGGATGTTTTGGATATTCATAAGAAATTCCTGTCGATTATTTCTTGTTCAGAACGATTCTGAAGGTTGTTCCTTGACCGATAACAGAAGATTTGACAAAAATTTTACCTTTGTGATAATTTTCTATGATACGTTTTGCCAATGACAGACCTAACCCCCAGCCGCGTTTTTTGCTTGTAAAACCCGGGTTGAACACCTGTTTAAACATGGAACGGCTCATTCCTTTTCCTGTATCGCTAACATCAATTATGACATTGTTTTCGTCTTCTATCAGTTCTACGCATAATTTGCCTTTGTCAGTCATGGCATCGATGGCGTTTTTTGTGAGATTTTCCAACACCCAACTAAACAGCGCCTTGTTGAGTGGCAGGATAATGGAACGTTGAGGCAGTTGTATGTCAAACTCGAATTTGTCGGAAAAACGATGACGAAGATAATTCATGGTTTCTGACACTGCTTCTACAATGTCGGCATCTTCCAATGTCGGAATCGATCCAATCTTGGAGAAACGTTCCGTAATAGTTTCCAATCGCTTAATGTCTTTTTCCATCTCTGCAGTGCCGATGAACTCGGTTTCTTGCAGTTTGAGCAGTTCTATCCATCCTATCAAAGAGCTTAACGGCGTACCTATTTGGTGAGCAGTCTCTTTTGCCATTCCTGCCCATACCTGATTTTGTTCCGAACGTCGTGCATAACTGAACAACAGATAAGCTACGATAAGGAAGAATGTCATTACGAGTATTTGAATATAAGGGTAATATTTCATCTGCATCAAAAGATCAGAACTCCTATAATAGATGTACGCCTTTTTCTGATTCAGATAACTTACTTTGATAGGTTTGTGCTGTGAACGCATTATCTCCAACTGTTCTCTTACATATTCTTTGTTCATCATTTTGAAAGGGTCGAGATTGCCGTAACTGAGCACTTCGTTGTTAGAGCTGTCGATGATAATTACTGGAGCACCTACAGCATTGCCTGTGACATCGTCAATGAAAAATTGGAACAAGTCATTGAGTACATCTTTCAACTCCGTGTATATCAGTGATTCGTTGTAATACAGCCATGAAGTCTTGCCGAACAGGTCTATCTTAATCGGAGGATAAATGCTGTACTCCTTTAGCATCTCATCATCGAAGAATGTTTTGCCCTGTTGATGTGGAGGCAGATTGACAGATAAACTGATATTTCCTTTGTTATCTGTTATCACGACAGGAATAGATACATTGTTTTGTATGATTTGCAGATAAATATTGGTATTTTCGTCGGGAGAGGCTGCTAAAAAACTTCTATATGCCAATGCCAACAACTCTACTCTTTTGCGTTCTTGCGTACTTATCTCTGAAAAAAAGGTCTCCGTGTAGTTCATCAATTCGGCATGATTTTGTACGGCATCAGCCCACATGACAATTTGTTTGCTCTCTTGTTTAGCGAAGTGATTTACCAAATAATTGGTATAATATATTGAGAAACATATTATTATTAAGGCTATGATGGCAAGTGCTATCTTCCAGCGTTTCTTTCTTACATATAAATTAGAACTCATCGTCATTGAAAAATATAAGCCAAAATTAATAAATTTCATTATTGGAAATGAAAAAAACAGATTTTTTTAATCATCATAATTAAAAAAAAACTAATTTTACACGATTTTTTCCAAACGAAAAATTGAAAAATTTATTATTAACCTAATATTGAAAGATGATGAAAAAAATTACTTATTTGATTGTTTTGCTGTTGTTTGGCTTTGTCACTATGGCGCAGACAAAACAGATTATGCTTCGTTCAGAAAATAATGCCGAATGCATAAAGTCAGACATGGAGAGTCTTAGAGCGACTTTTTCTTTTTCTGATATCGTCAGCAACGATATTGAGACAGAAAAAGGTGTCTTTTCTGAGATTTCAATGATGAACACCTATCCGAGCGGTGAATATGGTGCACCTACTGTTCCGGCAATACATCAGCTTATAGCTGTGCCTTTCGGAGCTGAGCCTGTGGTGACGATAAGGAATTTTACTGTTTCGGAATATAAACTTAATGATTTGGGTATCAATAAGTTGATGCCAAGACAACCTTCTTTGAGAAAAGATATGGATATAAACGAAGTGGAGTTTGTCTATGATGAGGCCGCTTATCAAAAAAGAGCATTGGCATCAACACCTAATGCCATGATAGAGATGACAGGCGTGATGCGTGGCGTACGTGTCGGCTCTCTCGTTATAGAACCTGTCAGTTATGACGCTGTTTCAAATAGCATCAGAGTGTTTAACGACATAGAAGTAGAGGTGACATTTGCCGGAGCTGATGCGGAAGAGACAGAACGTATGCTTGTAAATACTTTCACTCCTTATTATGATGTCGTCTATAGGCAGTTGTTCAATTACAGAGCTATCAATGATGTATATGATGATCATCCCGACCTTTGGGCAGCACCGGTGAGAATGATAGTGGTTGCAAATGATATGTTCGCTGATGCTTTGGAACCATGGTTGGAATGGAAGACTCAGAAAGGATTCTATTTGGACGTCAACTATACGAGTACAGTGGGTAATAGCAGTGAAGCAATAAAGTCTTTCCTTCAGAACAAGTATAATACAGGTGTGCAGAATAACGAGACTCCTACTTTCGTGATAATAGTAGGCGATAAGGCACAGGTGGCTCCGAGTGTCAACTTTGCAAGTTCTACACAGAAGGTATCTGACTTGTATTATGGAAGTGTTGACAATGATTATTATCCGGATATGTTTTACAGCAGAATGTCGGCAGAGAATGTAAATCAATTGACGGCAATAATAGACAAAATATTGATGTATGAGAAATATACCATGCCGGATGATTCATATCTCGACAACGTGTTGTTGATAGCCGGAGACGATTCTTATTGGAATCCGAGAGTGGCACAGCCTACAATTAACTATGCTACAACCAATTATTATAATGCAGCACATGGTTATACCAATGTTTATACTTATCTTAATTCATATACAGGGTGTTATAATCATCTGTCAACGGGTGTTGGATTTGCTAACTATACGGCACACGGTAGTGATACGAGTTGGGCAGATCCTTATTTAGGAACATCATCTGTATATGCTCTTACCAATACAGACAAATATTTCTGGGCAATGGGCAACTGTTGTCTGTCCGGTAACTGGGGATTTTCAACTGAATGTTTCGGTGAGGCTATGATACGTGCAGCCAACAAGGCGGCATTTGGCTATATAGGTTCATGTCCGAATACGTATTGGTATGAAGATTATTATTTCGGCGTCGGAGCAACCAACGTGTTGAATGGTCCTACGCCTTCGGTGTCCAACTCCTCGACAGGTGTTTACGATGCCATGTTTATGGACGAGACTTACAACACGCTGTCGTCTGTGACTTTTGTAGGTAATCTGGCTGTTTGTTATGCGCATGCAGGCAATTATCAGACACATTCATCACCTACATATTATTGGCAGGCATACCATGTTTTGGGTGACGGTTCTGTGATGCCTTATAATACGGCACCGGAAGAGAATAATGTGTCCCATGAATCATCTTTCCCGGCCAATGCCTCTACTTTTACGGTATCTGCTGATGCCGGCTCTTATGTGGCCATATCGAAAGATGGTGTGTTGCTCGGTACTGCTTTGGTTGGTACAACCGGCAGTGTGAGTGTTCCGGTGACACCGGTGTCTTCCGGAGAGGTGATGATAGTTGTAACACGCCCACAACGTCAGCCTTATATTGAGACAATAACTGTGGGCGGCGGACAGCCGGGACAGCCTGAGATAGAATTTGTATCTGTGTCTCCTGCTTCAATAGGCGTTAACAGCAATGTCAATATCACCGTTACACTTAGAAACAGCGGCACTGCAGCTACATCGGGAAATACTAATGTAACACTTGCATCTTCTGATTCATATCTTACCATTGTCAATGGTACAGCTTCATACCCTGCAATGAATGCCAATCAGACAGCGACAGGGTCATTCACTTTGCGTGCAGCTTCCAACACACCTAATGGTCATACTTTCAGCATGAACTATACTGCTACCAACGGCAGCAATAACTGGCAAGGCTCGTTTACACTTACTGCCAACAATCCGTGCAACGCTCCTACCGGTCTTGCTGCAGTGGCTGAAGGCAACAGTATCCATCTTTCCTGGAACGCCTCTTCTACTGCCAACAGTTATAAGGTGTTTCGTGGAAGTACGTTGATTGCGACACAAACTGCTACATCATATACCGATACAGATTTGCAATACAATACAAACTATTGTTATACAGTGAAGAGCGTATGTAATTCCGGTGACTCCAATCCGTCTAATCAGGCATGTGCCACTACGGAAAATGAACCATGCTATGCACCGGAGAATCTGACAGCTTCTGCCGATGGCAATACTGTTTCATTGTCATGGACTGCATCGTCGAGTGCAGACAGATACAGAGTGTATCGTGATGGAACTGCAATAGGTCTCGTAATGTCAACGAATTATAATGATTTTAACTTGGATTATAATACTGAATATTGTTATGAGGTAACAAGTATTTGCGGAGACGAGGAATCTGATCCTTCTGATGAGATATGTGCTGCTACAGGAAGTGAACCATGTAATGCTCCTGTCGGTCTTGTCGCCGAAGTGGATGTGAATACTGTGACATTGTCATGGCAACCTGTCGATAATGCTGTATCATATACGGTGATGAGAGATGGTGATATTATCGCAACGGATGTCACCGTCACAACAATGGAGGATGCCAATTTGGCAATAGGAACTTATTCGTATTCAGTAATTACGGTATGCTCTGCCGGTCAGTCCGAAGCATCAGATGCTGTGGAAGCTGTAGTGGAGTTCGATGGAATAAGCGAATATGAAAATATGTTCAGAATAAGTCCTAACCCTGTTAAAGATTATCTGATCATCAATACGACTGAAGAGATTAAATATGTCTCTGTTTATAATATTCTTGGCATTGAAGTATTCAGAAGTAATGAAATTACCGGTAACAGTATTAATATGAACGGTACGCAACAAGGCATTTACTTTGTGAAGATAGGCACTGCTAAAGGGGAAATAGTCAAGAGAATTATTAAAGAATAAAAAAGTGTTGGAGTGGGGTGAAAACCCCGCTCTCTTTTAATGTTGTTTTATGGATTACAATTTTGAGTCGATAGAAAAGAAATGGCAGCAGTACTGGCGTGATAATGGTACATATAAGGTAGAAATAGATAAAAATAAACCTAAGTTTTATGTGTTGGATATGTTTCCTTATCCTTCAGGAGCCGGTTTGCATGTGGGACATCCGTTAGGATATATAGCATCAGATATCTATGCCCGTTACAAAAGATTGAAAGGTTTTAATGTCTTGCATCCCATGGGTTATGATGCATACGGACTTCCTGCAGAACAGTATGCCATACAGACAGGAACTCATCCTGCCGTTACTACTGAGAAAAACATCAACAGATATCGAGAACAGTTGGATAAGATAGGGTTCAGTTATGACTGGGACCGTGAGGTCAGAACAAGCGACCCTTCCTATTATAAATGGACACAATGGACGTTCATACAGCTGTTCAATTCTTATTATTGTAATCATGAAAAAAAAGCAAGACCTGTAAAAGAGCTTGTCAGGCATTTTTCCATTTATGGCACTAAAGACCTCGATGTGGCATGCGGAAAACAGATTTCTTTTACGGCAGATGAATGGAATGATATGACAGAGAAAGAACATCAGTCGTTGCTGATGAATTATCGTCTTGCTTATCTTGCCGATACCATGGTGAATTGGTGTCCGGAACTCGGTACTGTGCTTGCCAATGACGAGGTGTCGGAAGGCTTGTCGGTGCGTGGAGGATATCCTGTAATACGCAAGGAGATGAAACAGTGGCTTTTGCGTATCACAGCATATTCAGATAGACTGCTTGAGGGCCTTGATACAGTGGATTGGAATGAATCTATTAAAGATGTACAGCGTAACTGGATAGGCAAATCCATGGGAGCTTCTCTGTTTTTTAAAGTCGAAAATAAAGATATTGACATTGAGGTGTTTACTACACGTGCCGATACTTTGTTCGGAGTGACTTTCATGGTTTTGGCACCGGAACATCCTCTTATAAATGATATCGTATCCGACGACCAGAAAGAAAATGTGGAAGAATATGTGATGTGGGCAAAAAATCGTTCGGAAAGGGAACGTATGGCGGAGGTTAAGAAAGTATCGGGAGTCTTTACAGGTACTTATGCTATCAACCCGATGAATGGTGACAGAATACCGATATGGATTGCCGATTATGTATTAATGGGTTATGGCACCGGAGCTATCATGGCAGTGCCGGCTCATGACAGCCGCGATTTTGCCTTTGCACGTCATTTTAATTTGCCGGTGATTCAAGTGGTTACTAAAGATGTTGATAATAATACTGATACGTCTAATTGGGAGGAGTCTTTCGATGCCAAGGAAGGTGTAATGATCAACTCGGACTTTCTTAACGGGATGACGGTGAAAGAGGCTATTCTCGCCATGATAAAGGAGATAGAACGTCGTGGCATAGGTAAAGGCAAGACCAACTATCGTCTTCGTGATGCTATTTTCAGCCGACAGCGTTATTGGGGAGAACCGTTCCCTATATATTATAAGGATGGTATGCCATATCCTTTCGATGAAGATAAACTGCCTCTTGAATTGCCTTCCATCAACGCATTTAAACCTACAGAGAATGGTGAACCTCCTTTGGCTCGTGCCGAAAATTGGGTCACTGAAGAAGGTTATCCCATAGAAACCAATACCATGCCCGGCTTTGCCGGTTCAAGCGGTTACTATCTGCGTTATATGGACCCTCATAATGACAATGCTCTCGTTGGCGAAGAGGCTGACAGGTATTGGCAACAAGTGGACCTTTATATAGGCGGAGCTGAACATGCAACAGGACACCTTATTTACAGCCGTTTCTGGAATAAGTTTTTGTTCGATATAGGTGTGTCATGTAAAGATGAACCTTACAGGAAGATGATAAATCAAGGCATGATACAAGGACGGTCCAACTTCGTATATCGTGTCAATTTTGAGAAAATGGCAGAGTATAGAGTGTGGGACTTCCTGAAAGACAATAAGTTGGGTGTAACTTTCGTGCGTGACTTCAAAGCTGGTCGCCGTAGATTCGATTTCTATTGCCAATCGAAAAATATTATCATAGAGATAAAAAAGGTATCTTCTTTGGAGAAACTGGAAGAAGCATACGAGAATATAGCTAAGGAACTTGGATGTAAATTGTTGCTCATACCTATACGTCAGGTCGTCATGGACGAAGATTTTGAAGTGGTAAAACAAAAGATTCGTAACCTTGTGGCAGGTAAGAAAGTGCCCGCTTTTGAAGGTATTGACACAATAGAGTATCCTAATCTTTTCGTGTCGAAAAATATTCCCGGGAGAGAATATTATAGTGATCCTATCCGCGTGGATATCAATATGGTACATAATGATATTCTCGATGTCGAGGAGTTTGTGAAATGGAGAGACGACCTCGCAGGTTCTGAATTTATTTTTGAAAAAGACAAAGACGGGAATCCTATATATGTCTGCGGATGGGAAGTGGAGAAAATGTCAAAATCAAAATATAACGTACAGAATCCGGATGACTTGGTAGTGAAATATGGTGCCGATACATTGAGGTTTTATGAGATGTTTCTTGGTCCTCTTGAACAATCAAAACCATGGGATACTCAGGGTATTGAAGGTGTGTTCCGTTTCATTCGCAAATATTGGAGATTGTATTTTAATGAGAATGGTGACTTCTGCGTCAGTGATGAACCTGCAACAAAAGAGGAACTCAAAGCATTGCATAAACTTATTAAAAAGGAGGCTGATGATATAGAACGCATGTCTTTTAACACCGTGGTTTCTGCATTTATGATTTGTGTCAATGAATTGAGTGATTTGAAATGTAATAAAAGATCTGTTCTCGAACCTCTTGCTGTCATGATTTCGCCTTATGCACCTCATATAGCTGAAGAATTATGGCATCAACTCGGACATGATGACAGTGTCGTAAATCAATGTTATCCTGAGTTTAATGAACAGTATGTAATAGAAAACACTTTCATATATCCGGTGTCGTTCAATGGTAAAAAACGTTTCGATATAGAGTTGCCTTTGAATATGGATGTCAAAGCTATGGAAATTGCAGTTTTGTCAGCTCCTGAAGCAGAGAAATGGGTGTCGGGAAAATCTATAAAGAAAGTTATCATCATACCTAAGAAAATTATTAATATTGTTGTTGCTTAATGACGGATATTATGTCTTTCAGAAAGTTGCTCGTTAGTGTTTTGGTGATTTTGTCGCTGACTGCGTCAGCACAGCAGGAAAGAGAGACAGATTCTTTGATTGTTAAAAAGTTATCGGAATGGCAAGACCTTAAATTCGGGTTTATGATACATTGGGGATTTTATTCTCAATGGGGTGTTGTGGAGTCATGGTCTATATGCAGCGAGCCATGGATTGACAGGCATGGAGCTAACTATGTAGATTATGTCCGCGATTATCAGGCATTGAACAAAACCTTTAATCCTGTTGATTTTGACCCTGATTATTGGGCTTCCGTGGCAAGTGAGGCAGGAATGCGTTATGTCGTGTTTACTACCAAACATCATGACGGCTTCTGTATGTTCGATACTAAAGAGACTTCATACAGTATTGCGGATGCTTCATGTCCTTTCTCTTCCAATAAAAATGCCGACGTTACTGCTGCTTTGCTTAAAGCTTTTCGTAAAAAGAGCTTTATGACAGGATTGTATTTCTCAAAAGCAGACTGGCATCATCAGGACTATTGGGCCCCGGAATGGGCTACACCGGACAGAAATGTCAACTACGATCCCTCTCTTTATCCTGAGAGATGGCAGCGTTTTTGCGATTTTACCTATAATCAAATTAAAGAATTGACTCATAATTACGGTGATATAGACATTTTATGGCTCGATGGCGGTTGGATACGTCCGGAGAACAGTCTTACCGACGAATATAGACAATGGCTTGGTTGTAATGGCTGGATTCAGGATATCGATATGCCCAAAATCGCTGCCATGGCACGTGAGAATAATCCCGACTTGATAATAGTTGACAGAACTGTGCATGGTAAATATGAGAATTATATGACTCCGGAACAACAGATCCCCGATACTTTGTTGCCATATCCATGGGAGACTTGTATGTCAATGGGTAACTCATGGTCTTATAACAAAAACGATGAATATAAATCCACTAATGTTTTGATACATTATCTTGTAGATATTGTGGCTAAAGGAGGGAACTTCCTTCTTAACGTGGGTCCCGGTCCGGATGGGAAATTACCGGAAGAAGCAGTAAAAAGAATGAAAGAAATAGGTGCATGGATGCGTGTCAATGGCGATGCTATCTATGACAGTAAGCCTGTTTATCCGTATAGTGACGGTAATCTGCGTTATACACAAGGCAAAGATGGAACAATATATGTTATAGTGCTTTTGAAAGAAGATGAACTGTTTCCACACCTTATTAATATTAATGGAATAAAAAAACTAAAAACCGGCAGAATGAAGATAAAAGGCAGTAAAGTTAAGGCTATGTTGTCAAGGACAAAAACCGGGTATCAGATAACGGTGGATGAGGAAGTACCGCTGCAACATGCCGTTGTTATTGAAATGAAGAAATAATTTGATATTTAAAGATTTGAATATGAAAGAAGAATTGAAAGACAGAAACTTACCTTATCTTGTAGCCGATATGGGGCTCGCAGATTGGGGAAGAAAAGAAATTGAGGTATCGGAACATGAGATGCCCGGCTTGATGGCGTTGCGTGATAAGTATGGAAAAGAGAAACCATTGGCCGGAGCTCGTATCAGCGGCTCTTTGCACATGACAATACAAACTGCCGTGTTGATAGAGACACTAAAAACCCTTGGAGCAGAGGTGCGTTGGGCTAGTTGTAATATCTTCTCTACACAAGACCATGCCGCCGCCGCTATTGCAGAGACAGGTACTCCTGTATTTGCTTGGAAAGGAGAGTCATTGGAAGATTATTGGTGGTGTACCTTGAGGTCTTTGACTTTCCCGGATGGAAATGGACCGGACCTTGTCGTTGATGATGGTGGTGATGCTACTCTTTTGATACATAAAGGATATGATTGTGAAAACGACCCCTCATTGATGAATATTGAGCCGGAGTCATTAGAAGAGAAAGCTTTGTTGAGCGTTATAAAAGCTGTTTATAATGATAATCCACGTCATTGGCATGAGGTGGTGACTCGTTTGCAAGGCGTGTCGGAAGAGACAACAACCGGTGTGCATCGTCTGTATCAGATGATGGAAAATGGTAAATTACTTGTCCCGGCAATAAATGTCAATGATAGTGTTACCAAGTCTAAGTTCGATAATCTTTATGGTTGTCGTGAATCGCTCGCCGATGGTATAAAACGTGCTACAGATGTCATGTTGGCAGGTAAAGTTGTTGTAGTGTTGGGATATGGTGATGTCGGCAAAGGTTGTGCCCAATCTATGCGTTCTTATGGTGCAAGAGTCCTGATTACAGAAATTGACCCGATATGTGCACTCCAGGCGGCTATGGAAGGTTATGAGGTAACTACTTTGAAAGACGCTCTTGATGAAGGCAATATCTTTGTGACTTGTACCGGTAATTGCGATGTTATCACACTTGAAGACATGCTCGCAATGAAAGACCAGTCTATTGTATGTAACATTGGTCATTTTGATAATGAAATTCAGGTCGGTAAACTCGAAAATTATCCTGATGTCAAAAAAATAAATATAAAACCTCAGGTTGACAAATATATGTTGCCTAATGGCAATGCTATATTTATTCTTGCCGAGGGTCGTCTTGTCAATCTGGGTTGTGCTACAGGTCATGCAAGTTTCGTGATGAGCAACTCTTTCACCAATCAGGTGTTGGCTCAGATGGACCTTTGGAAAAACAGAGGTAATTACGCAATTGACGTATATCGTCTCCCCAAGTATCTTGATGAAGAAGTCGCAAGATTGCATCTTGCAAAAATAGGTGTAAAACTTACCAAACTTACTCAAAAACAAGCCGACTATATAGGTGTTCCTGTTGAAGGTCCTTATAAGTCAGAGTTTTATAGATATTAATAATATGAAATCATAAGGCATTCACACAACTCGTAAAAGAGTTGGTGAATGCCTTTTTTATAAAAGGAAATATTATAAATTATTGTTAATTGTAGATTTTCAATATGTTTCCGTCATATTCGGTAAAATATTGAATCAAGTTATAACCTGAGCCTTCCAAGAGTGAACCGTCGAGAATGCTATATTTGTACCCGGTACAAGGATCTATGACAAAAGGAAAATCCACGTATAACCTGTCATCGCAATTATATGGGTCGTATGGTGAAAGTCTGTCGTATGCTTTGAATTCGTCCCAGTTATATCTGTAAACAATCAACCCGCGACTCGGTTCTTGTGCTGTCAGATACATCCATCCACCAACGGTATTTAATTCGAAATACTGTGTGGAATTGGGATTTATGCTTACATTGATATAAAGGTCGGGTATTACAGGTGCATGTCCAGTATCTCTGCATGAAACCGTACAGAATAATATAATAACTAATATCAAAAAAAATCTTTTCATTTTCTTTAACAAAATATGTTTTTATCTGTTGAAATGTAAAAAATCTTTAAAATTATCATAAAAAAAATATAAAATGATGTGATTTACAGATTCTTTTATAAATTTGCACTTAATATTATATATATGTATAAACGTTTAATCATATCACTTTTATTGTTATCAGGCTTAATTATTTCATCATGTTCGTCATCACGTTCATATAGAAAACTTGGTAAAGAGGATGTATTTATTCCTGAAATTGAGGTCGTAGAACCTGTTAGTTATGAAAAGGCTGTTGAAGAACATTGGAAAAGACAGTCTGAAGAGACTAAAATTGTTGCCAAAAGAAACAAAATGAAAAGTGAAATGTTTAACAAACAATTTAAGAAAAAATCGTCATTCTTTTCGTTTTTCAGATGGAATCGTAATAAAATGAATGATAATGCATTAATGGATGGTGTAAGAGATACAAGATAGTGAATAAATTATTAAATATCATTGTTTTAACATTGTTGATGACGCAGATTCTACATGCGTTGGGACAAGGTCATGAGTACAGAGTCAATGGACTCACGCCTAAAATATATGATAATGGTCTAAATTCGAATTTTGTTTATTCTATCATTCAAGATGACTATGGATTGCTTTGGTTCGGTACTCTTAACGGGTTGAATACTTTCGACAAACATGTATTTAATGAGTATCTTACTTCTTCCGGTTATATGAAATGCAAGATTAATTGTTTATCAGTGGCGCGGGACAGCTTGTTCGTTGGTACTGATAATGGATTGTCTATCATAGATCTAAATACTTCTGCAATTACAAATGTTTATTGTGATAATGCATGGGGACTATCTATGATGGGAGAAATCATTACAAAAATAAGTAGTCCCAATAATGGACTTATATTGTTTGGAACAAATAAAGGAGTGTTTTCTTATGACCTTGTTAGTAAAAAGTTTGAACCTATAATGTTCAATGAATTGCAGAACCACTTTAGCGTAAATGATATCATATTCAATGATATTGATAGTGTATGGATGATAGCATCAAATAAAGGATTGATAGTATATGATGATATAAATAATGATGTGGAATGTTATACGCTTAATGATACTCTTGATATTGCGATAAATACAATGTTGCATTATGACGGTAATACATTTTTTGTTGGTACTGATATAGGTTTGTATGAATTTGATTATAGATGGGGTACTTATGATAATATCTCTCTTGTTGCTGGAAGGGAACCTGTGATAACGAAAATTATTATTGTTGACAATGATTTGCTAATAGGTACAAAAGGCAATGGTTTGTTTAAATATAATTTACACGCACTCTATAGTGAGGACATAGATGATAAAAATGTTTATGAAAATATTTTATCTGATAATTTTATCATTGATTTATATTGTGATAACTGTGGAGTGGTGTGGATAGCAACATCTGGAGGTCTTGGTACGTTAACTGTTGACAATAAGGCTGTGAGTATTCATAAATACTATTCACAAGGTACAGAATTACAGCCGGTTTGGTGTATTGAAGAGATCGCAGATCCAAAATATTTTATTGGTACTGATGTAGGCGTTTTGGTTTTTGACCGCATTAATGGTTCTTTTACTCTTTTGGGCGATTATTTTGGAGTGGATTGTCAACCCCTGCAATCTTATCGTATGAGCACCCTGTTTTTTGATGAGAACAGATATTTGTGGATCGGCACTTGTGATAATGGTCTCTATTGTTTCGATACTAATAGGAAAAAGTGTTTTAATATAACGAAAGATTTTAATGTCAAAGAGTTGGCAGATGCTACAGTTTATGAAATTGTCAGAGGTGTTGGAAATACTTTGTGGGTTGCATCAAACAAAGGCATTTTCCTCCTGAATCTTGATAACAAAACGGCTAAATCCTATGTTCATGATCCTTCAGACAGCTCATCATTGCCTTCGAATATTATTATGGACCTTATTTGGGATAATGGAGTCCTTTATATATCGACAAGCAATGGACTTTCATTGTATTCTCTTGATAATGATAAATTTACAACTTATAGGTTGGAGGAAACTCAAGGACATGACATGGCAACGAATTTCTTGTTTAAAATTAATAAACGTCCTGATGGTAATTTGTATATTGGATCATATATTAATGGCATTATTGTGTTTGACATTGAAAACAAACAATTTGTCCTTCAAAATGACAGTTTGAAACTTAATGCTCCGATAGTGTTTTCAATTATCTTCGATGAGGATAATAATGTATGGGCAAATACAAATAATGGAATGATAAGATATGACATGGAATATGATGTCATAATGAATTTGAGCGATAATATTGATTTCAAAGGCACTGAATTTGTTCCAAATGCTGCGGAGCAAAGCAGTAATGGCTATATATTTTACGGCGGCATAAACGGATTTAATGTGTTCAATCCGTTCAAAGTTAAAGTAGATGCTACTAATCCGGAAGTTATAATAACAGATTTTGCCACAAAGAAAAAAAATTACATTGGTCGTATTCATAATGGCGATACCATAACATTGCAGGATATAAATAATAGTTTCAATGTGTCTTTCGCTGCAATAAATATCGATAAAGTCAATACTGTAAAATACAAGTTTAAACTTGGTGATTACGATAAGGAATGGGTGGTGCGCGATGTTAAAAAACGTTATGCTGAATATAAAGAACTTCCTGCAGGAACTTATACATTTCTTCTTACTGCTTCTGGTGAATCTAAGCAATGGAACTCTGAAGTATTCAGACTTGTAATTCAAATACTTCCTCAATGGCATAGCACTATATGGTTCAGGATAGATGTTGTACTGATAATACTTGTGTTATTTCTGTTGATTGTTTTTTATAGAAAAGAAAAAGTTCGTCAGAGGATTATGTATCAACAGGAGCTGGATAATCTGGAAAAAATGATTAAAAAATTGACATTTAAATCATTGCAATTGCAAATAAATCCTCATTCCTTGTTTAATATTCTTAACAGTATTCAGAGTTATATTCTTGCCAATGACACTAAAAGTGCTTCCATTTATCTGTCCGGTTTTGCCAAATTGATGAGGCGTCTGCTCACTGTTTCGCATGAGCAGTTGGTAACTTTGTTTGAAGAGTTGGAGTCTATACGTCTATATCTCGAGTTGGAATCTATGAGAATGAAAAATAGATTTACGTTTAGTATAGAAGTAGATGATGATATAGATATCAGAGATGTCGATGTGATGCCGTTGCTGTTGCAACCTTTTGTGGAAAATGCCGTCATACACGGACTTGCACATAAAGAAGGTTCCGGCTTTCTGAAAATAGAAATCCATCGTGTGAATAAAAGCAAGTTGTTGTGTGTTATTGAAGATAACGGGATAGGTAGAAAAAAAGCTGCTGAGTTGAATAATATGTCTTTGAAAAGACATCGTTCTTATGGCATTGAAATCACCAAACAACGTCTTGAACTGATGAAAACCATTAACGATGAGGATTACTTTGTCAATATCATAGATTTATATGACGATGACGGTAATGCAACGGGGACAAGGGTGGAGGTTATGATAAATATAGTGGAGTAATTGAATATTAAATGTTTATATTATGGTGAGATGTGTTATAGTTGAGGATGAGATAACATCGAGAGAGGTGTTAAAGACTTTGTTGTCACAGTATTGTAGCGATGTTATGGTTGTAGCTGAGGCTTTTGATGTTCGTTCTGGCAGAATCGCTATCCAAAATAACCATCCA
Source organism: Bacteroidales bacterium Phil6 (assembly GCA_002633315.1). GTDB lineage: Bacteria > Bacteroidota > Bacteroidia > Bacteroidales > F082 > Limimorpha > Limimorpha avicola. Next base: position 54,040 of record NWBN01000015.1, read on the forward strand.
GACCTTTTGTTTCTTGATATTGAGATGCCGGATGGTAGTGGATTTAATTTGCTAAGTGGTCTCGACAATATTGATTTTGAAGTGATATTTACTACTGCCTACGATCAATATGCTATCAAAGCAATACGTTTTGCAGCCCTTGATTATCTGTTAAAACCCATTTCACCTGACGAGTTGGTGGCAGCTGTCGAAAAAGTAAAGATTGCTAAACATAAGAAAAATATTGAAAAACAATATGATGTTCTGTTGAAAAATATTGGAACTGCTGCTGTTCAAAGCAAGAAGATAACATTGTCAACAGCAGATAAGATTCATGTCGTGGCAATAGATGATATAGTTTCTTGTGAATCGGACAATTATTATACTATTTTTAAATTTCTTGATGGAGGTAGCCTTATGGTAACCAAAACTTTAAAAGAGGTTGAAAAACAGTTGGAGGAATATGATTTCGTCAGAACACATAAATCTCATTTAGTAAATGTGAAGTATCTTAAGAATTTTTTGCGTGATGAAATGTTGCTTGTCATGGTTGATGGTAGCAAAATACCGGTGTCACGAAGAAAAAAAGAGAAGATAATGGAGATAATAAACAATCTGTAAAAATGAAAGGAATCGAATTAATGTGGATTCTGTTTTTAAACGAGAAGATTTATGAACAGATGATGACGTTTTTTGATGAGAAAAGATAAAAAAATGCAAAAAAGTCTGAATTTTGGAGTAAAAAAGAGAAAAAATATATAATTTGGCAAATTAAAATGGTTAGAAAAAGATAGGATTAAAAAGGGTATTTCAGGTCATAAAAAATATTTAACAAAAAAAAAATTTACCGGGAAATTTTTCTAAATGCCTTATTTTTAATGCTTTGAAGAAATGAAAATTTCGTTGTTGATTAATATTTTGTGTATTAGTTGGGATTTTACTTGTCAGATTTTAAAAAAAGTTTTATTTTTGAACCCCTTAAACGCACTAAATTTGAGTAGTATAACATAAAAATTCAAGGTATGTTAAGAAAATTACTTTTTTCCCTCTGCATTGTGTTGACGTCGTGGTCGTTAGCACTTGCGCAAGTCGGACGACTTCAAGGTGTCATTTCTGACAAAGACACAGGCGAGCCTATTCCATTTGCAAACATTATTCTTGAGAATGGTGGTACACAAGTGGGTGGTGCGAGTTCTGACTTTGATGGTAATTACGACATCAACCCGATTCCTCCGGGAACGTACGATCTGAAAGCGACTTTTGTTGGTTACAACACATTTATTATGAAAGGTGTTGTTATTTCTCCCAACAAAATCACTTTCCAAGACGTCTCAATGAGCATGCAATCTGAGATGTTGGATGCTGTTGAGGTTGTTGATTACAAGGTGCCTTTGATTTCAAAGGACCAGACTTCGGTAGGTGCTACTCTTACCGCTGAAGAAATTGCCAAGATGCCTAACCGTTCAGCTGATGCTGTGGCGGCAAGTGTCGGTGGCGTTTTCTCTTCCGATGGTGAAGTGGGCAGTATGCGTGGTGCTCGTTCCGAAGGTACTGTTTATTATGTTGACGGTGTCCGTGTTATCGGTTCCAAAAATGTTCCTCAATCGGCTATCGACCAGGTCGAGGTCTTGTTGAGTGGTACTCCTGCCATGTATGGTGACGCCACCGGTGGTATCATCAACATGACAACAAAAGGACCTTCCAGAACTTTTGGCGCCGGCGTGGAACTTGAAACTTCAGAGTTTTTAGACGGTTACGGCCACAACAGAGTGGGTCTTAACGTTCAGGGACCGCTTATTAAAGGAAAGAAGAGCGAGACAGCTCTCCTCGGTTTCTTCCTTTCCGGCGAGTTTACCTACGACCGTGACGGTTATCTTTCTGCTATTGGACATTATAAGGCAACTGATGAATGGCTTAATTACATAGAACAAAATCCTATCCGTGTATCAGGTACCGGCACGGGTACTTATCAGAACGGATTATATACCAGAATGGGTTCTATGGAATATATTAAGAACTCACAGAATACTGCAGGTTGGAGTACGGCAGTGACAGGTAATATCAACGTGCGTACTACCGAAACCATAAACCTTACTTTCGGTGGTTCTTTCAATAAATCGAGAGCTAATAACTATAGCCGCGCTCACGCATTTTTCAACTCGGATAAGAACGCATTGACTGACAGTCAGACATGGCGCGTTTACGGACGTTTTACACAGAGATTCCCTACGCCTCAAGAAAGTTCTTCGCTTATCAAGAACTTCTATTATACCTTGCAGGCTGACTATACTCGCTATAATTATACATACGGCGATCCGGACCATTGGGATGATATATGGAAATATGGTTATCTTGGAAAATATACCATTTATAAGACAAGATCTTATGAACTCGGTTCAGATACAGTAAACGGTCACTATTATGATAATGTATGGGTGCTTAACTCATGGGACTATGATACTTTGGTGACTTTCGACAGAAGTGAGTTCAACCCGCTTTTGGCAAATTATACTTCTGCTTATTATGATTTATACACTGATCCTCTAAATCATTATCAAAACTTTACCGACTTGGAACTTGGTGGAGCGTTGCTTAACAGTAGTTCTCCAAGTGGATTTTATGGTCTTTACGGAGCTCCGGGTTCTATACAAACAAATTATGGATTTAGTGAATCTGATCAGTTTGCCATTAACCTTTCAGGCGCAATGACAGTAGGTAACCACGAACTTACACTCGGTTTTTCTTATGAGCAACGTAACGAAAGAGGTTATGGCATTGCAGGCTACAGTATGTGGTATCTTATGAGAAACCTCGCTAACTTCCATATTGAACAGTTGGACCTCGACAATCCGGAAGTTATTAGCTATGACGGTTTCGTCGATACTATCATCTATCATAGAAAATATGACGAGGCTTCACAATATCAATTCGATTATAACCTTCGTGAGGCTTTGGGTCTTAATCCTAACGGTACTGACTGGATTAACATAGATTCCTACGATTTTAACGACAACTCAATTCAGTATTATGATGAAAACGGTGTGATGAAAACAGCATATCTTAACGATGGTTTCGATCTCAGTCTGTTCACCCCTGATGAGTTGACACAGGATGGTAATTCTTATGTATCGTATTATGGATATGACTACCTTGGAAATAAATTGAAATCACAACCTTCATTCGATGACTTCTTTACAGAAGTGGATGAAAACGGAAACTATACACGTCCTGTAGGTTCTTTCAGACCTATTTATATGGCAGGTTATATTCAGGATAAGTTTGCATTCAAAGATCTTATCTTCAACATAGGACTTCGTGTTGACCGTTTCGATGCCAACCAGAAAGTGTTGAAAGACCCTTATATATTGTATGATTATTATACGGTAGGTGATAAGATTCAGAATGGACAAATTACACTCGATAACGGTACTGTTGTTGATGTTCCCGATAATATCGGTGATGATTTTGCAATGTATGTCAATAAGACAGATGATATTACAAGTATAGTCGGTTATCGTAGCGACAATGTATGGTACAACGCTGAAGGTGCTGAAATCAGCGACCCAACGACCTTGGATGTGGGTAGTGGTGTTTCTCCTTGGGTTAAAGATGCTTCACAACAGAATGTCAATTCACTGTCATTCAAAGATTACGATCCTCAGTGGAGTGTGATGCCCCGTATTTCATTCTCATTCCCTATTTCGGACGAGGCGTTGTTCTTTGCTCACTATGATGTGTTGACACAGCGTCCATCCAATATTTTCTGTAACATTTATACATATTATTACTTCTCACAGATAAGTGATGTTATCAATAATCCTTCTTTGAAACCTTCACAGACAATTGACTATGAACTTGGTTTCACACAGAAGTTGACCAATACGTCTTCAATGACGATTGCGGCATACTATCGTGAGCTCCGTAACATGATACAGATGTACAGATATACCGGTGCATATCCTAAGGATTATTCATCATACAGCAATTTGGACTTCGGTACTGTTAAAGGTTTGACAGCATCGTACGACCTTCGTAGAACAAAGAACGTACGTTTGCGTGCAAGTTATACTTTGCAGTTTACCAATGCAACGGGAGCTTCAACAACAACTATGAGTGCTCTGATTGCTGCCGGTGTTCCTAATTTGCGTTCTACATTCCCTATGCCTTGGGATCGTCGTCACCAATTTAATATAATGGTTGACTATCGTTTCTCAAGTGGCAAGGATTATAATGGTCCTGTCACAAAACGTGAGAAATCCGGTAAGAAACCTATCCAATGGTTGAGCAATACAGGTTTCAATCTTACCATGAATGGTGGTTCCGGTACTCCTTACACTGCACAGAGCAATATTAATTCACCTATCTCAGCTGGTACCAACCTGTTGAAAGGTTCATACTATGGCTCCCGTCTTCCTTGGGCATTTAGGTTCGATATTCGTGTTGATAAAGATATTGACCTTAAACTTGGTAAGAAAGATAGTGAGAATAAGCGCGATGCATACCTTAACGTATATCTTCAGGTGTTGAATCTGCTGAATTCAAAGAATATCATTAGTGTTTATTCTTCAACCGGTAACCCTGATGATGATGGCTATCTGTCAGCTCCTGAATGGCAACGTGAGATTCAGAATCAGACAGATCCTGCTGCATACTATGATTTGTACAGTCTGTATGTAAATAATGCAGCTAATTATTCGCAGCCTCGTCAAATTAGAGTTGGTTTGATATTTAACTTCTAAAAGAAAAATTTACTGCTAATATGAAGACTATATTTCGTTTAATGATTGTCGCATTGCTTTTTGTAAGTGTGACAGAAGTAAAAGCCGAGAAAGTCAAAATGGCTGACAAAAAGACTCGGACTCTTAAAGGTACCACTGCCGGTTGTTCACCTTCTTCTACTTTTGCCTGGTTGAATATCAACAATGCAAGGGTTCGTGTAAATGCCGGTGGTGACATGTGGTGGGATCTTCCCGGTGGCACTGGTGCCAAGTATTATATCCCTGCCAACAGTTCGGCAACATCATTATATGCTGGTTCTCTTTGGATTGCCGGTCTTGATGTTAACAATCAGCTTAAATGTGCTGCTGTCCGTTTCCGTCAAGGTCCTAACGGACAAGGAGGTAACGATTTCTGGACCGGTCCCCTTACTATAGACGGTACTGCAGCTATTGATGCTGCCACTTGTATGGAATATGACAAAATGTATAATATTACCCGTGCTGAGGTTGATGACTTCCTCGCCAACTGCGACGAGTCCGGAAGACCTCTCCCCGGTTATGAAATTCCTGCCAATATTATCAACTGGCCGGCTCATGGAGATCCCTCGAGAGGAATGAGTTATTATCTCGCTCCTTTCTATGATAACGACAACGATGGTACTTATGATCCCACTCAAGGTGATTACCCTTATTATGACATCGACAATGTTCTCTGTCATACCAAAGTACCTACAATGGATGAGTCAATAGAGGGTTCGGTACACGGTTCTATATTAGTTGACCAGATTATCAAAGGTGACCAGACAATATGGTGGGTGTTTAACGACAAAGGTAACTCTCATACCGAGACAGGCGGTTCTGCCATAGGTATGGAAATCAGGGCCCAGGCTTTTGCTTTCGCTACCAATGATGAAATCAACAACATGACTTTCTATAGTTATGAGATTATCAACCGTTCTACCTATACTTTGACAAATACCTACTTCTCACCTTGGACTGACGTTGACCTCGGTTATTCAAAAGATGACTATGTGGGTTGCGATGTTTCACGTGGTCTTGGTTATGGTTACAATGGTGTTAATATCGATGGTAATGGTGAGACAGAGGCTTACGGTGCCAATCCTCCTGCTGTGGGTATTGACTTCTTCCAGGGACCTTATCTGGATGCAGATGGTATTGACAATCCCAAATATGATGCGAATGGAAATCAATTGTGCGACGAGAGTATCAATGGTGTTAATTTCGGTAATGGTATTGTAGATGACGAACGTTTTGGTATGAGACGTTTTGTTTATCATAATAATACAAGTAGTTCAGTAAATGGTGACCCTGATAAAGCTGCTGAGTATTATTTGCTCCTTCAGGGTATTTGGAAGAATGGAGAACGCATGCAATATGGTGGTACTGCTGTTCCGGGTGCAGCCGGTACAGTGGGTCCTGAATGTGACTTCATGTTCCCGTTTGATTCTGACCCGTGTAACTGGGGTACCGGTGGTATCCAGCCTAACGGTGGATTCAACCAAAATGGTTTCTATTGGAGTGAAGAGACAGGTGATAATGGTAATCCTAATCCTGTTGAAGACCGTCGTTTTATGCAGTCTGCCGGTCCTTTCACACTTAAGTCAGGTGCTGTGAATTATATTACTTTCGGTGTGCCGTGGGCACGTTCCAATCAGGGTACAGCTTGGGCTTCTGTAGAATTACTTCGTAAAGTCGATGATAAATGTCAGGCTATGTTCGATAATTGCTTCGATGTTATCGATGGTCCTGATGCTCCGGATTTGACAATACGTGAATTAGACAGACAATTGATATTCTTCATCTCTAATTCTGAGACTTCAAATAACTATCAGGAATCGTATCAGGAAGCCGATCCCAATATCAGTGGTCCTCTTCCTACAGATTCAACACAACGTTGCGATTCCATTTACCGTTTTGAGGGTTATCTCGTGTATCAATTGGCTAACAGTGAGGTGGGTGTCGATGAACTTAGTGATCCTGATAAGGCTCGTCTTGTTTATCAGTGCGATGTTAAAAATAATGTGGGTTCCATCATAAACTATGTTTATAGTGAAGATTTAGGTGCTTCAGTACCTACTTTGATGGTTGAGGGTGGTGATACCGGTATCTCTCACTCATTCGTAATTACACAGGATGCCTTTACTACAAATTCCGACCCGAATCTTGTAAATCATAAGACTTATTACTTCATGTCATTAGCTTATGCTTACAACAATTACCTCACTTATTCCGACGATCCTAACGTTATGTACGGTTTATACGGACAGAAAGAACCTTATCTTGCAGGTCGTAAGAATATCAAGTTGTATTCTGCTGTTCCTCATAAAGCCGTTAATGGTACTACTATTAATTCAAATTATGGCGATTCACCTGTAATTTCCCGTTTTGTTGGTCACGGTAATGGTGGTAATCAGGTGGAATTGTCAGATGAGACAATAGAAGAACTTATGTCAAGACAACCCGGTGATTCCGTAAATGTATTCGGCTCACCCGACTATCCGGTTATATATCATCCTTCATACAAAAAAGGTTACGGTCCAATCGATGTTAAGATTGTTGATCCTCTCAATGTTGTTTCTACTGAATATGCGTTGTGGATGGATGACTTCCAGACAAGATATATCACAAGCGTTTCAGATGAACCTGTTTTGGGAGACTCTGCAGCCAAGACAGTATTTAACTGGTATTTGAAAGATCTCAAGACCGGTGAGATATTCAAGTCGGATACCACTTCAGAATCTAAGACTGAGAAATTGTTCCTCGATCGTGGTATCTCTGTCGTTATGCAGCAACCGTGGACAATAGGTCCTTATAAAGTAGGTGATAAGGAAGATAGTAATACTGGCAATTTGGTTGCGGTATATTCGGTAATCGCTCAGAATAATGCTTATATTACTTCATCTGTCACATACGCTGACAGTTCCAATAGATGGTTAAGCGGTATCAAAGATGAAGATGCCATAGTATCATCGCCTTTGAATTGGATTCGTTCCGGTAATTATGCTGACCAGGATGCTAAAGCAAATAATGACTATAGTGTAAGTTCTTCGACAGGAGGTGTAACCAAACCATACGACCCGGATGAGAACTATGAAAAGATTGCTGACGGAACATGGGCTCCTTATGTACTCTGTAATGTGTCAGGTAACTCTGGTACATATAATCCGGGTCCTGTTTATCATGGTAACAGTAGAATTGACTCATTATTTAGGAAGTTGGGATCTATCGACATCGTTTTGACTTCCGATAAGTCAAAATGGACTCGTTGCCCTGTTGTCGAAATGTGTCTTGATTCCAAACTTTCAGAAGGCAATGCACCCAAGTTTACCTTGCGTCGCGCTCCATCTGTTGACAAGGAAGGCAATCCATGTGCTTCAATGGATATGGAACCAAGTGACAATCCTGATGATCCTAATTACATAGGTGCACAAGGTATGGGTTGGTTCCCGGGATATGCTATTGACATTGAAAGTGGAGCTCGTTTGAATCTCATTTTTGGTGAAGATTCATTCTATCCGGAACTTAACGGACGTGACATGTTGTTCAATCCTCCGGCGTTGAAAGAATCAACGGTGTTGGGTAATACTTCACAACTTTATGACCCTGCAATATTTGATGCTGACGGTACTGCAGTATTCGGTGGAAAACATTATGTTTATGTATTTCCGATGTCAGACCTTGGTGAAAAGGTGGGTATTAACTTCAAATGTCCTGCATACGATGCCGGTAGATATTTCTATAATACTATGAAGGCTATTGATGAATCCGGCAGTTATGCTAGCGTTTTGCGCGTGTTGTTCTGGAGTCAGCCATTATGGTGCGGTATGCCTATGGCAGTGGAGGGAAGAGAATGGTTGCAACCCGGTAATCCGGTCAAGATTTCTATCCGTGTTGCTACTCCTTATAAACCAGGTTATGCTACAACAACTCTCGATTCTGTTTATGAAGGCCTGTACGACACAATCGACCATGTGGGATACAATCCTTACTTTACATTCAGCACAGTGGGTCTTGGACCTACTAACGACAACCTTGAGAAGGCAGAAACCGATCTCGACTTGATAACTGTAGTGCCTAATCCATATTATGCTTACTCCACATACGAGCCGAATGCTCTTACACATAGAGTGAAGATTGCTAATGTTCCTGACAAGTGTGTCGTGACAATATATACTATGGATGGTGTAAAGGTACGTCAATTTAAGAAAGATGATTCATCTGTGACATCGATAGATTGGGATTTGACAAACTTTGCTAATACTCCTATTGCCAGCGGTCTTTATATTATTCATGTCAAAGACAATGTCAATGGAGGTGAAAAGGTCGTTAAATTCTATTGTGCAATGCGTCAGGTTGACTTAAATACTTTCTAATTATTTTGCGAACAATAAAAAAGGATTACGATCATGAAAAAGTTATTTAAATATATCGTTATATTAAGCTTGACAATCATTATTGGATTTACGAGCACAGACGCTTTCGCAGGTAATAAGGACAGGTCTGGTCAAGCAGGCGCTACAGAATTGTTAATCAACCCATGGGCAGCAGCATCAGGCTGGGGCAATGCCGGTATGGCAAGTGTCAAAGGTGTTGACGCCATGTGGGGCAACGTCGCCGGTATTACTTTTACCAACAGTATAGATTTGAACTTCTCATATACCAATTGGTTAAAGGGTTCTGAGACAAATATTTTCTCATTCGGTTTCTTGGCTCGTATTTCAGAGTCTGCTGTTATGGGTCTTTATGTGATGTCTGTCAACTCACAGGAAATACCGATCACTACTGTTGAGAATCCAGAAGGCGGTTTGGGAACTTTCAAACCTAATTTGATGAATATCAATATAGCTTTGGCAAAGGCTTTCTCTAACAGTATCCGCGGAGGTTTTGTCTTGAAGATTATCAGCGAGAGTATTGCTGACATGTCCGGCGCCGGCGTCGCTATTGATGCAGGTATCCAATATGTTACCGGTATTACTGACAATATTCACTTCGGTATCACTTTGAAGAATATAGGACCTACCATGAAATTCTCTGGTGACGGTCTCGCATTCTCGACTTTGTTCGAAGGAATGTCGTCAAGTATTACTGTCGTGCAACGTGCAGATGCTTTCGAGCTCCCTGCTCAGTTGAATATAGCTGCAGCTTATGATTTCAATTTTGAAAACAACAGCCGCTTGACTCTTGCCGGTAACTTTACCTCTAATTCATTCTCTAAAGACCAGTTTACTCTCGGTATTGAAGGTTCGTTGAGAGAAATACTTGTTCTCCGTGCCGGTTATACTTACGAGAATGGTATTTGGGATGATATCGAGTCTGATGAATGTACTAACGTGAATAAAGGATTGTCGCTCGGCGCTTCTGTTCAGGCTCCTCTTAGCAAAAAAGAAGGTGGCATGAAGATCGCTGTCGATTATTCTTATCGCGCAACAGAACACTTTAGTGGTACTCATACTGTAGGTGCAAGAATTTATTTCTAAAAATACTTGTATTTAAAAAATAATTTGTATCTTTGCATACAAATTATGAAACAAAAAGGGCCCTTATTTCGGTAAGGGTCTCTTTTTGCTTATTAAATTAAATGATTATGGCTGATATTGAATATTTTACACAAGAAGGACTGCGTAAGTTAAAAGAAGAATTAGAACAACTTACCGTCGTGGAACGCCCTCGTATTGCTGCTGCAATAGCAGAGGCACGCGATAAAGGCGACTTGTCTGAAAATGCAGAATATGATGCAGCAAAAGAAGCTCAGGGCTTGCTTGAAATGAAAATAGTGAAACTTCAACAACTTATCATGAACGCTCGCGTACTTGATGAGTCTAAAATGGATACTTCCAAGGTGTTGCTCCTTTCTACCGTCAAGATAAAGAATCTTAATACCAAGTCTATAATGACTTATACCATTGTGTCTGAGAAAGAGGCTAACCTTAAACAAGGTAAGATTTCTGTCACTTCTCCTATTGCTAAGGGTCTGCTCGGTAAGTCTGTAGGCGATCAAGTGGAGATACAGGTCCCTGCCGGTAAAGTTATGTTTGAAATAGTTGAAATTACAAGACTTTAATGATTATGGCATCGATATTCACGAAAATAGTTAATGGTGAAATACCTTCATATAAGATCGCTGAAAATGACAGATTTTATGCTTTCCTCGATATTAATCCTGTCGCTAAAGGTCATACCCTCGTGATACCTAAACGTGAAGTGGATTATATCTTCGACCTTGCAGATGATGAGTTGGCAGATATGATGGTATTTGCCAAACATGTGGCTGTAGCTGTCAAAAAAGCTGTCCCTTGTGTTAAAGTGGGCGTCGCCGTCATAGGTCTCGAGGTGCGTCATGCTCATATTCACCTTGTCCCTATGCAAAAAGAAGGCGATCTTAACTTCAAAAATCCAAAACTTTCACTCTCTGATGCAGAGTTTAGAGATATTCAAAACTCGATAATCAACAATATTTAACGAAACAAAGCTGCCTCAGGCAGCTTTTTATTATGTCTGTAGCTCGAGATAAAAAAATATCACGCTTTTGGAGTCTTCTCTTTTTGACATGGCTCCTCGTTCTCGCCTTTCGCGTTGTGGAACTTTGTACTGTCATCAATAGATATGGTACTCATGATGGTCTATGGCTTTCAGAATTGCTTGGACTCGGATACGATTTCCTCCTTGTCAACGCTGTCTTTGCCGTCGTCTTGCCATTTTATTCTCTTTTAAGACAGCATCTGCCTCGTCTTGCCAATGTATTGATGATGGTGTTGATATTTTTCTTCTCTGTGGCTCATTATGCCATATTGCAATATTTCTTTTCGCAATATAAGCCGCTTGGAGCTTTTCTTTTCGATTATTCCCGTGAAGAAGTGTCAATTACGGTCAACTCTCTCGGTTTGCCATGGCTTGCAATTTGCATCTGTGTGCTCCTTTTTGCCTTTTTATTGATAGTGCTTTTTGCTGTTTTGCCTTCTGTAAGAAGCACAGCAAAAAAACGACTCCTCTTCATATTGTTGTATGTATCATTACCGATATTTGTCTTTGTCAATGTCAGGTGTTTTGCCCGGATGGACAAATTTGCTGTCAATAAATCAGTGTATTTTTATGTAGATGCAGCAAATTATGAGTCTCAAGCCAAGACTTATTGCGATGACATGTCCGATAGGGAGATAAAACGTTATCATCAATTGTTTCCTATGCATGACTATATAAAAGGTGATTATCCGCTGTTACATCATTTTGATTGTGCCGACAGTCTGGGTACGTACTTTGAGACTTTTGACGGAAAACCAAATATAGTTATGCTTGTGGTAGAAGGTCTTAACGATGATTTTGTTCATGATTACATGGATGTAAATCTCATGCCCAATCTTCGTGAATTGATGTCGCGAAGTCTATATTGGAGGCATTGTTTCACTCTCGGCGAGCGTTCGTTTTCGGTGATGCCTACCATGCTCGGAAGTCTTCCGTATGGCAAGATTGGATTTACATTGCTCAACAGGTTGCCAACCCATGTTACTCTCACTTCTGTTCTCGATGCTAACGGATATCAGACGGATTTCTTCTATGGACAGGGTGCTTGGTTCCATAGAAAAGATATCTTCTTCAGAATAAATGATATAGACCTTGTTTTCGACAATAAATGTTATTCCGACAAATATGATAAAATAATAGTGGGTGATGATGGCTATTTCTGGGGGTATGACGACAGAGCTCTTTTATTGCAGTCGCTTGAAGTCATTGACACTTTGCCGTCTTTACCGCGTTTTGATGTGTATTTTACAGGTTCCATGCACTCTCCTTTTGTAATAGGCAATGATGCTTATTATGATAATTATTTAGATAGTCTTGTTGAAAAGTTGAATAAGAATGATAAAGACTATTTTAACAGATTCCGTACATATTTCAAAACTATTTTGTTTTTTGACGATGCTTTGAAAGAATTTATCGATGAATATTCGAAACGCGATGATTATGAAAATACTATTTTCGTGTTGACAGGCGACCATTCCATGTCTGAAATTACTCCTCGTAATCCTGTTAAACGTTATCATGTGCCTATGATAATATTTTCCGAGAAACTAAGACAGCCGGCAGTGTTCGACAATACTGTCAGTCATTTGGATTTTTATGAGACTATTCTCCCTTTTCTCGCAAAATATGATGTAAGATTACCTCGTTACAGCTCTGCTTTTGGAAATAACCTTTTCGAAGAAAGTAACAATATAGCTTTTATGAATGAGGAGAGAGATGTCATAGATTTTTATTCTGACGGATATTATCTTGGCGAAGGCGTCTTGTACAAACTGAATGATGATTTCAGCATTGTGGCAGTTGATGACAATGACAGACTTGAAGAGATGAGTGATAATCTCGAAATTGTGAGAAAGATGAGCGAATATACATCATTGCATAATTATGTTGTGCCTGATACAGTATATTGTGAATCGCTACAAAAAGACTTGCTTTATGGTGAACCTCATGGAGAAGAAAGGCTTTTTACCGGGAAGTTTTTTAATATCATTGAGGATGTCGATGTTGAAGGATATGATGAGTTGTTTTACAATGTGACCTTCGATGTTGTTGGGGATATAAAAGATTGCATAATGATTATGCAGGTGATAGATAAGAATAATGAGAAAATATTTCACAAAGTGGAGGGAGTCACTGACAAAGAAGACGGTTATCAACATCATGCTGTTGTAAAATTGCCTCATAATGCACCTTCCGGCATTTCTTTTAAGGCTTATTTGTATAAAGATTCCGATAAGGATCTTATTATAAAAGACTTGAATGTCGTTTTGAGCGGCAGAAAAATGTAGCTCAGAGTGAATGATTGGTGATGTTTCAAAAAGCGTGTAATTGATTTTATCTTATTCATTGATATTTTTTAATTTGTCGGAAGTCTCAGAAAAGACCGCAGAGGCTTCATTAAAATATATCTAAAAATAATTCTTGATATTCATTAGGATAATTATTTGAATGTGTAAATGTTATCCTGTAAATGTCACAATGCCGACTCGGTATTTGTACTTACATTTTTACGAAAAAAATATTGATGTAATAAATATTTGCTATCTTTGGCAAATATTATTTTGTTATGACTGAATTTGCTTCTCTAAATCTCTGTAAAAAATATTTTGGGATATTTTCAGTTAATGCTTGTTTAATGAAAGGCATTCTCTTTGATATTTGTCATGATATATTTAATGAAAATAATTTCGTCTATGAGAATAGTCTTTACTTTAATACTGTTGACATTCTGTATCGTATATGAATTTACAATATAAGATTAAGTAGATGTTTATTTTAATGATGAGATATTTTGTATTTAATGAAAGATAATAATTTTTTGATATGACACAGGAAGAACTTCAGCGTATAATATCGACAAAGGTGATTGTTGGTGTTGACTTTTCCGGACAGACTTTGGAAAAAGTGGATTTTTCGGGTTGCCGTTTGGAACGTGTGAATTTTAAGGGATGCGAGATGATACATTGTAGATTTCGAAAAGCTAAGATTTCTTGGAGCGATTTCCGTTATGTAAACATTCAACATGGTACATTCGAAGAAGCGGAAATTGAATTTTGTGATTTCTATAGAGCCTTTCTTGATGGAGTGATTATATTTACTCACAGTAAAATAAGTAATTGCAGTTTCAATAAGACGTATATTGGAGAATCGTCAATCCTCAGAAAGAACAATCTCGTCGGCAACCGTATCTTGCAGCAAAACAAGAAATTGTATGAAAAGTTTCTTTCAGATTGGCATACTTATGGCACTGGCGAAAGAATCAATGATGTGGGTAAAATATCTGACTGGAATCCCGAGGATGCTTTGGATGGAAGATGGGCTGAGGCAGAAGAAATATATAAGAATTTCAATGCACTTTGGACATCAAAAGGATTTATAGCTGACGGCAATTGGGCTTATGTACAGGGGAGAAGAATGGAACGCAACAGAATGATAAAGGAACTCTCACTGTCAAAGATTCCTCTTAAAAACAAACTTGTCAATGTTTGGCATATTATATCCAATGTATTTTCTGATGTTATGTTCGGCTTTGGAGAAAGTATGCTGAAAATGGTTATTACATATATTTTAATAGTGTTTGTCTTTGCCTGGGCTTTTACATCTGAGGTGTCTTTGCTTCAATATGGCGAGGCATTGTATATAAGTCTTAAAAATATGGCCGGCATGGATTCTGAAGTCATTCGTGAGATTTCTCCTTTTGTGGATATGTTGAATGTCGTGCAAACTACCATAGGTATTATTCTTACAGGTATCTTCGGATTTATTCTTGGAAATAAAATCAGAAACCAATAGTTATGGCGAAAGAAATTTTAATATCTGAATATAGAGTATTCAACGACAGAGGTTCTGTATCGAGTAATCTGATAAAAACAATTGAAATAAATGCTTCTGAGATAGTTAGGTCCAAGGTTTTGTCTCAGTGGACTTATTCTGCAAATCCTCCTGTTGTGGAATATTATGATGGGGAAAGCATAGAGTTGTCTTTTGAGGGAAAAGTCTTTCAAACAAAAGCAAGAACGTCGGCTATACGTCTTTTTTCAGCCGTAGTCCCTAATGATTATGTCAATGAGTCGGTTGATGTATATTTCCGGCTGAAATCATTTTCCAATGTTGCCTGCTCGGATTATGCTGCCATGTTTCGTCATGCTTCATTCAATGCCTTGGTATATAATGCTTTGCCTGTATTAAACGATAATCCTGAGGCGGCAAAATATTTTATTGGAGCGTTTGTTTCTTGTGAAAACATTTTCTTGATAGATAAAGCAAGAATAAATGCTGTCAAATCTTACGCGATAAATGGTAATAAATATGCCTGTTTTGCCTATGGATATTATCATCTTAATGTTCATCCTGATATGAAATCTCCTGATATTGCGGATTATTTCATAAGACGGGCTTATGAGAAAGAACTTCCTGAAGCAGCTGTCGCTATCGGCATTATGTATCGTTATGGGGACCTTGACAAGGTTGACAGATATTGGTCTAATGAATTTTTTAATATAGGTTTGGAAAAGGATTGTGAGTTTGCTTTACAAATACATATCAAAGATATGATTTTCGGCCGATTCGGTGTTGCGGTTGACCTTCCAAAAGCTATTGAAATGCTTGATGATCTGATAGATAAAGATGGAGAAAATGCTAAATGGAGACAAATGCGTGGTTGGGCATTGCAACAAAATCATTCATTGTCTTTGGCAAAAGATGATTATGAATTCGCTGCTAAAAACGGAATGGTTTCAGCCTGGAGTGATTATGTCGTTGCATCTTCATATAATGATGACGATGAATTGATAGATAAAGATGCTTATGTCAGACTTGTTGTTGAAGGCTCTGAAAACAGAGACTGTTTGTGCCGGTTTTTACTGGCTCTTCATAAAGTTGAGAACTATGATGATATGCCTGATTGCCAAAAGGCCATTGAAAGAAAAACTCTGATGGAGTCATTGGAAGACGCTTATAAAATAGGTTCTAAGGAAGCAGCCGTTTATATTGGCGATATTTATTACTACGGATGGTACGATATTCCTGAGGATAATGACAAGGCTTACTCATGGTATGCCAAGGCTGCTTTACTGAAAGACCCGGAGGCTTTCGAGAAGATGTTTTATATGATTAAAGATGGTTATATAAACGAGGACCGCAATTTTATGGATAATTGTGCACTTAATGCTGCCAGACTGGGTTCCGAGAAAATGCTGAAAGAAACAGTCATAGCCTATCTGCAGGGTCGCCTGAAAAAATATTATTTGGAGATAGAACAATATTATATGCCGGTATTCGACTCTATGAAAGAAAATGCTGAAGATGATGACGATTACCCTGATGATGATGGCAGATATGATGCATACGTTTAGTTTTTGTTGACAGTCGTTGAAATATGTTTGGCAATATGATTAATTGTTGAAATATGTTATTGTTATGATATGATTTGTGTTTTGGATAAATTCAATATCAATGCTGTTTCTGGTGTCGTAATATGTTATGGACACGGCTTTTGAATAAAACAATATTGTCGATTTATTGTAAAATGATGTAAAAATAAAATGATATTCATATATTTGTAGAAATAAAATTTAGAATTATGGGACTTTTCGGTAAAGATGCTCAGGAATGGTATGAAGAAGCTGAGAATTACATGTTTGGTAAAAACGGTTTTGCTAAAGATTATAGAAAGGCTGCACATGCTTATGAAAAGGCTTATGCTAAAAATCATCCCGGACCATTCGTCAAATTGGCATATATTTATTTTACTGTCATTAATACTCCGGAAAATTTGAAAAAAGGCTTTGAATTGAGCAAAGAAGACGCTGAGAAAGGTAATACTAATGCTTACAACAACTTGGGTGTTTGCTATCAACAAGGTGTCGGTACTGAGAAAAATGAAACTTTGGCAATGAAGTATTTTAAAATGGCAGCCGATAAAAATTTTGGTGATGCTGCCAGAGTTTATGGATATTACAAATATAAATCTGTAACTAAATCTGTAGAAGATTATTTCGAGTCTCGTAAATATTTCGAAATAGCCATTAATAATGCTTCTTCTATAACAAAAGAAAATCTCGATAAGTTAAAGGCCGATTATGAGAAATTTTTCAATAATCTGTCGGACAAAGATGTCGAGGGTATGACAATTAACAATGTTGTAGATAAAGGTTATGATTTCTATGTTGGGAACAATGGTATGCCAAAAGATGTTAAAGAGTCCTTTCGCTGGTATCGTTATGCAGCCGACAAAGGGCATGCCGGTTCTCAACGCTGGTTGGGAGACTGTTATAGATTGGGGACCATAGATGGTAAAGTGGATTATAAAATAGCCATGTCATATTATATGAAAGCCATTGCTCAGGGTAATGCATTGGCAATGCGTAAAGTGTCTTATATCTTTCATGGAGAAGGTAAAAAAGATGATGCTGTAAAATATCTGAAAATGGCAATGGAAAAAGGCGATGAAGAGGCTAAAGAATTGCTATTCAAATGGTATCCTATGGAAAGAGAAATTTATAATATTTTGCAAAAGAAAAAGGCTTTTTTAAGTGATGATGCAA
This sequence comes from Bacteroidales bacterium Phil6, assembly GCA_002633315.1. Lineage (GTDB taxonomy): Bacteria > Bacteroidota > Bacteroidia > Bacteroidales > F082 > Limimorpha > Limimorpha avicola. The sequence goes on from NWBN01000015.1 coordinate 71,822, forward strand.
AAGAAGAAGATATTATACGCTGGATTTTATGCATATATGAATACAGACTTACTGAAAATGATGATGACTCGTATATTTCATGGGGTATAAGGCTGTTTAACAGTCTTAATACCGAAAATCCGAGTTCTGATTTATATGTTCTTTATGCTTATATGTGTGAAAAGGGATTTCGTAATGAACAGGATACTCCGGATATCAAGTCAGCCGACAAATATTATTCCGAATCGGTAAGTATGGGTGGTCCTGAAATGCCGGAGACGCAGTTGCTTTTGGGCGAATATTATTTTAACAGATGGAATGGTGTTGATTATGCTTTCCCCGGCGATGATGACGACCCTTCCTTTGAAGATGTCCTTAAATCTCGTGCTGCCTATTGGTATAAAAAAGCCGCTGATAAAGGTAATGCCCAAGCTATGTATCTCTATGGCAGATGTTCTCTTTATGGAATAGGTTGTGATGAAAATATTGATACTGCATTGCCATTTCTTGAAAAAGCCTTGAATGAAGGTGTTGTAAATGCCGGACTTTTGCTTTCTACTCATTATTCCTCCCTAATGAAGTCCAATAATGATTCGAATTTTAAAAAAGCTGTATCATACGTTACAAAAGCTTACGATGTGGCTGCTTATGACTTTGAAAAAAGTGATGTTTGTGGCTCTCTCTCTCGTCTTTATTTTCAATCGGAAGATTATAGAAAGGCATATAATTTTGCAAAAGAGGGTTCTGAACTCGGAGACGGCAACAGTATGCTGATACTTGCTATTATGTATAATTTTGGCAATTATGTTGGTAAAGATGTTAACAAGGCAAGAGATTATATTCTGATGGCAAAGAAAACACCATTTCGTTTGCAGGCTGAACAGTTGAGTAAGTCTTTGAATTTATAAGGTTTTTATAATACTCTTATGGGGTGAAAAGTCTTTATTTGGGGTGAAATGTTGGATTTTAGGGACGAAATGTCTAATTTAGGGGTGAGAATGCTGATTTTAGGGGTGAATGATTTTTGTTTTTTTGTTCATTTTTGTGTTTTTTGATTATCTTTGACAAAAATTTTGTTAAATGATATATAAAAATTCTACAATAGACAATCTTAATGCTATTAACAAGGGTACTATGATGGAAACTCTTGGGATAGAATATCTGGAATTGAAAGATGGATATGTTTATGCAAGGATGTTGGTAAAGAAAGAATTATCGCAGCCGTTCGGTTTTATGCACGGAGGCGCCGGTGTCGCCATGGCTGAGAGTGTTGGAGGCGTAGGTTCTGCTTTTATCGTTGGTCTCGACCATAACGAGATACGTGGACAACAGATGTCGGTCAACTATTTGAAAGTGGCTAAAGTCGATACTTACGTCTATGCCAAAGCCGAGATAATTCACAGAGGGGGAAGAACACATGTGTGGAATATAGACTTGCGTAACGAAGATGACCAACTCGTCCTCACCTGCCGGTTGACTAACTTTATTATTAATCGCCCTTGAGAGTTAATGGCGGGTTTATGTATATCAATCGTGCTGCCGAATATCAATATTTTAGCAAAATATTGTAGTGACATCATGATATGGCGTCTCTACGGGAATAATCCAATGTTATGATAAAACGTCATAATATTACGTTTTTACGAATTGGACAAGTATATGTAAATTATATGAATTACCTGAATATTATTATTTAGTGTCTTTAAAACTCTGTGATGAGTTTTAAATTTATCTGTCTTGGTGTCAGATAGTTTGGTACTGCATATTGTATGTTATACACATCAGTAACCCACATGTAGGAATTTACATTGTTGACTCCCAACAGGTTGAATACTTCAAGACTGATCCAGCAGTTTTTGATGTGGCTCAAAGGATTTTTTCTGTTGAAAGATGTGTTTTCTCCAATGAGTTGTTTGCTGAATCCTATGTCAACACGACGGTAGGGTGTCATTCTTTTCTTTTGTTGATAACGTTCCGAATATGGCGACCCGAAAGGCAGTCCGGTGCCAAATATGAGTTTTAGATTTACTTTGAATGATGGAATGAAAGGTATGTAATCCTGGAAGAAAATGGCAAAATTGACACGTTGGTCCGATGGACGCGGTATGTTCTTTATAATGGTGTCGGAGACAAAAGAAGCACCGTTGTTGACATCGCTCTGCGAAATTATATTGCCTTTTGAATCTATGTAATATTTGATGTTTTCTGCTGTTTTCATGAATGACAGACTCGCCCAACTTTCTATGCCTTTTACAAATTCTCCATTGAGTTTGAAGTCTATTCCTGTTGCATAACCTGTCGCCCTTTGGTCAGCATAATATCTTATCTTTATGTTATCTACTTCGTAAGGTATAATGTCTTTGAGGTATTTGTAATAAAGTTCTGATGTCAGAACAAAAGGTCTGTCCCAAGCATTGAAGTTGTATTCATGACCGAGCACTATCTGATAAGACTTCTGAGTATTGGCATCTTGCGGTTTAACCAATGAACCGTCGAACATACGTAACTCTCTGTAAAAAGGAGATTGTACATAAACGCCTCCCGACAATCGGAATGTCATGTTTTTAATACTGTTCGGCTTGTATGCAATCCCAATGCGTGGACTGACATTGAATTCGTTGTTATATCCCCATAAATTGGCTCTGACACCTGCCGTCAATACGAAAATGTCGTCTTTTTTACCGTAAAAAGTCCACGCATTTTGAATATAACCGTCTATGTTGTTTATACTTAACAAGTTATGACCATTTGAAATACTTGAAATCTCCAATGGTGTATGGTTTGGAGTAGAACAGCCTATACTGTCGATAGGGTGAGGAAGGCTGTACCCGGCAGAATCGACCATCTCCCATTCTTTGATTTGGTCATCGAAATACTGATGTTGAAATCTCACACCCCATTTCAGTATGTGTTCTCCATATTTGTATGCTCCCTGATGGTCTATGTTGACAACAGTGGAATAGAAGAAATTGCGTGCATGTTCTATGTAAGTTCCGATACCCTGGTTGCTGATGACATTACCTGCCTGTTCACTGCCCATATTGGTTTCGAGTTGTCCTATCCAATATTGCCCTTGTATGTCGTAAGACTCTGATTCTATGGCTGAATATGCGGAGCCTATAAGTTTCAGATTTATGTTTTTGTTGGGACTGAAATTCAGTGTCACGGCACCTAACATGGTATTGTAGTTGCTTACTTCTTTGCCATCGAAATAAATGGTGAGACGATAGGATTCCTGTATGTTGCCGAAATCGGTCTGCCGTGTCTCCGGTATCATGATGTAGCTGTTGCGTGAATAATAGCCAAGGGCTGATATCTCGAAACGTGGACTTATATTATATGTAAGCAGTCCTTGCACGTCGGTGAAGTTGGGCTGATAGGAGCCTTGTGTCTCCAATCCTCCGAGTATGTATTTTGTGTTTTTATATCTGGCTCCGAGTAAATAGCTGAATTTGTTGTTTGTAGTGGCACCCTCCACATGAGCTTCTGCACCTAACATGCTTAACGTCAATGAAGCTGCGGTCTCTTTGGGCTTCTTGTACGTTATGTCGAGTACAGATGAGAGTTTGTCGCCGTATTCGGCAGAGAAACCTCCGGCAGAGAACTCTATGTTGGAAATAAGACGTGAATTGATGAAACTGAGACCTTCCTGTTGTCCGGACCCTATGAGAAAAGGTCTGTAAATCTCTATGCCGTTGACATATATGAGGTTCTCATCGAAATTGCCTCCTCTTACATTGTATTGCGAACTCAACTCGTTGGTTGACGATACACCGGGCAGAGTCTTTACGAGGTCTTCAATGCCTCCGGCACCTGCCGATGGCAACAAAACAGCTTCCCGGGCGTTGAGTTTGGTGATGTTTTCGGATTTTATCTGTTTGTCTGATACGGTGATGTCGGGTAATGTGGTAGAAGAAAGGTACATCGTCACATTCATGACTCGTTTCTCACCGGCTTTGAGTGTTATTTGTTTTTCAATCTGTTTGAAGCCAATAAAAGAAAATACTATGGTTAATGTGGTGTCCGATGGCAATGACAATTTGTAATAGCCTCGTTCATCGGAAGATACTCCGATAGTAGAACCCATCACGGCAATGTTGACGAATTCTATGCCTTTGCCGTTCTCATCGCTTACTTTGCCGGACAATACTCCTTCTCCTTGCCCGAACAGCATTATTGGCACCATCATTAACAATAATAACAATCCTTTTAATTTCATCAGACTACTTTTGATAATGGTTATAACGTACTTATTGATGAAATAGTATAAAAAAAGCCGCCCTGTGGAGACGGCTTAATATTTTTTATCGAAACATCTTACCAACGGTTTAAATGACCCTCTTGTGCAGCGTCAACCATGGCTTGATAAATACCTTTCTTATTAATGGTACGCAATCCGGCAGCCGAAACCTTCAATACTACCCATTCTCCCCATTCCGGAACATAAAATCTTTTGATCTTCAAGTTCGGCTTGAATGTTCTCTTGGTCTTCTTATTCGAGTGAGAAACATTGTTTCCGGTAATGACTTTCTTTCCTGTTATCTGACAAATTCTTGACATGACTCTTCTATTTTTATTGTTCTATATAATCCCTCAAAATGGACTGCAAAATAACAACATTTTTTTTAATTAAGCAAGTCTATGGTTTAAAAAAATCTTAAAAAATACTTTTTAAACAGAAAAGTTTTGATAATCAATTCTGTATATAAAAATGTGCACTTTTGCTTCTTTGTCGAAATTTCCTGTAAAAATGTCATTTCAATAAATATCGTTACTGTTTTGATGGGTTGACGTAAATTTTTGTCTTTCTTTTCATTTCTTAATCTTTAAATACAAAAGTATGATAAATGGAAATATCGTTGTTCTTTTTTATACTTTTTCATGCATAATTTGTTATCTTTGCCGAAAATGATACTTAATTGTCTTATCGGCAAGTATGCCGCGAAAAACACAACTATGACTGATATAACTTCTTCCAAAAGCATTGTCTTCAATGATACTCCCTTTAATCATCTTATGAGAAACAGAATTTACAGGGTATTGATGATAGCTTCTTCTTACGATGCTTTCCTTCTTGAGGAAGACGGACGCATAGATGAACAGATATTCAATGAATATGTGTCTTTAAATTTGCGTTATCCTCCTACTTTTTTCAGAGCTTCAAGTTTTGAAGAAGCAGAAGAGATTCTTAAAGTAGAGAAAATAGATGCCATTATTGAAATGCTTAATCCTGAAGATTCTTTTTCCAATCTTTCTGCAAAAAGTATAAAGACTTTGTATCCTGATATTCCTGTCGTGGTACTTACGCCTTTTGTGCGGGAAAATTCTTTCAACTTGATGAATGTGGATTCTTCTGTGGTGGATTACGTGTTCGCATGGCTTGGCGATGCAAGTATTATCTTGGCAATAATAAAACTTATCGAAGATAAGATGAATGCCGATTATGACATTTTGAATGTTGGGGTTCAGTGTGTTATACTTGTCGAGGACTCGGTGCGTTTTTATAGTAGCATTTTGCCGAAACTGTATCAGATTATCATACAGCAGTCGGAATCTTTTATGTCGGAGGCTCTTAATGAACATCAGAAGATGTTGCGCAAAAGAGGCCGTCCCAAAATATTTCTTGCAAAGTCTTATGAAGATGCAGTGTCGTTGTATCAGAAATATAGGAATAATCTGCTTGGCATAATATCCGATGTGTCGTATCCGCTCGATGGTGTCGTCGATGACAAGGCGGGAATAAAATTGTGTGACTTGGTAAAGAAAGATGATAAGAATACTTCGTTCATGCTGATGTCCACAGACTCGGACAATAGTTTGTATGCCAATATGTTGGAGGCTGGTTTTATCAATAAGAACTCCAATTCTTTCCTTAGGGAATTGACAGATTTTATTAAAAGGTATCTGGCATTCGGAGATTTTGTTTTCATTGATCCTAAGACTAAACATGAAGTGGCAAGAGTGAGTAATCTTCGTGACTTGCAGAAGAAGATTTTCGATATTCCGGATACTTCGTTCAGGTATCATACAGAACGCAATCATCTCTCTAAATGGTTGAGAGCCAGAGCATTGTTTACTTTGGCAGATGTATTTAGGAAATTCACTCCGGAGGACTTTGTCGATATGATAGCTGTCAAGACTTTTGTATGTGAGGTGATATCGCGTTTTCGCGCTCATGTGTCGCATGGTGTCATAGCTGAGTTTGACAGTAAGAAATATGATGATTATTATACTTTTACGAGGATAGGGCAAGGATCGCTCGGAGGGAAGGGAAGAGGTCTGGCATTTTTGGATCAGTTGATAAAGAAAAAAGGTCTTGGAGACAAATATGAAAAAGTCAGGATAAGCATACCTCAGACTATAGTCTTGTGTACCGATGTTTTCGATGAGTTCATGAGGTCCAACAGTCTTTATGAGAAGGCATTTTCCGATAATCTCACTGATGAACAGATTTTACGTTGTTTTCTCGAAGCGGAATTGCCTTACGGTATAAAAGAAGACTTGCGTACCATAGTATCGGTGATATCGAAGCCGCTTGCCGTCAGGTCGTCGAGTCTGTTGGAAGACTCATGTTATCAGCCTTTTGCCGGAGTGTATTCTACCTTTATGATACCTCTCGCAGATGTTGACGTCATGGTGGATATGCTTCAAAAAGCTGTAAAAAGTGTTTATGCTTCTGTTTATTATCATGAAAGTAAGAGTTATATGTCAGCAACTCAAAATCTTATTGATGAAGAGAAGATGGCTGTGATAATACAGGAGGTGTGCGGCAACAGTTATGGAGACCATTTTTATCCTACCATATCCGGAGTGGGACGTTCCATAAATTTCTATCCTGTTGAACCGGAACAGGTCGAAGACGGAGTGGTGAATCTTGCCCTCGGTCTCGGTAAACAAATTGTCGATGGCGGCAGATCTTTGCGTTTCTCACCACGTTATCCGCAGAAGTGTATTCAGCTGAGTAAACCGGAACTTACGATACGTGACTCGCAAAACATGTTTTATGCTTTGGATATGAAAGCGTCGGATTTTACTGCTTCTACCGATGATGCTGTAAATATAAAACATTATGACTTGTTGCAGGCTGAGGAGGATGGAACTTTGCAAATGGTGTGTTCTACTTTCGATTTTCAAGATGAACGCATATATGATGGGTACAGACCTCGGGGCATTAAACTTGTGACATTTGCCTATTATCTTAAATATGGTCAGTATCAGTTGGTAGAGGCTATTGATGATGTTCTTAAAATTGGACAGGCAGCCATGATGCGTCCTGTAGAGGTGGAATTTGCTGTGAATTTCGATTCGGAAAATAAAAATGTGGCTGACTTTTATTTGCTTCAAATTCGTCCGATAAGTAATGCTTTTTCCCGTAAGGATGTTGATTTTGAAAATATTAAGGATGATGACTTGATACTCCGTTCCGACAACACTCTCGGCAATGGTATTGTTTCTGATGTTTACGATGTCATTTATGTTAAACCGCAGTCGTTTGATGCCTCCAAAACTGAAGTTATGGCAAAAACGATAAGTATGTTGAACAGCAAACTTGCAGCAGAGAAGAGGTCTTGTTTATTGATAGGACCCGGGCGTTGGGGCTCTTCGGAACCATGGTTGGGCATACCGGTGAAATGGTCCGACATATCTTCTGTCGCTGTGTTCGCGGAATCGGCACTGCCGGATTTCAGGATAGACCCGAGTCAAGGCTCTCATTTTTTCCAGAATATGACGGCTTTGGGAGTGGGGAGTTTCTCTTTGTCGCCATTTCTTGGCGATGGCTTCTATGATGTGACATTCCTCGATGCCCAGAAAGCTGAATATGAAGATGACTATATTCGTCATATCCGTTTTGAACATCCATGTGACATTGTCATGGATGGCAAAAAAAGAAAAGGAATAGTCAAAAAACCCGGTATAGTGACATCATACGACCTTGATGTGTAAGATGTTGTTTGTCATTGTTCTATTGTTGTTTTGTAAAAATGGGATAATATTTTCATGAAGAAAATGAATATCTCTTTCGTTTTATGTCACAAATACGGAAACTTCTTGCGCGAAATGAACTGAAAATGTTATTTTTACATTAAGATTACTGTTGTCAAAAATTGTTGCTGTTAGCTAAAGTGTTTCCAGACTTTGAATACTTTTTTCTTTATACTGTTCTTTTTCAGTCTGATCGAAATTAATATCACTGAGTGAAAGAGTTCTTGATTGGAATATCCCAATCACCTCAGAAATGTGAAACTTACGAATCAAAAAAATCTCCGTGAGGCTATTCCTCACGGAGATTTTTTGATTAACATGTAACGCTTTATATGACGTTACATTAAATTAATAGTTTATTTTACAATAAATTTCTGAGTATTGTTTCCTGCTGAAATGAAGTAAACACCTGAACTTAAAGAACTGACGTTGATTGTGTTAACACCGGCTTGTCCATCGATTGTGTTGATGACTTGACCTGTAATGTTGTAGATGACAATCCTACTGTTATTGCTCAAGGTGACGTTTAATTTTTCTGTTGCAGGGCTTGGATATACTCTCATAGTGGTATTGTTGTCTATGACTTCATTTACATCAGCAGTACCACCGAAAATGTCGTTGATGTTAAATGTAAGACCGTAGTATAAGTTGTTTTCGGCATTCGATTCGTCACCTTGTACGAAAGTTCCGGTTTCTTCATCCATCTGAACAGCGATAATCAACTGACCGTTACGTAAAACGGCTTGAGGATAAACGAATTCTGAAAGTTGGAACATGAAGTCGGTGGTTAATTGTTTTTGGTCGCTCCATGTTGCACCGAAGTCATCTGAATAAGCGGCAAACAATCTATAGAAGTGGTTTCCATTTCCATCTTTGTGATGTTCGTTCATTGCAACCCATACGGCAACCATTTCGTTTGAAAAAGGATCAACGCAGAGGACCGGCATTGCACAAGTTCCACTATTGTATGCTCCATGCAATGTCATGTCTTCAATTAACCATTCTGTGATATCCTCACCGTTCATAATAGGTTGGTCATTTTCGTCCAATGCCGGAAGGAATCCTATATATTCCTCAAACATATCGTGGTTTGCATCGCTGAACAAATACCATGATGCATAAATGTCTTGATAGAGATATGTCGAGTCCATTACGAATGGCTGACCTGCCTCACCTGCGATACCTACTGCCAAAGCATTAGGATTCAAAGGCATGAGTTCACTCCAATAAGCGACACCGCCAATACCGGGATAATATGAACCTGAACCCGGAACACCTGTTGAACCGTTGAATTCGTAAACAATGTGGAGTTTCATGTTGCTGTCCCATTGTGCAGAAACCCAACGAGGATAAAGGAAAATTATGTCAGTGAAATCTTGATCATAACCCGGGTGAGCATAGTAAACAACCTCATCCCAAGTTTCACCATCATCTTCTGAATAGATAACTTTACCGTCGCACCATGCTGAGTTTACAACAAGACTTAAACGGTTGCAACTTTCGACTGTTTCCATGAAATAGCAGTCATTTGAACTAAATGTGATGGCATGTGATGAATCCAAATTAGGAATGATTTCGTTTTGTTTGTCCCAGGTCTGACCACCGTCTTGTGAACGGAAGTAAATAATAGGCTCCGTAATTCCATCTATTTCTTGTTCACTTGCAGTTGCCATAATGTGAATGATGTCACGGTTGGCACCTGAAGTTTGAACTACAGGCCAAGTTGGTGAATATGTGTTATCAAGATAACTTACAGCTTCGTATGAATTTGGAGTAATATTGTCTTTATCAGGAATGATATAAACACCGCAATTCGAAGCTGTGTGAGCAACTACTACTATGCCGTTTTCACCGTATTTTGCAATACTGCCGAAACCGGTTTTTTCATTTTCAATACGTCCTCCGGAAGGAGTCCATACGTCATTTACAGCATCGTATGTACCAATAGCGGTACCACGAGTTGAAAAACTTTCATCAGTTGCGCTTGTAAATGCAAAACTGATTTTGCCGTCATCCCACATAATGGTCCAGTTACGTGAAGCTGCATTTGTTTGCCAGTCGTAAATGGTGTAGTCTAACTCACCGTCTGTTCTTGTCATAGGAGTTTCACCTGCAACATATTTCAATGATTCACTTCCATTGAAAATCTGTTTTGTAGCAACATTCTTCAAAGCATCACTCTTGGATGCCGTTCTTACTTGTGCGAAACCGCTGACAGCGATTGAAAGCACCAATGCTAAAGTAAAGATTGTCTTTTTCATAGATAAAATTGTTAAGTGTTCAAAATTTGACTATTAATTAACTTTATAGTGCAAAGATAAAATATATCTTTTAAAAAAAACAATTATTTATTGAAAAAATTATGCAATGATGTCTCAAAACATAGAAAGTAAATAAGATTCAATGCATTATATTTTTGTGGTTCTAAATAAAAAACACAAACAAGAATTTTACTCAAGAGCAAAATTATGGAAAATCAGAAAAAACGTTAAAGATGGATTGTGGAGAACATAAAAAATAAGTTTTTGAAATCTGATGAAAGCGGATTGAAAAGAATACAACACCACATAATATTGATTGAGTAACGAATCTTGTAAAAATGTATGGAAAGGATTTATCGGACATTTCGGGTGGCAATGATTATAAGTTGTATTTTAAATTTGCACTATATGAACCAGGGAGTTGGGAGAGTTTTTTATAGATGAAGTCTTAAAATCATTTCTGATAGTTTTTTGGTTTTTCATCTTATTACATTTCGTCCCTGCAACCTGTTTTTAAAGCGAGTATGGATTTTTTTTATTATCGTTAACAAAAAAATCCTAACTTTGCAGAAAAGTTAATATTATGCAACATATACCAATGGTTGACCTTGTAGGTCAATATAACAAAATCAAACCTGAAGTCGATGCGGCAATACAACAGGTTCTTTCAACAGCGGGATTTATTGGCGGTCCTTTTGTTAAAAAATTTCAAGAAGACTTGCAGAAATATCTTGATGTCAAGCATGTCATTCCATGTGCCAACGGAACGGATGCTCTTCAGGTTGCCATGATGGCTCTCGGATTGAAACCAGGTGATGAAGTCATTACTACTTCTTTTACTTTTATAGCTTCTGCCGAGGTGATAGCCCTATTGCGTCTTACTCCTGTCCTTGTCGATGTTGATATGACGACATATAACATTGATCCTATGGCTGTTGAGCGAGCAATTACCGACAGGACTAAAGCTATAGTGCCTGTCCATCTTTTCGGGCAGTGTGCCAATATGGATGCTATTCTCGATATAGCCCGTCGTCATAACCTTTATGTGATAGAGGATAATGCTCAGGCCATAGGTGCTGAATATACTTTTAAAGATGGTACGGTGAAAAAATCCGGTACCATAGGCAATATAGGATGTACTTCGTTCTTTCCTTCAAAAAATCTCGGCTGCTATGGCGACGGCGGTGCAATCTTTACTGATGATGATGCTTTGGCAGAACAACTGCGAGTGGTGGTGAACCACGGTATGAAAGTGAGATATTATCATGATTATGTTGGCGTTAATTCTCGTCTCGATGCCATTCAGGCTGCAGTTCTCGATATCAAACTTGCTCATCTTGATGAATATATCAAAGCTCGTCAAAAAGTCGCTGCTTATTACGAGAAGGCTTTTGCCTGTACCGACAGGATAGTGACACCAAAAACAGCCGACTTCACTACCCATGTGTTCCATCAATATACCGTAGTCTTGAAAGATGTTGACCGTGATGGCTTGATGCAGCATCTGCAATCAAAGGGTATCGCAAGTGCCATATATTATCCTGTGCCTCTTCATATACAGAAGGCATACAGAGACCCTCGTTATAAGGAAGGCGATTTCCCGAATTGCGAGTATCTGTGCAAACATGTGCTGGCTTTGCCTATTCATACGGAATTTAATGAAGAACAATTGGAATATGTCACTTCTTCAGTGCTTGAATATATTAGATGATAAATGCCTTGTGGCATAATCTCTCAAGTAATTTTCAAAATAAAATTGAACTCTTAGAGTTGAAAATAACTTTTGGAGTTCAATTTGTATTTGTACACATTATAATTACGTATATAGACGTGATATAAAGTGATTATGTTGCAGTATATTTGTTTCAACCATTTAATGATAAAATAATGGTTGAAACGTTATTTTAGACAATCTGTTTTTATTGTTTAAAGATGTCTTTGATACAACCCAATGAACTTAACATGTTGGATGCTTCGTAAGGAATGTAAATTGTTTTGTTGTCTTTGCCGCTTACCATTTCTTTTAAAGTCTCAATGTATTTAATAGCAATCTGATAAGAAGCGGGGTCGGCTTGTGAACCTTTTATCGATTCTGCTATTTTGAGTATAGCCTCTGCTTCGGCTTTGGCTTGCAAGATTTTGGCTTGAGCCTCGCCTTCAGCATTGAGGACTTGAGCTTCCTTGTCTGCTTTAGCCTTGTTGATTTGAGCTTCGCGTTCGCCTTCTGATTTCAGTATCATGGAAGTCTTCTCGCCTTCAGCCTTGAGTATTTTGGCACGTCTCTCGCGTTCAGCCTGCATCTGTTGTTCCATGGCATCGCGTACGCTTTCCGGAGGAGTGATGTCTTGAAGTTCCACTCTGTTGACTTTGACGCCCCATTTGTTGGTTGCCTCATCGAGTACTTCACGCAGTTTCGAGTTGATGGTATCGCGCGATGTCAATGTCTCGTCGAGTTCAAGTTCGCCTATGATATTGCGTAATGTCGTCTGAGTGAGCTTCTCGATGGCGTTTGGAAGATTCTCTATCTCGTAAACCGATTTGAACGGGTCGGTAATCTGAAAATACAATAATGCATTGATGCGAGTGGTGACGTTATCTTTGGTGATGACGCTTTGTTCCGGGAAATCATAAACCTGCTCTCTCAGATCTATGATGTCGGAAGTCTTGATGACGGAATAACTCTCTCCTCTTGAATTGGTGATGAGGTCGCGAGTATAAACTTTTCTCGGCATGTCGATAATAGGCCAAATTATGTTGATTCCGGATGGCAATGTCCTATGGTAACGACCGAGTCTTTCGATGATTTTTGTCTCGCCTTGTCTTATGATTTTCAAGCCTGAAAGAGCGAAAACGATAACAATTAAGGCTATAAGCCCGACAATGATTAATGTACTCATATATTTAATTATTAGATGATTTTTTAACTGTTACTATAATGCTGTCTATTTTTGTAATTATGACATGGGAATCTTTATTGATGTAGCTATTGTCCTCGCTGACAGCTTTCCAATTATCTCCATCAACAGCAATTCTCCCTTTGTTGTTTTCTGGGTCTATGGCTTCAGTGACTATGGCAGTCCTTCCGATAAGTGCATCTATACCGCTCTTGCGTTCGTTTTTGTTCTGTTTGAAAAGTTTCATGACAAAAGGTCTGATTACAACGAAAGAAAGTAGTGTAAATATTGAAAACCATAACAGTTGAATCTTAAATGAACAACCAACAGCAGCCGAAATAGCAGCTGCAATGGCTCCAAAACTGAGACATATTGCCGCAAACCCGACAGTGAAGATTTCGATAATGAACATTATCAATGCTCCTATTATCCAAAGATGCCATATTTCCATGTTTTTAGTTTTAGTGATTTGTCATTCTAAAATTATATAGCAAAAATAATATATTTTTTAATATAGAATATATTTTTTAAATATAATTCAATAATAATTTCTGCATTAAAAAATGTTGTCATCTATGTAAAAAAAAAATTGCAAATTTCTCTGTTTTTTGTATTTTTGTAGCTTCATATTCTAAATATTAACATTAAAATCAAAAAAAATGGGTGGTTTCTTTGGTGTGGTATCTAAGAGAGAGTGCATCACAGATCTTTTTTATGGTACAGATTATCATTCTCATCTTGGTACTAAACGAGCCGGTATGGCTACAGTTCAAAACAATATCTTCTATCGTTCAATTCATAATATCGAAGGCACTTATTTCAGAACAAAGTTTGATTCTGAATTGACTAAATTTAAGGGTAATTTCGGAATAGGAGTTATCAGTGACACTGATTCACAACCGATTGTCGTAAATTCTCATTTGGGAAGGTTTGCTATTGTTACTGTATCTAAAATCAACAATCTTAAAGAACTTGAGAATGAATGTCTTGATAACAAACAGCATTTTGCAGAGTTGAGTCAGGGTGATACCAATCCTACAGAATTGGTAGCATTGTTGATAACTCAGGGCAAAGACTTTGTCGAAGGTATTCAGAATGTTTACAATAGAATAAAAGGTTCCTGCTCTATGTTGATACTTAACAACGAGGGTATTATTGCAGCTAGAGACCACTATGGCAGGACTCCTGTTGTTATCGGAAAAAGGGATGACGGCTATTGTGTGGCGTTTGAAAGTCACAGTTATCTTAATTTGGATTATGCCACTGAACGTTTTTTGGGTCCCGGAGAGATAGTGAAAATATCGCCTCTCGGAGTGATGCAGTTGCTTCCTCCAGGCAAGAAGATGCAGATATGCTCTTTCTTGTGGATTTATTATGGATTCCCGGCAGGTAATTATGAGAATATCAATATTGAAGAAATGCGTTACAAAGGAGGATATGAGATGGGTAAGTCGGATGACGTGGAAGCCGATTATGTGGCACCTATCCCGGACTCGGGCATAGGTATGGCAATAGGATATGCTATGGGAAAAGGTATTCCTTATGAACGTCCTGTGGTGAAGTACTCTCCAACATGGTCGCGTAGTTTTATGCCGGTAAACCAGGAGATGAGAGAACATGTTGCCAAGATGAAACTCATTCCTAATAAGGCTTTGTTGGAGGGTAAGTGTGTCGTGTTTTGCGATGATTCCATAGTACGTGGCACTCAACTTCGCGATAACGTCAAGATGCTGTATGATTGCGGTGCAAAAGAGGTGCATATCCGCATTAGTTGTCCTCCGTTGATTTATGGCTGCAATTTCTTGAATTTTTCTGCTTCCAAAACGGAAATGGAGCTTATTACACGTCGCTGCATCCAGGAACTTGAAGGCGATTCGACCAGAAATCTTGAGGCATATTGCGATTCTTCTACAAAAGAATATGCTAAGCTCGTTGAGATGCTGCGCCAACATATTGGTGTTGATAGTCTGAAATTTAATAAGTTGGATACAATATGCAATGCTATAGGTCTTAAAAAATGTGATGTTTGTACCCATTGTTTCGATGGTTCGAGTTTTGGATATTGACAATTGAAGGATATTTTATTTTGAAATTGGTTATTCCTTATATAATATGGACGTCTTAATGGGACGTCTTTTTTTCTACATTGCTCAATATTTTTTATTATATAAAATACTTATTGTCAGTATGTTGAAAAAATTATATGACTTATATTCATTTTTTTATTCTGTCATTCAAATCTCTTAGATTATTAATCAACTCTTCAAATGAAACAGATTCTCCGTATATCATATGCAAACGCATATTTTCATAATCAGCTTTCCATTGTTCTATGATAGTCTCAGGAGGAACGATGTTTAGCGAATCAGGATAAAGCGTATCGTAGTCAAATCCGCGCAAGCCAATGAATTTGCGACGATGTTCAACCACTTGACGGTAGAGCTGTTCGTTATGAATCGCTTTTTCCACAATAGGTGTTTTTAGCATCTGACCGATGTCATAAATATGCCGTGACATTCGTTCTACTCGAATCAAATCTTTTGGTTTGGCAAATTCTTCGTGCAATAGGAATAATTTTTCAAGGAATGTGCGTTCGGGAAGAACAGCCCGAACATTGAACTTCGGTTCTGCAAAGGGTGCTTTAGGATAAACTTGGTCGATCATAGATTCAAGAGGGACTTCATTCACAGGCTCATTCATTGACCTGCCACTCACTTCCACTTTGACTTTGGATAGAACATATAAACCGTTTCCTCCATCAATAGAGAAAGTCAAGACAGAATCATAATTGATATTTATGGTTTCTGGGTCAGTGGTAGTGATATGAGTAATATCCACATTTACTTGAAACTTGTTTTTTGCGATACCATTTTTGTGCAACTGTTCGGCAATGTCATGTTGCATGGTCTCTCTTACGAAAGAACATGTAGCCCGGCGCAATTTATCGCTGATTTGTGTTTTAGATAAAGTACCGCTGAACCCCAGATATTCCCTATCAATGGTGATGTCTATATCTTCAGAAAAGCGATCAACCAAATGCCAACACTTGCTCAACGATGTGCCTCCCTTGAAAGACAAATGTTGAGCGTATGGCAGACTGTACATGGCTCGAAGGACTGCTGTTACCCACCAATCCTTTTCTATTACTTCTCGCTGTCGTATGTTCAGCTCAGTAGAAACACGATCAAGCACATCTGTGCGGTCCTCTTTTGACAAATCAATAAATTTCATCGTTGCAATATCATTTTTATCCATGTAGGTGCAAGCACTATATCGTGATTAAAGTCTTGCTCCGAAACGTGTTCTGTTATCATATTCTTTATTTTCGCTATTTGCTCTTCTGTTATCAATTTTTCACCAATCTCTCGCATGGCAAGTACTGCAAGCTGCATCAGTTTGGATTGATAAACGAAATTGCTTAAATCATTGCTATGACGAAATGTGATGCTTTTCCTTTCACCAAATTTAACCTGTCGCGCAGAACCGTCCGTTATGTAGATGATATTTGCCGGAACTTGCGTGGACAATCCTAGTTTATTAAGAGCGTAAGCTCCAGTCGGTATAATACGGGCGTTATCTCTCTTAGCTATTTTTTTAGCAATGGCATCCAATGAAGGCTCACGTAGTGTTCCATCCCATTTGTCGTACATTGGCACAAAATAAATACCTTTGGCAAAACGGTACAACTTTCCATTACGGCACAAACGAGTTAACCCTGAACGAACTGCATCGGGAGTACCATACGCAACGAAATCATCAGGAATGAAAATTGTTCCGATTCTTGCTTGTTCCACTATATCATACATAGCCTTGTAAGAACTGTTTGCACCCATAGTCTTGAATTTTGCCACAAAATTACATAATTTTTGTGGTATTACATCATTCTTTTGATAGTTTTTTTATAAATTTTTGATTTTGTTTGCATATCAGGGTGGATGAAATATAAGCTACTGCAAATGCGTTGTTTTTGTATCAAAAAAGTTTTTGAAAATACACTACATATATGCGATTGTTGGCTTATTGATGAGAATCTTGCAAGATTATTCAGAAAACTCATGCTAAATTTCTGAAAAATACACTACCTTTGTAATGGTTTAACAATAAGCTGAAACAGAAGTGGAATATCAGAAACAAATTGCACTGAAAAAACACCTATTATATGCTACTACGAGCGAGTTAAGAAACAATAGTATTATTAAATATTTTCCCTTTAGTTAGAAAGTACTCTTAAAGATTACGGCAATATTTCTAATTTATTACTTACAAACTATTGAATAATAACTGGTTGTAAATTCCTTGTATAATATGGACGTCTTAATGGGACGTCTTTTTTTCTACATTGCTCAATATTTTTTATTATATAAAATACTTATTGTCAGTATGTTGAAAAATTTTTTAAAAAAATTATAAAATAATGTAGTTTATAAAATAAACTTGTTTATATTTGCAGCGTCAATGTTATTATCGCGATACATGGCATTAAATGTAAATTAATGTAGAATTTTAAAAATTAAAGTCATGGAAATGAATGAATTAACACCTGAAAAAAGTATTTGTTTGATATCTGAGATTATCAATCAAAGCAGAAAAGATTTTAAAATCAAGGCGGAAGTTCCCTTTTTATTATGGGGAGCCATAGTTATTGTGGTATCTGCGGTTATATGGATTCTTGTTAATAAAACCGGTGACTATAGATGGAATTTTCTTTGGTTTGCCATTCCTGTTGTAGCTTATCCACTTAATGCATTGGTTTTAAGAAATAATGAACCTAAGGCAAAGTATTTTCTCAATGAATTGATAGGTTTGACTTGGATAATGTTCGGTATCATTTCATGTATATTGTCGTTGGTGCGTTTTTTTGTCACATTTGACGTGGTATCGTTGATATTGGTATTATTGGGATTTACAACAATTGTCAATGGTCTGATTATAAAGCACTATTATATCTCTGCATGTGGTATTATTGTTGCAATTTCAGGACCTGTTTTGTGTGCATTGTCAATAAATCCTTGTTTAATGATGATTTTTGGCTCGTTTTTTGCACTTCTTTTTCCGGGCATCATTCTTAAATGGAGTAAATGATTATGGAATTCAAGAAATTAGACCCAATACTTCATTCAGAGTTACGGTTGTCAATAATGTCGTTACTTTATTATCTTGAAGAAGCGGATTTTACATATATTAAAGAAAAGACAGAGGCGACATCCGGTAATTTGAGTGTACAGCTCGACAAATTGTCGAATGTAGGGTATATCAGTGTGGAAAAGACTTTTGCCGGGAAGAAACCTCGTACCGTATATCGCATCACTCCTGAAGGAAAAAAGGCTTTTGAAGATTATGTCGATGCCTTAAAATCTTATATTGGGAAGTAAATATTATAGTAATCAAATGGTTGTATCGGGTGTGGCAAATTGTTGTTACACCCGATAAATCCTGTCAATGTACATGTAGTGTTGAAATAATTATAATGGAATAAATGAATATGGCAGATGGCAGTAAAAGAAGGCAATATTCAAGTTATAAAAACTTGACAAACACATCGCTGTCAATATTCAGTCCGAGTAATTCTGAAGCATTACCTCTGTTTATTGCGATTTCCAAAAAACCATGAGACCCGAACAGAGCCATGATATTCACATCTTTGGCATCTCTGTAGCAGTTGAGAATATCTTTGATTACATAATTTATGTTTGTAAAAGTTATATTGAAGTCACGTTTGTTCCTAACTTTATCAAACAGTTCTTTTGAGATATTGGTGATGAGGTTTTGGTAGTTGTCAATATAAATAACATAACCATGAATAAAGTTGGCATTGTATGTTGGTTGTAACGGAAAAATGATTTTCAACGAGTTATGGGGATTCCCTATTTCCGACAATTGGCAGCCTGAAGCGAGCATGCTGGCGACTTTGGCGAAACGATCGCGACTGCTGAAGGTGAAATAACCTGTATCCTGAGGTATTTCAATGGTAACTGCCTCATAAGGAGTATCTCCGATAATGATAGAAAAAATGCCGTTGTCGCAACCGATAAAATAATGTCCATCTGCCTTTACAACTATATGTGAAAATTCATCACTTTCTTCGGTATCTATGCCAAGAATGTGTATGGTACCTTCGGGAAAGTTTTTATAACAATTTTTAACAATAAAACCGGCATTCCTCAGATCGAATGGTGTAATGTTATGAGTTATGTCAACAATGACGGCTTGCGGGCAATAGGAGTAAATAACCCCTTTTACTGCACCAACATAATAGTCTGATAATCCCCAGTCGCTTGTTAATGTGATGATTGCCATGAAAAACCTTTATGTTATTTTTTGTTGTACAATAGATATGCAAAAATACGTTTTTATATAAAATATAAGAATTAAAAAAAAATTTTTGTAAACATTTTTTCAAAGGTTTTATAATGTGGTTTTTCATTAGTATCTTTGTGCCGCATTTGTAAAATAAAAACAATGGCAGAACAGATAATTCAAATTGAAAATGTTAATCCCGGCGAGCTTTATGGACCTAATGACCAAAATCTCAACATGGTGAGGTCTTTATTTCCGAAATTGAAAATCATAGTTCGCGGTGATTTTGTGAAAGTCATTGGTGAGGATGAAGAGGTTGAATATTTCTTGTCGCGTTTTGTCATGTTGGTTAATCATTTGGAACGTTATGGCAGTGTAAATGCTCAAGTCATTGAAGATATTATGTTATCTGTCAATTCTGATGCTGTTAAGAGTATGGATAATGACGATGTCCTGGTGTTTGGACGTAATGGTTTACAAATAAAAGCATTGACAGTAAATCAAAAACGTATGGTGAAAGCATGTGCCAGTAAGGACATGGTTTTTGCTATAGGTCCTGCGGGTACAGGAAAGACCTATACTGCTGTGGCTTTAGCGGTGAGAGCTTTGAAAAACAGAGAGGTTCGACGCATTATCTTGACGCGTCCGGCAGTGGAAGCCGGTGAGAATCTCGGTTTTTTGCCGGGAGACCTTAAAGAAAAACTCGACCCTTATCTGCAACCTCTTTATGATGCCTTGCGCGATATGCTGCCTCAACAGAAATTGCAGAATTACATTGAGGACGGTACTATTGAGATAGCACCTCTCGCCTTTATGAGAGGTCGTACTCTCGACCATGCTTTCGTGATACTCGATGAGGCTCAAAATGCTACACGTTCCCAACTGAAAATGTTTCTTACAAGGATGGGACGTTCAGCCAAATTTGTCATAACCGGTGATATTACTCAAATAGATTTGCCAAAAAATCAACCTTCAGGACTGCCTGTTGCAATAAATATCCTTGCTGAGGTCAAGGGCATAGAATTTATCTTTCTTGACGAAAAAGATGTGGTCCGACATAAACTTGTCACTGATATCGTCAATGCTTATAAACGCTATTATCAGCAACAGGATAATGAGATGGAACAAAATTCTGATGAAATGAATTATTAGCTAACATATAGTATTATGCATATTCATGAATTGCAAAGTCATTTTATCCCTCATATACTAAAACTTGTAGAGGACCAATTTGTCGATGCCAATGCTTTGACTGATATTGACTTCTGGAAACGTTTTATGAAAAACAACAATATGGAGGTTGATTTCTCATGGGATGACATATCTGTAGATTGTCAACCTCTTGACGAAATGATAACACTGATATTTTATTCATTTCCCATGCCTTATGTCGTCTCGGAAGCAAGATACGGGTTGATATTCATCAATCTTTATAATCCTAAATTTCATTATTATCTTCTTGAGATGGCTTCGGAAGATAAATGGATTCTCAGCGAACTTGCTACAGACGAGTCTCGTAAAGAACATGGTTATTTTGAAGGAGAGCCTACGGCTGCTGAGTTTGTCAATAAGATCTTTGAATTGGAGAAGTAAAAACTGAATTATAAATATATTGAATATGAATGTATTAACAAGAACTGATTTTAATTTTGCCGGACAGACCAAGGTCTATCATGGCAAAGTCCGTGATGTCTATTTTATAGATGACAAATATCTCGTCATGGTAGCCACTGACCGTATCTCGGCTTTTGACGTTATTCTTCCGGAAGGTATTCCTTACAAAGGACAGGTGTTGAATCAAATTGCGTCGGCTTTTCTCGATGAGACAGCAGATATTGTTCCGAATTGGAAAATTGCGACTCCCGACCCAATGGTGACTGTAGGTCATTTATGCAAACCCTTTCCTGTAGAGATGATTATTCGCGGTTATCTTACCGGAAGTTCATGGCGTACTTATAAAAGCGGACAGCATACTATATGTGGCGTGCAAATTCCTGATGGAATGAAGGAACACCAACGATTCGACGAGCCTGTTATTACTCCAACGACAAAAGCAGAAGAGGGACATGATGAAGATATTTCCCGCGATGAGATAATACGACAAGGACTCATAAGTGAGTCTGATTATATTCAGATAGAAGATATTACAAGAAAACTGTTTCGACGTGGCACAGAGATAGCTGCAAAACATGGTCTTATTCTTGTTGATACCAAATATGAGTTCGGCAAGATAGGCGACACTATATATCTTATGGATGAAATTCACACACCGGATTCTTCGCGCTATTTTATAGCAGACAGATATGAAGAATGTTTTGCAAAAGGTCTGCCGCAAAAACAGTTGTCGAAGGAATTTGTACGAGAATGGCTTATGGAGAACGGTTTTCAAGGTAAAGAAGGTCAAAAGATTCCTGAAATGACTCCTGCTATAGTCAAAAATATTTCAGACCGTTATATTGAATTGTTTGAAAAAGTTACCGGAGAGAAGTTTGTGAAAGCTGATGATTCAGATGACATTATTAAAAGGATAGAAAACAATATCAATAACTTCCTTAAGCAATACCGCTGATATTTGCTGAAATATATACGGTAAATGCAATATTTAAACGGCATACGTTGTGATATTATTGATAATCACGACAGTATGCCGTTTTTTGGTATGATACGATTTATAGTAACAGAGTCAACTCTTGCGCCTGTTTGTAATCTCCTGCTCTTGAACATGTTTCTATAAGTGCCCTTAACAGTTTGTTTATTATTTGAATGTTATTCATAGGCGAGAAATGCTTGTTCTCCGGTTTTATGCCCAATCCTTTTAGATAATGTAAGATTTCGTTTTTAGTGAAAATAATTCCTTTGTTGAAAGGATTGATATAGAACAATACGTCTTCTGCTTTTGGCATCTTGATGTTATCTTTGATATAAGCCAAAACGAAATGTTGTGGCAGATCGATGCCATAAATCGGAATGTTGAGTCGTTGGGCTACGGATATGTATAATATTCCAATGGATAATGGGTTGCCTATGCGTGTTTCAAATAATGTGTTGATATAGTAGAAATCCGGATTTTTCAGTGTGGAGATATTACCATTTATGTTGTTTATGTTGTAAATGATGTGATTAATTACTTTGATTTGTTCCAAAGGGGTTATTGTGCGGTTCAATTCTTGATCTATTTGTTCAACCATCAGCATCAGTTGAAAAGTCAACATACTCCAATCAGTATGTGGAAAACGGTGTTTACCGAGTAACAGGTAAGGTTCGAGTATGTTGCTCGCTCCGTTATTTTTCCATTGTTGTATTTTGTTAATGATAATATGATTCTCTATGTTGTAAATTAATGATTCTATCCTTTCTTTTTGGATATAACCGATATTTCTGCCAAGATTTTTTTTTAATAATGGTATTGCGGTAGCACCAAAATACATGATGTTTTTTGCGATTTCGCTGTATAAATTCTCATCAGGCTCATCGGTGAGTTTTATAAGGTTATTTAATGTATTTATGGCAGTCATGTCAGATATTTTAATGATAAACACCTTAAATGACTTTAAGTTTTATAAATACAGGAAATTAAAAAAATATAATATGATTATAAAGTGTTGTTTATATGTTTTGTGAAAGGTCTTCGTAAAAGTGCATATCGATGATATATTTGTAAACCAAAGGGTTCATAAAGTAACGTATGTCTTTTTTCTGTGCTATGGCATTACGTATGAATGAAGAAGATACTTCTATCTCAGGGGCATTTATGACTGTAACGGCTTTATGATGGACAAGTTTATTGTTTTCATAACCTTTACGTGGATAAACAAGAAGATTATAATTCTCTAAAATCATACGGTAGTTTTTCCATTTATGGAAATTTTGAAGGTTGTCCATACCGCAGATGAGACAAAACTCGTTGTTTGGATAACGTTCAGACAGTCTTACTAAAGTATCAATGGTATAAGAAGGTTGTGGCATGTAAAACTCTATGTCACAGATTTCAAAACGTTCGTCGCCTTTGGTGGCGAGTTCCACCATATACAGCCTGTGTCGGTCTTCGAGCAGACTTGTCTTATCCTTAAACGGGTTATGTGGAGATATTACAAACCACAATGAGTCGAGTCCGGCATATTCTACCATATAGTTGGCAAGCATAGTATGCCCGTTATGTATAGGGTTAAAAGATCCGAAATACAGACCGACTCTGTTTTTTATCATAAGATATTGAATAATTGTTCCTTTATTTTTTCAAGTTCATCTTTCATCATAACAACGAGGCGTTGGATTTCGGCATCGTTTGCTTTTGAACCCAAGGTGTTTATTTCGCGTCCGATTTCCTGACTGATGAAACCGAGTTTCTTACCTGCAGAGTCTTCATCTATTGACTCAATGAAATAGTCGCAATGTTTTTTCAGTCTTACTTTTTCTTCAGTGATATCTAATTTCTCCAAATAATAAATCAATTCCTGTTCAAAACGGTTTTTATCATATTGATTGTCATCGATTATGTCGGAAATATTTTTTGTAAGTTTTTGTCTTATGTTTTCATGACGTTTGGCTTCAAAAGGTATTACCTGATCTAAATACTCAAGTATCAAATGTATTCTGTTGATAAGGTCCTTTTTCAATATATCACCTTCATTAATTCTAAATGTATCGACCTGTTTTAAGGATTCGGACAGTGCAGATTTTATATTATTTTCAAACTCCTCATCATATTGTTGTTCCGGAGTGGCGAATATACCGGGCATTCTGAATATGAGCATGGCAAGGTCAGAGGTGGGAGGGATGTTGAACTCCTCGGATATTTCTTTTATTTGTTTCAGATATGAGGAGATGACATCTTTGTGAATATTTACATTTTGTTCACTTTCAGCATTGGTGACGGTAATTACGGCGTCAATTTTGCCTCTCTGAAGCGCAGCAGCCATTATGTTTCTATAGTCG
The DNA here is from genome assembly GCA_002633315.1 of Bacteroidales bacterium Phil6. Lineage (GTDB taxonomy): Bacteria > Bacteroidota > Bacteroidia > Bacteroidales > F082 > Limimorpha > Limimorpha avicola. The sequence goes on from NWBN01000015.1 coordinate 96,171, forward strand.
AACTCATAGATTTTAAGTTCGGAAGGAAGTTTAATGCTGAGATCTAACTGTTTGCTGTTCAAGGTTTTTATTTCAACAGTTATTGTCTTTCCATGGCAAATTCTTTCAGCTTTGCCATATCCTGTCATCGATTTAATCATCTTAATCTTATTTGTTGCAAAAATAAAACATACTTGTAAAAATAGCAATAAGATGCTGTTTAAATTTTGGTATTAATGTGTATAAATATCAAATTTAAACTGTAAAATTTTTTATTGATGGTTTAGAAAATTAGATTATCTTTGTAACTTGTTAATGTAAAAAAATATTATAAAAATAATAACTATGTCAGAAAAAATGACTTCTCAAAAAGCAATGGAGTTGGAAGCCCGTTATGGAGCTCACAACTATCACCCACTACCCGTGGTATTGGCTAAAGGCAAGGGTGCTAAAGTGTGGGATGTGGAAGGTGTTGAATATTATGATTTCTTGTCAGCATATTCTGCTGTAAATCAAGGACATTGTCATCCAAAGATTATTGAAGCCCTGTGTGAGCAGGCTCATACTCTTACTTTGAGTTCTCGTGCATTTTATAATGATTGTCTCGGACCATGGGAGAAATATGTTACCGAGTATTTTGGATACGACAAGGTGTTGCCAATGAATACCGGTGCGGAAGCCGATGAGACAGCATTGAAGCTCGCACGTCGTTGGGGTACAGTTTGCAAAGGCATTCCGAATGACGAAGTGACAATAGTTTGCTGTGAAGGTAATTTCCATGGACGTACCATTACCATCATAACCATGTCGAATGACCCGGATTCTTATGCTAATTATGGTCCTCTTACTCCGGGATTTATTCGCATTCCATACAATGATGCTGATGCTTTGGAGGCAGTCTTGGCAGAACATCATGAAAAAATCGCTGCATTTCTCGTAGAACCAATTCAGGGTGAAGCCGGAGTTTATGTTCCTGATGATGGTTATCTTAAGAAATGTTATGACATCTGTCATAAATATAATGTATTATTCATGGCTGACGAGGTACAAAGCGGTATAGCTCGTACCGGCAAGATGCTTGCTTGTGATCATGAAGGTGTTCGTCCTGATATATTAATCCTTGGCAAGGCACTCGGAGGTGGAGTAGTGCCAGTGTCTGCTGTTTTGGCTGATGATTATATTATGTTGAATATCAAACCTGGAGAACATGGTTCTACTTTCGGGGGCAACCCAATAGCTGCCAAAGTAAGTACTGCTGCATTGCAGGTCATTAAAGATGAACATCTTATGGAAAAAGCTGAATATCTCGGTAAAATATTCCGTGATGAGATCTCTAAAATCGACTCTCCAATGATAGAAAAAGTCAGAGGTAAAGGCTTGCTTAATGCAGTCATTATTCGTCCTAAAGATGGTAAAGAGGCTTGGGACGTTTGTATGAAGATGAAAGAAAATGGCGTCCTCGCCAAACCTACTCATCAGCATATTATCCGTTTCGCACCTCCGCTCGTGATAACGGAAGAAGAATTGCGTGACGCTATTGAGAGAATTAAAAAATCCATATTGTCATTCTAATCGGGAGTTTATGATGTTAAAGGCGTGCCATAAAAAGTGACACGCCTTTGATTTTTTGATAATATGTTAAACATAAAAATTGTACATGTATATGCAATAATTGTTGTCTGACGATTATTTTGATTATTTTTTAATCATCGATGACAATATCTTTCCCAAATGGTGTCAAAGCTAATCCTGCAAGTTTGAAATGTTGTCTTCCGAAAGGTATTCCTATGATTGTTATAAATAACACACACCCTAGAAACAAATGTGTCAGTGCAATCCAGATGCCCCCACAAAAGAACCAAATGATGTTCATTAAAGTTTGAAGGCATCCTGTTGACATGTCCATGTTTATTGCAGTACGTCCAAATGGCCAAATGGCAAGAGACCCCATTTTAAGTGTCTGTATGCCGAATGGAATGCCTATTATTGTTATCATCAATATTAAACTTGAGAAAAAATATTCCAAAGCGATGGCAAAACCGCCAAGAATCAACCATAAAATATTCAATATAAATTTCATAAGGATTATGTTATTTCTGCAAATATACAAAAAACAATTGACAAAAGAAGTTTTTTTAATAATTTACAAAAAAAATCAATATCTTTGCAGATAATGAAGTGGTTGACTATACGGTTTCGCTGTTGTATTAGCTTGTATTTGGTAAATTTTTGTCATGGAATGGTTTAAGGTGAAAAATGAAGATGGTAAAATAAGGATTTTTGATCCGGTAAGAAAGATTTATTGTACTTTGACTCCGGAAGAAAAAGTCCGACAAACAGTCTTGCATCATCTTATAGAAGACAGAAAATATCCTTCAGGGCTGGTAGCTGTTGAGTATTCCATAAAAGTTAACGGATTGAATAAACGGTGTGATATTGTGGTTTTCAATCGTTGTGGTGAACCTTTTATGATAGTGGAATGTAAAGCGGAATCAGTAGCCATAGATGAAAAAGTGTTACATCAGATTATACGTTATTATTCCGGGTTGAGATGTGAATATTTTCTGTTGACGAATCTTAAGACCACTTTATGTGTAAAAATTGATGACGGGAGACTTGTGCCTCAAGATGATATTCCGGAATATTTATAGGGTATGAAATATCGGGTTCAAGTGTTGGAATTTAGAGGCTATGTAAGGGAATTATTGACCAAATATTTGACTCTGAACTTGTATGGAAATTCTGTTATTATACATTTTTAAAAGTCAAGAAATCTATTTCTTTAGAATCGCAAACTTTAATTGGATGCCAATGATTGAAAACAAAAATTTCACAAAGCACTTGCATATATGTAAAATCCATTACGTTTCGCTTGTGTTTTTGTACAATTTCTTCATTATGATTTTAACAAGTAATGTAACACACCAGCCAATAAGCAATCCTGTCAATGCTCCTGCGATTACATCTCCGGGGTAATGCACACCCATGTATATCCTGCTGTAAGCTATTATGGCAGCCCATGGAAACATTATCCATGCAATATTTTTGTAATATGGTTTGAAGAAGGAAGTGATGAAGACTGCAAATGCAAAGACATTACACGCATGTGACGAGATGAATCCGTAGGCACCTCCGCAATGTCCGTTGGGAAGATATACAAGGTCTTTTATGCTTTCCTCATGACAGGGACGTGGTCGCTGAAAAATCGGCTTGAATACATGAGCAGAGATCTGGTCGGAACAAATAACAAGTAAAATGACGCCGGCAATGACAATAAGACCTTTCCATCTGTATTTATAAAACACCAGGAACAAAAGAACCGCATAAAACGGAATCCACGAGGCAGTGCCGGAAATAAAAATCATTATTGGGTCTAACCAATTGACATGCAGACCATTGAGGAACAGGAACAACTCTTTGTCTAAATTTATGATATGTTCCATAATTTATAATTCATTGTCATCGTCGGTGATACAAAGCCAAATAAGATCTTTCAATTCTTTAATGCCTTGATTGGTAGCTGAACTGATAAAGACATGCGGCACTTTTTTCGGAAGATGACGTCGTATGTTTTTCATTGTATCTTCATCAATCAGGTCACATTTGCTTACGGCAAGTATTCTTTTTTTGTCGAGCAGGTCGGGATTGTATTTTTTCAGTTCGTTAAGTAGGATATCGTAAGATTCTTTAACGTTGGGACTGTCGGCAGATATTAGGAACAATAGTATGGAGTTGCGTTCTATATGGCGTAAGAATCTTATTCCCAATCCTTTGCCTTCGGCTGCGCCTTCTATTATTCCGGGAATGTCAGCCATGATGAAAGATTTGAAGTCATAATAAGGCACTATTCCGAGGTTAGGTGTCAGTGTGGTGAAAGGATAGTCGGCTATTTCAGGTTTGGCGGCTGACACTGTAGAAAGCAGGGTAGATTTTCCTGCGTTTGGGAATCCCACTAAACCAACATCGGCAAGTAGTTTCAATTCTATGACTATCCACCGTTCTTCCGACGGTTCTCCCGGTTGTGAGAATTTGGGTGCCTGCATGGTAGAAGTCTTGAAAAAGGTGTTACCTTTGCCACCACGGCCGCCTCTCATCAATACTATTTCCTGTCCGTCTTCTGTCACTTCGCCGAGAGGCTCGTGAGTGTCAGCGTCGTATGCTGTTGAACCTAACGGCACATCTATATAAATGTTTTTCCCGCTTGCGCCAGTTCTTTGGTTAGCGCCTCCGGATTCTCCGTCCTCAGCAAAAAGATGTTTGGTATAGCGAAGATGCAACAATGTCCACATCTGGGCGTTGCCGCGCATCACGACATCGCCGCCTTTGCCACCGTCACCTCCGTCGGGACCGCCTTTGGGTACATATTTGGCGCGGTTGAAATGCATGGACCCATTGCCGCCTTTCCCGGAACGACAAAATATCTTAACGTAATCGACAAAATTTGAGCCTGACATAAATAATCTTTGATATTAAAACTCTTCTTCTATTAAGTATTCGTTGCCGGGTTCATCCGGACTGTTGTTTGTAGTGCCGTTCTGCTGTTCATAAAGATCACAGTCGAAATCCAATGACACATCGGACAATGGTTTTGGGAAGTCTCCTTTGCTTACATGCAGTTGAGGGTCGGCATAAATCTTTTGCATATACAATGCCCAGATAGGCAGAGCCATATTGGCGCCCTGCCCGAGCTGTAAGGTTCTGAAATGCACTGAACGGTCTTCGGCACCGGTCCATACACCTGTCGTAAGGTCGGGAGTGATGCCCATGAACCAACCATCGCTATGATTTTGGGTAGTGCCGGTCTTGCCGGCTATTGGATTCATCAAATTATATTTGTATCTCAGACGTACGCCTGTGCCGCTTTGTACCACACCTTTCATCAGCTCTATCATCTTATATGCGGTTATCTCGTCTAAAGCCTCCGATTGTTCGGCAGAAAAAGTTTCTATGATATTACCGTTTTTATCTTCAATTTTGGTAACGAATAATGGTTTGACGTAAACGCCCTGATTGGCAAAAGTGTTCATGGCACCTACCATTTCATAAAGAGACAGGTCGCATACTCCAAGACATATTGAAGGCACTGCGGGTATGGGAGATGTCACGCCCATACGACGAGCCATCTGTATAATAGCTTCAGGACCAAAACGTTTCATCAGATATGTGGAGATTCTGTTGTTGGATTGTGCCAATGCCCATTTCAGTGTCACTTCTTCGCCGAACTTGCTTTTCCCCGAGTCCTTGGGTTCCCAGAAAGTACCGTCGGGCAGTTCAATGCTGTAGCTGATATTGGGCACTTTGGTACATGGTGTATATTCACCTTCCTGCATGGCGAGCGAATAAAGGAATGGCTTAAAAGTAGAACCTACTTGACGACGTGCCTGTGTCACATGGTCATATTGGAAAAATCTATGGTCGTTGCCTCCAACATAAGCTTTGACATGTCCGGTATGTGTTTCTATGGACATTAAGGAAGCCTGAAGGAAAAATTTGTAATAAAGGATGGAATCTAAAGGAGACATCACGGTATCTATAGGACCGTCCCATGAGAATACTTCCATGCTTACGGGTTTTTTGAAGTTTTCCATTATGGAGTCGAAACTCATTCCTGCATTATTCAGCACACGGTAGCGTTCTGAACGTTTTATCGACAACTCCATAACATGGTTTATTTCAGTTGTATCAGTTAGGTCGAAAGGAGCATTCGGAATACCTTTCCAGTGTTCGTAAAAAGCGGGTTGGAGGTAAAGTGCCAGATGTTCTCTTATGGCGTCTTCGGCATATTGCTGCATCCTTGAGTCTATTGTTGTATATACACGAAGACCGTCTTTATAGATGTTGTATTTCTCTCCGTTGGCTTTAGTGTGTGTGTTTGCCCAATCGGTTAGGAAGTTTCTTAAAAATTCACGGAAATAGGTGGCTTGTCCCGTGTTGTGGTCAGACATGCCGTATTTAGACATGTCTATGGGAATCAAAGATATAGAATCACATTCTTGTTGTGTTATGAAATTGTATGTAGCCATTTGTTGCAACACGAGGTTACGGCGACGAAGAGCGCGGTCGGGATTTCTTACCGGGCTGAGACGTGAAGGTCCGTTGACAACACCTGCCATTAGTGCTGCCTCCTGTATGTTGAGTTCAGCAGGAGTCTTTTTGAAAAAAGTCTCGGCAGCCTTTTTGATGCCGTATGAGTTATGTCCGAAAAAAACAGTATTAAGATACATGGAAATAATCTCATTCTTGGAATAGTTATATTCCAATTTTGTGGCAGTCACCCATTCCTGTAACTTACGAATGACTAATTGTACGGTGTTGAGATTTTCTCCACGTGGAAAAAGATTTTTTGCAAGTTGTTGAGTGAGGGTGCTGCCTCCACCTCTTTCAGTACCTGTCAGCAATCCTATTGCCACTCGAAACAGAGCCTTTTGGTCAATACCGGAATGTTCATAGAAACGATAGTCTTCTATTGCGATGAGTGCATTTATAAGATATGGTGACAACTCCTCATAACTTACATTAGTACGATTTTCAATGTAATAATTTCCAAGTAATTGCCCGTCAGCAGAAATGATTTCAGTAGCCAAATTGGTATTCGGGTTTTCCAAATCTTCAAAAGTTGGCATCTTGCCAAACCATTCATGCACTATTCCGTAAAAAAGCAAAAATACCGATATAACAAAAACGAAAAATAAAGACCAAAGTACTATTACAAATGGCTTTATCCCGGATTTTTTCTTTTCTTCTTTATTTTTTTTAGCCATATCAAATATCTTTTTCTATTCTTAAACCTATATCAGTGATACCGTTAAGGATATTGTCACGCATTGCCTGTTCTATTTCGAAATGATAAGTACCTTTTAAAGGGAATCTAAGATTTTTGTTCAGTATTATATTGCAACTTCTCATACTTCCGCTGCCTTTTCCCATCCATCGTCCGTCGGGGTATGACAACAAACATTCTATTGTGTCATGTGTTTGGTTGCCATTGGGGAAAGTGGTATGCAGAAAAACATAAATGTTACTATAGCGGTAATTCTCCAAATGTCTTATATTAAGTGAAAAGATATGATTCGACAAGGTATCATCTATGGCAACGTCGAAATAGGGAGATTTTTTGTTGTCCCATGAAGCATTGGGAATCACCACGCTTTCATCGAATATGGCGTTATTATCGCATGATGACAATGACATCATGAAGACGAAAATAAAATAGTATAACAGAGTTTTTACTTTCATAACGTTTTGATATTATTCGAGTTTGCTGAGGTTGGCGTATTGTCCGTCCTCGTATTCACTGTTCTGTTGTTCTTTGCTGAAAGCGAAGTCTTCCAGTTGTTCAGGGAAGATACCATTGTTGTTGTCTTCAATAATCTCTTTGACTTTATCGGCAGGAATAGCCATCATGTTATTCTTGTCGAAAGTGTAGGAATACCACATAAGGCCTTTGAATATGTCGCTTTTTTGATGTACGGCATCACCTTTTTTTGTTTTCAGCACTATATGGTTATCTGGGAAAGATTTAAGGGCTTCGACGTATGTGTCGTATTCATAGTTAAGGCAGCATTTCAATTTGCCGCATTGTCCGGCAAGTTTCTGAGGATTGGGTGACAGTTGCTGTATTCTGGCGATACTTGTAGTGACAGATTGAAAATCGGTAATCCACGAACTACAACACAGTTCTCGTCCGCATGAGCCTATACCTCCGAGTTTTGCTGACTCCTGGCGAAATCCTATCTGTCGCATCTCTACACGTACATGAAATTCTTCCGCAAGTTTTTTTATCAATTCCCTGAAATCTACACGTCCGTCAGCAGTATAATAAAATATAGCTTTTGTTCTGTCTCCTTGATATTCTATATCATTAAGTTTCATGTCGAGGTTAAGACTTAAGGCTATTTCACGGCTTTTATATAAGGTGCGTTCTTCAAGACGAATAGACTCAAGAAATTTCTCAACATCGGAGACACGGGCACGACGGTAGATTTTTTTGAGTTCTTCGACAGGAGTACTGTTTTTTTTGCGAATACGTTGTTTTTCAACAAGAGAGCCTACCATAGTTACAATGCCTATGTCGTGTCCTATTGTCGTTTCTACTGCTACAAGCTCGCCTTCAGCAAGGTCTAATTCTGAAGGATAACAATAGAAATCTTTCCTGTCGTTCTTGAAACGTACCTCAGCTACAAGTAATTCACCTTCGTGTGGTGTTTCCTGATAGTCTTTTAACCAATTGAAACTATCAAGTTTGCATTGTCCGTGACGGAGTACGTTAGAGCCAAATACGAAATTTTCCGTGTTGAGATTACAACCGCGATGAAAGTCTTTTGGCATTTCTTTTTTAATGCTGTCGTGTCTGTGCCATGTGATGACAAGTTCCTCGTCATCGTCTTCCTGTTTCAACATAGGGTCTTCTTTTTCTTCATCGGAGAAAGGTTTGTTTTTAATCATTTCTTTGATGGATGTTGTCATTGTTGGAGTGTCATAAGACTCATCTTCAGCGATTTTTTGTTCATCTCCGACTTCCATTTTTTCGACATCTCTATAAACGAAAGTATCCGATTCTTCAATTACAATATCGTCAACGGCATCATTTTCAGGAGTGTCAATGATATTTTGTGATGACACTTCTTTTTTCGGACTTTTGTCTTTCTTGTCCATGTCGTGTTTTTTTTCAGAATCGATGCTGTGATTATTGTCTTCTTCAGCGGTAATGTCAATATTTTCGGACATTTCTACAGTACTTAGATTATCCATGTCTTCAATATTGTCATCTTCAAAATTCAAATTTTCTTTTTTATTGAATTTCTTTTTGTTATAATATTTCCTTCTATGTTGAAACGACTTTTTTTTATTGCCGTTGTTATCGTTATTATTATTGATGTTATTTTTATCCATTTACATTTATCTCTTATATTTATAAACTTGCAAAGATATAAAAAATTATGTATAAATGCATTAAAAAATTATAGCAGGTGTAAAGTGATGTTTAAAGTTTCGATTTATAAAAAGCAAGATGTTTTTTTACACTTGACCTTATGCTTTTGACACTGATAAATTGTTTTGAGCTTCTTTTTTCTTCAGGTCTTTGATAATCCATATTGAAAAAGGAACAGTAAGCATAAAACTTAATGCGTCGGCGACAGCCTGAGTTATTTCAACGCCCTTTAAACCAAGAAACAGGGGGGCTATAAGTATGGTAGGGATGAAAAAGAGACCTTGACGGCATATTGACAGCAAAGTAGCTTTGAAAGTCATGCGTATGGTTTGAAACAGCATGTTGGTAGCAGTGTTGAGACCACTGAGAGGAAGGGCTAAACATTGCCAAAGCATCACATAAGTACCTATTTTGATAAGTTCAGGGTCTTCACTGCGGAAAAGACTGATGATTTGGGGAGCAAAAATGGATAGTGATACTGCCATGATGATAAGAACAACCGTCATTACTTTTATGGTAAAAATATATGAAGATCGAACTCTTTCATAGAGACGTGCACCATAATTGAACCCACAAATGGGTTGAAATCCTTGACCGATACCGAGTATTATGGAAAAAATGAACATCATAATACGGGTGACAACGGCAAAAGCTGCCAATGTGGATGCTTCGTGGCCAGGAACGGCATATATAGCCGCAGCATGATTGAGGAGTGTTATCGAAATACTTGCTAATATCTGTCTGCATAATGAGGGGAATCCGCCTTCGAAAATGAGTCGGTATTGATGTAATGAAGGTTTGAAATTTTTGATTCTGATATGAACATTGCCTTTGCGCCTTGTTCCTTTGAGTAAAGCGGTCCAACTGATGAATTGACTTATGGCTGTCGCCAAGGATGCTCCGGTAACACCCATGTCAAAAACAAAAATGAAAATAGGATCTATGATGATATTGATAATTGCGCCAATAGCTATGCCTACCATTGCATATTGGGCATTACCTTGAAGTCGCAGTTGGTTGTTGAGGGTGAGAGACGACATCATGAAAGGTGTGGCAATGAGTATGAAACGAAGATAATCGTTGGTGTGTTTCAGAATGTCGGGGGTGGCGCCTATGGCTTTTGAAAGATGAGGTAGTATTGCAAGACCTGTCATGCCAATGATGGAACCGAGAATAAGAGGAGAGAAAAAACCTACTGCAGCCATTGTCTCGGCATCTTTGTGTTTTTTTGCTCCGAGACATTGCGAGATGAAGTTGCCTGAACCGTGGCCGAAAAAGAATCCTAAAGCCTGGATGAGAGCCATATAGGCGAAAGATACTCCTATTCCGGCAGTGGCTTCTGTACTGAGTCGTCCTACATATATGGTATCTATGATGTTATATAAAGCGGTGATCACCATGGAAATAATAGCAGGAATTGCCATCTTTACGACGAGTGGTCTTACAGGCGTTTTGGTCATCAGGTCAAAACGTTTCTGTTGTTGCTGCTTCTCTTCTATGCTGTCGGATTCTATGTCGAATAAATGTCTATTCATCAAAATGCAAAGTTAATAAAAAATATTTGTTTTTTCTATAACAAATAATGACTTTGCGTTGTCTTTTTTTTATAAAAACAACCAAATGACACTGTTATTGATGATGTCAGTCTTGTTTCTTGGCACGGCTCTTGTTGACAAGTATTACTCCTGTGAAAACGAGTGCTGCAGCGACTATTTTTTGCCAATTCAGACGGTCCATGCCGAGTAATATGCTTACAATAGTGGCAATAAGAGGTTGCATATAAGAATACAGACTGATGACGGTGGGACGTAATACCTTTTGTCCGACAGGAATCAAAAAGTAAGCTGTGAATGTGGAAAACAATACTAAAAATCCTAATTGTAACAAATGATTTGTTGGTAATGAGGCAAAGTTTAAATGTATAAGTTCTTTAAAACTTATGGGCAATGAAACTATCATGGAGAAAAGAAACATCCATTTCATGAATGTCATTACAGAATATTTTGCGATGATGGGTTTAAAAACACCAAGATAAAGAGCAAAACATAAACAATTGAGAATCATGAATATAATTCCCAATGGCTTTGTTTCGGCAGCACCATTGCCAAGACTTACGCTGTTGAGAATGAGGAATACTATTCCAATGAAACTGAGAGCCACTCCGCCCGCTTTTTTCCATGTGATGGGTTCTTTCAAGGCTATGGCAGCGACAAACATGGTGAAAATAGGCGTTATTGAGGTTATTATAGAGGTGTCTAATGGTGTTGTAATGGTTATGGCCTCAAGAAACAGTAACTGTGTGAGGAATAGACCCAACATGGAAGCGAAAAATATCTTTATCAAGTCGCGTCGTTCCACTTTTTCTTTCGGAAAGAACAGCGACACTAACCAAAATAAAGTTGATGCACCTGTGGCTCTTATGAGAAACAGACATTCCGGGGAGATAAGATGCGAATTGCTCAGGCTTTTGCAGATGATGATGTTGAACCCGAATATGGTATATGCTACAAAACATGACAGATGCCCCGACAATTTGCTGTTGAAATTAAGACTTGGCATATTTTTTGATTTATATAACTTTTTACCTTTATATTAAAACTGATGTTTATGACTTCAGAGTCATAAACATCAGACAATGGTGTTTCTATAAAATTGATGTAATTATTACAGGCACATTTCAAAGATGTTACATACGTCTTCAACGTTGAGAGGTACGTATGCCTGAGACAGATTGCCCAAAGTTACAGCATCTTCAGCCATTTTCTTGAAATGTTTTCTGTCTATACCCAACTCTGTCAGTGTCATAGGTATGCCGCAGCGTTTGAAGAAGTTTTCAAGAGCATCAATACCTTTGTTGGCAAGGGCATATTTATCATTTTCAGGAGACAGACCCCATACGTTTTGCGCGAAAGTGACGAATTTGTCCACAGTCTTTTCGCTTAGTATATAACGCATCCAACGAGGTGTGATGATTGCAAGACCAACGCCATGAGTGATATCGTAAAATGCACTGAGTTCGTGTTCCATAGGGTGACAACTCCATGCTACAGGTTTTCCTGTGGAGCCTATACCGTTGATTGCTAATGAACTACACCACATAAGTTGAGCTCTTGCCTCATAATTGTCCGGCTCTTGAAGGGCTATGGGACAGTATTTTATACAGGCTCTCAACATTCCTTCGTTGAAACTGTCCGGTATATAAGCCTCTTGTGAAGCAAAATACACTTCCATGATATGCGACATGATGTCTGCAGTACCGGCGGCAGTTTGGTTTTTAGGTACTGTAAATGTATATTCCGGGTCGAGAATTGAACATTTTGGAAGGTTGTGTTCGTTGATGAATCCGACCTTCATGTTATTTTTCATATTGCTTATCACGGCTGCTGAATCCATCTCGCTTCCGGTGGCTGACAATGTGAGTATGGTACATATTGGCAATGCTTTTTTTATTGTTTGCGGATTCATTATCATGTCCCACGCATCGCCTTCATAGTAATATCCTGATGCTATGGCTTTCGAACAATCTATGGTACTGCCACCACCAACAGCGAGTATCACATCGATGTTGTTATTACGGCATATCTTGATGCCTTCATAAACACTCTCTATGCGGGGATTTGGCTGTATGCCGTTTAGTTCAAAGACTTTGAAATCAGCAAGTAGTTGCATTACTTTATCATATAATCCTGTTTTCTTGATACTGCCTCCACCATAGGTGAGAAGTACGCGGTTACCGAATTTTTTTAATGCTTCCGGAAGATGCGATATTTGTCCTTTGCCGAATAATATCTCTGTTCCGACACAAAATCTGAAGTTTTCCATAGGTTAGTTTTTTTAAGATTTGCAAATATACTTATTTTTGAAATATGTTTGATGAATATTTTTATTAACAAAACGCCGATATGTTATTTATTGTTGTTTAATAAAACAAGATAATATAAATGTTAAAAAAATATTATTGCACAATTTGACATGAATACCAAATTGTGCAACAGTTAAGAAGATTTGCTGAAGTAAAAATAGTCAACAAGTGACTTTCTAAGATACTATATCACTAATAAATGTTGAAGATCAACCGCATTTGGAATATCCGCAAGACACGCAATGTTTACAGCCGTCTTCAAAAATCAGTGTTTCCTGATGACAACTTGGACATTTTTCTTTTTCTATCTTGGTACCGTTGGTAATATACCGTTTCAAGGCGCGGGCAATACCGTTTTTCCATGTGTTGATATTGTCTTCTTCGACATTGAGGTTTTGTATCAAGGTAACCACATAGTTTATAGGCATACCGTGACGCAACACTCCGGAGATGAGTTTCGCATAATTCCAGAACTCTTTGTTGAATGAACGCGACAGACCTTCCATAGTGACGTTAAAACCTTGTTTGTCGGTATATTGAAAGTCATAACGTGATTTATCGTCGTTGTCTTTGTTTTTTATGATACGTCCTGTCTCTACGAAAGGAGGAATAAAGAAATCATCGAGTTTACCGGAGAATATCTCGTAGGGTTTTCCGTTGATTTTTCCAACAAAAGCTATCCATTTTTCGTAGTTGTTCTGGAAACGCACCACGTCGCATTCGAGTACTTTGGGACGTATAGGGGAGTGTGTTTCTATTATGTCGTCTTCTTTAACTTCTTTTTCTTTTTTGTCATCTTTCACCAAGACACCGGAACGGGATCCGTCTCTATATATTGTCATACCTTTACATCCGCATTCCCATGCTGTCATGTAAATCTTGCTTACCACCTCTTCACTTGTGTTGGCAGGAATGTTGACGGTGACACTGATTGAGTGGTCAACCCATTTTTGTATCTCTCCTTGCATTTTTACCTTGTTCACCCAGTCGATATCGTTGGAAGTGGCTTTATAATAAGGTGAAGATTTTATCACTTCCTGGAGATGTTCGTCGTCGTATTTTTTCACTTCATCGACATTATATCCATTGACTTGAAGCCAAGTTATGAATTTTGGATGAAACACATTATATTCCTCGAATGAGTTGCCGTCGGTATCAGTATATGTAATATGTGCGCTTTTATCGTTGGGATTGACTTTACGGCGGCGTTTATATGACACGAGGAATACAGGTTCTATGCCGGATGTCGTTTGAGTACAGATACTAACGCTGCCTGTAGGAGCTATTGTCAACATGGCAATGTTGCGTCGTCCGTACTTACACATGTCGTCATACAGTTCGCTGTCAAGTTCTCGCAACCTGCTTATAAAAGGATTGTTAATTTCTCGTTTGGCGTCGTATATAGTAAAAGCACCACGCTCTTTGGCAAGATTAATAGAAGAACGATAAGCTTCATGAGCGAGGAGTTTATGTACTTCGGTAGAGAATGCTATTGCTTCGTTGGAGGCGTAACGTTTCCCGAGAGCGGCAAGCATGTCGCCTTCTGCTGTGATGCCTATACCTGTACGACGTCCTTGCAAGGCTTTCTCTCGAATATTTTTCCATAAGTTGATTTCAGTTCTTTTGACTTCATCTTCTTCAGGGTCAGAATACACCTTGGCAAGTATGGCATCGATTTTCTCGATTTCAAGATCTATGATATCGTCCATCATACGTTGTGCTACACGTACATGTTTTGCAAAAAGATCAGCGTTGAAACGGGCATCTTTTGTAAAAGGATGTTCAACGTAGCTGTATAAGTTGATGGCGAGCAGTCGGCAACTGTCGTAAGCACAGAGAGGTATCTCTCCGCACGGATTGGTACTCAATGTTTTGAATCCAAGATCTGCATAACAATCCGGTATAGATTCTTTTATGATGGTATCCCAAAACAAGACTCCCGGTTCCGCAGAAGCCCATGCGTTGTGGATTATTTTGTTCCACAAATTGTTGGCATCTATTTCTTTTGTGACTTTGGGATTTGGAGAGTCGACGGGATACTGTTGAGTAAAAGAAGTGTTGTCTTTGACAGCTTTCATGAAATCATCAGTGATACGTACAGAGATATTGGCATTGGTAATGCGCCCTTGCTGCATTTTAGCATCAATAAAAGCTTCGGAATCAGGATGTTTTATGCTTACGCTCATCATGAGAGCTCCACGACGCCCGTCTTGTGCCACTTCTTTGGTGGAGTTGGAGTAACGTTCCATAAAAGGCACTACGCCTGTCGATGTCAAAGCACAGTTTTTCACAGCACTGCCTGAAGGTCTTATATGTGACAGATCGTGACCTACTCCACCTCTGCGCTTCATCAATTGGACTTGTTCTTGATCTATCTTCATGATGGCACCGTAAGAGTCTGAAGAACCTTTGGTTCCTATGACGAAACAGTTTGATAATGATGATATCTGGAAATTGTTGCCTATACCGGCCATAGGACTGCCTTGCGGTACAATATATTTAAATTCTTTCAATACCTCGAATATGTCTTCTTCAGACATAGGGTTGGGGTATCTTTTTTCAATACGGGCAATCTCCTTGGCGATACGATGATGCATATCGTCAGGTGTCTTTTCGTATATATTGCCTTCACTGTCTTTTAAGGCATATTTGTTCATCCATACATCGCCGGCCAACTGGTCACCTCCGAAATACTCTGTGGCGGCTTTTCTTACTTCTTCAATGGAATACATCTCGTAATGCTGCGTTTTTTCAATATCATTACAACAATGCTCATCAGGTATGTTATAATGTGAATAATTCTCAAAAACTTTTTCTTCAGATGGCTTGGTCTCATTACGATATTCTATCAACTTGCCATTGTTTGTCTCTTTTTCAGATTCGATATATGTATCATCGACCATTGAAAAAAGATCGTACCTGCTGTTCTGAGTTTTATTCATCATTGTAATGGTATTTATCTGATAATAAATGAGTTATGATTTCTGTGATTACTTGTGTTTTCAGTGGCTAAATTAAAGACTGTATTTATTATTTGCAAGAAAATATATGTTTTTTGATCATGTTTTTATCAACATTTTTAGTTGATAAAATTTATTGGGTTAGTAATTTGCAAATTTTTATAAATAACGGAATTTTGAAGTAAAAAGTTTTAAATTTGTAGCAAAATAAAAAGGATATGTTGAACATTAAAGTTTTTGTTTTTAACGGTCTTTCAGAGAATACGTTTGTGTTATATAATGCTAAGGGGCAATGTGTTATCGTCGATGCCGGTAATAGTAATAAGACTGAAGATGAGATGATTTTCAAATTTATTGATGATAATCATCTGACACCGTTGATGCTTTTGTCAACACATTTACATATAGATCATGTGTTGGGAAATTATTCGTTAAATAAGCGCTATGGTATCTCCCTTGCTGCTTATCCTGTCGATAAAGAGTATATAATGGGAGTATGGAGGTATGCCGGTGTTTTTGGAATAGATGTAGATGAAAATAATTATATATTTCCTGAGATAGAGTTAAGTGAAAATGAGGTGATAAAAGTGGGAGAGGACTATATAAAAGTTTTATATACTCCCGGTCATGCACTTGGTCATGTATGTTTTTATGATGAAGCAGATGGTTTCGTCTTGACAGGCGACACTTTGTTTTATAGAAGTGTGGGAAGGTACGATTTCCCCGGCGGCAGTTATAAGGAATTGGAAAATAGTGTGAGAAATTGTCTGTATAAATTGCCTGATAATACTGTGTGTTATCCCGGTCATGGCCGTTCTACTACAATAGGTGATGAGAAAGTTTACAATCACGTTATTCCATTGCGTTAGTTTATATAATATTAATAGGTGTGTTTGTTTTTATGCTCAATATGAAAATGTAT
Organism: Bacteroidales bacterium Phil6; assembly: GCA_002633315.1. GTDB lineage: Bacteria > Bacteroidota > Bacteroidia > Bacteroidales > F082 > Limimorpha > Limimorpha avicola. Next base: position 112,826 of record NWBN01000015.1, read on the forward strand.
TTCTGTTTTTTGTTGTGTGTTGACAGACAGTCTTTTTGATTTTTTTTGTTATGTTGTAAAAAAAATCCGTTTTTTTTGGTTGGTATATAAAAATATTGTATTTTTGCACAGTGAAAAATGTCGGGTTCTACTAGCCGGTCAGGTAACGACACTCTCACTGTCGAAACAGGGGTTCGAATCCCCTACCCGATACTAAAGGTGAGTCAGATTTGATTATTTGGCGCACCTTTTTTATTATGATTCCCAAGATAAGATTTTGGATTTATAATTAAAAAGACTTTGTTATTGTGTAATTATAGAACAGAGATTTGACATCGTAACACACTGCGTTTTTTGTTTTGTCATTTATTCTTTTAATTTCTGTACGATATAGTCAATGTCGATATTCATCATACAGTTGAAATGTTTGCGGGGACATTTTTTGTAACCCAATTTGCTGCAAGGACGACATTTGACATCTTTGCATTCAATTATTTTGACTTTCTCAGGTTCAAGAGGAAGATAAGGATACATTCCGAACTCAGGCACAGTATTGCCCCATACCGAGATAATCGTTTTATGCAATGCTGCTGCTATATGCATCATGCCGGTGTCGTTGGTGAGTACCTTTTTTGCCATTAATAATATAGAAGCTGACTGTTCGATATTCAGTTTACCTACGGGATTGCCTACTACTAAATTGTTTGTTGCCTTGACAATTTCGTCAGCCCTTTTCATATCGCCTGTGCCTCCAAGCAGTACTACCGGTTCATCGAGACGTTTTATTATTTCTATGATTTTCTCAGAAGGTAATATTTTTGTGAAGTATGTGCCGCCTATTACTATGGCATAAAATCCGTTGCGAAAACTTTCAGGTATGTCAGGCTCTTGCATGAAATTGGAATCTGATATGAAAAAGTCCAATCCCTTATTGTCATTGTGAACACAAAGATCTTTAACAGCCATGAAATAACGATCCACAATGTGGATGTTGGGCAATAGATTGATCTTAAATGAAGTGAGTAAGAATTTCTTGAAATTTAATTTTGGAAAACTTCTGTATTTGCATGATAATGCCATACATACTCTGAGAGAACGGTTGTTTTTCTGTAAATCAACTATATAATCATATTTCTCTTTTTTTAATTCTTTGATGATGTCGCTTAAAGAATCGTCGAATTCATAGACTTTATCAATGTGGGGATTGGTGTCATATAAACTGCTGAATTTCTTTTTTGTCAGAGCATGAAGTTGAATGTCTGGTAGTTGTTCTTTAAGACATCGTATCACCGGTGTGGTCAAAACGATGTCACCTATAGAACTGAACCGTATTACAAGTATTTTTTTCAAGATTTATTATTTTGCTGCAAAGTTAAGTATTTTTTGCAGTATGACATAAATGAATTGATAATGATTGCAGTAATTATGTTACTCTGTGTCATTGTCAGAATTTTTCTCTTGGGACTCTTTTTCCTGCTTCTCTTTTTCTTCTAATAGCTCTTTCTCCTTTAATACTTTAACTTGTTCTCTTTCTATTCTTTTGGTTATAGAGTCGAAGATTCTGTACATTATTTCTGTGTTGGCGTTATAGAAACTGACGTTTTCAAAGAATATCGAGTCGGTGATGCCATAGTGAGAAAAGATGGTGTCATATCCTTTGTCTTTCAAGTCGTATGTCGCTTGATTGGTATTTTTTTTGTAATTGATAGCGCTTTCCATTATCTGAATGTCTGTCAGTATCTCAACCATTTTGTTTTCCGGGATAAGCACCGAAGGTATTGTTCCTTGTGGTTGACTGTTTTTGCAACCGACAAAGAACAATAGTCCTATGATAAAAACATATAATCGATTAGTTTCCAAATTCCGACAAGAATTTAATTCTGACAAGTCTTACTTCTTCTTCATCATATTCGTTTTCGCCTAAAGCTTTCATGGCATCTTCCACGTTATCCGATTCTGCCTTTCGGAAGTAGTCTTCTATTTCTTCAAGAACATAAGGGTCGAGATGATCTCTTGTATCATAACTGATATCGAGACGTATGCCGCTTGCAACGATACTTTCTATTTCAGTAAGTAGCTCATCGAAAGTCAAGTTGCGTGCTTTTGCAATATCTTCGAGTGGTATTTGTTTGTCTATGTTGTGTATGATGCTAACCTTGAGGTCGGATTTTTGTGTTGATTTGACTATCATGTCGATAGGACGCATGATGTCATTTTCTTCTACGTATTCCTTTATCAGGTCGAGGAAAGGTTGTCCGAATTTTTGCGCTTTACCGGGACCTACGCCTACAATTTGTGTCAATTCTTCGATAGTAATAGGATATTGTATTGCCATATCTTCAAGTGACGGGTCTTGGAAGATAACAAACGGAGGCAGATTTTTCTTTTTGGCTATGGTTTTGCGCAAGTCCTTTAACATAGAGAACAAAGTCTTGTCTGTTCCGGAATCTTTGGCAAATGCAGCTCTTTCATCGTCAAAATCATCATCCTCCGGATTGTCATAGTCATGGTCTTTGGCTACCATTATGGTATAAGGTTTCTTTACGAAATCTTTACCTTCTTTTGTGACTTTTAAGATGCCATAATTTTCTATGTCTTTAAATAAAAGTTTATTAACTATAGCCTGTCTTATGATGGAAGTCCAATACTTTTCATCATGGTCGTCGCCAGCACCGAAGAATTCGTTAGTGTCATGTTTGGCAGTTTTTATGTCACCGGTGGCTTTACCGGTAAGGAGTTCAGCTATATGTTTGGTTTTAAATAGTTGTTTTGTGGCGATGACAGCCTCGATGACGAGTTTAAGGTCGTCTTGTCCATCAAAGTGCACTTTGGGATTGAGGCAATTGTCGCAGGCACCGCAGTTCTCTTTTTCGTATTCTTCTCCGAAATAGTGTAACAACAACTTATGGCGGCATACAGGCGATTCTGCATACGACACTGTCTCGTTCAAAAGCTCGCGTGCTATCTCCTGTTCAGCCACGGTTTTATCTTTATTGAACTTCTCAAGTTTATGAATATCTTCGTAATCGTAAAATGCTATACAGTTGCCTTCGCCTCCGTCGCGACCGGCACGTCCAGTCTCTTGATAATAACTCTCAAGACTTTTTGGTATGTCGTGATGTATGACAAAGCGTATGTCAGGTTTGTCAATACCCATGCCGAAGGCTATCGTTGCGACTATTACATCCACTTCTTCCATGAGGAATTTGTCTTGATTTTCCTTACGTGTCTGACTGTCGAGTCCTGCATGATATGGTAATGCACGTATTCCGTTTACCACGAGTGTTTCTGCAAGTTCTTCAACTTTTTTACGGCTTAGACAATATACTATACCTGATTTTCCATGATTATTCTTTATGTATTTTATAATGTCTTTTACTACGTCTTTTGTCTTGGGACGTACTTCATAATATAAATTAGGTCTGTCGAATGATGATTTAAAGACCTTGGCATCAGTGATTTCGAGATTCTTCATGATGTCCTGTTGTACTTTCACCGTAGCTGTCGCTGTAAGTGCAATGACAGGTAATTTAGGGTCTATAGCATTGATGATCTGACGTAGCCTGCTGTATTCAGGTCTAAAGTCATGTCCCCATTCAGAGATGCAATGAGCCTCGTCTATGGCAAAAAACGATATCTTTAGTCCTCTGAGAAATTCCAATGTCTCTGCCTTAGTCAAGGACTCCGGTGCTACATATAATAATTTTGTCTTTTGCCGTATGAGGTCTTCTCTCACTTGTAAAAGTTCAGCTTTGGATAATGATGAATTCATGACATGGGCCACACCATTGTCGGTGCCGAAACTTCGAAACATGTCAACTTGATTTTTCATCAATGCTATCAGAGGAGATACTACTATTGTCGTACCTTCGCTAAGCAATGCCGGAAGCTGATAACACAATGACTTGCCTCCACCCGTCGGCATAAGTACGAATGTATTGTTCTTAGACAAGATGCTTTTAATGATAGCCTTCTGATTGCCTTTGAACTGTTCAAAGCCAAAAACCTCTTTTAATAAGGTTTGCAAAACTTTTTCATCTATTTTTGCCATATCTTTTCCAAAGAAATTATTTAAATTTGCATCGAATTTAGAATTCTATGCTTATTTACTCAGATTAAGTACAAATATAATAGTTTTTGTTTTTATTCCGAGCAAAATTAACAAAAAAATATTGCTAATGAAAAATATTTTAGATATTGCACGAGAAGTTATTGATACAGAGATTGATTCTATTAAAGGTCTTAGGGGTTTGTTGACTGATGATTTTGCAAAAGTTGTAAAAATTATCTATAATTCTAAAGGTAATGTAGTTGTTTCGGGCATTGGAAAGAGTGCAATTATAGCACAAAAGATAGTAGCGACACTTAATTCTACCGGTACTAAGGCTGTTTTTATGCACGCTGCCGATGCTATACATGGGGACCTTGGCATTATCCGTGATGATGATATTGTCATTATAATATCCAAAAGTGGTGAGACGCCGGAAATAAAATTTCTTACACCTTTAATAAAAATAAGGTCCAATCCTCTTGTCGCCATTGTAGGCAATAGGGATTCTTATCTCGCTCGTCAGGCTGATTATGTTTTGGATGTTACAGTGCCTTTCGAGGCTTGTCCTAATAATCTTGCACCAACATCAAGTACTACAGCCCAGCTTGTGATGGGTGACGCTCTTGCTGTAGCGTTGCTTGAGTGTAAAGGTTTTACGGCACAGGATTTTGCTAAGTTCCATCCCGGTGGTGCACTCGGTAAACGTCTTTATCTTAGAGTTGGTGATGTTTGCGTCAAAAATCCTGTTCCTTCAGTACGCCCGGACGACATAATGACTAATGTGATTATTGAAATATCAGCCAAGATGCTCGGTGCTGCCGCAGTGATGGAAAATGATACTCTTATTGGGATCATTACTGATGGTGACCTCCGTCGTATGTTGATGAAACACCCTAATATTGAAAAGGTTAAAGCACAGGATATCATGACTCGTAATCCTAAAACCATAGAGAAAAGCGACCTTGTTGTCAATGCTTTAAGCATAATGCAGAATTGTAAGGTTACTCAGTTGCCTGTGATGGAAGATGGTAAATATGTGGGCATGATTCATATTCATGACATCGTTAATGAAGGTATTTTGTAAAAACTATATATATGTTGCTACGGACTGAACAACTTGTGAAGAAATACAAACAACGCACTGTGGTGAAAAATGTCAGTGTTGAGGTTAATCAGGGTGAGATAGTGGGACTTCTCGGTCCTAATGGCGCCGGTAAGACGACGACATTCTATATGATTGTCGGTCTCATTAAGCCTTTTTCCGGTCATGTGTTTCTTGATGATGTTGACATCACGAAGTTTCCTATGTATAAGAGAGCACAGTTGGGTATAGGCTATTTGGCTCAAGAGGCTTCTATATTTCGCCAGATGACGGTGGAAGACAACATAGCTTCCGTCATGCAGTTTAAGGAAGGAATGTCCAAGTCTCAGCAAAAGGAGAAGTTGGAGTCATTGCTTGATGAGTTCGGATTGCAGCATATCAGAAAAAGTAAAGGAATACAACTTTCAGGGGGTGAACGACGCCGTTGCGAGATAGCAAGAGCGTTGTCGGTAGATCCTAAATTTATCTTGCTCGATGAACCTTTTGCAGGTGTTGACCCTATTGCTGTGGAAGATATCCAAAGAATTGTCGCTAAATTAAAAAATAGAAATATTGGTGTATTGATAACAGACCATAATGCCAATGAGACATTGTCAATAACGGATAGAGCATATCTTGTTTTTGAAGGACAGTTGCTTAGATCCGGAACACCGGAGGAACTTTCTGCCGATGAAACGGTACGTACCCATTATCTCGGAACCAATTTCGAGTTGAGAAGAAAAGAGTTTTAGTGTTTTCGTAATATTGTTACAATTTGCTATAACTATGGCAATTTTGCTTTTTGATAAATTTGTCCTGTATATCAGGCAGCTGATTGTTTTTTGTCCTTTTCTTCTTTGTAAAAACAAAATGATAACAATATGTAAAATAGTATTATAAACGGTAATGATTGCCATTTTAATAAGACAAAAATTATAATGGCGAATATTATTACTGTATAGCGTAAACTATTGTCTTTGAAAGAGAAATTTTTGATTTTGAAAGAGAAGAAGGGTATTTTGCTTATCATAAGAAAACTGAATATCAGTATTGAAGCCAAAAGAGGCAGTGGAGAGTTTATGATATGTAAAATGGATTCTGTATCTGTTTGTGTAATGCCAATGGCTATGGATGCAAAAAATATGCCTGTTGCCGGTGTCGGCAATCCGACAAAAGAACTTTTTTGTTTCGGATCTATGTTGAATTTGGCAAGACGTATGGATGCAAATGCCGCCATTAAAAATGCTGCAAAAGGTATTATGTTGATATTGTTGACGATTAGTGATAATGACGACTCAGAGAGTAGCCTGTAAACGATGAAAGAAGGAGCTACTCCAAAAGAAACGACATCGGACAATGAATCGAGTTCACCACCTATTGGAGAATGTGCATTTAAGAGCCGTGCTGCAAAACCGTCGAAGAAATCAAAAAGAGCTGCAATGAAAATCATTACACCGGCGCCCATGAGATTCCCGTTAAAAAGTAAAGCTATTGAGATACAGCCGGAAAGCAAGTTGCAACATGTCAAAGTGTTTGGGAGATGTTTTATTATTTTCATTATCCGTTATTTATCTATAATTGTTCAAAAAGTATATTTTGCAAAGTCTTGTTAAGTTTTCTGCCGGTGTCTTTCAACAAGGCTTCGTCGGTAGGAAACCCAATGGAGTCATTGTTGAGAAGTCTTAAGGTCTGTTCCGAGCAAGCTGACTTGTCACCGGAAATTTCTGCAAAGTTATATTTAAATGTTGAAGTAATGTTAAACGGAGTAGAAATAATTGTCATATCCTCAGACAAGTCTATATATTCTATCTTCCCTTTTACCGTAGCTGTTTTGGTGATGGTTTTGTCAGTTACTGTAGCTGTCAAGTTGTCTTTGCTTTCTTTAAATGTCACAGCGTCTATGCGTTCTGGAGAGATTGCACTCTCTTCTATCAGTACACGTATCATGAGGTCGTATGATTTATCATTTGACAAGGTCACATCGTAAGGTTTGTTTCCTATGAGATTGCCATGAAAATCAAGGACTGTATTTGCATAATCTTTTGGCATCTCAATATTGTTAAAAGCAGCGACGCGAAATACTATACTGTTTGCTGACGATAACACTGTACGTATTTTAAGAGCATCTATATTTGAATTATGAGGGTTGATTTTTATCAGTTGATTTACAAGACTGTCTGCTGAGGCTGTGTTGTTATTGTCAGGATCTTCAAGTAAAGCATTGACTTTTGCACAAATATATAACTCGGTCTTGTTTTTAGCTGCCGCAATCTCCTCATCAAGGTTCAATGTCTTGTAATTTATTGCCTTTTTGATATCTGCAGATTGGCGCGACATGAGATTTTGTCTTCTGTCCATTCTGTTGTATAGATTATAAACTTTACCCCATATATCCGGTTCACCGCTTTTTTTTAGTTCCATTATTTTGTCATGGTCGCGTTCATTAGCTTCGTGATATGACATTTTTAACATCGTCAACTCTTCATCGTTAAGCGTTGCAGTCTTGGATTTTTTTGTCAGTATTTCTATTACGTCATCGTATCTCTTTGATTCATAAAGATTTCTTGTACTTGTACATGAAAATAGAACCAATAAGGCAATAATATAAAATAATCTATGCAGTTTCATTTATGAAAAATTTATTTTTGTTGAAATTCACTATTTTTTTTACAACAAATTTCGCACCATTTTTTGTAATTTGGATTAAAATTGTAACTTTGACACCGAAAAACAACGTTTTTTTATTCTGGAGACAGATAAGTAATTGATATTTAGAAGGTAAAATTTTATGTGGAATAAAATAGCCGATTATATTCTTAAGCATAGGGTGCTTAACATTTGTATTGTAATTGTTATATTGATATTTTTGATTTTTGAATCTTCCAAGGTTAAGATGTCTTACGAGTTTGCGAGAACTCTTCCTGACACAGATTCAACGATGTTGGCTTATCAGGAGTTTCTTGATGAGTATGGACAAGATGGCTGCATGGTATTTGTTGGGGTCAATGACCCGGATATCTTTGAATTGGAACGTTTTCAATCATGGTATCATTTTAATGAAGCTTTGAATAAGGTGGATGGGGTTACAGGATGTCTTTCCGTGTCTAAGATGTATAACCTTGAAAAGATAGACAGTCTTAAAACTTTCTCTTTGACTGATGTGGTGCCTACATGTCCTGTTACACAAAAAGAAATGGACAGTATCAGGTCTGTCATCGATAATCTTGTAATGTATGAAGGCTTGCTTTTCAATACGGAAGATAATGTTTATATGGTGATAATCAATATCGACAAGGAATTGGTTAATACTAAGAAACGTGATAAGGTTATTAATAACATTGAGCATATAGTTACTCAATACGGCAATGATAACGGTCTTGAGATGCATATTTCAGGCATGCCGTATATCAGGACTGTTACAACAAATAAAATGAAAGTTGAGATAGTGGGATTTATTTTGTTGTCTATTGTTGTTGCAACTGCTATTTTGTTGTTGTTTTTCCGTTCTTTTAAGACTATAGTTTCAATATTGGTAATCGTAGGATTGTCAGTGATTTTTATGTTTGGTACTTTGGGATTGTTTGAGTATAAGGTGACGATTCTGACCGGTGTGTTGCCACCATTGCTTATAATAATAAGTGTTGAGAATTCCATTTTCCTGTTAAACAAGTATCATCGTGAATATTTGCGCCATAAAGACAAGATGGTAGCGTTGAATATTGTTATTCAGCGTATTGGTGCAGCCAATTTGCTTACTAATGCTACTACGGCTGCGAGTTTTGCATCGTTTATTATTACCGGAAATGAGATGTTGGTGCAATTCGGGGTGGTGTCATCTATAAATATATTATTGACTTATTTGATGACAGTGCTGCTTATACCAACGTTTCTCAGTTATCAGAAAGCACCTGCAGGCCGACAGTTTGATTATATGTCTAACAACAGATTAGGCGTTTTTTTGAATATGGTTTCCCATATTGTGGAAAAACGACGTTCTGTGATTTACACAGTTGCGACAGTGTTGATAATTGTAGCAGTTTTCGGTGCGCTGAAACTTGAAACGACAGGCTGTGTCGTCGATGATATATCAAAAAAAGACAAGTTGTACAAGGACATGGTGTTTTTTGAGAATCATTTCAATGGAGTCATGCCTTATGAAATAACGATAGATACCAAGAAACCTAAGGGAATTCTTAAGACATCGTTTATCAATAAGATACAACAGCTGGAAGATACTCTTGCCATGTATCCTGAATTTAGCAAGCCTCTTTCTGTTGCCGAAGTCGTCAAATTTGCAAGAGCATCATTTTATAATGGCAACAAAAATTATTACAAGATTCCAAGCAATAGGGAATTTGCTTTCATAATGAATTATATGCCCAATATTGAAAATGGTGTTTCCGATGGTTTGCTTGACTCTTTTATAGATGGTGAGATGCAAAAGACACGTGTCAGTGTACAGATGGCGAATGTCACAACACCCAAGATTGACAGTATCAACGAGTCACTAAAACCCAAGATAGCAAAGATATTTCCACCTGATAATTATAATGTTACTATAACCGGAAGCAGTATAGTGTTTTTGGAGGGTACCAACTATTTGATAAGAAACCTGTTGTATTCTTTGATATTGGCTTTCGTGGTGATTGCCATATTGTTGACATTGACTTTCAGATCATTTAGAATAGTATGTATCTCATTGATACCTAATATAATACCTTTGTTGCTCACGGCAGCGATGATGGGATTGTGCGGTATCCCGTTGAAGACATCATCTATATTGATTTTCAGCATAGCTCTGGGAATAGGTGTCGATAATACCATACATTATTTGTCACGTTATCGTTTGCATTTGAAATCCAATGATGGAAATGTAAAAAGATCTGTTTTTGATGCCATCATGGAGACAGGCCCAAGTATGATTTATTCGGCTATTGTGTTGATATGCGGATTTCTTATCTTTGCCTTTTCTTCGTTCGGTGCTACACAAGTGGTAGGATATCTCGTTCCGTTTACTTTGTTGATAGCTTTAATTACCAATCTGATAATTTTGCCTTCACTTATTTTGACTTTTGGAAATAAAAATGATGTTAAAGACGTTAAATAATTGATAATAAAAAATGATATTATGACAAGTGTCGAGAAAATACAAAGTCTTATTGCTGAATTTATTGAGGCTCAGGATTTTACCGGCGTTCCCAAGGAGTTGTACGAGCCTATAGAATATATTATGAAGCAAAATGGCAAACGTATGCGTCCGACGTTGAGTTTGCTTTCGTGCGACATGTTTGGCGGTGATATAAAAGAGTGCCTTATGCCTGCTGTAGCTGCCGAGGTGTTTCATAACTTCACTTTGGTTCATGATGATATCATGGACAGGGCGGCCTTACGTCGTGGCATGGAGACGGTATATCACAAATGGAATGCTGATGTCGCTTTGTTGTCAGGAGACACCATGTTGATAAAAGCATTTCTTTATGCACTGAATACCAATCCGTTGTATTCATTCGACGTGCTTGCAGAACTTTGTAAGGTGGCTTTGGAGGTCTGCGAAGGTCAGCAGTTCGACCTTAATTTCGAGACTGCTGATAATGTGAGTCTTGACGATTATCTCGAGATGATACGTCTTAAAACTGCCGTCTTGTTGGGTTCCGTGCTGAAAATAGGTGCTATTGTGGCTAATGCAGATGCAGCCTCGAAAAAAACTGTTTATGATTTCGGTATCGACCTCGGAATGGCATTCCAGTTGCAGGACGATTTGTTCGATTGCTATGGTGATGTGAAGGTCTTTGGAAAAATGCCTGGCGGCGATATCGCTGATAATAAGAAGACTTATTTGTATATCAAAGCGTTGGAATTGGCTTCCGAAGAAGATAAAAATATACTGATAAACCTTTTCAAAATGCCTAAAGGCAGAGATGAGAAGAAGTTTACGGCTGTGCTTGATATTTATGCCAAATATAATATCCGTGAGATTGTTACTGCTGTGATGACAGATTATTATAATAGCTCCCTACAGCATCTCGATAAAATCAATCTTCCGGAAAACAGGAAAACTGTTTTGAGAGAATATGCTTCCATTCTTTATAATAGAGTTAAATAAAGATTTTTTAATGCTGTGTTAAACATTTTTAGTTGTTGTTAGTTAATATCATATAAAATTCATATTATGAAAACACTTAGCAAGATTTCTATTCTGGTTGTCGAAGATGATCTTAACTTACGTAATCAGCTGAAAGAATGTTTGGAAGCAGTTGAATACAAGGTGTATGTTACGCGCAGCAGTGTCGAGGGTCTTGAGATATTTAAGAAATATGACATTGATTTGTGTATCTATGGAGTAGAACTTAATGAGAATGACGGTTTTGCCTTGGCAGCGCAAATCAGAATATTGAACCCTGATATGCCTTTCATTTTTATTGCAGACAAAGGTATGCATGTCGATATGTTGAAAGGATTCGAGTTCGGGATAGACGATTATGTTCTTAGACCTTTCTCCAATGATGAACTGTTGTTGAGAGTAAAGTCGGTTATGCATCGAATGGAACGAAATAATCCGTTTACTTATACTCTTGGAGATGATAAAATCAACTTGGGTAAGTTTATTTTCGATACCAAGAATATGATGCTGATATACAATGGTAAAGAACAGTCGTTGACGAGAAAAGAGGCTGCTTTGCTAAAAGTGCTCTATGACAACAAGAATGAGTTGTTGACACGCAAGAAAGCCTTGAAAATGATATGGGGCAACAGTGATTATTTTATTGGTCGCTCCATGGACGTGTTCATTGCTCGTTTGAGAAAATATCTCAAAGCTGATCCCAATGTCAAGATAATGACGGTACATGGCGTGGGATTCAGATTGATTATCAATGAAGATGTGCCGCAAACAGAATCTGTGACAGTTGACAAGGATGTTACGGTATAAACAGACAACTGTCTCCGTAACTAAGGAAACGGAAATCGTTATCAAGAGCATAACGGTAAGCTTCTTTCCATTTGTCGCCTATCAGAGCAGACACCAATAATAATAATGTACTTTTTGGTTGATGAAAGTTGGTGATCAGTGCCTTGGTAATCTGAACAGGATACGAAGGTGCTATCATTAATGCTGTCGTGGCATGTAATGCTGTCATGCTGTATAAGTCCAAATATTCGGTTATTATTTTTAATGAATCTTCTACAGAAAGAAGTTTTGTTCTTTCTTTGTATGGAAACCATTGATCTACATGTAGATGTCTGTTGTCCATGCCTTCTTCTGCAAGCATCATGCCAATCCAATAGATGGATTCGAGGGTGCGCATGCTCGTCGTCCCAACAGGTATAATGGTTTTATTTATGTTTTTTATTAGATTTTCGATACATGTCTTTTTTATTATGATACTTTCAGAATGCATTTCATGTTCGCCTATGGTGTCGGAAGATACCGGGCGGAAAGTGCCGGCGCCGACATGAAGTGTGATTTCTTCGAAACTGATGCCTTGTTTTTTGAGGTCATCAATAAGATGTTCAGTAAAATGCAACCCTGCTGTAGGAGCGGCGACGGAACCTTCGTATTTGGCAAAGACAGTCTGGTAGCGTTCTCTGTCGGACGGTTCAGCATCACGATGAATATATGGAGGCAGTGGTATCTCGCCGGCGGCTTCCAACACTTCTGCAAAACTGAGTTCCTCGGGAGTCCATCTCAGACATACCACTGAATAGGCATCATGTTGCTCTATTCTTGTGGCTTTTAATATGACTTCGCGACCTTCTACGGTAAGTGTCATGGAAAGGTCTCCGTCTTTCCATCGACGCGAATTGCCTACAAGACAACGCCATTCTACCAAGCCTTGCGAACTGAATGCCAACTGATAATCACCACAGTGACTGACAGGCTCTAAACAGAATACTTCAATGGCTGCTCCACTGTCTTTTATAAATTGCAGTCTCGCACGTACTACCTTGGTTTCATTGAAAACGAGCAAAGAATCTTTAGGTAAAAATTCTCCTATGTTTTTAAAATGAGATTGACATATCTTGTTGTCTTTCAATATTAAAAGTTTAGAATCGTCACGTTCTGCCAATGGATATACAGCGATACGGTCATTAGGTAAAGGATAATCGTATTCTGAAATATTAATATTTTTAACATCTTTTATCATTTTGCAAAAGTAATAAAAAACGTGTATATTTGCACAAAAATATAATTATGGCTTTTCCTCTGTTAAATAATGTATCCAAAAAGACTTCTATAATATTGTTTTTTGTACTTTTCGTTTTTGGATATATATTTTCTTCGCTGTTGGCTGTTTTGATAACAGGCATGTTGAGCGGTTATGTGTCTGAGTTGAATATTTTACGCGTCGTTCAGATATGCGGACAGTTGTTTATGTTTATCATTCCGGCTTTGTCGTATGTGTCATTGGTGAAGAAATATCCTGCTAAGGCATTGGGATTTAATCGTATGCCATTATATGGTTGCATAGGTGTGTTGATGATATTTTTTATTGTTCCGATAAATGACTTGTTGCTGAAATGGAATGAGAGTATTACCTTGCCGGAATCATTGAGAAATGTAGAGTATTTTTTTAAAGAGATGCAGAAAGTAGCAGAAGAGACTACTGATATAATGTTGAATGTCGATACAATAGGAGGTTTAATACTCAATATTATCATGGTGGCAGTTCTTGCTGCTGTAGGAGAAGAATTGGTGTTTCGTTCTTTGATTCAGCCTTTTATGATAAGGTCGTTTAAGAATGCACATCTCGGAATATTTTTTACCGCTGTGCTTTTTTCTGCTTTTCATTTTGAGTTTTATGGATTTCTGCCGCGTCTTGTGCTCGGTATGCTGCTCGGATATATGTTTTTTTATACCCGCAGTATCTGGACTTCAATAATAATGCACTTTATCAACAATGCTATTATTGTAGTACTATATTATATTAATAATATAGGATTGACGAATATTGATGTTGATACTATTGGAAGGACAGACAATTCCTTCGTTCTTGCCGGAAGTCTCATTCTCATGATAATTTCTTTCATTATCACTGTTAATTGTTATAAAAAATATGACAATGAAACTGTTATTTACGATAGATAAGATTCTGATTTTCAAATTTTTGAAGTTTGGAGTAGTGGGTTTTTCCGGTTTGATTGTGGATTTCGGACTGACTAGCCTTTTCAAAGAAATCTTTCATTGTAATAAGTATCTTAGTAATACAATAGGTTTCGTTTGTGCTGCTACTTCAAATTACATTTTAAACCGTTTGTGGACATTCCAAAGTCATAATGAAGCGATAGGTGCCGAGTATTTGCAGTTTATGCTTGTCTCTGTCATTGGACTGGTAATCAATACGACGGTTCTTTATATAGCAACCGATAAATTCAAATTGAATTTCTATTTCAGCAAAATTATTGCAATTGGCGTAGCTACAGTTTGGAACTTTTTTGGCAACATGCTAATTACTTTTGCATGATTTTTTCAATGTTCTGCATGTAGTGTATTGTGATTTTTCAAGAAACGACAATGTAAATGTTTCAGAAATAAAATACCAAATTTATGATGGATCGACCATGATTAAGACTGTATTAGGGAGAAAAGACGTTTTCAAAACGTTATGATTTTTATTTTAAGACTGAGTAAGCATTAAAGATGTTTTTGGTTCAAAATATCTGCAAATGGACTGAATAACAGGAGGATGTCTCTTTATTTATTATAATAATTTGCAAATTTCTAATATACAAAAATACGAAAATCAGCCGATTTCTTAATTTGTTTTTTGATAGTCAATTCTAAATTTAAGATCTACGGTTGACTAATCGATAGTCAATCTTTTAAATATTGAGATTTGATGTGATGCCTTACTGTTAACAGGGCGGAACTGCCACCTATTATTATTATGGTGACAAACACAAGTATTATATCTGTCATTTGTAATGCCACGGGATAGGCATCGATGACATAATTGCCTTCTCCCATTCTTATTATGCCGAAATGTTGCTGTAATGCCACTGCAATTATTCCGGCTATAAGACCCAAAAGCCCTCCAACCACTGAAATAATGGTACCTTCAGTTAGAAATATTCTTTTTATCAAGATGTTATCGGCACCAAGTGAACGTAAGATTCCTATATCTTTTTTCTTTTCTAAAATCAACATGCTTAATGAACTGATGACATTGAATGTTGCCATTATCAAGATGAAAGCGAGTATCATAAAGACGGCAAGTTTTTCGGATTTCATCATCTTGTACATAGTGGCTTGTTGCTCGTATTGGTCGTGAATATAATAATCGTCACCTATGATGTCGTGAATTTCCTTTTTTATCTTGCTCACATTTGTAGTTGTAGTAAATACTTCTATTTCTGTTGACAGACTGTCATAACCTATCAGGTTGGACAGCCAATCAAAAGGAGCTATTATCAGTTTCTCATCTGTGTCCTGTTGGGTAGAAAACAGGTCTTTCACGAGTAGTGTTCCGCTGCTGAAACTGTTGTCTATGTTGAAAGACGATGCGTTACCGCGTTTAGGGACAAAAACCTGAATGGAAGAAAACATGTCATAAATGTTGACTCCTAAATAATAAGCCATTCCGGCACCCGGTATCCCGTAGTTCCTGTTTGCAACTCTCACTTCAAAAACGCTGTCGTTGAGTATGGTACCTCTGATTCTTTTTATATTTCCGTATTCGTCCGGCACGCCTTTTATTTTCCCGATCTGTTGTCTGTTGTCGTTTTTAAAGAGAGCATCTTCTGTGATAGTAGGGAAAACCTGTTCGACAAACCGTATCGTTTTAATATCTTCTACGGGAAATTCTCTGAGGTTGATAGTCTTGCCACTCTTCGCCGTGATACTGATGTCAGGCGACAATTGATGTATAAGATTTGTTATAACAGACTCGAAACCATTGAACACAGACAGCACGAATATCATCGCAAAAGAAGCAACACAAACGCTAATCACTGATATCCACGTGATTATGTTGATGAGATTGTGACTTTTTTTCGCTAACAGATAACGTGTTGCTATGTATAATGGCAGTTTCACGACATTGTCATTATTCTTTTAATAAATTATCAATTCTCTCTATGTAATCGAGGGAGTCGTCTTCATAAAATTGAAGTTCAGGAATAATTCTTAACTGGTGTCTCACTCTGTCACCCAACATTTTGCGAATGGATTTAGTCATCTTGTTGACTTCCGCCACTACGTTTTTTTTAACGTCTTTTTCAGGACCGAAAATACTAAGATATACTCTCGCATACGAAAGGTCAGTGGTGACATTGACTTTTGTCACGGTTATCATTATTCCACCATGTGTCTTTATCTCTCTTTGAAATATATCACTTAATTCTTTGAGAATCAGTTTAGAGATTTTTTGTTGTCTCGTTGTTTCCATAATGCAAAAATATGATAATTTGTATTATAATAACGAAAACCATTAATGTTTTTATTTGTTGAAATGCAAAAATATCATCTTATGGAGAAACCTCGACTTACATTTGGGCAGATTTGGAATATGACTTTCGGTTTTCTTGGGATACAGATGGGTTTTGCATTGCAGAATGCCAATGCAAGTCGTATCTTGCAGACTTTCGGTGCTGATGTGGAACATCTGTCATGGTTTTGGCTCGTCGCTCCGGTTACAGGTATGATAGTTCAACCTGTGATTGGACATTACAGCGACAATACTTGGAATGCTTTGGGACGTCGCAAGCCGTATTTTCTTTTCGGTGCCATAATGGCTTCTATTGGTCTTATTCTCATGCCTAATTCATATCTTCTTGCTGTGGTACTGCCTCCTCTCTGGATAGGGGCTGGTCTTCTGATGATTATGGATGCTTCCTTCAATATCGCCATGGAGCCTTTTCGTGCCCTGATGGCAGATAAACTCCCGTCTTCGCAACAGACTCTCGGTTTTTCGGTACAGACCCTGTTGATAGGTATTGGTGCAGTTTTGGGCTCCTGGCTGCCTTATCTGCTTTTTAATGTCTTTGAAGTGAACGATATTGATGAAACAGGTGTGCCTCGTAATGTGAAATTGTCGTTTCTGATTGGAGCCGTTGTCCTTATAGTTTCGGTGTTGGTGACTGTTGTCACGACAAAAGAATATTCACCGGAGATTATGCGCCGTTTTAATAAGTCTAAAACTGATGATGAGAAAAAAGCTCGTTTTTCTGACATATTCTCCGATTTGTTCAATATGCCGCGTACCATGAGACAACTTGGTGTGGTTCAGTTTTTTACGTGGTTTGCTTTTTATTCCATGTGGGTATTCACCACTCCGGCATTGGCTCAACATGTATGGGGACTTTCTCCGGGTGACACTACATCGTCCTCATTCAATGAGGCTGCTGATTATGTAGGTGTCATTTTCGGTGTATATAATCTCACGGCTGCTTGTTTCGCCATGGTGTTGCCTCTTTTGGCACGCCGTCTCGGTCGCAAGACAACGCATGCATTATGTCTTTCCATAGGTGGTTTAGGTCTTGTTTCCATGATTTTTGTCAATAGTCCTGACATGAAATGGATGCTTAATATCTCTATGGTGGCTGTCGGCATAGCATGGGCAAGCGTACTCGCAATGCCATACGCCATTCTGTCTGATTCTTTGCCTCAGAAAAAGATAGGCGTTTATATGGGACTTTTTAACTTCTTCATCACTTTCCCACAGATACTTAACGGAATTTTTGGAGGCATGCTGGTAAAATATCTCTACAACGGTAATGCCGTTTTTTCTCTTGTCACTGCAGGTTTGTTTTTGATTATAGCTGCAATTGCCGTACAAAGGGTGCGCATTGAATAATATGTGTCATTCTTTGATTTTGCTGTCCATGATGATAGTAACAGGTCCGTCATTTGTCAAAGATACCTCCATCATGGCTCCGAAAGAGCCGCTTTGAACATCACTACCTGAGATTTCACGCAAACGACGCAAAAACATCTCGTATAAAGGTATGGCATGTTCCGGTCGTGCCGCTTTGATGAAACTCGGACGATTGCCTTTCTTTGTCATGGCATGCAAGGTGAATTGACTTACAACCAAGAAAGACCCGCCGACTTGTTCTATGTCAAGGTTCATGGCATCGTTGTCATCGGCGAAAATACGCATCTTGCTTAGTTTACGACATAACCATTCGACATCTTCTTCATTGTCGGATTCTTCAATACCTAACAATATCATCATCCCGCAGTCTATCTCAGCTTTCTTGTATCCTCCAATTGTAACGGAGGCTTTGGATACTCTTTGTGCCACTATTCTCATCGGAGTAGTCTTAAAAACGAAAGCAACAACGTAAAAATACTTGTTTTATTGTGTATATTGATATTTTTTTGTCTATGTGACATGAATCTGCGTTTGTTGAGGGATAATATGACGATATATGATATAAATTAGTAATTTTGCATGATAAAAAACATGGTTATTATGGTACGTTTAAGTGTTAATATTAATAAAATAGCTACGTTGCGTAATGCTCGCGGGCACAACATGCCCGATGTACAAAAAGCTGCTATCGACATAGAACGTTATGGTGCTGAAGGTATTACGGTGCATCCACGTCCCGATCAACGTCATATCACTTATAAGGATGTGCAGTTGCTTCGTCCAATTGTCAAGACGGAATTCAATATTGAAGGTTATCCTTCTGAAGATTTTATCAAGTTGGTTATTGACAATCATGCCGATCAGGTGACTTTAGTTCCGGATTTACCCGGACAGCTGACGTCGGATCATGGATGGGATACCAAGACATATAAAAAGGAACTGTCTGAGATCATAGCACGTTTCAAGGACGCAGGAATACGTACTTCTATTTTTGTAGATGCCGTTCCGGAGATGGTGTACCATGCTGTCGAGACAGGCACTGACCGTGTGGAATTATATACCGAAAGTTATGCCTCCGGCTATGCTGCCAATCCCGAGACTGCCGTACTTCCTTTTGTCAAGGCAGCCCGCGCCGCCGTGGAGGTAGGTCTCGGCATCAATGCAGGTCACGACCTTAACCTCGATAACTTGAGATATTTCGCTCAAAACGTTGAAGGACTCCTGGAAGTGTCTATCGGTCATGCTTTGATATGCGATGCTCTGTATCTCGGTCTTGAAAATACTGTACACATGTATAAGAGATGTTTGGAGTTTTAATGCTTCTTTTATCGTTTCTTAATATGTTTTTATTTAAAAATTATTGTTGTTTTTCTTGGAGATATCATTGTTTTTATTAACTTTGTAGTCTCTGCATGTTATATGCGTAGATAAATATAATGTGTCATGCGTTTGTTTTACAGGAAATACGGCGATGTTGGAAATCCTGTCATTGTAGTGTTGCACGGGCTGCTCGGTTTGTCGGACAATTGGGATTATTTCGGCAAGCATTTTGCCGAACTGGGATATCATGTCATCATTCCCGACATGCGTAACCATGGACAGTCGCCCGGGATGGAGACGTTTAACTATTCCGTGATGGCTTCTGATGTTATGAAAGTTCTTAAAGATGAGAATGTTACGCGTTGTTCTGTCATAGGTCACAGCATGGGTGGCAAGATAGCCATGATGCTCGCTTTCCGTCATCCCGACATGGTGGAACGTCTTGAGATTCTTGACATTAGTCCACGTCAGTTTGATTATCCGCTTCAGCATGTTGATTTTATTGATGCCATGTCGCATGTCGATTTGAAAAAAGTGACACGACGCAGTGATGTGGAAGATGAACTGTCGAAGAGAAATTATGAGAAAAGAATAGTGCTTTTCCTTCTTAAAAACCTGTCTTACAGCCGTGAAAAAGGATTCCGCTGGAAACCTTATCTTAAAGCAATAAATCGTAATATTGAGGAGATAGGAAAAGGTTTTGACCCTTCGTTGCATTATTCAGGAAAGACACTCATTATAAAAGGAGGTAAATCGGATTATATCATTGAAGAAAAAGATAAACCTTATTTTGAATGTCATTTTTCTGATTATAAGATTGTTACATTGCCTGATTCGGGGCATTGGATCCATGTTGACGACCCGGTGGGTTTTATGAAAACTACGGAAAGTTTTTTTATGTCGAATAAATGATTTTTATAAATTTGCAACCTAAAAAATAAGTTTATGTTGTTGACAAAAGAAAATGTAATAGAAGTCCTTAAGGAAGTAGTCTATTTCCCTAAGGGAGGAAATATTATCGAACTTGGAATGATCGATAACCTCAATGTTGAAGATGGTTTTGTCAGATTTAATATCATTGTCGATGATATTGAAGATGATAAGAACAATTTCCTGGTGGAGACAGCAACGAAATATATAAATGATGCTTTTGGCAATATCAAAATAGATGTATCTCTTATGTTGTCCAAGACCAACACTTTGGCACATATAAAACATATCATAGGAGTGGCATCCGGCAAAGGAGGTGTGGGTAAATCGACAGTGGCTGTAAATCTTGCCGTGGGTCTTGCTACACAAGGCATGAGAGTGGGAATTTTGGATGCTGATATTTATGGTCCTTCAGTTCCTATCATGTTTGGTACTGAAGGTTCCATGCCAGAAACTTGTGAAAGAGATGGCAAGACTTTCATGATTCCCGTAGAGAAATTTGGTGTCAAGATGTTGTCTATAGGTCATCTTGTCAGTGGAGAGACGCCGCTCATTTGGCGTGGACCTATGGCGTCGAGTGCTTTGAATCAACTTATGACAGAGACAGATTGGGGCGAGTTGGATTTCCTTGTCGTTGACATGCCTCCGGGAACAGGCGACATACAACTGTCGCTTGCACAAAACTATAAGCTCGCGGGTGCCATAATAGTCACTACACCGCAAAAAGTGGCTTTCGCCGATGTGCGTAGAGCTGCCAATATGTTTATCCATAGCGGTGTTAATGTTCCGGTTCTCGGTCTTGTGGAGAATATGGCTTATTTTACTCCATCAGACATGCCTGAAAAGAAATATTATATCTTCGGACAGGGACATGGCGATGCTTTCGCTAAGGAACTCGGCGTGCCTTTCCTTGGTCAGATACCTATAGACGAGAATATCGCTGCTGCCGGAGACAAGGGCACTCCTTTCTCGTTCAGTAACTTCTCACCTGTGACTGCCGCTTTTGAGAAATTGGCTAAAACAATAATAGATAAGTTTTGAGTATGAAAAAAGAAGATATCATAAAAAAAGTAAACAACGTCCTTGACCAGATACGTCCTTATCTTGCAGCTGATGGAGGAGGTGTTGATTTCGTTGACCTTACCGATGATTATGTAGTGTTGGTGAGACTTACCGGGGTATGCGGTGACTGCCCTCATAGTACTCAGACTCTTAAAAACGGTATTGAGAAAACTATGAAAAGCGTACTGCCTATGATAAAAGCAGTGGAAAAAGTGTAAACTATTAACATAAAAATTTAAAACAATGAAGAAAAATTTATTCTTAATCAGTCTCTTGGCTATGTTGTTGACGGGCATTACTTTGCAGGCACAATCAACATATACCATGATTACATCTTCTGCAGAACTTGAAGCCGGAGCCAAATATCTTATCGTTGGCTTCACGGAAGATGGCGCAGCCTATGCTATGGGCTATCAGAAGTCTAACAACCGTTTTGCTCTCAATGTGGCTGAATCCGGTGGTAGCATCACTGTCACTGTGGCTACAAACTCCACTTCTGCAACAGAACCTTTTGAGTTTGAACTCGGTGGTACTCCCGGTGCATGGACAATCTATGATGCTCTCAACGACGGTTATCTCTATGCCGGTGCAAGCGACAAGAATTATCTCAAGACGCAGAATCCTAATAATGCCAATGGAGAATGGAATATTGAGGTCGCAGGCGATGGCTCTTGTGTCCCTACAGCTCAAGGCGAGAATACACGTAATATTATGCGTTTTAACGACAATGACTCTGAAAATGTGTTGTTTAGCTGCTATAACAGCGCTTCTACCGTCATCAGTCCCGTGTATTTCTTCAAAGCCGGTGGAGCTCCTGTCATAGATCCGGAACCGACTAACTATCCTACTAACTTCATTGCTGAAGTGGACCGCAACTCCATAGAACTTTCTTGGGATGATGCCGTTTCAGGCGCTCAACTTCCAAGAGCTTATCTCGTCTTGGGTTCTACATCTGCAATAACAGTACCTGTCGATGGAGTGGCAGTGGCAAATGATATAGACGCCTCTGACGGCAATGTCGCTTATAATGTGTTACAGGGTGCTGAAGATATTACATTCGAAGGTCTTAACCCTAACACTACGTATAACTTTGCCATATTCCCCTATACCAATGCTGGAACCAACATAGATTATAAAACTGATGGTTCTTATCCTACAGCAACGGCAACGACAGCAAATGTCGCGACTTTACTCGATGTGGATTTCGAAAACTCCCTTGCTCCGTTTACTGCTTACAATGCCTTAGGTGACCAGGAATGGACTGCAACATCATATAATGGTGTGACATACGCCTATATGAATGGTTATGCTGCTGGCGCTTCCAATGCTAATGAAGACTGGCTCATTACACCTAATATGTTCGCTAATGGTGGCTATACAAGTGTGTTCTTCAGTTTTGAGTCTGCCTATAAATTCGATGGAGACCCTATCAGAGTGATGCTTTCTACAGATTATGATGGAGTAAGCGAACCAAGCGACTTCACGTGGATAGATATTACTTCGAACTTTACTTATTCTCCTGGCAACTATGAATGGACGGAATCAGGAGAGGTTAATCTCGCTAATTTGACAACATTGAATAACAATACACTGTATGTGGCATTCGTTTATACTTCCAATACTACTGCTGCTGCATCATGGGAGATTACCGATGTAGAGGCTTTCGGTCAGGGCTATCTTTCTGTTGAAGATAATATGATGACAGAGGTGTCTTTACATCCGAATCCTACTTCAGGAAACCTTTCTATCAATATTGACAATGATGCTGTCATGGAGATACGTGATATTGCAGGAAGAGTGGTTATGAAAGGCCAGTTTTCACAGGGAGAGTCTGTTATCAATGTTTCAGAACTTGGACAGGGCGTTTATGTCATTAGTCTTAGATTCGACAACGGCTCTGTGGCAATGAAGAAATTTATCAAGAAGTAAATTTGATCAGTATAGTTGAAAAATTGGAGGCTGACTGTATGTCGGCCTCTTTTGTCTAAACTGTTTGTTGATAATGATGTGACGTTGCGCTATGTTTTGGAATTATCTGTCATATCTTTTTAAAAGCCATAATAGTTTCAGATTGCATTCGCCATTGGTTTTCGCTTTGTATAATAAGGTGTGGCATGATTTGCCAAAAAAGGATTATCAGGATGAATTGTTGTCGAGACTTGAAGTTTTTATGACTGAGCATCAATCTGTGTTTAAAGAAGGCGACTATGTCATGATTTTTGAGGACCATCATAAAGATAAGCATAAGATGAATGTTTGGAATGACTTGAAAAACAATGAGAAAGTACGTCTCTCGGTCGATTTTTACCGTTTTGGCCTGCTTTTTGTGATGGATAGGAAAGAGAAAGAAGATTTTATGTTAAGATAATAAGAACAATGAGTATGAAAATATACACTAAAACCGGTGATTCCGGAACCACATCATTAGTCGGAGGGACGAGGGTTTCCAAAGATGATATACGCCTTGAAGCATACGGTACTGTTGACGAGTTGAGCGCTTTTGTGGCTGTATTGCAGGACTCGGAAGGCATAGAAGACTCGCATCTGCCGGAATTTGACAGGATACAAGTCAATCTGCTTGTCATTGAGAGTCTGTTGGCAACTGAAAATGACTGCGAATACAAGAAGAACATGCCTCAGCTTCATGAAGAAGAGGTAGATAGATTGGAACGATGGATTGATGAACTGACAGACAGACTGCCGCCATTGAGAAATCTCGTCATACCAGGTGGTCATGTACTTTCTTCCAAATGTCATCTCTGTCGTACAGTATGTCGTCGTGCAGAACGCCGTATAATTGGACTCAGTCGTCAATATCCTGTCAATGAGATGATAATGAAATACTTGAATCGTTTATCTGACACGTTTTTCGTATTGTCGCGTTATTATCTTAATAAATTCAATAAAGAGGAAAAGCCTTGGAAACCATGATGTTGGTAAAAATTTTGATGTTTATTAAAAATAATGCTTGACAAATTCTTAATATGTATTATTTTTGCGCCCTAAATAAAATCAAAATATAAAATGTACTGGACATTAGAATTAGCATCTAAATTGGAGGATGCACCATGGCCTGCAACTAAAGAAGAATTGCTCGATTGGGCCATGAGAGTAGGTGTTCCTCAGGAAGTTATTGAAAATCTTCGTGAAATAGAAGATGAAGGCGACATATATGAACGTATTGAAGATATATGGCCCGATTATCCTACCAAAGATGACTTCTTCTTCCATGAGGACGAATATTAATAAGGTAATTGGTTATCAATTAAATAAAAAAAAGATTCATAGCTAACTGTGAGTCTTTTTTTGTTTAAATATGACTTGTTTGGAAAATGTTGTTGTCAATCAGTTCTTTTCTTTATGATATCTTTTTGATGTGGAAGTAGTTGTAGATAATGAAATTCATTGCCTTCGTTTTTTCCGGTCGAAGGCATATATGCTGTATCCTGTAGCAATATTGACAAGTTGGACGCTGCCTAAAACAAAAGTAAACAAAAATGGGAAGAATATGGCAAAATCACGTTGAGGTGTAATTTTGAGCTGTATGTTGTTCCAACATACAAACGTGCTGACTATCTTGAAAAAACCGCTGATAAATGACAGCAAAACTACTAATGGCAGAAAGTCGGATACCATGCACAGACAGTCGCTTATGATGAATATTATAGCGGAAACAAGGAGAATGTCTCTTGTGTTGAATCTGAAAAGTATCCTGAACAATAGCGGGAAAGCCATCGTTAGTCCTGTCATGGAAGCATATCCCGCCATCATGATGTCTTCGGTTATCCACGACAGACTGCCGCTCATCTCGGCAACTGCTGACATATAAACTCCTCCTGAAAACATGAAAACGATGATGATAAGTATCATTAAAGGAAAACGTAACCATAATGGTACGAAATCTTTCCATACCATAATGCGTCTTGCAGAGGATATTTCTTCCGGTGATGATGTTGGTGAAGACATGCTTTCAATATTTTATTTTACATTCAACATTCATTCCGGAACGTAATAGTTCTATGGCGTCTCTGCTGTTTTTGTCAGTAAAGACAATCTTTACTGGGATACGTTGTTCTATCTTTACAAAATTTCCTGCAGAATTGTCTTGAGGAATTATCGAATATTGTGCGCCTGTGGCATTAGAAAGTCTTTCTACGCTTCCGTAGTATTCTATTCCCGGTACTGCGTCAACCTTTATGCTTACCGGCATCCCTGACCTGATGTTTGCTGTTTGAGTTTCTTTATAGTTGGCAATTACCCATACATTGTCGTGTTCTACAACCGACAGCAGTGTCTGTCCCGGCTGTATTAGCTGTCCTTCCTGTATTGCTTTACGTGAAGTCACACCATCGCATGGTGATACAATTACAGTGTATGAAAGGTTTAGCTCAGCAAGATTCTGTGCGGCTTTTGCGACTTCAATATTGGTCTGATTCTGTTCCAATCGTTGTGTTTGTTCTTTTTTCAATAATGAAGTACTCATTTTCTGACGTATAAGCATGTCATATTTGGCTTTGGTGGCTTCGTAGTCTGCTTTTACATTGTCATATTGTTGTCGGGTGACTGCATTTTGCTCCAGCAATTGTTTGTATCTTTGGAAATCTGTTTCTGTTTGGGTAAGCCTTATTCTCAATTCTTCTATGTTTGCGTCTGAAACAGTCAGATTGTTCTCAGTAGTGGAGATGACAGTCTCCATTGCAGTGTTTTCCATGAGTGCTTTTTCATAATTGGCTTTTGCCTGTACTACTTTGAGTTCATATTCAGTACTTTCTATTATTACCAAAGTGTCTCCTTCATGGACAAATTCGAAATCATCGAAGCATACCTTTTGTATGAATCCTTGAACTCTTGAGTTTACCGGTATTATGTTACGTCTGATTTGTGCATTGTCGGTGTATTCTACACGTCCAAGATGAATAAATTTGGAACAGACCCAAAACAGTCCGCATAAAATTATTGTTATTGCAATAATGTTGTTAATGTTTTTTCTTGTTTTTTTATTCATATTCGTTAAGTTTTCAATTGTTAATAAAATTAAGCGTACCGGTTTCATACAGCAGTTTGTAATAGCTGTAGATTACATTAATTTGTGCATTGACCAGTTGAACCTCGGCAGCTATTTTCAAATTGTCGGCATCGACAAGATCTGTGACAAGAACTAAATCGTTGGAATATCTGTTTGATGTGATCTCATAATTCTCAATTGCAAGTTGAAGACTTTTTTCCTGTGTCTTCAAAAGTTCAAAAGAGTCGAGATAATGTATATATGCAGCCCGTACATTGTGAGATATATTATTCTCTGATAAAGATAGCTCAAAATTGGCTTGTTCTATTGAGGTTCTTAAATAGGAGAGTTCTTTGGGAGTCTTATACAGATTTCCAATGCTGAATGTAAGTCCCATGCCGACATACCATGTGTTGATGTTGTTGTCAAGTACGGGAATTTCGTATGTTATTGGTCCTTTAAGATTGTCGCCTGCTATTAAGTTCAGATGCGGCATAATTCCTGCTTTTACAGTTTTCTCTTTTCTGTAAAGCATGTCTATTGCGAGACGGTTTTTGTTTAATAGGGGAGAATTTTTGCTCGCAATGTTTTGAAATTCAGATTCTTCGTGTTTTTCCATTCTGTTTTTAAGCAATGTTGAGTCCGGAAAGATTTCTGTTTGGGGAGGAAGCTCGAGCAATGTTACAATCTTGTCATTGTATATTTTTATCGAACTTAATAATTCCGTACGCTTGTATTGTAGATTTTGATATTGTACTTCATATCTGGTGATATCGTTGTTAAGTACTATTCCAACAGATTCACGAACTTTCATGTCGTGTATGATCTGCATGGTTTGTTCCATGTTGCGGTCATATACTGTCAGCAGGTTCCTGTATTTATATAGGTCTAAGAAATATCCTGTCAATAAAAAATATACTTCCTGCCGATGTTCTTCGAGATTCCATTCTGCTATTTCTTTACCTATTTCAAGGGCTTTGATTTCATTGTAAATCGCTCCTCCGGCAAAGACGACTTGGGAAGCCTCTATTGAAAAATTGTCTCCAAAATGAGGAGATGAAAATGTCTGACCATTGGAGAAGTCCCTGTCAGATACCCATACGTCTCCGTTGTATGATGCAGAAGCCGAGAAAACAATGTCCGGAAGAAGTGCGTTCTTGGCAATGGAGATGTTCTGTTCCGCTCCTGTAACTGCATATTCATAGATTTTGATGATTTTATTGTTGTCATCTGCCAGAGTGAAGAGTTCTTCTATGCTCATGAAACGTTCTGATGCTTGCGCCATTATCTCGTTAGCGCAAAGCAAAATTATACTTGTTATTATCGTTTTAATCAAATGTTTCATATATTGTTGATATTATAAATAATTTACATTAGCAACTAAAATTATAAAAAAACATCAGATGCCGTCTGCTTTATGAGATATCTCATCTATGACTTCAAAAAAGACAGCAAGTTTTTCCGGAGACAGATCCTGAAGCAGTTCAGATGACAATTTTTTTTCTATTTCCTGATATTTGACAACAACTTTTTCTCCTTTTTCAGTGATACTTAATAAATTTTCACGTCTATCTTCAGGGTTGACGGTACGTTTGACGAGATCTTTACTTTCCAAAGAATCAATCATTCGCATCACCACCGATTTGTTTTTGCCTGTAGCAATTGCGATATTCTGCAGTATCTGGTCGGTTTTTGCTCCAATCATGTTAAGCAGAATAAACTCCTCAACAGTTAATTTGGTGTCGGCTTCGGAGGCATACCTCAGTTTCATTAAACGGTGTAATTTGTTTCTGAGTTTACCAACGGTTGTTCCTAATAAAACTTCTTTCATTTCAGAATAATTTGGCTGCAAATATACTGAAATTTTAAAGATGTTTGCAGATAGTCGAAAAAATAATTGCTATTGCTTACTTTTTTTGTTCGGAGTGAATTTTTTCACAATATGTTGTCTGAGATTATTAATTTATCGGCTCAATCTGTTAATATTGTGCGAATGTTGGAGTTATTTGAATTGTGCGTATATGAGTTTAATGGAGATCCTGTTTTATCGGACAGCGGCAGCATTTTTGCAACAAAACGAATAAATTGGCAGTTCGTCATTACAACTGGTTTGTCACAATCAGTTAAAACGGAAATTGTTAAGATTTATCAAATCTTCTATTTTTGTCTTGTTAGGTTGCCAGGTCCTCACATGAATACAAGGCAACTCTTTGCGCAAGTCAACTATTAGGAACAGATATCCTACATCTGAATAAGTGCTGGAATAATATTCCTGTTTTATCTGTACTCCGAAAAGGTTTTCTCCGTTGGCAGCCTGAATGAAATTGGTATCTCTGAATTTCAAGTTTATATATTCTCTGCTGTTGAAAGCCCTGCTCAGACTTTTTATATATTCCGCTTTGGTTTTTTGATTCAATTCTATAAAACTTTCGTCCTTGTAATACACACCATCTACTAACTTTCGGCGTTGCATCACACGTCCTACTATTATCAATGCGTCATCCGAAAATATCTGGTCAAGGTAGTCGATACGTTTTAAGGCGTATGCAGTCTGATAATCTTCAAGAAAGTTGATGAGTGTGAGTCTTGACCTTTCATCCCATTGTTTTTTGCCGAGTATATCGAATTCAGTCATGTCGGTCAAACGGAAAGCAATAGATGTAACAAGTCCGGTGCTGTCATCGAAACGGAACACCACGTCTTCGCTAAATCCGGCATTGTTTTTGAAATCGAATTGCATGGTGATGCTGCGGCATATCACCTCGTTGTTGAAATGTAAAAACTTGTATTGCGGCAAGCCAATGACACTCATGTTGCCAAATCTGGCAAGACGTTGCAACATGTCGTATCCTTCTGCAGAAAAACAATTCCTTGCATCTTCTATTCTCTTGTTGCGCAATGCTTTCTCAATAGTCTCCATCGACTTGATGTATTTCTTCTCATCAACAGCATATTCTCCTATTAAATTATTGGTGTTTTCCTGTTTCTCTTTAAGGTCTTCTCTTTGATATTCATGAGTTTGTTCTTTGGTGACTTTGAGTTTTTCAATATTTACCGTTTTATTGGCTCCGGTCATGTGTATCTGTTTGTTGAGAGTCGTCATTACAGAAAACACGGTCCTGTCGAAATTCTCGGCTTCATTGCGGAATTCTGTGTCAATGCGTATGTCTATTTTGTCTATGTCTTTGTTCTTCAATTGTATCTGAGATTTGCCGTTGTTGACTTTCATAGGGCGCATGCTTTGTCCGTCATAATATTGATAACTTAAGTTGCTGACATAATCTCCATTGTTCGTGAACACAAGTTCTATGACATCGTCGTTTTTGTTGTATTTATTTGGCACTATGTTGATACCGTTGAGCATGTCGTTTATATGATTGACTATCCATTTGTATGCAGGAACCTTGCTGTTTGTCTCGGGATCGATACATCGTATCTCGTTGCCGTTAGGATGAGAAAGACATAATAATGCGCTCCAATAGTAATATTTTAAAGCATCACCTGTCATCATCTGTTGTTCTTTGTCGTATGCTTCTTTAAGATAAAAATGAATGTTCCTTTCTCTTTCATTACAGATTTCAATGAATTCCTCTTTTTTAATATACCTTAAAATGTGGTTGTCGTCAACAATAATTTGATCTGAACCGGTAGATATTATCTTTTGAAAAGTATTGAAAACTTTACTTATCCATTCATCTGTATCATCATTTGAAATATATATTATATTGGCTTTGAAGTTATGTTCAATGTTTTCCATAAGTGCATCCAAAGCTATGTTGTTACATTCGTCAATATTTTCACAATCAGTGCTTTCGCCGTAATAATACTTTGAATCAGTTTTGATGATATTTACCAATTTCTTATTCTCTTTGGAAGATTGAGCTTCTGCATAAACGAAAAATGTCAATAAACACAATAATAGTAATGCTCTTTTCATACTTTTTAATATATGTGCAAAATTAAATAAATTTTTCTGTAAGTTTTACGAAATCATTTAATTTTTTTATTAAAATAAAAATCTTTCTTTTAGCGGTGAAACTACAATAGAGTCTTATGTATGGCATCTCTAAAAATTTGTGATGAAAGATTTTATTGTGATTTATTAAATTTTGCAAATAAATTTTTAAATGAAATGCCTATTTTTTATTTTTGCAGGAAAATTATTAAACCATGAAGAAATTCCTGATATCCATATTGTTTGTATTTGCCACATTGTTGTCTTTTTCTCAAATAAAAGTATTGTCCATTGAACCTGACGAAGCTGATTTGACAGCGAGGATAAACCCAAAACAGGACCGTAACGGTTTTGACTGTGCTTTGTTGAGAATTACAACAGTGGGTGTAAATGGAGAGCAAAGACGTAAGTTTCGTTTTACCGGAGACATGGCAACGCAGATAGTGGATGTAAGTTTTCCATCCGGAGAGATATGGGTGTTTCTGTCTCCTGGTAGAAGTACTTTGACAATAACTCATGATGATTTCGGAAGAGAAGTATTTGAGATGCCTTATGCACTGAAAGAGAAGACTTGTTATGTGATGGAGTTGACAACAGCTGAGAATGTTAACAGAATAATGACAAATTATTTGGTGATTAAGGCAGACCAGCCTCATGCCGTGATATATATTGATGACGATTTTGTGGGTGAGAAAGAGGTGTATAAATCGTTTGTGGCAGGAGAAGAACATACGTGGAGAATTGAATGTGACATGTATCATACAGAAAGCGGGAAAGTAAAGATAGGTTATAGTGAAAAAACGGTAATAGAAAAGAAATTGCGTCCTGCATACGGATTCCTCAATGTGACAAGTGTTCCTGAAAGTGGTGCATTGGTGTTTGTTGACGGTAAAAAGATGGGCGAAACACCCTATATGTCCGACAAAATAGCAAGTGGTGAACATAAGGTGTTGGTGATGAAAGAAATGTATGAATCCATGGAGAAAATGGTGAAAGTTACTGATGACAATACTACTGAGGTGATAATGGAAATGAAAGCTGATTTTGTTAATGTGACAGTGACGACAGACAAACAAGCGGATATTTATGTCGATGGAGAGAAAAAAGGACAAGGAGTCTGGAAAGGTAAAATGTCCAAAGGAAATCATTTGTTTGAGGCAAAAAGATATTCTCACCGCACAACGATGAGAACTGTGGAACTGATGACAGAAAATGAAGTTAATGTTACAATACCTGACCCCGTTCCGGTTTATGGCATCCTGAACGTGGAGAGCGAGCCAATCGAAGCAAAAATATATCTCGATGGGGAACTGAAAGGAGAGACTCCGGCTGTCGTCTCAAATGTCTTGATAGGTTCCAGGAATTTGAGACTTGTGAAAGAGGGCTTTGTTCCGGTAGATAAAACAATAATAATCAAAGAAAATGAGGTGCTGGAGGTGAAGGAGAAAATGCAGATGGAAGAATTGCCGGGAAAAAGTGTGAAAGTCTTTACCAATAAAGATGGAGACAAAATATATGTGGATGGGAAATATAAGGGGACAAGTCCTTTGGAATTGTTCTTGTCTTATAAAGAATATCTTTTTAAAGTTGAAAGAAATGGACGTTCTGTAATGCAAATGGAGAATATACAGCCGGGAAGTGATGATGTCATAATGATAAATTTTGAAGATGAAAAATATGATAATGTTGCAGATGACATGAAAAAAACTGCTGTGGTTAAAAATAAAAAAGTGATTGATAGGAAAAAACAACAAAAACTGCATTTGGATTTTGGTTGCGGACCTATGGTGGGCTTACATGTGAGTGGTTTGGATAATAGTGATATCTTGGAAGATTATGCAATAATGGATTTTGGATTTGCTTTTGGTGTTTTTTCACGTTTTGTAATAAACCGTATAGATGAATCAGATTCTTTTGGCTTTGTTTTACAACCGGAATTGCTCTATTATAATACTAAATATGATTTGGCAATGAAAAATTACGATAATGCTACTCTTGAATTTTCATCTTTGTCTGTTCCTTTGCTTTTTGGCTTTCAAGGGGAAGAAAAGCCGTTGAAATTGAGAGCTGCTGTCGGTCCGGTTTTTCAATTGTTGCTTGACCAGAAGGTGGAAGTGGAAAATAATACTGAAAAAACGGATTTTAAAAATATGATCGGATTGAAAATTAATTTGGGTTCGGATTGGGAAAGAATAACAGTTGATTTTAGCTTTAATATTGGTCTGACAGATTTTGAAGGTGATTCTGGTTTTATTGATGGTTTGGGTTATCATACAAGAGGAGAGTTTGTTGAAATAGAGGACATGAATCAATATATGTTGATGATTACTTTGGGGTATAAATTCTTTTGATGGGTCCAGTTTTTTATGATGTAAAATATTGTTATAGCTCGCTTGGGAATTTGTTGTATGGATATGATTTTGTTTGAATGTTGATTGTAATACATTGACAGAAAATATGTTACACATAGTTTAAATGGGGAACAAAATATTAAGTCGGAAACAATGAGAATTTACTTTTGTTGGTTGCTATGATATTTACGGAATTTAATTGTTTCTTATGTTGGTTCTGTAAAA
Organism: Bacteroidales bacterium Phil6; assembly: GCA_002633315.1. Classification (GTDB taxonomy): domain Bacteria; phylum Bacteroidota; class Bacteroidia; order Bacteroidales; family F082; genus Limimorpha; species Limimorpha avicola. The sequence continues at coordinate 145,597 of NWBN01000015.1, forward strand.
TTTATATGTAATTTTATTTTTAATAATATTTTTTTGAAAATAAACATGTCTTATGGGAAATATTAAAGAGATATATCTTGCAGGAGGATGCTTTTGGGGTATGGAGCATTATTTCAAAATGATGAATGGTGTGATAGATACTGAGGTGGGTTATGCCAACAGTATTAAAGACAATCCTTCATATCAGGATGTGTGTTCAGGAACCACCCATGCCGCAGAGACGGTACGCGTCGGTTATGACATTTCAATAATAAAACTTGAGTTGTTGCTCGATATGTTTTTTTGTGCTATTGACCCATTAAGTCTTAACAAACAAGGAAATGATGTGGGAGAACAGTATAGAACAGGCATTTATTATACTGACCCGACAGATTTACCTGTTATTAATAAGGTGTTTTCGGAACAACAGAAGAAATTCAAATCCGAGATGATGGTCGAATTGCTACCTTTACAGAATTTCTTTCCGGCAGAAAATTATCATCAGGACTATCTCGACAAAAATCCTACCGGCTATTGTCATTTGTCTCGTGAGCTTTTTGAATTTGCAAAAAATACAGGTTGTAAATCAGAATGATTTTTTGATTCTGAAAATATAGTATTATGCTTTTTTAGGTGGTATTTGATGAAAATACAGGTCTGTTTTTGTCTTGTTGTGGTGCAGAAGATAACTTTTTTATTGTAGCCCTACATTAAATTTAGGTTTAATAATAATTTTTTCTGTGAAAGGTTGTTTTTTTGTTGTCTTTCTGCCAAATGTTTCATAATTTTGTAGGCAAGTTAAAAGATATGATATTTCAACCTTCATACAAATTTACATATCTGAATATCAAAGACAGGGACAGGTTTTGATATCTTGTTGTTATTGTATTGCCTTAATGTGAAAATCTTTTTTTAATCTTAAATTTATAAACTATAAAATATTGATAATTATGGAATTACCATTTGCAGAATCATGGAAAATCAAGATGGTTGAACCCATCAAAAAAAGTACACGTGCAGAACGTGAACAATGGATAAAAGAGGCTCATTATAATGTTTTCCAATTGAAAGGGGAACAGGTTTATATAGATTTGTTGACTGACTCCGGTACCGGAGCGATGAGTGATCGTCAGTGGTCGGCTCTTATGATGGGAGACGAAAGTTATGCAGGCGCCCGTTCTTTTTATAGAATGAAAGATACAATAACGAGAATTACAGGTTTTGAGTATGTACTGCCTACTCATCAGGGACGTGCTGCAGAGAATGTGTTGTTTGGCGTCCTTGTTAAAGAAGGTGACTATGTGCCCGGAAACTCTCATTTCGATACTACAAAAGGTCATATAGAGTCACGTAAGGCCTTTGCTATCGACTGTACTGTGGATGAGGCTAAAAACACTCAACTTGAAGTGCCTTTCAAAGGTAATGTCGATCCTAAGAAACTCGATGCCTGTCTTGCAGAACATGCTGACAAAGTGCCGTTTATCATTGTTACTATTACCAATAATACTGCTGGTGGACAGCCTGTATCGATGCAAAATTTGCGCGAAGTACGTCAGATAGCTGATAAATATGGCAAAAAGGTTATATTTGACTCTGCTCGTTTTGCAGAAAATGCTTACTTTATCAAGATGCGTGAGGATGGTTATCAAAACAAAACTATTAAGGAGATATGCAGAGAGATGTTCTCCTATGCCGATGGTATGACGATGAGCGCCAAAAAAGATGCCATTGTCAATATGGGCGGATTCTTTGCTACTAACATACAGGAATGGTACGATATGGCAAAAGTGAGAGGTATTGTATGTGAAGGATATCTTACATACGGCGGTATGAATGGCCGCGATATGGAGGCTCTTGCCGTCGGTCTTGATGAGAATACTGAATTTGACAACCTTGAAACTCGTATCAGGCAAGTGCAATATCTTGCTTCTAAATTGGATGAATATGGCATTCCTTATCAGCGTCCTGCAGGTGGTCACGCTATCTTCGTTGATGCACCAAAGGTGTTGACTAATGTGCCTAAAGAGGAGTTCCCCGCTCAGACATTGACAATAGAGTTGTATCTTGAAGCTGGCATACGTGCTTGTGAGATAGGTTATCTTCTCGCCGATCGTGATCCGGTTACACGCGAAAACCGTTTCAACGGTCTCGATTTGGTACGCCTCTGCATCCCTCGTCGTGTTTATACCAATAATCACATGGATGTTATCGCTGCCGCCCTCAAAAATGTTTACGACCGTAGAAACGAAATTAAACGCGGTGTCCGTATTACATGGGAAGCAGAATTAATGCGTCATTTTACTGTTCAGTTGGAACGCTTGTAATATTTATATTCATGTCTCTCTCGCAAGAGAGAGACATGTTTTGTTATTCTATATCCATGATAAAAGCATTACTATTTATTCTGGCATTGACATTCCCCATAGCGGTTTCATCCAATGCTTTCAGTCTGAATACACAACAAAAGTTGGGTAAAAGGTTGTCTTTCATAGTGATTATTTCTATAATACAGGCTGTCATGTGGATACTCGGAAAATTACTTGGTTCTTCATTCATGCATCTTCTTTCAGATTATGCCAAGTTCGTTCCTATTGTGCTTTGTTTTATTATTATGTTTAGAATGCTGATAGATACGATAAAAATTAAAAATGGGGGCAATATCTTTATTATTGATAATATAAAACAATTGCTTTTTTTGTCCGTAGCATTGGGTATCAATACATTCTTCGTGGGACTCGGATATGATTATTTCCCTTTGCTCGGTAAAGTGACACCCTTAGTAATAGCATGTACAACGTTAGTATGGGCTGTGATTGGGACGTTTATTCCATTCTCTAAAATTAAACTGTTGATAAACAGTCTTCTTAATCTCTTCTTCGCTTTTATTATACTTGTTTTAGGATTTCTTACATTGTTATAATTACTTTTGTAGTTAACTCCAGTCTTTTTATCAATTTTAAATTTGCTGTATATTCCTTATGGTATATTTCATCTGATAATTTCATGATGAGATAAATTTAAGGTTAATTTTTTATTACATTTAATATTATTTGAATTGTCGAATAATTTTTTTACTACTTTTGCGCAAATGTTTAACTAAAATTAATGGTCTGATTATGAGACGTCTGTATTTTGTTGTTCTGTTATTGATATGTATATCGATATGTAAGGCTCAACCTGCCGGTTATTATGATTCCGCTGAAGGAAAGGTTGGCGAGGATCTGAGAGTTGCATTGCACAATATTATCAAGGGACATAATAGTGTGTCATATAGTGCATTATGGACACATTTCAGAGATACAGATGCAAAACCAGATGCTACTGTTTGGGATATGTATTCTGATGTTCCTGGTGGTACACCTCCTTATGTGTTTAATTTTGGAGGAGACCAATGTGGTAACTATTCAGGTGAAGGGGATTGCTATAACAGAGAACATATTTGGGCATTGTCATGGTCTGATGATGATGGTGTGTTGCGTACAGATTTATTCCATCTCGTGCCTACTGATGGTTATGTCAATAATAGAAGAAGCAATTATCCTTTCGGAGAGGTTGATTCTCCTAGTTGGACTTCACGCAATGGCTCTAAAGTTGGTGATTGCTCTGTGTCAGGGTATAATGATAAGGTTTTTGAGCCTATTGATGAATATAAAGGCGACATAGCACGGTCTTTGTTTTATGTAAGTACTCGTTATTATGGTGAGGATGCTCAATGGTCTTCAAGCGGAATGACAAACAAGTCGATTATCAAAGCATGGGCTGTGGATATGTTGCTCGAATGGCATAGAGATGACCCAGTGAGTGAAAAAGAGATACAAAGAAATGAGGAGGTATATGCCATCCAGCACAATAGAAATCCTTTTATAGATAATCCCGATTTCGCTGAGATGATATGGAGTCCTACCTGGGGTTCAGATGAACTTTATAATGATATGACAGTGGAAGTGTGGCCTAATCCAACAAACTCCATGTTGAACATTAAGGGTGATAATATTGTTAAAATCAATGTGTTCAATGTTTTAGGTGTTATGATGGCTTCTTTTGATGTAAAAGGAGAATGTTATAATACCATAAACGTTTCATCTTATGATAATTATTTGTTGTTTATACAAGTCGTAGGCGAAAACGGAAACTATGTGACAAAAACGGTAATGGTTTCAAAATAAATAGTATATATAAATAAGGTGTATGATATATATTACTAAAATATTTCATTACGAAGCGGCTCATGTGCTTTTAGGATATGATGGAGCATGCAGTAATATACATGGTCATTCTTATGAACTGCAGGTGACTGTGAAAGGAGAGCCTGTAAATGATGCCTCAAATCCTAAAAATGGTATGGTTATGGATTTCGGTGATTTGAAAAGGATTGTCAATGATAATATTGTTTTAGAATTTGATCACGCTTTCATTATGAATGCCAATTTTCCACAGGATTTTATTGAAGATGTAAGAAAAAGATTTGAAAAGGTTATAATAGTACCGTACCAACCTACATCAGAAATGATGCTTGAAGATTTTGCAAAAAGAATTATATACAAATTACCTGCCGGGGTAAGATTGCATCGTCTGATGTTAAGAGAGACAAACAGTTCGTTTGCAGAATGGTTTGCTATTTAGAATCATTCTAAATTTTATTATTTTTCTAAAAATATATATATTTTTTGTAGGATTTTTTTCATTTCAGTTGTCATATTATTGTAAAATTTTACAAAAATATGACAAAAAGAGTGATAAAATGCAAGTTCACAACCTTGTATAGATATGATAACATATTGTATATCAATATATTAAATTTAATTAACATTATTATTAACTAAAATTGATGCGCTATGAGAAAATTTCTAGCATGTTTGTTGCTATTGGTGTTTATGGCACCATTTGCGACACAAGCCGATGAAATTATCGTTG
>NWBN01000016.1 GCA_002633315.1 Bacteroidales bacterium Phil6
TTCCACATTTAACGGATTCTCTATAAAATTACCATTTCCGTCATTATATAATATGTCAACATAATTCGGATACAACAGGCGAGTTCTTCTTGCCGTTGCTATGTCCTTATATCCGTCTCCGTTAAAATCTGCTATATGAATACGTCTCTCTCCTTCTTTATAATACTTCAATTGCACATAATGATAGTCTTCCGGGTCGGTGAATTGGAAATCTCCCAGATTATACAGTATCCTGACACCTGACACTTCATTCGCTATCAATCCGGTTTCTTCGTAGTAATATTCGATATTAAACACCCAATCGGGCAATCCGTCATTGTTCATGTCTTCCATCTTAAAATTATGGTTTCCACATCCGTATTGACAAAATACAGATTCTTCCATTGAATACAACGGCTCAAACTCTTCATTCCCCTGATTTACACATATTCCCAAAAGCATTGTACCCATACCCGGCCCGGGTGGAGTTGTTGCCGTCGCTATGTCTTTTAATCCGTCCCCGTCAAAATCCACTATTCGGATATAATCGTACCATACATCAGTAAGACAGTATTCCCTGAAATCTCTCCCTGTGGAATAAAATATATGCATCTTTCCTTCCACTCCCGTTGTTACTACCACATCGTCCTTCCCGTCATTGTTCAAATCCCCTATTTCCATATCTATCACACTATTATCAGGATATGTGCGGTAAACAGGTTTTGAAAATCTCCTGTTCCCGTAATTGTACAATACTCCCCATTGCTGCGTTGAACTCATATAGTTTATTCGTACAAAAATATCAGTAAGACCGTCCCCGTCTGCATCGCCAAAACTCAATTCACTCACAGGATCCGATGCAAAAAGATCATAATCTTCATAATAGTCGAAATTTCCTTCGCCATCATTATACCATATTCTTACATAATTTTTACTCTTTTCACAATCACGAAACACTGTTACCAAATCCGGATATTCATCCTCATCTATCCTCTCCGCAAATATGCTATATTGGGCTCCTGCATACGTCTTTGTCGTATCGCTTATCTCATAACTGTTGTCTCCTTCATCCTTTAATATCGTAAACGTAATATCGTCATAATTGCACACGGAATAATGTCCTAATATTATATCCATATCCCCGTCCAAATCCAAGTCACATGCATTTATCGACTCTGCTGCAGGTGGTATCTCATAAACTGTCTGTGCCATCCCTCTTATCGTAAAAAGGAATATCATGGCTGTCAATAACAGGTAAAATTTGTTCATACTCATTTCTTTTATTTTTTATACATTTTGTTATTTCTATTTAATCTTCTGTCTTATAATCAATTTTATGGAATGTTATGATCAGAATAATCATTCCTGCGGACAATAGAACAGTCTTTCCTCTGTTCAACTTTATATTTGCCTCTTGATGATGTTTCTCTTATGAACATCTTCGGTTACTGTCTCCGCAAACGGCATCTCTTTTTGCGGAGACTTTATACAATGTATTTCATTATGTGTTCCATGACTTGATGTTTTATATTCTGATTACATTACTCTTTTCTCTTCTCTGTTTCGTTGTCATACTCATTGCCTCCAAAAATTTTGTGTATAACTTTTGTTGCCATGCTCTCTTTATGTCTTGCTTCTTTTTTTACTGATTTCATTTCCTTAATCCTTTTTACGTTTCATTTACGCAAATTTAATGAATATAATATTAAAAAAACAGGATTAAAAAAGCTTTACAAACTTTTTTCAGGGCGGTTTTATATTTAAAATGTTGATTATAAATATTATATATATAAAACACGAGGAATTTTTTACAAACTTTTTTTCGGCTTTTACATGGTCTTACTGTCTGTTTTTGTCATTTTACCACATAATTTAGACCTGTATTTATCTATGCTGTAAACAGAACAATGCATGAAATCGGCTTCTTCCTGTCTCGACAAATCGAAATGTGACAGGATACATATCTTGAACTCCATTTCATTCAAGTCCTGATATTGTGCCTTAATCATGTCTATTCTGCCAGGAAACAATCTGTCAATATCGGATTGCAATGAAATCAAATATGTTTTACAATACTTTGAATTTTACACACTTTTGGGGACAGTATCTACTATTTATCTGAGCCATAAAAAAGGATACATTTAGGATACATATTTATAATTTTAGGATACATTCAGGATACATTTACTTGTTTTTTCAACATTTCATTCTTAAAATAAAAATCAGATGAAACATTGACAGCAAGCACTGTATTTTTATACATTGTCGAACTAAAAAACATCTTTGTCCGGTAAGATTTTACTTTTTTTATTACTTTTATCTGACCTTAATTTAACTGAAAAACTTACATTGTAAATAACGTCAGTCCAAATTTTTACTTTTTGACAAAAAAATTCTATTATACATAATTTCAAAATCGAATTGCGAGACATTTGACTTTTGGAGTACTAACCATTTTAAATTATCAGACACGTAATATTTTTATGATTCCACATAAAATATTATAATGAGAAATTACAGCAAAAACAAGCATCTTGTAAGAATTTTACGAGCTAATCAATTATATTTCTGAATTTGTCGTAACTTTGCTAACGGAAATCTATCTGTACAAGACAGCAATATTTTGTATATATATCTGTTAATAAATTGATTATATAAACAATTTAAAAAATGAAGATTGCAGTAATAGGAGCGACTGGATTAGTAGGACAAAAGATGTTACGAGTGTTGGAAGAGCAAGGCATTAATGCCGACAGGCTCATCGCCGCTGCATCTAAGCGTTCCATTGGCAAAAAAGTACATTTCAAAGGAGATGCCATCAGTCTCGTCTCTGTAGAAGAAGCCATTGACAACAAGCCTGACATTGCCATTTTTTCAGCCGGTGCTGAAGCATCATTGCTTTATGCACCTGTATTTGCAGCCAAGGGCACCTTTGTAATAGACAACAGCTCGGCATGGCGCAGAGACAACGACATTCCGCTTGTAGTGCCGGAAATAAATGCTGATGACATCAATGCCGACACCCGTATCATTGCAAATCCCAACTGTTCGACAATAGCTCTCGTTATGGCTTTGGCTCCATTGCACAGACGTTATGGCATACGTCGTATCGTGGTATCAACATATCAGTCTGTCAGCGGCAGCGGCATGAAAGGATTGGAACAGTTACACTGCGAGCAAAGAGGCGAACATTATGACAACCCTGCCTATCCTCATCAAATACATGAAAATGTCATTCCTCAAGGCGGGTCTTTTTTAGATAACGGATATACGACTGAAGAAGATAAACTAATTTTCGAAACAAACAAGATATTGCATTCCGACATTGCCGTAACAGCAACAGTGGTGAGAGTTCCTGTTTACGGAGGACATTCCGAATCCGTCAACATAGAGTTTGAGCAGCCCTATGACCTTGAAGACGCCATTGCGACATTAAAAGCCATGCCCGGCATCGTTATATGCGACGACCCGACAGAATGTCTTTATCCTATGCCTGTCACAGCTTATGACAAAGATGAAGTCTTCGTCGGCAGAATAAGGCGCGATTTCAGCACAGAAAACGGCCTGAATCTGTGGTTATGCTCCGACAACATCAGGAAAGGCGCTGCCACCAATGCCGTACAAATTGCAAAATACTTAATAGACAAATCATTAGTATGAAAGTCTTTAATAACATTTTAGAATATAAGAAAGTACCCAAAGCCATAGTAACAATAGGCACCTTTGACGGTGTTCACAGAGGTCATCAAGCCATATTGAAAAGCATGGTAAAAATGGCAAAAGAAACAGGAGGCGAGAGTGTCGTCGTGACATTCTACCCTCACCCTCGGCAAGTCCTTAATATCGACAGTTCGCATCTACGTTTCATCAACACTCAGGAAGACAAAATAAAACTTATTGAAAAAACTGGTATAGACAATTTGATAATCATCAACTTTACCAAAGAGTTTTCACGCACCTTATCTGAGGATTTCATCTTGAATTATATAGTAAAACGTATAGAACCTGTAAAAATCATCATAGGATATGACCATCATTTTGGGAAAAACCGTATGGGAGATTTCAGCATGTTGTTTGAATTAGGGCTTCAGTATCATTTTAAAGTAGAAAGAATACCGGCCCAGGATGTTGACAATATCGCCATCAGTTCCACCAAGATACGGCATTCCTTGCAACAGGGAGACATAAGACTTGCCAACAAACTGTTAGGTTACGAGTATTCTTATTCCGGCACAGTAATACACGGAGCAGAAGTCGGTCATATTTTAGGTTATAAGACAGCCAATCTTGAGTTGAAACAGGAATATTTCATGATAGAAGAACCGGGTGTTTTTGCTGCATACGCCGATTTCGACGACATGACATATCCTGCCATGGTATATACCGGTCAGCGTCCCACTCTTGATGACAACCGCCCCAAAAGTCTCGAAGCTCATATCATCAACTACGAGGGCGACCTTTACGGTAAAAACATACGCCTGCGTTTTATTGACAAGATACGTGATGAACACAAATTCAACAATTTACAAGAATTAGAACAACAGATTGAGACGGATGAAAAAAAAATCAGGGAAGTCCTTGAAGCATACGAAAAGAATAATAATCAGTTTAACAAATAAATAATAAAAAAATGAAGAAGATTCTTACATTAGCATTAGTAATGATGTGTCTTATTCCCATGACACGAGTAAAAGCCTGCACGAACTTCCTTATCACGAAGGGAGCCTCTACAGACGGCAGCACCATGATTTCTTATGCCGCTGATTCTCATGTACTTTATGGAGAGTTGTATTATTTTCCTGCTGCTGACCATCCGGAAGGTGCCATGCGTGACATCTACGACTGGGACAGCGGCAAGTATCTCGGACAGATACCGGAAGTTCCTCATACTTACAACGTAGTGGGCAACATGAACGAATGGCAACTCGCCATTGGAGAAACAACATACGGCGGACTTCCCAACATGGGCAACGAAGGCGGGCTCATGGACTATGGCTCATTGATATATATTACATTACAACGCTGCAAGACAGCACGTGAAGCTATCAAAAACATTGCCGAACTGACTTCATTATACGGTTATCCGAGCGATGGAGAATCCTTCTCCATAGCAGACCCGGAAGAGGTGTGGATCATGGAACTTATCGGCAAAGGCAAAGAAAAAGGTATAGTCTGGGTTGCACGTCGTATCCCGGACGGTTATGTCAGCGGTCATGCCAATCAGGCTCGTATTACTACTTTCCCGCTCGCAAAGAAAAACAAGACAAGCGTTACTTCCAAGAATATGAATAAATTCTTGAAAGACAAGAATATAGATTGTATCTATGCCGATGATGTCATTTCTTTTGCAAAGAAAAACAACTTATATGTCGGTCCTGATGAGTTATTCTCATTCTCCGATGTTTATAATCCTGTCACCTTCAGCGGAGCAAGAGCCTGCGACATACGTGTCTGGGCAATGTTCAACAGTGTCACCGACGGCATGGAACAATATTGGGATTATGCTACAGGACGCGATATAAAACGCAGCAAACCATATATTGAAGGACAGCCTCAGACTCCCGAGACTTTCCCAACAAACAGAATGCCATTATGGGTGAAACCTACCGAGAAAGTCAGTGTTCTCGACATGATGAGATTCATGCGCGACCATCTTGAAGGTACAGAACTCGACATGTCATTAGACCTCGGTGCCGGTCCTTTCCACTGCCCCTATCGTTGGAGACCCATGGATTTTGAAGTCGATGGCGTTGAATACGTCCACGAACGCACCACTGCCACTCAACAGACAGGATTTTCTTTCATATCACAAAGCCGCTCCAATACCATACCCCAACTTGGAGGCATATTGTGGTTCGGCGTTGACGATGCAGCAAGTACGGTATATTGCCCCATGTACACCTGCATGACAGAAATACCGTTATGCTACAGACAAGGCAACGGTTCCATAATGGAGTATTCCGATACTGCAGGATTCTGGATCTTCAATCAGGTGTCCAACTTCGCCTATACCAAATATAACTATATTCATCCTGAGATTGAGAAACTTCAGAGCGAATATGAAACAAAATGGGTGGAACAAGTCAAAGATATAGATGCTAAAGCCGCTTCTCTGTATGAGAAGAATCCTCAGGAAGCAGTGGCATATCTCACACGTTTCTCCAATCTCGAAGCCGACAGCCTCGTAGCCAACTGGAAAATGTTTTATCAGTATCTCTTTGTGAAATATATGGACGGCAACATAAAGACCGCAAGGGAAGTGCCTGAAAACTATAAATATTATGCTCCGGAAGTAATACAACCCAAATACAGCGATGACTTCTACAGAGCCATAATAGAACAAACAGGCGACAAATTGAAAGTTTATTGATATTTTATTATATAGACAAAAAAGGTGCGTCTCATCGATGCACTTTTTTTTATTTCTTTTCATTACTTCCGACAAATTTTTCAAGTTAATTTATAATATCTTGAAGATACTGTCCAAAAAGTGTGTAAAATTCAAAGTTTAATATTTTTGTAGTAGTTAAATTTTAAAAAAACAAAACATGAATTTTACACAGGAGCAAAGATACGAAATTATTGAAAAGATAATCAAAGAAGGAAAAGGAATAGAAGAAATATTGAAAATGAGTCTTGAGATACTGATGAAGGCGGAAAGGGAAGGACATAATCTCACAAGCAAAGACATGAGTAATGGATACAGGTATCGAAAGATGTATGGACGAGGCAGGATGTTGGAATTGAAAGTTCCACGGACACGAAACGGCAACTTTTATCCTGTAATATTAGGATTACTTAGAGACCGGGAAGAAGAAGCCAAGCAGATAGCATTTAAATTATATGGAGCCGGATTAACGACGGAGCAGGTGGGAGAATTATTCGGAGAAATATATGGAGAGAGATACGGCAAGAGTCAGGTGAGCCGAATGTTTGAATATGCGAGAGAAGAAGTATCAGCTGCGATGATAAAAATGATACGAAAGCAGCAGGAATGGAAAGATGGAAAGAGTTCTGTAAGAAATGGAAAGAATATTATCCTGTTTTTGGTAATAAGATGAACAATGAGAGGAATGTTTATTATTTCACATATTTGGAATATAATTATAAAATAAGAAGTATGATATACACGACCAATTGGATAGAGAGACTAAACAGGGATTATAAAAGGACAACGAAAATGAGAGGGGCGTTACCTGATCCGGAATCAACGATATTGTTGTCGGGATATGTGGCGATGACGAGAAGAAGTTATGAATACAAGATACCATTGTTCAAGATGGAAGATAAGAAATTCAGATGAGAGGAATAAAAAGTTATTGTCAAAGCATCCCGCTTCGGCAAGCCTTTGCGATCTGCTCTGACAATTATTTGACAAATTATATATTTGCAGTCGAAATATGAATCTCAATTACACACTTTTTGAAACACTACCATCATTTTATTCTGGATTCCAGAATCCTTATTTTATCAAAATATTCTTACTTACTTCAATAATGGCAACTGTTCCAACATGTTTTTTATTCTGATGGCAGTTCTGGGCATTGCTTCTGCAACAGTCAGACCTACAAGCTCTTTCTCATTAGCAATATCATTGATAACACGTATTACTTGCGCTATTTTCATGCCGTTAGGGTCTGTACCAACTGCGGCAACGATTTCAGCAGGGTCTAATACATCCATATCAAAATGAATAACAACTTTGGATGCACCACAAGATTTTAACCAATTTAGAATGGCATTACTGTTTTCTGCAACTTCTTCCCCGGGAATATCCTTAATTCCATATTGTTTTTGACGGACTTTAATTTCATCGCGTTCCCAATTTCGTATTCCGACAAATAAAATTTTTGATGCATCTATCTTCGTTGGCAAAGCAGATATGATTTGTTTTTCACCATATCCCATACAAGCCGTAACCGCCATGGCATGATAGCCGGAATAAATATCTCCAGGCAATGTTATGTCAGGATGAGCGTCTATCCAAATCATGGCTACATCATTTTTGTATTTGTTCGCAAGATAAGTGAAAGGAACGACACTTACAGAACATTCGCCACCGAGCGTCACAATCTTATCCGGATTGATAGCGTTGAGCATTTCCAGTGCAACTTTTGTCTGTTTTAGTAGTGCATCACGGTCTGTAACTCCATCTGTTATTTCCCTATCTGTTATTTCCATAGATACAGGAACTGTAAATGTTTCTTGATCAGTGTTAGGGGCAAGATAATTAAGCAACTGTGCTCCTAAATAATATCCTCTTGAAGCATCGGCCGGGGTATCTTTAAGTTCAGGAACCGTAATTTTAGCACCTTGCCATTGAGGATAAATTAAACGAATTGTTTTCATACTTTGAGTATCATTATTTTTAATAATATTTTTTTGTGCCATGCTTGGAGATAATATTCCACACAATAGAGAGATAATTAGCCATTTTTTCATACTTATTATTTATAACTGACATTAAATGTTTTTGCTACAAAGATAAGCCACAGGCTGCAAAGTAACAAGTACTGGCAAATTATTCATATACTGATAAATTTTTCCCTACATACATAAGCAATGGTTATTCTATTTTTCACTATATTTGTTTCATTATAAATGTTACACTAAAATATTCTAATTATGTATCAGAAAAAAATGCCGTTTGATATTAAATGCGGAATAAAAATATCTATGGAAGTCATAGGTGGTAAATGGAAACCCTGTATTCTCCAAGAATTAAATGAAGGTGCTAAACGTCCGAGCGAACTACATCGTCTATTCGATGATGCCAGCCCTCGTGTCATCAATCAGCAGCTTAAAGAATTGGAAATACATGGTATGATAAAAAAGAAAATATTTGCAGAACTTCCACCCCATACTGAATATTCCATAACTGAAGACGGAGAAAGCCTTATTCCCATTATTGCGACATTGGAACAATGGGGAAATAACTTTCGCCCTAAAATGATGAAAATACTGGGAATACCAGAGAAAGAATAAGTATAGTCTGTGTTTTACCACATACTCAAACAACTATACCAATTTCTATTGGTAGCAAAAAATATATGCTGGATATAATGTAGCAAAATGGAATTTGAACTTTATAATATAATTTATACGGATTGTTAGTGGATAGTCTTAAGTGTACTATGATTCTGAGAAATATTTATTTCTACATATCCATAAAGGTACGCAATATCCCGGACAGGACAAGCATACACGACAGGCAGGCAGAAGCCGACGGGAGTCGTTTCGGAGATTGGGAAATGGATCTTATCATAGGGAAGGGACAAAAGAGTGCCATACTGACCTTGTGCGAGCGCTCGAAAAACTACCTCCTTATGGCAAGGCTGCCGGAGGGGAAGAATCCGGAAAAGGTGGCCGATATGGCCATAAGGCTGCTTTTCCCTTACAGGAAAAACGGGCTTACCATCAAAAAGGACAATGGAACCGAGTTTGCCTGCCATAAGAAAATTGCAAAAGCACTCGGTACTACCGTTTATTTTGCAGACTCGTATGCTTCATGGCAGAAAGGGGCCATTGAGAACGAAAACAAACTTATCCGGCAATACATACCGAAAGGAACGGATTTCAGGGAACTGTCGGATGAGTTCATCAAGGAGATTCAGTACAAAATTAACCGAAGACCAAGGGAAAAATTAAACTTCTCAACTCCAAAAAAGGAGTTCTTCAAATTTATTTCGTAATATTGCACTTGCTGTTTGACTCTACCTATATTATTTTATTACTTCCAGACAAAGATAGAAACATAATCAAATTCCTCTTTTATACCAATAAACAGGTGATTTTGAATATTTTTTTACAAAAAATCATCTTCACTTAAACAGAGAGGTTTAATAGTATTTCTTCTATCAGATATTTTCAGTCTCTTTAAAAATATATTACAAATATAGATAATACTTTAGCATTTTTCTTGTTTTTCAAAACGAGTTGCAATTGAAATTAATGATTTCTGAGTTTGACATCAAATTAATTAGCTTTACAAACAACAATTGTCAACATATTTAGAATTGTTTTTTGTTTTGTGACTTTAACAAAAATTAGTTGACTTGCAAATAAAGTCGGCATCGGTTATTACTTCATGATATTTTCTCGGATACCAATAAATGAATTATCGAATTTCGAAAAAAACATTCCGTTCAAACCTGAGAAATAAACTCCATATCATTCATTATAAATGACATTAAGCACAACCTTACCTACCATATCCAATGATTTGGGGTCTATGCTTTCTATATCATCTTTCAAAGTATGCCAATGTTCATAAAAGGAGCCATTGGGAGAATCAAATTCAAGATGAATAATATTGATTGTAGGTATTCCGGCTATTTTGTTCATATAATAATGGTCGTCCGTAATAGGATGACCCAATTCATTCGAAAAGTGCATATCATAACCCATTCCGCGAGCCACACGCCATACCTTATTGCTTATATCGGGAGCGAACTGCTGAGAATAATATTCCTTAGGGAAAGACGGATCAGAAACACCAACCATATCGAGCAATATGCCGTAATAGGCAGAATAATTATTTTTATGAGGATATTTGGACCAGTACTGCGAACCTAAACACCAACTGTCTTCCGTATTATATTGAGAAAAACTCGGTGCGCCATAGTCTTCCAAATCAAAAAGCACAATATCAACCCCTATTTTATCGTCAATTTTACGATTATGTAACTGACGTGCTATTTCAAGCAGGACACCTACACCGCTGGCACCGTCGTTGGCACCGTCAATAGGAGTGTTCCAATTGGCTCTGTCAGGGTCGGCATCAGCATAAGGTCTTGTATCCCAATGTGCAGCAAGAACTATTCTCTTTTTGGCATCGGGATTGAAAACGCCGATGATGTTCTTTCCGTCTATTCCGCGTCCATCGAAAAGACGTGTCCTGAAATTCTGAACATAAACAGTATCGGAAAAACCGTCCAACATGGAGACGAGCCATTCGGCACACTGTTCATGAGCCTTGCTTTCCGGCACACGAGGACCGAAATCTATCTGCTTTTTTACATATCGATATGCAGAATCCGCATTGAAAACAGGCACTATTACTGTTTTTTTCTCTTTCTTCGATTCCGCAGTCTTAGTCGTCTTGTTATCATTATTACATGCAAACAAACTCAAAACCATCAACAATATAACAATTTTTTTCATAACATGTCAATTTGGACTGCTGCAAAGATACAACAAAGAATCAAGAAGTAAAACAAAAGACAAACAATAATGTACGCAAAATCGAGTAGGAGGAAAACGACGTAGTTTTCTTCCTACTTTCGTTTTCCGACCTCTCACACCACCGTACGTGCCGTTCGGCATACGGCGGTTCCTATTTTGGGTGCCATTCGAGATACGAACCAATTAAGGTACAATATCCTGCTCTTCGCAGGCTATCGTTATTTATCGCCACTTTCAATATAGGGCTATCAGCGATACGCCAGTACCCTTTGCGAGTGTTACCCCATTCCCATGCTTTGTATTTTTCAATACCACATTTAATGAGGTTTGCCACCTTCGTCTTGGGTTTCTTCCAAGCTTTCCATATACACATGCGTATTCTCCGTCTTAACCACTCATCTGTATCAAGAAGAAAACGTTTCATATCGGCAAGATGATAGTACCCAATCCATCCACGTATGTACTCTTTCAGTTTCTGCTTTCTCTTGTCGTATCCCCATCCGTTGCTACGATTCGTCAGCTCTTTGAGTCTAGATTTCATCTTTGCTTTGGATTTCGGGTGTACTGCAAGTCGACATTTGCCTTTCATTACATAAAAGGAGTAACCCAGATACTTCACTCCTCGAACATACGATACTACAGTCTTTTCCTTGTTGACTTTAAGATATAGAGTTCCCTCTATAATTCGGGTTATGGACTCTTTGACTCTTCTTGCCGCCCTTTTGGATTTGCAGAATATCATCGAGTCATCGGCATAGCGCACAAAAGGAAGTCCTCTGCGTTCGAGTTCCTTATCCAACTCATTGAGCATGATATTACTCAACAATGGACTTAATGGACCTCCTTGGGGAGTTCCTTCCTCGCTCGTTTCGAACAGACCTTTGTTCATTACACCGCTTCGGAGATATTTGTGTATCAGGCTGACAACTCTGCCATCTTTTATAGTACGGCTGAGGATTTCTATGAGTTTGCTATGATTCACGGTATCAAAGAAGCGCTCGAGGTCAAGGTCTACTACGTATGTGTAGCCTGTGTTGATTATCTCTTGAGCTTCTCTTACCGCATCATGGCAGCCTCTTCTCGGGCGGAAGCCATAGCTTCTCCCGGAGAATTGTTTCTCATATATAGGACTCAGAACTTGGTTAATGGCTTGTTGCACCAAACGGTCTACCACGGTGGGGATTCCTAAAAGGCGCATCTTGCCATTGTCCTTGGGGATTTCTACCCTTTTGACGGGGTTCGGACGGTAAGAACCGTCAATCAAGGAACGGATGAGCGCATCTTTATTGGCCAACAGCCATGAGAACAATTGCTTACATGACATCCTGTCGATACCGCCACAGCCCTTGTTTCCAATCACTGCCTTATAGGCTCGATTAAGATTGGCGGGACTCAGGATTTGCTCCAAAAGGTGTTCCTTGTCGAATGGTACTTCCACGATGTTGTCTTCACACATCCACATGAAAGTCTGCACTCCCTCATACCATTCGGTTTCCGACCTATCTCTTTGAGGGCAGTCATTAACTTTGGATAATGTTTTCTGCATTCGTTCTTTCATTAGGTATGTTTCAATTACTGTCGTTTAATTATTAGGTTCAGTCCTTCACCCAGCGTTATCGATTACTGGGCTACTATGACTTCTGCTGACTTCTCACGGCAAGCTTTACTCCGCTGAGTTCGATTTTTTTTTTTCACTATTCTCATGCGTCCGTGAGACCTCCTCGGATAAGAGTATCAACTTTCCACCTTATGTCTGCTTCATTTACATTGACTGTTCCGAATAGCTATAGGGCTTTGGTTTGTTTTGCAACCTTACCCACAGTCTTATGCCTTATATGAAGTTTCTGTTCGTCAGACCAGATGTTTGCCGCCAGCTTCTTTCAGATTCCAACTCGCGATGGACACCCTTGCTATTGGCTGTATGATTCCCGCTATTAGGGCTCATTGGGGACTTGCACCCGTTAGCTAATACTCATGCCGAGCATACAAACAA
>NWBN01000017.1 GCA_002633315.1 Bacteroidales bacterium Phil6
CTTCGTGACTTCTTCGGTAATATCCTGTTTATATACCACTTTCCCGAGAATGTCATACACTTCTATCCTTCCTTCCGGCAATGCCGTCCTGATGTTCAAGATGTTTTCTCCCGGATTGGGATAAGCATATAGATTCGTTTTTGTAGATTCTTCCAATGATAATGTTGTTGAAACAAAATTGGCAACTATATCCACATCTTCATCTAAAATGAAACTGTATGTTTCTTCTGTTGATACTATATTACCGTTCTTTGTCCAATTTACAAATTCATATCCTTGATTCGCTAATGCCGTAACTATGGCCAAATCATCATCACAACCCGGTTCCTGTATCACTGAGACACTGCCCATTGATATGTCATTTGATGTTACATTGAATACAAAAAACAATGATTCCCGATAATTCGTAAACCTGTTCCAAAATTCTACAGCGGAGTATTCATCTTTCATGCCGCATGGAACATAAATCGGTATTGTATCCGGTATCCCATCAAAAGCATTATTGTCTATCAAAGGTATGTTCATCGATTCAATACTGATGGATTTGACATCTGAATCTAAAATAAAATATTGCTTTATTGTAATATCATCACTAAGTATTGTTACACTTTCAAGATTGTTGCATTCAGAGAATGCTCTGTCTCCCACCGACCTGACAGATTCCGGTATCACTACAGACTCAAGACTGTTACATCTCTGAAATGCACTCGCATCTATGTTTTCTAACGAGTTCTGAAAATTGACATCTGCAAGAGATGAACAACCATAAAATGCACTTATGTTTATACTTTTCAATGAATTCGGGAAATTGACATTTGTGAGAGATGAACAATCTGCAAAAGCACTTCCTGCTATCAGACGTGTATTGTCTCGTATATCGACGACACCAGAGATATCATTTCTTGCATTTAACAGAATATCTTCATAATAAAGAAGGTCTCCATCCCATTTGGTGGAATCCAAATAATAACCGGAATCCAAGAAAGCATTTGAATAAACTTTTTCGATGTTTGCATATATGTTCAGCTCTGTCATGTTTCTGCAATAACGGAAAGCCTCACTGGAAATATATGTAATGGAATTTTCAGCTATTGTCAGAGAATTGAAATTATTACAACCGTAAAAAGCACTGTTCCCCACATACTTTACGGATTGCGGTATATAAAGTTCTCCACTGAAATTATTGTTGGAAAAAGCCTTCTCTCCTATGGAGATGCTTTTTCCTGCATCGGGTAATACTAACTCTCCGGTGAATTGACAAAGCGAAAAAGCCATTGTTCCTATGCTTCTTATTGATTCCGGAAGGGTTAGTGTCCCATCCAAGCCCTGACAGAAAAGAAAAGCCTGATAACCTATTTCTGTTACCGTATTGGGAATCACCAAAGAACCTGTAATATTAGTGCTTGAAAAAGCGGAAGACCCTATTTCTGTTACTGTATAATTTATGCCGTTGTATTCTACATGGGAAGGCAACTCTAATTCTCCGGAGATGATTTCCCCGTCCCATCCCCAGCCGTAATCTGGATATGTGATGGAGACTGTTGCATCCTCCTCGCTTATTATATTGTAATACAGCATTTGCCCTGATGGACATACAGCTGAAAAATCATGTGAATATGACATAAATGCTATATTCACTGTAATGATAAATAAAAGTATTTTCTTCATAATCGTAAATTTTTAAGTTAACTATAAATAAAAAGTTTTTTCGTGTACCGGACTTTACCGTAGCAAAGCACTGAAAAAGGTTCGGTGTACCATCAAACAGCCATTCAACTGTTCCATCAAGACCTCGTCCTTGCCTTTTGATGATGTTTTTCTATATAGCACCTCGATTATCGTCTCCGCAAACGGCGGCACACTTGTTTATTGCGAAGACTTTATCCAATATATTTCAATATGTGTTTCATGACTTGATGTTTTATATTTTGATTACATTACTCTGTACTCTGCTGTCGCATACGTTGTCGTAAACATTACTTCCATAAGTTGTGCAGTTCTCTTTCAGTAATGGATTTATATTTACTAATCTTATTTGTTTGCATAACCTTTTTCTTTTTCGATTACGCAAATTTAATGAATATAATATTAAAAAAACAGGATTAAAAAAGCTTTACAAACTTTTTTCAGGGCGGTTTTATATTTAAAATGTTGATTATAAATATTATATGTATAAAGCACGAGGAATTTTTTACAAACTTTTTTTCGGCTTTTACATGGTCTTATTGTCTGTTTTTGTCATTTTACCACATAATTTCGACCTGTATTTATCTATGCTGTAAACAGAACAATGCATGAAATCGGCTTCTTCCTGTCTCGACAAATCGAAATGTGACAGAATACATATCTTGAACTCCATTTCATTCAAGTCCTGATATTGTGTTTTAATCATGTCTATTCTGCCAGGAAACAATCTGTCAAAAATTGACAACATTGCTTCCCAATGGTCTTGCTCATTGTCGCCGTACAAAAGTTTTTTCAAATTATTTATTACATTCTTATTCGAATCACATAAACTTTCAGAATACATTATCATTAAAAATTTCAACATTAATTCATCCTGTTCTTTCTTTTCATTATATTGCTGAAATTCGTATTCTTTTTGAGTATATTCAATTTTTGCCTCATCTGTTTTTTTCTGAAGTGCCAGCAGTTTTTTATTGATTTCAGCCTCATGCTCTTTCCTTTTTAATATCTTATAAATCATAATCACTACAACCATCAACGCAATTAATAGGAACAGTACAAGCAATGTAATCCATATTTGTCGCTTCAATAGTTTTTTGGCATAGAAATTCTCTTTCTTCTGATAATCATACTTCTGCTGTATCTCGTAAACACTTTGTTCCATACGTTCCTGATATATATATTCAACCATCTCAGAATATTTCGAGTGATAATAAAATGCAGAATCGTAATTGTCTCTCTGCATCTCATATTCCGACAATATGGAATATATACTCGTCAATAACGGTTTGTCTTCAATACACTCCAAATCTTTTTTCAAAAGACTTATATAATATGTCAACGAATCATTTTTATTCAAAAGATTGTATATCTCAGCAAAGTTCAAGTTATACTGAGGATATTTCTTCACATCCGGATTCAATTGTAAAGACTGCCTGAGTGTTAACAACGCTTCATCGTACATTTGGCATTCTCTGTACAAAACACTCAGATTTTGCAGCAAAATACTTTGGGTTTCACTGTTACCGCTCCGTATTGCACAGTCTATACCTTTTCTATAATAATAGAAAGCACTGTCGTTTTCTTTCATTAAGATGAAACATCTTCCCATGTTTCCATAATATTGGGCCTGTTTCTCAGGTATTGACCTGCATATCTCAGCGGCTTTCTTATAAGATTTCAACGCTTCTCCGTATAAACCATGCGAGTACAACAACGAGCCAATACATTGCTGTATTCTCGCCATTATCAAAGAATCTCCCATGGCTGTCGCCGGTTTCATCGCTTCTTTATAGGCTTCCATCGACATCTCGTATTCTCCCCATTCCTCATACACACATCCGCTGTATAATGCTGCAAGCGCTTGTTGTCCATAGTCTTTTGTCTTAACAAAATATCGGCGTGCCTCGAAGACGGCTGTATCCTCACTTATGTCTTCGTAACATTTGTATTTTGCCTGCACCATGGCTGTTTCGTATTCCATGCGGTGTCTCTTGTCGAGTATTCCGGGATGAGCCCTTATGGAATCTAAAAACACCAACGCGCTGTCCGGAGCATTCTCCATTATCGCCTGTGCACAGCCGAGCTGTCTTATCGCTTCCCTACGTTGTTTGCAGGAGACTAATGTCATAAGACAGATTACAAGTGCGATAAAGAATATCAATCTTCTCATGGATTTTTTAATATACCGTTGCAAATTTACAGAATTTTAAAAAAAGAGCATTAAACATAACATTCATTTTATAATTTGTTTAATTGACATCCTTTTTCCATTTATATCCTATGAGACAACACAACAATGATACCCCCAAACCGGCAAACAAAGGATCGAAAGGCGGATTTATGATATTGGAAACAACAAGAGCAACAGTACCGGCTATTATTGAAATGAATATCCATTTATAATTGAACCTTCCCGGCAAAAAGAGAGCCAAGGTCAAAGGAACAAAAGCCGCCGTGGTTCTCAGTCCCATGGAAAGAAAGCCAAGGTCATTGATAAAAGTTCCGGAGAATGATGATGCCGTTATCATGGCAAGAGACAGTATCAACACTATGGTACAACGTGACAGCATGATATTCGACTTTACATCTTTAAAGCGCGATGATAAACGCATGAAGACGTCACGGACTATGATGGTAGCTGCACCGAGTGTCAATCCGGAACCACCTATTATTACGGTGATGAGCAAAACGCCGAGTACTACACCTCCAAGAAATTCAGGCAAATGGTCGGTAATAAAGACAGGGAAAGCCTGTGCCGAGTTGCGCATCACACCTATTCCCTCGGGCAAAGTCAATCCCATCTCGGCAAGTCTTTGCGACTCTTCGGAAGTGACATAGTTGGCTCTCATATACATACCCACCAAGGCACAAGCCACACCAATGGGTATTGTCAACACTGCCGAGAGCATACAAGCCTTGCGCGCCACACTGTCGGTCTTGGCAGCCCATATACCCTGGGCATAACTCTGTGTTGCCAACACCCCGAGAATGACTGATATACATGAGCAAATATCTTTTGAAGCACCTCTTGAAAAAACATTGGTATATCTGTATATTATTTCTTCTTTTGAATTAAAGTCAGTGACTGCAGAGACGTCAGTATCATTCAAAAGATTAATAACAGATTCCATCAAGCCGGAGCAGCCACCGGATAAGACAAGCACCATGACACCTCCTGCAAGGGCTGAAAGGCTTAACAGTATCAATTTTACAATTCCACCAATGCCGGCACTCCACACCCCGCCGAACACCACATATATCACCATCACTACTGCCGAGAGCAAAGCTGCCGTATGCATATTCACAGGGAACAAAGTCATCAGAAGAGCACCTGAAGACAACACCTGCGCCACAATACTGACAAACATGCCCAAAGAACACAAGACAGAGCCCGTCATCTCAGCCTTTTTACCATATTCTTTGGATATCACTTCCATAAGAGTAGTGCTGCCGCTATATCTTAAAGGTATGGCATATCCTATGCCGAGCACCACGCAGCCCAATGCAGCCCCCACAGTGAACCACCATGCCGAAATGCCATAACTGAAAGACAGTTGTGCCGTTCCTATAGTAGATTGACCACCTACCAAAGTGCCCATAATGGTTCCTACCACCACCCACAATCCGGCACGACCTCCTCCCGTGGTGAAGTCTGAAGCATTCTTAACTTTCTTCACCGACATAATACCAACAGCCTCAATCAACAACACTGCCAATACTATTCCTGCAATTTGCCATACGGAAGTTACCATCATCTCTCTCCTTTCGGTCGGCAAAGTAAGTAAAAAAACAAATGAGATGATAAAAAAAGTGCTTTTTATCACACTATGTGAACAAATTGTATCATTATGATAAAATAATGCGAAAAAATCGCAAAAATCACTTATCTTTGCTTGATTTTATTATTAAAATTAAAATGATGAGATACGATTTCGACACTATTATAGACAGAACCGGCACAGAGAGTGTGAAATACGATTTAAGAGAATCAGTTTTCGGTAATGCAGAGGTGATACCCATGTGGGTTGCCGACATGGACTTCCCCACTCCGGATTTCATCCGAAAAGCTATTATAAAAAGAGCTGCCACTGATGTTTACGGATATACTTTCCGTGAAGCAGAATACTTCAATTCCATAGCACAATGGATAACACGACGTCATGGATGGAAGGTACAGAAGGAATGGATGTCATTCACTCCGGGTATAGTATGTGCATTTAATTTCGCCGTTATGGGATTGACAAAGGAAAATGATGAAATAATAATACAACCACCGGTTTATCCGCCGTTTTTCAGGGCTGTAGAAGAACATGGAAGAAAACTCGTACTTAACCCGCTTATAGATACCGATGAAGGATTCAAGATGGATTTTGAACTTTTGGAACAACAGGCAAAGACAGCCAAGATGCTGATACTCAGCAATCCTCATAATCCGGTTGGACGTTGTTGGAATTATGATGAGTTGAAACGTTTAGGTGAGATATGTATAAAAAATGATGTTTTGGTATTCTCCGACGAGATACATTGCGATTTAGTCCTGCCTAATTACAAACATTTGCCGTTTGCCTCTATCAGTCAAGAGTTTGAACAACACAGCATCACTGCCCATGCGGCAAGCAAAACATTCAACTTAGCCGGATTAGCGACCTCGTCGGTGATAATAGCCAATGAGCAATTGCGTAAGCAATATACAGATTTTTTACACAGCACTGAAGCTGACCTCGGCAATATCTTTGGCAAAGTTGCAACCAAGACAGCCATGGAAAAAGGAGAAGAATGGCTTCAACAACTTCTGCATTATGTCAATGACAACATAGATTTTGCTGTAAACTTCATTCACAAGGAGATGCCCAAAATAAGGTTACATCGTCCGGAAGCCACATATATGTTGTGGTTGGATTTCAATGCATACGACTTCGATGACAATGAACTCAATCGCAAGATGATTTTCGAGGCAGGATTAGGACTCAACAAAGGTCATGAATTTGGAGTACAAGGTCTCAAATGTCTGAGAATGAATCTCGCCTGCCCTCGAAGTATTATAGCAAAAGCATTGGAACAAATGAAAGAAGTATTTGGATAAAATAATTGTAACAATACAATACAGGGTGGCGAAACGAACCGCCTCCAAAATGGCAAAGCTAACATTTTGGAGGCGGTTTTACATGAAATATACATTGGAATTTAATCATTATCGGATTTCATTGGAATACGACAGATTATTATAATTTGATTTTCAAAACATCATAAATAAACTCGAAAATTTTGCCGGACAATAATGTTAGAATCTATGATTATCAGTCACCTCATAACCGATTTCATTTGTTTACGACAACAATCAATGATAAATAATTTCTAAAAATCAAATTAGTGACGACACAAAAAAGTTCGGAAATGCCGAACTTTTAATGAAACGAATAAAAACCAATGATATTAACTCTCCTTTTGTGGGGGAGGGTGGACTCGAACCACCGAACTCATCCGAGGACAGATTTACAGTCTGTTGCAATTGCCACTATGCGACTCCCCCGCTTTGCCGAGAAAAAATCCCGACTGATTATTAACACTTAAATTCTAAATTATGGTTATTTAAGACCAAATTTCTTAAAAAACTCTAAAAATCTTTATAAGAACTACATTAAAAAAACGCTGTTCGCAGCATTAAATTAACAGCGTAAAATTACGGTTTTAATTTATAATTCCAACATTTTTATCAAAAAAAAATGACCATTCTCACGCTTTGATTTTCAACAGAATGATAGAAAATGCTACATTATTGGCTGTCTGAATCTTCAGTAACATCGAAAATTTTACTCCTTTTTACAACAAAAAGCAGGAAAAATATATTCTACAAGACCAAAGTGTCAAGGAATATTTTCGGCATCATTGGGATGATATATGACAGATTTCTCAGTCATGGAAGCGGCATAAAAATATCCAACCGCCATATTTTCCGGCATAATGTTGGTAGTTACATTATAAGGCAGGCCCATCATTGGATTAGTGCCGGAGTTAGAAAGGATATCGGACATATATAAAGCAAAGCCTTCTGGAATACAAAACAGTCGCAGTGTCACTTCATCACCATCGTGCAGATACTCGGTACTGTCAGGACGACTTTGATCGAGTGAATAAACCGGGAACTCTCCGGCCAACAATGTCATCAATTCTCCATTAAAATACAAGCCGGAGAATCCCATCATGGAATAATAGTATGCTTCTGTAAGAGTATCGGTCAACAATCTTCCATTGATGTAAAGGTGACACATATAATAAATATTCGGGTCCGTAAGTGTCTGGTAATATGGATAAACTCCGAGCACATCGTCGGCATGCAATGAACCGAAGACATAATCTTTTACGACTATTGAATCTATTTGTTCAACACATTGAGGCATAACAGAATTTGCATGATACTGATGTTCTCCGTTGTCATCTGCGAAAGACACCATCAGTTTATAGTTTCTTCCCGGCACCCCTGCCACATCTTCAACAGTTCTGTAAATACCGGCATTTTCTGTTTCTTCATAATAAATGGTGTCAACACCATCTGAAACAAACACTTCTGCATTGGATATCATCTCAGGTGCAGAAGTAGAATAAAAGTCACGTGTGCGGCTCAATTCGACAGTATGTTTCTTATACTCATTCGTTATCGAGCCGAATACACCAACCATCTGGGGACCTTCCTGAGGTTCTATTTCTACAGGTTCAGTACAGGAAAACATAAATGCCAATGACAATATCATCAAAAATTTATATCTCATAATCTTTAAAATTTAAAATTATATGATATGGAAGGAATGACAGAGAACAAATAAATCTTTTCTGTTTTTATCTTGTTATCATCGTCGGTTGTGACAGTAACAGCCCAAGTATTATGACGCCCATATACGTTGTAAATAGACATATTCCATTCGCCCTGCCATCTCTCCCTTTGTTTTCCTTTCCATGTCATGGAAAAATCGAGTCTATGATAATCAGGATAGCGGCTTTGGTTTCTGTATCCGTTATACACCGAATATGTAACACCATTTACAGTATAAGTAGCATAAGGATAAGTTATAGGCTGACCGGTATTATAAATCCAATTGGCAGAAACGTCCAATCTTTCATTAAACTGATAATTCAACACAATACAAAGGTTATGCGGTCTGTCGTAAGGAGAACGATACTCCTCACCATGACTTATACCATCGATAGTTCTGAAAGCCCTGCTATAAGTATATGAAATCCATCCGGTGAATTTACCATAATTCTTACGTAACAGAAGTTCCATTCCATAAGATCTTCCCTTCCCCATTCTGACTTCTCCATCAACGAGAACATTTGCATAAAAGAATGCATCATCAACAAAATCAATGACATCAGTAAGACGTTTATAAAAAAACTCTACCGAAGTTTCTATTTCATCTTTATGGAAGTTATGGAAATAACCTATAGTGAATTGGTCACATTTCTGAGGTTTTATATTAGGATTTGTCGGGAACCACATGTCGAACGGCAGGCCTCCGGTAGAATTGGTAGCAACCTGGGCATATTGTACAGTACGTGAATAAGATGCTTTTATTGACGAGAAGGCCCCTGTTCTGTACATAAGGGCGACACGAGGTTCAGGATTTATCTCGGTATGGAATATCTCACCTTTCCCATATACGACAGAGTCATAAAAACGATGATTGTCATCGAAAAGATAAAGCACTTCGTCGCCAATATTTTGAAACATGGACAAACGCAGTCCATAACGTATGGAAAACACCGGATTTATCTTGTGTTCTGTAGAAAAACAGAGAGCATGTTCCAAAGCTTTTCTTCCCAGCTTTTCATTGTTGGCGACTCCAAGATAAAGAGCCACGGCACCGGTTTCATCGTTAAGTTTGCCTTGCAGATAGTTGTGGTAAGTCGATGACAATCCGAATTTAGATGTAACCTTGTCATTCCAAAGGTAAGTAAAATCATAATTCAACGTATAATCATTTATACCGGCAGTGACATCGAACAGATAAGGTTGCATTATTATATTGATACGGTAGTCATAATCGGTATAAAGCAAGGAGAGGTTGGAAGTAAGTTTGTCGTTAAAAATATGATTCCAGCGTGTTGTAACGGTAAAGTTGCCATAATCAAGCCCCAGCATTTTGTCGAGGAAGAAAGAGTCACGACCGAAATATGAAGAAATGAAGAGTCTGTTTTTATCGTTGAAAGTATGAATAATCTTAGCATTAAGGTCGTAAAAATACAGATTGGTGCCTTTAAGGTCTTTATTGACTAAAGGAATAAAAAGTCCAAGGTAAGTAGTTCTGCCGGCGAGCATCACCGAGGTACGGTTTTTATTGAAAGGAGCGTTAAGCATCAGTCTGCTGGATATCAAGCCAATACCGCCGCTCATGGTAAAACGGGAAGGTATCTCGTCCAAAGTGCTTACATTGAGGACAGAAGACAGCCTGCTGGGATATGTTGCCGGGATATCACCTTTATATAAGGTGGCATTTTTCACTACATCATTGTTAAACACCGAAAAAAAGCCGAGGAAATGCGAAGCATTATAAATTGGGGCATCATCCAACAGAATGAGGTTCTGGTCCGGGTTACCGCCACGTATGCTGAAGTTGGAAGATCCTTCGGAGGCAGCCTGCACGCCGGGTAGAAGCTGTATGGCTTTTATGACATCGACCTCCCCCATCAAAGCCGGGATTTTCTTTATCTTCACCATGTCGAGTTTCTGTACACTCATCACCAACTCTTTGACATTCTCATCTTTCCTCTGACTCGACACCACAACGTCATCGAGCATCTTTGATTCCACACTCATCATGACATCACAAGACTGTCTCTCGTTGACAACTTTCACCTCCATTTTCTCCGTCTTGTAACCGACGAAAGAAAATCTCAACATATAATCACCTTTTTGTGAGAATGTCAATTCATAACGACCATCTTCTCCCGTTACCGTTCCGTAAGACAATGATTCAACATAAACAGCAACACCTATCATTGGAGAGTTGTTCTCAATGTCTTTCACCACCCCATAAACGACATATTTTTCCTGTGAAAAAACCTCAAAGGAAAAAAACAATATCAAGACAGATATGACAATTCTGATTTTCATAGTTCAATAAAAACTTCAAAATTATATTTTTTCTTTCACATGAGAGAAGATTTTTTTAAAATCCTGCCGGAATTATCTGAAAAACAGTTTTTCATGAACAAAAGCGCAAAAAAGATGTATTTTTGCAAACAAAAAACGCATATCATGTTTATCAAGTTTCACAGAGACAATCCGAATCAACGCTATGTCAAGATGATAATAGATTGTCTTAATAACGATGGAGTCATCATTTTTCCCACCGACACCATATATGCCATGGGATGCAGCATTTCGAGCAGCAAAGCTCTCGACAGAATAGCCAAAATAAAAGGAATAAAAAAAGAAAAAGCGAACTTTTCATTTATCTTTCATGACTTGAGCATGTTGTCGGAGTTTACCAGACCTATCAACAATGATGTTTTCAAGATGATGAAACGCAATTTGCCAGGTGCATTCACTTTCATTCTCGAAGCAAACAACAATATCCCAAAAGTCTTTCAAAGCAAGAAAAAGACAATAGGTATCAGGATACCCGATGAGCCCATCATCACCGGACTTGTTCAGCAGTTGGGCAAACCTATTATCACGACAACAATAACAGATAAGGACGAAGTTTCAGGATTTCAGACAGATCCTGAGGAAATAAACGAACATTATAAAGACATTGTTGACATCATCATAGACGGCGGATACGGCGACAACGAAGAAAGTACTGTTGTGGATTGCACTGATAATGAGATTGTTATCATAAGACAAGGCAAAGGGATTTTAGATTGAAAAAAAAATCGAAAAAAGTATTGTATGTATTAAAATAATGTGTAATTTTGCAATGCAAAAAAACGCGGGAGACTCGCTAGCTCAGCAGGTAGAGCATCACACTTTTAATGTGGGGGTCCTGGGTTCGAGCCCCAGGCGGGTCACAAAAACAAGCCTTGATTTGTTATTATTACAACTCAAGGCTTTTTGCATATCTGCTGCTTGAATAAGAATTAAATCTTACAATCAATTAACACCTCCATTTTCATCTGACACAATCCAAACTTGTCAATACGACAATTTTTAATTTATAATACGTTTACAGAAGCAAATATAATCAAAAAATCATCATTTGATTTGTATGGTAAAAAACACGGATTTATTTCCTTATTTTAATATTTTCATTGTTTTTTTACCTGTTTTCTGTTCTTTTTAATTAACGATTTTTTGACAATGTTCTGTCGTAAAACAAATATTCAATGCCTATTCTCATTCCCACATACCACTTACTTCGCAAAAAATCATGACCATTATGATCCAACATTTCTTTAATTCTGTTGTCTGTTTTTATTCGATAATTGACAAATGGTGTCAGATGAAGAAATAATCTGTTCCTTATTTTATATGAAAACGACTCTCCCAACATGAGCGATATCCCTATACAATTCCCTTCTTCATGCAACATTTCCATAATATTTTCTACCGAATATTGATAATAAACTTTTCCACTGTAATCTACAATAGTATTTATTGAAATACCTACAAACAGACTCGTGTAGAATTTGTTCTTTGAAAAAATCCTTATGTTTCCGTTGATAAGATAATCAATGTAACCTACATGAAAATAATTTCTTTCATATCCATGATTGTAGTATGTATCTCTATATAAATTACTCTTACGATATTCAACTCCTACATTCAATCTAAAACCATCACTGATATAATCCGAAAAAAGCAATGCAAAACCATAATTAATATCATTCGGAATCTTAAAATAGTAACAATAATCAGCATCGAATTCAACAGAAAGTTTTTCGAGATTCTGACTTGTGGATTTATTGATGAATGCAATCATACACAATATTATAATCAGTACTTTTTTCATAATCTTTTAATTAAGTTATTACTATTCATCAAATACAATCCATATCATATTAAAGTATTTCATTATCATATATACTTTATCGTTAAATTCTTTTAATGTTTTATAGTATTTTCACTATCCGTTTTAACTTGGTCCGTAAATTCAATATTGTTGAGATACTTGGTTTGAAGATTACAATTTCAAAATTAACATATAATTTTAAGAAATATTTTTTAAATTTTTTGATATTTAAAAAATATTTAAGATACCATCAAACAGATTTCTTGATAAAGTACAAAAAGCCGACATAATACATATAATATCATCATTCATTAAACACTTATGACAGCATTATGAAAGTCAACATCAATATTCTATTTTATCTTCTGAATTTGACCACATAACGAAAGTTTCCATAGCCTCATCCGCGAGAAGTCTCTCTGTTGACAAATGTCTCTGTTCTTTGGGAAGTGACAGTTCCTCATAAATAAAAGCATCACTGAACCCTATTCTTGCGGCATCATTCTTATCGTTAGCATAATATATTTTGTCCAATCTTGCCCAATATATGGCGCCGAGGCACATCGGACAAGGCTCACATGAAGTAAATATCTCGCAACCGCTCAAATCGAAAGTCTTCAGTTTTGCGGCAGCCTCTCTGATGGCACTCACCTCGGCATGAGCCGTAGGGTCGTTGTTGGCAGTCACTCTGTTTACTCCCGTTGCTATTATCTCTCCATTTTTTGCAATCACGGCACCAAAAGGACCGCCACCATTACTGACATTATCTTTAGACAATGCTATTGCCTTATGCATCAATTCTTCTTTGGTCATAAAAGATATTTTTTTACAAAAATAAAAAAATATTTTTGTCAGAAACATTCATTTTATAAAAAAACTACAGAGACGCCATGATATGATGTCTCTACAGATACTTCAAGGTATCGGTTTATTTTACGGTTTCAATTTATTTTTCAAATTGTATGCACATTGCGCAGCATGGTCAAGAATCTCCTCCTCGTCATGAACATGGCGGTGTTGCATCAGAATGTCACCGTTACATATCACAGTATCTATTATCGATGATTCTGCCGAATAAAGCCAATTGGAAATGAGGTTATGACACGGCACCATACGTTCATCCGTTACATCTATCAGCAAAGCATCAGCTTTTTTACCTACTTCTATAGTACCGCTTTGAAGATGGAAAACATCAGAACAATTCAAGTTACACATCCGATAAAGAGTTTCCGCCGGCAGCAATTCCGGACGACGATAATGGCATTTTGCCAACAAGGCAGCCGTTTTCATTTCTTCGCGCATATCCAAATTGTTATTAGAAGAGCAGCCGTCCGTTCCCAAAGCGATGCGGCAGCCTGCATCCAGCAATGCCGCGCTTGGAAAGACTCCAGAACCCAACTTCATGTTAGACACGGGATTGTGTACTAATGTAACCTTATTTTCAGCAAGTAAATCCATTTCTTTATCATTTACATGAATTACGTGTGCAGCTACCAAATTAGGCTGAAGAGCACCCAAACTGTCGAGCCACTCCACCGGGCGCATACCGTATTTTTTTATACAGTCGTCCACCTCCTGTTGTGTTTCCGAAAGGTGGGTATGCAACACAAGACCTTTTCTTTCAGCATAATCAACACACTTTTTGAACAAAGTCTCCCCTACGGTATATATGGCATGAGGAGCGACTGTCACCTGAACATTTCGCGGCAATGCACCCTGTCGTGTCAGGCTGTCCAATCTCTCAAAGCAATAATCAATATTTTTCTTACCTGTCGATTCGATCAACGGCATGCCGATAGCTGCTTTCACGCCCATCTCCTCCACTGCACGTATTGTGGCATCATCATGCCAATACATATCATTGAAGAAAACGGTACCCGATTTTATCATCTCCAAAACAGCAAGTTTCGTTCCCCAGTAAATGTCGTCGGCGGTCATTTTTGCTTCAAGAGGCCATATATATTTGCTCAACCAAGTAAACAAGGGCAAATCATCGGCATATCCGCGCAACAAAGTCATGGCAGCATGAGTATGTCCATTGTAAAAAGGAGGAAGAACAGCCATGCCTTTTCCGTCAACAATCAACTCGGCATCAGTCTCGATATGTGTATCTATCATAGAAAACACCTCTCCTTCAATCAGGACATCCGACAGTGTTCCATTACACAACACTTGTTTTATTAAGATACTTTTCATATCTTTTAATTATAAAATTCAAGCAAAAATAATAAATAGAGCCGAATAGGTCTGTGTTTATAAAAATATTTTATTTTTGACGAATAATTTACATGCAATATGACATCATGATTTTCGATTACGCAAAGAAGTTTTACACAACAGAAGAATATCCGGCATTAGCATATCAGCTACAACAATGGGCATCTGTCAAACCCTTTGCCGGTCTGAAGATTTTAGATGCCACACCGGTATTCAGAAACACTGTATTGAAATATGAAGCATTGACAGCTGCCGGAGCATCGTTGACCATTGGCATTTCGGATGTGATACCACACGACAAAAATATCGTAAACCGTTTGCGTGAAAGTGGGATACGCGTTGTACATTCGACACAGGACCAGCCGGTTTGTCAGGATATAATTCTCGATTGTGCCGGTGCCTTCTCTCATTGGCAGGCATGTTTCGGAGTATCGGAACTTACTCGTTCAGGCGCCCATGTTTATGCTAATGCCGGGAAGCCGGTATTTTTAGCCGATGAAGGAAAAATCAAACGCATCGAAACTTGTTTAGGTACAGGTGATGGATTTTTCAGAGCGATGGAAAAACTTGGATATACCGACTGGAAAGACAAACGAATACTTGTTTTCGGCAGCGGAAAAGTAGGAACTGGCATTATCATCAAAGCTACGAGAAAAGGTGCTGTTGTTGATGTTGTCACTGAGCCATCTACCATAACTCCGTCGGTAAGCAAACTGATCTGCAGTTGTGTGGACTGCAACGATATCGATGCAGTAAGAACTATTCTGAAAGAAGTTCAGGTTGTTGTCACAGCCACCGGGTTCAAAGGCGTGGTGTCGAAATACGGAATGGAATCAGAGTTAATCGAAAAGGGCACCTTGCTTGCCAACATGGGAGTTGAAGATGAATTTGGCGACACTTTTCCATCATCATCGGTGTTATACGAAAAACATCCATTGAATTTCATGCTGGAAGAACCAACACAAATGAAATACATAGATGCCACCATGGCATTGCACAATGCCGGAGCTCAATATCTCATCAATCACCCAAATGAAACAGGGCTGATCAAGCCAACCGACGAGATGGAAAACAATATCATAGAAATAACACGACAAAAGGGTCTTATTTCAGAAGAATTAGAATTGATATAATCGTTACATCTCTGTCCGATAAAAATAGTTTCATAAAATACAATATTGGATGACTATTTGAGACATAAATGTCATTTTGTCAACATATTGTAGAGAAGTTACAATATGACGTTTCTACGTAAAAAAAGTGTATTCATCTAAAAGCGATAAATTATTATAAATAAATGATTATCAACAAAATAACATAATTCATCGTTCAAATTGCAAGCATATAGATTTAATTTTCAAAATAATAAAAATCAAAATTTTATCATACTTAATGAATTTCAACAAAAAAGGAGCGATTCGTTTTTTTGAATCGCTCCTATTGATTTTAATATTAATAAGACAATCACTTGGATTTATCCGGATAATCCGGCACTGCCGGTTCTTTTTTCCAGTTCTTCAGTTCTTCGAGTATCACCTCGATAGCCTTATTCAGCTGTGCATCTTCGCCATTAAATTCGAGATACGGGTTATTATCTATCACTATATCAGGGTCCACGCCATGACCTTCTATGATCCAGTTGCCGTCGGAATCGAACGGAGCAAATTCCGGTCTGTTAAGGAAACCACCATCGATAAACGGGAGGCTGCCTCTGATACCGACCACACCGCCCCATGAGCGTGTACCTATTGTCTTCCCTATATTGTAATATTTAAACTGCCATGGGAAGAGGTCACCGTCAGAAGCAGAATATTTGTTGAGCAGCAGAACCTTAGGACCGTTCATCATCTCACTTGGTTTTGTCGTCACTCCACAATTTCTGCTAACGTTATACATGGCTATTTCACGGCGGAGACGTTCTATTATCATAGGAGACACATTGCCGCCACCATTGCCGCGGTCATCAATTATCAAAGCTTTTTTGCCAAGCTGAGGATAGAAATATTTGACGAATTCATTCAAGCCGTCAGGTCCCATGTCGGGAATATGAATATATCCCACCTGACCGTCTGTAGCTTCATCGACTTTACGTATATTATCCTGAACCCAGTTGTAATAATACAACAGATGTTCATCATCTATAGTCTTTACCACGACATCGTGAGCACCTTTAAGTTCAGGTTTCTCATTAAGGGAGAGCACCACTGCAGTATTGGCTTTACCCACCAATGACTCATAAATATCGTTCATATCCTGTGTGCTGACACCGTCAACAGCCACTATGAAGTCTCCTTCTTTAGCATCAACGCCCACCTCTCTCAAGGGTGACACTGTGGATTTGTTCCAACTCTCGCCTTTCAATATCTTAGTTATCTTATAGAATCCGCTTTCATCCCGAATAAGCTGAGCGCCGAGCAATCCTTGTTTTATGCGATCTGCTTCAGCTCTGTCGCCACCGCCCACGTATGCATGACCAATATTGAGTTCTCCAATAAGTTCTCCTATGAGATAATTGACATCGTTACGGTCACCTGCGTAAGGCACCAATACAGCATATTTGTCGTACATGGCATTCCAATCGACACCGTGCATGTTGGGTGCATAGAAATAGTCACGCATCTGACGCCATGCTTCCTTATATATCTGAGCCCACTCCTGACGGACATCTACCCATTTCTTCATATTGTCAAGACTTACATAATCTTCGTCTTTTATCTTCAAAGTGGACTTGGGAGCATCGACTATGGCAAACTTTCTGTTTGCGGACACCAGCATCTTTTTCATGTCAGGAGTAAATTCGAATCCGTAATATTTACCGATATTGTCAGACTTTTTCGTCTTGACATCAAAATAGTTCAATCCTCCGTCATTACCGGAGCAGACATAATACAATCCATTCTCTGCAGGAACGAGATTCCAATAAGAGCCGGGTTCGACAGGAAGCGGAATAATACGTTCCACAATACCGTCAAAATCGATAGAGACCTTCACCTCTGAGTCTTTCTTGTCTTTTTTAGAATCTTTTTTTGGTTCTTCAATAGTCACCTCGTCATTGTCAGTGATGAAAGGTGATTTGATATCTTTACGTAGAGTCACCAAATATATTCTTGTCATGTCATTATATGAATGGTTCCATTCGGTCCAGCTGTAATCCGGATTGAAATCACGTTCAGAAGTAAAATACAAATAGTCGCCACTGAGGTCGAACACCGGATTGGAAGAGCTGAACCAGTTGTCGGTGACAGGGTTGCTCTCACCATTCTCCACGTTATAAATACAGATGACAGCATGTTCTCTCAGAGAAGGCATCACGTAAGCTATCCATTTGCTGTCGGGAGACCATGAATATCTGTAAATCTCGCCTGCCTCGGATTTTGCCACTTCAGTGACTTTTTTTGATGACACATCTATCATATTAAGACGATTCATTTTGTCGTACCAAAGTATTTTCTTTCCATCCGGAGACCACACCGGGTTACTTTTATAAGTAGAAGACACCGATTCGGGAGTTGTCAGTTGTATGGCGGCATCTTTACCGTCCTGGCTTTGGATATACAGCTCATCCTCACCTGTCCTATCGGAAATATAAGCGATATATTTGCCATCAGGAGACCAAGCGACATCCCTGTCATGAGCATTGTCCGATTTTGTGATATTGCGTGTTATACCGGATTTTGCCGGCACAGTCCATACATCACCACGTGCGCCGAGAGCCAAACGATTGCCATCCGGAGAAATGCTGTAACTGTTGATATATTTCGATGCATCTACATATTTCGGACGTGAGTTCATCTCATCATTCAGAATCTGTACAGGAATGTCATATATCTTGCCATCCTCGAGGTTATAACGATACAGCATGCCACCGTTCTCATACACAATATCCTTATCTCCGAGAGAAGGGAATTTTATATCATAAAGGGTATAATCAGTCACCTTTTCAATCTGTTTCGTCTTAGTGTCATATACAAATAGATTCATTGTTCTGTCGCGGTCGGAGCAGAAATATATTTTATCGCCCGCCCACATCGGGAAAATATCCTGAGCATCATTGTTGGTAACATTGACAAGGTCTTTGGTATCGAAGTCAAAGATCCAGATATCGTCAGCCATGCCGCCTCTGTAATATTTCCATGTGCGGAACTCGCGCATCACTCTGTTAAATGCAATCTTCTTACCGTCAGGCGAGTAGCTGAGCCAGCTTCCCTCCACAAAAGGCAGTTGTTCGTTGAGTCCACCGTTGACATTGGCGATGAACAGATGTCCCACAAAATCATCAAATGACTGTTTACGAGAACGGAACACCACATTTTCATTATCTTTCCAAGTCATGACGATATTATTAGGACCCATACGGTCAGAGACATCATCACGACCGAGAGTGGCGGTATAAGTCAGACGTCTGGGCACACCGCCTTCCGAAGGCATGACATACACCTCGGTATTGCCGTCATACTGTCCTGTAAAAGCAATAGTCTTACCATCGGGAGAAAAACGGGCAAACAGCTCGAGGCCATCAGGGTCGTTGGTGAGTTTTGTCGCCACACCGCCGTTGATATCGACTTTATAAAGGTCGCCTGCATAACTGAACACCACAGTATTGCCATGAATGGCAGGAAAACGTAACATTTTGGCTTGTTCCTGTGCTTGTCCCACTAAGCTGCCAAGGACAAACAAAGCCATAAACAACAAAAATTTCTTTTTCATCTCTTTACATTTAAGTTATACTTGTACTATTTTAACAGATTCATTTATATATACGATATAAGCATTTATATTTTTACCGCTGTTTATTTCGGACAAAGCATGTTTGTAACCTTCAAGCTGGGTACGGTAACTTTTATGTTCTTCACCGGTTTTGTAATCAATAAGAATGATATTACCTTCATATTCCGAATATCTGTCAGGCCGCAGAATATCGCCC
Source organism: Bacteroidales bacterium Phil6 (assembly GCA_002633315.1). GTDB lineage: Bacteria > Bacteroidota > Bacteroidia > Bacteroidales > F082 > Limimorpha > Limimorpha avicola. Next base: position 19,780 of record NWBN01000017.1, read on the forward strand.
TTAGACGTAAGAATATCAGTCTCGTTACGTATAAGAGCGTCTTTTGAATATGCCGGGGCTATTTCCTGACACTTCATAAGTTCCCGGAACCTGTCTTTCAACATAATGGCAGCAGACTCCGACAACAAGCCCTCATCCGAATAATTTCTCAGTACGATGTCAATATCATCAACAATCTTGACACCGGAAAAAATCTCATGTACCAATACGCCCCATTCGCGAGCATCCAAATCTTTTTCATCATACGACAGAAAACACGGTTCTTTTTCATCAGAACCAAGCACATCGCGCCATTTTAGAGGTTTCACATCATCATTGCAAGTCAAAACATTATCTTTTTCTATTGTTTCTGTGCTCAACGGCTTGTATTCACCACTATGATATTCCTTATTTCCATTACCGTTTTCAACTTTAAACTCCAATTTATCTTCACCGTCAGAAAGCTCGAAGCCATTTTCAGAGGCACAACCAAACAATTTATTAAAAATATTGCTATCTTTATAATCATGTGTATAGATAAAAAGCATTTCTTCGGCGCGTGTCATTGCCACATACATGATATTCATGTCATCGAGTATTGTTTTGGCATATTCTTCATCATACAATTTTTCAAACTCCGTATTTTTCAATACTTCCTTACTAAGAGGCAACAAACAATCCTCCATTTCGGGAATATAATCCTTCACATCGACCCATGACTCTTCATTAGTAATACCAGCATCCGGAAATGATGTAAAAGCGTATGGATAAATGACCACTTTAAATTCAAGACCTTTTGCCTTGTGAACAGTCATTATCTTCACGGAATCCATATCCTCCGGCAACACCAAAGTAAAACTGTTGTTTTTCTTATCCCAATAATCAAGAAAATCATTTACGCCACAACTATTAGTATTTTGCCATTCGAAGACCACATTCATGAAAAACTGAAGAAACACATCTTCCAAAACATTCAACTCGAACAATCCTGCAATATTCACGCACAAATCATAAACAGTAAAGGCGTCTCCATACAATTCTTCAAGTCCGGCAAAATCAAAATTCCGATTATTATTTAGAAAGGTATCCGAAACACCTTTAGCCAAGTCATAATAATATTTCAAAGAAGTCCTGACAACAGGATCATCCGAGTGGACAAGATAGCGCAAAGCAGTTATTATCAATATAACTTTATCTGAAGCAGTAAGCAATACGGAATCGGAAGAAACAAAAGGAATACGAGCCTCTGCCAGAGAATGTGCAAGTTCCACACCAATATTCTTACTTCTTACAAGAATTACAATATCTTTATACGAATATCCCTTGTCTTTCAAATCTATAATACGATTCACCACAGAATTATTGACAAACTTCCTGTATCCTGTTTTCTCATCCTTATCGTTTTTATCTATATGGAATTGAGAAACAGACACATATCCGCCATTTTTTTTAAAGTCTTGACGAACATTGCCATAAACTTTTTTTATATAATCAACATCGGCATAATCAGGAAATCTTCCAAAAAACAAATTGTTGAACTTAACCACTGTTTCGGCAGACCTGTAATTGACATTAAGATTCTCCGGACAATATTCTGCAATAAATTTATCCTCGCAATCTCTTGCAAAATCAGTATCAGGCTTTTTGAATATATGAGGAAGATTTATTATCTGTTCCACTTCTCCGCTTCTAAATCTGTATATTGCCTGTTTTGCATCGCCAACCAAAAGATTCTTGTTATCAGAAGAAAGGCTATTATAAAATAAGGGAAGGAAGTTATGCCATTGCAGAATGGAAGTATCCTGAAACTCATCTATAAAAAAATGAGAATATTTCTCTCCCAAACGTTCATAAATGAAAGGCACGGAACAATCACCGAGTATTTCTGAAACACGTTTGTTAAATTCCGAAAGATGCACATTGTTACTTTCTGTTATTGAAATATCGATATATTCATACAGATAATTGCGTAATACCTGAAGATGCATTCTCTTCCTTATCAAGGACAAAACTATATATTTTTTTATTGATTCATTGTATTTTCTTACTGCATCATTGTATCTTTCAACCACCCCGTCGCCAAGAAAAATCTTGTTTTTCAGACATTTTTGAGAGCCATTCAACATATTTGTCAATCTTTCAGTAAGAACGTCATTATTAAAGTTCTTCATTTTTTTCTTTACTGAAGGAAGACCTTTCTCTCCGTATAAATAATCCGAAACCTCCAAACCTTGATTTCTTTCCCAAGATTCAAGTTCACTTAAAACAGCTCCGACATTATCTCGAATCCCTTTAATTTCAGTATCGATATAACGTTTGATTTTTTCAAATTGCTGTTTGTCAATCAATTTATGATTATGATATTGCCCCTTTCTATAAGCATTTTCCTTAAGTACAGTTTTTATAAAGCCTTTAATAGGATTTTCTATACGCCAGCCTTTTTCTTCATCTATAAGTCTGTATTCAATAAAATCGACGAGCAAGTCGGTAATAAAATTAGTTTTCGATATATCGATATCATCAGAAATATGAGCGAGCACGTCATCTACGAGGTCATCCTCATCGAGAATGACAGAATAATGATAAGGCAGAGACAACTCTTTTGCGAAAGAACGGGCAAGTTTTTGTACGAAAGTATCAATAGTACAAACAGCCAAATCAGAATAGTCGTGCAACAAGAGACAATATAACTTCTGGGCTCTTGCTTCAAGGTCTTTATCGCTAATGTTCAAGATATTACGTAACTCTAAATACATAGAATCTTTCTTATTGGAGTTAAAAAATGAAAACAGTTCATTCATTATTCTATTTTTCATCTCCTTAGCCGCCTTGTTGGTAAATGTCACAGCGAGAACGGACTTGAATTTATAAACATCTTCAGACAATGCCAATGAAAGATACTCTTTTACAAGGGTATAAGTCTTTCCGGAACCGGCTGAAGCATTATAAACCAAGAAGTTTTTCATATTGTCAGTTTTTATTCTTTTTATCTTTAGAACGTTTTCTTCGAGTAAATATCTCACTTACCTTATCGAAACTCTGTGAATATGAGATACCAACACCCTGCGTATAGTCTGAATAGTTTTCAAAAGAATAGCTATAATAGTTACTGTTGATATTAGAGTGGTTATAAGCTTTCAGACTAAATCTGTTGGATATTCTGAAAGTGATATCCACATCACCCACCACATTATTTGTATAATTAGCACTACTTGATGACTCGGTTATCATACCGAAGTTGCCTTCTATAGTGAGTCTGTCATCGAAAAACTTAGTTCTAAGAGCCACTTTCAATTCTTCCTTGTTGATATCGCTTCCAGGAGTATAGCGCACGCCCACATCAAGATCTTTGCTTATTTGAGAAAGCCAGTTACTCAATTGATTTGTCAACACATTGTAATAAGTCGTCGTACCGAATTGAGACACTGCATCAGCCGAGCTATAGCTGAATGAGCCCAACATCAGGAGAGAGAACACCTGTTGAGTCACTACAGACTGGTTTGTGGTATCCACCATCGAGAATACAGTATTTTTGATATCGTCATTGGCATTAGGTAATTCAAGGCCGAATGTTATTGTAGGATTCATAAGTTTGTCTTTAAGACGAATGATACAATCCACATTAACTTTCTCACCCACGGAGGTAGAGTCTGTTTCCACGCCGAGAGAAGAAATGGAAGCATTAGTACGATAACTGCCCACCACATCGATATCGGCATCAGTGATATCACCTGACCATGTTATGGTACCGCCTCTCAGTACAAAATCCATTTTAATGAGATTCTGAATAGTAAAGATGAACTCTCCTTCACTTATCATATAATCACCTATAAGCGACAGGTCTCCGGATTTATAACCCATTCTCAGATTACCGTTGCCGTTTGCAGTAATTACTCCGATATTCATAGGGAGAGATATCCTAACATTGGCAGCAGGATTCACATCAGCATTAAGGTTCATGGTAAAATTCTGTTTTTTTACAGGCTCCGTTGCTGCAACAGCGACAGTATCACTCTGATTCTCACCATTATGAACAAACACTATAAAATCGTCATTTACGACTTCCGTATTTGTAAGAGGAATATCTATTTCAGTACCTTTCTTTGTTATAGCATTGATATCCATTTTTATATCATTCAATGGTCCTTTGATAGAGACGACACCATCAGCCACAGCAGTACCATAAAAACCATTGGCTTTTTCTTCCGGTATGTTCAACGCGAAGAAATTATAACAGTCGATATTGATATCAAAAACAAAATTCTTCAGATAATCATGGGTAATAGTGCCATTAGCGATAGCAGTATTATTATTCACATCTGTAAGTCTCAGGTTCTCGAACTTGATTAAGTTTCTAGACAGATTGACCACATGACTGAAAGTATAATAATTATTAAGATAATTAACACGGCATCCGGCATCTTTAAAGCCTATTCCACCTTCGATAACAGGTTTGTCCGGATTACCTAATATGCTCAACACTCCATTAATGCTGCCTTTGACATCACTGATTACCTTAGATACGAACGGAGATATCACATTAAGGTCGAAATCATTGACAAACAGATTAAACCTCAGATTATCATCATCATTAAGCAAATAATAATTTCCTGTGAGGTCTATGACTTTTTTATCATCCCTGACGACATTGGCATCGACATAAATAGAACTTTTTACAGCATTCCAATTTGCCATCAGATTTATGCTACCCAATTCTTCCTTATTCAGAAAAACATCTTTAATATTTAAGTTGGAAAGGAAAGTAAGTTTTTCCGATATGCCAGACATTCTGAAACTACCGTCAATAAATCCATCGAAATCGAAACCATATCCTTTTGTCACCAAATCCAATATCGAGATGTCGAAGTTATTGAATTTTATTTCAAGAGTATCAGACAATTTCTTTGGCACGAATCCTTCAATATCAATAAACTGCGTTCCTTCGGAAAGGTTAAGACTATTGACATACATTTTATCATCAATGAAATCCACGAAACAACTATCGCTAATCACCCACGTCCTTCCATTTATCATGATATTGGAAGAATCTATAGAGAAACGGCTATGATGTTTGTCTTCTATGACGAACAACGATGCCAATTGGCCCTTGTCGGTATCATTCATGTTGTCCCAATTCATATTGAAGAACACAGTATCGTTTTCCAAGTCAACACGCATCTTGACATTTTCCAATCCCAAAGCGTCGGGATTTTTCTCTGAAGAATCACGCAAAATCACGTCATTAAAATTCACCTCAGCGTATGTCCTTCTATTACCGGAGCGGTTAAAAATGCTGACATTCTCGAAACGAACACCGGCAAAGACTATCTCATCCGAGATAAATGTGGAATTAAGACGGTTGTTGTCTGACAAAAACGACAATCTCAATGAGGAGCCGTTTTTGATTTTAAGGGTTGGTATGAACAAATCCGTCAGCGGTTTGGTATCTTTAAATTGTACATAAAGATTAAAGTCCTGTTTTCCGGAGTCAAAAGTTTTCCCTTTGGCAATCCATGTTGGGACATAAAAATAATTGAGAATATAATTTCTAAAAGAATTATTTATTGTATATGGGTCTATTATCCCGGAAAGCTCTATATCGAAAAAGTCACATAAAACATTTATATTGCGAAGCATATAGTCATCATTAGAGATATTAACAGATAAAGCATCCATTTTATATGAACCGCTGCTACATCTGTACGAAACACTGTCAATATCCAAACTACCCACCAATGTATTGAAATCATCTCCAACGACATTACACGACACTTTGGCTGTCAACGACATGATAGAGTCATTATTCAAAATGTTAAGTTTATATAAATCAGCATTATTTATATCTACATAAACATCCATAGCAGGCTCAGCATATTGCAGATTCAACAAACCATCCAGTTCAAGGTCGAGAATAGGTGATTTAATGTCTGTAGAAGCAATAAGTTTTTGTTTTTCAAAGTCACCATTCAAATGAATATCATGGAAAGTGTTATTCATAAAAGTGAGAGAACCAATATTGGCAACCATTTCAAAATCAGCGGTCTTTTTATCCAAGCCTATCCCGCCGATATTAAGATTCATATCCAGGACAAGGGGATATCTCAAAGAGAGCAATTCAGTAATGTCGAGACTGTCTAAAAGCAGTGAGGCATGATATTCGGGCACTGTGACGGTATTGCTGCAGTTGAAGGCGCATTCAAAATCGACAGCACCTTTCACTGTATTTATCTTCATTGAGGTGTTAAAATTTTTTGGATAGCCGTTGAAATAACCGGACAATGAACCGTTACACATCGAAGACAACATATCGGGGATTGGAAGTTTGCCTATATATGGCACAGAGAAATTTTCGAGGTCGTCATAGGAAAACATCATGTTTTTAATATCGGCAGTTATATTAGTGGAAAAGAAATCAGGAAGACCACTAAAAGTCAAATTACCTGTAAAATGAGTATTCTCTCCGAAAGAAAAATTAAAGTCATCGGCACGAAAATCAGTTACATAGCCTTCGCATCTACCCGTAATCTGTAAAGTATCAGGCATCTGACTCATAACAACAGAAAAATATTTCAAGTCGCTGAGAGTAAGCTGAGAAGGTCGAATATCAGCTATGATATACACCGAGTCTATAAAAGTGAGGTAATCCGGATAGTCGTTATATTTAAAAGTCAAGTCCATAGAAGCATCTGTAGCATGGGATAGCAGTCTCAAATCGAGCACGGAAGTCTCTGTCGGACACACAAGGGCATGACCGCTGAAATCATTAATGGTAAAGCCGCATTTATCAAAGCCACTCAGGCTCAAAACATCAGCCTGTATAGTGTCAGATTTATAGATCAAATCTTTGGCTTTCATATTAATATCTTGAATATCAAGATGAAGGTAATCCATACTGATTTTCTCGGGTTTATCTTTATTTTGATTCCAATAAACCACTCTTCCATTCTCGAGCTCCAGGTCAGAGACAAAAAACTGCATATCTAAATCTTTGTCAGTACGTTTCTTTTTTCCAGAACCAAGTTCATTAATCAAATCTTTGACATTCAAGTTATCGAAGCCTTCATACTTCACTATGTTAATAAAGAAATCCTTGAGTTTTATTGTTCTGACATAAAACATCTTAGATTCTTTCTGCCATGCCACGGAGCTTTCCAACTCACCAACTGTCAAGAGGTTATAATGTTGAAGGTCGTTAATACGGACATCTTCAACATGCATGACGAGACGCGGTGTTATGTAAAAAGTTTTTATCAGGACCTCGGTATTAAGTTTTTTAGACAGCACACCTGCCACGGTACGGGCAATCATACTCTGCACAGTAGTATCACGGATAGCGACATACAGACTTGTCACCAAAGCAAATATTACCGTAAAAACGATAAAAATGCCGTGCATTACTTTTTTATTTGTACCTTTGCCCATTCTTTTACAATTATGAATGAATATATTTTAGCCATAGAATCGTCATGCGACGACACCTCAGCAGCAGTGTTAAGAGGTACTACAGTATTATCAAATGTCATTGCAAATCAAGAAGTTCACCGTCAATACGGTGGAGTTATTCCTGAACTTGCATCACGTGCACATCAGCAAAACATAATACCTGTCGTCGATGCTGCCTTAAAGCAAGCAAATATACAAAAAAAACAAATAAATGCAATAGCATTTACACGTGGACCGGGACTTTTAGGTTCATTATTAGTAGGTACTTCATTTTCAAAGGCTTTCGCTCTTGCAATGAACATTCCCATGATAGAAGTAAACCATACAAACGGCCATGTTCTGGCATTGTTTGCACAAGATGAGGAAACTGTCAGGACACCTTCGTTTCCGTTTCTATGTCTCACAGTATCAGGAGGTCACACTCAGATTATGAAAGTCAATGATTATTTCGACATGGAAATCATAGGCAAGACCATAGACGATGCTGCAGGAGAGGCTTTCGACAAGACGGCAAAAATAATGGGACTTCCATATCCGGGAGGTCCTGTCATCGACAAGTTGGCAAAAGAAGGCAATGCCGACAGATTTCATTTCAGCAAGCCTCACATACCCGGTTATGATTATAGTTTCAGCGGATTGAAAACGAGTTTTCTCTATTTCTTGCGCGACAATCTGAAAAATGATGTGAATTTCACAGAGAACAACAAAGCCGACCTGTGTGCTTCAATACAAAAAGAAATCATTGACACTCTGATGAACAAACTTGTAAAGGCTGCAAAAGACACAGGTATCAGACAAGTAGCCATAGCCGGCGGAGTGTCGGCCAACTCATCACTTCAAAAAGCCATGCTCGATGCCGGTGAACGTTATCATTTGGATGTCTTCATCCCTAAATTCAAGTTCAGCACCGACAACGCCGCCATGATAGGTGTTGCCGGTTATCTGAAATACCAAAGAGGCGAATTTGCTTCCCAAGACCTGACACCATACGCAAGAACATCATCAAAAGAATTATAGATATGGAATGGAACAAACTGCTGTCACAAAAAAGAGAATCTTCTGCACATAAAACAGCTGACATACGCAATAATTTCCAGCGAGACTACGACAGAATAATATTTTCCAATGTGTTCAGACGACTTCAAAACAAGACTCAGGTTTTTCCACTGCCCGGCACTAAATTAGTACACAACAGGCTGACACACAGTCTCGAAGTGGCAAGTGTAGGGCGTTCCATTGCAAGGGTGGTACTGAAGAAGTTGTCCGACAAGACCGACAGTGAAACCCTGAATCTGTTGAATGACATCGACATCATTGTGTCTTCAGCCTGTTTGGCACACGACCTCGGCAATCCGCCTTTCGGTCATTCCGGAGAGGAAACGATAAGCAGTTATTTTAAGGAAGGAGCAGGCAAAGAACTCGCCACGGAAATACCGGAAAACCAATGGAGCGACCTCATTGCCTTTGAAGGCAACGCCAATGCTTTCCGTCAACTGACACATCAGTTCAAGGGAAGACGTGCCGGCGGCATGTCATTGACATTCGCCACTTTGGCGACATTGATAAAATATCCCTACCCTTCTTTCAACAAAGGAACAAGAAAAAAATACAACGTCTTCAACTCCGAGATAGACACTTTTGTATCTGTAATGGAAGAATGCGAGGTGCCAAGACTCTCGGCTGAACCTATTTATGCCCGCCATCCTCTCTCATATATGATGGAAGCTGCCGACGATATATGTTACCTCATCCTCGATATGGAAGACGCACACAAAAGAGATATCATATCCACAGAAGATACCACGAAATTTTTCTCTGATTTTTTCGACCTTGAAAAAGAAAAATGGTTTTTTGAAAGAAGAAATGAGATATTTGACATAGTAACGGATAAGAACGAAAGACTCGCATTTCTGCGCGCCATGGTGATTAATAAATTAGTTGATTGTGTATCAAACGTTTATGTGGATAACTACGAAAATATCATGAATGGATGTTTTGATAAAAGTCTTATCGCTCATCTGCCGGAGCATGAGTTGAAAGCAATGAATGAGTGCAGGGAATTTTCCGCCAAATACATCTACAAGCATCCTTCAGTAGTAAAAATAGAATTGACGGGTTTTAACGTAATAGGCGATCTTTTGAACAGTTTCGTCGAAGCCATAAGATTTCCCGAAAAGACATACAACAAAAAGCTGTTGTCCATCATTCCGGAACAATTCATGACAGAAAAAAACGACATGTATTCAAGACTTCAAGTGGTATTAGATTATATCTCGAACATGACAGACATATATGCCGTACAACTTTACAAAGATCTGCACGGCATGAACCAAAATTAAGGAATAAATATATTATTTCAACTTATTATTGAGTTATAAGAAATAAAATATTAAGACTCTCGAACACACAAGCATAATATCATTATCGAATTTACGTCACTGCATTCAATCATCAGTAATCTTCTCACCGAGCAAGATTCCGGAAACCATCCAATGACTAAAACTGCCGCCTTCATCTTCGCCCTGCGGAATAGCTATAGTAATTGTATGTTTACCGGGTTCAAGGTCTTTAAGGTCGAAATAAACAGGCTGTGCAGCTGTGCCGGGGCACCAGCCGGAGCGAGACAAATCGGAGGATGAGACACCATTCCAGAAATTACCCGACACCGGATTGTATTCTCTGTAAGTGGCGCAGTCACAACGCCATGGCGTATATGTAAACTTGACATCATCATCAATGATGATGGTATTCTCCTTAGGATTGAACTCATCGCCATTATCCCAACCTCCATGACCTGTACTTATATATCTCAATCTTACATTCCTCACATCAGCAGGCAATTCGAAAGTCACTGTAAGACTGTCGGTAAGAAACAACTTGCCATAGTTTTGTCCCGCCATTTCCATGACATTGCAAGTGTTGAACAAGGGAAGGCTCCAAGCCTTATTGCCACTGACATCCCCGCTGTAATCCTGTGGATAGGCAAGAATATCCATACTCAATTTATGTCCACCGCCGTCATAATTGCCAATGAAAGCCCCAATCAGCACATCGCCTCTCAAACGGTCACACAATTCTGTAATCTCCTGTTTATAATGTGCCTCATCCTGCCATGTCATCCCATCCATACTGACATAATCATTATAATGCTTTACACCGAAAGGAGTAAAAAAACGCACCAACTCGACCACCGGCATATAATTGTCTTCCAATCTCATTCCATAATATGTTTCTTCTCTTCTATCTATAAGATTAGGAAGTACTTGAATACTATCAATTAAAGCATTGGTTAAAGATAATTCCCTATCTTCCGGAATAACAAAAACAGAAGCCGTTCTGTCGTAAGCATCGCCGTTGGAACGTTGATGTATGTCGGCAAAAAACTGATAATGTTCCGGAAGTTCCGGAATATGAAGCCTTTTCAGCACGAGAGTACCATAAGCAAAATGTATCACTGTATCAAAAGGTATCTCGCCTTCAAAATTTTCAATATCGGCAAAATTGATTTGCACGTCGTCAAAAACGGGGATGCGCACCACAAGTTTTTCCTTTCTGACATTGTCGAGTTCTCTTGGCGTCATGCGAACACCGAGTTTTTCAGGTATTATTACAGTATTTTTAAGTTTTTTATCCTTGTTTACATAGCGAAGATCCGTCACTCTGTTGCCATTAATCATCTGACGAACCATCACGCCGTCGAGAACACCGCGACCCACTGCAGGCATAGCGTCAAACCCATACTTGTCCGTCATCCAAACTTCTATAGTGTTTGAATTTATAACAGTCTGATATTTAGCGCATTTACACCCATTAACTTCATCTGTTCCTTTAAGTTCAAAAATCACCTTGTCATTATGCAGAGAATAAGCTGTGAAATACGACTCATCACCGGGATAATTGACCTGTATATAAGCAGAATCCCTGTCATAGTCAACAAATGTATAATCCGTTGAGACACCATTTATCAAGACGCCTTCAAAATCATCGACAGCAACGATTTTCAATTGTCGTGCATTTCTGTAAACCTCAGTCAAGATGGTATCTCCACTCTCGGAGCCGAGCAAATATGAATGATAAACAAGTTTCTGTTGTGAAAACAACTCACTCGTCATCATCATGACAAACAATATCATTAAACAACGTTTCATGGCATTTTTTTGCAAAAATAAAAAATTTTACTCTCTCATAAAAAACTATTTTACATTGCAAATAAAATAAATTAAAAAACTTGACAATATATTTTAAAATATTTTTTATAAAATTATTCATAAAATAACATAATCATTTTAATATCAAACTAAAAATAACAAGATATTTTATTTTTTTAATAAATAATAAATATCACATTAAGGAACACATTAAAATAATATATTAAAGAGACATGACATCATTTATCGAGCGATGAAATAGACAAAAATGAAAAATTTAGTTGTAAATTCAGAATATTTTCGCGAATATTGCATATAGAAAAAGAATTAAAACAGTTTTTGTCATGAAGAGGTTATTTTTTCCATTATTATTGGTTGTCATGATGTTACAGTCGTGCAGTCAAATAATCAACAACAATGCTCCAAAAAGGGAGCATATAAAATTGGAGTCTGACATTATGACTCCGGAAGTATTATGGTCGATGGGCAGGATTGGCGAGACAGACATTTCGCCGGACGGGAATCGTGTAGTATATACAGTCACCGACTATGACATAAAGTCAAACAGCGGACAATCAAGGATTTATGTATCTGATGTCAGCGGTAAGAATGTGAAATGCATTACCAAAGGCAAAGATGGAGAATACAGTCCATGCTGGCTCGGCAACGACAGGATAGCATTCATGACCGTATTCAACGGGGCAATGCAGCTTTTTGAAGTAGATGCAAAAGGCAGAAACAGAAAACAACTCACCAACATCGAGGGAGGCATCACAGGTTATAAAGTAAGTCCTGACGGGAATTATCTTGTATATTCTGCTGAAGTAAAGATAAAAGACGACGTACATGACATGTATCCCGATTTGCCGCTTACCACGGCGAGAATCAACAACGATTTGATGTACCGTCACTGGGACACATGGGTTGACACTTACAGTCATCTTTTTGTTGCCCAAATACCGGAAAAAGGCGTTGTCAGCGAGGGTATGGATATCATGAAAGACGAGCCTTGGGAGTCGCCGGTGAGGCCATGGGGCGGAATGGAACAGGTTGGCTGGAGCCACGACAGCGGCAGCATACTGTACTGCTGCAGAAAGAAAATCGGAAAGGATTATGCCTTATCGACAAATACCGACATTTATAAATACGACATATCTACCGGCATAACCCAAAACCTTACCGACGGCATGATGGGTTACGACCTTAATTTCACAGTGTCGCCCGATGGCAGCAAGATGGCCTGGGAGAGTATGGAACGTGAAGGTTATGAAGCAGACAAAAACCGTCTCTTCGTAATGGACTTCAATACCGGAGAGAAAAAAGACTATACATCCACATTCGACCAGAATGTCAGCAATCTGACATGGAGCAACGACAGCGAGACCATATATTTCATCAGTGACATACACGGGACAGACCAGATTTACGCCCTGAATCTCAAAAGTGAGACCATAAAACAAATCACCAAAGGAACACATAACTTTGTGTCTATTGACGTAGCGGCATTAGGACTTGTTTGCGGAAAACAGTCGATGAGTCATCCTACGGAATTGTATTTTGTTGACGCATATTCAGGTGAAGAGACTAAAATCACTACTGTCAACGACAACATTTTCAGTCAGTTGACAATGGGTGTGGTAGAATCACGTTGGATAAAGACCACTGACAACAAGATGATGCTTGTATGGGTGATATATCCGCCGCATTTCGATCCCACAATGAAATATCCCACGCTTTTATATTGTGAAGGAGGACCACAGAGTACAGTAAGTCAGTTCTGGTCATACAGATGGAATTTTCAGATGATGGCAGCCAACGACTACATCATCGTTGCGCCAAACCGTCGCGGTTTGCCCGGTTTCGGACAGGAATGGAACGAAGCCATCAGCGGCGACTACGGAGGACAGTGCATGAAAGATTATCTCTCAGCCATAGATGCCATGGCCAAAGAGCCTTTTGTAGATGAGACACGGCTCGGTGCTGTTGGTGCGAGTTTCGGAGGATTCTCCGTCTATTGGCTTGCTGGCAACCATGACAACCGTTTCAAAGCGTTTATCGCCCATGACGGCATGTTCAACCTTGAGGCACAATATCTTGAGACTGACGAGATGTGGTTTGTCAACCGGGACCTCGGCGGTCCTTACTGGGACAAAGACAATCCTGTCGTACAATGGTCTTACGCCAATTCTCCACATAAATTCGTCGATAAATGGAATACTCCTATCCTTGTGATACACGGCGACAAAGACTACCGTATCTGCTACACTCAAGGCATGCAGGCTTACAACGCTGCCGTCCTGCGAGGCATCCCCGCCGAATTTGTTTACTTCCCGGATGAAAACCATTGGGTGCTTCAACCTCAAAACGGCATACTCTGGCAGAGACGTTTCTTCAACTGGCTCGACACTTATCTGAAATAAGAATATTTTTACTCGTTCAATCCGTATTTCTTCAACATCGTAAACCATTGCGGCGACTCGACAATTGCAAGTAAATACGGATTGATTTTTTGTATCAGCAAAGGATTGGGAGATGTAAAACAATAATATTCCCTGTTATTAGGCAAGTCCGTGATCATCAAAGACGCCACATCCTTGGCATCCTGCTTTGCCAAAAAATATGCCAACGAAGCATTCTCATCGACGAAAGCATCTATATATCCTTTCAGAAGATATCCCACTCCATCTCCAACATCCTGAAACTCGACAGTCATTATCCCCTTATGATTAAGATAGACGCTTGTATTGCTGTCTTTCAGGCAACCTACTTTCATTTTATGCAAATCAGCGAAACTATTGACATTGTTGTAAATCTTTCTTGCTGTGAGTTCAGATGAGGCTGCTGCGGTAAAACCGCTCACCACGAGAACCGAGGCAAGCATCCATACTGCGGCAATCATGCGACCGGAGCCTGTTGCCGGCACCTTGTCGCCATAACCTACGGTAGTCATGGTGACCCACGACCACCAAAGACCGTCTCCCATACCTTTGAACTTGGCCGGAAACTCATTGTTGCTCTTTCTCTCAACAATCCATACAAGAAAACCGACCACCATATTCAATACAACAAGAAAAACTATCATTTTCAGGAAATTGACAGAAAAAAGATTCTCGAAAAAGGCGACCCATGGAGAAACAGTCTTTTTGACAGTGGCGACAGCCATGGCAGATATATAAAAAGGCTCGGACGAGAAGTCATCATTCCATGTATCGGACATCGCAACCAAAGGAGCAACAGAAAGATTCATCTTGCGCAAAGCTATATCATGTTCTCCATTGTCTTTCATTACTACTGTATATTTTATTGATAATGAATCGGCAACAGCATCCCACAACTCCAATGACAAGCCTTTTGCGACACCGTCATCTACAATCACGAAAGGAGGGTCTTCATCTATACCGAAAACCAAATTGTCTTCTTTGGCATCAGCCTGCAAATTACATACCAATAAAACAGAAAGAATAAGATAAATAAACTTCATAACATTTTTTATGAATAACAAAAATCGATTCATGCAGTTTGACAAAAACAGTATTTTATTTAAAAACAGTGTTGTTATTCTCAAGCAATATGCGTAACCGGTCTATCTGTTCAGTATTAAGTCTAATGCGAGATATCCAGTTCAGGAAAACTTTGAGATTATGTATATCGGATGCTACAAAAGTATAAATATCATTATCAAGCAGGTGCAATGCCTTTTTCTTCACCGACAAACCATAATAACCTGATAATGAAAGTATATTCAATTGAAACAGACAGCCTGTTTTTAGATGTAGCAAGAACAGATCCACATCGTTAAATTTATGAAACTCAGGATGAGCGAGTACAGGAATCTTTCCATCGGAACAGACCTGCATCAGTCCATCATGGAAAAAGCTCTCCGGTGTCTTCACAGAAGTTTCCATCAACACGTAGTTGGATTTTCCAAGTGTCATGAAGCCGTCGTTTTTATGAGACATAAAACCGTCATCTATTACATACTCTGCAGCCACGTCAAGTTTCATTTTAGTTTTTGTCTGCATTATCGTCCTGTTAAGATGAAAAAACTCCGCTGTCACTGCCGGTTTTCTGTTATGACTGTACCCTACTGTAAAATGCGGCGTCATTATCATTCTTTTGATGCCGGCTGCTTCAAAACGTCTTATCACATCCACAGTCTCGCACATCGACTGTACTCCATCATCTATACAAGGCATTATATGTGCATGTATATCAGTTGTCCCGTCGAACAAACCCTCAGGTAATTTCTTTTTTATCACCTTATCTATGACAAAAACATTTTTCATCTTATGATATACAGGACTTTAAAACATATTTTACAACACTTTATCTATAACATGTTACGGTAGAATGAAATACGAGCACGATATTCACATCCTATCATAAAAAATAATCATAAATCAAATAATAAAATCCAACAATTTTATCTTCAACAGATTACTTTTGACATGACAAGTCAAAACGACAAGAATATTTTGTCAATTAACGATATCTTCATAAACATTTTTCATTTTCGTTATATACGAAGAAGCGTTATACTGCACGTTCACCTCATTTTTCACCACTTCGGCAATGAGACGGGAATTTTCGTTACGCATGACGGCATTAGTCTTTTCTGCAAAATCGTTTACATCGTCGGTTTTATACAGATATGCATATTTCCCGTTATGAGACAATTCCCTTGTAACTTCTGTATCGTTTACGACAACGGGAACACCCAATGACATAGCCTTTATCATGTCAAAACCGACATTATCAGACTTTACGACATATACGAAAACATCAAACTGTTTCATGACACCGTCATAATCTCCCGTGTTAATCAATGTTACATAATCCAAAATACACTTTTTAAGACAATAAGAAACGCATTCATTATAAAGACCAGAAATATCCTTGTTTCTTCTACCTGCAATAACACAATGAAAGTCACGACCTTTCTTCCAAAGTTGTCTGACCATTTTGCAGACAAAGAGAAAATCTCTCTCGGCTGTAAAATCACCCACAGTGCCGATGAGATAACAATCCGATGGAAGAAAAAGTTTATCTCTCAATGACTTTTCTTCTACAGTATCGACTTTGCGTGGAAACAGACAATTGGAAACAAGAAAGTTTTTCTTTTGAGAAATGCCATATCTTGACATGACATTCTTTCTTTGTGTATCCAAAATGAAGAGAAGAGCATCCGAACGACGTAATAAGCAAGGCACCATCAACTTAAAGACACCATTGACATCCAATGCTTTATCCTGAAGTGTCAAAACAGTTTTCACCGGCAGACGCCACGATGCCAATTTAGCGAAGATAACATCAGTAATATGTTGTACATGAATGATATTGACTTTGTTTTTTACAAGAAAAGACCTGAAGCGCACAAGTTCAAAAGGATTATAACAGCACAATTCCGATTTATATAACGGCATGTCAGTTTCAGCATCCGACAGCGGTTTGGCAGCAAAAACGCCCACAATGTCAAATACGGATTTTTCAGTCTTTCTGACGATCTCCAAGGTCATATTTATTACATCAGGATTATTGTCTTTGCCAAGAAGATAAACAACGCGCATAATTCTGAATCATTTTTCAGATATATTAACAAAAACATGTAATAAAATGTTCAGCAAACACAATAGAAGCAAAGCAATAAGAGAGGAGTTTTTAATACATTGGTGACCGATAAAACCATAAAAAAAACATCCATATATAAAATCATTATTTAACCCACCAGTGCCATCTTATCAACATATTGCAGAGACGCCATGCCATGACGTCTCTACGTGTATGAATACAATCATTGAAAATTAAAAAATATTATAAGTATTTGATTATCAATAAAAACAACATGACAATACACCTGTTTTTCAGACATAAAATCATATTTTTAGATATTGTTCAAAGAGAGGCAAAAAATTTATAGAACATTGATAATTGAAAAAATAAAATCCCCTCCTGTGAAGACATGTTCCAACAGGAGGGGATAGTTACAAAATCATCGAAAAAATTATCTTTTTCCTTTCATCAGTTCCACAAACGGATTATAATAATTCTCGCCCTTAGCTGTCACGCCTTCGAGGCCTTTACCACCATTTTTAGGACGTTTGACATCACCGAAAATGCCTTTTTCGAGTGCTGTAAACAACCCTTCTTTGTTTATCTCCTCGAGCAATGTTATAGTATTGTCCAAAACGAGTTTTGCCCTGTTGCGACAGATGCCGTTTTCTTTAAACTCCATCTCATCGCCTATGCTGCGCATATTGTTGAATATGTATTTGGCATTTTCAATAGACAGATAACGGTCGCTCATAAAAGGCGTATGTATTGCCTCTGTCGGCATGCCGAGGAGCTGGATACCCTGATGTGTCCAGATACCAATCATATTGAACAAGGCGTCCTGAATATGACCGCGGAAGATGTTACCTGTCATAAACTTGGTAGGAGGCATATATTTCAAGGTAGCCTTAGGGAATATCTCTCTTGTCATCTGAGCCTGAGCCAATTCATAGAGGAAGCCGTTTTCGAGCATGGGGTCCATCTCGAAAGCATGCCCCAGCCCCATCTGTTCCTCTTTCAAACCGGCTATCAATGCAAGTTGTTCGTTGATAAGGTCAGAAGCCAAAACGGTATGAGCCGCTTCCACTGCATCAGCGGTAGTAAGATAGTTGTCTTCTCCCGTGTTGATGATGACGCCTGCAAAACCGTTTATAATACGAGACATATACTGGTCGATGAGGGTACGCTGCATGTTGATGTCTCTGAACAGTATGCCGTACAAAGCATCGTTCAACATAACGTCGAGACCTTCAAAAGCGCCCATTATGGCAATCTCCGGCATACAAAGTCCGGAACAATAGTTACACAGTCGGATATAACGGCCAAGTTCCTCGCCCACCTCATCCAAAGCCTTACGCATGATACGGAAGTTCTCCTGAGTGGCGAAGGTGCCGCCGAAGCCTTCAGTAGTGGCGCCGTAAGGCACATAATCCAGGAGGCTCTGTCCCGTAGTCCTGATGACGGCGATGACATCGGCGCCCTGTCTTGCGCCGGCCTGTGCCTGAATGACATCTTCGTAAATATTGCCTGTAGCGACTATGATATACAGATAAGGTTTCGGTCCCTCACCTATGGTGTTGAGATAATGTTCCCGACGTTCTCTGCGAGTTCTGATGCGGTTGATATTCTCATCCACCACCGGCTGGAGCACGGCAGCGATCTCTTTGGCATCTCTCGTCACCACCTTGGTAATATCCAATTTTCCCAACGCCATCTGTTCAGCTATCTGTTGTGGTTTCAAGCCAGTCTGTATCATGGCATTGGCAATGAAAAACAGCACGCCTTCAGCGAGCACGCCTTTGTCTTTCAGATATTCAACCACAACATTGGGCAGCGGCACCTGATTGTCATCAACGCCGTCGATACCCATGAGACGGCATAGAGTACGTTCCACCGCCACTGTCGTATATTGGTCAACAAAACCCTGCACCTGAACGGCAATATTTTTTGCAAGTTGACGCGCATGTGCTACTTTCTCGAAATCTAATCCTATCTTACTGTTCATATTCATATTTTATTTATTGTATTTCCATTATATTCATCATCAAGAAGCATCTTGGCATCAGCTATCCATTCTTCATCCACTCCGAGTGCTTCTGCAATATTCAATGCCTCATGAGGTACGTCACCTTCCTTTGCCTCCACAAGTCTGTAATTCATCTTGCCATTCTCGAAACCTGTTACTCTGAGACATCTGCTGTTGAATGTCTTTATATTGTAATGTGTCACTATCACAAGGCTCAAATCCTTGTCCTGCAACAGTTTCACCAAAGCCGACACCAGGGCGGTACCTTCTGTCGGATTTGTGGTCCTTGCAGGTTCATCTACAAGAGCGAGGAAACGTGATTCTTTTCTCGAAGCCTTTATTATAGCGTCAATATTATGCATCTCTGCTGCAAACGACGACAAGCCCTTTTCTACAGACTGTTCATCGGTAAAGCAACAAAAAACATCATTTTGTAACATTATACCGGCTCTCTTTGACGGTATGCCCATGGCAAACTGAAACAAGAACTGACATAAAGCCAGAGTCTTTATCACTACAGTTTTCCCACCCATGTTGGCACCCGTTATTATAGTAGGCATCTTGCCTAAACATATATCAACTGCCTGATAATCTTTATTGTTTTTATTCAATATAGCCTTCACCTCCGGGTTAAACATTCCCTCATACCATGTTTTATCATCTTCAACAGAAGGAAAACACAAACCCATTTTCGTCATCTGTCTTGCTTTTGCGATATTCAAGTCTATAATTGCGAGAGCTTTCTGGGCATCATGCAAAGCGTCTGTATATTGCTGCAACGAAGCCGACAAATGTCCTCTTATCTCATCTTCTATCTCAGCTATCTCATTGAAAACATCTTCATCGACAGTCTCGCTGTTTTTCATTATCCCTCTCAAATATTTCAGTCTGTCGGAGTATGAATCGTAAATATAAAATGATGCAATACGAAGCCCATCAGGGTCCAGCAGACTCACCACCTCGGCAAGGTCGGGAATATGCACATATTCATCCAAATGCAACTCCCGCATAACAGATCTTATCTCGGCAGACAAGATGGCAAGATATTTCACCTCGAACAGTTCTATCTCATTCAAGACGCTTTTATTTCTGAGGCTGCGTAAAGTGCCGGCGAGGTCTTTTAGATTACACAATTTAAACATCAAAGTGTCAACAGATATTCTGTTTTCAGAAGACGACACCGCATCATAAAACGCTGACAACACAGAATATTCATGTTCAAGAACATTTCTGTCCTTACACATCTCCGAATCGAGCAAAAGACGTCTTGCATAACCCGAATGTATCTCCAAGTCATCTATCATGAAGCGCAAACCGCAAGGTATATCAGTCAATTGTCTCAGTTGCATAAATTTTTCTTTAAATCATATACCGGAAGGTTAATGGCTTCCGACAACTTGTCACACAATTTCTCCGAGTCAAGGACAATGCCGTTAGGTGAGGTAGGATTCACTGTCACAGCAATAAGTTTACTTTTTTGCATTACGCATAACCTGTTGCCGCCACCGGTGAACATCCTGTATGTCAAAGGAGATACAAATATCTTTGTAAAATCTCTGACAACGAGTTCAACCCCTTTAAACACCATATTCCGGCGCAGTCGATTCAAAAAAGCATCTGTCAATGCGCCGCTCACGAACAATGTCCTGCAATGCTGCATGTCACCCGTATCAAATTCAGGAGACAATGAAGATGCTGCATGCATATCTCTCAGTCTTCCCTCATCGTCAACAGCCCAGACTCCTGTCATAATATCATTAAATCTCAAGACGTTATCATCCGATGTCCTGTCGAGATTTATCATTTCCACCATGAAAGCGGTTTTTTGAACGAGATTCATGATATTGGCAGACAAGGCAGCGCCGGTTGACAATATCATCGACTCGCTTATCGCAGGTGAAGCAAGGCTCATGCGAGACAATGCCCCATCCACGATAATCAAGTCAACATCATATTTTTTCATAGAGTCCATCCATCTCTTCAAGCCACTGCCCGACGAGGGTCCGGACAGGAGCACCTTACCATTTGACAATGCCTTTGCTGTCACCACATAACCCAATGATGTACTCTCGTTGCCGACTTCAAGCAATTCCGACAACACCTTTCTCATGAGATAATGTTTCTCGCTTGTAGCGAAATACATGCTCTCTCTCAACATTATCTCCGGTTTTGCCGTATGAGTCACCTGGTCGGTAGTCTCTCCGTCTATGCCAATAGAACTGACAGCGACTTTTATTCTGTCTAACGGCAATCTTCTCAACACATAATTGAGACACTCCGTTTTGCCGGTATTTTTTTCCATACCGACAATAGAACAACTGCCGTATTTCATCAGTTCATCAATGAAAGGCATAGCGATATCATTAACTGTCAATTGTCAAACGACTATTGACAACATTTGTCATTTCAGTTTCTTTTGGCGTTCATGACGGTTAAGATGAGCCGGTTCAATGTTCATCTTCTCGCCTTCGAGCAAAGAAATAACACCATCCACCGGTTTATCCTTATCCGTTTCTTCACGGTCAGCCATCTCCGCCATTCTGCGTTTCTCACATTCGGCACAATGGCAGTCGTTGTGATATTCAGCAGGTTCTGTATATGTAGTGATAACGCCTTCGAAGTTACGCAACACCACTTTGCCGGGAGCCTGTGATATGACATACTGAGGCATAACGGGAGTCTTGCCGCCGCCACCGGGAGCGTCAACGACGAAAGTAGGTACGGCATAGCCTGAAGTATGGCCTCTGAGACCTTCTATTATCTCTATGCCCTTTGAGACAGGAGTACGGAAATGTTCCAGACCCATCGAGAGGTCGCATTGATAAATGTAATAAGGTCTGACACGCATCTTAACCAAAAGATGAACAAGATGTTTCATCACATGGACACAGTCGTTGACACCGCGGAGCAACACGCTTTGGTTTCCGAGCGGCACGCCGGCATTGGCGAGCATCTCGCAAGCCCTGACAGCCTCCGGAGTCACCTCGTTAGGATGATTGAAGTGTGTATTCAACCAAATAGGATGATATTTCTTCAGCATCTCACAGAGTTCCGGAGTGATACGTTGAGGGCACACCACGGGAGTACGTGTTCCAAGACGCACTATCTCGACATGAGGTATGGCGCGAAGACGTGAAATGATATATTCCAATTTCTTGTCGCTGACCATAAGAGCATCACCGCCAGACAACAGCACGTCGCGCACCTCTTCAGTCTTCTCAATATATTCTATAGCCTTCTCTATTCTGTCGGCAGGAGACTCGTCATCTTTCTGTCCGGCAAAACGGCGACGGGTACAGTGACGGCAGTACATGGAACACATGTCGGTGATAAGGAACAGCACTCTGTCCGGATAACGGTGTGTCAGTCCGGGTACAGGAGAATCCTCGTCTTCATGCAACGGGTCCAACAAATCGGCACGTGCTATATGTGTCTCAGCAGCTGTAGGAATACATTGACGACGCACCGGGTCATGAGGGTCGTCAGGATTTATCAGACTCAAATAATAAGGTGTTATTGCCATACGCAGTGTTGTCAAAGCATTGCGCACGCCGTCCTCTTCCTCAGGAGTGAGTTTGATATATTTTTTCAACTCGTCCAATGTCTCGATACGATTCTTAACCTGCCATTTCCAATCGTTCCATTGTTCGTCTGTCACTTCTGGGAACAATTGTTTTCTTCTTGATTCTGCCATAATATTAATACTCCATAATTAAAGATGTGGACTCATACATCGCTGCACAAATCCACATCATCATTTCAAATCATTTAAGCATATAGTTCTTCAAACACCTTGCGGAGTTCAGCATTCTCGCGCAACTCCTGCAACGTAATCTCGGCATGGCCTTTAGTATAGCCATTGCCAATAATCATATTGACGTCGGCGCCAACGCCTTCAGCACCGAGGGCTGCCTTGGTGAAACTCGTAGCCATAGAGAAGAAATACACTGTACCATCTTCTCTTGTACACAACACCGATGTCATCTCCGTATCCGGTATGTTAACATTGTTGATGGTGACATCTGCCATCTTGCCGTTCGTCAAGTCACTGACGACCTGCATTGTTTCCACCGGATTGGTAGCGTTACCGGAGAACACATGGTCGCAGAAGCCGAGTTTTATCAAACGTTCTGTTGACTTAGGGCTGTGGCACATTCCAATGACCTTACCTGTCACGCCGACGCGTTTCTTTGCCTCATAGCAGCAGAGCATGCCTGACTTGCCGCCTGCGCCAATGATAAACACGGTGTCACCGGGTTTGCAAAGTTTAGCTGTCTGGGCAGGAGCTCCGGCGACGTCGAGAGCCGACAATGCGAGTTTCTCAGGCATATCTGTAGGTATCTTTGCGTAAATGCCGCTTTCGAAAAGTATGGCTTTACCTTTTATGTCAACCTGATCAACATCAGGACGTATTTCGAGAATCTCATCGATGCGGAGAGGTGTCAATGACAATGATACCAGGGTTGCTATTTTGTCACCTTCCTTAAGGTCTATCTTTCCTTTCAGAGCATCGCCTATTTTCTCTACAACACCGAGCAACATGCCACCGGAACCTGTCCATGGGTTGCGGTGTTTACCCTGTTTCTCAACTATTTCGAACATTATTTTCTTGATTTGTTCCGGATCGTGGTTAGCTCTGTTGGAAATATCTGTAAATGAAGCTGAGTCTATATTCAAAGTCTTGACATCGATTAAAATCTCATTGTCGTAGATTTCATCCATGTTGTTATCAATCTTGTTAGCCGGTTGAGGAAGAACGCCTTTCGGCTCGATGACACGGTGTGTACCGTATTTATTACCATGTTTTTGCATAAAACTTAATTTAATTTTGTTGTTAGATAATTTTAATTATTTAATATTCAATTATTTTCTTGGTTTAAGTCCCAATATTGCGCGAGCCTCTTCCGAGGTAGCCACCGGACGACCGAGTTCATTGGCGATACGGACTACTTTAGCCACGAGTTCGCCGTTTGATTTAGCGAGTACACCTTTGGAGAGGTACAGGTTATCTTCGAAGCCCACTCTTACATTTCCGCCCATTGCTATTGCTGCGGCTGCCATAGGGAAAGCATGACGACCTATGCCAGTCACTGTCCAGGTTGAGCCCGCCGGTATGGCATTCACGAGCCAGCACAGATTAGGCACTGTAGCCGGAGTACAGCCGGGAACACCGAGTACGAAGTTGAATTGCAGCGGATTGCCGGGCACCTCGCCTTTACGTACCATGGTAAGTACCGTATCGAGATGTCCCATCTCGAAGCACTCGTATTCCGGTTTTATGTTATTCTCCATCATACGTTTGCCAAAGGCTCTCATCATCGGCATGGTGTTGTCGAAGATTTCGTCGCCGAAATTACATGTGCCGCTGTCGAGCGTTGCCATCTCCGGGAACAACTCCGTAGGCTGCAGTCTCTCTTCAGCCGACATTCCCACTGCACCTCCTGTAGAAGGAATGAGAATGACATCGGGACATGCCTTGTAAATGGCGTCAATACACTCTTTGAAACGTGCCTTGCTCTGTGTAGGAGTGCCATCGTCTTCGCGTACATGAAGATGTACTATTGCTGCACCTGCATCCACTGCCGATTTCGCCTCACGCACTATCTCTTCCACTGTATAGGGCACCGCCGGATTCTGTTCTTTTGTTACTTCAGCACCACATATTGCTGCTGTTATGATAAGTTTATCCATATTACTTGTTATTTCTTTGACATTCTTTTAATGTAACACATGTCCCCGATGCCCTGCACACCACCACAGGTTCTGCGAGTACATCGGCAGCCGAATCGGAGATGTCGGGACGCGGCATGATGACTTTTCTTGCCTCGAAGACCATCTTACGCGAAGTATTGCCTTCCGACACTATCTCACCGACAGCCTCTATATAGTCGCCGGCATAAACAGGGGCCAAAAACTCCACGTTGTCGTATGCTCTGAAGAGCCCCTCGTCGCCGTCACGCATTATCAACAACTCGGTAGCCACATCGCCAAAAAGATGCAACATGTGAGCACCATCTACAAGATTACCTCCGTAATGAGCGTCTTTTGCACTCATACGGACTCTGATCATAGATTTATACTTCTTTTCCATTTCCATAATTATTTCTCTACATAAATACCATTCACGAAAATACCTGACACATGAACATGTTCAGGAGCTATCTCACCCGTTTTCACCAACTTCTCTGCCTCAACTATCACATAGTCGGCTGCCATTGCCATCAGAGGGTTGAAGTTCTGTGTCGTTCCTATGAACACCATATTACCTTCTTCGTCCACAATGTTGGCTCTCAGGAAAGCTATGTCAGCTTTAAGAGGTTTCTCCAACAGATAGTCTTTACCATCCACATTGACAATCTCTTTTCCTTCGGCTATGATAGTGCCAAGACCTGTAGGTGTCAGGACTCCACCCAAACCGGCGCCGTAAGCTCTGATACGTTCTGCCAACGTCCCCTGAGGCACATATTCCACTTCCAAAGTGCCGGCATTCTTCTGTACCGCTGTCTCCTTGTTGGTTCCCGTATGAGACACTATGGCTTTCTTAACCTGATGATTGGCAACAAGTTTACCATGTGCGACATTATCATACGCCGTATCATTTGAAATGATGGTTAAATCTTTTACGCCTTTTTCCACCAAAGCGTCTATGATTTGAACTGCACTGCCAACACCAAGGAATCCACCAAACATAATTGTCATTCCATCATGGACTCTCGAAATGGCTTCTTCTAATGTAATCTGCTTATTCATAGCTGTTTATATTTTAAATTTCATTACTTAACCTAACTTTAAGACTGCAAATTTAGTAAAAATTCTTTAGAGTTTCACTTTTTATTTATTAATATTTAATGTTTTTCGTTTAAATTGTCTTTCAGATTGCAAACCTATTCTTTTCCGGCATTCATGCAATGACCTTGCAATAAAAAATCCATTTCTCATCAATGATTAAAAACTCATCATGACTATACAAAAAGTCTTAAATCAAAAGCATTCCATATTGTTCATATTTTAATGTCAGAACACAATAAAAAATTATTGATTTTATATACAAAAAACAAAATCATCTTTTCCTTATTTAATCATATTTAAATTACATGAAATCATCATCAGAATTGAGCATAAAATTCACTTTTAACTCAATAATAAACAAATTAATCATCTCGACATTAATCTTGTCATCGGAAACAATTATCGCAAAATCAAGTATAATCAACGATTTTTACTTGAAAACATCGACTATTAAGTCAATGAATTTTCAAATATCTATATTGACCAGAATCACAATCTTATTACAATTCGACCGCAGTGTATTATTTTTATTTCAATTCTTACCGGATAAAAAACATCATCGACATAAAATCTTTTCGTTTTTCATAAATTCTTTTCAAATCATAATATTAAAAACAACATAAAAAAATTTAAAATCTTAATAATTATACAATTCCGAAATGATTAAAACATATACTTTCTTTCAACATTAATAATTTTCAGAACATGTTGTCAACTTTTTTTAAAAAAAACTGTTATTTTTTCTTGACTTTTCATAAAATTCAACTTATCTTTGTCACAAATTTAAACCTTTCAGGTTATGTTGACAATAATGATTTTAATTATTCTTGTGTTCGGATTGCAACTTGTAATGTCACACTACACAAAGGAAGGCGATATACTTTCTAAGAATTCATACAAAAGGAATATGACAATATCCATAATAAGTGCCATTGTCTGTACCATTTTGGCAATACTTTTCGGTAAAAACATTTACGACAAATGGATTGAGGGGGAATCGAGCATATTATTGACAGCGATATACATTGTCTTTATAATCGGAAGTATAATTCATTTTATACATAGTTTCAGGAAAATAAAAAATCAATCATTATAAAAACCATTCTATTCATTTCTTTTACAGTGTTTATGAGCATCATCGATGATGCTGTATTTCAAGAAGAAAAGAATTTTTAGCAAAAAACGCGAGTTTGAATATCAGACCCGCGTTTTTATGATTACGATTGTAAGTTTAATTTAAAATAACATCCACATTTCCGATCTTGGTATCGAGACATTCATAAGATGCCGCATATTGCAATATGGCAATTCTGACTTTCTCACTTGGTTCAGCATCACTACAAAATGCGCGTACCGAATCTTTAATGCGTGCCTCAAAAGAGACGTCATTATCACAATGTGATGGTAAAAAATGTGTAACTTTTAAACTCATAGGCGATATTTTCGTTAACAAATACGGAAATATAACGGCTATGAGTTTTATTTAGTATGACGATACAAAATTATTTTATCGTCAGCACCAAATCTTTCTCTTTCACCATTTTACGCATATTAATCAAGGCATAACGCATTCTTCCGAGAGCAGTATTGATACTCACGTTGGTAGCCTCCGCTATATCCTTGAAAGACATCTCGGAATACATTCTCATGTGCAACACCTCTTTTTGTTCCGGCGGAAGAAAATCAATCATTTTACGCACATCTTCATAAATCTGTTCCGTAATTATGGTTTCCTCTATAGACGGGTCCGCCAGTTTGGCGTTGTCCATAAGGTCGTATTCCTTGTTAACAGCCTCAACAACAGGCAGACGTTTCGATTTGCGGAAATAATCAATGACAAGATTATGCGATATACGCATCGCAAACTGTATAAATTTGCCTTCCTCCTTATAAGAGCCGGCTTTTATTGTTCTTATTATTTTAAGTATGGTGTCCTGATAAATGTCATCGGCAAGTTGCTTATCCTTCACAAGCATCAAGACATAGGAATAAATTTTATTCTGATGACGGTCAATTAAAATTTCAAAACTTGAAATATCACCTTTACGGTAATTTTCAACCAACTGTCTATCACTTAATATCTCAGACATATTTCCTCCCTTTATTTAATGGTTTCGTATGTAAAGGGTAAAATCTATTCTATAATGTCTCTCCTATTTTTTAACTGTTTAACAATTCGATGACTTCTTCTATTTAATTTTCTGCAAATTTAATGCATTTTTTAATGATGTCAAGGTTTTTTTTGTATTTTCGTGAAATTTTTTTCGAGAAGGTATAGAGTGATGAAGAAATCAGACAAGATAGAGATACGTGGTGCAAGAGTCAATAACTTGAAAAACATCGACTTAGACATACAGAAGAACAAGTTGACCGTTATCACCGGTTTATCGGGTTCCGGAAAATCGTCTTTAGCTTTCGACACCATTTATGCTGAAGGACAGCGTCGTTATGTCGAAAGTCTCAGTGCTTACGCACGACAGTTTATGGGCAGACTGCGCAAACCGGATGTTGACAGAATATCAGGTCTGTCTCCTGCCATTGCCATCGAACAACGCACCAATTCTTCCAATCCTCGTTCTACAGTTGGCACTACTACAGAGATTTATGAGTATTTGAAACTGCTTTTTTCAAGGGTGGGTCATACTTTCTCTCCCATCTCAGGTGTGGAAGTAAAAAGCCATCAGGTCGGCGACGTGGTGGATTTCATCTTCTCTCAAATCAACAATGCGGTATATATTCTCTCTCCTGTTATCCTTCCTGAAGGCAGAACATTGAAGGAACATTTGGAGATATTATTGCAACAAGGATTTAACAGACTGATTGTCAATAATAAAATCATACGTATCGAAGATTGTCTCAAAGAAAACATAACAGAGAACACCGACAACATCAGAATCTTGATCGACAGACTGAAAGTCAATGACAAGACACAGGAGCTTGTGGGACAGATTTCCGACTCGGTGCAGACAGCATTTTACGAAGGTAAAGACAGCTGCATAATACTTGTAGATAATAACGGAAGTTTCTCCGAACATTATTTTTCTTCACGTTTTGAAGCTGACGGCATGACATTCGAACAACCGTCGGTACATCTGTTTTCATTCAACAATCCTTACGGGGCATGCAATGTCTGCGAAGGATTCGGCACCATCATAGGCATAGACGAGAATTTGGTTATTCCAAACAAAAGTCTGTCATTATACGACAATGCCGTTGCCTGCTGGAGAGGCGAGAAAATGAGTGCATGGCGCGATGCCATCATCAAGAAAGCTCGAAAATGCGACTTCCCCATTCATACTCCTTACAATCAACTTACTGAAAAACAGAAAGACATGCTTTGGAACGGATGCAGTTATTTCCAAGGCATTAATGACTTCTTCAAAGAGGTTGAGTCTCAGACTTACAAGATACAATACAGAGTGATGATGTCTCGATACAGAGGCAAGACAACATGTCCGAAATGCAAAGGCATGCGACTGACTGAAGCCGCTCAATATGTGAGAGTAGGCGGTAAAAACATCAATGAACTTGTATCCATGCCGTTGGAGAAACTGAAAGACTTTTTCGACAATCTAACGTTATCTGAAACAGAACAGTCTGTGGCGGAGCGTCTTCTCGTTGAGATACGCAACCGTCTTGACTTTCTAACAGACGTAGGTCTCGGGTATCTCACATTGAACAGGACCTCATCCACCTTGTCAGGCGGTGAGTCGCAGCGCATCAACCTCGCCACCTCGCTCGGAAGCAGCCTCGTAGGGTCCATTTACATACTCGATGAACCGAGTATAGGGCTTCACTCACGTGACACACAACGACTTATCAAAGTACTAAAACATCTGCGCGACATAGGCAATACTGTCATTGTTGTGGAACATGACGAAGATATAATAAGAAGTGCAGACGAAATAATCGACATAGGACCATACGCCGGAGTTTTCGGCGGAGAACTCGTATTTCAAGGCGACATAAACACCATGCTGAAAGAAGGGAAAAGTCTTACTGCCAGATATCTCTCGGGCGAGATGAGTATCCAAACACCTGCAACACGCAGGAAATGGAACAATTACATCTCTTTTAAACACTGCTCTGAGAATAACCTCAAAGATATTACAGTAAAAATACCTGTCGGCATAATGACAGTGATAACGGGTGTCAGCGGCTCCGGGAAGTCATCATTGGTTAACAACATCATTTATCCTGAACTGAAGAGATATTTGGACGGCACCATAGACAGAAGCGGAGTTTTTGAAAATATCACATTGACAACCCATCAGTTAAAAGCCGTAGAATATATAAACCAGATGCCTATAGGCAGGTCGTCGCGCTCCAATCCGGTAACATATATAAAGGCTTTTGACGACATACGACAGCTGTTTGCCGAACAGAAACTTGCCAAAATGCGTGGATATAAGGCAGGATATTTCTCTTTCAATGTTCCGGGCGGACGTTGCGACAATTGCGAGGGTGAAGGACAACTGAAAGTTGAGATGCAGTTTATGGCAGACGTTTATCTCATTTGCGATGTTTGTCACGGGCAACGTTACAAGGAAGAGGCGTTAGAGGTGAAGTTCATGAATAAAAACATAAACGACATTCTTAACATGAGCATTGACGAGGCTCTGGATTTCTTTTCCCGTCCCAACGACTTCAGCAACATAACGGAAAGGATAACAATGAAGCTCAAGCCGCTGCAAGATGTGGGGTTAGGTTATCTGAAGATGGGACAGCCTTCATCGACGTTAAGCGGCGGTGAGGCACAACGTATCAAATTGGCATCTTTCCTCGTAAACGGTTATAATGAGAAACCCACCCTTTTCATTTTCGATGAGCCTACTACAGGACTTCATTTCCATGACGTCAAAAAACTCCTTGCCGCCTTCGACGCACTGATAAAAAACGGCCATTCCATCATTGTCGTGGAACATGACCCCGATGTCATAAAGTCAGCCGACTGGATAATAGACCTTGGTCCGGAAGGAGGCGACCTCGGAGGAAACATCGTATTCGAAGGCACTCCGGAAGAACTTTTGAGATGCGACAAGTCTTATACTGCCGAGGTTTTAAAAAGAGTGATGAACAGATAACAACTGCCTGTAACTCATTTATTTACCTACTGTCAAGATAGCGAAAAACCTTTGAAAAATCATCAAAAACGACAATCTTTCAAAGGTTTATTCATTCCGTTCATATCCCGAAGTATTTCAGCTTCACAAGAGTTTCATTATCTTCAAGATAAATTAACAAGGCGAGTAACGGAACAATACACGCCGGCAACAATTATTTTTTTACTATTTTACGTTCTATCTCTTCCACCGGCAATTCTTTAGTACACAAGAACCAGTCGTGACAGCGAACATTTTTCTCATGACCTTCCATACGTTTCTGTGCTATGCCGCAAGAATTGGCAGTAGGGACTATCACATCGTCGCCGGGGCGCCAGTCTGCCGGCAGGGCAACGCCGAAATGGTCTATGGTCTGCAGTCCTATAAGCACGCGTTTTATCTCGTCGAAATTGCGTCCCAAAGCGAGGGGATAATACATAATACAGCGTATCTTGTCTTCCGGGTCTATGAAAAATACAGTCCTCACTGCCGCCGTATCAGTCTCGCCCGGATGTATCATGCCATATTTTTTTGCTATATCCATTCCAATATCCACTATGACAGGGAACTGCACCTGTATGTCGCTCATGCCGTTGAATTCTATCTTCTCTCTAATAGTCCTGAGCCAGGCAATATGGCTGTACAGACTGTCTATCGACAATCCGATAAGTTGACAGTTAAGCTCTTCAAAAGTCTTTGCCATACTGCCGAAAGTCATGAATTCCGTAGTACAAACAGGTGTGAAATCAGCAGGATGGCTGAATAAGATTTTCCATTTCCCCTTAAAATCTTCAGGGAATGAGATATTGCCCTGAGTGGTGACAGCTGTAAAATCAGGAGCATAATCTCCTATCCTTGGCATTGTGTTTTCGTTTCTTGTTTCCATATTCATGTTTTTAAAAGGAAACAATCATCATCGATTAAAGATTGAAAACAAAAGTTAAATTAAAATCTTTCTTGTAAATTTGATGTACAAGATTCATAGAGAACCATAGATACTGTTCCAAAAAAGTGTGTAAAATTCAAATTTTATCATTTTTTAGATGTCGCTATTTTTGAAAAAATTTCCGACCGCCGAAAGGCGGTATCTGCATCGTGTGGCTTTTCTATGCCACACCGCAAATAAATCAAATGAATCAAATAAATCAAATTCGCTACGCTTTTATTCTGAAACAGGGCGCACGGATAGACCGTAGCTGCGATCGCTCTTACTCGAGAGGCAACCGTCGTTGCAGAAATAAAGGTAGTACGAATCCAGAGTACTGCTCTCGTACGGCGTAGAACTCCAATAGGGTCCGACAGACCCCGCGCGGTAAAACGACGTCCCGCCACGAAAACCCGCAGCAGGAAGAAAAATACTGTTACCGTTTGGGCCCGTCACATTACAACCTTTTTTCCCACCTTGTGTAGTCCATGTCCATGTACATTTGTTCAATAATTCATCAAACTCTTCTTTTGTCGGCATTCGCCACGTCCCTCCCCAATTGGCTCTCGCTGCATCGTATTGGGAATCTCCACTTATTTCTCCTATTTTTTGATTCATTGTAACACAATTTTTCATAGTATATCTTTCTTTGGATTCAACTTCTCCCCAGGCATAATAATCACCGTATTCCGATGGTGAATTAGCTCCCACATTGCATGTCGCCCATTTCAACCCGCTCGGCAACCCCAAGTCAACATATACATGCCCGTTAATATTGTTTTCCGTAACTTCAAAATCATATCTCGTTGAACCATTCTCCGTCTGCACATACTCTTCTTTTTTTTCAACATGAGTTTTTTCATCCTCACTCGAGATTTCTCCTTCGACAAAACTCAATTTCTCATTCACATTCAGCACTTCTTTCTCTATTATTGTTATTTTCTTACTCACTGTTTCATATCCTTGTTTTTCAAGTCTCAACTCTCGGGTACCTACCAATATGTCGGTGATATATTCCGGCGTCGTTCCAAGCATTTTACCATCCACGTAAATATCGGCTCCCATCGGCGTCGTTGCCACATTCAACGTACCGTACACCGGCTCAGGATTCGGTATCACCACTCTCTCTTCCTTTCCTGTCGTCAGTCTCACATTCACTGTCGCCGTAATATGAGACTCCTTTCTCGCCTCAAACAGATGTTCTCCTCCCATCAGTTTTCCCGTCCAGCTCCCGGTTCCTTTATATTCATTGTCAACATATATTTCTGCTCCGGCTTCCGTCTCCACTGTCACATTTGCATAATTTCCCCTCATCTCCATCTTCGCTTCCGTTGTCTCTCCATCCCTTACTACATAAGTCCTCTCCTCCGGATAATACATCTCTTTCACCACTCTCACCTTATACTCACCACTCTTGATTTTGTCTGCCTTATATGGTGTCTCTCCCATCTTTATTCCATCAACATATACGGCAGCTCCGCTCTCCGGCATGCTCGTAACATTAAGACATCCGAATGCAGGTCGCATTATCTTATCTATCACTGTCTTTTCCGTATAACTAATCTTAACCTCTCCGCTCTCCGCATGATACATGTTGCATTCTATCTTCCACTTGTGTGTCTCTCCCGCATTGTACAACAGAAACACTTCTTTCTCCCCTACAAAGACATCATCCACATATATCAACGCATTGGGCTGGTCCGCTTTTATTATCAGATAGTTTCTTACTACATTATTAACTTCCTTGTCTGCCGTTATTACCATGGCATAACACGTCTTCTCTTTCAGTGCATACGGCATGTCGTATATGGTCTTGCCATAGTCGTCATGTCTTATCACCAACTGGCTGCGTCCCGGTGACAGATACACCCATATCTCTCCGGGTGGAAAACTGACATCTACTATCTGCGTCGCCATATCTCCTGTGAAAAAGAACTTCCTCCTCTGCTCTCCGTCTATTCCCATTGTCGTTATCTTCAACAATGCACAATTGAATCCGTTACGGTCCTGCTTGGGATTTATCCTCGCCGTAAGATCTGCCTCATCAGGTTCTATGGACAATACTTTTATCTGAGAATATGAAACCAATGTTACAAACAAAAACAAAACGGATATAAGTATTTTCTTCATGGTTTACATTTATTTTTTGCAAAAATATAAAATAGGCCTTTTATTTAAAAATTTATTTGTAAAAAAATTTATAATAATTTTGTAGAAACGGCATAATATACAGCCGTATAGAAATGGCATGTACATACGATGAAATATAGTCTTTTCTTTTTGGATTTTTC
This sequence comes from Bacteroidales bacterium Phil6, assembly GCA_002633315.1. Lineage (GTDB taxonomy): Bacteria > Bacteroidota > Bacteroidia > Bacteroidales > F082 > Limimorpha > Limimorpha avicola. The sequence continues at coordinate 54,033 of NWBN01000017.1, forward strand.
GAGACGCCATACCATGATGTCTCTACATGTAAATCATATTTGGATTTCATTGGAATCCGATATTGACAAATTGTTTTGTGGCAGAATGAACATTATTAAGGAACAATATCAGGATTTGAATGAAATGGAGTTCAAGATATGTATTCTGTCACATTTTGATTTGTCCAAAAAATAAGAAACCGATTTCATGCATTGTTCTGTTTGTAACATGGATAAATACAGGTCCAAATTATGCGGTAAAATGACGAAAACAGACAATAATACCATGTAAATGCCGAAAAAAAGTTTGTAAAAAACGCCTTGTACTTTCTTCATATAATATTTATAATCAATATTTTATATATAAAACTGTACTAAAAAAAGTTTGTAAAGCTTTTTTCAGCCTGTTTTTTTCATATTTTATTCATTAAATTTGCGTAATTGAAAAAGAAAAAAATGTTATGAAATTAAATTCAGTAAATAAGGAAGCATTACTGAGAGAGAACAGGCCAACAAAAGTTATTCACAAAATTCTTGGAGGCAATGTTTACGACGAGGTGACAGACAACGGAGTACGAAGTAATATAATCAAAATATAAAACAGCAATTCATGAAACGTATATTGAAATACATCGATAAAGTCTCCGCAAAAAGAGTTGCCGTTTGCGAAGACTATCAACGACTATCGGAAAAATAATTTGAAACGACTCTTTGTCACGAAAATAATGACAGTTTATGCCATGAAGAAAAGTAAATAAAAGACTATAATCTGATTAAAGAAATCTAAAAATCAATGTTATGAAAAAATTTTATACAACTAAGAAAGTGATAATGCTATTGATAATGGCAATGACAGCAACTTCGGTTTTGCAGGCACAGACATTTAAAGTAAAAAAGATTGTCAGTGAAGAAAAAGATGAAAAGAAAGAAGTTTATGAAAATGTAAATCTGCGGAGAGACAGGAATCCCGTCACGGATTTGGAGTTGGAGAGGAAGGAGAACAATGCTGTATTGTTGACATGGAACTATCCCGAGGGATTTATTCCCAAGGAGAGG
>NWBN01000018.1 GCA_002633315.1 Bacteroidales bacterium Phil6
CAACAGCGTCCCCTTTTTTGATGTAAAAGTATTCTGATGTTTTATTGATGATTATCATAATTTTTCTCGACAAAATCCCAATTTATGACATTCCAGAATTCATTGACGTATGCAGTTCTCAGATTCTGTTTATCGAGATAATAGGCATGTTCCCATACATCACATGTAAGAAGTGGAGTAAGATTATCTAATGTTAATGGATTGTCGGCGTTATGTGTTTGTATAATAGACAAACGTAATTTTTTGTCGCTCACCAACCATGTCCAGCCTGAACCGAACAATGATGAAGCCTGTTTAATGAAAATGTCTTTAAAATCATTGAAGTTTCCAAAGTCACGTATAATTGAATGCATTAGTTGACCTTCCGGCATTTTTTTTGCTTTAGGAGACATACAATTCCAATAAAATTCATGATTCCAACTTTGTGCAGCATTATTGTAAATTCCTCCTGAACTTTTTTTTATTATATCGACCATACTCATGTCTTCAAGTGGAGAACCGGCAATAAGGTTGTTGAGATTTTTAATGTATGTAGCATGATGTTGACCATAATGGAAATCTAAGGTCTGTTTAGAGATATGCGGTTCTAAGGCATCTCTGTCATAAGGTAATTTAGGTAATTCAAACATAACAAGATATTTTTATTACAAATAAACAAATATGTCAGATGAAGGTTTACCATTATTAAAAAAAACAAAAATAATCAAATGCTGTTGGTTCTGTCTCTGAAATGTTTGGGAATTCCGGGGTTATGATAACAAATATGTTCTCCGCAGTTTTCTATGCTGTCATGTATGGATTTAAGACTTTCCCATGGATTCAGGTGTATTCCGGGTTTATTTTCATATAGTTTATAGTTTTTCTTTTTATATAAAGGTGTTACATTTGGCATAACTACATTGGCACCGGCAAGGATAGCTTTTCGTCTGCCTTGATTATCAAGTGATTCAAGTGCTGTTGATGCAGCAATATTTATTGTAGGCATCATAATGCGAAGTATTGCGATCATTAAAAGACTTACGTTAAAACGTTTTTCAAGGGACCAAAGCAGGTTTCGTTTTTCATAAAGAGGTGTCTCACTGTGTTCTATAAAAGGCCCCATACCTATCATGTCAACATCAAAGTCTCTGAAAAAAATCAAATCTTTAGCAAGATGTTCAATAGTTTGATTTGGAAGTCCTATCATGACACCTGTACCGACTTGATAGCCGGTGTTTCTTAAGTCTGTTAGAGCTTGCATCCTTGCTTTAAATGAATGGTTCTCATCTTTTGGATGAATGCTGTAATACAGTTCTTCGTCGGAACTTTCAATACGAAGCAAATAGCGATGTGCCCCGGCATCAAACCAGCGTTTATACACCTCTGGAGTTTGTTCACCGCATGATAAAGTTATCAGTAGTTCAGGATATTTTTGATGTATCTCTTTTATATATGATTCCAATGTTTCAATGAATGTATCTCCAAGTAGTTCACCACTTTGGATGACAATAGAACCAAACCCGAACTTTTCGGTAAGACGTACAGATTCCATAACTTCATCGTGAAACAAAGTATAACGTATGGCTTTATAGTTATCACGTCTTATACCACAATAAAGGCAATTTTTTCTACAAATATTGGACAATTCTATCAATCCTCTCAAATAAACAAAACGTCCTATGGCATTTGCTTTTACTGATAATGCCTTGTCAAAGACTTTTTGCATGTCATTTTTGTCTTCAATAGAAAGAAGCATTACAATATCTTCATAATCAAGATGTTCTTTGTTTAGAATGTCATCGATATTTGTCATTGGCATGTTTATTTTTTTACAAAAATAATCAATAATACAGTCTGTTAAGGTATCATTTGTTACAATTTTATTGTTAAAAGACATGAATTGTTGACAGTTGTTTTAAAAGGTTTAATTTTGCAGATAATAAATGCCGTCATGAAGATATATTTGTTTGATAGTATAGAAGATTTGGGAGAAGATTTTGTAAAGCAATGTGTTACATTTTTTCCACATTGGAGAACAGAACAAATGATGGCGTATAAACACCATTCGAACCGTGTCAGAAATGCAGTGGCATATTTACTATTGGTCAAAGCTTTGAAAGATATCGGGGTAATGTCAGGAATGCCGGAGTTTGACTATAATGAACATGGAAAACCGTTTTTAAAGAATTATCCCGACTGGTATTTTAATATAAGTCATTGTAAAACAGCAGTTGTATGTGTTTTGTCAAGGAAAATTGTCGGTATTGATGTGGAGGATATAGGTAAATTTAGGGAGCAGTTGGCGAAATATTCATTTAATGATGATGAATTGAAAATGATATATGAAGAAAATAATCCTGCCGATATGTTCTATAAGCTATGGACTCAAAAAGAGGCGGTTTTCAAATGTCTTGGTATGGGAATAACCCATGATATCAAGAATGTTTTGGTAAATAATGACGTAAATGTTATTTCTTTCAGACATGGAAATATTTGGATTTCATTAGCAGAGAGATGATTATGGATAATTTTATTTGCATAGAAATGGCGGTATGTATTTTTTAGAATCAAATGCATACCGCCTTTTGTCATTTACGAAAAGGTTCCATGGCTCTGTCGAAGATGCCGTTGAGATATGCCAATGTCATTCCGTAGTTGCTAATCGGTATGTTTTTGCTGACAGCCATATTAGTTCTGTTAATCAGTTGTTTACGTGTCACCATACAGCCTCCGCATTGAATAACCATGGCATATTGTTCTATATTTTCTATTGGAGCAAGTCCGGATATATAATCGAAAGATATGTTTTTTTTCGTGAATTTACGGATTAGGTTAGGTATTTTGTATCTGCCGATATCTTCGCAATTTACTTGATGAGTACAGGATTCGAGCATTAGAATTTTGTCATCGTCTTTAAGTCGGGATAAAAAACTTGTTCCTTTGGCATAATTGTCGAAGTCACCGCGGAGACGGGCAAGGACAATGCTGAAACTTGTTAAAGGAATTTCGGGAGGGACTATTTTATTGACTATGGCAAATACTTGACTGTCAGTGACTACAAGTGCCGGCTTGCATGTTATTTTTTCAAAATAGTCCTGTAGATTCGTCTCTTTTACTACTACGCAAATGCAGTCATTGTCAAGGACATCACGTATGGCCATTACTTGTGGCAATATCATTCTTCCATCAGGAGCCTCGGCATCTATGGGAGTAACTAAAACTACAACATCTTTTGGTTTTATGATGTCACCAAGAAGTGATGGTTTATGGTATGATGTTTCAGGGATTGTTTTTTTGAGAAGTTCTGTCAGAGTGGAGGTGTCTCCATTTATTGTATTGAAATCTAATACTTTAGTATGGTAGTCGTGTTCAATTCTTGATTTTAGTGTAGTATCGATAGGAATGATATCGGATTTGTTGTGAATCACGAGAAAAGGTATATCGTTTTCAGTAAAACGGTTGATAAGTTCAATTTCAGGAGTGTCGAACTCATTATTTGTTATCACCAAAATGGCACAGTCGATATTTTTAATGGTTTGATAAGTTTTCTCTACGCGTTTTGTTCCGAGTTCGCCATAGTCATCAATACCGGCAGTGTCTATAATAACAGCAGGACCTATGCCGAAAATTTCCATAGATTTCTTTACCGGGTCTGTAGTGGTACCGGCGAAGTCAGATACTATTGCGATATCTTGTCCTGTCAGTTTGTTGATAATGGAACTTTTACCGTTATTGCGACGGCCGAAAATTCCGATGTGAGGTTTCAAATCTTTAGCCATTTTTAATAGTTTGATGATAAAATGAAACGCGGGAATATACTCGCGTTTCATTAGAGGATTTTATAATACTTAAATCAAGGAATAACATAATCATAATTTAGAAATAAAGGTCGCGTTCTCCGTTTTTAATTCTCTCGATACGGTTTTTCAATTCATCAAGGAACTTGGGATCGACATTTTTGAAATTGTTTTCGATACATTTCCATCCTTTTGCAGCAACTGTTGGGTTGGCATAGTCAACGAGATATTCTGCAAGTGTCAGGATAGCGTTGGGTGTACAATAACGTTTGATAAATCCCGGTACGCTAAATTCCATAAAGTGTTCGCCTGTACGTCCGAGTCTATAACAAGCAGTGCAAAAACTCGGGATGAAGTTATCATCGAGCAATTCATCTATGATGTCTGACAAAGTACGGTCATCGTTGATTTTAAACTGTTCACGGTGAAGGTTCTGATTCTCGGTTTTGTCGGTATTGTTTTCGGTGTCTTCATGATGATAACGGTAGTCGCCAATTTGCAGGTTGGTACCTCCATCGATTTGAGAGATGCCGAATTGTATTGCATTATGTCTGAACTCCGGAGACTCACGTGCTGTAAGTATTAAACCTGTATAAGGCACGGCAAGACGGAAAATGGCTATGATCTTCAGGAAAGTCTCGTCGTCAACCATATATTCTCTGTCAATATTCAATCCTGAAGCGTCTTTTATGCGAGGGAAAGAAATGGTATGAGGACCTACGTTGAAACAAGCCTCGAGGTGGTTGGTATGGCGTATCATAGCAAGCACTTCGAAGCGCCAGTCATAAAGACCGAAGAGGATACCGAGACCGTTGTCGTCTATGCCTGCCTGTTGAGCACGGTCCATAGAGGTGAGGCGCCAATTGAAGTCGCCTTTGCGAGTGTAAGCAGGGTGGAATTTCTTATATGCGTTTATATTATAGGTCTCCTGGAAAATTTGATAAGTACCTATACCTGCTTCTTTTACGGTGCGAAATCCTTTTACATCAAGAGGTGCAGCATTGATGTTTACACGGCGTATTGAACCATTGCCCTTGCGGGTGGCGTATGTAAGGTTTACTGTATGTGCTATATATTCGGCAGAATATTTTGGATGCTCTCCATAAACAAGAATTAAACGTTTTTGTCCATCATCCTCAAGAGCTTCTACGTTTTTAATTAACTCTTCATCTGTGAGTGTAGTACGTATCTGTTCTTTGTTGGAAGAACGGAATCCACAGTATTTACAGTCGTTGATACAATGGTTACCGACATATAAAGGAGCAAAAAGAACTATGCGGTTCCCGTAGATACGTCTTTTCAACTCACGTGCTCCTTCTTTTATTTCTTCAACCAGTTCCGGATCTGTAGTATTGATTAAAACAGCGGTTTCTTCCATGGTAAGACGATTCTTGTCTAATGACTTCTGTATTATTTCTCTAACTCTATCCGGGGTGCTTTTTGTATTGTTGATATAATCCCAAATTTCTTCCGAGTCGATAAAAGGTTTGTTCGGCTCGTCCGGTATTCTACATTTTTCAGGATGAAATTGCATAATAATCTAATGTTTTTAGGTTGTAACGATCTTTTTCGTTGCAAAAGTACTAAAGCCGATATTAGAAATATGTAACAAATGATACAAAACTTTTGTTTTCATGACATATTGATTAATATAATTTGTAAATAATTGATTTTTAGAATATTATTTCGTGGCATAATATTATTTCTGGTAACTGTTTTTATGAGTTTTGGAGGTTTTATAGATAGATAAAGAATAATATGTTAACAGAATATTACATATATATAACACATAAATGACATCATTAAAAAAACAGTAACATTTGAGTGATAGGATTTTGGTTTGATTTCAAAATTTAAAATATAGATTATCAATAATATATGATTTATTTTAAAAATCAAGTGTTTTTTATACGACTATGTGTAAGTAGCAGGTGTAATTTTGCTTTCGAAAGTAGAACTTAAAAACGTAGAATTATGGGACTTAATAACAATGTTAGACTTATTGGATATTCAGGAGGAGATCCGGAAGTTAAGACAATAAAAGGAGAAGGAAGAAAGATGGCGCGTTTTACGCTTGCGACCAATGATTTCTATTATAATGAAAAGAAAGAATTGCAAAAGAATGTTACTTGGCATAATATTTTGGCGTGGGGAAAAACTGCCGAATTGGTAGAGAAACTGATTAAAAAAGGACAGTTTATAGCCATAAACGGTGAGATACAGAATAGAAGTTATGATGATAAAGACGGCAACAGAAGATTTTATAGTGAAATAGTCATAGACGAGTTTATGTTGCTTGACAAAAAAACAACAGAATAACCTAATCACTCTATATGTTTCTTATTGAATGATGATGGTTTGTGTCCTCCTTATCAAATACCGCATTCCAAATACAACTCTTTAGTGTTAGAGGTCTTGAACATTAATGGAAAGAATCTCTGATGAATTATCACCCTTTAGGAGACACTATCAGCATTATTCGGGTTTTCGGCCGGAGGAGTACCATTCGAACGACAGTTTAAGATGGTATTATCCTCCACGGAGACCATGCCTGAAACGATAATGACTTGTTTATGAAAAAGTTAGTACTATATATGATTTAAAACTTTTCTGACTGTTAAAATTTCGTTCATGAATATATCTATAGATAATTAATTTAAATGACTCATATCAAAATCAAACGGGATTTGTGTTTTTGACTTGTACAAGATTTATTACATAACGTAAAAATTAAAATCATGGCTCATGAATTTAATTGTTCAAACTATGGTTTTTCTTTATAAAAACTGTATTTTATTGCTATTGAAAGTTCTATAGGACAATGAAATCTTAAAGAACTTTTACGGACTGCAATGAATTAAAAACAGTTATTCTATTGTAAGGCAAAAATTTTGAGTTTCTTAATAATGTCTTGAAAATAAAATTTATATGCCTGCAAGTCAAGCTGAGGAATTATATAATGGTTTTATATTGATACTTAATCAATTTATTATGATTTTATATGTAGAGACGTCATATTATTGCGTCTGTAAATATGTTTAAAAATAATTTGTGTCTTAAATAGTAATCTCATATATATTTATTCCATATAACGATTTTATTCAGCAACAATGAAAAAATCTTTAAAAAATTATTAAAAGTAATAATAATTTATATATTTGCAAAAAGTAATAGGTTGAGGACTTATATCAGACATACAAAATGAAGCACGACTAAAATTTATATTTACTATGAAGAATCTCTATTATTTAAGAAAAATCAATGTGCCACAACCATTTAAATCTAATCGTCATGAAAAGTATTTTTACATTGTTACTATGTTTTATAGCATTGACATCATTTTCTCAAAATGAGTTGAAAGAATTAAAGGCACGCCTTGTCGATGAAAATGGTGCAGCTGTTCAATTTGCAAATGTATCCTTGAAATCGGCATACAATGACAGCATCATTTCCGGAACGTCTTCAGATGAAAACGGGAACTTTATTTTCAATGTTGAAGAAGGAAGATATATTCTCTTAGCCACAGCCATAGGTTATGAACGTCTTTCAATATATTGTCGACCGTCCGACCTTGGCGATTTGACTATGCCTCAAACTTCCGAGATATTAGACGATGTTGTGATACAAGGTTCTCGTATTGAAGAGACGCCTCAACATTTTGTCATACTTCCCGATCCTACAGAAGTTGAGATTTACGGTAAAGGCATCAATTATCTCAACATGTTGCAACTACCCGGATTGAAAGTCAATATGGCAAAAGAGACAATCAGCATTGACGGTGGAACTCCGGTATTTCAAATCAATGGCAAAGAGGTTTCATATCAAAGATTTATCAATGTAAGTTCAGAAAAGATCAAACGAGTCGAGTACAGTAATAATCCGGGAATACGTTATTTGGACAAAGGGGCAACAGGGATTATCAATATTGTCTTGAAAGAAGTTGAAGACGGAGGCTCTATCAGTGCCAATGGCAAGACCGCTTTCAATACCGGTTTGTTGACGGTTATGTTTTAGGAACATACAACAGAGGAAAATCTGAAATATTGATACAATATAATGTCAGTCATCGAAATTATGATGATGTACCTTACGAATTGACAGACAAATACATCAATGAAAACAGAATGGTAAAGCGCCAACAGACGATGAATTTTCCGTTTTATTATACCACACATAACATTATGGCTGAATATACTTATCAGGCTAATGACAGTACATTTTTAATCGTGTCGTTGAGAGATAATATCAATAATAACAATTGGACAGGTGACGGAATGATGATGGAGAGTGATAATGGCATCATAGATACAATAACAATGAACAGAATTAGAAGAGACAAGGCGAACATGCCTGTACTCGATTTGTATTTCAGTCGCAGGATGAGAAATTTTCAAAAGATTGAATTAAATGTTGTCGGCCAATATTCAAATTCTTTTTATGAAAACAAATTAATATACAACAATATTTCAGACTCTCTCCTGGAGGAATATCCTACCTATATTGAAAATCATGGATATTCTGTCAGCGGAGAGGCTATGTACACAAAGTCATTTGACAATTCAGAATTATATCTCGGACTTCAATATCAACACAATTTCGCTCATAATGATTATGTGGTCTATGAAGAAACTTCGTCCATGAATAAGGATAATGTTTATGCATACTCACAGTATGTCACCATGTTGGGAAAAAGAGCAAGTCTTGTCCTTGGAACCGGAATGAAGATATTTGTCGTCAATGATGGCATGAACAAACAAAATTACATCAAAAATTTAAGTACAGTCAAATTAAACTGGATAATTAACAGGAAATTATCGATGTCAGCCGTAGCAAATTTAACTCCGAATCTTCCTTCGCTCGGAGCACTATCTACCATAATGCAGCGTACCGATGATGTTGAAGCCAATGTAGGTAACCCTGATTTGAAACCGTATTATTCATTATTGAGCAAATTAGTACTTGTTTATAATAGTCAAAAGAGTTTGTATGCCATAGCGACAGCAGGATATTCCTATCTGTTCAATCCAATAATATTTACATATCATTATGATCCGGGATTGAATTTGTTCATCAACTCTCCTCACAACAGCGATTATTTCAACAGTATGTATTTTAATGCAGAACTCGGAATGAGAAAATTGTTTAAATTCCTTTACATATCACTCAATGGTACGTTGAGCAGAGATGAATCCAAAGGAATTGATTTTCATCATGAACATGTAAATTTCTATAGCAGCGTTGATGTACAGGCTGTTTGGAATAAATTCAATATAGGATGTGAATTCGATATTACTCCGAAAATTTCACTGTATGGCGAGAATCTGTCTTATAAAGACATGTCACAAGATATTTACGCGCAATACAAATTGAAAAATTTATATATAACATTGACATGGCATTGTCCGTTCAACAAAGAAGGATATAAATACGAATCAGAAGGCTTGTCAGCAGTACACCCGTACAGGCATGTCAACTGGACTGCAAATAACGGCAATATGCTTGTGCTCGGTTTGTCGTGGAACATCAACTACGGCAAGTCATTCAGCAAAGGTAGGAAGTCACTCAATAACGGAGGTTATGACGACGGTATGATAAAACCGGGAGAATAATTGAAGATACTGATTATTTGTTTAAACTGTTTTGCAGAATGTCATTCAAATTTTATCAAGGAGTCTTGCTTTTATGTGTATGCAAGGTTGTAGAAAAAATATGGATGAGAATCATTGGATGTTTTCCGAGTTATGATAAATTAAAAGACAAAACTTCTCTTTTTATAGTTCATTGTAATCGGAATCGTTTTGCAGACGTACGTAAGTTATGAATAGGAAAAGTGTTTGTTTTGTTGTAAGTGATTGGATATTTTTATAATTTTGCATGTGTTGCAACGATTGATAAGTTGTAATAGAATAACCACGTTATGGTGGATTTGGAAAATAGATGGTTTGAATAAACGGAATTTACTATAATGTCGATGTGGATTTGATAATGATGTTTTAATATAAAATTATGAAGATAGTATTTTTGGAACCGTTGGGTGTTTCTGTTGACAGTATAGAAAGAGCGACAAATGTTTTGAGAGACAGAGGTCATGAGGTGATAATATATTCGGACAGGATACCTGAATTGAATAAGGAGAGAGCATCTGATGCTGATATAGTCGTTGAGAGCAACATGCCGTTGGATAAGGACTTTCTTGATGCATGTCCCAAATTAAAGATGTTGTCCATAGCTTTTACAGGTTTGGATCATATTGATTTGGAAGAATGCGAGAGGAGAAATATCACTGTAATGAATTCAGCAGGTTATTCAACACAGGCTGTCGCTGAAGAGACTATATGTATGATGATAGGATTATATAGACATATAGTTGAAAATGATTCTATTACACGTAGGTGTTGCGGTAAATCCATTGTTCCCGGAAGAGAGATTTCAGGAAAAACGGTTGGAATAATAGGTATGGGTGCCATAGGTTGCAGGACAGCGGCTTTGGCTCAGGCTTTCGGCTGTAAAATTATTGCTTGGAACAGAACTCCTAAACATATTGACGGTGTAAGATTTGTGGAAAAAGACGTATTGTTTAAAGAAGCAGATATCATAGCTTTGCATCTTGCACTTAATGAAGAAACACGTAATTTTGTCACAGCACGTGAGTTGTCAATGATGAAAAAGGATGCCATAATAATCAATGCTGCAAGAGGACCTGTCATTAATGCCAATGATTTGTCCGAAGTTTTGAAAAGCGGCAAGATTGCCGGGGCTGCTCTCGATGTCTATGACAATGAGCCTCCCCTGAAAGAGGATAATGTTTTGTTATCGGCACCTAACACTTTGTTGTTGCCTCATATAGGTTTTGCTACAAAGGAAGCTTTTGAACTGCGACTTGGCATAGTGATAGATAATATCCTTAAATATTTGGGATAACCGGTTTTTGATTTTAAGTCTTTTAGTAATTTGTTTTCTGTTTTGAAGGCAAATCATGCGTTTGAATAACTGTAATTTTATTACAGATACTTTGTTGTTGTCTCGAAAATATATGTAAAATTTCTTTTAATATATTTATAATCAAATCATTATATGTTGATTGTTGATAAGTGTCGGAATATATGGCACTTTTGTGATAACAGTTCTGAAGAATAATTTATTGAATAAGATACCAATGTCGTTGTTTCTATATATATGAAATTGGAAAACAGTATTGTTTGTTGCAAAATTATCGATTCAAGTCCTTGAAAAAGCGAAATTTGAAACGAATAATGTGTAATGTACATAAAATCAATATATTATGTATATAAATAATTTCTATGAGGGTTAATTTACTCATTATAAAATTTGTTACTTTTGTGCCCCGAATTAGAAGATGGTATTATTATGAACACAAAATTCAGGGGATATTTATGCGGAATTATAGCTGCTGTTTGTTATGGAACGAATCCATTGGGAGCCAAGTTTCTGTATATGGATGGAATAAATACAGATACGGTGTTGTTTCACAGGTTTTCTTTGGCTGCAGTGATAATAGCGATTATTATGATGGTAAGAAATATTTCTTTTAAACTTACCAAAAAAGAAATAAAAGTGTTGCTTCCTCTTGGTGTTTTGTTTGTAATATCTTCATTGACATTATATTACAGCTTTATTTATATGGATGCCGGTGTGGCTTCAACATTATTGTTCGTTTATCCGATGATGGTTGCAATAATCATGGCATTGTTTTTCAAGGAAAAATTGACTGTAGCAACAGTGTTTTCTATTGTCATGGCATTTGCCGGAATAGCCTTGCTCAATGAATCTGAAGGAAATTCCCCACAAAGTACAATAGGTTTTATTCTGGTAATGCTTTCTTCCTTGAGTTATGCAATATATATTGTGGTAGTCAACAAAACTGAGGTTAGGATGCCATCTATCAAAATGACGTTTTATGTGTTAATAGTCGGGGCTTTTGTGATTTTTTTACATTCCATGTTTGATAAGGAGACACATTTGCAGGTTTTGACAACAGCAAGAGAGTGGATGTTTGCTTTAATGCTCGCCGTTCTGCCTACGATATTGTCTTTGGTATTTATGAATGTTTCCATACGAGATGTGGGTTCTACGCCTGCAGCCATTATGGGTGCCTTGGAGCCGTTGACGGCTGTTGTTATTGGCATTGCAGTTTTTCATGAGGTATTTACTTTACGTTTGGGATTGGGAATTATTCTGATATTATCAGGTGTTTTGCTTGTTGTAGCCGGAAAAGCAATTCCCACAAATAGATTTATTCACCATATAAAAAGACGAAGCGTGAAATAAAATGTTTTGGATGATATTTGTAAATACGGAAATGTAGTTCTTTCTTAAACTTAAATGATTAATAAAATATTACCGGACTTTTTTCAAAGAAATTCAGTGAATACAGATTATTATATCTCTCAGATATTGAAAAAATATTAATGAAAATAATGAATTTCGTACTTGATTGCAGTACTCTCTACATTATCAAAAGTATCTTGAAAATATTGTTGCATTGTTTTGATATTGAAAAGCAAATTATAGAATACAACTTATTGAAACCTGTTGCCATTTCTATAATTTGCACATCGATTAATCAAATTCAAACAAAAATTATTGTAAAACTACAAATTGTCGTTTTCAATACTTAAAAATATATTGTCGATTTTATTTTCTGCCGATATATTCGAATCCGATTTCCTCCACAGCCTTTTTAACGGCTTCGTCATCTGGATAGCCTTTAACGGATGCTGTTTTACTACCCAAGTCAACAACAACATCCTCGATATTGTCAAGTGCTTTAATAGCCTTTTCTACTGAGGCCTTACAATGGTTGCAAGTCATTCCGTTGATACGGTATATGATACTGCCATCATCTTTAACTGTTTGTCTATTAAATAATTTCATGATAAAAGCATTTATAAGTAATAATACGAATACTGAAGCTGAAATAATCTCTATCCATGAAGGAGTGACGCTATGGTTACAGCTTATTGCATCTGACAGCATGCTGTTGTCGAACCATGAACGTGGCAACAAATAATCTATAAATAGTCCGCAAGTTATTGAGCCTATGATTATGGAAATGAGATAAAACGACAATTGTTTTTTACCGAGTGATTTACCTATCACCAACATGGACGCTATGCTTGTTGCAGGACCGGCAATAAGGAACACTAAGGCTGTTCCGGGAGACAGGCCTTTCATCATCAAGGCGGCGGCAATAGGTATAGAACCCATGGCACATACATACATGGGAATTGCTACCAATAAGACAATCAACATGGTGATTAAAGGAGGAAGATTGAGAGAAGTAAAGAATGAGTCGGGGACCAATACAGTTATCAAAGCACCGATTATCAAACCTAAGGTGAGCCATTTTCCCATGTTTTGTATTAAATCGACGAAACTGTAGCGCAGCAGTTCGATGAGTTTGTTTTTAAGTGGAGTTTTTACGGAACAAGATGAATTATTGTGAACGACTATTTCATCTTTTGAGAACCATGTAGTTACCATTCCACCGGATAGAGCTGTCAATAGAGCTACGACAGGTCTTATTATAGCAAAGGGTAGTCCCATAAGAGAATATGTTGCAATAATCGAGTCAATTCCGGTTTGTGGGGTAGCAATCATGAAAGCGACAGTGGCTCCTCGCGAAGCTCCGTCACGACGTAATGATATTGCAGTAGGTATCACACCACAAGAACATAGAGGAAGTGGTATTCCTAATAATGTCGCCCATAAGACTGATTTGAAATTTTCCTGTGACAAATGTCGTTCGAAAAATTTTGATGGAACGAATACATGTAACAGACCGGCAACAAAAAAGCCGAGTAAAAGATACGGTGCCATTTGGCACAACATGAATAACAATGTCTGAAGAAAGTTCATAATGGTTTGTTTATTTCATTATTATTTTTTAACGGACAATTGTAACAACCGTCGTGATGACATTTGTTACAATTAAAAATTTTACTTGAGCAACATGAGTTGCCTTTACATATCTTTTTTATCATTAAAATAAAAAAGTAAATAACAGCAGCAACAACAATGATAAATACTATGATATTTTGAATCATGAGTTATGATATTAGAGAACCTATCTGATATACTAAAAAAGATACAGTCCAAGCTAAGCCTGTGCTGTAAATCATGGAAAATACCGCCCATTTCAAGCCTGCTTCTCTTTTTATTGCGGTCAAAGCTGCTATGCATGGGGTACAAAGCAAAACAAAGAGCATTAATCCGTATGCCACTAAAGGAGAGAATACGGTTTTTCCGGCATATTTGCCATTTTTCCACGTTTGTTTCTGTATCAACTGTTCCATATTATCATTTTCATTATAACTATCCTCAGCCTGATAAAACACTGCCATTGTCGAAATGATAACCTCTTTTGCGGCAATGCCTGTGACAAGACTGACACCAATACGCCAGTCAAAACCAAGCGGACGTACTATTGGTTCAATAAAATGACCAAAACGTCCAATATAAGAATTCTCACTGTGTGTAGCAGCATATAATCGTTTCAATCTGTCAATCTCTGCGATTTTATCTGCTTCGCTGATATTGTCGTCCGATTTGACATTTTCTATATTTTGTTCTATTGCTGTCAATTTTTCATTAGTTCTCGGGAAATATTCCAATGCCCATATTATAATAGAAGCAACTAAGATGATGGTTGCCATTTTCTGAAGATATTGAACGCTTTTATCCCACATGTGTATTAAGGTATTACGCATTGTTGGGATTCTGTATGGAGGCAGTTCCATGACGAACTGTTCTGATTGCCCCTTGAAAGCAGTTTTATTAAGTAAAAAGGCTGTTAAAATGGCAAAAACTACGCCAATGGCATAGATACTTAATAATATCAAGCCTTGATGTTTTTTGAAAAATGCAGCGACAAACAACAAATAAACAGGTAATCGTGCTGAACAGGATATAAAAGGCGTAGCAAGTATTGTTACAAGTCTGTCTTTCTTGTTTTCGAGAGTACGTGTTGCCATTATGGCAGGTACAGTACAACCGAAACCTATAATGAAAGGAATGAATGACTTGCCATGAAGCCCGATTTTATGCATCAGTTTATCCATTATGAAAGCTGCTCTCGCCATATATCCAATATCTTCAAGTATGGAGATAAATAAAAACATTATCAAGATGTTAGGAAGAAAGACGAGGACACCACCCACACCGGCAATGATGCCGTCGATGATGAGGTTGTGCAGTATGCCTTCATTAATCCATGACCCTACAAGGTTGCTGAACCAGTTGACTCCCATCTCAATCCATTTCTGAGGATAAGCACCTACGGTAAATGTCGTTTGAAACATTATCCACATGAACAATACCAATATTGGAAATCCCAACCATCTGTTGGTTAATATGTCGTCTATTTTATATGCCGACCAGTTTTCATTTGTCTTTCCTTGAGTGTATGTCTCTTTAAGTGCTCCTCTGATAAAAGCATAACGGGCATTGGTTATAAGAGTGTTTACATCTTCGTCGTATGAACGTTCAAGCGACTGACGACGTATCTCCGCTTCTTTGAGAATTTTGTCACAATCTTTCAGATTCTTTATTTCGTCTATGGTAGATTGCGTGTTGTCCAAAGTAGTGATGGCGATATATCTTGCCGGGTATTTGTTGATTATGTCTTTGTCTTCTTCAATAAGTTTTTTTATTGGAATAATAGCGTTCTCAATATCTTTGCCATAATTGATATGAATGTGTTTTGTCAGGTTTTTCCTGTTGTTGTAAACATCGATTATAGTCTGTAACACATCTTTTATGCCAGAACCTTTTGATGCTGTTGTCGGCACTATTGGTAACCCGAGCATTTTACCCAACGCTTCATAATCTAATTTATCGCCTTTGGAAGTCAATTCATCAAACATATTCAATGCCATGACGATGGGGATATTCATGTCAATAAGTTGTGTGGTAAGGAAGAGATTTCTCTCTATATTCGATGCATCAACGATGTTGAGAATCATATCAGGATTGTTATGTGTCAGATAGTCACGTACATAACGTTCTTCTGGAGAGTACTCTGTTATGGAGTATGTACCCGGAAGGTCAACGAGACGTATGGTATAGCCATTATGATAGAAAGTGCCTATTTTAAGGTCAACGGTGACGCCACTGTAATTGCCGACCTTTTCTCTAAGTCCTGTTGCATGATTGAAAAACGATGTCTTTCCGCAATTAGGGTTGCCTATAAGTGCTACAGTGATGGTATTGCTCTGGTCTTTTATGGTTTCAGAGATGCGTTCTTCCGTCATGACACCGTTATAATCCGTTTCATTGACATATTCTTTGTTGACTTCTACGACTTCGATTTTGTCAGCTTCGCTTCGTCTTAATGACACATGAGCCTGCATCACTTGATATTCAACAGGGTCGAGAAGAGGGGCGTTTTTAATGACTGTGATAGTCTCTCCTTTGACGAATCCCATTTCCATAAGACGATGCCTTAACCCACCATGTCCGTTAACTCTGATTATCACGCACTTGGTGCCGGTCTTCATCTCTGAAAGATTAATTCTCTTTTCACTGTTGATATCCATATTGTTGACTTGGTTATAACATGATTTTTATTTTGCAAAGTTAATGACAATTATTCATTTTTTCATCATTAATAATGGTGATAAATTGCAAATAAAATCCTTATTTGTAGGTATGATATGTGTCTTTGTAAACCCGATTGCGATATTTCTTACCGGTTAATTTATTACAATGTGTTTAGGAACACAACATTTGATATGTTTGATTGTGTGCAAAAGATTTTGTTTGTATGATTATAAAGTGAGTAGTTGTTTTTATGATAATAGCCAATATTGATAAGATAGTTTATGATAATATTTTAGAATTAGAAAAAGAAAGTGTGTCAAAAGATATTTGACACACCACCGCTCTATTATTAGTAAATAGTTTGTTTTTTTAATTGGCAATAATGCCGAAAAGAATCCATGCCACTATCAAGGTAAACAGTATGTTGAATCCTTGTGCTGCAAGGAATGCTTTCAACGATTGACGGTTTTCTTTGGCAAAGATTTCTTTGAAATGTGTTTCAAGACCTATACAAACAAATGCTATGGAGAAGAATATTCCTTGGAAATTCTTAGCCATGCTAGTGTATTTTATTGTGGCATCACCCACTTCGGCAGCGCCTGAGAACCAGATGCTGAATATTGCGGAGGCAATGACCATGCCGATTACAAATTTAGGAAAACGTTCCCAGATGACTTTTCCGGAGGTCTTTTCAACACCTTCAGTTTTGCGGAAAGACCAGAAAAGGGAGATTAAGAATGCAGCAACACCTATCAAAACATTTTGAGAAGCTTTAACAATAACTGCAGTGTCACCGGCGATGTCTCCAAGGATACCGCCGGAAGCGGCTACTGCTGCAGTAGTATCTATGGTTCCACCAATCCATGCTCCGGCCACCTGTGCTTGTGCTATTTCATTGCCCGGGAGTATTAATGGAAGAATCCATTTGCAAAGCAACGGCATGATATAAAGCATTGGTATTGCAATTACCATGACTAATGAGATGACGTAACTGAGTTTCTTCTGATCGCCTTTGATAGTTCCACATGTTGCGATAGCAGCAGAAACGCCGCAGATACTGACAGAACTTGCAAGCATTGTAGCCATCTCGTCATCGACGTGATATACTTTGCGGGAGATCCAGAAACCGAAATACCATACGCAAAATACTACTATAAGTGCTTGTATGAGACCGAAAGCTCCGGATTTCATGATTTCTCCGAAGATTACTGTGGCACCTAAACAGACAATGCCTATTTTAATGTAAAACTCACTCTGTATTGCAGGTTTCATCCATTTTGGAACACCAATGAAGTTGCTGATGATCAATCCGAAAAGAACAGCAAACAACACAGCCTCGAGTCCATATTTCTTACAAAAAGGAATACTTGCACATAATTGAGCGAGTAATGTTAAGGCAAAGATTACTAAAAATGATAAAAATATTCCTTTAATATCCTTTTTTAAAATGATAGCTGAGGTATAAATTATTATCATTAAGAATACGAATGTATAACCTGCATTTAACCATCCGTTGGCTGTAGTCAAAGTTTTAACGTTCAACATCTGAATCCCGTTCATGAATTTCGGGAAAATAACGCATAATGCCAAAATTACAAGACCTATTGCTACTATCAACCATTCTTCGTTGATAAAAGGTTTTTTTGTTGCTGTTTTAGTCATAAAATACTTTTTTAAAATTAGAATTTAACGGACAACATAGCTGCGACGGCATGTCCCAAATTGTCATTGTTGCCATTGTCTTTCAATGTGTAGTTAAGCTGGAAACGAAGATGTTTTTCCGGCCACCAATCCAACCCCAACATGTAATATGTAGATGTTGTTTCTGTCAGATCCGTGTTGCTGTTGTAATAATCATAACGTACGACAGGTGCTATGGTTTGTTTGCCATCTTTTCCTACGTTGAAGACGTATGCAGCTACTGCATAGAAACCGTCTGATTTTTGGTCATTGACAAGTTTTCCTTCTGCAAAAGTAATTTCATCTGTGTTATCCATTCCGGTCACACCCCAAAGATACTCCGAACGAACCACAAGATGATTGTTTTTGTATTCACCGCCAATACCGTATCTGTTTCTTATTGCATTTTCGTTGTTGGTTGTTTGATATTCGCCAATGTACATTGAACCGGCAAGAACAAGTTCTTTTATCCAAGGATGTAATTCCAAACGTCCGGCAATGTCTTTTGTTTTATTGTTGTCTTTTGTGTTGATACCGGCACCATTGAAGACTCCCACGCTATAATTGAGAAGTTGGAACTTCTTGCCAAAGGTCTCCATGTTGATAAAACCTCCGTAAAGCATGACACCTATCTCACGACCGAATTTGTAGTTGCCATTACCGCTTACGTCGCTGAAGCCACTTAATGCGTTGATGACTTGTGCGTTGTCTATAGCCTCGAGGTCAAGTGGTGCATAAGGGTTTTCTATTGAAAACGGTATCTTGAATTGTCCGACTTGTACATTGATGTATGGATTGAATTTGACTTTTACGAAAGCATCGACAAGAGCGGCAGATTTAGTAAAATCACCCTGCAATCTGAATTCAATATTTTTTGTGATATTGCCCTTGATGTCAAGACGTGCACGGCGAATCTGAAATGTATTTGACTCATCCAAAGTGCCGTCATTCAATTTTTGGGATTCAAAATTATACTGTGAATTGATGTACCCTCCAATGGACAAGTAATCACCTATCAATGATTTTTTGGGGGCTGGTTGGGTCGGTTTTTGTGCAAACAATACTGTTACTGAACTCAATAACAGAAAAATTCCGGTGATAAATAAATTTTTCTTCATCTTTAAAAAAATTAAAATTTGTAATTTGTTTTTGCAAAAATATTAAAATTAGTAATACCTTTTACTAATAAAGTCAAAACTTTTATGGTATAATATAATACATTATTATAAATAAGAAGATTCATAAATTATGATAATCATATCATTTTACTAATTATTAATTATGATGGATAAGAAAGATATATTGTCAATAAATGAGTTATATGATTTCTGAAAGAAGTTTCAATATTTTTCAAAAATAAATAAGGCGTGTTTTTGGGAAGCACGCCTTATATATAAATAGGTGATATCAATCTGCCAACACCAGTATTTTATTGTTGAGCACTTCTAAAACACCGCCTTTAATTTCGAAATAACTCAGTTTGCCGTTCAGTTCTCTTATTTTTATTTTCCCGGCGCCCAAGGCAGCAATCATGGGAGCATGGTTGTTAAGTATCTCGAACAGTCCGTCTATTCCGGGCAATTGAACCAGGTCGGTGTCACCATTATAAAGTCTTTTGTCCGGTGTTATTATTTCTATTTTCATGGTCATTCATTTGTCTCAGCCATCATTTTCTTACCTTTCTCGATAGCTTCTTCAATTGTTCCAACCAAATTGAAAGCTGCTTCCGGATACTGGTCAACCTCGCCATCCATAATCATATTGAAACCTTTTATGGTATCTTCAATACTGACTATTGTTCCCGGTATGTTGGTGAACTGTTCTGCAACATGAAGTGGCTGTGAGAGGAATCTCTGAACACGTCTTGCTCTTTTCACCACGAGTTTATCTTCTTCTGACAGTTCGTCCATACCTAAAATAGCGATTATGTCCTGCAGGTCTTTATATCTCTGTAAAATATTGATGACGCGTTGAGCTGTATTATAATGAGCTTCGCCAACTATTTCGGGTGTCAATATTCTCGAAGTAGAGTCGAGAGGGTCAACGGCGGGATAAATGCCGAGTTCTGATATTTTACGGCTCAATACCGTAGTGGCATCGAGGTGAGCGAATGTTGTAGCAGGTGCCGGGTCTGTCAAGTCGTCGGCAGGTACATATACTGCCTGTACTGAAGTTATGGAGCCGTGTTTAGTGGATGTGATACGTTCCTGCATGAGACCCATTTCGGAAGCCAAAGTAGGTTGATAGCCTACAGCGGAAGGCATACGTCCCAACAGGGCTGACACTTCAGAACCTGCCTGTGTGAAACGGAAGATGTTGTCAATGAAAAACAAGATGTCGCGTCCCGAATTGTTCTCGTCTCCGTCCCGGAAATATTCAGCCATTGTAAGACCGCTGAGAGCCACTCTGGCACGTGCTCCCGGAGGTTCGTTCATTTGGCCGAATACCAATGTCGCCTGTGATTTTATCAATTCATCGTAGTTTACTTTCTCTAAAGGCCAGCCGCCTTTTTCCATTTCTTTTGAAAACTCTTCTCCGTATTTTATTACGCCTGATTCTATCATTTCTCTGAGCAAATCATTACCTTCGCGGGTACGTTCTCCCACGCCGGCAAATACCGACATGCCGGAGTACGATTTAGCGATGTTATTGATCAGTTCCATGATAATGACCGTCTTACCAACACCGGCGCCGCCAAACAGACCTATTTTTCCTCCTTTAGCGTATGGTTCTATCAAGTCAATAACTTTAATGCCGGTATAGAGCACCTCTTGATTTGTCGAAAGGTTTTCGAATTTAGGCGGTTCTCGGTGTATGCTGTTGCGTTTACACTCTTTCATAGGGGATAGACCATCGATAGAGTCTCCTATCACATTGAATAACCTACCTTTGACCTGGTCTCCTGTCGGCATTGATATGGGCTTGTCGAGACAACGCACTTTCATGCCTCTTCTCAAGCCGTCGGTAGAGTCCATGGCAATGGTTCTCATGGTGTTTTCTCCAATGTCCTGTTGAACTTCCGTTATCAGTTTATCTCCGTTGTCACGTTCTATCTCAAGAGCGTCGAGCAGACTCGGAAGATGGTCTTTATCTTCAAAGGCAACGTCTATAACAGGTCCGATGATCTGTACAATATGACCGATTTTTTCTTTATTCATTTTTAAGCTCCTGTTGTTCTTGTTTTTTTTCTGAAATAGAATCTATTGTATGAAGTATAAATTTGCCGTGGAATATTATAAGATACAATGTTCCAATGGTAATTGATGAATCCGCAATGTTGAATATTGGGCTGAAAAATATCTGACCTCCGAAAAGTGGCACCCATTGCGGAAAGGTGAAGAGTGGAAAATAAAGCATGTCAACTACTTTACCTTGCATAAAACCTGAATAACCACCACCTTCCGGGAACAATACCGCTGTGTTGTAGAAAGTACTCTCGCTGAATATCATGCCGTAAAACATTCCGTCTATGATATTGCCCAATGCTCCTGCTATAATAAGAGAAATACCGAATAAAGGTCCGAAACTGACATCTTTGTCACTCAGTTTCTTTAACAGAATAAACAGCAAGATCACTGCTGCTATTCTGAATGCTCCGAGTATCAGTTTACCCCAAATGCTCTCTGAGATTTCCCAGCCGAAAGCCATGCCGTTGTTTTCTATGAACAAAATATTGAACCATTTGCCGAAAACAGGGATACATTCGCTTAATGTCATGTTTAATTTGACCAAAAATTTGCTTATCTGGTCTATCAAAATGACTGAGAAAATCACTATAAGAGATTTCTTCATTTCTTTTTCTGGTTCAATTTAGCTTCCACACTTAATGTAGCGTGAGGTACGGCACGTAGTCTTTCTTTTGGAATGAGTTTTCCTGTCACACGACAGATGCCATATGTCTTGTTTTTTATGCGTATCAGTGCGTTTTCAAGGTTTTGGATATATTTGTATTGACGCATTGCAAGTTGACTGTTTTCTTCCTTTGACAACACTGCAGAACCTTCTTCCAAAATCTTGAAAGTCGGAGCACTGTCATTGGCACTGTTTTTTCCGCCGGCTACATTTTCGTTTAAAAGTTCCAAATCTTTTCTCGCTGTTTCAAGTTTTTCCAATATCAGGGCTTCAAATTCGGCGAGTTCTGCATCAGAATATCTGAGTTTTTCTGTTTCGTTTGCATTTCCTTCCATAAGGCTCATTTTTTTCTGAATTAATAACGCCCAAAAATAATATATTTTTTTGAAATATGAAAGAAAAAATCAATGAAAATCTATTTTTGAAAGAAATGTTTATGTCTTTTCTTTTGATAAAAAACTTGTTTCCGAATGAAAAATACCGACAACTATTGATGTTAAATGTTGTGGGTTAAATCAATAGTTGTCGGTATATACAGTTTGTAATCAGAACTAAGGTTCGATTGATAATTCAATTGTTATGCTTTGCTAATGGATATTTTAGCATAAATGTTCTCTACGAGTTCCTGTTTTGTCACGCTCTCATCGTTGATAGTATCAACAAGATTCAGGGTGGCGAGTGTCTCGGAGCATATATAGTCAGTGTATTGTTCGACGGCGTTGACAATATCATTGTTTTTCTCGATAGTGAGGACGATATGGTCAGTGACTTCAAGACCTTTGTCTTTTCTCATACCTTGAATACGATTGACTATTTCTCTTGCGAGACCTTCGTCGGCAAGTTCTTTTGTAATTGTCATGTCGAGAGCGACAGTGACATTATCCTGTGTTGTCACTGTCCAGCCTGGAATGTCGTCAGTAGTAATCTCGGCATCGTCGATGTTTAATGTAACTTCTTGATTATCAATATTTATTATTGAACCGTTATTTCTTTCGAATTCTCTTATGTCATTTTGGGACATCTCTGAGAAATATTGAGAAACTTGTTTCATCAGTTTACCGTAACGTGGACCTAAAGTCTTGAAGTTAGGTTTTATCTTTTTGACAAGAACATTTTTGTCATCGGTGAGATATTGTATTTCCTTGACATTCACCTCTGACAGAATCAGGCGTTCCACTTTAAGAATTTGTTCATGACGTATTTCAGAGTCTATCGGTATCATGATTTTAGACAATGGTTGACGTACGCGTATATTGGCTTTCTTTCTCAGCGACAGCACCATGGAAGATACGAGTTGGGCCAACTCCATGCGTTCTTCGAGTTGTTTGTCTATCATGGAAGTGTCAGCTGATGGAAAGTCGGTAAGATGGACTGACTCAGCTGTTTGTCTGCCTGTGACATTATTAAGGTCGCAGTACAACCGGTCTGCGAAGAACGGTGCGATAGGAGAAATAAGGCGTGATAGTACATCCAAGCATGAGTAAAGAGTCTGATAAGCGGATGTCTTATCTTCCGAGGCGTTGCTTTTCCAGAAACGGCGGCGAGAGAGACGTACATACCAATTGCTCAGGTGGGCATCGACGAATTTGCCTATGGCGCGGCCGGCCTTTGTAGGCTCATAGTTTTGATAAGCGTTGTCAACCTCGATAATGAGTGAGTTAAGTTCGGATAGTATCCATCGGTCTATTTCGGGACGTCTCTCATAAGGTATATCAGCATCGGAATAGTCGAATTTATCAATGTTGGCATACAAGGCGAAGAATGCGTAGGTGTTGTACAATGTGCCGAAAAACTTGCGGCGCACGTCATCGACGCCTTCTTCGTCGAATTTGAGGTTATCCCATGGCTGTGAGTTGGTCATCATATACCAGCGCACGGCGTCGGCACCGTATTTCTCAATGGCACCGAAAGGATCCACGGCATTACCGAGACGTTTTGACATCTTGTTCCCGTTTTTGTCGAGTACCAGTCCGTTGGAGATGACATTTTTATAAGCCACAGAGTCGAATACCATAGTGGCAATGGCATGAAGGGTAAAGAACCAGCCGCGTGTCTGGTCCACGCCTTCAGCGATGAAATCGGCAGGAAACACCTTGTCGTTGAGTTGAGCTTTATCGCCCATATAATGTATCTGTGCATACGGCATGGCACCGGAGTCGAACCATACATCGATGAGGTCAGGCTCGCGGAACATCTTTTTTCCGCTGTTGGAGACGAGCACTACATTGTCGATATAAGGTCTGTGCAAGTCGAAATCGTTATAATTGTCCGATTTATACGGGTTGTCCGTCATAAAACCGGCATTTATAGATTTTTCTATTTCTTCACTGAGTTGTTTTACACTGCCGATACATATCTCTTCGTTGCCGTCTTCGGTACGCCATATTGGCAAAGGTGTGCCCCAGTAGCGGGAGCGTGAGAGATTCCAGTCCACGAGGTTCTCGAGCCAGTTGCCGAAACGTCCCGTGCCGGTCGTCTCAGGTTTCCAATTGATAGTCTTGTTGAGTTCTATCATTCTGTTTTTCAAAGCAGTAGTACGAATGAACCAACTGTCGAGCGGATAATAAAGGACAGGTTTGTCAGTACGCCAGCAGTGCGGATAGCTGTGTGTATGTTTCTCGCTTTTGAAGAGCTTGTTCTGTTCTTTCAACATTATGACTATGTCAACGTCGAGAGACTTGTCTTTTTCTGTTTTTGTACTGTCGTAAGCATTTTTGACGTATTGTCCGGCGAAAGGTTTGTATGCATCTGTGTCGATATTGTTTTTCACAAAGTCGGGGTCGAGGTCTTCCATGAGGAAGAATTTACCGGAGCGGTCAACCATAGGCTGAGCCTTGCCGTCTTTGTCTATCATGACGAGTGGAGGTATGTTGTTTTGTTTAGCCACTCTGTCGTCATCGGCGCCGAAGGTAGGAGCGATGTGAACAATACCTGTAGTGCCTTCATCGGTAGTGACATAATCACCCGGAATTACGCGGAAAGCGTTATCGCTTGTTTTGACCCATGGTATAAGTTGTTCGTATTCAATGCCAACGAGGTCGGATCCTTTGCAAGTACCGAGAATGTCGTAAGGTAATTTCTTATCGCCTGTTTTATATTCTTCGAAAGAAGGTTTCTCATTTTCCGGTGGGAAGAATGAACTCATCAAAAGTTTTCCAATGATGACGTATGTCGGAGTACCATTGACAGGGTTGACAGTTTTGACGAGACAGTATTCGATGTTTGGACCCACGCACAAAGCTGTGTTGGACGGCAGAGTCCATGGGGTAGTAGTCCATGCCATTATCTGAATATCGTTAAAAGGCACCTGGGCGCCGAATGGCAGTTCTTTGAATCTGCTTTGCGTTGCCTTGAGGCGGAACATGGCGACACAGGTGAGGTCTTTGACGTCACGATAGCAACCAGGCATGTTGAGTTCGTGTGAGCTGAGTCCTGTGCCGGCGGCAGGCGAGAAAGGTTGTATGGTATATCCCTTGTAGAGAAGTCCTTTCTTGTAAAGCTCAGATAGTAAAAACCATAAAGTCTCGATATAATCGTTGGTAAAGGTGATATAAGGGTCGTCAAGGTTCACCCAATAACCCATTTTACGAGTGAGGTCATCCCATAAGTCTTTATATTTCATCACTTCTTCGCGACAAGCCTTGTTATAGTCGTCAACGCTGATTTTTTTGCCTATATCTTCTTTAGTGATGCCTAATTTCTTTTCCACTCCAAGCTCTACGGGAAGGCCGTGAGTGTCCCATCCGGCTTTTCGGGATACATATTCACCTTTGAGAGTATGGTATCTGCAAAATGTGTCCTTAATGGTTCTTGACAAGACATGGTGTATTCCGGGAGTACCGTTTGCTGAAGGTGGTCCTTCGTAAAATACGTATGCCGTTCCGTTTTTGCGGCTTTCCAAACTCTTGCTGAAGATGGTGTTTTCTTCCCAATAACGACGAACCTCATCAGCTATATTGGTGAGATTCAGGTTTTTGTATTCACGATATGCGTTTTTCATAAGTCAATCTTTAGACTTTAAGATTTTTAAACTGCAAAAATAGTTTATTTTTTTTAAGTCCACAAATTTATTGTAACTGTTCAAAGCATGAACTTTCAACAATCAAATGCAAAAAGACCAATAAAGTTTTTGAAAAACAGTTTTATATGGCTTGGAATCATACTTGGTCATGTATGTTTTACATCAATCATATATATTCCAATGGTATTTTGTAGTATGGAGAGGCAATACATTGTGATGTGATTATGAGTTTGTATGTTTTAAATAAGACAGATAGACTCTTTCATTTTTTTGTACCATTAAAAAATTGTTTTAAATGTAATGTCATATTTTTATATGTGTACAATGAAAGTTATATGTCTAATATATTATTGGTCATAATATGAGATGTCGAGTTGTTTATCATGATTTAAAACATCATTAAAAATCAAATCTTTTTTAGTGTCATATAAAAATTTTCGATGACAACGATAAAAGATGAATAATACAGACTTTTTTGTTTGGAATAAATTTTAAATATTTAATATTCAAATATATATAAAATCTTACATACAGATATTTTAGGAAATATGATGTTTTAAATATGATAGTCTTAGACAGAAAATCTCAAAATATTTGTTTCAATATAAACGAAAAATATAAAATTGATTGTTACAAACATTTTATTCAACAAAAATCATATATATATTTAATAATCAGTTAAGTAATAAATCTAATTTACAAACTTTTTCCAGGCGAAAGACGAAAGCGATAGATGTAAAACTATATTTGTTTTATTTATAAATTTTTTTAATAATTATTTCAATATAAAAGAAGATTGCATATTTTTTTGATACAGATTTTTTAAAGCATAAAAATTTTAAATATGTATTAACCAATTATATATAAAATTTTTGATACAGATTTTTTTAAAAAATGTTAATATTAAAATATTTAAGTTTTACTTTAAAAATAATGATAGATTATTTCAATATAAACAAAAAAATAAGATTTTGTATGTACAGATTTTTTAAAGATTTAAAAATGTAAATGTTTCTTATTGTTATATATAATATATTTTATATACAGACTTTTTTGATGAAATATATTATTATAGTTTTGATAAAATACGATTTTTATGTACGTATAGAACTCTTTTCCTGAAAAATGTCGGCATTTACATTTATTTTAGGAAATGTTCGTCAAAAGATGCGACAACAGTATTTTGCTTGAAATTTAACATTAATGAAAATTCATTGGTGCCCTGTAAAAAATCGTACTCAAAAATTTATATAAGAAGTAATCATAATCACTTGCGATACTGATGTTATTTTTATCAACTTATTGTAGAGACGCCATAATATGACGTCTCTACGGTGACAATAAATTATATTTTGATAATAAAAATGCCAAATTGTGATATCTTTACTATTGTTTCAGCCATTTGCCGCTATTAACTTCTTTTTCTTCACTGTAAATTTTCCAAAAATACATTCCATTTGTCCAATTCCCTGTAGAAATCTTCGTAATTTCTTCATTAATATCTTGTTTAAATATTGTCTTTCCGAGAATGTCATATACTTCTATTCTTGCATTTTGCAATGGTGTTTTGATGTTCAAAATATTGTTTCCCGGATTAGGATATACTTTTGTCGAATACATGTCTTTTTCTTCAATGTCGGAAAAATCAATATAACAGTCGTTATAATAATTATTGTGATAAATTTCTTCACCATCAAAATATTCGCATATCAGTGTTTGCTCGGCAGAATACACGGAATGTTCTTGCGGAAGTCCGAAAGGATTCTCATTCGGGAAGCAGCCTTCAGTAAATACAATGTTGCATATAGTTCCGTAAGAAGTGATAAAACCGATTTCTTTTTTCCCTGATTCGGTATAACTAATCTTATCAACGGTAATGTCTTGGACATCTTTATTGTCAAGGTAAAATTGAATAACATCACCTATCTCCAACGACATGTCGCAAACAAGAATTTCCTTTTCACCTTCCATGTCGTAACGATAAAGTCTTCCCGTTTCAGTTTCTTCCCTTAAAAGAATATTGTATTCATTGTTGTAATAACTTGCACTTGTTGTTTCGTATCCGAATTTCCATTGATAAACTGTTGCAACATAGTATTCTTTACCGTTTATTGTCATAATGTTGTCTTTGTGGAAATTAAAAATACAAGTATGAATGTTATCGATGCCATTTATACATACATTAGCTGTTGTCGAGTCAGATGCGAAATATGACATGTATTCAGTTTTATTCTGAGCATTAAGGCTTGATGCTAAGAGTAGTGCCATCATGAGGATGATGCTTTTCGTGTAAAGTTTTTTCATGATAATATTTTTTGTTAATAAATGATTTAGAAAGTTTTGGTGTACCATCAAACAGGTTGTTCAACTGTTTCATAAAGACAAGAAGTCTTTGCCTGATAGTGCATTTAAATGTATAGCACAATGGTAACTGTCTCCACAACCGGCGGTACATTATTTATTGCAGAGACTTTACAGGTTGTATTTTAATATCTGCTTCATAACACGATGATTTTAATCGCGTCAAAGTTAATACTATTTTTCATTAATCCAAAAAAAATCATACTTTTTTTATATGGCTTTACATTTTTTTATCATTTGTTGAATGACAGTACATTATATCTTGTTTTTTAGATGTTTCACGGAGCGTTTCTATAAAAAAACTTCTGTTTTATTATAAAACTACTAATGTGATTTTCATAAAATAACTCTGTGTCGTTTTTTTGTATTTTTTTAACCATTGGATATTTTTTAATGTAACCTAAAAAAGTGATAATACAGATTTTTATGTTTATCTTAAATTGTAAATACCTAATATTCATATAGATATGAAATTTCACATACAGACATTTTGCTGGCATTGTTGTATATTATGAGAGTTATACAGTAAAAATATGTAAATGATTGTTTAAATATTAAGATTGTATCATAGATGGGATATATACAGATATTTTTAGGCGTATATAAATTTAAATATTTATTATTCAGATGTATATAAAGTTTTACATACAGATATTTTTGTGGCTTTAGATATTTAAAATATATAGTTATTAAACAACTACATAGAATAATTTTTTCAATAATAACAAGATGACCGATATTTGAGATGTACAGATATTTTTAAGCATTAAAAAGTTTAAATATTTAATATTCAGATATATATAAAATTTTAAATACAGATTTTCTATAGAAAATATACTTGTTTTTATAATATAATAAATGTAATTTTTTCTTTTAAATAATATTTTTTGTTTTTATCGATGGTTTTTATATGTGATTTAGGATTAATATAATATGAATTGCTGATATTGGTAATAATGTCATTTTTAAATCAATGGTGAATAATGTTGAATGTTGTATATTTTTTACACTGAAAAAAATAAATGTCAGATAATGAAAAAATTATTATTTTTGCAGTGAGATGCAAAATCAAGATGCGGTAAGACAAAATCAAGTTGGAGTTTATGTCTATTACGTTTTATCTTTGTTTTGCTTGACAATAAATATTATGGATGAGAATAAACCCATAAGGAAAAGAGATAAGATAAAGAAAGGCTTTTCAAAGCTTTTGAAAGAAGACAAACTCAAGGCGGTTGCTGAGTATATAGAGAATCCCGGTGAGTTTATTTCTTTGTTGAAGAGTTTTTGGTATGCCGATCCGGTAAAACAGAAGCAGTTCGATGAGTTTAGCGAGAACACTATTTCCAATTTTCATATACCTTACGGTGTTTCGCCCAATGTGCTTATCAATGGTAAAAATTATGTCGTTCCTATGGTCATTGAGGAAAGTTCTGTTGTGGCAGCGGCATCTGCAGCAGCTAAATTCTGGAGTGAAAGAGGTGGATTTCATGCTGAAGTTGTCGATGTTAAGAAAATGGGGCAGGTCCATTTTTGCTGGAATGGCAGGAAAGAAGTGATAAAAGGGTTAATGCCCGATATCAGGAAAAAATTGCTTTCGGATGCTGAAGGCATAACCGTCAATATGAGGAGACGCGGCGGTGGAGTCGTGGATATACAATTGGTGGATTTTACGGACAGGATGAAAAACTATTATCAGTTGCTTGTGTCATTCGACACTTGTAATTCTATGGGCGCAAATTTCATCAATTCAGTCCTTGAATCTTTTGCTCACAGTTTGCAGGATTTTTTTGCTTGTTGTAATGACTTGGAAGATAATGAACGCAGTGTTGAGATAGTTATGAGTATTTTGTCGAATTATACACCGGAGTGTAGGGTGCATGTTTGGGTACAATGTCCTGTTCATGCTTTCGATGGTGTTGACAGTCATCTCGGTGGAAGGGCTTTTGTAGATAAATTCAAGAAGGCTGTTGACATTGCCCATATTGATGTATATCGTGCCACAACACATAATAAGGGAATATATAACGGTATCGATGCTGTAGTGATAGCTACGGGAAACGACTTCCGTGCCACTGAGGCTGCAGGGCATTCTTTTGCAGCTCGTAATGGTCATTATGAGAGTCTGTCTTCTGTTGAAATACAAGATGGCATATTCATTTTCAGCCTTGAGGTGCCATTGGCTCTCGGTACAGTAGGTGGTCTTACCAAGTTGCATCCTCTTGCAAAAGAGTCTTTGGAACTGTTGGGCAATCCTTCTGCCACTGAACTGATGACCATAGCAGCCACCATGGGACTTGCAAACAATTATGCAGCAGTCAAATCCCTGATAACAAGCGGGATACAGCAGGGACACATGAAAATGCACCTTTCTAATATTCTCAATCAGTTGGGAGCTTCCGAAAAAGAGAAGTCTTTGGCATTATCATATTTCTCAGATGTCACAGTGAGTTATTCTGCTGTGGAAAGTTATCTCAAGACATTGAGAAAATAACATTTACAATATGTTTCATGATGAATAGGTACAAATCCAACGGTAAATTGTTGTTGACTGGGGAATATCTCGTCTTGCAAGGTGCTCTTGCCCTTGCCTTGCCCTTGAAAATAGGCCAAAGTCTTGATGTCAATGTGTTGGAAACCAATAACAATATCATACATTGGGATGCTTATTCTCCAAAAGGGTTGTGGTTTTCTGCCATGTTGAACAAACACGACTTCAGCGTAAGAGGCTCGGACAATGTAGAGATGGCTTTTATGCTGAGTAAAATATTCAAGGCGGTGAAGAAGCAGAATGACTGTATTCTGAATGAAAGAGGTGATTATGACTTTGTCACTCGTCTCGATTTCGATCCGGAATGGGGTCTTGGCAGCAGTTCTACCTTGATATCCAATATGGCTATGTGGGCTGATATAGACCCTTACAAGTTGTTGCGTGATACTTTCGGTGGCTCCGGGTATGATATAGCATGTGCAAAAGCTTCAAAACCCATATTATATTATCTTGAACGTGGCGAAGCAAATTACCGTGAGATAGATTTCAACCCTCCTTTTGCTGATAATCTGTATTTTGTGTACCAGGGTCATAAACAAAAGACTTCCGTGGAAGTGTCTTATTTCAAGGAAAAACTGATGACTAACGATTTTGGCGATGACATTTATACTGTCTCCGAGTTGAGTCTGTCTCTTCCCAATATTTGTGAATTGAAAGATTTTTGCAGTTTCATGGACATACATGAGGCTATTATGTCGAATTGTTTGGAGCGTCCGGCCATTAAGACATTATTTCCGGATTTTGACGGCAGTCTTAAGTCTTTGGGAGCTTGGGGAGGCGACTTCTTCCTTGCCGCCACGGAGTTGTCTCATGATGGAGTGTTTTCTTATTTTCATAAAAAAGGCTTTGACATTATATTAAGGTACGATGATTTGGTACGTAACCTTGAATAAATAAGTTTAGAATATATAATAATTTGCAACAATAGTCGTTACAATTAAGAATGGCATCATTTTTGTAAAGATGCTATGTGAAACTGAAAAAAATCTATGAAGGAAAGGAGTAATGATCTGTTTGTTGTAACTAAAAGGAGTCCATCGAATATTGCCATAATAAAATATTGGGGAAAACATGGTAAACAGTTGCCGAACAATCCTTCTTTGAGTTTTACATTAACTCGTTGTTATACTGAAACAGAAATAAAATGTGAATATTGCGGGGATAATGTTTTGGATTTTTATTTTGAAGGTAAAGAAAATACAATATTTAAAGACAAGATAAATAAATTTCTTGTTGACAACAAGCAATATTTTGGTTTCCTGGATGGTATGCATCTTGAAATAAGTAGTAGCAATTCCTTTCCACATTCTTCAGGTATAGCGTCGAGTGCATCATCCATGAGTGCATTGGTGATGTGTTTGTTGGAGATAGAAAAGATTGTCAATCATGATGATACATCCATTGATTTGAACAAGGCATCGTTTTTGTCGCGTCTTGCTTCAGGAAGTGCGTCACGTTCCGTATATCCTGTTATGGCATTGTGGGGTGAGACACCTTCAGTGATAGGCAGCTCGGACGAGTTCGCCGTGTCTGTTGAAAACATGGTGGCTCCGATTTTCAAGACTTATCATGACAGCATATTGATAGTAAGTTCCAAAGAGAAAAGTATTTCAAGTCGTTTGGGGCATTCTCTTATGGACAATCATCCTTGTGCCGCATCACGTTATGAGAAGGCACGTCATAATACCGAAGTGCTGATTCGTGCATTGCAGCAAGGCGATATTGATACTTTCATCGAGATTGCCGAATCCGAGGCACTTCAGCTTCATGAGTTGATGCATACCTCTAATCCTCCTTTTGATCTTATGATGCCGGAAACGATGAAGATTATTGAGGCAGTGAGACATTATCGTACTTGTTGCAATATACCTTTGTGTTTTACACTTGATGCAGGTCCTAATGTGCATCTGCTTTATCCCGACAGTGTCGCCGATGATGTCGTTGACTTCATAAAAAAGGACCTTGTCAAATATTGTGTTGATAATAAATGGATTGATGATATAGTTGGATGATTATGGAAAGCAGGGTTTATCATGGTAAAGTGATTTTGTTCGGTGAATATTCTATGATTTTTGGTTCACCGGCTTTGCTGATGCCCTATTATCCTTCTTCGGCACGCTGGCAATATGCAGAGGACAGTAATGATGAATTTGCTATGAGTTCAAATAGATCTCTATATGACTTTTTATCATATCTTATTGAAAATGAAGATGTTAATTCTGTTTTGGACTTGATGGCATTTAAAAAAGATTTGGATGAAGGTTTATATTTCGATTCAAATATTCCGTACGGATATGGCGTGGGTAGTTCTGGGGCTTTGACAGCAGCTGTTTATGACCGTTATTGCATTGATAAGTCTGATGATAATGTATTGCTCAGGTCTTTATTTGCATCTATGGAGAATTGTTTCCATTCTACAAGTTCAGGCTTGGATCCCATGCAGTGCTATTATGGCAGACCATTTGTAATAAATGAAGATAAGTCGTTGACAATGTTGGAGAAAAATTTTATGCCAGATGATGTGCATGTCTTTCTTTTGGATAGTAAAGTGAAAAGCAATACAGGAAAACTTGTATCATATTTTAGGGAAAGGTATGCAGATAAAGGTTTCTACGTTGATTTTCAACGTTTATATTATCCTTACGTAGAGAAGTGCATTACTTCTTTAGTTAATGGAAACAGTAAAGATTTTTATGAGAACTTATCTGTGTTGTCATATTATCAGACGGTTATGATGCGTCCCATGATTCCTGACAGTATGATGCCATATTTTTCTTCTCGAATAGAGACTGAGCATTTTCAAGTTAAGATTTGTGGTTCCGGAGGGGGAGGTTTCTTGCTTGGTTTTGCTGATGACAAAAATAAAGTGAATTGTTTAATGAACAAAAATACTGAAAAAATTATTTGGTTAATGTAAAATTAAAAAACTATGAAAAGAAAACTTTTAACAATGGCGTTGCTCCTTGCGTTGGGTTTTGTTTCTCAAGCTAAGGACATCAAAGTGACAATCAATGATTTACCTGCAAAAGCACGTGAATTCATCACTACGTATTTCGCAAAACAAAATGTGGTATCTATCATGAAGGATATTGAAGATAATGAATTTACAGTGCGTTTCGATGATAATACCAAGATAGAGTTTGACAGAAGAGGAGAATGGCTCGAAGTAAGCAACAAGATCGATTGTTTAACGACAGCATTCCTTGTTCCTCAAATTACTGATTATATTGAGACCAATCATCCTGGTTATTGTGTAAATGAGATTGACAAGGAAAGAAGCAAGGTAAAAATAGATCTTGACAACAATATGGAACTCGTTTTCAGACTTACAGGTGAGTTCTTGTATTATGATGATTGATTAGTATTTGAATGATTCTTAAAAAACTGTTAATTGTTGACAATTAACAGTTTTTTTTATCTTCTTTTTATATCGCTTGAAAATTTTTCAGCGAATATACGTGCTGCATAACATTCCGGGATGAAAATTTTTTCAATGTTCATAGCTCCGAGTATAGATTGATGAGTTTCGTCTAAAGCGCGGGCATAGATTCTTTTAACTGATAATTCTTTCAGTGCTGCTACAGTGCGCAAGGAAGAATCCATACTTTGTCCTATCGCTACTATAGCGCAATCTATTTCATCTAATGGCAATGCTTTCAATGAAGACCGTTCTGTTGCATCTAAAATATAGGCAAGCGATATTCTGTCTTTTATATTGTCCACAATATGTTCATTATTATCAACACCAATTACTTCATGACCTTTGTCGATTAATTCTTCAGCAAGAGTTTTGCCAAAATTACCTAAGCCTATTATTAAATATTTCATATCGTTTTATTTAGTTAATGATAACATTGTCTTTGGGATAACGGTATTTGGTATTGCCTTTTTGTTGAATGACGCTCATCAGGATAGTGATAAGACTGACACGACCAATAAACATTAGCACCGACATTATTACCTTGCTGTTGTCAGCCAAGAGTGGTGTTATGTTAAGGCTGGATCCTACAGTGCAATAAGCAGATATAGTTTCAAAAAGAAGACCTTTAGGGGAGATTTCAGGTTCCATGGCTACAAGTATAAGGAAGAATAGGATGATTGTTATCAAAGATCCGAAAATAGTAGCCGAGGCACGTCGCACTGACTCTGCCGAGATTTCTCTGTTGAATAATGTTACAGATGTTCTTCCTCGTATTACTGAGAAGAAATTAGAAATGGCGACAGCAAAAGTATTGACTTTTATACCACCTGCTGTTGATTGAGACCCTCCGCCGATCCACATCAAAACAGAATATACTATGATAGTAAGCAATGAGAAATGGGTTAGATCCACACTGTTGAAACCTGCGGTTCTCGGTGTTACAGAGTTGAAAAAAGATTGTACTATCTTGTCTTCGAAGTCCATGTGGACAAAGGCATTATTCCATTCTAAAATTGCAATTATTATAGTACCGAAAACTATCAAAATGGATGTCGTTACTATGACAATCTTAGTGTTGATGTTTGTAAGATGCTGATAACGAATTTGTTTATAGTTTTTCTTGAATAATTTCATCCAAAAACTCTTAATATGAAACACAATGACATTTTTGAAGTTTACCAAAATGGGAAATCCTATTCCACCTAATATAATCAATATGGAAATGATGATATAAAACCAGTTGTGATCATATAAAATCGCCGGGTTGCCGAGGTTGCCTGTCAGAGTAGAGAATCCTGCATTGCAGAAAGCAGAGACTGCATGAAATACAGAAAAGAAAATCTCTTCATTAATGGTCATGTTCATGGTAGAATGTATGCTGATCCATATCAGCAGAGCTCCTACGGCTTCAATGGTAAAGGTGAAAATGAGAATGTTAAGCAGTGTTGAGATAAGAGAACCGAATGCATCCGACCCCACCATATCGCGTAATGCAAATTGGTTGTATAGACTTGTGCTACCCATGAAGAAAAGAGCAAAGAAACTCGTTATCGTCATTACGCCAAGTCCGCCTATTTGAATCAATAACATGATAACTATTTGACCTTCAAGGGTGAAAGTTTGAGCCAAATCGATTGGTGACAACCCTGTTACGCAAACGGCGCTTGTTGACACAAAGAGTGCATCAGCCAATGGTAATCTAAAATGTTCGATTGTAGAACGTGGCAATAATAATAATAAGGTGCCGAAGAAAATTATTAGAGCAAAACCAGCGACCAATAATAATGCCGGATTTGTTTTTTTATTGATAAAATTGACAACGCCTTTGCTGACGTTAAGAACAGCAAAAATACCTATCAATGCAACGATGAAATATTTGCTTTTCAAAAAGTTCCATATTACAAACCATGATGATGTCTCTGTGACATTGACAAATTTTGCTATCAAGGACAAGTAAAACATTATTCCAAGCATAATGGTAAGGAAAATAGCTTTTCTTGTTATTTCTGTCCATGTCAAAATAAGTCTCCCGGTAAAGACAATTAAATAAAACCACCACGTAAAATTATATATCTTACTGATATACAATGCTTCTGTTTCGTTAAGGACAAAACCATAATCGACGACGGCAGTACCTATTAATACTACAGAGACGAGGAATACCAATAAATCTATCCAAAACTTTATACTTTTTTGAATCTTTTCAGGTATTTTGTTCGCTAATATGGTGTTTAACATTTGTTATATTTTATGTTGCAAAAATATCAAAATATTTTTCTCAGCAATTGTTTTTGCTTTAATATATCATATATCATACGCCAAAATCATGCCGCAATTGCTGTTAAATAGTTGAAGATAAAAACTTATAATGCTAAAATATAGATTATCAATAATATAGAATATTGATGTCGTTTCTTGCATTGCGGAATGTTTCTATACTTTTAGCTTTAATTTTTGTCTTGTAAGCTGTAATATGTTTCAAAGACATGATTCCCTCTAAAGGAATGATACTTTTAATTGGAGTATTAGTGATGGAGATATCTTCCAATGCTGTCAGATTGGCAATGGGTTTAAGATTTTTAACCAAGGTTCCCGATATATTCAAAGAAATAAGATTCAATATGTTTTCCAATGCTGTCAGTTCAGCTATTTCAGTATTTTGCAGATTGAGTTTTTTGAGGTTTGTAAGTGTTGACAGTGGTGTTATGTCCGAAACAGGATTTCCATTGAAAGATATTTCTTCGAGTAAAGTGTTGAATTGCAGGGGTGTCAAATCTTGAATGTAATTATCGTTGATAACGACCTTTTTTAGGAAAGGCAGTTTGGTAAGAGGTTCAATAGTGTTTATCGTGAACGTAGGTTCAACAATGATGCTTTCAAGGTTAGCAATCTCTTGCAATTGCATCTCAGAAGGTTGAGCATCGCAGCTGACATGTTGTCTGAATATGTCACGCCATGTGGCATCGAGATTGTTCCACCATGTTTTCAACTTGTCGCCTTGATAAAACACTGTCGCCTTAGGTTGTTTTTGTCGGAGATTAAAAACTTGATCATCAGTGACTTTACTGTTTTCAGCAAAAACTATATTAAGGTTATTTAAGTTGTATAAAGGAGAAAGGTCTTGTATGTTGGTGTTTTGTATGCTTATTTTTTTGATGTTTGTCGATCGTGACAGTGGTGTCAAGTCTGTTACCATGGTATTGTCGAGCACTACGGTTTCCAATTTGTAATGTCCATAAAGAGGATTAATATCTATGACTAAAGAACCTGAGAGATCTATATGTTCGAGATTGGTAAGTCTGATGACAGGTAATATGTCCTGAAAACGGTTGTCAATACGTAAATTTTTGATATTGATGATATTATGCAGTTCTTCCGTTGTTGGGGTTATACTTGTATTACATTGTTCAGCAAGTGTTGCTTTCCAATGTTGAGCTAAATCTTTCCACCATTCATTGAGAGATTCTGTATCAAAAATAACAAGAGTAAAAGGTCTTTTTTCTTTAAACAGGTTTACTTTTTCGGCATCGATATTTGTCTTGTCGCAATATATCTTTGTCAGGAATTTATTGTTTGCCAATGGCATCAAGTCTGAAATACCGGTATTGCTGCAATATAGCACGTTGAGTGAATTAATATCGGAAAGAGGAGACAAGTCTTGTATAATGGTACTGTCTATATTTAAGATTTGTAATGCTTTCAGGTTATATAGAGAATCTAAATTACTAATAGCAGTATTGCTGACGTCCAGATCGTGGAGGTCGTTTAACCCTTTGATGTCGTTAAGGTCAGATATTTTGGTCCCGTTCAGGTAAAGAGTCTCGAGTTTGATACATTCAGACAGAGTGGATAAATCTGTTATGTTGGTATTATTAAGTGACAATTTTTCAAGATTTTCAAACAGAGCTAAAGTATTAATACTATCTATTTGGGTATTATCGGCTATAAATGTTGTTATGGTATTGACATATCGTAAATCTGATATGTCGTCAATGTAAGTGTTGCTGATGTTTAAAGTTTTGAGTTTATTGAGATTACGTATAGGAAACAACTCTTTCACAATGGTATTGGAGCAATCGAGGTAAGACAGTTCCGACAGTTTTTCCAAAGGTTCGAGATCTCGTATTTCTTCGTTGCCTGATATATTTACTTCTGTGGTTTTCAGAATTTTGTTGATATAATTGTTTAAAGGTTTAGTGTCGGTGTAGATTGTATCATAAACGACTGTTGGTTGATTTTTTTGAACGACAAACATTGTGTCAGGAGTGATATTGTTGTATAGGAAAGAGTAAGAAGCCGGGACAGTGTCAGTGGCAAAAACCATGAGAGTGTCAGGAATGATGGTATCTTTATGAACATAACGTATCAGATAGTCATCGGCTATGTTGAACACATCCTTTAGCATAACAGAGTCGTTGACAATAATGTCTTTCCCGAAATAAGACTTCCACGCAGGCGACATCAAGATCCACCAGTTGCGGATCTCTTCTTTGTTATTCGGTTTTGTAGTATAAATGCTCGCTATTTTAAGGTCTTTCTTGTTGGGGTCAACATTGATTTCAATAAAACGTTGCTGTGTATTTTTTACGTTATTGCCCAATATATTTACACCTTCCATATTACGGTTGATGATGACTTTGAAGAATGTTTCTCCCTTATCATTGGTTTTAGTTTCTATATCTTTGATATCGAAAGAGAAAGCTATACTGTCAAAAAAGAAGTCAATATCTTTGAGATAAGCTTGTACATCTTTGTAAATTGGCATCATGCGGTTTTCGTCCAAGTCGTCTTCTATCTGTACCTTATTGTCAACGAATATTTTAGCATAACTGTCTTTAAAAATGATGTCTTTCTCCTGTGGAGTATTTCCCGGATTTCCTATGAATGATAATGTCTCTTCGAGATATTTCATCATGAGAGTTATTTTATTCTTGTATTCAGCAATATCATTATTACTGTTTTTATTTTGAGAGAAAGCGGAGACACTACCTGCGAATATAAGTAGCAATGTTAGTAAAACCTTCATTATTATATATTATTTAGGTTGATAGAACTTTAATAGCGATGTTTTTTCCTCATCTTTCAAATAAATGAGGTTGGAGATTAGCCAACCGGCATTATGGCCTGTCCTGTTAAACCACGACACCTCAAAATACCAGTTTCCTATCTGGAAAATGTGAAATTTGACAGCATCTACATTTTCGAACGTAAGATTGCCGTTTTTTATTTCGTAAAAAAACAATGTCAGATAGTCAGGATAATAATTTTTTGAAGAATAATACTCTATATATTGAGGATTTCTGAAAGCCTTGTGAATATTGAAAAAGTCGAGTTCATGACTCATGGGGTGAAGAAAATGCTTTTCGCGTTCTGCCATTTCTCCGGAAGGGAACATCTTGTTGAATTCCGTAAAAATGACGTTGGTAAGGACCCATTTGGAGCCTAAGTTTTCTTGTTCTACTGTCAGGATTAGACTTATGGAAACAGGTTTGTTTTTCCAAAGGAAAGTG
Source organism: Bacteroidales bacterium Phil6 (assembly GCA_002633315.1). Lineage (GTDB taxonomy): Bacteria > Bacteroidota > Bacteroidia > Bacteroidales > F082 > Limimorpha > Limimorpha avicola. Next base: position 39,731 of record NWBN01000018.1, read on the forward strand.
GCAGATACTTCTGCAAACCATTCTCCACCCAAAAACTCCATGTAGTGCTCTTCATCGGAAGTTACATCTGCGATAAACATGTCACGCAACTTGCCGTTCGTGCGGGGATTCTCACTGTCAAACAAGATAGGAAGAATCTCTGCTCTTCTTTTGTTGTCGCGATATTCCGGACTGTCGGGTTGATATTTTACCCCATATTGATCTTCTTCGTTGTTAAAACGACTGAAAAATTGACTCATCTGTTTGGTCATCATATAAAAATCACTCTCGTCTATTATGTTGTTGCTTATGCTGTATGTTTGACAATCAGCATGATAGAAAATTATGAGCATAATAATTAGAGATAATAACCTAAACAAAGATTTCATCTTTTAAATTTTTAGAATTTACAACGAAGGTTTGTCGGCATCAGTGCGTTGTCTCTTTGACTCTCATGTCGCCGAGCAAGACATCCCAGAATCCGATAAGACGTCCGCCTATTTGTGTCTCTTTGCGTTTGACATATATCGTAATGTCTTTCTTGGTAGTGTCTTTATATACCAGTCTGCCTTCTTTATCATAACCTTTGAAAGTCTGGAATATTGTGATGACGCCTACATAAGTGCCGTCAGGTTGTCTTTGCAGGTCGGACACATATTCAATGTTATACCATTCTATCTCCACTTTGTCGTAATTCAGACGCATAAGACGTTCTAAATATTTGCGTACTGAATAATAATTGATTTTCTGGGAGCTGAGTGATGATACTCCTATTTCGGCATCAGGTGCGAACAACTCTTCCACACGTTCTATTACTCTGTTTGCCTCGCTCCATGGAGTGTCTTTTGAACCTACTATCTTGATATATTTGCTGAGGTCTCTTACTTTTTCGAGCGCGAGACTGTCGATTGCCTGTTTACGTTCCGGACTGATATCCTGGGCTTTGACTTCTGTCGAAGCGAGCATGAAAACGCCCATCAATACTGCTAAAAATATTCTTTTCATATTATTTATTTCTTTATCAATTCCAATTCAGTTATCTTATTGTTGTCGTCGTATTTTGCCTCATAGATGCGCATCTTGGCTTCTTTGCTGTCTTTCAGATAGTTAAGATATTCAACAGCAGTTGTCGGGCGGTCATAGTCTCCAAAGCTGTTGATACGTATCAATACTATGGCGTCGGGTGATGCAAAAAGTTCCAATGCCTCGTTGATAAGGCTGTTGGCACTTGAAATGCTGCTTGCACCGGCTATTTTGCCGAAATAATCTTCCAATGAGGTCTTGGGAATGTTATTCAACTCTTCCATGCGAAGCCTTTCTTCTTCAGCTCTGCGTTCTTCTTTAAGTTTTTCTTCTTCAGCCAATTTTACATACAATTTTGCATATTCAATGAGTTCGTTAAGTTCAGGGTCATTGAAGTCGCCATTGCTGATTTCTTCAATTCTTGCAATCTGTTGGTCCAATGTCAAATCGCTTTGGTCGTTAATGATGGCATTAAGGTCATCTTTTGCCTGTTGCAATTTCATCTCATACTCTTGCTTGAGCATCTTTTTTTTGCTGTTACAGCTACTCGTTCCTCCAATAAGAAACAAGGCTATCAAAGAAACAAATAGAACTTTACCGATATTTCTCATTTTTGTTAATTTTAATTATTTTGCAAAATTACAGTTTTTTTTAACCCATATATTGATAATTCGATATTATTTTGCATTTTTGTTATCCAAATGAGATACTATAACATACCTATATTTCTTCCGGAACTTGCATGTCCGTACAGATGTGTGTACTGTAATCAGTTCAGCATTACCGGTAAGCAGCATTTTGTTGACAGTGAAGATGTTAAGCATATTATCGATCGACATTTGTCAACATTTGTCGAAGATGAACGTTTTGTTGAAGTCGCATTTTTCGGAGGCAATTTCACGGGGTTGCCGGAATCCATGCAGGATAAATATCTTGAAGCAGTGCAGCCTTATCTTGATGCCGGTCTTGTCGATGGTTTGCGTTGCAGTACTCGTCCGGACTATATAAGTTCGCAACGTGTCAGGACATTAAAACATTACGGAATGCTCAACATTGAACTCGGAGCACAGACTACTGATGATGAGGTCTTGCGTCTGTGCGGCAGAGGACATACCTTCAAGGATATAGAAGAGGCATCGGCAATGATACTTGCAGAAAATGTCACTCTCGGTTTGCAGATGATGCTCGGTCTTCCGGGCGATACTTTTGAAAAAGATATGAATACTGCATCCGACATTGTGCGTCTTGGAGCTTCTGAGACGAGAATCTATCCTTGCGTGGTGGTGAAAGATACCGTGTTGGAGCAGATGTATCTTGACGGGAGATACGTGCCGCTGACTCTGCAAGAAGCTGTTGGTCAAACGGCTACGCTGTTATCGTATTTTGATGACAACAGTGTAAAAGTGCTGCGTATGGGTCTTCATGCCTCGGAGGAATTGGACGGTGCTGCTTTGGTTGCGGGTCCTTATCATCACAATTTCGCCGAAATGGTACATGGAGAATTATGGGCACGACGTTTGAACAATATAAAAGAAGATACGGAACACCTTATTATAAAGGTGCCGTCTGCACAGTTGAATCATGCCATAGGATGGAAGGCGGCCAACAAGGAGATGTTGCAGCAACGTTACAAAAAGGTGGTTTTTAAAACCGATGATACACTGCAAAATGACAGTTTTGTGGTGGAGAAGAAACCGGATGTCGTTATCATTGCAGATGCCCGTATGCCTGTGGAGGCAAGGCGAAAGCTGAAAACCATGGGTGAGGTGCTATGGATGAAGGGAGGGAAAGAAGCATATAAGTCGATAAGCGGACATCCCGATATTTTCTTTTTTTGTAAAGACGAAAGAAATTGTAAGACAGTGATATATGCACCTAATGCTCCTTCTCATATTGTACAAACTCTTGATAAATTCAAGGTGTCGTTGAAGAAAGGTGATAAGCCGGTGGGTAAGAAATATCCTTATACAGCACTCTATAACGCCGTAGGAATAGGCGATACTTTGATTCATAATACACGCTATAGCGATGCTTCATTGTTGACATTCGGCAGAGAGATATGTGTAAATCAAGGATATACGAGGTGTAACCTGTTGGCTTTGAATGACAAGGCTTTCATCACTTCCGACAAGGGAATACAGAAAAAACTTGAAGAATATGGTTGCGATGTGTTGTACATAGCTCCTGAACAGATAAGGTTGGAAGGACATGATCACGGATTTTTTCCCGGCTGTTGCGGGTTGACAGGAAATAAGGTCGTAGTTTGCGGCAGCACAAAAAACATTCCCGAAAAAAAAGACTTGGATGCTTTCCTTCAAAAATACGGCATGAGTATGGTGGAGTTATATGAAGGCGAACTCATAGATGTGGGAAGCATATTCTTTATTTCTTGATATTTGATTATAATGTTATATAATTAATGTATCTTTGCAATAGATTTTAATAATTAGTGACATAAACAGATTCGGGACAATGAGCAAGATATCTTTTTCGGTATGTATGTCGGTATATGAAAGAGACCGTGCTGAGTATTTTGGCATTGCGGTAGAAAGCATATATCATAGACAGACATTGAAACCCGATGAGATAGTATTGGTTGTCGATGGTCCTGTTTCTGAAGATATTATGTCGGAGGTGTCGCGTCTTGAACATGAAATTTCGGTACTTAAGGTTATTTGTAAAAAAAAGAATGAAGGTCATGCAGTAGCGAGACAGACTGCAATAGATGCTGCAACTCATGAGATAATAGCCATAATGGATAGCGACGATATTTCTAAAGAAAATCGGTTTGAATTGCAAATTAATTATTTGCAACGACATCCGGATGTTGCCGTTGTTGGTGGACAGATAATGGAATTTACTGGTGAAGGTAAAATAGTAGGACGCCGCAATGTCCCTGTTGACGATAATGATATCAAGAGATATATGAAGTCGCGCTGTCCAATGAATCACATGACGGTGATGTTTCGTAAGTCAATGATTAATAATATTGGAGGATACATAGACTGGTATTGTGAGGAGGATTATTATCTGTGGATAAGGATGGCTTTGGCAGGATATACTTTTGCCAACATGGAAGAAGTGCTTGTAGATGTGAGAGTCGATGATAATCTTTACGGTCGCAGAGGAGGATGGCGTTATTTCAGGAGTGAGTTGAGGATACAGCGTTTCATGAGAGATAATGGGATGATAAACATCATGAGAATGTGGGTTAATGTCATGGTGCGTTTTGTAACGCAAGTACTTATGCCTAAAAAGTTTAGAGCCTTGATGTTCAAATCGTTGTTTCGTCAAAAGCCATGACGATGTGTTGCAAGAGGAAGATTTTGGGTTTGAATAGATTAAAATAGTGAAATATAGAATTGTTTATAAGTTTTTATAAAAAAACATATTTTAATTTTGCGATATTAAAAAAATGATTAAATTTGCACTCTGTATTTCCTATTAATCGAGTGTTATGGGAATATACAGAGTTAGTTAGTGAATGTCAAGTACAAAATGTCGTTGTGATGCAGCACGTTTGTATAAAAGGCTTGTCGATAGTCGAAACTGTTGATGCTCGTAAAGTGAATTTTACGGTGTCCCCCAAGTTTGCCACATCATGAAGAGTTCGATACCTGCCGGAGCAAGCAGTGACGAATGTTTTTGGTTTCCAATGAGGGTGGCATACGGGCGTGGTTTTGCCATACGGGAGGTCTTGAAAGAAGAGGGTGTTGAGTACTTCCTGCCTGTTGATAAAAAGATAATACCGGACGAGAGCGGTCCCAAGGTAGTGGAGTCTTTAAAAATCAGTAATCTTATTTTCATACACAGCAGCAAAGACCGGATAACGGAGTTGAAACATAATGACAATTCGTGCAGTTATCTCCGGTTTATGACATATATTCCTCGGGAAGATTTGCGTGCTGACATGACTGACTTCGAGAAGAACGAAGCAAGGAGGATTATCATTGTCGATGATGCTTCCATGCAGCGTTTTATCTTCGTGGTGGAAGAGATGCAGGAGCATGTCACTTTGATGGAGTTTGGCGATGCTTTCAACTACATAGGCAAGCGATGCCGCATCTTGGGAGGAAAGCTCGCCGGCATGGAAGGAGTGTTGCGTCGCGTACAAAACATCCGCCGTGTCTATATAGACCTCAACGGCATCATCACCGCCCAGATAGACTCCATGCCAAGAAATTATATTGAGATATTGGAGTGAGAAAGGGATATTATTAGTTTTTGATAATATCAATATTGAAATAATTAATTACGTATTTATAGGAGTTATAATAATATGAGACCTTATAAGGATATAAGGATAGCGGTAGCAGGGACCGGATATGTCGGATTGAGTATAGCGACATTGTTAAGTCAACATCATGAGGTAGTGGCAGTGGATATAATACCAGAGAAGGTGGAAATGATAAACAACAGGAGGTCCCCGATTGTAGATAAGGAGATAGAAGAGTATCTTGCCACAAAGTCGTTGAAACTGAGAGCTACAATGGATGCGGAAGAAGCATATAAGGGAGTGGATTATGTGGTGATAGCAGCCCCGACGAATTATGACCCTGTAAAAAATTATTTTGATACGAGCCATGTGGAAGAAGTGATAGACCTTGTGCTCAAGGTGAATCCGGAAGCTGTGATGGTCATCAAGTCCACGATACCGGTAGGATATTGTCGCAATTTGTACGTGAAGTACTGGAAACAGGGACTTAAACGGTTAAACCTGCTTTTCGCCCCGGAGTTTCTGCGCGAGAGCAAGGCTTTGTACGACAATCTGTATCCGAGCCGAATAATAGTAGGGATACCCAAGATAATAGACAATTCTGAATTTACAGAGGAGAATGAAGCTATCAAGGCAATGGCAGATATGACTGTTTTGGAGGAGGCGGCACATACATTCGCTGCACTGTTGCAGGAAGGAGCCATAAAGCAGGATATAGACACGCTGTATATGGGACTCAAGGAAGCAGAGGCAGTAAAACTCTTTGCGAATACATATCTAGCCCTGCGAGTAAGTTATTTTAATGAATTGGACACATACGCTGAAGTGAAGGGATTGGATTCTAAAGCCATAATACAAGGAATAGGATTAGACCCTCGTATCGGCACACATTACAACAACCCCTCGTTCGGCTACGGAGGATACTGTCTGCCCAAGGATACGAAGCAGTTGTTGGCCAACTATGAGGACGTGCCGCAGAACATGATGACAGCGATAGTGGAAAGCAACCGTACGAGGAAAGACTTCATCGCGAGTCAGGTTCTGAAGATAGCCGGTGCCCATGAATACGACAGTAGTTGGGATGAGACAAAAGAAACAGATATCACGATAGGAGTTTACCGTCTCACGATGAAATCCAACAGTGACAATTTCCGTCAAAGCAGCATACAGGGAGTGATGAAGAGAATAAAAGCCAAAGGAGCTACAATCATCATCTATGAGCCTACTCTTGAGGATGGTACCACATTCTTCGGCAGCAGGGTTGTCAACGACCTTGGTGAATTCAAGAGATTGTCGAAGGCCATCATCGCCAACAGGTACGACTCCTGTCTGGATGACGTAAAAGACAAAGTATATACAAGAGACATATTCAACAGGGATTAAGGATATTTTAATACTTTCTTTTATCTTCTCTTATGACTTATTTTAAAATAAACGGAATTTAAATTTGTATATTCATATCACGCCATATATATGAATCAAATTTTCGTAATGAATAATTAATTTAAATGAAATGAAAACGTTGACGATAACATTATTTCATCATACTACTAACTATGGAGCCGCCTTACAAGCGTATGCGCTTCAACAAGCCATTAAAAAATTAGGACATGAAAATGACATATTAGACACGGTACCTACTTCGAAAAGAAAAAATAAAAATTTCGTACCAATGCAGGTTGTAAGAACTTTATATTTGAAGTATTTATTCCTTAAAAGGAAAAAGAAGGTCGTTACTTTAAAACAACATTTTTCTAACTTTCATAACGAGTATTTACAACTAACTAGACCATACCGTGATATGGTGGACTTACGAACAGATCCAAATATCAAAAATTATAATTGTCTAATAACAGGAAGTGACCAAGTTTGGAATCTTTCAACAAATCCTGCCTTCATTGATTCAAGGTTATTATTATTTGGTCCAGATAATTGTATAAGGTTTAGTTATGCTGCAAGTATTGAGGAACTTAATTATAATGAACATAAGAAAGAATTAGTTCGTAATGCATTGAAGGATTTTAAAGGTGTTTCTGTGCGTGAAGAATCTGCACGTAGGTATATAGAATCCTTTGCTCATGTAAAGTGCAAAAGAGTAATAGATCCTGTGTTCTTATTAAGTAAAGAGGATTGGATGAAAATTGCTTGCAAACCTAGATTGCAAGGGCCTTACATTTTATGTTATCAAGTCCTGCGCAATAAACGTATGAGAGAAGTTGCATACTTATTAAAGAAAAAAACTGGGTACCCCATAGTATCTATATGTAATAGTGCGATACGCTGGATAAAATCTGATTATTCATTTTTTGATGTTTCTATCGAAGAATTTTTGGGATTTTATAATCAGGCGGCATACGTAGTGAGTGCATCATTTCATGGAGTTGCCATGGGGTTAGTTTTCGACAAGCCAGTGTATGCTATGGTCAAAGAAGTCAGGGCAAATAGAATAAAAGAAATCATGAATATTATGGGACTACAAAAGTATGTAGTTCTAGAAGAAAGCAAGAGTAATATTCCAGAATATAATTTAACTGATTTACATCAAATGAAAGGTATAAAGGAAAAAGAGCGAAGTAGTGGTATAGAGTTTCTTAAAACAATGCTTTCATGACAACAGAAAAAAAAACACAAAAGATTTTTTTCTTAATTCTTGTTTCACTTGCTGTATTTTTGTATCTAAAAATGCAGCGGGGGTTTACTGCCTCAGATGAACAAGGAGGTATTTGGAATGTTATACAGATTATATATGTCTTTTTAGGCATTTACTTTTTTGTAACAATAAAGCACCGTTATATTCAATTTCCTGTGATAAAATTTTACATGGCTTTTACGCTTGCCATGTGGTTTGAATCTTTTTTCTCAATAATTTTTACACCTAATCCTAATATGGGTACATTATTCAATTTTCTAATGGTACCGTATGGATTTTTTTGCTTTATTGTTTTTTATTGGATTGGATTAAAAAATGATATTAGTAAATATCCTTATATCCTTTACATTACATTTTTGATAATTACGTTTATCCTATTCAAATCTATGCGTAATTTCTATTCTTATGTACTGGAGGACAAGGGAGCTGTCGCTGATGTATACTACATTGTAGGTTTATTACCAATTATTTTCATATATACACCTAAAAAATTACGCATTGTTCCTTTTTTGTTAGCAAGTATTGCAGTAATGATGACTGGTAAACGTACAGGATTCTTAGCATTAGCTGTAATCTTAGTGCTGTATTTTCTTCTACCAAATGGTTCTAGAAAAAGCAAGACATTCTTTTATGGATTCTTTACGTCTGTTGTTTTATTAATCATTTCTTACTTGGTGATAACTAGGCTAACAGATTATTTTGATTTGAACATGTTTGAAAGAATTAGTCACTTGGGGGATGATGGTGGTTCAGGTAGAATGGCTATTTGGAGTAAAATTTTAGGCGCATTAGGTAGCGAAGATAATTTTTTACGTCTACTTGTTGGTCATGGTTATGGCTCAGTAAATAAACTTGTAGGAATACATGCACATAATGATTTTTTAGAGTTGTTTTATAATTATGGCATTATTGTGACTTTTTTATATATTACTTTTTTTATTGCATTGATTATAGAATGCCATAAAATGTATAAAAAATATTTTATTTATGCCAAAGAATTTATGGTAGCGATAGTGGTATCATTATTCTTATCCCTTTTTTCTTTTTATGCAATTGCATGTACACATATTACATGTTGTTCGGCAAGTTTAGGATTAATTCTGGCAGAGTGGTACAAATTTCAAAATGGAATGATATATGAACAGAATAGATTTGGACTCTAAATTTTGTTGCGGATGTGCGGCGTGTGCCAATATCTGTGCACACAAGGCCATTACGATGGTTGAAGATTCAAGAGGCTTTATTGTACCAACTATCAACGAGAGCAAATGCGTTGATTGTGGCTTGTGTAAAAAAGTGTGTGACTTCAAAAAAGGGAAGTTGACAGAAAACAATACGCTTCATGCATATTCTCTTGTGAATGATGCAGAGATTGTCAAGGATAGTACATCAGGAGGTGCTTTTACCGCTCTTTCAGATGTAATATTGAATGAAGGAGGTTTAATTGCTGGAGCAATTATGGAACCTGATTTTACTGTTCATCATGTTATAACTAAGGATAGTACGATTCGTAATAAGATGAGAGGTTCTAAATATGTCCAAAGTGATATGGGTAATATTTACCTGACTGTTAAAGAGGAATTAAAGGGAGGAAAAAAGGTATTGTTTACTGGTACCCCATGTCAGTGTGCAGGCATTAAAAGTTTCTTCGGCGACATGTACGAAAATCTTTATATCGTAGATTTTCTTTGCCATGGAGTGCCAAACAACAAAATGTTTAAGGAGCACATTCATTTCCTTGAAGGTCAATATAGGAATAAAATAGTTGACTTTACTTTCCGTGATAAGCGATATGGCTGGAATCCATATAATAATAATAATATTTTTAATGCATACGGCAGTGTCGGTACTCGTCTTATAAATCAGGCTTATTACAGTTTCTTCCTTAGAAATCTCTCACTTCGTGATGGATGTTATAATTGCAAGTACAGATCACTTCATAGACCATCAGATATAACAATAGCAGATTTTTGGGGAATTGAAAAGTTGACAGGTGAGAAAAACCATACTGGGGTTTCTTTGGTTCTAGCCCATTCGGAAAAAGGAGAAACTATTCTACACAGAATAAGACAGTTATGTACGCTAACAGAGTATCCATTTGAAAAAGTAGCATATCGTATCGCTCTTAAACCGGCTCCACGCCCAAAAGAATTAGCAGTTTTTTGGAATACATATAATCAGAAAGGTTATACAACTTTAGTTGAGAAATTCTTCGATAATTCTCTCAAAAAAAGGATATATTACGAAATACGTAAAGTCGCAAAAAGATTAATACTGAGTTAATGTCATTCATCAATAGTACATCAAAGAAGACAGCCACCATTTTTTCTTATGTGTATCTGGCGTTAAACTCATTGTCTTCGATACTTTTAATTCCATTTCTTCTTAAATTTTTGGGTGTAGAAGAATATGGCCTTTACCAAATGGTCTATTCTATAGGTCACTACATATTAATTCTTGACCTTGGCATAGGAACTGTAATGGTGCGTTATATATCTGAATACAGAGCCAGAGAAGATTATGAAGGAATGAAAAAATTTGCCGGTATGATTGCTATCCTAACTTCAGTTATCTGTCTTGCCGTTATATGTATTGGATTAGTTATCAACTTCAATCTGGAAAATATATTTTCTAATCTATCAACCGAAGATTATTCAAAATCTCACCAAATGTTCAATCTGATGATATATCAGTTTGTTGTTACTATCATAGATCAATTCATTCAGGGTATAATTAGTGCACATGAGCGTTTTGTTTTTACTAAAGTTTCAGGTATATTAAAAGTATGTTCAGTGTTTGGTTTGACTATATTATTTGTGTATTTGGGATTTGGAGCTGTTGGCATCGTTATGGCAAATGCTGCTGTAATTACATTATTGGCGATTGTTAATGCCATCTATGCTTTTAAAACTCTTCATTTTCGTATAAAAATATCCAAATGGAATAAATTTGTCATGATGCCTGCTTTTGGATTGATGTTTGCGATGTTGTTACAGTCTGTAGTCGGCAATGTAAATTCTTCTGTGGATAAGACAATTCTCGGTATTATGTGTACCCCTGTAGATGTTACCATATATTCTATTGCTGCAACAATTATTACTCTTTTCAATAATATTCCCACGGTAATATCTGGGTTGTTTCAACCTCAGGTTACGCGTATGGTTGTAAAGGGGACAAACGGATCTGAACTGACTGACCTTGTGATTAGAGTAGGACGTTGGCAATTTATGTTGTGTGGTGCTTTTCTTTCTGGTATTGCCTTATTTGGAATGGATTTTCTGAATTTATGGGTTGGCAATAGGCTGTCTGATGAAAATATACACTTTTCACTTCTAATTATGTTAATAATTTTACCATTTAATATGGTACCACTTATTCAGTCGGTTTGTATAAGTATTTTAAATGCTTATGATAAACGAATTTACCGTTCTTTGATATTGATCTTAATATCAGTATTACATATTATTTTTTCCGTTGCAATAATTAAAGTTTTTGGGCCAATAGGTTCTCCATTAGGGACAGCACTTTCTTACTTTATAGGTTATGTAATAGTTTTGAATATTTACTATTCACGCTCCCTTCATCTCCAAATAAAGCGAATGTTTAAGGAAATTGTAAATCGCATATGGTTTTGCATTATTCTGAGTATATTACTTTGTGCACCGTTGCTGTTATGGCGCATACATACTTGGCTTGGTTTCATGATAAAGGGCTCTATTTTTATTGTAGTGTTCTTTCTCTCACTATATGCCTTAGGATTTAATAATGAAGAAAAATTAATTGTTAAATCATTAGTGTCACGATAAAAAATGACAATTTATATATTGTCTAGTGACAATAGCAAGATGAAGTACAATATTTAACGAATTTACCGACAATTTAACAGATAAAGACCACTCGTTAAAAGGGAAGATAGAATTTCAACTAATTTAGGGACTGTCGCGAAAAAGTGAAAAATTCCTAACAAATTGATTGATAATATGATAATAAATTCGTATCTTAGCTAAAGATAAAAAGGATACCTCCAATTGCCCTGGAAAAGCCGAATTTGGAGGTATCGCAAAAATTAATCTGCATGGCTAAGGTACAAAATTTATCTGGAATATCACCCGATATCCCGTTCACAGAGTTCGATTTTTATGATTTGTACAGGCAGACGTTCGAGAAGATCGAGCTTGGAAGGATCAGGCAGAAACTTCCCCTGCATGAGATGGCGGAGAACTTTGGACTGACCAGGAAGAGCATGAGAGTTAAGCGAGGCCGTAGATCGTACTTCACCCTGGAGGGCAAGGTTGCGCTGATGTTCCTGAAGATGTACACCGGACAGAGCTGTCCGAAACTGATGGAACAGTTGAACTGGAACATCCACTACCAGCTGTTCTGCGATGTGAGGATAAACCCGATGCATCCATTGACGAACTACAAGCTTTTGGACGACGTGTTTTCAGAACTTGCCCGCGGGCTGAAGATCCAACAGCAGCAGGAGATACTGGCGAGGGCCTGGAAGCCGTACATGAAGGAACTGGAGACGATGTACACGGATTCGACCTGCTACGAGAGCGGGATGCGCTACCCGACTGATCCGAAGCTGCTGTGGGAAGGGATAGAGAAGGCATACAGGATAATGTGCGTGGTGAGTGAAAAACTGAAGCTTCATCGTCCGAGGACGAAGTATCTGGACGTGGAGAAGGCCAACCTGGCGTACAGGCAGCGGCGCAAACACACGAATGCGCAGACCAGGAAGATAACCAGACGCCTGCTTAAGCTTCTGGGGAAGATACTGAATGAGATACGCAGGATAGGGAGGGAGAATGCAGGGACGAATGACTTGTTGACAGCCCGACAGGACAGGGACATAGAAATCATCACGAAGATGTACCGTCAGCAGAAGAAGCACTTTGACAGAACGAACCCCGGGAGAGTGTGAAAGACAGGATAGTGAGCATCAGCAAGCCATATGTGAGACCGATAGTGAGGGGCAAGGAAGTGAAGAGCGTTGAGTTCGGGGCGAAATGCAACAACATCCAGGTAGACGGACTCTCGTTCATCGAGAAGCTGTCATTCAATGCCTTCAACGAGGGGACGAGGCTTCTTCACTGTCTGAAGATGCACCGGAGGCTTTTCGGAGTGGACGCGAAGAAAGTCGGTGGAGATGCAGGCTATGCCGGCAACGCCAACAGGGAGTTGTGCAGAAAGGAAAGGATACAGACATCGTTCGTGAAGAGAGGCCGTCCGGCACTAGTGAAAAAGGAGGATGACATTATACGCAAAGAGCTGGCGAGGGTAAGGGCGACAAGGATGGAGGGCTCGTTCGGGACTCAGAAGGAACACTATGGCCTGAAACGGATCAAGGCGAGGACGAGGCTGACAGAGATCCTGTACATCTTCTTTGGCATCCACACGGCGAACGTAGTCCAGCTTGTCCGGAGGGAAGCCGTCGAAATTGTCCAGGCAGCCTGATGTTCCACGCGTGGAATGAAACCTTTACAGGAGCATTGGCTTCTGCTGTGAGTGAAAATGAAAAAATCGGCTCGAAAACGAGCCGACAATATAAAAAACGATGAGCTCAAACGGAAAATATAGGGACGGTCTGTCGGGTGACTCATATTGACGGAATTAAACGACAGTCCCTATTTAAATAACGTGAGTTCGACGAATTATAAGTATCTGTAAATTTGGTGATTAGCGAAAATTGTTGTAACTTTATAGTGTTGAATTACAAAGTATTACAAACAATAATCGCTATGATCACCGAGAGCAAAGTTATAGAATTATTTTGTATGGCAGATGATTTCTGCAGGTTTTTTGACGCGATGATGGCAAAATATACCCTTAAAGCAGCTACAAAGCGCAAATATCACCGTGATTCCACCATGTCCAAGGCGGAAATCATGCTTATCATGATACTTTTCCACGATTCGGGTTATCGTTGTCTGAAACATTTCTATTTGGAAAAGGTCTGCAGACATATGCGTCATCTCTTTCCCAAAGTTGTCTCATATAACCGCTTTGTGGAACTGGAAAAGGAGGTTGCCATACCGCTGGCTTTGTTCATAAAGAAAGTGCTTTTGGGAAAATGCACGGGAATCAGCTTTGTTGACAGCACTCCCTTACATGTGTGCAAGAACCAGAGAATCCATATCCATAGGACATTCAGAGGCATTGCGCAAAGAGGCAAATGTTCCATGGACTGGTTCTTTGGATTCAAGCTGCATCTGATATGCAATGAATGCGGAGAACTCCTGAACTTCATGATTACTCCCGGTGATGTCGATGACCGTAAACCTCTTGAATACAAGTCTTTTGTAGAGTTTATCCATGGGAAGCTTGTCGGTGACAAGGGATACATTGGCAAGAACCTGTTTGAGAGACTGTTCGTTGACGGAATACAACTTATAACCAAACTGAAAAGCAATATGAAAGGGACTTTGATGTCAGTTTCAGACAAGCTGCTTCTCAGGAAACGGGCCATTATTGAAACCGTCAATGACGAACTCAAGAACATAGCACAGGTGGAACATTCAAGGCACAGAACCTTTGACAATTTCATTGTCAACCTTCTTTCCGGCATTGCCGCATATTGCTGTTTCCCAAAGAAGCCGTGTATTAATGTTTCAAGAACGATTGACACATAACCTGCTTTGTTCTGAATTCGTCGAACTCACGTTATATATAAAAAATCTGGTGGGTGACTAAAATTCCATGAATTAAAAGCACCTTTTAAAGCTGAATATTTATAATTATGATAAACAGAATTTATATATTGACGCCAATATACCCATCAAAATACTCTGCAGTTGGAGCGACCCCTATAGTCCACTATTTTGCGAAGGAATGGGTAAAAATGGGCTATGATGTACACGCCTTTCATATAGAATCAAGTTTCCCTAAAATATTTTACTGTTTTGCAAAACTTTTTAGAAATAGATTATCAACGGCATTGGGGCATGATGTGGCGACATCTGTTCACACCCATATAATGAGACTAAGGATGGAGTAGTAGTTAATCATATTGTTACAAAAAAAACGTCCTCATACGTTGCCATCGGCTAAAGAACTACGCAAGATAATTGATTATATTATACTATATTGCAAAAAAAATGGAAATCCAGATTACTTTATAGGCCATTGGGACATACCTCAATTGGAGATACTGTCAGGATTGAAACATGCAACACAAGTTAAGTCAGCATTAGTTTTCCATAATTAAGATTTTAATAATTTTGATAAAATTCATTGCCCGGATACAGTAGAAAAGCTTGATACCCTAGATGCAATAGGCTTCAGGAATAGGATATCTAAAGAGAATTACATCAAAAAATTTGGAGAACTCAATAAGATATTCATTGCTTATTCTGGTGTAAGTGATACATTTTTAAAAGCAGGAGGAACTATGACAGGAAATATTCTTTCCAGAAACTTAAGAACTTTATTTACGTAGTAATTCTTATCAAAAGAAAGTATCCGATGCAGGGTCTTAAGGCACTTATACCATATATCATATATAAAAATGGAGACTTTAGAATGCTCTACGTAGGCGAGGATGGAGAAAGACATGCTATTGAGGCTGTCGAAAATAAGGGCAAATTAGTTTGTACTGGCTGAATTGAAAGAAATAATATAATTAACTATTTGAAAAAGTCGGATATTTCGTAATGACTTTCACGTCATGGATCTCTGTCTTCAGATGTGACAAAAATAAAGAAATCGATCCAAAAACATTGCCGACACTAAACAATGAGTTCAATTGCAATCTCACAGAACGGACGGCAGACCATACAAGTTGGATTAAACGACAGTTTCTTAGCAACCATCTTAAATTTACACAAATGAAAGTATGTTTAATATACAATTACGCTCAGCATTACCGAGCTAGTATTTTTAAATTAATAGATCAAACTTTTGATTGTGATTTTGTTTTTGGCGACAAAATGGGTGATGTGAAAAAAATGGACTATTCTCTTTTGCAAGGGAAAATAACAGAAGTACATACTTTACGCATGCCTGGTGGATGGAATTGGCAACCTATTCTTTCTCAGCTATTAAAAAAATATGATGTATATATACTTTTAGGAGAAACTAAATCACTTAGTACGTGGGTGTTCAGTATTATTTCTCGTATATTAACTCCCCAAAAGAAATTGTTTTTTTGGTCTCATGCTTGGTATGGAAAAGAGTCTTCAATAGAAAAACTAATTAAAAAAATCTTTTTCCGTCTACCTAATGGTGGAGTTTTCTGTTATGGCAATTATGCACGAAACTTGATGATAAAAGAAGGTTTCAATCCTAATAAATTGTTTACAATACATAACTCGTTGGCATATGATGAGCAAATAATAATCAGAAAGAATCTTAAAGAACTTCCTATTTATAGTAATCATTTCAATAACTTAAATAAAAATCTATTCTTTATTGGTAGGCTTACGCCAGTAAAGAAACTAGAACAACTAATAGAGGCCGTAGCTATTTGCAGAAACCGTGGAATAAACTATAATGTAACTTTAATTGGAACTGGCGAAAAAAAAGAAGCACTACAAATACTCACGAAAAGGCTAAACATTGAAGATAGAGTTTGGTTTTATGGACCATGCTATGATGAAAAGGAACTAAGTTCACTTATTTACAATGCTGACCTATGTGTTGCCCCTGGTAATATAGGATTGACCGCCATGCATTCTATGGTATTCGGAACCCCATGTATTACTCATAACGATTTTAAGTATCAAATGCCAGAATTTGAAGCAATCATCGAAGGTGTAACTGGAACGTTTTTCAGGATTAATGACGTTGAAGATCTCTCTTTGAAGATTGAAGAATGGTTTTCATCAAAAGAAAATAAACGAGAAGAAATTCGTCTTGCATGCATGAAAGAAATAGATGAAAACTGGACTCCTTATTTTCAAATTAACATATTAAAAAAATATTTAAATTCATGAAACAATGTTCCCTATTGCCCATTATCTAAAAGGTATATTTAAGCATCTTTTTAATCCCAAAATTTCAATTTTCTCTATAGTCTCAATTAATTGTGATATACATCGCAAAGTTGTAATAAATAGGTTTGTAAAAGTTAATAAGTCCGTAATAGGACGATATTCATACGTGGGAAATAACACTAGTATAGATAATGCTAATGTTGGTCAATTTTGCAGCATTGCCGACCATTGTCGGATAGGAATGGCTTCACACGCATTAAATCAACTATCTACAAGTCCAATTTTTACACAAAAAATTAATGGATGTCATGAGACTTGGGTTAAAAATGATGTATGTCATGTGTTAGAAAAAAGAGAGGTTTCTTTGGGTAATGATGTGTGGGTTGGTTCGCATGTTTTGATTAAAGGTGGTATTACTATTGGAGATGGCGCTGTTATTGCCGCTGGCGCTGTAGTTGTTAGAGATGTTCCACCGTATGCAATAGTAGGCGGTGTGCCCGCAAAAATCATTAAGTACAGGTTTTCGCAAGATATCATAGCAAAACTTTTGGAATTGAAATGGTGGAGTTTAACAGATGATGAGTTGAAAAGAAACATTATATTTTTTCAGCAGTCCAACATATCGATTAATGATATCGAACAATTTATCAATATAAGAAATCATCTCGAATTGCGAAGATAAAGTTTTAAAATCCAATTGATTAAAAATGTCTATTTTTAAAAATGCAGTTTTACTGATCACCGGCGGCACCGGTTCATTCGGCAACGCCGTGCTTCGTCGCTTCCTCGATAGCGACATCAAAGAGATTCGAATTTTCTCTCGTGATGAGAAGAAACAGGACGACATGCGTCACGCCCTGCAGAATCCCAAGGTAAAATTCTATATAGGAAATGTGAGAGACAAGGCGTCTGTGGATGTTGCGATGCGTGGAGTGGATTATGTGTTCGCGGCAGCAGCGTTGAAACAGGTGCCGTCATGCGAGTTTTTCCCGATGGAGGCCACACGGACAAATGTGATAGGTACGGGCAATGTCCTTGAAAGTGCCATAGAACACGGAGTGAAGAATGTGGTTGTTTTGTCAACGGACAAGGCAGCATATCCCATCAATGCCATGGGTATCAGCAAGGCGTTGATGGAGAAAGTAGCTATAGCCAAGGGACGGGAATTGGGAGAAGGAGCAGCAACGACAATATGCTGCACGCGTTATGGCAATGTGATGGCAAGTCGGGGCTCAGTGATTCCGTTGTGGGTGGAACAGATGATGGAAGGGAAGCCGATAACGATAACGGACCCGAACATGACGCGATTCATGATGACATTGGACGATGCCGTGGACCTGGTAATCTATGCATTTCAGCATGGACACAACGGAGACTTGTTTGTGCAGAAGGCACCTGCAGCGACATTGTCCACGTTGGCAGAAGCATTGAAGCAGATAT
>NWBN01000019.1 GCA_002633315.1 Bacteroidales bacterium Phil6
TTAGATTTATTTTATCGGCATAAACGAAATTGATGCTCCTTCTACTTCAACAAATGCCTTTTACAACAATGGCACCGGAACACTAAAAGTAAAATCTGATATGGAAATCAACAACATTGAAGTAGTTGATGTTTTGGGAAAGACACTTTACAGAAAAGTCAACATGGCTTCCGACAGTTTTGAAGCCGACTTGTCCGGTTTTACAAACGGTATTTATATCGTCAGAGCTGTTCTTTCTGATAAAACGGTAACAAGCCATAAATTTTTCATATATGGAGCTAAATAGCTTCTTACTTGTTTTTTAAATCGGAATAATAATAACACGGAAACACTGAACACATGGCAGTTTAAATTCTTATCGAATTATTCAGCTAATAAAACAGGCATTACACATACAGTTTTTATCGTTTGTCTGCACAAAGTCATGGAACTATCGAGCAAAATATAAATTACATCGACCTTGAATTCACATACGGTTCGACATTTCTCGAATCCAAATGATTTTTGCCGTATAACATAATTTTTAATAAAAAAATTGAGGTTTTTGATCAGATCAGTTTTTCTTTTTTTATTTTTTCTCATTTCCGGAACAAAAACCTTTCTATCAAACATGACAACATACATCATTCGACTTAATGTAAAAAATGACAGATGTTGTGATTTCCAATCAAAAAAATTGTAACTTTGCATGATAAAAAATTCAATATGAAAGAAATAGTTTTAAGTGGCATAAGACCAACAGGACAATTGCATCTCGGCAATTATTTCGGTGCGGTGAAGAACTTCATCAAATTGCAAGACATATATAATTGTTATTTTTTTATTGCCGATTATCATTCTCTTACGACACACCCTCATCCTGATGACCTTCATGGCAAGGTAAAACAGATTTTGGTCGAATACCTTGCTGCCGGTCTTGACCCGGAAAAATCCACATTATACGTACAGAGCGATGTACCGGAAGTGCTGGAGCTTTATCTCTTTCTGAACATGAACGCCTATCTCGGAGAGTTGGAGCGTGTCACCACATTTAAGGAAAAAGCGAGAAAACAACCCGACAATGTCAATGCAGGACTACTCACCTATCCCACCCTTATGGCCGCTGACATATTGATACACAAGTCTAACTATGTGCCAGTAGGCAAAGATCAGGAACAAAACATGGAAAAAGCGCGTGATTTTGCAAACAGGTTCAATTTTATTTATCAGACAGAGTATTTCCCTTTGCCTCAAGCTTTTAATTTCGGCAATGAACTTGTAAAAGTGCCCGGACTCAACGGCACCGGCAAAATGGGTAAATCGGAAGGCGAGGGCAATGCCATCTTCCTTGCTGAAGAAGAGAGTTCCATACGCAAAAAAGTGATGCGTGCCGTCACCGACAGCGGTCCTACCATGCCCAATCAGGAGAAACCGGAAGCTATACAAAATCTGTTTACACTTATGAATATAGTATCCAAACCTGAGACAGTACAGTATTTCGACGAATGCTATAACAACTGCAGCATACGCTACGGTGACTTGAAGAAACAGTTGGCAGAAGACATAATAAACTTCACCCGTCCAATACGCGAACGTATCAACGAATTGAACAGTGACGATGCTTATATTAATAAGGTGGCACGCATGGGTGCCGAAAAAGCACGTGAGAGCGCAAGCAAAACCATCAAAGAGGTACGCGAGATAATAGGATTCCGCCATTTCTAACAGAATACGCAATGCCAGAATATATCAATCACGAGCCTCAGCCGGAACGCGCCGTGTTGGTGGCAGTATCTACACGAGAACAAAGCAAGGAACGTACTGATGAGTACCTTGACGAATTGGCATTTCTGCTCGAAACAGCAGGAGGCATCCCCGTCGCCCGCTTCATCCAGCAACTCGACCATCCTAACAGCGTGACATACGTGGGTGCCGGTAAATTGGAAGAGATACGGGACTATGTCAAGGCAGAAAATATCGACATGGCTATATTCGACGACGAACTCGGCGCTACACAGATACGTAACCTCGAGAAAGAACTCGAATGCAAGATTCTGGACCGTACCAATCTCATTTTAGACATCTTCGCTAAAAACGCACGCACGGCATTCGCAAAAACACAAGTGGAACTTGCTCAGTATCAATACATGTTACCGCGTCTGACAAGAATGTGGACTCACTTGGAACGCCAACGCGGAGGTATAGGATTAAGAGGTCCGGGAGAAACAGAAATAGAGACTGACCGCCGTATAATACGCGACAAAATATCCAAACTAAAAGAAAAACTCAAAGATATCGACATGCAACAGTCGGTGCAGCGTAAAAACAGAGGTCAACTCGTTCGTGTCGCCCTCGTGGGTTATACCAACGTAGGTAAATCTACTATAATGAATCTCATGAGCAAGTCTGACGTCCTTGCAGAAAACAAACTTTTCGCCACTCTCGACACCACAGTACGAAAAGTGGTAGTCGATAACTTGCCATTCCTGCTGTCCGACACAGTGGGATTTATCAGAAAACTACCTACCCAACTCGTAGAGTCGTTTAAATCCACTTTAGACGAAGTTAGAGAATCAGACATATTGTTACACGTCGTCGATATATCACACCCTGACTTCGAATCACAAATAGAGACCGTCAACAAGACACTGTCCGAGATAGGTGCAGGCGACAAAAAAATCATCATGGTATTCAATAAAATAGACGCCTATTCTTATCTTCCGAAAGATGCCGATGACCTCTCACCTACAGAGAAAATCAATTATTCTCTCGACGACTGGCGAAAAACTTGGATGGCAAAAGATACTCCGTGTATCTTCATCTCTGCTATCAACAGAGACAACTATCAAGAGTTCAGAACCTTGTTGTACAATGAGATAAAAGACATGCACGCCATACGATTCCCATACGACAATTTCCTGTACTGACATGTATATTAACACACATTCACATATATACGACAAGGCTTTCGACGATGACAGGGAGGTAGTTCTTCAACGCGCCATCGATGCAGGCATTACCATGTTGATTGTCCCCAACAATGACCTTGGGAGCATCAAACCTTTGCATGAATTTTATGAGAAACATCAGGATTATTGCAAAGTGATGATGGGACTGCACCCTGAAGAGATAAAAGACGACTATAAAAAAAGTCTTTCAGTAATAGAAAAAGAGTTGGAACAGGATATTTGGACAGGCGTGGGAGAAATAGGGCTTGATTACTATTGGGACAGGACATACGAGAAACAGCAGGTCGATGCCTTTGTTCAACAGTTGCGTTGGGCAAAACAACTCGGATTGCCGGTATCCATACACAACAGAGAGTCTTTCGACACTTTGATAAAAGTATTGGAGCATGAACAAGACGGAAATTTAAGAGGAGTGATGCACTGTTTCAGCGGAAATATCGAACAGGCATACATCGCAATGAAACTCGGCATGTATCTCGGATTCGGAGGCGTGGCAACATATAAAAACAGCAAATTGAGAGATGTGATAGAACAGATACCGACAGACAGGATATTGTTGGAGACCGACGACCCTTATCTGCCGCCCGTGCCATACAGAGGACAGCGCAATGAACCATCATACATGATAAAAGTCGCTGAAAAAATCGCAGAGTTTAAAGGTATAGACATAAAGGAAATAGAAGAAATAACTACAAAAAATGCTATTAATCTTTTTAAAATATAAATCATCATGACAGTAGGAGAAAGACCATCAATATTGATATTATATACCGGAGGCACCATCGGCATGATGGCAGATCCCCAAACGGGAAGCCTCGTCCCTTTCGACTTCGGCAATGTATATGTACATCTGCCTGTACTACGCAATTTAGATTATCTGATAGATTTTTATTCTTTTGAAAATCTCATCGACTCATCTAACATGACGCCAGAGTTCTGGATTTCCTTGGCAGAGAAGATAGAAGAGAACTATGAGAATTATGATGGGTTCGTAGTACTCCATGGCTCCGATACCATGGCTTACAGCGCATCGGCATTGAGTTTCATGTTGGAAAACCTCAACAAACCCGTTGTCTTCACCGGATCACAGTTACCTATGGGCATGATACGCAGCGACGGAAGAGAAAACTTCATCGCTTCAATAGAAATAGCAGCAGCCAAAACAGACAACACACCAATGGTACCGGAGGTTTGTGTTTTCTTTGAAAACCAATTACTCAGAGGAAACAGGACGACAAAATACAATGCCGAACATTTCAATGCATTTGTTTCAGGCAATTATCCTCCGTTGGCGGACGTTGGTGTTCGTATCAAATATAACCAAGAATATATCCACAAACCCAACTTCAAAAAACTCAAAATTCACAAGAAACTGGACAATAACGTTGCAATATTGAAATTATTTCCGGGTATAAATCGCAGTGTCGTACATCAAACTTTGCAAATAGCTAATCTAAAAGGTTTGATATTGGAAACATACGGTTCCGGTAATGCACCCACAGCACCATGGTTTTTGGAAGAATTAGAAGAGGCTATATATAAAGGACTGATAGTATTTAATGTAACACAATGTAAATCGGGTTCTGTAGAAATGGGAAGATATGAGACCAGTTTAGACCTAAACAGGATAGGAGTTATAAGCGGACATGACATCACCACAGAGTCGGCATTGGCAAAAATGATGTATCTTTTTGGTGAAGATTACCCGACAGACAAAATAAAACAACTGTTACAGATCCCAATACGAGGAGAAATGACAATACAATAATTACGGAAAATTTACGATATTATAATTACAGAGATATAACAACATTAAAAGAAATAAAGAAACGACAACAATAACATAAAAGGAAAAAATGAGTTTTTTAAGGAAAATAAAGAAAAATATTTATAAAGAAGAGAGTTAATGTTATTGATATAAGTATATTTAGGTCAAAATGGCACAATTATTTTCAAAAAAAATCACAATGTTGAAAAAATGTTGCAGTTTTTAAAGAAAATTTATGTAATTTTGACACGATTTTTTTAAACTGCAAAATCGGAGAGGGAGAGATGTCCGAGTGGTTTAAGGAGCACGCCTGGAAAGTGTGTATACTCCAAAAGGGTATCGCGGGTTCGAATCCCGCTCTCTCCGCAAAAAGTCAGATATTAACAATAGAGATTGAATATTAACAGATTGAATAAATAATTAATTAAAAAAGAGAACAAATTAAAAAGTAGTAATCAACATTTCCAACTATGAAAAAATTATTTGCTTTACTCACCGTTGCCGGATTATTGACATTTGGAACCGGTAACATGGCTCTCGCAAACGTCGAGATTGAACAACAAGATGAGACTGCTGTACAAGTTGAAGAAACTGTAACAACAGTTGATGAAGAAACAACAACTACATTCCATGAAGTATTGAAGAAACAATTTATAGATGGTGGTTGGGGATTCATGAGTCTTGTATTAGTAGTTTTGGTACTTGGTCTTGCAGTATGTATTGAAAGAATCATTTACCTCACATTAAGTACAACCAACACGAAAAAACTGCTTGCTCAGTTTGAAGAAACTTTGAACAAAGGTGGCATCGAAAAAGCAAAAGACTTGTTGCGTAATACCCGCGGTCCTATAGCAAGTATCTTCTATCAAGGACTTATGCGTTACAATGACGGACTCGACGAAGTTGAGAAGTCGGTCATTTCATACGGTGGTGTTATGACAGGTAACCTCAACAGTGGAACCAGTTGGATTACATTAGGCATCGCATTAGGACCTATGTTGGGATTCTTCGGTACTGTTATCGGTATGGTACAAGCATTCGACGACATCGCTGCTGCTGGCGACATCAGCCCTACAATTGTTGCATCAGGTATGAAAGTGGCTTTGTTGACAACCGTTTTCGGTTTGATCGTAGCTATGATTCTTCAAATCATCTACAACTTCATCCTTAATAAAATAGAAGGTATTGTAAATGATATGGAAGACAGTACAATTTCTTACATGGATATTTTGAATGCTTATAGCAAAAAACACTAATCTGAACAACAATGAAAGATAAATTATTTGACATTTGCAAATACATATTGATGGGACTCATGGGTCTTATCGTGCTGTTTGTGATTTTGACACTCATTAAAGGTCAAGACGGCACCGATATGGAAATGAAGTTCACGTATGTATTTATCATCATAGCTGCATTGGCGATGATATTGTCGCCAATCTATGGAATGATTATAGACCCGAAATCCATTAAAGGTGTTTTAATAGCTATTGGTTTGGCAGTAGTGGTAGCTCTGTTGGCTCTTCTTCTCTCAAGAGGTTCTACATTACCGGCTGAATATCTCGAGGGCATGAATATCACTACAAAAATCGAAAGCTTTGTCGATTGGGCTATAATGTGCGTTTATATCTTGGTTGGCGCTACAATAGCTTCAATTATATTTTCTTCAGTGTGGAAACTTATAAAATAAGAGATTATCAATATGGCAAAAAGTAAAAAGAAAGTACCGGAAATCAATGCTAGTTCAATGGCCGATATATCTTTTTTGCTATTGATATTCTTCCTAGTCACAACTACGATGGACACCGACAGCGGTATTACCCGTCGTCTTCCTCCACCGATAGAAAACGAGATGGACATCAAAGTTAAAGAAAGAAACATCCTTAACGTTATGATTAACAAGTATGATAAACTCATGGTCAACAATAAACCAGGCGATTTGGCTACATTGAAAGATGAGACCAAGAGATTTATCACTCCTAATCCTAACGATGAGAAGGCTCCGGAAATCGAAATGAAAGAAATAGAACTCCTTGGTACTATCATGACCAACAAAGGCGTTGTCTCTTTGAAAAACGACCGCGGAACTTCTTATAAGATGTATATCAGCGTCCAAAATGAACTCGCTCGTGCTTTCAATGAGCTTAGAGACGAAATGTCTATGAAATATTTCGGACAACATTATAACGACTTGACTGATAAAGACAAGATTGAAGCTATCAACAAAGCTATTCCTGTCCGTATCAGTGAGGCAGAACCGGAAGAAATCAAATAACATAGGAGGTGTATTATGGCAAGATTTAGATCTAATGATAAAAAAGAAGTTCCTGCAATCAGTACAGGGTCAATGCCCGATATCATCTTCATGCTTATTTTCTTCTTCATGGTGACAACCTCAATGCGTGAAGTGACATTGAAAGTAAAAATGAGATTGCCGGAGGCAACAGAAGTACAGAAATTAGAGAAAAAATCATTGGTGAGTTTCATTTATATAGGACCTCCTACCAATACAAAACTCTATGGTACAGAATCTCGTCTCCAGCTCGACGACCAATATGCAAGAGTAGAAGATGTTATAACTTTCATCGAAAGAGAACGTCAGGCTCGTAACGAAGCAGACCGTCCTTTGCTTACTACTTCTCTCAAAATACACGAAGAAGTAAGAATGGGTCTCGTCACTGATGTAAAACAAGAACTTCGTAAATGCGGTGCCTTCCGTATCAACTACTCGGTACGTAAAGGTGAAAAGAAATAAAATTCACTGTGATTTTATGAAAAGCAGTCTTCTGAGACTGCTTTTTTTATTTATTTACATCATTGAATTAATAATCTCTTTGCGGAATATTTATAATGATTTTCCGGATTCCAATAAAATCCAATGTTTTCTCTAATATATAAATCCATCTAACTATTTTATCTTGACAGCAATGTAAATGTTTATGCAATTCAAATCTTGCTCATAATGAAAAAAATCGACAATCAATATTTAAGACAAAAATATAATGGGACATTAATTATTGACTCAAAGATATAATAAAATCGGACTTCATACGTTATTTATAATTACATTCATTATCATGAAAATACTCACACTGCTGCTTTTTACCTTAATCATATCATTGACATCATGTAACAACACAAAAGACAGCCGTATAAAAACATCTATACGACAACAGATTGCCATTTACCCCAAATCGACTTTGTGTGACATTTACAAAAGTTTCTTTCAAGATCGTTTCGGCCCGGGACATCTTATTTCCGATACAACTACTGCCGGCATATATCTGAGAAAAGAACTATCAACCATGAACGAAAGTTTCATTGCAGATTACGAACCTACGGGTTGCGAAGGCAACTTTTACAGAGTCAACCTCTCTGTACTTAAAGACGGCAGAATACCTTATGAAGTGTATTTCAATACTTTCGTAAAAAGCGTCAGCATTATTGAAAATAATTCAATAGAAAAATGGAAAACAGAATGGAAACATATACTTACTATAATAGATGAATTGTCGCTCGATTTACATAACTATGAAAACGACAAAATACTGATTGATTCCATGTTGAACGAAAACAAATATGTGATACATCACAGCAGGGAATACAATACTGCATACAAGCCACATTATCGTATCATGAAAAAATCTTTATTCGAAAAAGAGATATTGCCACTGCTAAATGACAATAAACATTAATACGACACAACCGAACATAAAGATTTTTCAAAATGGTCTCAACCATATCATTTCGATATCTACACGAAATTATTATTCACAAGACTTACACAATAAGTAAATTATTGACAACCAATAGAGAATAGTTTGCAGAAAATGTATTCCGACACAACCATCCATAAATCATATTTCGACAAATAAAAAATATGAAACATTCAAAAGTTTAATATTCGAAAAGGATGATATCAAAATAAAAATTCGAACCAAAAAATCACTTGCCTTCAATCTGAGGAAATAACAGAAATAAAATTTTCTCCATAAAATACGCTTTTTCATTAATTAAGTTCTTTTTCGATTTTTTGAAAAGATGATAGACAATAGAATCTGTTTTTTTATTTATCTAACTTTATGAATAATCTAAAATAACACATACGAACAGAGGCCACCTAACTTTTGTTAGACAGCCTCCAGAACCCAAAACCAAAATTTATGAAACCTTACCAACAACAAAATGATATTTCTATCAGATGTTGTTGATAGCTGCAAATATACATATAATTTCCTTATCAACCTTAAAAAAGATTAAGATTTAAACTTTTTTAATAGAAAAATAGTTAATTTTTCTTAAAATTTATAATTCATACTATCTCAAAACTTGCATTATAACTATTTCAATACTTATTTTTGTTAAAAATTATTGTTTATGAATACTGGAAATAAAATATCTAAAGATGAGATTATTGTAAATATTATACATGAACTTAAAACACCCATTACAACAATATATCTTGTATCACAAACTCTTAGAAAAATTTTTGATAATATTGGAGAAATCAATTATTTCGATATCATTGATGAAGAATGTTCGACTATGAGCAATCTACTCGACAGACTGATAATGTTAAATAAAATAGAAGAGCCTAAGATACAATTCGATAACAATATTAATATACATGATATTTTGACTGTAGCTGTCAATTCCATGAAGCCGACTTTAAAAGGTAAAAAAGGTATTTTGACAGAATATTACAGGGCTGAACATTTTATTGTAAAAGGCAATGGCGACCTTTTGATTTCTGCCTTTCGTAACATTATCCAAAATTCTATTATTTATTGTAATACCGTTCCTGAAATTACAATAACCACATATAATGAAAACAATGATATCGTGTTGCTATTCTCCGATAATGGAATCGGAATAGAAGAAAAATATTATGATAAGGTTTTTGATAAATATTATAAGATACCGGACAAAAAACATATTGATGGAACCGGACTTGGACTTTACTATGTAAATAAGAACATAAGGCGATTGGGTGGCTCTGTTATGATTAATAGTTGTATTGGCAAGGGTACGACCTTAAAAATCACTCTGCCGATTTGTTTAACAAAAATTTAGCCATTATGAAGAGTACGATTAAAATTATGTTAGTGGAGGACGACAAAAATCTGTCACTTATCTTAAAAGCTTTTTTAACAACGAAAGGCTATCATACGATCTTGTGTTTAAATGGTAATGAAGCATTGGAACATTTCAACAACGAGAGATATGACTTTATGATTGTTGACATCATGATTCCAGGATTGGATGGCTTTTCATTGGTTAAAGAGGTGAGAAAAACCAATTCGGAGATCCCAATTGTGTTCTTGACAGCCAAATCATTACAATCTGATATAAAAAAAGGTTTTGATTTGGGTGCTGATGATTACATCATCAAACCTTTCAATATGGATGAGTTGATATTACGTATTGAAGCTATTAACAGAAGAGTAAAGGATAGTAATTGTAAACATCACATTATCAAAATTTCTTCATTTACCTTAGATAGTATAAGACATGTTTTGATAAGAAATGGCGTTGAACGCAAACTTACTTCTCGTGAATTGGAACTGCTATTTCTACTGTGTGAACATATTAACAGAGTGGTAGAACGTTCTGTAGCACTCAAAAGAATATGGAATCAAGATAACTATTTCAATGCACGAAACATGGATGTTTACATTGGAAAAATACGAAAGATATTAAGTGAAGACCCTAATGTTGAGTTGCAAAACATACATGGAATCGGCTATAAACTCATAGTCAAAGACTGTCAGAGTAAAACTGTAGAATGACGTTTATTATATTCAGCCATTGGGAAAGACAATTCTTCAGACCATTCTATATATGGGATGTTAATAGATGCCGGAGATAATTCGATGCTATTATCATTAAGTATCTTCCATAATTGGTATGATGATACCCCTTTATCAGTATTGGTAAGAACTATCAGAGTTCGGTCGTGGATATTGTCCCGCAAAAAGAAAGAACGATAACCTTTCCACCAACCATAATGATAAATACATCCCTTGTGTTTTGCAGATATACGCCAGCCAAAACCGTAGTTGTCTTTCCTTTTTGAATAGTTGGGACTGCCCGGAATGTATGCCTCTTCCTGTATGGAATCCGGAACAAGCAACCCGTATTGTGAGGCTATCCAAAACCTATACATGTCGTTTACATCGGAAAACATTATCTTGTCGCCTTTGACACCGTTAAGATATTCATTCTGAGCCTGTCTTGGTCTTCCTCTTCCTATATAATATCCTTGAACACCCTTCTCAATATATGTAGGGACAAGTGTATCGTCACGCATTGCATAAATGTATGACTCCGTCATACCAAGCGGAGCGAATATCTTGCTCTGCATGTAATTTTCGAACGACATTCCGGTAACCCTTTCAACCACTGATGCCAAAAGTGCATAGTTAACATTACAGTAATGAAACATCTTGTCGGGTTTGGAATATGGTGTTGGCTTGTATTTGACATAATATTCAATCATGTCTTCATTAAAAAAAGGCTTTTTCCTATCAGGCCAATATTTATCTGCCAATGATTCATAACGTGACAACCCGGACCTGTGATTCAACAACATTCGTATAGTGATGCCTTCATACGGAAACTCCGGTATATAAGTCCTCAAATCTGTATCATAGTCAATAAGCCTCTGATGTTTGAGCATCATTATGGCTTCAGCAGTAAACATCTTGGATAATGAACTCAGTTGAAATGAATCATTGATTTTCAAACTGTCACGACGAAAACGAAGATCTCTAAATCCAAAAGCTTTTTCATAGATAATTCTTCCTTTTTCTGCAAACAACACTGTGCCATTGAAACCGGTACGTTTTTGAAGATTCTTAAACACTTTATCAATGGCATCATATTTCTTTTTTATTTTATATTCATCTACATCATTGACAATATCATCTATATTTACATCGGGAATCTTGACATATTTTTTTAATTCTGTTTTGCTTTCTTCTTTATTGTTGCATGATACAACCCCAAAAAACGTAATAAATAAAAAAACAATATATATAATCTTGACTTTCATCAATTTCTCACAGTTATAAATAAAATTATCTCATTAATCAAAAATAACAAAAAACATAACGCAGATTATTTGGTTTATTGCATGCTACATTCCAAAGTTTCAATTTTTTCAAATCATGATTTTACAATATATAATATTGACAACAACCATTATAAATCATTATCAAGTCTCCAATTTTTATATGGATTGAGTAACAATTGAGAATTATAATATCTGATATCGCCTGTAACTTCTTTTCCAAACCATTCGGGAATGACAAGCGAATAGTCTGATGTAGGCAATTCCACCTCAGCCATGACAAGCCCGGCATTGTCACCGTGAAACTCATCAACTTCAATGACAACATCTTTGTATTCAATAATATAACGTGTCTTATCTATTACTTTGCTGCACAACCCGATCAACTCTTTGGCTTCACATTCCGATATTTCCTTATTCCATTCGTAACGACAAAGACCTTTTTCATCGGATCTACCTTTTATTGTAATAAACCCCTTATTGTCACATAAACGAATCCTGACAGTGCAATTCTCATCAGTAGATGGATATGACTGTAGGATATGATATGATTTATAAGCCAATGATTTATAATTATAATTGTTAATCAAGAATTTACGTTCTATCTCCATTGCTGTCAATTTGTTTCAAAGATACAAAATAATTCCGGCATCCAACTACATCTGCTTTTTTATGAATTGAATTTTGTATATTTGCAAAAAATGTTGATATGAAAAATGTCTTTTCTGAAAATATGAAGATGGCTGACTTGGTATGCCACAACAGCAAGTTGCTATCGGTTTTGTCGCGTTTTGAAATAAATCTCGGCTTTGGAGATCATAGCATCGAAGAGGTTTGTAAGATGTATAATGTTGACACACAATTCTTTCTTTTGATATGCAATGTTTATTGTGATGAAGATTTCACTCCTCATTATGAAGATTTGAAATGTGTCAATATAGACTCCATGATAAAATATTTGCATATATCTCACAATTATTATTTACATGAACGTCTTCCCCACATCGAGGAACATTTCAACCGTATAATAGAGGCATGTCCTTCCAAATATGCCATTCCATTAAAACGTTTTTTCGATGAATATAAAAATGAAGTCGCCACACATTTCGAATATGAAGAGACTGTTGTTTTTCCTTATCTTAAAGCATTGGAAAACAAGACTTCAGATATATTGGGTTATAATATAGGAGAGTTTAAGGGCACTCACAGCAGCATTATTGAAGATAATCTCAACGACTTGCTCAATATACTTGTGAAATACCTGCCTGCCGATGTTTTTCCTAAGGAACGTATAGAGATATCTATGGATATCATCGAGTTATCCGCCGACATTGTCAGTCATGCAATGATAGAAGACAGGATTTTGATTCCTTTTGTTGAACATTTAGAGCTTAATAACGATGAAAGCAGATAACAAAATCATAATAGTTGAGCCTTCATATCTACTTTCATCCGGTCTCGCTCATTGTTTCGATGACTCTCAAAATCTTACTGTCACCGTTCAACTCGACTCTGTAGAGCGCTTGCATGAGAAACTAAATATCAACAATCCGGACATACTGATAATAAATCCATTATTACTTTTGTATTCCGATGTTGTCTCTTTACGACAAATAATTCATGACTTCCCGGATTTGATTTGCATGGCGCTCGTAAGTTCTTATGTGGAAAGAAATGTGTTGAAGCAATATAAAGATGTGATTGAACTTAATGACGGAAAACAGAAAGTCATTTCCAAGATTTATGCTCTGTTGAATGACTCCTGCAGCAATGCCGCTCAAACTGAAAGTATTGAATTGTCGAATCGTGAAACGGATGTACTTGTCGCTATTGCCAAAGGTTTGACAAACAAAGAAATATCGGAACAGCTTTTTATTTCTGTACATACAGTCATCACCCATCGTAAAAACATTATCAAGAAAACAGGTATAAAATCTGTTTCCGGACTTACCGTTTATGCATTGTTAAACAATTTGATAGATGAATCTGAAGTAAACAAATGATTTTTTTATAATGATAATGCCAATATTGTACTCAATGTGTAAATTATCGATTCCAGTGATGCCATACCCAACAATTTGTTAAGTTCTTCTTTTTCAGTTCTGACGAATTTAAGATTCACAAAAGTAACATATATAATAAAAGGTATAAAGCCAACAATACTGTTTCTTATTTCCACCCTGTCATTCAATACCAAAAACGTTAATATCGTAACAAAATATGGCACAGTGACAAAAATAAATTTCGCAGGTTTCCTTCCAAACAGCACCACTGTTGTTTTTTTGTTGTTCATTGCGTCCTGTTCCATGTCGCGATAGTTGTTTACGATAAGCAACTCATTGATTATAAGACCTAACAGCAATCCTTCCAACAGGATTCTATAATTAAAAGTATCTGTCAATATATAAAATGTAAAAGAAACGGGAATAATGCCAAAGAACACAATCACAGCAATATCACCGAGCGAATGATAAGAAAACGGGAAAGGTCCAGAAGAATATGCTATTGCAGCAATAATTATAATGATACCGGGAATTAACAACCACCAGCCTCCCCACCATATAAGAGGAAGTCCTGTAAAAAAAGACAGAATAGCACACAACACTGCAGCATTATACATTTTGCGTGGAGCGATAAGTCCCGATGAAGCCATTCGAGGAGGTCCAATACGGTTTTTGTCGCTCCCATTAACGAAATCGGCATAATCGTTGGCGAGATTCGACGTTATCTGGGCAAGCATGGCAAATACAAGGCACAAGCAAGCCGGTAACCACTCTATATCTGTAACTTGCATTGCTGATGCAGTTGCCAATATCACCGATGACATTGAAACGAACAGTGTCTGTGGCCTTATGGCTTTTATCCAACATATTAATTTACTCATCGTCCTGAATTGTTAAGATTTTCGTCCGCTGAACATTCGACATAAACCTAATGACAATGCCTTTTGTCTCACATCTTCGAACCCGCATTGTATCATGAAGTTCATAAACTCTTTAGGAGCGTAAAAGTTATTGACAGAATCGGGAAGATAGTGATACGCATAGTTGTTTCCTGATATGATCTTGCCAATGAAAGGCGGTATGTTCTTGAAATACAGATTATATAAAAAACGCATGATACTGTTGTGCGGCACCGACAACTCCAATACTGTCAAAGTGCCACCTGGACGCAAGACTCGAACTATTTCTTTCAATCCCTTTATCTTGTCTTCAAAATTACGTATTCCGAAAGCTATAAGTATTGCATCAATGCTGTTGTCTTCAAACTCAAGATTCTCTCCATCTCCATGACATAACGTTATTTTATCAGACAATCCGAGAGAAGCAACCTTTTTTCTGCCTATGGCAAGCATTTCCTCCGAAATATCGATGCCCGTGATATTGTTAACACCGCATTTTGCAAGTGCAATCGAAGAATCGGCAGTACCACAGGAGATATCAAGTGTCATCCCGGGTTGTGTCGATTTAATATACCTTGCTGCCTTGTGTCTCCACATATTGTCTATCCCTAACGACAAGATATGATTTAATTTGTCGTATGTCGGAGCAATGTCGTCGAACATTGCCTTTATATTAGCTTTTTCCGCCATAATACCGTTTTAACAATAACGACATTTCGTTTCAAATGTTGTTTTTGTGTTTCTTAATAAGTTTTTATGACAAAAATGACAAAAAATTATCAAAATTAATTGCAAAACATGACAAAATGTCATAAAAGTTGTTGTGACATAAAAATAAACATAAAGATAACAATATTATAATTATTTAATAATCAACAATATACACAAAATATACAAATGTTTTAAATTAAATGGAATGGAATTTGAATAAACATAAGTGTCCGGCTGAAAAGCCAAATAAGGACAAAAAAAGAAACAACGACAAAAACAACAAAAATAGGAGACCAAAAAAATGTTACTAACAAAAAGAACACAAGATTTTTTCCCGACACTGTTCAATGATTTATTCGATTGGAATTACGGGACGGCAAAAATTGCAAATGCACCTCAGATGAATATCATCGAGAATGACGATGAATTCAAGATGGAGTTGAGTGTGCCGGGTTTGACAAAAGAAGACCTTGTAATCAACGTTGATGAAGACAAAAATCTCGTTATTGAGATGATGAAGAAAAACAAGGTAGAAGAGAAAGACAAGAATCAACGTTATTTGAGACGCGAGTTTACTTCTTCACAATTCAAGGAGATTTTGGCATTGCCTGACAGTGTAAACCTGGAAGGTATCACAGCAAAAGTCGAAAACGGCGTGTTGGAAGTGGTCTTGCCGAAAATCAAACCCGAAGAGAAGGCAAAAATGTCAAAATGCATTGAGATAAAATAATACAACCGGTAAGATTTTTAAATTTTGGCGGGGCTGTTTGACAGTCTCGCTTTTTTTGTTGAATAAAATTGCTTTATCTAACTTTATTTGTTACATTTGCAACATTAACCTCAATCATAAAAATATATATGACTTTTACGGCGGGTAACATTCTACTGGTTGGTGCCGTCCTGTTATTTGTTAGCATATTGATTAGCAAGACAGGATTTCGTTATGGCATACCTACATTGTTGATATTTCTTTTAGTCGGCATGCTTTTCGGTGTCGATGGAGTAGGATTTCAATTTGACAATCATGCCGCTACACAATTCATTGGCATGGTAGCTTTGAGTATCATTCTTTTTGCCGGAGGTATGGATACGAAATATGTGTCAATTAAGCCGGTCCTGGGAGCCGGTATAGTGTTGTCTACTGCAGGTGTATTGTTGACGACAGTTATCACCGGCAGTTTTATCTATTTCATATCGCTTATATTTACTAAAAGCGTACCTGTTTCCATAAGTTTCGCCCTTCTCTTGGCAGCAACAATGTCGTCAACCGACTCTGCTTCTGTATTTAGCATTCTGAGATCTCAGAAAATGTCATTACGCAACAATTTGCAGCCTATGCTTGAGTTGGAAAGTGGAAGTAACGACCCTATGGCTTATATGCTTACCATAGTGATGATACAGGTGATGCAATCCGGTGCAGATGCTTCCATAGGTGTCGGAAGCATCTTGTTGATGTTTTTCGTACAATTTTCTGTCGGTTTGTTGATGGGATTCCTGCTCGGCAAGGCATGTGTATGGATTATCAACAAAGTAGGACTTCAGAACAAGGCTCTTTATCCCATCATGATGGTGAGTTTCATATTCTTTGTGTTTTCTTTTACCGATTTGTTGAAAGGTAACGGATATCTTGCCGTATATATAGCAGGTATCATAGTGGGCAATCATAAACTTGTAGAGAAACGCAGCATAGATTCATTCCTTAACGGTCTCGTATGGTTAGTTCAGATTATCATGTTCCTGATGCTCGGTTTATTGGTTAATCCACATGAGATGATAGACGTGGCTGTTCCTGCCATTATAATAGGTGTCTTTATGATTTTGATAGGACGTCCGCTGTCCGTGTTTCTTTGTCTTTTACCATTCAGAAAAATTGGATTTAAAGATAAGGTTTTTGTATCTTGGGTCGGTCTGAGAGGCGCCGTACCTATCATTTTTGCCACTTATCCGGTAGTGGCTAATGTGGAAGGGGCTTCTTTTATTTTCAACATAGTATTTTTCATCACCTTACTGTCACTTTTGATACAGGGAACCACAATACCTGCCGTAGCAAATTGGTTGAGACTCGGAATGAAAAGCGACAATGCACCGGAAAACTTCGGCGTGGAAATACCTGAAGAACTTAATACCGTCCTCGAACAACAAATAGTGGAGGAAGAGTCCCTTCTGATGAATTATCCTTTGCCGGAAGGAACATTAGTGATGATAGTTAAACGTAATCATAAATATATAGTACCCAATGGGAAACTGCATCTTTTAAAAGGAGACAAGCTGCTCTTGATTTCAGAAAAACAGGAATGACAAGGACAATATTTTTTATGATATTGTTTTATTGATCGACATTATATTCTTATGACGAACTTTTGATGTGGTTATTATGTTGAATGGAGGCAATCCATCAGAATAAAATATTTTCTTTTTTTATCTTTTATATATGTTTTTGTTTTACTTTTGCTAAAAAAAATAGAGAATTAAATTTAAAATATAAAAATCATGATTAGTTATAAGGATTTAGGTCTTGTCAACACTCGTGAGATGTTCAAGAAGGCTATAAAAGGCGGATATGCCATTCCGGCTTTTAATTTCAACAATATGGAACAATTGCAAGCCATAGTGATGGCTGCCGTGGAGACCAAGTCTCCTGTTATTCTTCAAGTTTCAAAAGGTGCACGTAACTATGCCAATCAAACCTTGCTGCGTTATATGGCAGAAGGTGCTGTAGAATATGCAAAAGAGTTGGGATGCCGTCATCCGGAAATAGTACTTCACTTAGACCATGGCGACTCGTTCGAATTGTGTAAATCATGTATTGACATGGGTTTCTCATCGGTGATGATAGACGGGTCTGCATTGCCATACGATGAAAACGTGGCACTTACAAAGAAAGTTGTTGACTATGCTCATCAATATGATGTCACTGTAGAAGGCGAACTCGGTGTTCTTGCCGGCGTTGAAGATGAGGTATGTGCTGAACAAAGCCATTATACGAAACCGGAAGAAGTCGTGGATTTTGTTACCAAGACGGGCGTCGATTCATTGGCAATCTCCATTGGTACTTCACACGGAGCATACAAATTCACTCCGGAACAATGTACCGTAGATCCAAAAACAGGCAGATTGGTGCCTCCTCCGTTAGCTTTCGATGTTCTTGAGGCAATAGAAAAAGAATTGCCGGGATTCCCTATAGTACTGCACGGCTCTTCATCGGTACCTCAGGAAGAAGTCGATATCATTAATGCCAACGGTGGTAAGATGGTTGCAGCAGTCGGTATCCCTGAAGAACAACTTCGTAAGGCTGCAAAATCAGCAGTATGTAAAATCAATATAGATTCAGACAGCCGTTTGGCAATGACAGCTGCCATACGCAAGACTCTGGCAGAAAAACCGGGCGAATTTGACCCGCGCAAGTATCTCGGCCCCGCCCGTGACAGCATGAAAAAACTTTATATTCACAAGATAGTAAACGTTCTCGGTTCTGACAATAAATTGGAGAATTGCTGAACTGAGTTGATATCAAATAAATCGTTTTATATGATGCGCCGAATCGAAACATTCGACGCATTTTTTATTTGCCTGCTCGCATAATGAAGAAATGACACTACATCAATCCCAATGAAATATAGTCTGCAATGTTTATCGGTTTCTTTATTATGATTTTGAAAATCAAACTTATATGCCTGTAAACAAAGCAGAATATTTTGTGATTTCATATTGATAATCAATTGTTTATAATTATTTCGATTGTCTATGAAATCCAATATGATGATAAATTAACATTCGATGTATTAAATAATTGTCGCATATACAGAATTGCATATAACGATTTTTACGGACAACAATAAAAAGTTAATTTAAAAGTATCAGTATCTTACTGATGATGATTTAACTGCATTTTAATTTTTGAAACCATCAAATCTATAGCCACCTGATTATATCCGTTGGGAATGATGATGTCGGCAATACGCTTAGTAGGTTCTATAAACTGATGATGCATAGGTTTTACGGATGTTTCATAATGATGAAGCACCTCATTGACTGTACGACCGCGTTCTTTGGTATCTCTTCTTATACAACGCATCAAACGGTCGTCGCCTTCTGTGTCAACGAAAATCTTGATATCCATAAGATTCACGAGTTCAGGATTAGTAAACACAAGGATACCTTCCACTATCACCACATCACGTGGTTCTATAGTAGTCACGAATTCAGAACGAGCACATGTCACATAGGAATATATCGGCATAGGTATAGACTTGCCACTTTTCAACATATTGAGATGTTTTATCATCAATTCCCATTCAATGGCATTGGGATGGTCGAAGTTGATTTCTTTTTTCTTTTGAGGAGACAGATGTCCGTTATCCCAATAGTAGGAATCCTGAGGAATGACTGTCACAGTATTTTGTGGCAATGCCTCGATGATTTTGTTTACAATAGTTGTTTTACCACAGCCGGACCCGCCGGCAATACCTATCACCAACATAACGGTTATTTTTGATAAACGAGAGATTCAATATCTCTTAAATTTCACTATATAGATACACAAAGGTATAAAAAAAACTGAATGAAAAGAGTCATTTATCATGATAACATCTTTTCATTCAGTAATAATTATCTTATAACATAAGGTAACTCATCAAAATACCTGCTGCCACTGCCGAGCCTATGACGCCGGACACATTAGGACCCATGGCATGCATCAACAGATGGTTTGATGGATCGTATTTTTGACCTTCCATTTCCGAAACGCGAGCACTGTCCGGCACTGCCGATACACCGGCATTACCGATAAGAGGATTGATTTTATCGCCTTCTTTAAGGAAGAGATTCATAAACTTGGCACCGAGAATACCGCCCATTGTCGCTATGACAAATGAGAAAGCACCAAGACAGAATATCAACAGTGACTGAGCCGAGAGGAACACGTCAGCTTGAGTTGAAGCACCGACGGTGACACCCAACAAAATGGTGACGATGTCTATCAGGGCATTACTTGCTGTATTGGCAAGACGTTTTGTTACTCCGCTTTCTTTCAACAAATTGCCGAAGAATAACATGCCAAGGAGAGGCAATGCCGAGGGGCTGATGAAAGTAGTAAGCAACAGACCTATTATTGGGAAACATATTTTCTCAGTTTTACCCACTGTACGTGGCGGTTTCATGTGGATGAGACGTTCTTCCTTGGTTGTCAAGAGCCTCATGACAGGCGGTTGAATGACAGGTACCAATGCCATATACGAATATGCAGCAATAGCAATAGGACCAAGAAGATGAGGAGCCATTTTTGATGAAAGGAAAATAGCGGTAGGACCGTCAGCACCACCAATAATACCTATGGCACCTGCTTCTTTAAGGTCGAAACCAAGAGCAATAGCACCGAGGAAGGTGACAAACACACCTAACTGTGCAGCAGCACCAAGTATCATAAGACGAGGCTGCGAGATAAGCGATGAGAAGTCTGTCATGGCTCCAATGCCAAGGAATATCAAAGGCGGATAAATACCTTGCCGTACACCAAAATAAAGATAATTCAACACGGACCCTTTCTGATAAATACCTGTCTGAATATTAAGACTAAAAGCCTCTTTGATAATAGCTGTTCCCGTAGCTTCGTCAACGCCCTGAGGCAGACTGATGCTGCTATTGGCTGTCATTTCATTGAAACGTGCTAAAGCTGCATTAAGATCAAGACTAATATTTTCTCCATTAAATAGACTTACCATAAGGGCCTGAGCCTGTTGCAGGTCGAAATTCAGTGCTTTCTGCTGATATAAATCGGCAAGATGGTTAAGTACATCATTAAGACCGAAAGTATAAGTTTGCAGGAATGGTATGTTACCTATTATAATACCTGTACCTATAGGAATGAGCAACATGGGTTCATATTCAAATTTAATGGCCAAGAATATGAAGAACAGAGCAACAAATATCATGATGATATTACCTCTGGTGGCATTTCTGAATCCGGTAAAAGCAAAGAAATTTTCTATTCCGGACACCAATTCCTGACCCATAGAGTGCGTAGATTCCGTCTGAGATAATTCTGTCACAACATTGTCACTGCCATTGGCGAATACGTGCTCAGCCATCGTAGTGTTAGAACTGACGAAAGCATGCAAAACCAACAACATTGCCACTAAGGCAAAGATGGTGAGAGCTTTTCTTTTAGCATTATTTTTCTTCATAATCAACCAATTACAAATAACAAGGCACCCTGTATAATGTTGTCACCAACTCTTACTTTAATTTCTTTTATTGTTCCGTCAACCTCGGCAAGGAAGTTGTTTTCCATCTTCATGGCTTCATACATCAAAAGTTTCTGACCACGTTTAACCACATCACCTTCTTTGACGAATATCTGCATGATAGTACCCGGCAATGGAGCGCAAGCTCTAAAGCCTCCCGGTGTAGTCTCACCCGGAGTGGCTTTGGTCTTGGTTTCCACCTTAGGAGCTGTACCTGCTTTAGGACGCGGAGATGCCTTGAAAGTTTGGACAGGCTCTTCTTCTCTCTGTACTTTTACTTTATATTCATTGCCATCTACTACTACTTCAGCATTCTCGCCTTCGTATTTTTTTACTTCGACAGCATATTCTTTACCGTTTAATGTAAACTTGAACTTTTTCATATCGTTCTTATCTATTCAAATTATTTAATCCGTATATTTTAGAACTCCACGGGGAATAGCGACGTTCTATCCTCGTGATGGTAATCTCATCAGCCTCAGTGTCATGAACTTCTGATGATAATGCTAAAGCAAGACCTATCACAACTTTAATATCGTCGTTGACAGTATCGACGCCTTTTATCGTAGGTTTTCTGTCATCATTTGTTGTTCTTTTCTTCAAAAACTTGCCATAATCAGCATTGACAATCTTTGCCACTAATGAAAATATAAGAAACAAAACGATCAAAGTTATGATAGTAATAAGGAAGCCGGATATTGTAACGATCCATCCTTTGCTGCCAATTTCTGCGATTAAAACCAATAACGTCTTCATATTCATGACATTTAGGATTAAAGCGGTATGTTATTGTGTTTTCTCGGATGATTGGTATCCTTCTTTGTTTCGAGGGATTGCAAAGCTCTTATGACGCGGAAACGGGTGTTACGTGGTTCGATAATATCGTCGATATAGCCGAATCTGGCTGCATCATACGGGTTAGCGAACTTGTCGCGGTATTCCTGTTCTTTTTTTGCAATAAATTCATTACGCTCATCCGGATCTGTGATCTCGCTTATAGCTCTTCCTTCCAATACTTCTATAGCACCGGCAGGACCCATGACGGCTATTTCTGCAGTAGGCCACGCATAGTTGATATCGGCACGCAGTTGTTTGCAACCCATTACGATATGAGAACCGCCGTAAGATTTACGCAATGTCACAGTCACCTTAGGCACTGTAGCCTCGCCGTAAGCGAACAACAGTTTGGCACCATGAGCTATGACACCACCATATTCCTGTACGGTACCCGGCAAGAAGCCCGGGACATCGACGAGTGATACTATAGGAATATTGAAAGCGTCGCAGAATCTCACGAAACGGGCACCTTTACGTGAAGCATTAATATCGAGTACTCCGGCAAGGAAAGCAGGGTTGTTGGCTACTATACCCACAGGAGAACCATTGAAACGTGCAAAACCTACAATGATATTCTTTGCAAAATCTTTATGTACTTCCAAAAATTCCGCATTATCAACTATGGCATGAATAACCTGCTCCATGTCGTAAGGCTTGTTGGGATTATCAGGTATCACCTGATTCAAGAAGTCTTCTTTACGGTCTATAGGGTCAGTGCAATTCACCATAGGAGGTTCTTCAAGATTATTTTGAGGAAGATATGAGATAAGATTTCTGATAAGTTGTAAACCTTCTTCTTCCGTTTCAGTCATGAAATGGCTTACGCCGGATTTCTGATTATGTACCAAAGCGCCGCCGAGGTCTTCAGTACTCACGTCTTCACCAGTAACAGTCTTTACGACTTTAGGACCGGTAAGAAACATATAGCTGTTCTGTTCAGTCATCAGGATGAAGTCTGTAAGAGCAGGAGAATAAACAGCACCGCCGGCGCAAGGACCGAAAATTGCCGATATCTGAGGGATGACACCGGAAGCGTTGATGTTGCGTTGGAATATCTCAGAGAAACCCGCCAGACTTCTCGAGCCTTCCTGGATACGAGCTCCACCGGAATCGCAGATGCCTATCACCGGTGCTCCAACTTTCATGGCCTGATCCATGACCTTACATATCTTCTTAGACATTGTTTCAGACAAAGAACCGCCAAGCACTGTAAAATCTTGAGCATAGACATAGACTACACGGCCATCGATAGTGCCGTAACCTGTTACAACACCATCACCGAGAAATACTTGTTTGTCAAGACCGAAATCCGTAGTACGGTGGGTGACGAACATGTCAAATTCCTCGAAACTACCCTCGTCGAGCAACATGTTGATACGCTCGCGAGCAGTATATTTCCCTTTGGCATGTTGTGAATCAATGCGCTTTTGTCCGCCGCCTAAACGTGCCAAAGCGCGCTTGTCTAACAATTCCTGAATTTTTTGTTCAATTAACATGGTTTATGGAATTAAATGATACTAATTTATTTTTTCTTATCTTCACAAAGTTCCGTTAACACTCCGAAAGTCGATTTCGGATGTAAAAAGGCTATGCTGAGACCTTCAGCACCGCCTCTTGGCTCGTTGTCGATGAGTTTTATACCATATTCTTTAGCTTCTTCAAGCTGATCTTCAAGACTTTCTACAGCAAATGCAATATGATGCATTCCACCTTTGCCATTGTTCTTTTCGATGAAAGCAGCAATAGTACTTTCTGGCGATGTAGGCTCCAACAACTCTATCTTTGTCTGCCCAATACGCAAAAATGCAGTCTTGACTTTCTGATCGACAACTTCTTCTATGGCATAACACTTGGTTCCTAATAATTTTTCGAAGAACGGAATCGCCTCTTCTAAACTTTTAACGGCTATTCCAATGTGTTCAATGTGAGACGGGTTCATAATTATAAAGTTACGTTGTTTGAAAATATGGTGCGAAAATACAAAAAAATAGTAAATAAAAACATAAGATTATCAAAATAATTTCCCTTTTATTTTAATTTCCCAAATAGATCTCGCAAACACTTTTTTTCTTGCATCTTTATCCCTAAATAAACATCAGGATTCTATTTTACAAAAATCTTGATTTCTCTCAGTGATATTCTTTTTTAATATTTTGAAACAAGGGGTTATAATATTTGTTAATTTTGCTGCATCAATCATGAAAAAATGAATGTCAATGACACTAAACGGGAACGTAAGATTTACAAAGTGACAATAATGGGTGGTATTGCAAATGCCATTTTATTGATTTTTAAGTTTGTTGCCGGATTTTTGGGACACAGTTCCGCCATGATAGCCGATGCGGTACATTCTTTGTCTGATTTTTTTACAGACATTGTGATATTGATATTTGTTAAGATCAGCAATAAGCCTGCTGACAAAAATCATGGTTACGGTCATGGCAAATTTGAAACGTTGGCAACATTTATTATTGGAGTGGTGTTACTTGCTGTCGGCATCATGATATTTTGGTCCGGAGCAAGCAAGATATTCATGAGTATCAAAGGTATTGAACTCGAACAACCGGGCATGTTGGCATTCTGGGCTGCCATTGTTTCCATCATCGTCAAAGAGGCCATTGCCCGTTATACTATCATCAATGGCAGGAGACTCAATTCCAAGGCTGTAGAAGCAAATGCCTGGCATCATCGCAGTGATGCCTTGTCGTCGGTTGGTGCTGCAGCAGGTATAGCAGGTGCTATATTCCTCGGTCCTAAATGGCGTATCCTCGACCCTTTGGCTGCTGTCGTGGTCAGTATCTTCATCTTGATTATGGCTGTTAAATTCTTGATATCATGCATATCTGAATTTATGGAACATTCTTTATCTGAAGATATTGAAAATGAAATAATTAACACAGTAATGTCTTTTGAGTTCGTGAAAAATGTACATAACCTGCGTACTCGCAAGATAGGTAATGGCATTGCCATGGATATGCACGTAGTGATGGACGGCGATTTATCATTGGAAAAATCACATCAATATACAAAAGATATTGAAAATCTGCTGAGAAGCCGTTTCGGTGACAAATCTTTTATTTATCTGCATGTGGAACCATCAAAAAAAGACTGACAATCAACTGTCTCTTTCGATTCAATTTCTCCACTAAAACTCATCAACTGTAAAACATTCATTTACAATGTAAAATGATTTTAATTTGTCTTATATGACGAATAAAAACATCTTATTCTTATATCTATAATAAAACATTTTTCAGATATAATATGACAAGACATCTTGAAGCAGATAATATACGTCATTCAAGCAGATATGAAAACTTTTCTATTGATAATCAGATATATTTAAACACTTCCTTATCTGACAATCAATTTCTCAGAAGTCATGAGATTTCCTTTCTCATCACAAATCTTTACGATGTACAATCCGGCCGGTATCCCGTTCAAATCTATATCGACATTGTTTGTGTTGTTAATATTCAACAACTTTATAATCTTACCATTATTATCATTAATGACAACATTTCCATTTATGTTATCATCCCATCTCATAAAAACATTGTTGTCTGCCGGATTAGGGGATATCAACAATTTGCCTGTTTTTGGCAGTTCATTTTGGCTGAAATGCAGTTTATCCCATGCACCCAAAATATAATCTCCTGATTGCAGATTATTTACTGTCATCCTGCCAAATTTCCAGGTACCTTCCCATTCGTATGGAATAGATTGCCATTGCTCCGAAGCATTGGAACGATACAACAACACGACGGAATCATTATCAGAAAGTATTAGATTCTGGTCGAACAGAATATTTTGAACATAATTGAACTCAGCTCTTATGTCGGCTGAACCCTTATCATCGCGGAATACAGTCCAAAAATGGTCCGGCGACAACTTCAACCCATAAACATTGTGATTGGAGGTGTCAGGACAGACCAAATGATGTTCCAGACGAAGGAAAACGGAATCAGTGACATTCTCGGCAAAGACTTTCAGATTGGAATTTCTCAATGTTATAGTAGTGTCGTTTTTGATAATATTGTTAGATTCAATGCGAGCATCGGCAGTCTTGTTGTAATAATCGCCGAAAACGGCTATTGGATAGAATTCGGTTTGTTCTGTTATTGTCGCAGATTTACCACTCCATTGTATGCGTGCAGGATGTATGTTCCATTCTTCATCCATAAAAGCAATCTCATAAATGACGTTGTCGCCTATATGGTCCGAAAATCTGTGTTTCTGACTTACATGA
Organism: Bacteroidales bacterium Phil6; assembly: GCA_002633315.1. Lineage (GTDB taxonomy): Bacteria > Bacteroidota > Bacteroidia > Bacteroidales > F082 > Limimorpha > Limimorpha avicola. Next base: position 26,730 of record NWBN01000019.1, read on the forward strand.
ATTTGTATGTCAAACACATTGCCATTTGGAGTTACGGCAAAAGAATCTATGTTGTAATGAGGGCTGCCGGGAGTAAAGACCCATGTATCGAAAAAACCTGTCATGTCCATACCTGTATATTCAGTCAAAGCATCGCGCAACTGTTCTGAAGATGCAGCACTGTATGAATATTTCTCGAGATAATATTTCATGGCATTGTTGAAATTTTCTCTTCCAAGGTAATTCATGAGAGTATGAGTAACTATGGCGCCCTTGTCATAAACAGTAGTACCATAAGTAAGGTCCAACGGAATGTTATTCAATGGAATAACACCCTCGCTGTTATGACATGTATGTAATATTGTCTCAATGAGGGCAGTCATCTGTTTTTGATATTCTTTTTCGCCATAAATATCTTTCAGATAATAATATTGACAGAAGTTGCCGAGTCCTTCATTGAGCCACATATCCCCTGCGGTAGAGCAAGTCGCCTTGTTACCGAACCACATGTGGGACAATTCATGAGCAATAAATGATTCATCAGAGGTATTTCCTGTTATCAACTGACTGGCAAAGGCAATATTGTCAACATGTTCCATACAGCCCAGATTAGTACTTACATAGCCTATTCTATTAAAAGGATAAGGTCCGAAGCTGTCTTCAAGGAAGCGGGCAATCTCCTTAAGATGTACAAAAGTGCCTTCAACTTTATTTATTTGATTTGGCTTTACATATATAGTGATGGGAATATCTCTGTCAATGCCTTGATAAGTATCTTCCCACAATTCATATTCACCGACGGCAAAAGAAGCGAGATATGTCGGTATTTCCTGTGGAACGGACCAATGCCATGTGGAAGTGCCGTCACCATTATCGGTTGTTGACATGAGGTTGCCTCCGCAAATGGCTTTTTTCCCGTTAACGGCAGTGACGAAAATGTCGTATGTCGCTTTGTCAACGAAATTGTCAACACAAGGAAACCATGTCTTACCGAGATTGTGAGGTTGACTGTCAAAGCCCACGCCAAGATTAAAGACATAAGTGCCACTCCAATGTACTCCACCCCAGCTTTCATAAAATGGCTTTCCTGAATAATTTATAGTAATAGTGCCATTACTGCCGACTGTCATGGTATTATTTAATGTAATGGTTATCAGGTCGTTTTCATAAGTATAACTCCTTATGCTCAAGTCCTCGCTCGTTATCGATTCTATTTCAAAATTTTTAAGTTCGAAATTTATTGCAGAGAGGTCCTCCATAGCTTGAAAACTGACAAGAGTGGTGGCATTCATCTCCTTGTTATCGAAATCAAGATTGTTTATATGTATCTCATAATGTGTAACATCAATATTGTCTCCGACAACATGGTTTTTGCATTGGGTATTTACACAAAGTAACAAAGTGGCAATAATAAATAAAAAAATCTTCATAATGTTCAAATATTACTGTAATTTTGTAGGTTGAGGTTTTAATATTTTGAGGGTAAAAATATAAAATATTTTAATAACAGTGATTGAAAAGTTCAAAAAAATAAAAAAGCACGTTTTTGAAGTTGGGGAAGAAGCCGATTTTGAGAGTTTGGCATTGGAGATATTTGACATTCAATATAATAATGTTGATGTTTATAAACAATACTGTAATTTGATACATCGTACCCCGGGCACTGTCGAGACGTTATACGATATACCATTTATGCCGGTAGATTTTTTCAGGACACACCGTGTCTCAATAACAAAAGAACCGGCGACGCTTGTCTTCAGCAGTTCCGGGACAACAGGGTCCTCGACAAGTCATCATGAAGTGCCAGACCCTGCAATCTATGATGAAAGTCTGCTGAAAGGTTTTGAGAAATTTTATGGCAAAGTCGATGATTATTGTATCCTTGCCTTGTTACCTTCCTATCTCGAACGCGAAGGCTCTTCTCTGATATATATGGCTGAAAAACTGATTAAATTGTCAAGACATCACGAAAGCGGCTTCTATCTTTATGACTATGAAAGACTTGCCAAAACATTAAAGAGTCTGAAAGATAATGGTACCAAGACTATACTTATTGGGGTGACGTATGCCCTTTTAGACCTTGCAGCCGCTTATCCAATTGATTTTCCGGATCTTATAATAATGGAGACAGGAGGTATGAAAGGGAAACGCAAAGAGATGGTAAGAGAAGAAGTCCACAAAATATTGACAGATGCATTTCATTGTCCTTCAATACATTCAGAATACGGCATGACAGAGTTGCTTTCACAAGCCTATTCCTCAGGAAAAGGCATCTATAACCCCGTACCATGGATGAAAATCCTGATACGTGAAACAGAAGACCCGTTGTCGTTGGCAAAATGCGGCATAACAGGAGGCATTAATGTGATAGACCTTGCCAATCTGTACAGTTGTTCTTTTGTGGCAGTACAGGACCTCGGCCGTCTTCATGATGATGGTAGCTTCGAAGTGCTCGGAAGATTCGACAACAGTTTGATAAGAGGCTGCAATCTGTTGGTATATAATTGATTTTCAGTGTTGATATTTATAATTTAAGTATGTAAAATAAAATATTATCGTGTTACCGAGAAAGAACTCGATCTAAAGATAAATATTGGAAGAAGAACGCCTACAGCCATCATCAACATTGTCAGAAAACATATCATACAATTATAATTAAATAAATTGAAATAGTGTTCAAAAGATATTTCCTCCTTATTCTGAAGACATATTAAAAGAGATTGGACTGCTCGGTAGGCATACATTCCAGGAATCATAGGCAGCAACGCCGGAAATGACAGTGCTTCTGCCGGACAACGCCAGAATTTTGCCAATGGTATTGACAAAAGACCTATGGAAATGGCAGCAACGAAACTAGCCATGATAATGTTCCAAGCACATAACTGCATCAGTACGAGGCGAGAAGTATGTGCTATGGCAGCCAACAAAGCACAGCCGGGAAAACTCTTAAGAGGTATGTTGCTGATGCTGCCGAAACCTATGGCAGCAATACCGGCGAACAAACTGTTTTCAAGCAAGTCTATTATTATCATAAGAATTTAATATTCAATATTATAAGACCTAAACATAAACCTAAGGACAAACAAATCGTTATTATAGTGGCATTGATAAACCTGCTGATAAAACAGATATGGTGTCCATTTATCAAGTCATTGATAGAGTTGATGAAAAGCACTCCGGGTACCAAATAAAGCACACCGGTTCCGAGTGCGATATCAGGAGTCTCTCCCCAGCCGAAGACATAACAGGAAGAAGCTATTATGGTGGCAATGCAGCCCGATATTATAGTTACAAGCCGTATGTCCCAACCATGTTTGCCATGTAACGAATTTTTAAGATAAAAACCGCAAATTGTAGCAACAAACACTATTACCATCGAGATAAAATCACCACCAAATAGTCTGCAAAATGAACCATTGGCTAAACCTGTGAGAATTAACACAGTCCAGTCATTGAGTCGAGGACGTGCAGTGATGTCATCGAATCTTTTTATCGCTTCATCCAATTCCATCCTGTTGTCGTGTATCTCCCAACTTAACTTGCTCAACAAAGTGTTCTTGTCGAAATCTACACCTTGACTTTTTATGATCTCATTGTTAGAATATGAATGGAGATGTTCCTTATCCCACAAAGTCACCATTATATGTTGAGGCAACACGCCCATTTCTACTACGGTATCGAATCTTTCCGCTATTCTCCCTATATTCTTTTCTATCCTTATGGTAGTTGCTCCGTACTGTATCAGTTTTGAAGCATATCGCGAAAGGAAAAGACATACCTTTTTCAAATACGAATGAATATCTTTATTATCAATAGTATAATAGTCATTTTGACATGAATTCTCAGAAGTCTGTTTATCTTTCTTTTTCTTCCGCAACAAGTCAAAAACAGCAATAGAAACCGTTAGAATAATACATAAAACTATAATATATGGTGCAAAATCAAAGATGGCATCATTCGAGGTTGTAATATTATCCATTTTATATTTTTGGTGCAAAGGTAAAGTAAAACAGCGTTTAAAAATGAATCTGTCATTAGTTTTTTCTCTTTATGATGATAATAAAACATAAAATCAACTGAAAATGTTAAAAAATGTCAAGTATTATGACACGAATAAATTTCAAAATGCGTTATAATCATAAAAAAACTAAAAAAACTAAAAGAGACATTTTTTATTCTTAATTTTGTACATCGAAAGACACGATATGAAGAAACAAGACAAATATGTAAAGGCTAAGATTATCTCCATTGGAGATGAACTATTGATAGGGCAAGTTGTCAACACCAATGCGTCATGGCTCGGACACATATTGACTGTCAATGGAATAGAAGTAATTTCCATAATTGCTGTAGGAGATGGAGAAGATGATATCATGAAAGCATTGGAATCCAACTCAGATGTTGACATAGTATTGATGACAGGCGGGTTGGGACCAACAGCAGATGATATCACAAAGCCGACATTATGTAAATTTTTCAACACCGAACTTATTCAGAATGAAGATGCTTTGAACAATGTGCGAGAGATTTTCAAACTACGAGGCTATCCAATGAGCGAACGTAACGTTCAACAGTCTTTTATACCAAAATCTTGCACCTATATACCCAATCGTTTCGGTACTGCTCCCTGCATGTGGTTTGAAAAAAATGCAACAGTGTATGTCTCCATGCCGGGTGTACCCTTTGAGATGAAATCTGTATTCGAAACGGAAATACTTCGCCGACTGTTGTCAAGATTCAAAGTGACACCTTATATAAGTAAGGTAGTGATGACAGTAGGTGTAGGAGAATCTTTTCTTGCCGACAGACTTAAAGACTGGGAAGAGAAACTGCCGGATTTTTTGTCGTTGGCATATCTGCCTCAATACGGAATGGTAAGACTGCGTCTCGAGGGGCGTCACGAAGACAAAGAGTTGTTGCATAGCACTGTGGACAGAGAAATAGAAAAACTGCGCGCCATCATACCGGACAATATCTTCGGTTTTGATGATATGTCCATAGCCGAAGTAGTGATAGAAATGCTGAAGAAAGAGAATAAAACCGTATCAACGGCAGAGAGTTGCACCGGAGGAGCTATCGCCAGAATGATAACAGGCATACCGGGATGCTCAGCAGTGTACAGAGGTTCGGTAGTATCATACGCCACAGATGTGAAAGAGAGCGTCCTTAGTGTTGAACATCAAGATATTGTGAAATTTTCCGTAGTAAGTAAAGAAGTAGTGGAACAAATGGCAAAAGGAGTTAAAGAACTGTTGCATACAGACTATGCCCTGGCAACGACAGGAATAGCCGGTCCCGATGGCGGCACGGAGATGACACCGCTCGGCACAGTATGGATAGCTGTTGCCACACCCGACGGAATAATATCACAACGTCATAACTTTGGCAAAGAACGTGACAACAATATTCAAAGAGCCTGCATAGTGGCATTGGAAATGTTAAGACAATGTTTAAGAAAGAAATAAATTATATTATGAGATTGAAAACCATATTGATATTATTATTAGTGTCCGTTTTTTGGACAGCATGTTCCGGAAATAAAAAAAACGACAAGGCAAAATTCGATATACCTTATCAGGATATGGAACCTAAGATATTAACTGTAAAAGAATATCAAAAAGTTCTTTTCAACATCGACACCGCAGATTTCAAAAAAGGATTAGAATCTTTGATACCTGAATATTCATCTGTATTGGGGACATCCGTCAATGATATACAGGCCAATTATGTAAAGGCTTTTGTTACAGATACATTTTGTCGCCATCTTTATGAAATGGTAGATGAGAAATTTTCTGACATAGAACCTATAAGCAAAGACATACAGACTGTATGTCAAAGATTTAACTATTATTTTCCAGGTAACGATTTACCGGAAGTCATTACATATATCTCAGGTATAGACTATGAAATGGGACCGGTTACAAACAATGGACATGCCATACTTATAAGTCTGGATTATTATCTTGGCAATGAAGACAATATTTATGATTATATCGGTATGCCGCGTTTTCGTTCTTTGAGATGTCGCCCGGAATACATCACAAAAGACCTCGCTGTCTTACTATATATGCATTATATTTATGACACTCATATTTACAAGAATATCATCACAGAAATGGTAGAAAAAGGCAAGATGTATTATTTTGTCGAGGCAATGAATCCTTCTTTGCCGGATTCGATACTTTTGGGATATTCTGAGAAACAGATGGATTGGGCAAAGAATAATGAAGGCAATCTTTGGGCGTCTTTGGTAGGTGACAACTTATTATATGCCAATAAATTGACTGAATATCAACAATTTTTTGGAGACGGACCTTTCACACAGGCGTATTCCAATGATGCCCCTTCACGGCTTGGAGATTTTATAGGACTTCAGATAATACGTTCTTACATGAACAATAATGATGTGACATTACAAGAATTGATGGACAACAAGGATCTGTTACAGATTTTTCAAGATTCCAATTATAAACCGAAAAAATAAAATATAGTTATAGTTGATAAAAGACCAAATTTATGAAACCAAAATATCATGTTAGTAAAGACTTATGGGAGTGCCATCAGTGGCATAAAGGCTATTGTCGTCACCATAGAAGTAAATATCGACAGAGGAATACAGTTTTTTCTTGTCGGATTGCCTGACAGTGCAGTAAAAGAGAGTCAACAGCGTATAGAATCAGCCTTAATAAACAATGGGTTGAAATATCCTAAACGTAAGATAACCATTAATATGGCTCCTGCCGACATACGCAAGGAGGGGTCATCTTACGATTTACCCATTGCGATAGCAATATTGGCAGCATCGGAACAGGTAAGTACGGAGAATCTTGATAGATATATCATTATGGGAGAATTGTCGTTGGATGGCAGTCTCAATCCCATAAGAGGTGCTTTACCCATAGCTGTCATGGCATTGCAAGACGGTTTCAAAGGAGTGATAATTCCGAGAGCCAATGCCATGGAAGCCGCTGTTGTGGAAGGTATAGAAGTGTATGGAGTAGATACTATCAATGATGTAATAAACTTCCTTAACGGAGGCTCTCTTGACCCGGTGACTCTGAAAGATTCCACACCTGAAAGCGATGATATGTATGATTTTGACTTTGCCGATGTCAAAGGTCAGGAGAACATTAAAAGAGCCTTGGAGATTGCCGCTGCCGGCAGCCATAATGTGATACTGATAGGTCCGCCCGGCAGCGGCAAAACGATGCTCGCAAAAAGACTGCCGAGCATCTTGCCTGTCATGACACTGCAAGAAGCATTGGAGACTACAAAAATACATTCAGTAGTAGGATTGCTTGGTAACGGAGTGTCATTGTTAAGGACACGCCCTTTCCGAAGTCCTCATCATACCACTTCTTATGTCGGTCTTGTCGGTGGAGGCACCTATCCACAACCGGGTGAGATATCTTTAGCCCACAATGGAGTCTTGTTTCTCGATGAGTTGCCGGAGTTCAAACGTAATGTGCTCGAGGTACTGCGGCAGCCTATGGAAGACAGAGTCGTGAATATAGCACGAGCAAAACAAACTGTGGAATTTCCGGCAAATTTTATGTTGGTGGCAGCGATGAACCCTTGTCCTTGCGGCTATTATAATCATCCTACTCAAGAATGTGTGTGCCAGCCAGGTGCGGTAGAGAAATATCTGAACAGAATATCAGGTCCTCTTCTCGACCGTATCGATTTGCATATTGAAGTGGTGCCTGTGCCTTTTGAAGACCTTGCAAACAAACAACCTGGAGAAAAAAGTATCGAAATCAGAAAACGCGTCATGGCGGCAAGAGAGATTCAATCGCAACGCTTCATTGACATGCCTAACGTACACGGAAATGCTCAGATGTCAACAAAAATGATACAGAAATATTGCATCTTGGATGACGGCAGCAATACTTTACTGAAAAAAGCCATGGAACAACTTAACCTGTCTGCCAGAGCATACGACAGAATACTGAAAGTGTCGCGTACCATAGCAGACTTGGACGGCAGCAATAACATAAAAAGAGAACATGTGGCAGAAGCAATACAATATAGAAGTCTTGACCGAGAAAACTGGGGTAAATAAATATAAAAACGGATAATATTATCGTCAAATCGACATACAATATGTTTCATAATAAACATATTTTCCGACTTAACGCGTGCAATTTTTTGATATAAACATTTATACTATTGATATACAACGATTTATTTTTTAATTAAAATATATAAAAATATGGATAAATTAAAATAAAACATTATATTTGTAGCGTAAAATTATGTTGTAGTAATGGACTTCATACAATATAATCTTGCAAAGCTATAAATTATAAAAAATAGAAGTCCTTTTAATAATTAAAAAACAATAAATATGAAAAAGTCATTACACATATTTCTTGTAAAGGCTCTGATGATAATTTCTGTTTATGCTTTAGTTCCTTCGACAACAATGGCACAAAGTATCGAACATACTTATCATTTCAATAATCCGACCATTGAAGATGACGGAATTTATCAAAGAATAAATTTCGATGGATGTATCCTTATGGGTAAAGCCGGTGAACCTGCTTTACCATGGCAGAATGTTAGTCTGTTGTTACCATTGAACAGTGATGCAAGTGACATCATAGTGGAATTTTCGGACTTTACTGAATTGGAAGGAACGTATAATCTTCTTCCTTATCAAAATCCAAGACCTGTTAGCGACAACAGGAAATATTCATTTGAAAGAAATGAAAGAATTTATCAGTCGGCTGATACTTATCCATCTGAAACAGAACGAGAAGTGAATACGCAATATCTGAATGGTTGTTCATTTGCCTTTTCGTCATTCACACCTGTACGCTATGTTCCTGCTAGCGGGAAAATAAGCTATGCACAAACTGTAAAGGTTAAAGTTAAAACAAAGGCAAGCCGCACCGACAACAGTGCCAATCTTTGGTTGAGACCGGAGATACAGAGGAGTGTGGAACGTCTGGCACAAAATCCTGAACAGATAGAAGGATACAAGACTCGTGCAAGAAGTATTGGGGGATACGACCTCTTGGTCATCACACCATCACAATGGGTGAGTTCGTTCAATAACTACAAGAACTTTTACGATACACGTGGAATACGTACTACGGTAGTCTCTGTCGAAACGATTTATTCCACTATGAGTGGCTCTGACAATCAAGAGAAGATTCGTAATTACATAATACAACAATATCAGAACAACGGTATCATGATGGTACTTCTTGGAGGTGATGTCGCTTTAGTGCCGTATAGAGGACTTTACTGTTATATTGATTATGAATATAATGACAATATTCCCGCAGATATGTATTATGCCGGTTTGGATGGCAATTGGAACAATAATGGAAACAGCCTATGGGGTGAAAATGGTGAAGAAGATTTTCTTCCGGAAATCGGCATTGGTCGAATGTGCTTCAGTAACAGCACAGAATTGAATAATCTGCTTAACAAAACCTTGACATACCAAAACAATCCTGTGCTCGGAGAATTTACCACCGTGAATCTTGGAGGTGAACAAATGGACGAAACACCATTTTATGCCGGTTTTGACTTGGATCATCTTATTGGCACTTGTAATTTTAATGGATATACCACTTATGGTATCCCGAGCAATTATACGATTAATCGTTATTATGCAAGCAATACCACAACATGGAATGCCAATACATACAGACAATTTATCAATGAAGGCGGCTCATACAACTATCACATGGGTCATGCCTCTACCAGTTATGTTGCAGGATGGGAAACATATCAGATTAATGACAGTTTCTTCGGCTCACTTAACGGTACTCAACACAATTATTCATTCTTCAACACACAAGGTTGTGAATGTGGCAATTTCCCGGACAACAACTGTATCTTGACAAAACTTACGACTACATCTACAGGATTCGTCGCCACCATAGGAAATTCACGTTATGGATGGTACAGTAGCATGGGAGATGGTCCGGGTGCTCATTTTCAAAGAGAATATGCTGACGCAAGTTATCATGAACGTATCCCATATATAGGTCTTGCTGTTAAAGAAAGCAAAATTCAATATGCACCATACGCAAACACTTCTCCATATTACAAATGGACTACTTACGACATAAACATCATGGGTGATGTCGCTACCAGCGTTTGGCTTGAGGAACCTTTCACCCCCAACGTCAATTATGTGTCACAAATTCCGGTAGGAACTAACTTTCAATTTAATGTGACTGTCACAAAAAACGGTCAGCCACTCAGCAATTTCCGTTGCAGCCTCTATCGTGATACAGAACTTTTGGGATTCGGGGTCACTAACAGTAGCGGAGCTGCCACATTGAATCTCGATCCTATTACTTCTTCATGCGTAATGGACCTCATAGTGACAGGTCCCAATGCCTGGACACAACATCTTACTGTAACAGCAGGTTCCGGAACACCTGAACAACTGACTCTTTCCATTACATCACAAAATCCTACATGCAATGGTGATGACGGTTATATTATCGCTACACCATCAGGTGGCATTCCTCCTTATACTTACAGACTTAATGGTGAGGTGGTTGGCACTCCGAGCAGTAACAGTATGGTATTTCAAGACCTCGACGCCGGAAATTATTCAGTTCAAGTTATTGATGCCGTCAACACGACGGTTAGCGAGAATGTTACTCTTTCCAGTCCCGAAGGAGTAAACATCACCGATGTATCTGCTGAAGATCCGGCTTGCCATGGCTTCGATGACGGAAGCATAACAATTCAAGTTGACAACGGCAACACTCCTTATACATATACCCTATATTCTCAAAATAATGGTTCCTGGGAACATTATGACAATGGTATCAATACAGATGCTATCGGTTTGACTGATGGAGGTTCTTTTTCCTGGGGCATTATGTTCCCATTTTCCAATTTACCGGAATCATTATTAACCAAAGTTTCCATGTATGACTATACAGAACACACAGGTGAGATTAAAATATACCAGGGCGGTTATTCATCCCCGGGTACATTGATATATACACAATCATACTCTTGTACAGGCTCGGAAGAGTATGTGGAATTTACGTTGAATACACCTGTTACAATAGATGTTACTCAAAACTTATGGATAATAATGCATAATTTTGATGGTCATTATGTTGCATCAGGCGGAAATAATACCGGAGACCCTAATGGCAGATGGATTTCAACTGATGGAATAACATGGAACGATGTATCTGCCTTAGGCTTTGACCTCACCTGGAATTTACGGATCTATATCACTCCTATAACAAACATCACAAATAACAGCAATACTTTTACATTTGAAAATCTTAGTCCGGACAATTACACTATAACAGTAACGGATGCAAACAACTGTTCTGACACAGAAACCATCACCATCAACGAACCTTCTTCAATAAACATCTCCGGAACAACAACCGATGCTTCATGTCATGACAGTAACGACGGAAATATTACGTTGAATGTAAATGGTGGGACATCACCATACACATATTCATGGAGCAATGGTGCCACAACAGCCAATATCAATAATCTCAGTGCCGGCAGCTATATTGTAACTGTGACTGACTTTAATGGGTGCACAGCTTCAGAATCGTTTACAGTAAATGCACCGGAAATTCTTACCATTACTGGTACAGTCACCAATGTATCTTCTCCCGGAGGAAATGATGGTTCTATCACAATAAATGTAAACGGTGGTACACCCCCATATACTTACACGCTTAATGATGTTCCAACGACTTCTTTTACAGGTTTAAGTGCTGGGACATACACCATCGTCGTAACCGATGCCAACGGATGTACTGATTCGGCAACATTCATCATCACCGAAGAAGGCGAATTGAATCCGGGATCCATAGCTTCTACAGGAGAAAACCTATGTGTCGATGAAGCCCCAGGTCAAATTCCTTCAACAATGGATGCCACAACAACCAACAGTAATCTGACATATCGCTGGAAATGCAATGGAACTGTGCTTCAAAACAGCAATGTGGCAAGCTATACCCCTGAACAAATGCCCGCCGGCAGTTACATCTTCACTCGTGAAGCCATGGACAGCAATACAGACTGGACAGAAAGTATCGGAAGTTGGACAGTTACAGTCTCAGACAATCCGGTGGTAACTATAGATGGAAACCTCAGCATAGAAGAAGGAGAAAGTACAACATTGACAGCTTCCGGTGCCGAGAATTATATTTGGGATACCGGCGAGACAACAGCAAGTATAACAGTGTCACCGACAGAAACAACTACCTATTCTGTAATAGGAATAAATGGAGACCATTGTATTGACATTGCTGAAGTCACTGTGGAAGTTAATCTGTTGGGCATTGACGAAAATGCTAACCAACAAGTAAATCTATATCCTAATCCAACTACCGGTAACGTAAAAATACAATGTAAAGACATGAAATGCGTTACTGTCATGACGACTACAGGTCAGATTATCAGCAAAGTCACTATCGATTCTGATGAAACAACCATTAACTTCGACGGACTGCCTGCCGGCATTTATATTGTAGGGGTCATGACTCATGATGACAATATGATCATGAAAAGAGTGACTTACATATTGTCATTATAGAATTACAAGGGTGAGTCCTATTGTTGGCTCACCCTTTCGTTATTCAAATTTCCGAGTATTTCATTCAAATATTCAATTCTCAAAAAGACAGTATTGCTTTTGAGTCATATTCGTAATGTGAATTTTCGGCAAAAAGGAAAAGATAAATCTTACAATATTGGAATTTATCACCAATTTCGTTATTTTATATCTTGATTATCAATATTCTATTTCTTTTATGAAGTTAAAAAATCATTGCTAAACAAAAATGGCTTATTTTCTGAATTTCATAAAAAGCTTAATTTTTCATATAAACATATATATTTTTCCAAAACCGAATTACAGTCTGATAAGTTTTTTGTCCAACTTATTTAATCACCTTGACATTAAATTCTCACTTTACTAAACAAACCCTCACTGCACACAATAATACATATCATCGAATATTGAGCATCATCGATAAAAAGAAGAATAAATTAGCCGATGTAACCATCAAACAATCATAGACTTTGACAATAGTAAATCAAAAACAGTTGTTATAGTGTTTTGAATGACGAAGAGGTTGTTTTATTTTAAAAATTATGCTTTTATTTTTAGAAAAAAAATACTAATTTTGCGAGCGTTTACAATGTAAAAAAGTTAACTTAAAAAAGATAATTAATATGGCAGAAAAGAAATTTATGACATGCGATGGCAACCAAGCTGCGGCTCATGTTGCATACATGTTCAGTGAAGTTGCTGCTATCTACCCTATCACTCCGTCATCACCTATGGCAGAGTTCATTGATGAATGGGCAGCAAAAGGTCAGAAAAATATTTTCGGCGACACAGTAAAAGTCGTTGAGATGCAGTCAGAAGCCGGTGCAGCCGGTGCAGTACATGGTTCTTTACAGGCTGGAGCCTTGACATCGACATTTACAGCATCACAAGGTTTGTTGTTGATGATACCGAATATGTATAAAATTGCCGGTGAGTTGCTTCCCGGAGTGTTCCATGTCTCAGCCCGTGCTTTGGCAGCCCAAGCATTGTCAATTTTCGGCGACCATAGCGATGTAATGGCAACACGTCAAACCGGATTTGCCATGCTATGTACATCATCGGTACAAGAGATCATGGACCTCGCTCCTGTCGCCCACCTTGCAGCTATAAAATCACGTGTTCCTTTCTTACATTTCTTCGACGGTTTCCGTACCTCACATGAAATCCAGAAAGTTGAGGCTACCGACCAGAACGAGATGGCAAAACTTATAGATTGGAATGCCTTGAAAGCCTATCGTGACAACGCTTTGAATCCGGAACACCCGGTGACACGCGGTACAGCACAAAACGCCGATATTTATTTCCAGACAAGAGAAATACAAAACAAATACTACGATGCAGTTCCTGACATAGTGGCAGAATACATGAAAGAAATGAGCAAGATTACAGGTCGTAAATATGCTCCTTTCTGCTATTATGGCGCTCCGGATGCTACAAACATCATCGTCGCAATGGGGTCTGTCAACGATACCATTAAAACTGTAATAGACAAATTAATCGCTGAAGGTCAGAAAGTCGGTTTGATAACAGTACATCTCTATCGTCCTTTCTCAGTGAAATACCTCAGAGAAGTGCTTCCTTCCACAGTAAAACGCATCTGTGTGCTTGACAGAACGAAAGAGCCCGGCGCCAATGGTGATCCTTTATATCTCGATATAGTTGAAGCTTTCAAAGACTGTCCAAACAAACCTTTGATAATAGGCGGACGTTACGGTCTTTCATCAAAAGATGTCACACCTGCCGGAGTAGTATCAATATATAACAACCTGGCTTCAGAGAATCCAAAGAACCAATTTACCGTTGGTATAGTCGATGACGTGACATTCAAGTCATTACCTGTTATTCCGGAGTTTTCCATACTTCCCAAAGGCACATTCGAAGCCCGTTTCTACGGACTTGGCGCTGATGGCACCGTTGGAGCCAACAAAAACTCTATCAAGATTATAGGTGACAACACTGACAAATACAGTCAGGCTTACTTCGACTACGACAGCAAGAAATCAGGTGGTTATACATGTTCACACCTACGTTTCGGAGATCAACCTATCTTAGCTCCTTATCTCGTAGGAACCCCCGACTTCGTAGCCGTCCATGTCCCGTCATATCTCAGCAAATACGACTGCCTACGCGGCTTGAAGAAAAACGGAACATTCCTCTACAACACTCCTTATGATAAAGAAGAAGTGAAGAAACATCTTCCTGAAGATGTAAAGAAATATCTCGCCGAAAACAACATCACCATGTTCATCATAGATGCTACCAGGATAGCAGAAGAAATAGGTCTCGGTAATCGTACAAACACCATTTTGCAGTCGGCATTCTTCAAAATCTCTGAAGTGATTCCTTACGAACTCGCCGTAGAACAAATGAAGAAATTCATTGTGAAGTCATACGGACGTAAAGGTGAGAAAGTCGTCAATATGAATTATGCTGCCGTTGACCGTGGCGGTGAGATTCAGAAAGTCGATATTCCTGCCGAATGGGCTAACATAGTTGTCAAGAAAGAAGAAGACAAACGTGACATACCTGCTTTCATTAAGAATGTCATGGAACCTATGGTACGCCAGTGTGGAGGAGATCTCCCGGTAAGTGCCTTTACAGGATGGGAAGACGGCACATTCCCTGCAGGAACGACACAATACGAGAAACGCGGTGTGGCAACACACGTACCGGAATGGTTGTCACAAAATTGTATCCAGTGCAACCAATGTTCTTTGGTATGTCCTCATGCAGCAATACGTCCTGTCGTCATGACAGAAGCCGAGAAAGCCGCTGCACCTCAAGGCATGGATTGCATAGACATCAAGATGCCGAAAGAACTCGCCGGTATGAAATTCCGCATGCAGGTATCAGTACTCGACTGCACAGGTTGCGGCAACTGTGCCGATGTATGTCCAGGTACCAAAGGCAACAAGGCTTTAGTGATGAAACCTCTTGACACACAGATGGCTGAAGTTGAAAAATGGAATTATTCACAAAAGAAAGTCACTTATAAAGACAACCTCATCGATAAGTTCGCCAGCGTCAAGAACAGCCAGTTTGCACAACCGTTGTTCGAGTTCTCCGGCGCATGTGCAGGCTGCGGTGAGACACCTTACATCAAAACCATCACACAACTGTTCGGCGAACAGATGATGATAGCCAATGCAACAGGCTGTTCATCCATATATGGCGGCTCAGCACCTGCTACACCATATTGTCCAAGTTACCGCAACGGCTATGGTCCTGCATGGGCTAACTCACTGTTTGAGGATAATGCCGAATTCGGTCTTGGAATGGCAACAGCAACTCGCAAGATGCGCGACCGTATAGAAATGATAATGAAAGAAGCAATAGAAGGCTGCAACTGTTGCACACAGGAGTTGAAAGACCTGTTCCGGCAATGGATTGACAACCGTGAGAATACTCTTGAGACAAAGAAACTCGCCGACAAGATGATCCCAATGATGGAAAGCTGCAACTGCGACTATTGCAAGAGACTTCTTGAACTTAAACATTTCATTGTGAAGAAATCACAATGGATATTTGGTGGTGACGGCTGGGGTTATGACATAGGCTTCGGCGGTTTGGATCACGTCCTTGCAAGTGGCGAAGATGTCAATGTTCTCGTTGTCGATACAGAGGTGTATTCCAACACGGGAGGACAATCTTCAAAAGCTACTCCTGCCGGTGCCGTAGCCAAATTTGCCGCTTCAGGCAAGAAAATACGCAAGAAAGACCTCGGCATGATAGCCAAGTCATACGGTTATGTATATGTGGCACAAGTAGCAATGGGCGCCAATAACGCACAGTATTTCAAAGCTATCAAAGAAGCTGAAGCACATCATGGTCCTTCTTTGATTATATGCTATGCTCCATGTATCAACCATGGTATCAATGCCGGCATGGGTCGTACACAAAACGAAGAGAAACTCGCAGTGGAATGCGGTTACTGGCACCTTTGGCGTTTCAATCCGGAAGAGGATGAGGCCGGTCAAAACGGATTCCACCTCGACAGTAAAGAACCGGACTGGAGCAAATTCCGCGACTTCATCATGGGAGAAGTACGTTACAATTCATTAGTAAAGACTTTCCCGGAAGAAGCAGCAGTATTGTTCGAACAAACACAAAAGAATGCCGAATGGCGTTATAATGGTTACAAGAAACTGGCAGAAGGCAAATAATCCTATGCTTTTTTGAATTACAAAGATGAGGCTGCCTGACCTTTCCATTGTCAGGCAGCCTCTTTCATAGTTAATATATAATGTTTCCTTTTTTACTATTTTTTGGAATTACTATTGTTTTATCCATTTACCGCTTTCTGCCTCCTTTCCTTCACTGTACACTCTCCACAGATACATGCCTTTCGCCCATCCTTCTGTCGGTATCTTCGTGACTTCTTCGGTAATATCTTGTTTATATATCACTTTCCCCATTATGTCATACACTTCTATCCTTCCT
>NWBN01000020.1:0-34177 GCA_002633315.1 Bacteroidales bacterium Phil6
TACTCATGCCGAGCATACAAACAAAAAATCCCGATTCTCAACGTCTCGGGATTTTCAAAAAAGCATATAAAATATCATTTAAAAGCGTTTTCGCTCAATCCATCACCGGACAATGACAATCGCGGCATATAATCAGGTACAGTTTTACCGAGATATTTATCGACATAAATTTTAGCGAGATACTGACCAAGCATGAAGCCATGTCCGCGCATACCCACCAACAAGCCATGATCAGGGTCAACAATATAACGCGGTTCGGTATAATAGCCGCACCAGAATGCCTGAAATCCGACAGAGCGCAGTTGTGGTATCCATTCACAGAACATTTCAGAGCAAATTTCAAGAAAACTCTTAGTATTATATTTCAAGTTCTTGCCTGCTTCCATGGCATCAACAGCAGGAGAAGCACAACCTATGATTTGCCCCGTCTCTGCAAACTGCTGTCCGTAAACAGCAGAAAAGCCTTTGTAACAACGTCTGTCGATTAGCATATCCAAAGAGTCGCCGTTTTTGCCGAGCATAGGCAGTCTGCGCGTGATAAACGCCTGATGCTTGACAGGATACAGACCTATCTCCATTCCAAGTTGAGAAGCAAATTTACTTGCATTGGATCCCAAGGCATTGACAAAATGCTCACAATGATATTCCACATATTCTTTATCATGCGTCATGACAAGAGCCATGAAGCCTTTGTCAGTACGTTGCACCTCCAAAAGTGTACAATCTTCAAGCAAAACACCTCCATGTTGTGTAGCTATACCACGTATATAATTGATTACCAACCCGGGTGTTGCCTGCCAACAATTGTTGGTGACGAGAGCAGCCTGATAAGTATCGCAACTCTCATTGAAATATGGTGATATTTCCTTACAGAAGTCTTTTCTATCAATCATGTAACCGTCAGACCATGCCAAAGAGGCATTCAGTGCATCATAAGTACTTTGATCATGAGCAAAACCGATATAACGTGTAGGTTTAAAGTTGATATTGGTTTCTTTCTGCAGTTGTTTGAATATCTCGAGGTTATGGTTTGCTATATCAGATATTTCCGGTACCGAGAAAGCAGGACGACCTCCGCCTATATTACGCCATGACGATCCTCTTTCAGCATTGGCAAGCACTACTTTTTTACCATTCTCGGCGAAATATCTGAACAATCCGCTACCTGTAATGCCGCCACCGGCAACAAACACCTCGCAATATTCTTTACGTGTAGCCTTGCCATGCACATCTGTGATGAACGACGGTTGTTTCTCACGCGGATAAAGTTCACTAATATTAATTTGATTGGAAAGAGGTCCGCGCGGAGTGGCATCGCCTACTACTTCTACACCATGCCCCCTGAGAAACTGACGTACTCTCGGAATGCAACGTTTACCACGACATGGTCCCATTCCTATCCTCGTGATATGTTTCAACTCATCGACCGATATCATTTTCTTGCCTTTGACAGCCTCAAGTATTGTCTCCAACTTGACATCATCACAATGGCAGATATATGTTTCATCCTTATCCAAATCAGACACCCGGACAATATGCAAATTGTCAGGATAACTCTCTTTGACAATAAAACCAGTAACATCAGTGATATCGCAGTCCGAGACGACCTTAATCCTTGCCACATTAGTCTTGTTCGGATTGACCATTATTTTTTCTATCAAGCCTTCACCAACCTTTCTGCCATTGTCATCGACGAGGAACACCTCTGTATTCTCTTCTGCTTTATATTCAAGAGGCAGGAAAACAATTCTTTTATTGACATTATATCCGAAAATTGCCAAACCCGGACAATTAGACACACATTTCATGCAGCCAATGCACAAGTCATAATCTATGACAGGAACCGAAGAAGTAGTAGGTTTGGAGATGGCATTTTGCGGACATGAGAAAGAACAAGGGTTACATGCAAAACCATACAAACAGTCGGCTATTACGAATCCTTTTTCATTCATACGATCTTTTGAAGGCTTGGCAGGTTTGTCGAGCACCCTCACCGGATGTTGTTGAGAGTCAATATAATCTCTTGACAATGAAAGATATTCATCATAATTGACTCTTTTACCCATCTGCATGGCAATTTCGAAGGCTGCCTGTTTGCCACGCAATACGGCACAAGTACCCTCGCCTACTCTAATGGCATCGCCGACGCCATAACAATTCAATCCGAATACCACCTTGCCTTTTTTGAGTATCTGGTCGTCAGGCATCAGACCTGTACAGATATTGATGACATCTATACCTTCGATAAGTTGTTCTGTACCCGGAATAGGTTTAAAGTTCTCACATTTTGCTATCACAGCGCCAGTGACAGCTGTTTTATCCTTATTAGGTATAGCTTTCACAAGTGTATAAGACGTCATGATGGGAATGCCGAGACGGCGTACTCTGTTAGCCTGGACCGGGAATCCGCCCTCATGGTCCATTGCCTCAATGATAGCCACCACTTTAGCGCCAGCCTGAGTAGCCTGATACGAGGTGAGATATCCGATGTTACCGGCACCTATAGAGAGTATTCTTTTTCCGAGCAGCGTATGTTCCACATTCATCATCTTCTGGAGCACGGCAGCGGTGTAAACGCCGGGAACGTCATCATTCTCGAATGCCGGCATAAAAGGAACAGCACCTGTAGCCACCACAAGATATGTGGCATCAACATAATAAATCTCATCTTTCACTATATCTTTCACAGCGATGCGATTGCCTTCGAGAATATCCCAAACGGTAGAATTCAGAAAAATGCCTGAATGGTCGTCGCCGGCAAGAGTCTTGGCAATGTCGAATCCTCTCATGCCACCATAGAGTTTCTCTTTCTCAAAGAAGAAAAACTGATGTGTCTGCATGTTGAACTGTCCTCCTACACGGTCGTTATTGTCAATAACGATATTTGGTACACCCAACTTGTCGAGTTGTTCACGGCAGGCAAGACCGGCGGGACCGGCTCCAATGATGGCAACCTGTGTCTTGTATATCTTCAGTCCATCATGATTAAAGACCGATTCCCCAACAGGCAGATAACCATGAGGTATCTCTCTAACTTCCTTAACATTATCGACTTTGGTGATACAAATACGTCTTATTTTGCCATCTACGAGCATCTCACAGGCTCCACATTTCCCTATGCCGCATTCGAGACTGCGTTCTCTGCCGTCAAGGCTGTGACTGTGAACCGGAAAACCCGCCTGATGCAAAGCAGCCGCAATGGTATATCCTTTATAACCAACAACATCTTGGCCATTAAATTTAAAAATTATCTCCTCCGCTTCTGGGATATCCAAGATTGGATGTTCAACAATTCTTTTCATGTTTTTAGTGTTAATGATTTAAAATCAGTCATTATGATTTTCAGAATTAAAGTATCGCAAATTTAAGTATTTTTTTAAAAAAACAAAAAAAGATACAATTTTTATATTTTCATTAAACCAAACCTAAAGATACGACTATTTCATTGAAAATAAAAAAATGATTCAAAGCATTAAAATACAACATTATTTCGATATGCCGAATTTGTTTCTTTCACAATGACGCTTACAAATCATCTTTCATAAAAAACAAAACTTCATTTTATAAATGACACTTATAACAAATAAAAAAAAGTAGTAAAAATCGGCAAAATGTTTATCTTTGCGGTTCAAAAAAATAATGCCATGCAGGAGATAGTACATCCTTTGAGTGAAAGACAGGAGAAAGTCGTCAACAAATTAAATGAATTAGGAATACCATTTGACATTCATTTCCATCCACCTATTTTCACCATTGAAGAAGCCCTTGAATATTGGAAAGAATTCGACTCCACACATTGCAAAAATCTGTTTTTCAGAAACCACAAAGGCAACAGGCATTATCTTGTTATTTTCGATTGCATGCAACAACTTGCCATACATGATTTGGAACACAGATTAAGACAAGGGAAACTCAGTTTCGCTTCAGAGCAACGTATGGAGAAATATTTGGGTCTGAAACCAGGCAGCGTTTCACCTTTCGGTCTTATCAACGACAAAGAACATCATGTCCATCTTTTCATTGACAAGAATCTGTTGAATGCAGAGCGTCTCAGTTTCCACCCCAATGACAATACCGCCACCTGCGTAATAAAAAAAGAAGATTTTTTAAAGTTCCTCGATGCCATGGGCAACACTTACGAGTTCATAGAATTATACGACTGAAAAATTGAATTTCCTCTTTATGAATAAATATTTCATTACCTTGTCAGTTACGGAGATACACTTCAAACAGTCGTTGATAAAAATTCCGTTTTGAAAAAAAAGATTAAAAAAATCATTTTAATACGTTAAAATTTCCTAATTTTGCACCGCTAACGAGATGATACAATTTTTTGTATTGTTTCTATTGTTTTACGAATACCTAATTTATGGATTATTCCCGACGAATTAAACCTTGTATAAACTCAGAAATCGGAAAATTAAACTACGTCATGTTGCACGCTCCCGGTTGCGAGATAGAAAACATGATACCGGAAAATGCCCACAAATACCTTTTCAGTGACATTTTAAACCTAAACGAAGCAAAAGAAGACTACAAGAACTTTGAAGGCACCTTAAAAAGAGTTTCCAATGTATTGTATTTCAAAGATTTGCTTATAGATGTATTAAAACTGGATTCCGTAAGGGCTGAACTTCTCGAAAAGATTTGCAAAAGAGAGGATATCACTTACCTCATAGATTATCTCTGTGATTTCTCTGCTGAAGAATTGGCAAGAACTTTTATCGAAGGTCTTGACGTACCAAGTCTTTCAGAACGTTTTGTGATGGCTCCGCTGCCAAATTTGTTTTTTATGAGAGATGCCTCCATAACAATATGGGACAATGTCATAATAAGCAAAATGGCAACGACAGTACGTGACAGAGAGACATTATTATTAGATGCAATATTCAGACACTCAACCATTATTGACACCGAAGTAGTCCATCCTGTTGAATATTACAGCATGGACGGCATAGGGTCTATAGAAGGAGGCGATGTACTTATAGCAAGAGATGACATCATTTTGTGCGGTTGCGGTGCAAGGACATCACGCGAAGGTGCCGATGCCTTGGTGGAACATCTTAGAAGCAAAGGCGGCAAAAAACACCTCATATTGCAAGAACTGCCCCTTGAACCGGATTCTTTCATACATCTCGACATGGTGTTTACCATGCTTGATATCGACCGTTGCATGGTATATAAACCTGTCATTATGAACCCCAACTTCAAGACTTTCCACGTAGAGGTCGATGGTCGCAATAAACCGATTATGACAGAAGAAGAAAACTTGCTTTCCGCCCTTGCCAAACTCGGCATGGATTTAAACCCCATCTTCTGCGGAAACGACAAAGACTATCCTTCTAAAAGAGAACAATGGCACAGTGGAGCCAACTTCTTCGCTTTCGCTCCCGGCAAAGTGCTCGGATATGAACGCAACTATAACACCATCGAAGCTCTCGGCAACAACGGGTTTGAGATACTTAAAGCAGCCGATGTAGCTTCCGGCAAAGTCAATGTCGATGACTATCAACGCTGTGTTGTGGCTTTCAAAGGCAATGAATTAGCAAGAGGCGGCGGCGGTGCAAGATGTATGACAATGCCTTTGCTTCGCGAACAAGTGCAATGGTGATTTTAAATATATTTAAAAAAGTGGTATGCCGGATTTTTCAATTTGACATACCGCTTTTTTATAAAAAACATCAATCTGACAAAATGGAATATAATTTTCATATTACATAATAATAAAATTTCGTTATTTAACAATTCAAATTAACATATCATAATTAAATATCTATTTAACACCACATACATACAAAATTATTTATTTGATTATTTATATATTTGAATTTAAAGACAGAAACGAAAACTTTCATGAAACATTGTCAGTCATCCCATAAAGAAAACTAAATTTTGTCATATTTATGACATTATGATAAATTCCTACATAAACATAAAAAAGTGATTATTAATCAGCATTTTCAATGACAAAAAAGCTCACGATACAAGTTTTATTGGAACTATTTCCCCTTTGGATTGATTTTTGTTAGTATTTTTGCAGAAAAATAGTCTTCTTACGACATTTTTCCATTTTAATTGTTTGAAAAAAGAAAAAAGACATATATGGATTCTAAATTCTCACCGAGAGTACGCGAGATAATGCTTTATAGTCATGAAGTTGCTGTTAACCTTGGCAATTCTTATATAGGATTGGAACATCTTTTTTTAGGAATTATCAATGACAATGACAGTAATGCCGTTCAGATTTTGCGCAATTTAAATCTCGACGTGGAAGCATTCAAACAAAAACTTATTGCTTCCATCAAAAGCAATAATGTCATTGCCGAGCGTAACAATAATGTACCACTCACCAAACAGACAGAACGTGCATTAAAATTCACCTATCTGGTAGCTAAAGAGTTTAACAGCGAACAAGTAACGTCTGAACACCTCATGCTTGCCATCTTGCATGATGACAGCAACATTATCTCGCAACGTCTTGAATATGAAGGAATAAACTACGAAACATACAAAAAGATGGTAAAATCTTTCAACTCCAACCTTCCCACACAAGAAGAGACCGACAAAGACATAACAGATGACTTTCTTGATGAAGATGAAGGAGAAGATGAAGACATCTTCAAAGTCCCTGAGACACCACAACGCAAGAGCAATATCAAGTCCAAGACACCCGTTCTTGATAACTTCGGCAGGGACTTGACACGCGCTGCAGAAGAAAATCGTCTTGACCCTATTGTGGGAAGAGAAAAAGAACTTGAACGTATAGCTCAAATTCTTAGCAGACGCAAAAAAAACAATCCTATATTAATAGGCGAACCGGGAGTAGGAAAGTCTGCCATAGCCGAAGGACTGGCATTGCGCATAGTACAGCATAAAGTATCACGTGCATTGTTCAACAAACGTATAGTAATGTTAGACCTTGCCTCTGTGGTGGCAGGTACAAAATACAGAGGTCAATTTGAAGAACGTATCAAGGCTATTCTCAACGAGTTGGAAAAAAATCCCGACATTATACTTTTCATTGACGAGATACACACTATTGTTGGTGCCGGCAATGCCAACGGGTCGCTCGATGCAAGCAACATGTTCAAACCTGCTCTTGCCAGAGGCGAGTTGCAATGTATAGGTTCCACCACCCTCGACGAATATCGTCAGTATATTGAAAAAGACGGTGCCCTTGAACGCCGTTTCCAAAAAATCATGGTGGACCCCACCACGACAGAAGAAACCATAGAGATTCTCAACAACATAAAGAGCAAATACGAAGACCATCATCTTGTGCGATATACCCCGGAAGCCATTGAGGCATGCGTAAAACTCACAAACCGCTATATGTCGGACCGTTATCTTCCGGATAAAGCCATAGATGCCTTGGATGAGGCAGGCTCGAGAGTACATATCAGCAATATTCATGTCCCTCTTGATATCATCGAACTGGAACATAAAATAGAAAATATCCGCGAGCTTAAAAGGAAAGCCATCATGGAACAGAAATTTGAAGAGGCAGGACAACATCGCGACGATGAAAGACGATATCTGGACAAACTTGAAGATGCAAAAAAACGCTGGGAAGAAGAATCCATGATTCACAGAGAAGTCGTCACCGAACAAAATGTCGCTGAAGTCGTAGCCATGATGACAGGCGTTCCGGTACAACGAATAGCTCAGAACGAAGGAGAAAGACTTGTAAATATGGAGAAAGAACTTCAAGGTTCTGTGATAGGTCAGGATGAAGCGATCAAAAAAATTGTCAAGGCGATACGACGCAACAGAGCAGGTCTGAAAGACCCTAATAAACCAATAGGTAGTTTCATTTTCCTCGGACCTACAGGTGTAGGAAAAACATATCTTGCCAAAGTCCTTGCCAAATACATGTTCGACAGCGAAGATGCCTTGATACGTATTGACATGAGTGAATATATGGAGAAATTTGCCGTGTCGCGTCTCGTAGGAGCTCCTCCTGGATATGTTGGCTATGAAGAAGGCGGACAATTGACAGAAAAAGTGCGCCGTAAACCATATTCAATAGTATTGTTCGACGAAATCGAAAAGGCCCATCCCGACGTGTTCCATCTGCTGCTCCAAGTGCTTGACGACGGTCAACTGACAGACAGCTTGGGGCGCAAAGTGGACTTCAAAAACACTATTATAATAATGACATCCAACATAGGCTCTCGTCAACTTAAAGACTTCGGACAAGGCGTCGGTTTCGGCACACAGGCAAAAAAAGAAGCTAAAGATGCCTATAATCAATCTGTTATAGAAAATGCTCTTAAAAGGTCTTTTGCTCCGGAATTCCTCAACCGTATCGACGATGTAGTGATATTCCAATCCTTGAGCAAAAACGATATTGACAAGATTATAGACATAGAACTTAAAAAAGTCTTCACTCGTGTGGAGGAAATGGGATACCGCCTTGAAATAACACCTGCTGCACATGACTTTATTGCCGAGAAAGGTTGGGACGAACAATTCGGCGCCAGACCTTTGAAACGTGCAATACAGAAATATGTGGAAGATGTAATTGCCGAAGAAATAATCAAAACAAGAGTCATGCCGGGTGACAAAATCATCATTGATTATAACAATGATGAACAGGAAATAAAAGTTGAAATATTAAGCGGAGAAGTGAAAAAACTTCATGAATAATTGAGTTATCTTGATTTTTATACGAGGCACATCAAACTTTTTTTGATGTGCCTCGTCGATATATATGATATTTCAGTACATAACAAAACCAACCCTTATACCATCAGAATTAATTCATTACATGACACATCATAATTATTCATTTCTTATCAAGTCTTATCAATTTTTTAAACCTTCTTATATTTATTCTAAAAAAACACTAATTTTGCCTGCATGATGAATGACTTGTCAGAATATATTAACAGTAAGATTTTCAGGCTTATATGTAAAGCAAGCCATGAGTTGGGTTACAAGACATACGTCATCGGTGGTTACGTAAGAGATATTTTTTTACAAAGAAAATCCGACGACATCGACATTGTAACCATTGGGAGCGGGATAGAGTTGGCTAAAAAAGTGGCTGCACTTCTGAAAGAAAAACGTGAAGTGAAATATTACGGACGTTTCGGCACTGCCATGATCCGTGTCAACAATGTCATTTTGGAATTTGTTGGAGCAAGAAAAGAGTCGTACGACCCTTCAAGCCGTAAACCGACAGTGGAAAACGGCACTTTGGAAGATGACCTCAACAGACGGGACTTCACCATCAACGCATTGTCTATCAGCCTTAACGAAGACTCCTATGGAGAACTGTTAGATCCTTTCAACGGATTACAAGACCTGCATGACAGGATTATACGTACTCCTTTAGATGCAGATATAACCTACTCAGACGACCCTCTCAGAATGTTGAGGGCAATACGTTTTGCGACACAATTGCATTTTAAAATAGAAGATGCCTCTTTTGAGGCTATACGCCGTAATGCCGGCAGAATAAAAATCATATCCAAAGAACGTATTACTGAAGAACTCAACAAGATTCTGATGAGCAAAATGCCAAGCATAGGATTCAGATTATTGGATAAAAGTGGTCTCCTCAGCATTATTTTTCCTCAACTTTATAATCTTAAAGGTATCGACATTCAAGATGGAAGAGGTCATAAAGACAACTTTTACCATACTTTGGAAGTCCTTGACAACGTAGCCCAAAACAGCGATAATCTTTGGTTAAGATGGGCTGCTCTGCTTCACGACATCGCCAAACCACAAACAAAACGTTACGACAAAGAGGCTGGTTGGAGTTTTCATGGGCATGAAGTAAAAGGCGCAAAGATGGTACCCAAGATATTCGCCGACTTTCATCTGCCCATGAACGAGAAAATGCGTTATGTACAGAAACTTGTACTGCTTCATTTAAGACCTATAGTGTTGGCTCAGGATATTGTGACAGACTCTGCCGTCAGACGTCTTCTTTTCGACGCCGGAGATGATATTGATGACCTTATGATTCTTTGCAATGCCGATATCACATCGAAAAACGAAGAGAAGAAAAACAAATATCATAACAACTTCCTGTTGGTAAGACAGAAACTTAAAGAGATTGAAGAAAAAGACCATCTGAGAAACTGGCAACCTCCTGTCAACGGTGAGATGATAATGGAAACTTTCAACATAGGACAGTGCATCAATGTGGGAAAAATCAAAAATGCCATCAGAGATGCAATACTCGACGGTGTCATAAAAAACAATTTCGAGGAGGCGTATGCTTTTATGAAAGCAGAAGGCTTGAAACTCGGACTCACTGTCGTTAATGAACTTACTGAACATATTGATATAAAATCCAACGGTCCGGTACCTAAAAAAGTATAATATGGACAAATACCTTATAGTATTGGCAGGTCCTACGGCATCCGGAAAGACAATGACAGCCATCAAAATTGCTCTTGCTCTCAACACCGAGATAATTTCTGCTGACAGCAGACAGTTTTACAAAGAACTTTCTATCGGCACAGCGGCACCTACTGCATTGGAACTGTCAACTGTAAAACATCATCTTGTACACCATTTAAGCATATTCGACAAATACGATGTGTCCGACTATGAACATGACGTCATCTCTTTGACGAACCAGCTCTTCAAAAAGCATAATGCCATCGTCTTGACAGGAGGTTCCGGAATGTTCATAGATGCCGTATGCGATGGTCTGGACGACATTCCCGATATAAACGACGAGACACGAAAAAAAATATCCGATTTATTACAAGACAACGGAATAACTTGCCTCCAAGAATTGGTAAGTCAATATGACCCTGAATATTATTCCATAGTTGACAAGAATAATCCGAGACGTCTGCAACGTGCCTTAGAAGTTTATTTTCAAACAGGTATTCCCTACTCTTCTTTCAGAAAAAAACAGAAAAAAAAACGTGACTTCAAAATACTGAGATATGCCCTGTTATGGGATAGAGATGCTTTGATAGAAAGAATCAACAAAAGGGTCGATATCATGATGCATGACGGTCTATTGGATGAGGTCAGATCTGTTTATCCCTATCGTGAGCTAAACAGCCTTAACACGGTAGGTTACAAAGAACTTTTTGACTTCATAGATGGCAAATGCTCTTTAGAAGATGCCACAGACCGTATTAAAACCAATACACGACAATACGCCAAACGCCAAATGACATGGTTTCGTAAAAATGATGAATATAAATGGTTTGCCATAGAAGAAACAGACGATATAATATCATCTATAAAACATATCATCAAATAATGCCTTTATAGTATTTTTTCAACTCTTCTACCGGTGAAGACAACACCTTGACAACCTTAAAACTATATGAAGAAGCAGTTTTTCTTAACAGATCTTCAAAACAATAGGCTACGGAACCGACAAAACCAAGATTATACTCATGGTTGTCATTAAGTTTTAATACATAATAATCAAAAAAAGACTTAAAACTGTTTTCACATAATGTAATGACATAATCATCATTAAAGTTCTCGCTCAGGAATACTGCAAAAGACGCCAAATAACGTGACGCCTGTTGTTTCTGATAAACATTCCTTATGACATCATCGCGGGTGACACTAAATCTTTCATGAAAAACATTTCTCAGATGACATGGCATTATTTCGTAAAAATAATCGTGCAACAATATCTTCCCCAAATAACAACCACTCCCCTCGTCACCAAGTATATAACCGAGCGATACTGCCTGACATTCAATATTTTTACCATCATAAATACAAGCATTGGAGCCTGTTCCCATTATACACGCCATCCCTTTTTCTTTTCCAAAAAGAGCATGACATGCCGCCATCATATCCGATTCCACAACAATTTCAGTTTCAGGCATCAATTCATTAAATACCTTAGCGATTTTATTTTTATTATCTTCTGTAGAACATCCGGTACCATAAAAATATACTGTGTCTATGTCCTTACAATAGACATTCTTAATATTTTCAACTATATCCAGTTTTATATCTTCAATAGCTTTGTAGTTAGGATTAAACCCGACTCCTATCCAACGTTTTTCATTTTCTGTTTCATCAATGACAGCCCATTCCGACTTCGATGAACCACAATCAACAACGAGTATCATGTTTTTTTCTGCAAAAATAACAATAATACCGTTTCAACATCATTTCACATTATCAAAGTAAAAAAAGAGGTCGGTTTTTTTGCCGACCTCAAGGAGAAAATGAAGCTATTCGTATTAGAGTCTGTGTTTATCATCAAAAATAAAACAACAGTACATACAAAATGTTCAATTATCAGAAGTTATATTGCACCATAAACTGTGCTCTGTTGGCATCACCCCACTGTTTATCCTGGTTTACACGTTTACCGTAAATATATTCCACGCCGAGCTGTACATTAGGAGCTGCATACCAAAAGAAGTTGGCTGCCAGATAATAACCCTCTTTATAAAGATTGCTGTCTTCATACATGTCGGGAAGCGACACTGCTACCTGACTGTAAGTGCAGGAAACAAAAGTACGTAAATTAAAATTATACTGCAGTCCCACATAATACGACATGGCATCAGCTGTTTTAATTTCACTCTTCACAGTATTGTCTTCATTAACTGTTACAGGAAGGAAGTCGAGACCGAGACCGTTAAGGTCCTGAATATAAGTTGACAAACCTTTACCGTAACTGCACTGATAATATAACACAAATTTATTGGCTATAGTAGTAAGGCCGCTGAGTTGTCCCCCCAATGTTGTCACAATTTTTTCTTTATCATCAACTTTGTTATAATAATTGGTATTCCGCAAGATTCCGCTCAATCTCACGTGGCTGTTGTTGCCATTACCCCATGCAAACTGAATGTAAGCCGGTATATCCGGTATATATTGATTAGAAACCGACTGATAATCAGAGTTGACAGTATAATCAGCCACCGGCATCTCCAACCCTATGCCTGTACTGAAATGTCTGCCAAAAGAATGACGATAATTAAACACATTATTATATAAAAATATCATGCCATCAGGTCCTTGTGAATCTATAGTCGGAGGTATTGCAGCAGCATCTGTAAACAAACTCGTGGTCCTACCAATGAGGAACCCTCCATAAGTGACATAAGCGTCCTGTAGCACCGGAGTAAAATTCTGTCCGCTGAAATTGAAATTGATATATGCCCCGAACTTGTTTTTCTTCGGTGATAACGACACTAAGTTATAAAACAAAGTGGTCTGATTAGCATTGAACTGCATCAACTTGGAGTTGCCGGGTACTGCAGGAACAGGAATGGCTGAAGTGATAAAATAAGCAGGGTTGTTGATTGAGCCATCAAAGTCCATTGAGGCAGTAGCCTTGACATAGCCACCAACACCCATAATAAACTTTTTCTGCTTACTCATCAATGCAAAAGACGGTGTCTTGGGAGCATTGAAACGTTCTGGAGCATTTTCCTCAAAAATCAAAATGACAGTGGTATCTGACTGTCCGTCATTGGTAATGAATGCCATATCCAGATGTTTTGAATGAGGCCTATGTCTCTTCATAATGATAAGGTCCTCTTGCGACATGGAACAAAACGGCATAACCATCAATGCCATAAATACTAAAATGATAATTCTTTTTGCTTTCATAATGTTTTTTCTGTTTAAAACAACGGTAAAAATGAAAAGTTTAAGGACAGCATGATATCTTTTCACATATAAAACATAATATGGATAAAAACAGTGTTTTAAATTTATTTTTATTATTTTTGCAGTTGTAATTCTTGAAATTTAACGAGATGGGAAAAAGTATGAGAAAATGGCGAATTGAAGATTCAGCCGAACTTTACAATATCAACAATTGGGGAATCAACTATTTCTCTATCAATGAGAAAGGCAATGTTGTAGTCACACCTCGTCCTGATTGCGTATCAGTAGATTTGAGAGAACTCGTAGATGAACTGCAACTCAGAGATGTCTCAGCACCTATGCTAATACGGTTTCCCGACATCATAGACACCCGCATAGAACAAATAGACTCCTGCTTTAAGGCTGCAGCCAAAGAATACGACTACAAAGGCAACAACTTTATTGTATTTCCCATCAAAGTCAATCAGATGCGACCTGTGATAGAAGAAATTGTCAGTCACGGCAAGAAATTCAACATAGGACTCGAAGCAGGTTCAAAACCGGAGTTGCATGCCATCATTGCATCGAATACCGACAGCGAGTCGTTGATAATATGCAATGGTTATAAAGATGAAAGTTTTATAGAATTGGCATTGCTCGCCCATAAGATGGGACGTAAAATCATAATAGTCGTTGAAAAACTCAATGAGTTACGTCTTATCACCAAGATAGCCAAACAGTTGAAAGTCACTCCCAACATTGGAATACGCATCAAGTTGGCAAGTTCCGGCAGCGGTAAATGGGAAGATTCCGGAGGCGATGGCAGCAAATTCGGTCTGTCCTCGTCAGAACTGTTGGAAGCTCTTGAATACATGGAGAAAAACAACCTCAAAGATTGTCTCAGATTAGTACATTATCATATTGGCAGCCAGGTTACCAAGATACGCAACATAAAAATCGCACTGAAAGAAGCAGCACAGTTCTATGTACAACTGCACAAAATGGGATTCAACATAGAATTTGTAGATGTCGGAGGTGGTCTCGGCGTCGATTATGACGGCACAAGGTCCGCCAACTCGGCAAGCAGCGTCAATTACAGCATACAGGAATATGTCAACGATGCCATATTTTCCATTGTCGATGCCTGTGACAAAAACGAACTGAATCATCCCAATATCATCACCGAGTCCGGACGTGCCTTGACAGCCCACCATTCCGTCCTTATCTTCGAAGTGTTGGAGACCGCATCAATTCCTACATGGGAAGACAATGAAGAAGTCACCGACGAAGACCATGAACTCATACACGACCTTTATGATGCCTGGGAAAACCTTACCAGCAAACAATCGTCAATGCTTGAGACCTGGCACGATGCACAACAAATCAGAGAAGAAGCACTCGACCTGTTCAGTTTAGGACTTTTAGACCTTAAATCACGTGCCAAGGTAGAAAGGCTGTTCTGGTCTATTGCAATGGATATAAATCAGATGACTTCGGAACTAAAAAGAGTTCCTGAAGACTTCAGCACCTTGCCAAAATTATTGGCAGACAAATATTTCTGCAATTTCTCCTTATTTCAGTCCCTGCCTGACACTTGGGCTATAGACCAAATCTTCCCCATTATTCCCATACACCGACTCAATGAATATCCCGACAGGAATGCCACATTGCAAGACATCACTTGCGACTCCGACGGGAAAGTCACCAATTATGTCACAAGCCGTAGCGTGACACATAATCTGCCGGTCCATTCATTGAACAAAAATGAACCTTATTATATAGGTGTATTTCTCGTAGGCGCTTATCAAGAAATACTTGGTGACCTTCACAACCTCTTCGGAGACACCAATGCAGTACATGTATCCGTAGATGAAAAAGGCTACTATATTGACCAAATCATTGATGGAGAGACTGTGGCAGAAGTTCTGGAATATGTTCAATATAGCCCCAAAAAACTTGTACGTGCCGTGGAATCATGGGTTACCACATGTGTGAAACAAGGAAAAATCACTGTTGAAGAAGGTAAGGAGTTCCTTTCCAACTATCGCTCCGGACTATACGGATATACATATTTGGAATAAAACTTTATTTTTTCATAAACGAATACAATGATTTACAGTTCTAAATAACCGTTACAAGTTATCAAATAAAAAGTCTGTTATTTTACAGATTTCAGATACGACATTTGTGTTCCTTGTAACCATTTCGCATAATTTTATCGAAATAATTTACCATATTTTTCTATACGTACCATGACAAAATACACGCCGCAGTCATTACTATGCCATTTGGCATGGATTGTAACAATACTATATTTATTGTGATATTTGGCTTCAATAATACCGGTGTTTCAGACTTGATGGTATTGTTATATGTCGATGTCACGGTATGATGATTTCTGCCACTTTGCGCAGGATGTCGGCAAAGGCAAGTGCCGACTTCTTGCGATAGGTGCCTTGTGACCAGAACAAATAACCGCGTGATATCAGCTGTTCGGAGCTTATTATTGGTATCTCCACTATGTCGGGCTCTTCCTGTATTGCCGCCTGTGTGAGTACAGTGCCCCAATAGCCGCTTTCAAGCATCTGTACAATGGCATGTACATCATTCATCTCCACTCCCACCTTGGGGTTCAATCCATTGTCGCGAAACATTTCATCTACTTTCTTTCTTGTGGCAAAACCAATGTCCGGCAAAACCAATGGCGTGCGCGACAGTCTTTTCAGTGTGATTGATGACAGATCAGCCATAGGATGAGACTTATGCACCATGAAACACAGCCGTGAGTAAAACAACGGATGTGTCTCAAAATTATTCGACAGTCCTTCTGTCTTGAATGACAACGCCATATCTATCTGGTCAGCTTCCAACATAGACATGGCTTCTTCTGATGTGACAAATGTCGCCTTCACCATTATCTTGGGATACCTTTTCGTAAATTGTTGCAATGCCGTTGTCAGCAGTCTGCTCATGCTGTGTGTCACTCCAATGAGCAATGTCCCCGCCTCAATGCCTTTCAGATCCTTGATGACTTGTCTCCCGCTCTCAGCCTCCTGTATCGTCTTCAGAGCGTATGGCAGGAATGCCAATCCCGCCTCTGTCGTCACCACACGTTTCCCTATACGGTCGAAAAGCAATACATCCAACTCTTCTTCCAACTGTTTGATCTGCTGTGAGAGTGTGCTTTGCGATATATACAACACTTTTGCCGCTTCCGAGAAATTCTGCAACTCACATGCTTTACTGAAGTATCTTAATTGACGCAGTTCCATATCTTATCGTTTTTATCTATCGATTTTATAGAAAAAATATATTTTGCAAATATATAAATTTCTTTTTACAATATATATCTTTGCAAAAAAATCGACAATACCAAAAATATTTTGTCGTTATTCAAGCGGAAAAAACATAATAATTAAAAAACAAACAAGATGAAAAAAATTGTCATTTTAACGTTAATGTCATTTTGCATGTCGATGTTATTGCCGGCACAAAATGTAAAAGAAGTGAAAGAAAAACTTCGTTATTGCGAAAGCACCTATCCTTATGACGGCGGCATTCTGATTGCCAATTTCGGCACCGACGAACTCAACCCTCTGAATTCCGAAGGTAAGGGATACATCGTTTTCTATAAAGACGGCAAATCGGAAATCATTGTACCTGCCGACGGCAACCTGTCGGGACCTAAGGGCATGTTCGAACGCAACGGCTATCTTTATGTATGTGACGTCAACAAGATCGTTGTATATAATTTAGCTGACAAAGCCA
The DNA here is from genome assembly GCA_002633315.1 of Bacteroidales bacterium Phil6. Classification (GTDB taxonomy): domain Bacteria; phylum Bacteroidota; class Bacteroidia; order Bacteroidales; family F082; genus Limimorpha; species Limimorpha avicola. The sequence continues at coordinate 17,323 of NWBN01000020.1, forward strand.
AGTTGACAGATATCATCGACATGCCTGAAGGTGACATGTTCGTCAACGACCTTGCTGCCTACGGCAACACCTTATATGTCACGGTAACCAATACCGGCAAGATATACAGCATCGACATCAGCGACCCGGCAAGACCCGGACAGCCTGTGGAATGGCTCGATATAAGCGGTCCCAACGGCATCCTTGTTGGTGACGGAGTGATGTATGTCGCAACTTATGCCACTGACGGCGCGCCAAAAGCAGAAAATGTAATCTACCGTATCGACGACCTCATACAACCAAAGGCAATTATGTTGAACGACGTACCCGGACAATACGACGGCATAGCATTCTCTTCCGACGGCAAGTCACTGATTGTAAGCACATGGGGACCTGCACAACTGAGCCGTGTAAACCTGTCCGACGGCACCATGAAACCTATTGACATAAAGGTGAAACAAAGTCTTACAGGTCCTGCGGATATAACGGTGAAAGACGGTTTCATCTATATCCCAGACCTGCCTAACAGCCGCATGATAATAGTTAAAGAATGATGTTGACTCATTAAAACGATTTATACCGTTATTCTCTATAAAACGTATATTATTGTATCCGCAATGCAGATAACAGACGTTGCGGATATTTTTTATTACCGAAATGGACATCTTTATCCATGATCGTTTTAGAACAATTAAATTAACAATAAAGTCAGAACCTCTTCTCTAACGTTCAGCCATAATTTTTATTTCTTTAAAAAAATACGGGAAGTAATGATATTAAAGTCGCCCCATGTTGCAACATCCGTTATATCTTTTCATATCTGAAAATGAATATCGTAATTTATGAATATTCAATGAAAAACAGACATAATTATACACATCGCATTTCAATCTTTTGAAAAAACATACTTCAAAGATGACAATATCGCAATTTTTAGTAAATTTGCGAAGCAATAAGACAAAATATGAGTATTAATCTGTTCATCACGACATACTGACAGGATGGTTTCGGTTCAATGTGCCAATCCCCTGCTCTTGTTATGTTTTTGAACAAAAATAATTATCAAAATACGATATGAAAAAAGTCCTTGTTATCTCATCTTCACCGCGCAAAGGCGGAAATTCCGATATATTGTGCGATGATTTCGCTCGTGGTGCCGAAGAAGCCGGCAATGAGGTAGAGAAGATATTTCTCGCCGACTATAAAATCAATTATTGTACAGGATGCGATATATGCAGTTCGAAAGATGTGCCGTGTCGGCAGGATGATGACGCACTTTTTATCATAGAAAAGATGATAAAAGCCGATGTCATTGTCTTCGGAACACCGGTTTATTTTTACAACATCTGCGCACAGTTGAAGACTCTCATAGATCGTACCTGTGGCGTCTATAAGAAAATAAAAGACAAGGAGTTTTATTATCTCGCCACTGCTGCTGAAGAAAACCCGGATATCATGGAATATGTGGTCTCGAGCATGAAAGGTTTCCTCGACTGTTTGGACAATCCTGCGTTAAAAGGCACTGTTCTTGGTACCGGAGTATGGCACAAAGGTGAGATAAAAGACAAAGCCGTAAGAGAACGGTCTTATCTGATGGGGAAAGGATTATGACAGATGGAAAAGAATAGCGAAGCTTGTTTGGTTTGCGGTGAAGACCTTGTGTATTTCGAGACGCACAGAGAGATGGAATGTATATATTGTCACCGCAACTTCATGACTAATGTCGCCTGTAAAAACGGTCATTATATATGTGACGAATGCCATGCCGGCAGTGCCGTACGCAGTATTGTGGAGACATGCAACCGTATGACGGGCAAAGACCCTGTGGAAATAGCAATGACACTCATGAACGACGAACATGTTCATTTACATGGTCCGGAAAATCATGTCATAGTAGGTGCCGCATTGCTGACGGCATACCGTAATGCAGGCGGAGACATAGACTTCGACAAGGCGATGCGCGAGATGGTGTTGCGCGGCAGCAAGGTGCCCGGAGGAGCATGCGGATTCTGGGGCTGTTGCGGCGCGGCAGTGAGTGGCGGCATCTTCTATAGCATAGTATCCGGCTCCTCCCCTATGACAGTGGAGTCTTGGGGCAATGCCAATGTCTTGACTGCCAACTGCCTTTCCGTCATCGGCTCTATAGGCGGTCCTCGCTGCTGTAAACGAAACGCTTTTATAACCATACAACAGGCGGTGCCTTTTGTCGCGGAACATCTCGGCATACAATTGCTGCTGCCTAACCATATTATCTGTACATTCTACAAAAACAACAAACAATGTATAGGCTCCCGTTGCCCGTTCAATCCTGTTCACTATTGACGACATCAAGAATAAATGTTATAAAAGCCGACATATTACACAAATGAATTTACTTATGCTATTTGTCGGATATTTTGTCTATACAATTAATTTATATCGTTAAATCAAATTGAAATCATTAAATCTATCGTAAATACAGATTAAGAATCAGTATTGATAAATGTCGTACGAAAGAAATATCATCACAGCATATAAAAGCCGATGCCGATAATACAATAAAAATTCAATACGGTAAATTAATTATTACTGAAAAAATATTCAAATACAAATTTGGAATAACTGTAATCAGAATATTTATATCTTTATTTTAGATATTGTATTTGCATATTAATGATGCATATCGAGATGCTGAAATATTTTGGACAAAATATGTCATTCCACATTTTTCAGTGGAGAGTCGGAACTATAAGGCACTCTGCCTGAAGGCACAACTTTGCTGGACTTCTCGAGATGCACCTCCTGGTCATCGAAAAATATGTGTGCGCCAAAGGCTTTCAGGACCTTGTCCTTAGGCATGCCGGCAAGGAAATACACCTCATTGACATATACTCCCCATTTCTTCAGAGTGTTGATGACTCTCATGTGTGTCGGTGCGCTGCGTGACGACACTATGGCAAGACGAAGAGGCGACAACTCCACCGTCACGGGTAGGCTCTCCTGTATTTTGGACAATTTCATCAGCAGTTTGGCGAAAGGTCCGGGCGCCAAAGGGACGTCTTTGTGTTCATCTTCATATTTGCGAAATATTTCAATACCTTCGGTCTTATACATCAATTCAGAATCCTCCGAGAACAGCACGGCATCGGCATCGAAAGCTATCTTGACCACGTTTTCTGCCGGATTGAAAGCTGTAGGAGGCTCGTAAATGAGGGCAGCGGCACAGTTGCTATGAGAGTCTATCACAGTCTGTACGCTTTTCTCGTCCTTGGAAAGAAAAAGATCCACTCCGAAAGCGTCTATATAAGGCGACACCGGCTCCCCTCCCGTAAACGCTAAACGCGTGATGTTAAGTCCGTACTGTTCTATGGACTTCAGCATCCTGATGCCTGTCTCCGGACTGTTGCGCGACATGACAACAACTTCAACGACAGGCTTGTGCGCCTGCTTGTTAAGCTCCAACAGACTCTTGACGAGATAGAATGCAGTACCGGGCTCCAACGGCACATCACGGTTATTTTCATGATATTCGCGATATTTACGCACTCCCTCACGTTCAAAAATCTCATTCTCCTTTTCAAGATTGAACAATGCCCTCGAAGTGACTCCAACGACTAATACATCAGAAATATCTTCGCTCATAATCGTATTTTTCTGCAAAGATAATGTTTTATTATGAAATTTCAAAATCAAAAAAATATAAGGAAAAATATTGAAAAATTATTTGCAATTATAATTATTAGTCTTATCTTTGCGATAATAAAAACAAACTAATTATATGATTACCAAAACCAGAATATTGAGCATTCAGTTTGCAAATGAGATAAAGTCTCAAGAGATACCATTGTTCAGAGGTGCTGTTATTGGCGCTTTGGATTCAAGCAACATATTGTTTCACAATCATAAAGAAGACGGATTCCGTTACAGTTATCCATTGATACAATATAAAAGGAAAGACGGCAAGGCAATGATTATATGTATAGGAGAAGGAACTGAGGCTATAGGTTGTTTCTTTCAAAATGCCAATTTGGAAGTAAGTATTGGGACACGAATGATAAAATTAGAAATCAGCGATCTGAAAGCATATCAGTTCATAACTCAGATTTGGAATGATTTATTTACATACAGAATCAACAGATGGATGCCTCTCAATAAAGAAAACTATGAGATATTCAGAAGTAATGATAGTATTGCTGATAGATATGCAATGTTAGAAAACATCCTGACAGGTAATATATTGTCGTTTGCCAAAGGTATTGGTATTTTTTTCGATAAGGAAGTTATATGTAAAATAACAGATATCAATGAACCGCATCTTGTTCAATACAAGGATACTAAAATGATGATATTCAATGCCACATTCAAAAGTAATGTCAGTTTGCCTGATTATATTGGACTTGGCAAAGGAGTAAGTATAGGATACGGAGAAATAAGAAAACAAAACAATTATAACACAAATAATTATGGAAATTAGAGAACACGTTTATTTAGCAGCTTTACTGCATGATATTGGCAAGTTTTATCAGAGAGCCGACAAACTCTTTTCAGATAAAACCAATGAATTGTCAGAAAATGTTAAAAAAAATGCTGATTATTTATGTCCACTAAACAAGGAGGGCAACTTCGGATATCAACATGCTGTATGGACTCTTCAATTTTTAACAGATGTAATAGGTGTTTTTAAAAAAATTCCTGATTTTATAACTAATAATTTTGACTATAATGAATCAAAAGATAATGTTTTTCAATTAGCTGCATATCATCATAAACCAAGTAGCGAGTTACAGGCTCTGATTTCGATTGCCGATTGGTGGAGTGCCGGTATAGATAGAAGACAATCTTTGGAAAAAGATATTGACAATACTACCAATAACAACTCGATAAATTGGGGATCTCAAAGGTATAAATCCATACCTCTTTATTCTGTCTTCAACGGAATTAATAATGGGAAAGGGATTTCGGCTTTTGATCTGTCTGTTTTGACTATTGAAAATAAATCATGTTTTCCTCATGATATAAGACAAAAGACAGATGGTGTATCTCAAGAAAAATATGCCAAGTTATGGGAGTCTTTTAGAAATGAGTTCGACAAATTGCCGACTGATACCTTTGAAGTATTCGCTGAAAGTTTGTTGTATTTATTAAAAAAATACACATGGTGTATTCCTTCAAATACAACTGATATGTCTGATGTAAGCTTGTTTGACCATTTAAAAACCACAGCTGCATTTGCCGATTGTTTTTATATGTATAAAATTGAAAAACCTGATGACTTTATTTATGAAAACAACAGGTTGATTCTAAAAGAAGGTGTTAAACCTGTTATTTTATTAGGAGGCGATTTGTCCGGCATTCAGAAGTTTATATATAATATTGCTTCCCGCAAAGCATCTGTCAGTTTGAAAGGACGTTCATTTTATTTACAACTGTTAATTGACTCAATAATTCAAAGAATCATTCAACATGAAAACATAAAAGCAACTCATGCTCATATTGTTTATTCTTCAGGCGGTAAATTTTATATGCTTTTACCGAATACCGATAAAGTAAAAAATGCTATTGCTGAATTAAAATCGGAATTAGAAAAAGAACTTTGGAAACAACATTACGGACAGTTACTTATAAATATTGACTATGTTGCTTTTTCCTACAATATACACTATAAAGGTGTTGATTTTGAAGATCAGACCAATCAAGATATAGGTTTGTTGTGGAAAAATCTTGCTGATAAACTTGTAAATCAAAAGAATAAAAAATTCAAGAAATTGTTAATCGATAATTACGACGAGTTTTTTGAAGTTAATGAAGTTAGCTATGATACTAAAGTCTGTGCAGTGACAGGTATAGAATCTGTTAATTGCAAGTGTCTTGATAAAAACGATGATGAAAAAACTTTTGTTTTACCAATAGTTAAAGAACAGGCAGAACTTGGAAACACATTAAAAGATATAGATTACATAGTAACTTATCGTTCCAATACTGAAAACAAATACATGAAGAATCGTGTAAAAATAGATGTTAGTACTTTTGGCATTCACTCCTACTTGTTTGATCAATTGGAATTGACTGATGATGATGCAGATTTTAAAAAGATAACATCTGCTGATACATGTATGATAAAAAGAATCAACAATACTGATTATCTTGGTATTCCGTTAAAAGGCAATAGTTGCAGTTACGGGTTCAGTTTTTATGGAGGCAACAAACAGGCACAGATAGAAAATAGGGACAAAACATTTGAGGAGTTGGCAGGTAATGGCTATTTGGGTATTCTTAAGATGGACGTTGACAATCTGGGGTCTATTTTTATTAATGGCATGCCTCCAAAAGACCAAAGTTTTTCGGCATATTCCACACTCTCGTTTATGTTGGATTATTTCTTTAGCGGATATTTGAATACTATTAGGAATAATTACAATAACGATGTAAATATACTATACTCAGGAGGTGATGACGTATTTGCAATAGGTAAATGGGATAAGTTGATATTGTTCGCTAAAGATATTCGTAAAAATTTTGAGGATTTTGTTGGAAGAAATGATATATCAATTTCTGCAGGTATTGTTTTTGTCGGGAATAAATTTCCAATAGCAAAGGCTGCCGAATTGGCCGGAGAAGCAGAACATGCAGCTAAAAAATTTGACAACGGAAAGAAAAATTCAATAAATATTTTTGGAGAAAACGTATCATGGGAAAATGAATTCGAATATGTAGAAAATTACAAAAAACAATTTGTAGAACATGTAGAAAACAACAACATGTCAAAAAGCATTCTGCATAAAATAATGACTTATGCTATGATAATCAAAGATAATGCCATTAAAAGGCAACATAAGGAATCTGAAGATAATAGTTATATTTGGAATACTGTATATTATTTGACGCGTTTCTTAAAACGTTATGAGAACAACAAGAATGTTGCTGCCTTTTGCAAAGATCTAAGAGATAATCAACTGTTAAAGACTCGTAATTATGAGTTAATGGCTGTTGCCGCACGTTGGGCAGAACTGGAATTGAAAGAATAAATTGATAACCAAAAATAATTAAATAATTATGGCAAAGTATCCTGAACAAAAATTAAAAACGGAGTGGATATATGATGGTATTACTCCTGATGCAGTGGAATGGACTAAATCATTCGGTGAATTCTTAACTAAAAAACAGAATGAAATCAAACCTTTAACTACAGGACAACTGAGAAAATTTTTCGGTGAAATTAAGCGTATTGAATCGAACGTGGAGAAATATCGAAATGATATTGCTATGTTGAAACCATTATTAGCTTATGCTGTCGGTAGAGATACAATAAAAAAAGGTCAAAATATTATTAATAATAAGACACATATTAAAGAATTTGCTGAAGAAGTTGAGAAAGGGATTGATGCAGTTTTGAATGGAAAAAATTTAAAATCCGATTTCAATAACTTTGTAAAAATCATTGAAGCTATCGTAGCATATCACAAATATTATGGAGGACAAGAAAACAATAATTAAAAATATACCGCTATGAAAAAATTAGTAAAAAAAATAAAAATGAACTCTACTATCGAATTGTTAACCGGTTTGCATATCGGAGGTAACAGTGACAATGTAGAAATTGGTGGAATCGATAACCCTGTCATTAAAATAGCAACAAAAGACAACCAACCGTATATTCCTGGCAGCTCATTGAAAGGCAAAATGCGTTGTTTGTTAGAACAGATTGCCGGTGCAACTGAAGTTGGCAATGATACTGCTGTGAACAAGTTGTTTGGTTTTTCTCAAAACAACCAACCATCAAAATTAATTGTTCGTGATGCAATGTTAACAGAAACATCTATTAACATGTTAGAGAATTGTGATAATCTCGATATGCCATACACCGAGGGTAAATGGGAAAATGTTATTGATAGAGTTAAAGGTACAGCATCGAATCCACGTCAAACAGAACGTATTCCGGCCGGCGTTTCGTTCGAAGTGGAATTTATAATAAATATATGGGATGATGATGATGAAAAAGAATTTCTGGAACTTTTGAAAAAAGGAATAAATGCTCTTGAGAATGATTATTTAGGTGGTAATGGATCTCGCGGTTATGGTCAAATAAAGTTTGACAATATAGAATATCATGAGGCTTCTGAAGAAACAAAATGGAAGATGGAAAAGAAGTTAACAATTTAATCTTTTGTTGATATGGAGTTCAAAATATACAAACTGCATTTCACGACACCTTTACATTTAGGAGATGCACGAGATGATTACAGTATAAGTCTGAGGAGTATATCTTCTGACACCATGTACGCAGCTCTTACCTCTTGCATGGCAAAATTGGGAAAAGAAAATGATATAAAAAACGGTGACTTGAATTGTAGTATCAGCAGTCTTTTCCCTTTCTATCAAAAAAGTAAGAACAGTACTCCTATCCTGTTTTTTCCGAAACCACTGATGCAAAAGCAACCTCAACTTAAAGACCTTACAAAAGCAAAAATGGTTAAAAAAGTATCATGGATTGATAAGAAATATTTTGAAAAAATAATAAATGGTGAAGATTTGTTTTCTTCAGAATCTGACATTGACAATATTAATAATGATTATTTGACAACATGTTATGGAGATGATTTTGACAGTAACTTCATTTTTTCTCAGGTGTCGCCAAGGGTATCTGTGTCAAGAAATGGTGAAGAAGATGCAAAACCTTTTTATATGGAACGAATTTTCTTTAAAGACTATTCCGGTTTATATTTTATAGTTCATGGAGATACGTCTATCATTGAAAATGCTCTTGATTTACTACAAACTGAAGGAATAGGGACAGACAGGAATGTTGGCAATGGTTTTTTTGAATATGAAAACGACCATATAGAACTCACCGCTCCTGAAAATCAGAGTTATTGTATGTCTTTGTCTTCATATATTCCAGAATCAAAAGAACAACTTGAAGCAATGTTGAATGGAGAAAATGTGACTTATGATATAGTTCGCATCGGAGGTTGGATAACTACTCCTCCATATAATAGCATAAGAAAAAACGTAATTTATGCATTTACTGCCGGTTCAATATTTTTCAAAAAAGTTGAAGATATCGCCATTTATGGAAAAATTGTGGATTTAAAACCGGAATTACCTTTTGAGAAACAAATAGAACACCCTGTTTGGCGTTATGGCAAATCTATATTCATACCTGTTAAATTATAAAATCATGAACGAAATAAATAAAAGATATGATATTGAAATTGAAATTTTAACACCATTGTCGATTGGTGCCGGGAATGAAAAAGACTGGATAAAGGGAGTTGATTTTATTGTTGATGGCTCAAAATTATATAAACTTAATCTTAGAAAAATAGTTGGTTCAGGTATCGACATTAAAAAAATCAGTTCATTTCTTGTTGTACAAAATGAAAAAGGAATAATTAACTATATTACAAAGAATAAGTTTAAATTACAGGAAGTATCTGATAAAGTTTTTTTATATCCCAATAGTGTTAATCCGTCCAACGAGATTAAGACTTTTGTCAAAAATCAATTCACCGGTAAACCCATTCTCCCGGGTAGTTCTTTAAAAGGGGCCATACGTTCTGTCTTATTCAAATTTCTGAAAGATAAACTCGAAAAAAACGAGAAAGATGTATTTGGTGATACCAAAAATGGAAATGAATTCATGCGATTCATAAAAATTTCTGATACAGAATTTGATGACACTATATTGGTCAACACTTTAATTTTTAATCTTCATAAATTTAACAATAAATGGATGGGAGGATGGAAACATAAAGGAGGAGGAAATTCATATACCGATGACAAATATGAACCCAATGAATTTAATACTCTTTATGAAAGTATTAAACCTGGACAAAAAGAATCATCACAGATAATGATGTCTCCGGAACTTTTCAGAATGATAAAAGAACATTCAAAAAAAGAAAAGAAACTATCTGTTTTAAATAATGATCTGACATATTTATTTGGTATTATCAATGATCATACGAGAACTTATCTGAACAAAGAAAAATCTTTTTTTGAAAAATATAATCAAGCGGAAAGGACTGATGATATAATAAATTCCATTGAAACGCTTCTTAATAAAATTCCGACAGACAATAATTATTGTATCTTAAAAATGTCAGCCGGCTCCGGTTTTCATTCAATAACCGGAGATTGGCAATATGATGATTACATTGAACCTGTAGAAGTTGAAAATAATGGCAAGTGTAAATACAAATCTAGAAAAATCGTAAGTTATAAAGATAATTTAAGTTTAATGGGTTTTGTAAAACTCCGAATTCTGTCAGAAGATGAATGTTCTGAGAAAAAAGATGTTAAAAATAGTATTTCACAAAAAAATGAAACATATCGTCTTAAAAGTTTAGAAGCAGAACATCTTAAAAAAGAAAAAGAAGAACGTCTTAAAAAAGAAAAAGAAGAACACGAAAATCAAGTAAGAGAACTTGTCAAAAATGCCAATGAATTATATATTTCAGAACGATGGGATGAAGCACTTAAGATTTTCAGCAAATTAAAGGAAACAATTCCTGATAATACTTCATTTGATGAAAAAATTGAAGAAATAAATGTTAAAATTACAGAATTAGCACTACAGGAAATTAAAGAAAAAGAATTTATAGACAAAATAAATAAAAATAAAATAGAATTAAATGAGAAGATATCTCATATCTCGAAATTACCTACTCTGTTTGGAAATGTTAAAACCTGGTTAAAAGCTAATGATAAGAATACTTTATCAGAAAATGAATTGCTGATACTTAAAAATAAATTTTTTGAGATCTTTCATAGTATGAAACCGCATGACAGAAAAAATATAAATTCTCAATGTAAAGGATTATACGACATTGTGGATAAAAACATTATAGAACAATGGCTGAAAGAACTATATTCTTAAAAATATACTTTTATTGTAGATTTATTGTAACGGTATAATCAATGATATTTGTAACATTGTTTTGAGTTTATATTATGTCTAAAATTCATATCACACTTGTAGGAGGGCAACCTGCACCGGTTTATTACGGGATAAAAGCAATACAACCGGAAAAAGTAGTCTTTATATATTCCAACGAAAGTAAAAAAAGTGCTGAACAAATTGCAAAACTTATCAAGTCAGAGTTTTCCATACAATCTGAAATGCGTCTGTTTTCACCTACTGACGTTAATGATATTAAAAACAAATGTATGAAATGTTTTTCTCATTACAGAAATGATGAAGTTTCTATTAATATCTCAAGTGGTACTAAAGCATGGACATTTTTCTTTGTCTCAGAATTCAGCAAAATGGCTCATGCATCTTTTATTTACGTTGATCAAAACAACAACGTTTTTGATTATACCACAGGTAACACAACCACTTTTGATTTTAATATTGAGACTTTGTTTTGTTTGTATGGCAATCCTCTCGTAAATTATGTAAAATTAGAGACATATTCACAAAAAGATTTCGATGCTATCATAACAATAGAAAAGATTAGAAGATACGATTATGATATATTCAACACTTTAGTCGGAGAACTTAATAAACATTCTGATAAGATAATTTCGGAAGACCTAAAAACTTTATCTTCTTTAAAATGGGACAAGGCAAACAAAACATTTTATTTCGACATAAACAAAAAAGGCAGTCGTTCAAAATTTCAGCTTTCATCACCAAAAATAAGAGAATTACTTTTTAACTCCGGATGGTTTGAGGTAAAAACTGCCCTTATGCTGTCTGAATGGGATAAATGCAAACAGTTATACTTGAATTGCATTTTTAAAGACAAAAACAAAAGTAGAAAAAACGAAATAGATATTATTGTAGATACAGGAATAAAACCTCTTTTTGTGGAATGCAAAACACAAATCTTCTCTCCTACCGATATTGACAAATTTAAAAATGCCGTACAAGTTTATGGAGGGAAAGGCAGCAAAGCCTTTATCATCACTGAAACGCCTTTGACAGATATTGCTAAAGAAAAATGCAACGACAGTGGAATCACAACATATTGTATTAAAAACGGTAAAAAAGAACTTGTTGAAACATTAAACCAAATTATAAATACCATCGAAAAATGAAAACATTGATAATAAGCCTTGTAAGTGAACAAACAATTCCAAACGTGAGAATAATTAACGAATTTAAAAACAATACCGATAACTTTGAATGTTTTTTCGTTTCTACAAAAAAGTGCAGACATCAGTTCGAGAATATTTGTAAAACATGTGATATAGTCCCAAACAAAGAAAAAGATATTATTGAAGTAGAGCCGGAAAATGCCAAGGATATCAAATTTAAATTAGAACAACATAAAAACACTGGATTCTTTGAAACATTTGACAATATTATTCTAAACCTGACGGGAGGAACAAAAATCATGTCTTTGTCAGCACATGCTTTCTTTACAGAATATTATCCTGACAAAACCGAAGAAGTCTATAACACACAGAATCATAAAATAAATTTTTTGCTGAATACAGAAAAAGACGAAAAAAATTATAGCAGAGAATTGACTTTAAAGGAATATTTGACATGTTACGGATTAGAATATAAAGAATCCACTTTATCCAATATTCCTTATGATACAGCAAAAAAACTATTTCGTCTTTTTACTGATTTCGATAATATCGATCAATATAAAGATATAATTAGTTATTTCCGTAATAATCGTGGAAAGAATAAAACAAAAATTGAAGATGATATCAAACCTTTTTTCGAAAAGATAGAATATATGCCTGATGAATATTTATCAAAAGAAGAAGTAAAATATTTCAGTGGAGACTGGTTTGAAGAATATATATACTATAGTATAAAGGATGAATTGAATTTGGATGATGAACAAATAAAAACAGGTGTTATTGTCAAAGTTACTTTAAACAACTCTGATTACGCTATTCGTTTAAAAGAAACTCTGTTTAAACTCACAGGTGAAGAGGATCCTGATGTGGACAAAAATTATGTTAACAATGAGATAGATGTTATGTTTGTTTACAAGAACAAACTATATATTGTTGAATGTAAAACAAATATTTTCATAGATGGAACAAAAAAAGACATATTGAATGAAACAATTTACAAGTCTGATTCAATAAAAACCCGTTTCGGACTATTTCCCAACAGGTCAATCATCACATTGACAAGTTTTAAACATGAAATAAAAAATAGAAAAGACAGTAAAAGTGCAGCAATGTCTTTCAATGCCAAAATAGCTCGTGCCGTCGTTTCTGATATTACTCTCATTGACGGAAGCATGTTGAAATATAATTACAGTGTCTCAAAATTATTAGGAATAAGTAAATAACATAAGTTATGAAGTTGATAAATTTCAGCAACCATCCAATGAAAATGTGGTCTTCCGAACAAATAAAAACCGCATTGAAGTCATACGATGAAATAATAGATATACCTTTCCCTAATATAGACCCTAAATTCGATGAAACAGATATTATTAATATTGCGGAACATTACATAAATAAAATATGTAGTCTTGGTAAACCGGAGGAAACAGCTGTACATATTATGGGTGAAATGTGTTTCACATATTGTATGATAACGAAGTTGAAAAATGCCGGATATATTTGTTTGGCATCCACCACATATCGCATCTGTACCGATTTGGAAGATGGGAGTAAAAATGTAATATTTGAATTTGTGAGATTTAGAAATTACATCTGAGTTTTTTGCATATTGATATTATAACTTTTTGATGATTTAGGATATGGAAATAATAATTAACACATACGGAGCAACACTTAACCGTGATAACGAAGGATTCATCATCACCAACACTGATGGCAAACAAAGAATACCAGTTAATAATGTCACATCAATACAAATATGTAAAGGTGCACAAATTACAAGTGATGCAGTATTTCTCGCCATAGAAAATGAGATAGAGATAATATTTACCGATAAATCGGGAGAGCCTTTTGGTAGAGTATGGAGCCCTAAATATGGTTCTATTTCATCAATAAGAAAGGGACAACTATCTTTTACTTTTTCCCAAGATGCAGTAGAATGGATTAAAAGTATTATCATGAAAAAAATCGAGAATCAACAGGCTCTGATCTTAACAATGGAAATCAACGATTTTAAAACAGAAAACCTTGTTAACAAAGCAATTAACAGATTAGAAGATTATAGAAACAAGATCAAGATTCTTGTTGGTGAAGTGGTTTCGGATATTGCTCCTACTCTTCGTGGATGGGAAGGTATAGCATCGAATATTTATTTTGATGCTCTTAACATCTTTCTTCCGGAGGAATATAAATTCGAAAAAAGAAGTCAACGTCCTGCAACAGACATCACAAATGCCATGTTGAATTATGGATATGGCATATTATATGGTAAAATAGAAAGTGCTCTTATCAAAGCAGGCATAGATCCATACATTGGTGTAATGCATCGCGATGACTATAACAGACCTGTACTCGTATTTGATGTAATAGAACTTTACAGGATATGGATTGATTATGTGGTTTATTCCATATTGATACAACATGCCATTACTGATGAGTATTATTCTGTAAGAAAAGATGGTTCTTATTGGCTCGAAAGTCTTGGCAGAAGAATTTTGATTCAATCGATAAATGACTATTTGGAAGAGATTGTCGAAATCGGGAAAATCAAAAGAAGCAGATTGACACATATAAATTTATACGCACAAGACCTTGCTCAAAAATTCAAAAAGTATTGTTGATATGATATCGATAGGACATAACATACAAACTGCCGATGATGAATTAAGAAAAATCAATATAAAGTATTTGGTCGATGCATTACGCAATCCCAAACAAGAGTTGTCGGCACAAATAAGACAATTGAGAACAGTTAAAACAATTAGTACAGAACAGTATTCCAAACTTAAACGCAAATTGCCGTATATAGTATGCGGAATTTTTAATCCTCCATACAGAAAAATTTCCAATTTTGCTTATACAACATATTTTATCATAGACATTGACCATATTTCTGAAAAAGAAATAAACATAGATACGCTTAGAAAGAAAATAGAATCTGATCCCAGAACAACTTTATGTTTTGTATCGCCTGGAGAAGACGGACTTAAGGTGTTTATGAGATTGAATGAACGATGCTATGATGCCGGAATGTATTCCATGTTTTATAAGATATTTGTAGATAAATTTAGTAAACTATACAACATCCAACAAATAATAGACAGCAGGACATGTGATGTAACAAGAGCATGTTTTATGAGTATGGATGCAAATGTATATTATAATGAAAACAGCGAAAGTATTGACATCAAAGAATTTTTAAATACAAATGATACATACACGTTGTTCAAGGAAGTCAGGGAATCAGGTGCTGAAATAACAAAAAATTCACATGATGTGAAAACAGGGAAAGACCCTGACGCAGATACCATGGAAAAAATAAGATCTCAACTGTTAAAAAAAACATACATAAATAAGAGTAAAGACATTTTCGTTCCTGAAATATTGAATGATATTATAGAAGAATTAAAAAAACATATTGAAGAAACCGGAATTGAAGTAACTGAAATTATTAATATACAATATGGAAAGAAAATTAAAATGAAACTTGGAACAAAATTGGCAGAAATCAATCTGTTTTATGGAAAGAAAGGATTCAGTGTAATAAAATCACCTAGAACAGGTACTAACGTTGAACTCAATGAATTGACAATGATGCTGATAAAAGAATATATAGATATTTTGTAGTATGCCAAGAAAGAAAAAGCAGGAACTGTCTTTTGTCGAGAAAATGAAAAGATTAAATGATGCTACAGTAAATAGAAATGCTTCACCAAATAGAAATATTGAAAACATCGAAGAGATAAAAGACATTAATGAAAGGATAAAAGAAATTCTAGGATTGTTAGTTAACGTTAAGAAAGGGAATAACATGTTATTTTTTGTTATGTATGATATAGAAAGTGACAAAGTCAGAAAATTGGTAGTAAAATATTTAGAAAGGAAAGGATGTACGAGAATACAAAAATCAATTTTCATAGCAAATGCCGATACTCTAACATATAATGAAATAAAGGAAGATCTTGCTGAAGTTCAGTCTGCATACGACAATTCTGACAGTATAATAGTATTACCTATATCTACAGACTATTTAAAGATGATGAAAATAATAGGAAAAAACATAAATATTGACATTATCACACACAGTCGAAATACATTATTTTTTTAAAAACAAATATCAGTTCTTTGAAATATTGTTGTACCTTTGCAAGATGTATAGGTACATATTTTTTGAAAAAAATATGAAAAATGATTATCAAATTGGGAATAAATATATGAAATACAAAGTCTTATAAAAAACGCTCTCTGAGAGTAAATTCCACAAAAACAAGGATTAAGACTGCTATCAGTAGCACTCTTGAAATCCCCGACACTGCTCTGAGAGTAAATTCCACAAAAACAAGGATTAAGACTTGAGTTTTTCCATCTCTTTAGGTTTTTAATTACGGGGCTCTGAGAGTAAATTCCACAAAAACAAGGATTAAGACTTCTGTGAACTTTACATCAAAGAATTGATGAGAAAGTCTCTGAGAGTAAATTCCACAAAAACAAGGATTAAGACATTTCCCGCTGCTTCCCTTGCAGCAGGAAAGAGTGCTCTCTGAGAGTAAATTCCACAAAAACAAGGATTAAGACAAATTTAAGATCTCTTGTCATCCCTTTGATTTTTAACTCTGAGAGTAAATTCCACAAAAACAAGGATTAAGACGCACATTGTAAGTGCTGATAAATTTCAAGTTTGCCACTCTGAGAGTAAATTCCACAAAAACAAGGATTAAGACCCACCAACTTTTAAAGGAGCACCTTCAAGAGATTTTCTCTGAGAGTAAATTCCACAAAAACAAGGATTAAGACTATGAATAATGCCGATATTATAGCTATAATTGTTGTCTCTGAGAGTAAATTCCACAAA
>NWBN01000020.1:34359-55524 GCA_002633315.1 Bacteroidales bacterium Phil6
CACAAAAACAAGGATTAAGACCTTACAATATCATAACTTAAAGTAATACTTTGTCCTGCTCTGAGAGTAAATTCCACAAAAACAAGGATTAAGACTGTGCCATCGAAATTAATTTCATAAGGAAACAATGTACTCTGAGAGTAAATTCCACAAAAACAAGGATTAAGACTGAATGAGAAGTGTATGAAGTTTTACAGATCGGACATCTCTGAGAGTAAATTCCACAAAAATAAGGATTAAGACCCTCGTGTGAGTGTTACTATGTCAAAAAAGTCATTACTCTGAGAGTAAATTCCACAAAAACAAGGATTAAGACTCTCCCCTTCTGGTGTTTCCACCAGGGAGATTGATGCTCTGAGAGTAAATTCCACAAAAACAAGGATTAAGACCATGCCAGGAAAGTATATCTGACATAGTCTTCGCTTACTCTGAGAGTAAATTCCACAAAAACAAGGATTAAGACTTGTATACCCTTGTGGAAAATCCACAAAGAGTATTCTCTGAGAGTAAATTCCACAAAAACAAGGATTAAGACAAACTATGCCAAATATTGAACAGATAATGGACAGTACCTCTGAGAGTAAATTCCACAAAAACAAGGATTAAGACCAGATACTGATCCACGCTATGGGGTTGTAGCTGTCATCTCTGAGAGTAAATTCCACAAAAACAAGGATTAAGACTTCTCCACCCGTTTCATGCATCAGGTAGAACTTTTCTCCTCTGAGAGTAAATTCCACAAAAACAAGGATTAAGACCACTTTCGCCGGCAATTTTAAAATGTCGTTTGCTTTCTCTGAGAGTAAATTCCACAAAAACAAGGATTAAGACATCCAACCACCTAAATCTCCTGCTTTAACATCGGAAACTCTGAGAGTAAATTCCACAAAAACAAGGATTAAGACTGAAATCATTTCTTTCTTCACTGTCTTTTCCAAACAGCTCTGAGAGTAAATTCCACAAAAACAAGGATTAAGACACATCTCCGCCTTGCTCATGCATTAGATAAAATTTCTCTGAGAGTAAATTCCACAAAAACAAGGATTAAGACCTCTTTTGCCATAATATATATATTTTTTTTGATTACGGCTCTGAGAGTAAATTCCACAAAAACAAGGATTAAGACTTAAAATTGTTAATTTATTCATACGCATAATATAAAACTCTGAGAGTAAATTCCACAAAAACAAGGATTAAGACCGTTTTTATTTATTTCTTTAAATTCTCAATGAATTCTCTCTGAGAGTAAATTCCACAAAAACAAGGATTAAATTGCTTTGAATATTCCATTCTAAAATATGTCCGTAAATGAGATTTTATAATTTTTTGAATTTTAATTGACGACAAAACTCTATTAATAGCAACATCCTATTTAAAGAACATTAATCGATGCCTGTAAATAAACCTGATTTATTTGATTTTCAATGATAGTTTTTTAATTGACATGATTGGAAAATTAGAAATAATTTTTACAAGATTGTTTGAAATGTTCTATCTTTGCATGATGTTATTTATAAGTAAATCTATGAAAATGTTATTCTTTTTCAGATAAATTATTATTCATATTATAATAGGTTTTCTAATTAAATTATGTATTTTGACAAACGAAATGATGTAAAAATGATGCTTGACGGGTCTGATTTAAAATCGGGTGTGTATTTGTATTCATTGTTTGCTGACGGGAAATTGATTGGTACGAAGTCAATGATTCGTACAGAATGATTAAAAATAATTTATTACTATTAATTATGTCTTTTTTTAATTCATATTTTACTGATACTCAAATATATCTGTTGTTGTTTGCAGGACTCTTCCTTCTTCTTGCTTTTATTATGCATGTGAAGGAGAAAAATATACTTTCTGTCGTATTCTTGGGGTTGACGGCGATTTGCATATTCAGTTTCTCAGCTTTATTGGACCCTTTTCTTAATCTTTGGGACGAACGTTTTCATGCTTTGGTGGCTAAAAACATGATGAATCATCCGCTGATGCCTACTCTATACGACGATCCTGTCGTCGATATGGCATACGACAGATGGGACAGATATTATATATGGTTACACAAACAACCTCTTTTTTTATGGCAAATCATGTTGAGTTTCAAGATTTTCGGTCTGTCAGAGTTTTCCTTGAGGATTCCAAACATCGTGATGGGAACAGCCTTGGTAATAGCGACATACAGGTCCGGGAAGCTGATAGTTGACAGGAATGTAGGATTTATTTCCTCCTTGCTGACTATCTCAACAGTTTATATCATGGAATTGGCTGCCGGCAGACAGGAACTTGAACATAACGACTTTTCATTCCTGGTATATATCTCACTGAGCATTTGGGCTTTTATAGAATATTATTACAGCAAGAAGAAAATCTGGATTTATCTCATCGGACTTTTTTCCGGCATGGCGATTTTATGCAAATGGGTTGTTGGATTGCTCGTGTATTTCGGATGGTTTGTGTTAAGACTCATGCAAAAGAAAATCAAGTTGTCTGAAAACAAAGATTTTTTGACAGCTTTATCCATAACTCTGATTGTCGCATTGCCATGGCAGATTCTTACCTTTTTATGGTATCCTGCAGAAGCAATGAGCGCATATAAATTTAACACATCGCATTTTACTGTTCCCCTCGATGGGCATGATGGCAGTTTTTGGTATCATTTCGATATGTTCAACACCATTTACGGTAAACTCGCTTCTTTTTTAATCATACCTGCATTTTGGACTCTTTACAAGAGTAATAAAGATAAGAAATTATTGAATTCCCTGGTGAGCATGGTGCTTGTCGTATATCTTTTCTTTTCTTTGGCGGCAACAAAAATGCCATCCTTTACAATAGTAGTCTCAATGATTGTCATCATTGCTTTCGGCACATTGTTATATTATGCCATTGAATTTGTAAATCAATATGTTAAAAAAGACGTTTTCAAGCATATAATTTTTATCGTAATAATAACGGCAATTGTCATGCTCAGGTTTGATATCGGTTATATTGCTGAAAAATATACACTTAAAAAAGACAACAATCACTATACAATGATGTTGACCCATAACAAAGAAGTGTTCAAGTCTTTGGAGTTGCCGTCCAATGCGGTATTGTTCAATGTAAAAGGTCGTCATTATATAGAAGCGATGTTTTACACCGGCGTTCCTGCATATAATTTCATGCCTTCATTCGAACAATACCGTAAATTGAAGGACAAAGGAAGAATAATAGCGGTTTTTGTAAAAAATGATGAAAAAATTCCTGATTTCTTAAAAGATGATACCTCGACAATATTCATCCATAAGGAAATTATGGGTTATGAATAATTAAAATTTATTGACATTAGAGTAAGCATAAGATAAATAAGATGATAAACAATAAGGTATTGACAGTTGTAATGCCGGCATATAATGCCGAAAAGACACTTGCACAAACACTTGAAGAAGTCCCTATGGACATTGTTGATCACATCATTCTTGTCGATGATAAAAGTCGTGATAATACTGTTGAAACAGCACGACAGCTTGGCATTGAATATGTTATCACTCATGAAGAAAACAAGGGTTATGGAGCAAACCAGAAGACATGTTACGATATGGCGATAGATACAGGCTCCGACATAGTGATTATGTTACACCCTGACTATCAATACACTCCCAAACTGATTCATGCGATGGCATATATTATTGCCGACGATGTATATAAAGTAGTATTCGGCTCTCGAATATTGGGGAATGATGCTTTGAAAAACGGCATGCCTCTATATAAATATTTATCCAACAGGTTTTTAACATTTTTTCAGAATCTGTTGATGCATAAAAAACTGTCTGAATATCACACCGGATACAGGGCTTTTTCGACCGAAGTGCTTAAAAATGTCAATTATCATCTTTGTTCTGATGACTTTATATTTGACAACCAAATAATTGCACAAATATTTCATAAGGGTTATGAAATTGCTGAGGTGACTTGTCCGACAAAATATTTTGCGGAAGCATCATCTATAAATTTCAAAAGAAGTCTTAAATACGGGTTTGGATGTTTAAATGTCGCTTTCAGATATTTTATGCATAAAACAGGATTGCTTAAATACGATTTACTGCAAAAATAGTTGTCAGATTGTATTTATTCAATTCATTTTCTTTTGTCAGATAAATTTTATACCTTTGTCATATCAAAACAGGCTTTAGTACATGCCGAAGTTCTGTTCATGATGTTATATCATAATAAGTAAAAATCTGATAATTCAATGAAAATGAAGAAAGCATTATTGTTTACGATAGTCATCATGATGGCTGTTACTGCTGCAAAAGCACAAAACATCAGCGGCACATGGAAAGGTGTCTTGACTGCCGGTCAACAAGAGTTGGGATTGGTGTTTCATTTCAACAATGACGATGTTACAATGGATGTCCCGGAACAAGGTGCCACAGGTATTCCGGCTGAAGTAAAATTGCTCTCCAACGATTCTGTCAGCTTTGAAGTGCCTGCCATACAAATGGCATACTCAGGCAAATTGTCTGATGGGATAATAAAAGGTACTTTTAAACAGTTCGGGATGTCGTTTCCATTGGATTTAAAACCTGGAGAAGTACAAAAACCATCAAGACCGCAGGAGCCACAAGGTCCGTTCGACTATGCAACAGAAGAAGTCACTTTCACTAATGACAAAGCTAATGTCACTTTATCAGGCACTCTCACCTACCCTGTCGGTTATTCCGGAAAGAAGAAAACACCTGTAGTCATCATGGTGACAGGCAGTGGCGCACAAAACAGAGATGAGGAAGTTTTTGAACACAAGCCTTTTCTTGTCATTGCCGATTATCTTGCACGACAAGGCATAGCCTCGTTGCGTTATGATGACAGAGGTGTGGAAAAATCCACCGGCGACCGTGCCAATTGTACTTCAGAAGACTATGCCGATGATGCAAGAGCAGGATTGGAATGGCTGAAAAAGAGCAATAAATTTGACAAAATTGGTGTCGTAGGACATAGCGAAGGCGGCATGATAGCTTTTATGCTGGCAGCGGAAAATGTTCCGGATTTCATCATCAGCCTTGCAGGTCCCGGTATCAAAGGCGACACATTGTTAGCAGAACAACAGAGTGCAGCCTTACGCCTTTATGGACAATCTGCTGACGTTACAGTGGAGATGGTAAGAATGGAAATAGAATCTCAGCCTGATAATGCCTGGCTTGACTTCTTCCTGGATTATGAACCTCAAACAGATATCGCTAAGATAAAAATCCCTGTCATGGCTGTAAATGGCTCCAACGACATGCAGGTCATCGCAAACAGCAACTTGGACGCTATCAGCAAGTTGTTGTCCGGCAAAAACAAGAAAAACTTAATCAAAGAATATCCCGATCTCAACCACTTGTTCCAACACTGTCAAAAAAATAACGCCCTGGATTATTATAAGACAGAAGAAACGTTTTCGGAGGAAGTGATGAAAGATATGGCAGACTGGATAAAGGGGTTATAATATTATAGACATCAAAAAAACGTCATTTTGAGAAATAATAAACTGCGTCAACAGGTAAACCTTTGACGCAGTTTCGTTTACATCCATGCAAAAACAATGATTCTGTTTACAAAGCAAAAGTTATTGGAAGGAGGAATTCCACCTTGACAGGTTCGCCATTCTCCATGCCCGGGATCCATTTCGGCATGGATAAAATCAACCTCATTGCCTCCTTGTCTAAGTTCTCATCAACACTTCTCAATATTTTTATACTCTCTTTGATAACAGAGCCATCTTTATCGATGGTAAACTGAGTGATGACATTACCTTGTATGCCAGCATCTCTTGCCGATACAGGATATTCGATATTTTTCGACAAATATTGCATCAACGCTTCTGTTCCTCCCGGAAATTGAGGCATGGAAGTTGCCGTTGAAAGAGTTTTTTCATCTTTTTCCAATATTGTCGTATCAGTTTTTGTTTCGACAGAAACTAATGTTTCCGTTTTTTTTGTATCTTTGGCATTTAATTCAGATACACAAGCTGTCTGTGCAAACAGCAGCAGTTCGAGACAGATTAAGGGCAAAACATATAGCGCTTTGGCGCGAGCCCGGTTTGAAGATTTGTTTTTTAACATCATAGTGATTCTGTTTTTAAGGTTACTGTGATTGAAGCTGTTGGCGATAGAATACCACTTCGTGCCGACAGCTTTTTCAATTAATAAAAGTTGATATTGTTTTGCATCGATGCCTTTTCTCAACACTGTGGCGTCGGCATCGTACTCATGCACGGCGCACAATTCATTTTTAAGCAGATAAATGGATGGATTGAACCATTGAAGACAACACAATATATTGAATAACAACAAATCTACCGAATGATATCCATTAATATGTGCGTATTCGTGTGTCAATATTTGGTAGCCGTTTTTCTCATAATCACTTTCAGAAACCACAATCGTTTTCATGCAGCTGAATGGCGTAATATCATCGGGAGTCAACACGAGAGTGATTCCATAAGGCAGTTTTATCTCACGCCCTCTACGTGATATGGCTTTTACACGTAACATGGAGTATATCATAATGCAGAGAAACATAAAACACCCTATAAAATATGCTGTCATCAGGACTGTGGTCCATGGGAAACGTCTATCCGGCTCAACAAATGTCATTGTGAGTTCATCAAGAGTAAAAAAAGAAGATTCCGAGACTTCTGTATAAATGGTAATACGACATAACGGAATGATGAAAGCCGACAACGAGCCGAAAATCAACAAAAAACGGTTCAACTTATGAAATGTCTCCCTGCTTAACAATATCTTGTAAAACAGATAGAAAACCACAAAACAGACAGCGACTTTCAAGTTATACATCAAAAAAGATTCAGCAATCATTTCTTTTCAATTTGCGAGATGAGTTGTTTAAGTTCTTCGATGGACAGTTTTTCATCTTTCACCAATGCAGAAACGACCTGGGTGTAAGAATTCGCAAAATATTTGCTTATTACATTTTTCAACGTGGCATTTTTAAACTCATCTTCATCTATAACAGCATAATATTGATAGGTATTCCCATACACCTTATGAGCGATATATCCCTTGCTTTCCAAAGTACGAACCATGGTTGAAAGAGTATTGAAATGCGGCTTGGGGTCAGGATACATGTCCAATAATTCCCGGACAAACAACGCACCTTTTGTCCAAAAAAAGTGCATTATTTCTTCTTCTTTCACTGTCAGTTTTTTCATAATTATATTTTTTTGCAATTTCCAACTGCAAATGTAACTAAAAATTTTTCACATACAACTATTTTTTATAGTTTTTAAACTAAAATTTTTAGTTTATCAAGATTATTACACATAAATCACTGTATATTAGTTATTTATCTTTATACAGATTTATCAACTCATAAAATAAGGAAAGAAAATTACACCAACAAAAATTCTCGATTTGTTCAGCATAATTTCTGTAAAACAGTTCAAAAGGTTTTGCTATGTTTCTCAACGAGAGGCAAAAATAAAAATGTGTGCCAAACATTATTTTGACACACATAAAATAAAAAAGTACATTAATATTATTTCTTCAGCATCACCTCATCAATAAACAGCCAGCATTTCTCGCCGGCATAATCATGCCAATCCGGCAAGATGCCGGGACTTTCAGCATGTATCTTTATGAATTTTACATCTTTTCCTTTCACGGCAGCTCTTGCCACTGTTCTGATGCTCAAGTTTTTAGGATTAGAATAATCCGGGAAAGAAGCTCTGACAGGTTCAGTGTATGTCTTTCCGTCAGACGACACGGAAATCATAAGTTCGGTTGGCAATAAAATCCAATTGTCGGCATCAAGAGCGAAGCCAATATTGACAGTATTGAAATCCTGTGGTTTGGAAAGTTCTATCACTGCATCGATATCATCTCCATAAAAACCGAGCCAATTCTCTGTCCAATTACCCATCTCTCCCTTTTTACCATCCATAAGTGCTATCTCATGGTTGCCGGAGTATCTGTCGGCAGGCATCTTGGCAAATTCAGTATTCTTGACAATCACCCTATTGAAATCTTTCGTAGCAGTAAACGAAGGCATTACACCGTTACGAAAAGCTTTTGCTTTCACCACACAACTCTCGTCTATGGTAAACGGTGCGGTATAAAGTCTGGATTTCATTGTAGGTTCCGAGCCATCCAACGTATAAAACACCTTAGCATTGGAGTCATCGTACTGTATCGTAATCTTCATCGGATTGTTGAACAGTTTCAATTCAGATGACACTGTAGGCACGGGAGCCATCGATATGCCACCGAATACATCTTGTCTATACAGTTGTTTAGGAGTTATTTCGTTTTTAACAAAAGGTCTGAGTCGCACGGAATATTGATATACATCATTTTTAATGAGGTATTTATCCAATACGCCGGGACCGCATGTAGCAGTACCCAACCCTGCCTGTTTATAGTCAATATTGACAGTAAAGAAGTTGCTTTTATCCAGTTGGTTTATTCTTTCAGCCTTAGTAAGAGCCTCATCAGTATAAGGATAAACGCTAAAGTTGAAGATGTCATCGCTACCGACAAACAAGCCGTTGCCGGCAGCATTGGTAAAAGCAGCCCAGCGCACATCGGAGCGGTTGCCGTTATCCTGAGGTTCTTCATGGAGTTCAAACATGTCATTACATTTCACGGAATAGATGCCCATTTTACCGGCAGCATTTCTGTCAGGATATGTCTCGGCGTCTTTTCCGAAATATGTCACATTCTCATACGATAACGGCATACGCAGTTGCATACCAATCTTAGGCAATGTCGTCACTGCATTACTCATATTGACATTATTTGTCACCACGACATCGGCATTACCGTTAATCTCGTACAACTGATTGGTTGTCAAGACCCTATTACCATCAACATCAGTCATCTCGAGTTCTATCATTACGGCAATCAAGGATTCATTAATTCTTTTGACATCAAATTTCACAGGTTTGATGGAGAGGTTATCCAAGCCGGCGCTTTCCCAACGTCTTCTTCCGTTGCCGTCAACGTCGTCATTGAGTGTAGGAGCTCTCCAATAATTAGGCTTAATATCACCGGATAGCAGTTCTTCAGCTTTATAGACGAAAGACACAGGAACGCCTTGAGTTTTGTCTATGGTAAAGCTGAAATTGTCATTAAACAGAACTAAATTGTCATCAGACTCGCGCATTTTGACATCAAGCACATTATCAAGAGGTTCAGCATTGTTTGTTGCCACATCGAGTTTAAAACAGTCGTACGCTATTTCTGTGCCGCGCGGCAAGAAAGGTTTATCATTTTTTGTCTTAAATGAGAAGAGAATGAAATACTCCTCGTTAGGCATGGAAAGGTTGTTGCCGGCCTTATCTGTTGCCGGTTTAGGGATAGATATGGTAATACGTTGAGACTCGCCCGGCATGGCGTTTAAATTTATGCTGTTACTCTGCAAGCGTTTCTCGTTGGTATAAATGGTATAAGAGCCATCCAATTCACTCAATGAAGTAAAAGAGAACCAGTTTTTTATCTCATAAATACCCTTTTCGAGGTCAATAGGTTTCACCTTGACATTTTGATAAACCTTTTTCACCTCTGCCAGGTGATGATGAGGTTTTCTGTCGCTTGTAATAAGGCCGTTTACACAGAAACTGTCGTCATCTTCAATGCCATCGAGGCTGCCGAGGTCGCCACCTGCCGCGTACCATGTCATTTTCTTGTTTTTGTCATATTGCACTATAGTCTGGTCAACCCAATCCCATATACAACCGCCCTGTAATTGATCATAAGATTCTATCACATCCCAATAATCCTGAAGACCACCCACGCTGTTCCCCATAGCATGAGCATATTCCACCATGATAAAAGGACGGTTCAAAGAATCCACATTGTTTTTTGCGAAGTTCTCTATATATGAGACACTTGGATACATAAGTCCGATATAATCGGTGTTATAGTCGTATTCGGCACGTTCACAAATCACCGGTCTTGTATTATCGAAGTTCTTCACATGTTCGTATGCCTCATACATGCAGACGCCGTTGCCACATTCGTTGCCGAGCGACCATATTATGACAGAAGGATGATTTTTATCACGTCCGATCATATTATTGCATCTGTATTTGAATGCCTCAACCCATTCCGGTTTCTTGGCGAGACTGGCATCGCCATAGCCCTGTGCATGAGATTCATTATTGGCTTCATCGATGACATACAGTCCATATCTGTCACATAATTCATACCAATAAATATCGTCAGGATAATGGCTTGTACGTACAGTATTAATATTGTTCTGAATCATCAGTTCAATATCTTTCAACATTGTCTCTCTGGTAACATATTGACCTGTAAAGCCGTCGTGTTCATGACGGTTAACGCCCTTAATCAAGACAGGACGTCCGTTAACCTTAAGTTGCCCGTCTATCACTTCAGTAGTTCTGAATCCTATTTTGGCAGCCACGCATTCCGTCACGTTGCCTTTTTTGTCTTTCAGTCTTATTATCATGTCATAAAGAGCAGGTTTCTCAGCGGACCATGGTTCTATGCCATTGAAAACTCTGTGTATATGATAAACATATCTGTTATCTCCGTCGTCGATAAAGTCTTTTTTACTAAATTCGTTTACAAGAAGTTTTCTGAATTTATTTTTCGTTGTATATCCCGTTATCTCCACTTCCATAATACATTTGGAGGGGAGTTTTTTAGGATTGAAATCAAACACTATATCGAGGTCGAAGACGCCTTTGCTGAAAGTCTCGTCAAGGCCGGCTTTAACAAAAAAGTCGAAAACGTTAAGTACGGGTTTGGAATACAGGAATACATCTCTTGTAATTCCGGATACGCGCCAAAAGTCTTGACATTCCAAGTAAGAACCATCGGAGAAGCGGTAAGCCTCCACGGCGAGGGTATTCGTTCCAGGCTGCAAATACCTTGTAATGTCGAACTCCGCCGGTGTCTTGCTATCTTCAGAATAACCCACGAACTGTCCGTTAATCCACAAATAGAAAGCAGATTTCAGAGCGCCGAAGCAGATATATACATTACGTCCCTCCCATTCCGCAGGCACCTCGAAATCATGGACATAACAGCCCACGGGATTATAATCTTCGGGTACTATTGGAGGATTTGAAGGAAATTCATTTCTTGTATTGACATATACCGGGACGCCATATCCATTGAACTCCCAGTTACCAGGCACAGGTATAAGATCCCATTCACTAACATCATATCCTGGTTGATAGAAGCCGGAAGGTTTGTCGGCAGGTCTTTCCACCCAATGGAACTTCCATTTGCCATTAAGAGATTTATAATACTTAGAACTTTGATAATCAAGATTTTCAACTCCATTCTCATCATCATAAGGTATGACATTGCTCCTGGGTTCAACTTTATTAACCTGAAAAACCGACACATCTTTCCACCATTCACCAATCTCCTGAGCATGACAATGAAACACCATCGACATGATGACCGGCAACAACAACAGTTTATTCTTCATTTTATTCATATATTAAAAAACACTTAATTTTCCTCTGCGAAGATAATAATTTTTTCTTTTCTGCCCACATTATTGAAAATTCATTAAAAAAAATTCATTTTTCTTTGATTTTTTATTATTTTTGCAACATCAAGATTATTATATGAGGCGAGTTTCATTGTGTATATTTGCATTGATAGCAGTTCTTTCGTTGATTTCATGCGAAAAAGAGTGCGTATGTGTCAATTTGGAAAACGGTTCATCCACTCCGGTTTACGGAGTTTATTCAAGGCAAGATTGTCAAGATAAGGAAGACTTTTACAACACTTTATACGACGGATATTATTTTGAATGTTATTACGAGAAAAAGAAGTGATTATGAGGAAGCTGCTACATTTCAAACAGCAACATCCGTTCACGACGATATTTCTCATCGCATTGTTTTTGAGATTTATAGCTGTGATATTCTCACGAGGTTTCGGCTTCGACAGTGAGCAATTCATATATGTCGGTGTGCCCAATGCTTGGACAGACAATGTTGATTACCGGTTGCTTGATTTAAGGAACAACCTTTCTTCCAAGCCTGAAGGCATAAGTTTGTTTTATTTTACCATCAACTACTGTTGGTTCGGATTTTTAAAATACTTAGGCATAACAAGTCCGACGTGGCTCATGTTTTTCAGCAGATTGCTGCATGCCGTGGTATCTTTGTTAGTTGTATCGTTCGGTTACAGAATAGCCGACCTCATAGCAGACAAAAAGACTGCATGGTATTCAGCGATTATCTTGTCAGCTTGCTGGTTCATGCCTTACGTCAGCGTACACAACATAGCTGCATTTGCCTGTACTCCGTTTCTGATGTATGCCACACTGATAATAGTAAGACAAGAAGTATTAAGAATAGCTGAGTTTGACGAGAATCTGCATCGTTCTTCTTTCATGGTGGCAGGTTTTTTCCTCGGACTCGGTTTTTCCACATGGTACCAGAGTATCTTATTTATCATCGGCATTTTACTTGCTTTATTGTTTCTAAAAAACATAAAAGCTTCAATAATAACTTTAATAGGAATAATGTTATCTATTGGTATTATTGAAGTTATACCTGACCTTATAGTATGGGGGGAACCATTTGTGGAGATGAAGACATTTTTCAAAAACTCGACAGATTATCTTTTCCATATCACAAAGACCCCTTGGATATATATCAGCATAGTGACATTAATACTCGCTTTTATTCCACCGGCAAGTTTCATGTTGCTTTTCGGATTTTTCAAGAGCGCAAAAAAGAATCTCATAACATTTTTACCGGTATTGCTGTTCATAATTTACTATACCATTTTTCCCAACAAAAACGAGATTTATATACTTCCGGCAATACCATTATTTATAATAACAGGAACGGCAGGCTGGTTCTCTTTCAAAGACACCTCATCATTTTGGCGCAAAAACAAACCGCTGCACAAATATCTTTGGCTGTTTACAGGCATAGTCAATTTTATAGTCCTTTTCTTCACTTTGACTACATATTCCAATAAGGCAGAAGTAAAATCCATGCAGTATATATCAGGCTTCAAAGATACGGACCTAATCATCATTGAAGACAGCAACAACAACAACTACAGACGCCCTGCCATATTCTATGCAAAATATTGGCCTAAATATATGGTAATCAACAAAAACAACAGTATTGACGACAGACTCGTCGAGATGTCTGACCGAAATGTAGATTTTATTATTTTCAGGGGGAAAGAAAATCTCGAAAAACGTGTCGAAGTCATGACAAAACATTATCCCGGCATACAGTACGAGACGACATTCGAGCCTTCCATATTAGATATTTTCTATAAAAAAATAAGAGGATATCAACAAAATGGCAGCGTCATCGTTTATAAATGCGGAAAATAAGAATTATTATGACCAAAGAAGAAGCAAAGGCTCGAATAGCCGAACTTAGCGATATCATCGACAATCATAATTACAGATATTATATTTTAGCCCAACCAACAATCAGCGACTATGATTTCGACATGCTGATGAACGAACTACTGTCGTTAGAGCAACAATTTCCGGATTTAATTACTGAAAGCTCGCCGTCTCAACGCGTAGGCGGCGGTATCACCAAAGAGTTTGCCACTGTAAGACATAAATATCCTATGCTTTCATTATCAAACTCATATAACAAAGAAGAGATTATTGATTTCATATCACGTATTAAGAAAAGTATAGATGGACCGGTAGATTTTGTCTGTGAATTAAAATTCGATGGTGTGTCAATCAGTCTTACATACGAAAAAGGCATTTTGAGACGTGCCGTGACGAGAGGAGACGGCAGCCGGGGCGACGATGTCACAACAAATATAAAAACCATTCATACTATACCGTTGAGACTGAAAGGCGACTATCCTGATTTTTTCGAGATGCGCGGCGAGATAATAATGCCTCACAACAGTTTTGAGAAGATCAATATCGAAAGAGAAGATTTGGGACTTCCAACATTTGCCAATCCGAGAAATGCAGCGGCTGGTACAATAAAACTACAAGATTCAAAAGAAGTGGCAAATCGCAGACTGGATAACTATTGTTATTACATGATGATGGACGACATGCCTTACAAGACACATTATGAAAGTCTTATGGCGGCACGTCGTTGGGGATTCAACATATCGGAACATATTGCATTGTGCCATGATATTGACGAGATAGAATCATTCATCAATCTTTGGGATGTAAAAAGAAAGGCCTTGTCATTCGACATTGACGGCATTGTCATTAAAGTCAATGACTTTGCTCAGCAAGAAGAATTGGGTTATACAGCCAAGTCGCCACGATGGGCAATAGCATACAAATTCAAAGCAGAAGAAGCACATACCAAATTGTTAAGTGTTGACTTTCAGGTAGGACGACATGGCACTATCACGCCTGTCGCCAATCTTGAGCCTGTACAACTTGCAGGGACTACAGTAAAACGAGCCACACTGCATAATGCCGACTTTATAAAACAACTCGACCTGCATTATGATGACGTGGTTTCTGTGGAAAAAGGAGGCGAGATAATACCTAAAATCACCGGGGTCGATTTACAATGCAGAAAAGACAACAGCATTCCCGTGTCGTTTGTCAGCAAATGTCCGGAGTGTGGCACACCACTTGTACAAACAGAAGGTGAAGCTGCATGGTACTGTCCCAACAGTCTCGGATGCCCGCCTCAGATAAAAGGACGTATTGAACATTTCATCAGCAGAAAGGCGATGAACATAGAAAGCCTTGGAGAAGGCAAAATAGAAGTTTTGTTCGACAACCATTTGGTAAACAACTACGCCGACCTGTATGACTTGAAATATGAACAGTTGTACGGACTGGAGAAAGTTATTGAAATAAAAGACGAATATAATCTGCTGCAAGAACCTGTATTGCGAAAAGTTAGTTTTAAACAAAAGACAGCAGACAACATTCTCGAATCACTGCAGAAGTCCAAGAAAGTGCCATTTGCGAGGGTACTCTTTGCACTTGGAATAAAATATGTTGGAGAAACGACAGCCAAACTCATAGCCAATGCTGAAGGTTCTGTTGACAATATCATAAAAGCCTCTACAGAAGAGTTGAAACAGATAGATGAAGTCGGAGAAAAAATAGCCTTGTCTGTCAGAGAGTTCTTTGATGATGAACGTAACATCGATCTCGTAAACAGGCTAAAAGCTGCCGGACTGCAATTCGAACAGGAGAAAAGAACCTCGACGGAGAACAATATACTTGCCGGCAAAAGTATAGTGGTAAGCGGATCTTTCACAAATTTCAGCAGAGAAGAGATAAAACAACTGATTGAAGACTTAGGCGGCAAAAACGTATCTTCCATATCGTCAAAGACAGATTTCGTCGTCGCCGGAGAAAAGATGGGTCCGGAGAAAAAGAAAAAGGCTGAAGCTCTGAATATTCCGGTATTATCAGAAGAAGAGTTTATTGCAATGACAGGCAGAAAAAACAGTATGTTAACGCTTTTCTGACATATTCAGAATATCAGATACACAGGCATACAGAGAGCAGATATTGCTGTCCGACAAAATTTCCATGTTTATTTTAACATCCTGAAAATAAAATCTATAAACATGCAAATCATCAGCCGAGGCGTTTGAGTGCCTCAACGAAAAAGTTTATATCGTCTTCCGTAGTATCAAAAGAACAAAGCCAGCGCACCACATCATTATCCATGTCCCAATCGTAAAAGAAGTATTGTTTTTGCAGTTCTGTCCATATATGACGAGGCATTTGAACAAAAACGCCATTGACCTGTACCGGATACATTACTCTGACAAAAGGAATGTCTTTCACTTTATCATATAGCAATTGAGCCATCCGGTTTGAATGTTGAGCATTTCTGCGCCATAGTTCATCATGAAAATACGCCTCGAACTGTACTGCCATGAAACGCATTTTGCTGCACAGTTGAGTAGCTTGTTTTCTTCTGTATTTAAAACCCTCAGCGAGGTCCGGATTAATGAACACCACTGCCTCTCCTATCATCAGACCGTTCTTAGTACCGCCGAATGACAGCACATCGACACCGGCATCTGTTGTCATCTCACGGAAAGAACAGCCGAGAGCTACGGCAGCATTGGCAAGACGAGCACCATCGACATGAAGATACATACCATATTGATGAGCCAGGTCGGCAAGAGCTCTTATCTCGTCAATGCTATATAAGGTGCCCAATTCTGTAGATTGCGTTATTGTAACAGCTTTAGGTTGAGAATGATGTTCAAAACCAAAGCCGTGCAGTCTCGTTTTCACAAGCTCCGGCGTCAGCTTGCCATCAGGCGTTGCCACCGTAAGAAGACGACACCCCACTATACGTTGTGGAGCACCGCATTCATCGACATTGACATGTGCTGATTCGGCACATATCACAGCATCGTGCGACCGAACCATGGCATCTATGCTTAATGTATTGGCTCCGGTGCCGTTAAAGACAAAATATACACTCGAATGTTCTCCGAAATGCTCTTTGAACAATTTCTCGGCACGTATGCAATACTCGTCTTCGCCATAAGCCAGTGCATGACCCACATTGGCATCCGCTATGGCTTTCAATACTTCCGGACTGATACCGGAATGATTGTCACTACCAAAACCTCTTTTCATCACCGTGTGTTTTTATGATGCAAAGTTCCTAATTTTTTAGCAATTGACATATAGCATACAACCTTTTTTTATATAAAAATCCAATTTAAGCGACAACAAAACATACAGACATACACGTATTAAAAACATTCCATTATCAAGATATTGTAATTAAGACATTTGACATATATAATTGCCCAAAGCACAAATGACATGTCAAAATCTCCGAATCACATAAGATATTTTATTTTTACATAAACATCATTACAGGAGAACAATAATTTTTCACGAACAGTATTTGAGAAAAATATTTTTATTACTTTTGCCTCGTAATCAAATATCATTTTTATGGATTTTAAAGGATCAAAAACAGAAGCCAACTTAATGGCTGCATTTGCCGGAGAATCACAGGCACGTAACAAGTACACCTACTATGCCTCAAAAGCACGCAAAGAAGGTTACAATCAGATAGCTGACTTGTTTGAAGAAACGGCAAACAATGAGAAAGAACATGCAAAAATTTGGTTCAAGTTGTTACACAATGACGACATTCCGGACACCATGACGAATCTTAAAGATGCCGCCGACGGTGAAAATTACGAATGGACAGACATGTATGCGACATTTGCCAAAGAAGCTCGCGAGGAAGGTTTTACAAAAATTGCAGCATTGTTTGAGATGGTAGCCAAAATCGAGAAAGAACATGAAGAACGTTATTTGAAACTTTTACAAAACATAAAAGACGGAATAGTGTTCTCTCGCGACGAAGACATGATATGGCAATGCCAGAACTGCGGTCATATCGTCATTGGCAAAAAGGCTCCTCAAATATGCCCTGTATGTAACCACCCGCAGGCATACTTCCAGATCAAAGCTGAGAATTATTGATCTGCTATGTTAAATTATTTTTAAGAAAAATGGTATCGGATAAAATTTCGATACCATTATTTTATTCTACTCTGAAGAAAATCAAATGTTTTTTTATAAATATCAACATTTAATCTCAGATTTTCCGGGCGTAACATTATGAGGTCTCTATCATTACAACCTCATATTTTTATCTTTAGAGACGCCATGATAAGACGTCTCTGCTATGCCATAATGTCATCTTCAATTTGCCGTTTCGTATCTGTATCCATTCGTAAGCCTTACATTACCTGTAGAGTCAACTCTATACACTGATACAACATAATTGTCTTCATCATACTCATATATTAATTTATAATCATCCCCATCATGAATATATTCATTCTTCCACAAAGGTTGCGTCATAAAACTCATACTATTACTACTCGTTGCTCTCAACAAATATGGAAAATTATAATGTGGATGAATACCTTTACCAAATTTATCATAGTAAGATGGTGTCGATGAATTCAATCTCACTTCTATAGCGTTCTCTCCTTCCCAAATAAAATAATGATAATCTCCGACAGAAATCAATCGTCCTTGATTATCATATTTATATTTCTGTCCCCACATATATTCATTATTACTATAGTATGTGATGCTGTCTATTTTGCCATCATCTAGCAGATGACAAGTGTACCTGTCATATATTAACCATCCGTCAGCACCTTCCGGAATTGATGCCTTGACCACAATACTATCTTGTGCATAATAGGTGAAATCATAAACAGACCTAAAAAAATCACTTCCCACATCAGAATACGATATTCTCTTTATTTGTGAATAATCTTCATTCCACTCTATTTTATGAGTTACACGGTTGGGATCCTCAAGATATTGTTCCACAAGATATTTTTTCACCATTGGTTCAGGTGTGACAGGGGTGGGTTCAACTTCTGGATCTTTATTGCCGCAAGCTGAAAACAACAGCACGAATAAGGCTGCGACCAATAAAATTAATTCTGATTTCTTTGTTTTCATTTCTTTCTTTCTTCGTTAATGATATATTTTAAATCTAATTGTATTCATTACTTTTTCGTCATTTAGAAAATCCCAAAGAGTATTCCCGTTGTAATTGAGGAAAGATACTATTCGTTGTAAATATCTTCCTCTTGCCAGACAGACAATATCATAGTCCATTCTGCTGTAATTATCAGGTAACAACTCTGCTTTGTCCAACTTATTCAACAACATCTTTACTATTTGTTCCAGTTTAAAATCATTTATCGAATTTACAGTCTCCGCAATCGGCGGCTTTATTTTCATTGCGGAGACTTTACAAGTTGTATTTCAATATGTGTTTCATGGCATGAAATTTATTCGCTTCAAAGTTAAATACGTTTTTTCTTTTATCCAAAAAAATGTCATATTTCTCTATTTGTAAAGACGCCATGATAAGACGTCTCTGCTATGCCATAATGTCATCTTCAATTTGCCGTTTCGTATCTGTATCCATTCGTAAGCCTTACATTACCTGTAGAGTCAACTCTATACACTGATACAACATAATTGTCTTCNNTCATACTCATATATTAATTTATAATCATCCCCATCATGAATATATTCATTCTTCCACATGGGTTTGGTTATATAAGACATGTCATAACTGCCTACTCCCGGTAATAAATATGGAATAGTATAATGAGGATGTATTCCTTCTCCAAACTTGTCATAGAATACCGGATCCGATGTTTGGAATGTGCCTTCTATTACGTTTTCTCCTTCCCAAATGAAATAATCGTCTCTCGCAGCTATCAAACGTCCTTGATTGTCATATTCATATTGCCAACTTCCACAATATTTGTTCTGACGATACAATGATATGCTATCTATTTTTCCATCATCAAACAAATGACAAGTATAACTGTCATACATTAACCATTGAATAGAACCTTCCGGAATTGATGGCTTGACCACAATACTATCTTGTGCATAATAGGTAAAATCATAATCAATAAAATACGCTATACTTCCTACAATAGAATACGATATTCTCTTTATTTGTGAATAATCTTCATTCCACTCTATTTTATGAGTTACACGATTGGGATCCTCAAGATATTGTTCCACAAGATATTTTTTCACCATTGGTTCAGGTGTGACAGGGGTGGGTTCAACTTCAGGCTCTTTATTGCCGCAAGCTGAAAACAACAGCACGAATAAGGCTGCGCTTAATAAAATTAATTCTGACTTCTTTGTTTTCATTTCTTAAATATTTTTCATATTTTGATGATTTTTTTGCATTCTTAACACTTACTTAAATTAACAAGATTTTATAATATAAATTATAATTTTATAAAAATATATTATTACTCATTATTTCGAAGCAGGTGTTTCATATCTGAACCCCTTATAATATCCTCTGTTACCAAGAGAATCCACTTTATATATTGTCGTGACGTAATTATCTTCATCATATTCATATTCAAAACTTCCATCTTCATAAATAATCTCGTTTTTCCATAATGGAATTGTCATATAGTCGTAACTATAATTTCCTGATTCCAATAGATAAGGGAATGTATAATAAGGGTTTATTCCGTTTCCAAAATTATTATAATTAAATTGTTGATAACGCAGAGTTCCTTCTATTGCATTTTCTCCATCCCATACAAAATAATCATCCCCAGCGGATATCAAACGACCTTGACTGTCATACTTATATTTACTACCTCGTGTAAATTCATTTTCTATATAAAAAGCCACACTGTCAATCTTACCATTTTGCAAATAACAAGTATAATTGGTAAAAAACATCCAACCTCCGAAACTTGGACCGGCCGGAGTTGACATTTCTATATAAATACTGTCATCTCCGTAGTACGTAAAATCATAGTCAATCTGATAATATATAGTCCCTGTAGGTGTATATGATATTCTTTTTATCTGTGAAAAATCTTCATTCCAATCTATCGTAAGACATAATCTGTCATTTTTAAATTGATATTCTTCCACAAGATATTTTTTCACCATTGGTTCAGGTGTGACAGGGGTGGGTTCAACTTCAGGCTCTTTATTGCCGCAAGCTGAAAACAACAGCACGAATAAGACTGCGCTTAATAAAATTAATTCTGACTTCTTTGTTTTCATTTCTTTCTTGCTTAGTTAATGATATATTTTAAATCTAATTGTATTCATTACTTTTTCGTCATTTAGAAAATCCAAAAGAGTATTCCCGTTGTAATTGGGGAAAGATACTATTCGTTGTAAATATCTTCCTCTTGCCAAACAGACAATATCATATTCCATTCTGCTGCAATTATCAGGTAACAACTCTGCTATGTCCAACTTATTCAACAACATTTTTACTATTTGTTCCAGTTTAGAATCACTTATCGAATTGACTGTCTCCGCAATCGGCGGCTTTATTTTCATTGCGGAGACTTTACAAGTTGTATTTCAATATGTGTTCATTACTCTTTTTTTATAATTTATATATGACAAAACCGCCGAAAGCTGTTCGATAATAAATGTTATCTTATAACTTACTGTGGAATATCCTGAAAGGGAGAATAATTACATTATCCTGTAATCTGCTGTCATTTACGTTGTCGTAAACATTACTTCCATAAGTTGTGCAGTTCTCTTTCAGTAATGGATTTTTGTTTACTAATCTTATTTGCATAACCTTTTTCTTTTTCGATTACGCAAATTTAATGAATATAATATTAAAAAAACAGGATTAAAAAAGCTTTACAAACTTTTTTCAGGACAGTT
>NWBN01000021.1 GCA_002633315.1 Bacteroidales bacterium Phil6
TTAGTGACTTATAGCCGTTTTTTATAACAAATTCTCTTATTGTCTGCAACTTATATTTTTTCATAGTTCAATTAATTTAACTTTTGATAAATTATCTTTTGTTATATCAAGTTAGGAAACATTTCTTTTCTTCATCCCAATGTTTCCCGTACTTTTCCTCAAGAAATTTGAGGAAAATCGTTTTCTCTTCAAGGGTGGCATGTCTTATCTTGTCACCAATGCTGGTGACATCGAAGTCCATGTCCCCTTCGAACTCTTCCTGGTCTCCCCATGCCAGGAAGGTGTATCTGGCATAGTCTTCACTTATAAAGCTATGCCAAGTACCAAACAAATAATGGACAGTACCCTTTTTACAGATACTGATCCACGCTATGGGGTTGTAGCTGTCATAGCTACCCCCTATTATACAATCCCCTTCTTTTATAAGGGGATTTTTTTCTGTGAACTTTACATCAAAAAACTGATGAGAAAGTTCTTTTATAAGTTCTTTCATATAAACCTCCTTTATTTTTTTAAATTGTTCCCATATAACGTACAACCGTTTCAAGCCTGAATCATAGACAGGTATGGGAATGTGCATCAGTGTTTGATGCATAACACATATTGACCCTCTTTAGGGTCAAAAATAGATACAGAGCGGCACACATGTGCCAACTCGTGGCCCAGCATCAGGGCCATAGCTGTAGTTATTCTCCCGTTGACCTTAATGTCTTTCCCATAGAACAGCCCTTCGGCTATCATTATGGAAATTTCCTCTTTTGCAAGAGTGTTTAACTCTTGCATTGTGTGGCCTTGCGGCAGGTCCATACTTAAAATTTCATTTTTTAAAACAAACATTTTCTTATATTTTTTTTAAATTAAACAAAAAAACCATCGGGCATAATGCCCGACAGCGGGTTATAAATTTTTAAAATAACACTAAACTATCTGTATATCCTAAATCTATTTTAGTCGTGGTTTCAAGATGTGTTGTCCTGTATCTATTGCGAATTTGTTCCATATCTAATGTTTTATTTTTATATTTTTTGCAAAAATTCTCTTCGTGACGCCAATACCACATTTTTTTGTTGTTGCTCCATCGACAACCGGCTTTTTTTAAATCAGCTTTATACTGCATTGTATTTCCGCTAATCCATAACCAGCTGCCACATAATTCAATCTCTACATTGTTCATTTTAGTTAGAATATTCATAATAAATATGAATTCTAACGGTGTCTCGATTTCTTTTGTGATTAGCTTCATGACTGATTGACTTTTAATATAAAACGCTGTTTAGGGTTGTCAATCAGTCTGAATTTTTAAGACTTGCCCGACGTTTCCGACGAGCCACCACCCTTGCAGCGTTTTTATTTCTTTAAATTCTCAATGAATTCTCAGAACTGATTGACGTTGCAAAGATATATCAATATTGAAACTTTGTCAAGTGTTTTTTTAATTTTTTTTAAAATGTTATTGATTTTCAATATTTTATAAGCTAAATTTAGAATCATTCTAAATAATATTTTTGCCCTATACCCCTTAAAAAAATTATAGTTATTTATAGATTATATGACAGAATGAATATAATCTATTTTTCTGTAATTTATTATTTTTTCTTTAATTTTACTTTTATTAGTATTAGTTAGTTTTTAATTATCTTTATTCTGTATATATATCATAAACAGACTTTCTTTTTTAATTTTTTTAAAAATAACCTTTTTTTGAAACAATTTTCATTTTTTAATCACACTCCTCTTTTAATAATAATAAATATAATGTGTCTAATAATAGTAATAATAATAATAAATAACTGTTTCTAATACATGATTTTATCGTTTCGCTTTTTTAATTTCTTTTTATAAAAAATGTTTAATTCGATATAGTTGTGATTTAATGATAATGTTGATAGATGCCTTTAATTTTGTATTTTTTTAAAAAAACATATTCAGAGAGTAAGATTTATTATCTATATATTAGCTTAATACTAATAAGTAATGATATTTATACAGATACAGCATTTTCCTTTGATTTACAAGTCGATGCAAGTTATTGGCTGCGTGTGAATATGTTTGTAAAAAGCATGTCAATGATTATGTTTGTTGCTTTAATCTTGCACTTTTATTTTTAAGTATGATTTATTTAATTGATTTACAATAATTTATAATTATTGTTTTATTTATGTGTGCTAAATAAAACAAAATGTGAATGTCTGTCAACGGCAATGACAAAGATGTTATTTGTTGGAAAACAAACAACTTGTCATTTATTAGCAGTTAGCGCGGGCGTTTGTTCAGTAACTACGTGTATGTGTCCGTTCAACGTTATTTTTTCAAGTGATAATTTTTCGAATCCATTATTTTTTATCCCACCCCACCACCCACCCGGCAGGCAAGATGATTGGGGTGTCCCGTGTGGAGCGGTTGCGTGCATGGGATAAATATATATATACACACTCATTCTTTTTTCAAAACAGAAAAGCAGTGATATAAAACAGCAATAAGAATGAAGATGTGGATGTAAAACAATTTGTAGTAACGAATAATTGTACCAAATAAAAAGTTTTTATTTAAGATTGGGAATTATTTTTGTTGTTGACAAATAATAGGGATATGGGCATAATAGATATAATAGTCAAGATATTGGAGTATGAAGCAGAGGGTATCGCGCACTCCGCGATACCAATAGCGTTGATAGCATCGTTAGCGTCGAGTGCGGTAAACATGTTCAATTCATATCGTTCTAACAAGACGGCTGAAGAGCAAGCGGAATCATTAAGGCAGTTACAAGCGTCGGAGCTTGCGAGGAATGAGAGTGAGAGGCAGATGTTAGAGAATCAGGATCCGACGCAGACGAAAAGCGGGAGGGCGATTATATCGGAAGCAGAAGAGAAGTTACAGAGGCAGGTAGATAGTGAGAGGGGAGCTGATGCTGTAATGGGAGGAAGTGGAATAAGGTCTCAGAGGGCGCAAGACACATACAGAAAGAGTTTAGGAGATGTATATAAGGAAGTCATATCCAACTATGAAAACAATATAACGAGCAGGCTTAACATGCTTGAAGCTGCGAGGACGGGAATAGTGAATCAGCAGATGCAGGGGATACAGAACAGTGTCAATGCTGCTAATGAAGCAGCGAATCAAGCTATGAACAGTGCTATAAATGGGATTGTGTCGGGTATAGAGAGTTTAGACAACAAAGACGGAATATTTAGCGGTAATGGCACGAAGCCAGAAACAGAAGTTAAATCATAGATTAGTGTTTCGGTATGGATAGAACAAAAGAAATATGGGAAGATATTATCGGCGGCAGCAATGACGGAGAAATAAATACAGAAAAGCCTACAGGTATAACAGAAGAAGGAGAAGTCAATACTACAGAGGTTAAGGAGGTAAATCCATATCATGAGTTGATAGAGAGTGAAAAAAGGATAGCAGAAGAGAGGTTGAAGAAGCAGGAAGATGATATGAGGAAGCAGAAGCAGTGGGGAACTGTGATAGGTAATCTTGCGTCAGTATTACAGAACATGATAAATGTAGAAGGAGTAAAAAGGGGAGCTCCGTCGATGCAGTTGACAGAACCGATGAATCCGCTGATGAAGATGTGGGAAGAGAACGAGAAGTTACACAGGAAAGATTATGACAATTTACAGAATATATTAAGGGAATATCGTTTAAAGGGAGCTTTGTATTCACAAAACAAAAGAGACAATGCGATGGAAGAGACGAGGAGGCTTAAATTGGAATTGTCAAAAGACAGATATCGTAATAAACTTGCTTTGAAGCAGCAGCAGGAGATATATGATTTAAAAAAGGAAGAAGAAGAAGAAGAAATAGAAAAAGAGATAAAAAAACTGAAAGAAATATATCCTGGTGACAGTGATAATGAATTGAGGTTATATGTCACAAGAGGAATAAAAACAAAAACGATGCGTGATGAAGATACAAGACGCAACAGAGAAGATTACAAATGGCAAAGGAATCTTGAAAACGAATATGCAGTATCTGAGGCTATGGCAAAGAACAGGTCTGCATATAATGCAAACGTAATAAACTACAATAATGAAAAAATTTTTAATTTAAACGATACTGGAATAGCCAAAAGACTTCATGAGATATTATTTGGTGATACCGGGAATAAAAGCGAACGTATAGATGAAATAAAACAAGAGTTTATTAACAAAGGCATGCCGCAATTCACGAATGAAGAAATAGAATATATATTAAACAACAAAGGATTGGATAATGAATATTGGGAAAACCATATCGGTATAATAAGAGACAGGGATAGAAATGCAGAAGAAGATGAAGAATATGATGTTGAAGATTTTTTTAATTAATGATATATATGCCTGAGGAAAACAAATTATTTGGACTGTACAACAGATTGAAAGAAAACAAGCCTGACATACCATCGTATGAAGCGTTTCGTAAAATGATGAATAACGGCAGCAAGAGGAAAGAAGTGTACAACAGATTGAAAGAAAACAAGCCTGACATACCATCGTATGAAGCGTTTCAAAATATGATTGGTCCTTATCTTGGAATTACAGATGATGAAAATGATAATAATGATTCCGCAAAGTTTACAAACATGCAGGAAGAATATTCAGACAGAAAAAAAGACAGGATACAGAGGAGACAGGAAAAATATAGAAAAGAAAGACAGGAGGATATAGACAAAAGGATAGCAGAAATAAATCAGAATAAAGATATATATCACAAAGAAACGGAAAACACCATGCCGGACAGGATATATGAGGAATTCAATAAGGCTAACGAAGAATATGGCATGCTGTTGAATGAATGGAAAAAGAAAAGAGGTATAATACAACCGTCTGTAATGGGAGCGCAAAATGTAAGCACAGTAACTGCGCCGCATAAGACTGACAAACTATTAAAACTTGAAAAACAGCTTCAGGCATATAAGGGAATAGGATATTCTGCATATTACGATTATATGAATGAGAAATATCCCCAAGAAGGCATTCTTCACGAATATGATAACGATAGACAGCAGGACATAACAGAAGATGCATTCGAAGCATTCAGAAGAACAGATACAGGGAAGGCATATATTGATGACATTGTCAAAAGACAAAAAGAGATAATAGCATACGGGAAAGATGGGTTCATGAATTCTGAAATAGGCATTGAGGCGAATAAGGAAATTGACAAAACAAAAGAAGAAGATAAGAAATATGAAATATTGAATGATGCGTTAAATAAATATTATCAAGACTTGTTCGACAAAGATGACTATCTGTCAAATATTAACAAATCCATGATTGAAAGTTTCGATGTCATGTTTGGAGACATGATAACGGAAGCAAGAATGCCGTCAATAAGGCAGAGCGTAAGAGGAATAATAGATGAGAAAAGAAACGAATATGAAAAAATATATGACGATAATGGAAGTATATTCAAGGGGTTGATTCTTGATTATTTTGCAGCACAGGTTCCGGGAGGCAAGGAGAGTCTTAAAGCAACAGGACATAAAGATACCAATATACAGGCAGCAACAGAAAATCTTATAAAAGACAGTGAAAGAAAGATACAGGCAGCAACAGAACGAAGAGGATTCGGCAAAGGTGTGGCGGATATAGCACTACAATGGGAAACATGGAGCGCCGGCACAGCGGATCTGATGAATAATATTACATTGAAAAATGTTATAGACAAATATGAAGAATCAGAAAATCCTGAAGAAGAGCTTACCCCTGAGGAACAACTTCTTGTAGAAAGCTATTATACCAACAGTCTTGTGACGTCATATTTCGGAGATATGATAAAAAAAGGCTACAATATAGGAAATGTAACAGGTGAATCGCTTCCTTTTATGCTTGAGATGTTCACTACGGCAGCTGTTAGCGGTACATTGACAAAAGGATTGACAAGATGGGTTAGAAAGAAATTTGGTGCAGATGTAGTAAAGGAAGCAATAGAAAGACAAGGAAAGAGAGGTGTTCTTAGAAATATTGCAGGAGCTTATGATGAGATAGGAGGATTGCAGTTTTTAAAGGCAGGTGCCGGTAAAATTGCAGAGGCAAGTGTAAAAGGATTAGGACATTCCTTAACGGCCGGAGCGCCACGTTCTGCTGCAATAGCATTTGAAGAGATGACGGGAGACTCAGATATAGAAATAGATTATGACAGAGAAAAAGGAGAATGGAAATTTGAATATAAAGGACAAAAAGACCAAACAGAAAAGGTATTGGCTCTGTATCGCGGAATAATGGAAACATCCATAGAGTTCGGTACAGAATATATGGGAGAGGCTTTCAGTGATTTAATTAGAGCAGGGGCAAAGGCTTTTGCACTTGACAAGACAAGACTATATAAGGAATTGTCAAAGGCTTACCGTAACACTAAAATAGGCAAGGCGGCACAGGCTGTATATTTTGACGGAATGCTCGAAGAGAATATGGAGGAATGGGCAGGCAGCTTGTTGAGAAGTATATTGGAGCCGGAGAAATATAACATTACAGAAGAGTTCTCGGGAGAAAATATAGCAGATACATTCATGGGACTTTTGCCAATGTCAATAGCGTTTGGAGTATTTGGAGGTGTCAACGCGGAAAGAAACTATATAAATAACCGTAAGAAAGCCGCAAGCGCAGAAGAGATGATACGTCAGTATAATCCCGAATATCTTGATACATGGAAATCCTTGATGGATATGAGCAATGATGACGGAAGAAACTATGTGACGGACAGAATTGCAACTATAAGTGACG
The DNA here is from genome assembly GCA_002633315.1 of Bacteroidales bacterium Phil6. GTDB lineage: Bacteria > Bacteroidota > Bacteroidia > Bacteroidales > F082 > Limimorpha > Limimorpha avicola. The sequence goes on from NWBN01000021.1 coordinate 6,714, forward strand.
AGATAAAATCCATTGACAAGGACGATACTTTAAGTCAGGAAGAAAAAAACAGCCTTAAACAAAAAAAAGCAACAGAACTGATGGCATTACAAGTGAAATGGGAACAGATACTAATGGATGAAGCAGCCTCAGTGAAAGAAGATGAAGATACAAGAAGATTTTTACAGAATATTGTTCCGTATATAAACAGAAAAACCGGTAACCTTGAAATGGTTAATATAGACATTGACGGAGAAATAAAAACAATGGCTGTAATAAACAATGATGATGAACAGTATATGCTTATGGGAGAAGATGGTAAAGTTGTATATAAAGAAAAAACAGTCGTCGATGCCATACCCGAAAATGAATGGAACACAATAAAAGGCAGTGATATAATAAATGAAATAGAAGAAAGGAGAAAATATATAAATCTTAACCCTTATGACAGATACGGTATAGATATAAAACCCGTAAAAGGTTCTGTAATGACAGATGTTGAAGGCAAAGCCATAAAGATGCCTGATTCAGAAAGCGAAATAATTGTTGATGATGTTTATGATGACGGTTATGTTGATATCTCATGGATTGACAATAACGGCAATATGGAAATGCGTACATTATCTGAAAGAGAATATAAAGATTACGCAATAAAACATGTTGAAGACAACATGAAATATCAGACATATTTGATAAATACAATAACGTCAGGAGAAAATGTGGGTTCATTGCTGTTAAATCCTGAAACAGGAGAGATGTCAGAAAATGCAATAAGAGATGCGAATTATTATTTGAAGAAGGAAAAGGAAATACTTGTTGAAAACAAAGTGGATGTCTCAGAACTTGAATATATAATAGAAAACAATGATTTTGAGAATATTGCAAAAATAATGCAGACACTTGATGAAGAGACAAGAGAACATTTGCTGAAATATGTATATTATAAAAAGATAGACAATGCAATAATGCTTAATGCAAGGCAATACGTTACATTGTTGGACAAACAGAACAGAGAGGCTACCGAAAGAAAAATATGGAATGAAAACGGCAATGGCAAAATAAACCAGTTTGAACACAATGGCAAATTGTATTATGTAAAAGGAGCTAACGACAGCAGTATGTATTATGTCGTTGACAGCAACGGAAACAATGTGGAAAATGGAACGGACAGCGATATAGTTAACAGCTTCATCTCAGCAGATAAAGCTGACGGTAAGATAATTGAAATATCTCCTGAAGATGTGAATTACAACAGTAATGGAGAACAATATCTTGCCGATGTGGCAAAAGTAATAGAAAATCATCACGAATTGTCACAAGGAGAAGAATATACAATATATGATAAAAACAACAGACCGACAGATATAATAATTCAAGGAAGTGATGAAAACGGAAATATAATATACACAAAACGAGATTCAAAGAAACTTCTTACAATGCCGGAAAACGATATGCGCAAAAGCATAGACGACTATGAACATGAACAGATGCTTAACGAAAACAGAAAAGAATCTGACAGAAGAAAAGGTCTTGAAGAATTGAAAAATGGTGATACATTCAGTCTGGTATATAACGGACAACTATATAAAAATGCAAGATATAAAAACAAAAACAGCTCAGACAAACTTAATTATATAAGTCTTAGCGGAGAACTTGGTAAAAGAGATACTGTAAAACTTACCGACGAAGAATTATCAAATGCACGTAATGCCGCTCTTGACATGATATCAGAACAAGAAAAACAACAAGAGATGGCAACTTCAATTATAGAGAATGAAGAACAAAAACAAGCTGTAAAAATTGCAATAACAGAATTCGGAAAGACATTGCATGCCGAAGAAAACGGCGTTGTGTTTATTGACAGCATTGATGAACTTCCACAAAATTATGCCGGTAATCTTGCAAGAAATACAGAAGGAGTAGAAGGATATTATGACCCTGAAACAGGTAAAATATATATAGTATTGGATGTCATTATAGGTAATAAGACCGCAGACGAAGCCATACAGAGAGGAAAACAGGTGATATTCCATGAACTTGTGGCACATAAGACATTAAGAGATATACTTAACGGATTTGGAGATAGATATTATGATTCTTTTCTGCAAGGCGTGTTTAACGGGATGAATGAAAAAGACATACAGTTTTATGCAAGATATGTATGGGATTATGTTCTGGGTAACAAGACAAAAGGAGATTCTTGGGAAACATTGTCAAACGATGAAAGATATGATGTTGTCAATAAACATAGAGCAATAATAGCAGACGAATATATAGCAAGACTTTCAGAAACAGTACTACTTGGCAAGGAAAGCGAGAACGATAAAAGTACATGGAGACAGATATTGGATTGGTTTAAAAGATTCATAGAACAATCATTCGGAATACGTATAGAATTTTCAGATGAAGATATAACACGCATGTTGTTTGCTTCAAAGGCAAAGTTGGAACAAAATGAAAATATAGATATTGACAATGATACAGAAACAAACATATCAATTCTTGAAAATAAATTTAAAGAATCACGCAAAATATTGTCATATCTTAATGCAAAAATAAAACAGACAGACAAAAAAATAAAAGAACTCAATAAACAAAATGACGAAATAGATGACAGCTTAGAAGCAGACAGTGAAGAATGGGATATCGCCAAAACAGACATATACGTTAAAATAGACCAATTCCAAAAAGAAAAACAATGGCTTTCAGATTTGTCAAGAAAATATTCTGAATATCTTTCTGAAATGGAAAATGCAGAACAGGAAAAACAGGTTGATGAATCAGAACAAGAAAATAATGAAGAACAAGAATTTAATCCAAAGAAACAAACATTGTCTGAGAGAGCATATATACTTTCGAACAAAGAAGATTATCTCGGAATAGAAGACAGGATAAAGATTTCAATAGTATTAAATAGAACCAAATTCAGATGGAATAATGAAAGAGGAAGAGGGCTCGGCGACCTTGTTAAATTTTCTAATAGTGAAAGAAAATCAAGACTTGGAATGCTTAATAATAAAAACGGCTATTCTATAGAAAATTTTGTAGAATATCTTCAGTCACAGGAAGGTGATAGTCTGCTTGATGTTGTTTCAAGACAAGATTATTTTGAACTGATGAAAATAACAGAGGAAATATTACTTGATTACAATACATATTCAGATATGATTGAAAGTGTTGAAGATAAGATTTCTGAAATTGAAAGCAGATATGAAGAAATGGCAAGACAGAATCCATATTACGAAGATAAGGATTATAATATAACAGAATTTAAAAAAGACGATTATTTTAATTTTACAGATGATGATATTGAAGTGCCGTTTAGTGTAAATGAAAAAAATGATGTATTTGAACAAAAAGATAAAAATTATCAGAATGAATACAGGACAAAAGATGGAAGAAATATAAGATATAATTCACAAGCGCAATTATCAATAGATTTTGAAGAATCTGATGTTACAGGACGTGTAGTAGATAATAATATACAACAACAAGATGTTTCGAAAGTCATAAGATTATACGACAGTGGTTTAAAAGACGATATTATATGCCATGTAGAAAGAGTATTTACAGAGACGGGAGATTTTGACTTTACAGGAACACAAAAGATAGAAAATGCCACTGATGTTGCATATATATTCAAACAGCTTGAAAATTATGCCATAGAAAATTCATTTGCCGTCATTGTTAAAAACGGCAACCCGATCGTGCTTCATCTTGGAATGGGTAAAACAGGAACAACAATAATTGATACAGTGCCAATTATAGAATCAACAAAAAGATTAAATCCTGAGAAAATTTATTTCATACATAATCATCCAAGCGGTAATATAATGGCATCGAAAGAAGATGTACAGATATTGAATTCATTGAGAAAATCATTGGGAGATATTGTGCAGGACGGCATAATAATAAATACATTGTCAGGCATGTATGGAACATTCAGTGAATCTTCAACGGAATCCCATATAAATGAAACAGATAAAGATACATATCCAATAAAGGTTTACAGATTTTCAAAACAGGTATTCAACAAGTCATATAATCCTAATGTAAAGCTTAACAACCAATACGAAGTTGCAAAGTATATATCTTCACAAAGACTCGGCAATAGAGCGAAATTGAATTACCTTGTCTTGAATAATTCAGGTCATGTAGTGGCAAATGTATTTACACCATTATCATATAAATCTTCGTATAATGACATTGCAAAACATGTTGTAAACAACTCACTTGTAGCCGGAGGTGCTTCAGGTGTAATAATATACGGTAATAATACTGATATACTTAACATGCTTTCTGTAAGTAAACTAATAAGAGAATATTCAATTGGAAACTTATCTTTACTTGATATTGTTGATGTGCAAGGAAATTATAATAATGTATTTGATAATAATGAAACTTATAAAAATTCTGATGTAAGATTATCAGTTGACAATTCAGGTCAAGAAATGAGACATGAAGATAAAGTTGTTTATGATGCCGTTGTACAAATGTTGAGAGATGCAGGAATACAGGTTGAAGTTTTGACAAACGAACAGATTGAGCAGTTGGCAGAACGTGGGGATGAGGTTCTGCAATCAAGGATGAATTCTTTGGACAAAGCAGCCAATACCATACGGAATTGGATAAAAGACAACGTGCGAGGCAAGTGGTTCACATTGTCATTGCCACAGCGTGTGAGAGAAGAGATACGCAGGATGACGGGAAGAGACTTCGACAGCCACAACATCACGGCAAACAGCCTTGCGCATATACTGAAAAGTCATGGTCAACAAGGAGATAAACTGACGGCCAACAGCATACCGTTGCGAAATGAAGATTTGGAGCTTATTCCTTATATCATGGTTGCCCCTGATGAAATTGTAAAAGGGAATACCGATATTACCGGTCGAGAGGGCATACGTTTCTATAAGTATTTGTCAAATGGGTATATTATAGTTGTAGAAATGGAATACAAAAACAGCCCAGATGATATGGAAGCCATAACAATGTGGGCTGAAAAGTCATCTACTGCTACTAATGCTCAGTCAAAGACCACCACAGATATGAACGTCAGAAACGCTATCCGCAGCACCGACGTTGCAAAGATACGAAAAGATGCCGAAGCTGCAATGGCTGATGATATAAAATCACGCCTTATGACAGTGTATCACGGCAGCGGTGCAAAATTTGACGCATTCGACCATTCTTTCATGGGAACAGGAGAAGGGGCGCAAGCATACGGCTGGGGAAGTTACGTTACAGAGGTTGAAGGGATAGGAAAAACGTATGCCGAAACGATGATAGAGGATAAATACAAAGAGAATAGAATAATAAATGAACTTGCAAGAAATACTCTAAAAACAAATAATGGAGATAAATATGCTTCTTTAGAATATTTAAACTCTTTGTTAACTAAAACGTGGTCTGATAAAAAAAGAATAAGAGGACAGATAAAAGTAATAAAATCAGGAAAGAAACTTCCAGAAGGCAATGTTTTTTTATACACGGTAGAAATACCAGACAATACAGGAAACAATTATCTTGATTGGGAAAAATCCATGAGTGAAGAACAAATTAAGATGGTTGATGCCATATCAGAAAAAGAAGGATATGGAAGAATAATGTTTGATGATTTTCAGCAATTAAAAAAACATAGAGCCGACTTGAAAATGTCTGATACTGCAATGTCAAAAGGGTCTTTTCTGTACGAACAATTAACAAGAATGCTCGGTAGTAACAAAGCAGCAAGTGAATTTCTTTCAAGAGCAGGTTTTGTCGGAATATCATACCCTGCCCAATTTACAACAGGAGGACGTTCTGATAATGCGAAAAACTACGTTATATTCAACGAAAAGGACTTAGAAATAAAAGACAGAATCAGCTTCATGCGTGGGAATCGCTTAAGATGGGAGGACAGCGCATATACAGAGATAGAGGACGGAACAAAAATAAGCCGTAATGACGGGATCATCTATGGCGCTACCGTGGGAGGAAAGATTTACTTGAACGGAAGTGCGCTTAATCCGGAGGTCCCGATACATGAGTACACACATATCTGGGATGCTGCATGCCAAAGGCTCAACCAGGAACTGTGGAATCGTGGCGTAGAGCTGATGAAACAGACACCAATGTGGGAAGAGGTAAAGAATGACCAAAACTATGCGGACTTGCAAACGGATGACGAAATAGCAAGCGAAGTACATTCAAGGTTAACAGGCAGAGACGGCTCACGCATTTTACAGAAAATGGTGGAACGCTACAAGAAAAACGGAGTGACTAATGTTGCCAATGCAGTAACATTACGCGAACAACTAAAAAGATGGTTGAGTGATTTCTGGTATTGGCTGAAAGATACCATGATGTCTTGGACAAAAGAGGAAGCCGGAAAAGTAAATTTACAGGATTTTATCAATATGCCGCTGAAAGACATTGTAAATAACAATACTGATATAAGATTCAGCATAAAAGAGAATAAAAATGAAAAACCTGTAATGTTTTCAGTGACTCCATTGCCAGATTCTTTGGAAGAAGCCGAGAGACGTGCTTGGGAAGATATGCTTGGAAGTAATACAATTTTCAGAAATGCCAACAAAGTATATTCTAATTGGTTTGACAGCACTAATGCTGTAAAAAAATTACAAGAAGCAATATCTCAGACAAGAGGAATAGAAATAACACCTGATCTTAATGTTAGAGATATGCTCGTATGTGAACAAAGTGTTATAAGAGCCGGAATAGACAAAAAAGAAATAGAATTTATCAAACCATTGCAAAAAGCTGTTGAGAATCTTGTAAAAAAGGGAGCTACATACGAACATATAACAGACTATCTTATAGCAAAACATGGTCTTGAAAGGAATGAATATTTCCGAAGAAAATTACAAGAAGAATATGATAAAGAATACGAGAAAGAATTAAATAAAAAACCAAATGCCAAACGCGAGATAGCAGAGTTGAAAGACAATGCCGGGCTTACAGGGCTTGCAAGGAAATATGGATTTGATGAAAATAAATTTACTGAAGTTGCAGAAAATATTGTAAGTGACTTTGAAAACAAATACGACGTAAATGAGATTTGGGATAAAATAAAAGCCATGACAAATGACATGCTTGACACTCGACTTGATGCAGGATTATTATCGAAAGAATCATACGATTATATAAAGAATATGTATGACTATTACATCCCGCTTAGAGGATGGGGAGAAGAGATGACAAGCAGCATATATGATTACAGAAATAAAACCACTCTTGAATCTTCTTATACTCCGGTAGATAAAAAGGCAAAAGGCAGAACATCGTTGGCTTATGACCCTGTATCGGAACTTATTCTTATGATGGGAAATTCCGTTGAGTTCTCTGCAAAAAACAAAACACGTCAGGCATTGCTTAAACTCGCAGACATATCAGATACAGAACTTCTTACAATAAAAAGAGCATTCTCGTTAAATTCTGTCAATGAAGATACGAGAAACATTGTGGAATCAAAAGGGATAGAAGAAAAAGATGGAGGACTTCTTAAAATAGATGGAAAAATTGTTGACCCCAATAATAAGAATGAACATTATATAACAGTTTATGTAAATGGTAACCCTTATGTTATAGAAGTTGAAGGAAGTCCTGAAGTTTGGCAGGCATTTAATCCTCCTGCAAGAGATTTCACACAAAGTAAAATAGGTGGTCTTACACGTTTTTATTCAATGATAAATACAACTTTCGATGTATCCTTTGCATTAGGTAATATAGCAAGAGATTTTAGAAGCGCCATATTTCTTTCTTTTGTCAATGGAGGATTGGGATATACTAAAGACATAATAAAATATATGGCTGTTGGAGGGTCCAATATGGTAAGTCTGATGAACGGACGTTGTAAAGACAAAAAATTACAACAATATTGGGATGAATTTGTTCAAGGAGGAGGAGAAACAGGTTTTACACGTCAAATTAATGCTGAGGATATTCATAAGGACATGCTTAAACTTGCAGGATATGCGAAAAGGAATAGTGTAGGCAAAGTTGCCGACACTGTTGGCGAAGCAATAGAAAAAGCGTTGGACGGCTGGAACAGATATTTTGAAGACATGCCTCGTTTTGCAGCTTTTCTTGCAAACAGAGAAAATGGCAAGTCTATAGAAGAAAGCATTATGGCTGCAAAAGAGATAACAGTAAACTTCAATATAAAAGGAGCATCGCCGGCATCAGGATTGGCAAGAGGACTATATTCGTTTTTCAATGCTTCTTTACAAGGTTTTAATACATATATTAAAGCAGCTAAGAAAAATCCATTAAGATTTGGAATTGCAATAAGTACTATAACATTTACAGGTTTTCTTGTCCCATTGCTAAACATGTGGTTGTTATCTGTTTTCGGTGATGATGATGATTGGAGAGAGTACGAGAATTTAACTACTTATACAGGTAATAATAATACTGTCATATTCTTGGGAAAAGATAACGGATTCTTGAAAATTCCACATCCACAGGAAACAAGACTTTTCAGTTCGCTCGGGAATATGTTCTTTCGTAATTATATGGGTTGGAATCATGGTGAAAGCATGGAGAGCCAGGTTTTCGGAATGATAATGGATTTTATGCCGATGAACATTTATGAAGGAGGAGATTCTAAAAACTATAATCTTATAGGCGGAGTAGTCACTGCATTAACACCTTCGTTCTTTAAACCTCTGTCAGAAGCAGGATTTAACAGAGATTATCTTGGAAGAAAAATATATAAAGAACAACAATATAGCAATCAGCCTCGCTGGACACTCGCTTATGATGACGTCAATCCTATTTCTTTATGGTTTACACGCATGCTTTCAGGCAATGACAATGCACGTAACCATTATATTAATATAAATCCGGATTTGATAGACCATGTTGTAACAGGATATACAGGAGGAGCCGGAAGATATTTGGGTTCTTTAATAAAATTTGCGAATTATCTTGCAAATGAAGACAGCGAATGGAAAAACGAGAAACCTTTCATACGCAGATTTCATCAGGCGGATACACCGAAACAGGTGGAATATGCCATTAACAGAGGATACAGAGATATAAAGAATATATTTCAGGATTCTAAACATTCATGGGATATATACAAGAAAGACCCTATAAATAAAAATGCAGTAAAATTTATTGACACGGAAGAATATGCAATATATGATGCACTTACATGGGAAGCTCAAAAGGTCTATGTTGATAAGAAAGGTCGTATAAAACCGTCAAAAAAACGCGACGGCAGCCCATCTATAAAAGAAAGCAATTACATATCTGATATAGATAAGTTGGAAAAAGAATATAAGGAGATGCTTGAAATAACAGATTCAGATAAAAAACCTACAGAAAAAGAACTTGAAGAAATGTATAGTCTAATACAAAGACAAAAGAAATCCGTAATTGACCTTGTATATTGGACTACAATAGAATATCGTAAAAGAAAGCATGACTTCTCGCAATGGCAAAAAAAGACGTCAGAACATAGATATACAGAATCTGAGGCTATAAGAAACCTTGAAGAGACAATGAATAGAAAATAATAACATTAAAATAAATGAAATATGGCAGTAAAAGAAGAAACAAAAAAGAAAAGAGATGAACTAAGAGAAAAACTTCTTGATATAGTTTTAGAAAATACGAGCAATATTGAAGAAGTATTTCTTGACTTAAAGAAAAAAAATCCTATGGCAGCAGCAATGTTGTATAATAATCTTGCCAATCTTGCATTGCCTAAGATGACATACGAAAAGACAGAAGATTTAAAGAAAACAGAGACAACAGAAAATACTGAAGATTTGGATTACATAAATCAACTTGCGAAAAGTGTAAAAAAATAACTGTTATGGCACGTTTGATAAATATAATTGTAAATGAGAACGAGATAAAAAAAAGATTCAAGAACACAATTTACAAAATTGGCATAATGATGACAAATGACAATAATGGTAAAAAGATTTACCATTTTCAAGTCGGAGACTCAGCAAACGACAAAAAGATACTTGATGATTCTTTTGAATCGAGATATGCTGATTTTCTTGATTTAGTAAGTGAATTTGTCGTTTGTGATAATGATGATACGAACGATAATATAACATTGCTGCCTACACGTATTGAATTGAAGAATGTCGAAGGAGCTTCTAAAGATATTTCAGTTCATACAGATGGAGATTGGGCTGTAACAATAGTAGAAATAAGAGATGACACAGACGGTATAAGTCCTCCACCAGGAGGTGGAGGCACCGGATCTGTTGTTCTGGGAGAACGAATGATAAAATTGAAAATGCCACAGTCATGGACATTATTTAACAAGTCCGGACTTGAAAACACAATATCATCATTTCTTGAATACGGAATGATTGTTGATTGGATGGATGTTACAAATCCGCAGACGTCAAAAACTTATAAAGATAAAGTTGAAACATACGCAAAAAATATAACAAATATATTGTATAATAGAAGAAATCCTTATATATGATACTTGAAACGATAAATATTAACAAAAATAAAGTTATGACGGCAGTACGCAATATGTCTCATAAACTTGGGTTGTCACGCAATCTTGACACAAAAGAACGTTCGCGTTATCAAATTGATGACCTCGAACAAGATTCACATCTTACTGATAGTTCATTTTATAAATATTTAAGGAAAATTACTTTTATTGCAGGTACTTATTATAAGGATACAGGCAAAAGAACTTATGATGACAGTGAAATTATTTTTATAAGATTGATTCTTCCAGATAATTGGCTGAACCGTATGCATAATGAACTTGTGCGTACAATATTCGATTATCTTGTAAATTCAATGCTGTTTGATTATTATAGCATTGTTGACCCTAAAGAATCTCTATTGTACAAGTCTTTCTCGGATGACCTTGAATTTAAAATAAAAGATATATGCGAAATGAGAAATCAACGCTGCAAATATCATAATAACAAACTTATACAAAATATTGTTGATGACTATATACCGTTTGTTGACATTGTACAGGAAACAGGAGACAGCACTACAAGTGTTATGAGTCAGAAAGCCGTTACAGACGCATTGAAAGATATTGAAATTGTTGTTGATTCTGAATTAAGTGTTACAAGTGATAATCCGGTACAAAACAAGGTGATAACCAAAACTCTTAATAAAAAAATAGAAGCGTCTGTATCTGACGAAAAGATATTATTGGATAACGAGTTATAAACACTTAAAACAGGACCATGATTATGTATAATATGTTTTTACCAAAAAAAAACTTTTGATTTTAATTTTTGATTTTAATTTGTAGAAATTAAAAAACAATATAATCATGGCAGATATTTCAAAAATAGTATTAAGTGGTGTAACTTATAACATAAAAGATACAGAGGCGCGTAATCAATTGGTCAATCTAACAAATGTATTACATCTTAAAGCTGTTGGAGACCAACAATCAAGTGAAACTGTTGAAGAAGCCATATCACGTTTAGACCCTAATCCTGAAAAAGGTGATGTCGTTATAGTAATAACAACAGATGGGTATAGCGAAGAATGGGTATATGATGGTGAAGAATGGCATGAGTTGGGAAGCGAAGGCACTTATGTTACAAAAACGATATTCGAAGCCTTTAAAAATTCATTGGGAAGTCTTGCATATAAATCAACTGCGTCAGCAACATTAACAGATTATGCAACAGGTATCACGGGAACTACATATACTCCAAATGGTAGTATTACTGTTTCCAAAGAATCAACTCCACTATCGACGACAACATCGATAACACCTGGAGGGACTGTAGCTATAACAAAAGTAAGTTCCGGAGGAACTCAAATATCAGGAACTGTCACCAAGCCAACCGTAACAATCTCAACTCCAACTGCAACAGTTACAGCTCCAACTGCATCAGTTACTCAACCTACAATATCTGCATCAACATCAGCTGTAGCGGCAGCCTATAGCAATGAAACACTGACTTTTACAACGGGAACAGTGAGTGCAACAGCTACGGGTACTGCGGTAACAGTGGGAAAACCTGGAGTCACCATATCACAGCCGACTGCAACTGTAGGAAATATTACTTTTACAGGTGATAGATTCTCTGCAAGTTTTACAGGTGAAGAAACTGAAGTTGAACTTTCGGTTAATTATGAAAAAGTTACTGATGCCACATTTGCAGGAACACAAACCACTATTACAAATACACTTGTAAAAGGAAATAAAACCATTACAGTTTCTTGATAATTTTTAATAAGTCATGCCGGAAATTAAAAAAATCAGATTAAATGATGTAGATTATGATATACATGCCAAATATGCCGACGTTGCCGAGTCGCTTGACGGCAGGATAGAGACTACTGAGGCGGAGTTCACCTTCAGACCGACGAGCGATGAGACTTCAATAACAGACGGCAGCGCAAAGATAAAGACCATAAAAGGCAACACTGTGTTTTTCAATCAGCTGTTGCAGAATGGTAACTTTGAAAACGGTACTACAGGATGGTCAGGTGGTAACACTACTATCTCAATTGAGAATAATAGATTGAAAATAGTTAATAATAATACTTCATCTAATAGTGTTATTACTTCTGTTTTTATTTCAAAGGGACATAAAGTTTTAATTACAACAGCTTTTAAGCGAAATGTTTCTACTAATATACAGTGTTTATTGTATTTAAGAAAAAAAGGAACGCGTACTTATGACTCATATTTTAAATCTATTGCTTCTTCTTCTCGTCAGGTTGTGACGGCTATAATTACAACTACGGCAGAGATTGATAGTTTTTTATTTTATCCTACAATTGCAGGTCAAGGCAATGAGACATTGGTTGATTATGTGGCTTTATACGACCTCACGATGATGTTCGGGGAGGGCAACGAGCCTACAGAGGAAGAGTTTTTCAAGTTGTTCCCAAATCATTATTACCCTTACAATGCAGGTGAGCTGATGAGCCTTAACACACAGTCGATAAAGACTGTTGGATTCAACCAGCTTAACCTCATGAGAACTGAGATGGTCAGTATTTCTTCTATTCCTACCACTCCAAAAGACTTCAATGAAAATCAGATATGGCTGAATTTTGCACATAACGGTTGTTCAAATATTTATAATTATAGTATAAAAGAACTCACTGCAAATAAGATTGTAGCACAATCATCAAGTAGTGTAGGTTCAAACTATGGATTGGGATTCCCGATAAAGGTGTTTCCAAACACTTCTTATTATGTTAATGCAGAATTAATTAATGGAATTATCAAAATTGGATTTTTCGATTACAGAGGTGTTAACATAAGTCATTTATCAAAAAATCAACAAAACAAAACATTTACCACTCCTGCTGATTGTGTATGGTGTGTAGTTATCTTTGGAAACCCAGCCAACAATACAGAAATGACAGTGGAAAATCCAGTTCTCAACCTCTCTCATACAGGGTACAGAAACGGAGAATATGAGGTTTACAAGCAGGAGGACAGACAGCTGCCGATAAAGACTTATTTTCCTAACGGAATGAATGCCAATGACTATGCTTTTGACGAGTTTACACAAACCCATGCAATACAGAGGGTTAAGGTGGTTAATGTGGAGGAAATGGGTTGGAGAATGGCAGAAGAAGGTATGTTTGCGGTTGATGATTACATGCCTTTTCCTCAATATCCTACGTCTGACAGAAAGATAAGATGTGATTGGGATTATACCTGTGACCCTGACAGTAATGCTGTTGCTGATATGTGTTATACTCTTTATGATGAAGGCAGTATTTACGTCCATGATTCTTCCTGCAGCACATTGGAAGCATTTATAACAAAGAACACGGGCAAGAAGATGATAATAGACCTCGACACCCCTACAGAGACTTCTGTGGAAGAACCTTTGAACTTCGAATATTATGTAGAGGATTTCGGCACGGAAGAGGCATTGTCATTGCTGCAGCCCTCATCACCATTCAAGGCGGATATATATTACAAATTCAATGCCATAGATACCATAAGAACAAACCGCCGCAACATCGCAATGCTTATTGATGAAGTCGATGAGTTGCAGGAAAGTCAGTTTGCATTATCTTCAAATACTAAATTTTATATAAAAGGACGAGGTACTACTGCGGGAGAATGGATTGGATTCGATGACCGTATCACTGAATATTATGACGGATTGAATGTTTATTTTTATATAAATATAGCAGGTTCAACAACTACTACTCTCAATATAAATGGATTAGGAGCCAAAACAATTTACAGGGGAGGAACAACAAAACTAACTACGCAATATCCTGTAGATTCGGTAGTAAATTTAGTTTATTCAAGTACGCTTAATGATGGATGTTGGTTGACTGCACCTTATGATTATGACACAAATACAAATTACACATTGTTGGATAATTCACAGCCTATGGCTGGAGGTGTAGGAATATTCCCTTATTCTTTGTGCGCATTAAACGTTGACGGTAAAATGGAATCTTTTACTACTTCAGGAGGAACAGGTACTGATAAAGAAGCAAATACTACAGCAAGATTCCCATTAGGCACAAAAATACACTATTATAACAGTTCTACAACAACATCTTCTGGCACCAGAATGCCATATAACACTAATTATTATATCTATAATGCCGTTAATATAAATTATACTTCGAATTTCAGTGGTACTACAGGAGCCACTTCATTTGGTCAATATCAACATGCATTTCTAAAAGTTAATGTTAACAATGATACTACGTGGTCTCCGGCAGCTTGTTCTGAAACAAATTCGGTAATAGTAAGATTTGATGAATTAGAAGCTGATTGTTATTATATTTATATAGGACATACCTATTATTCATCATATTATCAAGTCGCGCTTAATATAAATAATCCATTATATTATTATGATGGCAAGTTGTTGGAAAAAGCAGATATAGCGGTGATAAATACCGGTGCCACTTTAGAACCGGGCATACCTACAAATGTAGCAAAAATAGGAGGTAGAAATATTACTGTAACTATGCCGAACACTTCATCACAGAATTATTCATGTCGTATAAGGCAATATTATGTAAATTATACATATTTAACGCCAACATCCGTTAATACAGATTACGAAGTAATAACGTTTAAAGCAGGTGGTGAAGATTTTAATAAAGCATTGGTAAGCGGTACATTCCATATTAAATTTGAAACTGTAGGTAGTGAATTGGCAGCGAAAGCAGTTATATATATTAAGATATTAGACAGTGATGGTGAAATAGTACGAAAATTCACACAAACAATACCTCCATTACAAGGTATGCATCTGATAAGTTTTAATGCTTTTCTTAATACATTGTCAGGCACAGAATCTCAATATTCAATTGCTTTTAGTATAGGCTCACTTGCCGGTTATATAACTTTAACAGGATATGGGCAAGAGAAATATGACAATAATTTCAGTGAGATAATAGTAACAGAATCTAAAGGTTAAATATATAATAAGATGTACAAGTATGAGATAAAAAACAGATATGGATACAATAACAAATAAATCAGATGCTTTGAATATATTGTTTCAAGCAGTAGAAATGGCACAACAAAAAGGCATTTATACACTTAAAGATGCATATATAATTTTTAATGCTGTTGAATTTCTCTCCAAAACTGAAACAGAAGTCGAAGAAAATATTATTACTGAATAAAAAATTCTTTTAATCAGTGTGTATTATATCGTTTACATTAAAATTAAAGACATGACTACAAAACTAAGACCATTAAGAAAACTCAAACAGTCACGAGAGAATGACAGCGTAAAATACCGCCATGCCGAAAAAGGATTCAAGAACAATATGGAGCTTCTTGACAGAGCAAAGTCATGTTGGGAGAATATGCGAAATATGAGAGAAAAAAGACAAAGATGTTTTCGTTTTGTATATGGAGACCAATGGGGAGATTTAATAAATGTAAACTACAAGACTATTACAGAACGCGAATATATTTCTGCAAGGAATCGTACTCCATTAACGAACAATGTAACAAGAAGACTTGTAAATGCCACAGTAGGAACATTTTTAAAAGAAAAGGCAGAACCTGTAGGTATAGCACGTAATCCGGAAAAGAAAAAAGATGCTGAAATGCTTACTATGGCACTACAGTCAAATTGGCAGAGTCAAAACAGCAATATGGAGGTATTGCTTGCTACAGCATTTGAAGATTATATTATAGGAGGTTTTATATTCAGCCGTGAATCATGGTGCATGTTTGAAGGAGAATGGGATACCTATACGTATATGCCAAATCCTGCATATTGTTTTCTCTCTTCTACAATGAGAGATCCGTTAAACAGAGACATGAATCTTATAGGAGAAATACATGATATAACGCCTAATGAGTTTTTTGCAAGATTCAAAGGAATGTCAAATGTGCAGATACAGGATTTGAAAGCTGAATATGGAGAGTTGTCACATAGTCCTACACTATTACAACTTGACGAAAAAAATGATTTGAGATATCTTGACTTTTATGGTAATAACAATCCTGATTTATATCGTGTATATGAAATATGGACTAAAGAGATAAAACAAAGAGTTCGTTGTTGGGATGTCCTTAAGGGCACTTTGTTCAAATGTGAGATTGATAATATAAATAAGACAGCTCTTGAAGAATATGGTCATACCATAGAAGAAGAAAACAGGCAACGCATGAAACTTGGTCTTATGCAGGGAATGGATGCTGACGATATACCACTTATAGATTACGGACAACTTAATACCTCCAATGAGAAACTTGGAATGTTCTATGATGAATATTGGTATTATCAATTTCTAACACCGAGAGGCACAATACTTAAAGAAGGAGAATCCCCATACGAACATGGGCACCCTTATTCAGTATCATTTTATCCATTTGTAAACGGACAGGTACAGAGTTTTATAGAAGATGTTATACCTCAACAGAAATATATAAACCGTCTTGTATCCATGCAGGATATGATAATGAGAAGTACGGCAAAAGGCGTTCTTTTGATAGATAAAAGAAGCATAGCATACGACAGTTCAAGAGAAGAGATAAAAGACCAATGGGGAGACCCTGATGGCGTTATAGTATATGACAGTACTAAAGGAGGAGAAATACCCAGACAGGTGGCTAATCAATCAACTAACGTTGGTGCAGATACAATGCTTTCTTTACAATTAAAACTTATGGAAGATATCTCAGGCATTCATGGCGCCACACAGGGGAAGGATGCTTTAAGCGGACAATCTGCGGCATTATACGCACAACAGGCTTCTAATGCAAGTACAATGATTCTTAATATTCTACAACGTTTTGACTATTTCATACGTTCTATAGCAATTAAAAAAATGAAAAACATTCAACAATTTTATAATGAACCGAGATATATTAATATAGTTGGCAGAGAATATGCAGGAGTAAAAGAATATGATCCTAAACGCGCAAAAGACCTTGAATGTTATATAAGTATAGTAAAACAGGGAGCAACACCGGTCGCGTCAGCGATACAAAATCAATTGTTCATTGAAATGTGGCGTAATGGAGCCATCAGCGCAAAGTCGTTGTTGCAAGGCAGCGACCTTCCTTTTGCAGATAAGATGTTGCGTGTTATAGAGGCAGAAGAACAAAAACTTGCAATGGCAGAAGGTTCAGGGCGACAACCTCAAGTGCCTCAGATAGACCCTACACTTATGAATCAGATGCAAACACAATTGGGACAGAGTGATGTTGTCAACAATGCAGAAAATATCATTCGTAATGCAAATAATATGAGTTTCTTAACATAGGAGGTTGTCATGGCAAACAATATATTGTTTAATGGAATAAAAAGAGTTCCAGGTGACATAACAAATCAGGATGGAGACCTTATGGAGTGTATAAATCTTGAAAGTGTATCCGGAGAACTTAAACCCGTCCCTTTACCACAAAAAGTAATGTCTAAATTTACAGATAATCTTATAGGTGTTCATAATATTGAAAACGACAAGAATTTTGTAACATTAAAAAAATATAAAGACGATTCTATAATAAAGATATATTCCAATATAGGGACATCAATATATATAACGGGAGAAGATGGTAATGATGCAGATTCTTTAATATTTTATGACACTGAAATTTTCAGCGTTGAATTTGTTGGAAATGTAATTGTATTTTCCACAAATAAAGGCATGAAATATTTAAGATGGATGGATACAAAAAATAAATACATAATTTTATCTTCTGATAAACTTAATGTGCCTGATATGAGATTCTGGATTAAAGATGATTCTATTTTTCTAAAAAGGAATGCCATAGACGTAAATGTATCGTCATCTATAGTAGGAATAAATAATGACGGACATTTGTATTTTTCAGATTCTGAAGCTGCTTTTACCGCTATTGAACAGACTCTTAAAACAGAAGCTAAAAATATAATAAGTGATGCTCATGATAAATGTAGATTTTTATTCCCGTTTTTTATAAGATACGGAATACGTATGTTTGATGGAAGTTATTATTATATCTCACAACCTATATTGATGCAACCTTCAAATGACAAGCCGGCATTATTTTATACTGTATCAGCCATGAATGTGACTTCTACAAATCCCGGAGCGGTAAATATAGCACATCTTCAGTTATTTTGCTCTTGTTCTGAAATGATGTTTTCAATATCACAATATACATTGCCTGATGAGTTCAAGGATTTAATAACATATCTTGACGTTTTTATATCGCCGATGTTTTACAACTATAAAGATGATTTTGATAATAATGATTATAATGATTTATTTTTTGACAATTCTCAGTTTATAAATGTAGAATATGATGATTCCTGGAATATGTTAAAAGATTATACAGGAGAAAAATATTGTAAACAAGAAATAACACATGTTATAAGTGATAATATAAGATATGAAGTTAATAGAATCAATTTAACTCAAAAGGCAGACGGGACATATTACAACATGAGTTTGGGAAAATTCCCTGTTGTAGATAATAACGTACAATTTGACAATGTAACAAATAATGGCATATTCTTTAGAGTAAAGAGTTTCAATATTAACGAATTGAAGTCAGGCAAATATGAGACGATGAAAGACATTAATATAAACGAGATAACCAGTATGCCTTCATTGCAAGAAAATGCTTTTACGATAAGCGATATTTATTCAAAAGTTTCATACAATTACAACAACAGAATTATTCTTGGTGACATATACAGAAGAAATATAAGTTCAGATTATAAATTCGGATTGATTGCTACCGGAGAATGGGGACAGAATGATTATAAAGTCAACAACATATCTTATCACAATAAGGTACAGGACGATTGGTTTGATATAGATATGACAACAAATTTTGTCGTTGCTGTATCTAACGGAACATTTCTTTTTTATCCTAATGCAGATTGTGATAAATTATATGTTGAAATTGATGGTTTAGGTTATATAATACCAATGGTTGAACATAATGTTTTAAATGGCAGTTATTGGTTTGATGGATTCAAGTCTTTTATAGAAAATAAAAACTCCTTTGTTACTGGTGTTATTCAGTCTAATTCAGACGTCAATTCGTTTTCACGTGAACAAAATTTGATTTTTCAGTCTAATGTATCTAATCCATTTTCATTTAATGTAAATAATACTGTAGAAGTTGGGAAACGAGCCATTACAGGAATAATAGCAAACATGCAGGCTGTGTCACAAGGACAATTCGGACAATATCCGCTTATGATTTTTACAGAAGATGGCATTTATTCTTTGGGAATAGCTTCAGACGGAACTTTTAATGATTTCTCCCCCATCTCAACAGATATTTTAAAAGGAGACAAAGACATAAACAGGAAGCCTTTTGTAAGTGCAAATCAATGTGTGATATTTTTATCTGAAAGAGGACTCATGGCGGCAAGTGGTTCATCTGTATTATGTATAAGTGAAAGTCTTGATGGCAATGTGATGAATCCTGGCAATGATTTTGTTCCAAAAAACAGTGTTGATTTTATATCATCAGATGATATACTTGAAGAATATATGGATAATATGACCGGTGCGTGTCTTGATGGAACGGAATTTAAAACATTTTGTAATGATGCATTTCTTTCTTATGATTATAGCCACGACAGGATAATAATATTGAATAGTAATTACGAATATAGTTACATATATTCAATAAGATATAAAACATGGTATAAGATATATAGTTCAGGAATAAGATATAAATCCGCCATAAACAACTTCACAGAAACATATTTACAGGGAGATAACAACAGTATATATGATGTTATGCAGGAAGACAACAGCAAGTTTATAAACGGATTATTCATATCAAGACCAATACGTTTCTCAAATGACAATTACAAGACAATAAAACGTATATTGCACAGAGTACAAAAAACTGACTCTGAAAGTTTTGTTAAAATGTTGTTGTATGGCAGTCGTGACGGAAATACATTCTATCAGATAACAAGTCTTAGAGGTACATCATTCAGAAGTTTTGTTTTTATAATATATGTGCATTTGAGACCTAACGACAGATACAGTTATCTCAGTGTGGATTGGGAAGAAAAATTAAACGACAAGTTGAGATGATGTTTGAAACCATGCTATTTTTTATTCTATAAGATTTATTGTCTGTTTCATCAATTCATCATCTATATCTCTGTAACGAGAAAATGCCTTAGAGCCATCAACGTGTCCAGACATCTTGCCGATAATATTTGGGTCTTTGACCTTTTTATATAGATTGGCTATAAAAGTCCTTCTTGCCATGTGGGAAGATGCAATGTCACACAATGAGACATGAGAAGTCTTGCCGGTATGTTTATCTCTAATGGTGATAATACGTGTAAGTCCGGCATATTTGAAAATTTTTTTTATCACGACATTGTAATATACGATACTTGTTTTTTTAAACAATGTATCATAAGGAGTGTTTCTGTATCTTTCGTATATTTCCATTGCTGTTTTAGTAAGAGGAACACGTATAGTTATGGGTCTGTCAGATGATGTTTTTTTTGCTATATATTCCAATGTACCGTTTATTATGCTTTTTTTAGTAATGTTTAACAGGTCGCTTGCTCTGCATCCTACATGACATTGAAATATGAACATATCTCTTTTTTCTTCAAGTTCTTTAGGCATTGGTGCAAGATATAACATATCGCGTTCTTCTTTTGTGATATATGTTACAGACCCGTACTTTTGTGGTTTAATCAAATAAAATTCAAAAGGATTTTCAGATATTATCTTGAATTTATACATTTCTTTGATAAATGTTCTTAAATTATTTATAAAAGCCGATATGGAATTTTCTGATATCCCGATTACATTTTTCAAGAAATGCTCAAAATCATTTAAAAAATCTAAATTGAGACTTTTAAAAGTAATTTCAACGTTGTTATATTCTTCGTATTTGACAAGATATTTACCTAACATTCTATATAAATGTAAAGAACTTTCGGAAATGTTACGTCTATCAATAAACTTTTCATATTGTTCAAAGAAAGAAGAAGTCTCTATGTTGTTTAAAAGCAAATCTTTTAACCATGTTTTTGGATTGCCAAGACATTCTCTGTATCTTAACTCAATTTTTTCTTCCATTTTATATATGGCGTTACGAATCTTGATTGATTCTTCATAAAATTCATTTGAGATTTTTACTTTCTTGACAATTTTCTTTTTTTCATCCCATATTTCTGGATGAATAAATATATTGGTCTTTGATTGATAAAATACATTCTTTGCTGCAACTCTGACAATTATTTCATTTTTGCCATTTACAGACTTTTTTGAAAGATGATAAACAAATGAAGCCATGACATTTTTTTGCAAAAGTAAAAAAAGTACAAGAAAAGTGCAAGAAATTTTTAAATTATTTTTTTCAGATTATTCAAAATTATTTGTGTAAAATTATAATTTACTGAAAATCAATGTGTGTATATACATATAAATTTCGATGTTTTTTAGATTTATTTTATCGGCATAAA